>NZ_JBYHFS010000007.1:0-798 GCF_057669685.1 Leifsonia sp. Y878 | reverse complement strand
GAGACGCTCGCTGGCGCTCGCTCCTCGACCACCGGGGGTGGGTTCAAGCGGAGAAAATGTGACACGCCGCGCGCAGGTGCCGGTTGCGCCCGGCGTGTCGCAAAAACTCCGCCCGAAGTGACATCGGGCGGCCTCTTCCACCAGCGGGGCGCACGATACCGTTGC
Source organism: Leifsonia sp. Y878 (assembly GCF_057669685.1). Lineage (NCBI taxonomy): Bacteria > Bacillati > Actinomycetota > Actinomycetes > Micrococcales > Microbacteriaceae > Leifsonia > Leifsonia sp. Y878. The sequence continues at coordinate 633 of NZ_JBYHFS010000007.1, read as the reverse complement.
CCGATATGAATGACTCCCCCATCTCGATCAGGCCGTTCGTCGCTGCCGACGGCGCTGCGACGCTCGGTGTCTTCCTGCGCGCGATCAGGGTGTCGGCCTCTGAGCACTACGACGCGCAGCAGATCGCGGCGTGGGCCTCCGACGACATCGATCAGGTCGTCTGGACGACGAGGCGGTCAGCCTCGAACACCTGGGTCGCTGAGCGAGCAGGATCGGTCATCGGTTTCACCGATATCGACAACGCCGGGCATATCGACATGATGTTCGTCGACCCGGATGCCGGCAGACGTGGAGTCGCCAGCGCGTTGCTTGCCCGCATGAAGTCAATTGCACACGCCAATGGGATCACCACCCTCACCGTCGAAGCGAGCGTCACAGCGCGCCCCTTCTTCGAGCATCACGGCTTCGAGGTGGTGCGTGCGCAGCGCGTCGAACGTCGAGGCGCGTCCCTCACGAACTTCCTCATGCAGTGGATGGCGCACTAGCCTGCCTGGCTGGCACTGGAGCTTGGCTGGCACTGGAGGCTGGCTGGCACTGGAGGCTGGCTGGCACTGGAGGCTGGCTGGCAGGCTGGCTGGCACTGGGAGGAGGGTCTCGAGACGCTCGCTGGCGCTCGCTCCTCGACCAGCGGGG
>NZ_JBYHFS010000006.1:0-146993 GCF_057669685.1 Leifsonia sp. Y878 | reverse complement strand
TCCCGCCGGCGACACTCCCGCCGGCGACACTCCCGCCGGCGACACTCCCGCCGGCGACACCCCCGCCGGCGACACCCCCCTACGACGACAAACCCCCGCACCCGAAGCTTCGGGTGCGGGGGTTTGCCGTTGCTGCGGAACGCCGGTGCGTCCCGGCGGGATCAGCTACTTCGTGAGGCTGTCCACGTAGTCCTGGTTCTCGGCGATCCAGTCCTTCACGATCGGGGCGTAGTCGCCGGCGCCGGCTGCGTCACCGTTGAACATGACGTTCTCGAGCTCATACAGTCGATCGGAGTCAAGCGTGAAGTTCTTGATCCATGACGAGAGGGTGGGGAAGTCCTCCGTGAACGCCAGGCTGCCGATGGAGTGAATCGACTCTGTCGTGCCCAGTGCGCCCTTCGGGTCTGCCAGGTTCTTCAGGTCGAACTCGTCGTAGGCCCAGTGCGGCGCCCACAGGGTGACGGCAATGTTCTCGCCGGAGGCCATGGCGGCCTTCAGCTCTGAGAGCATGGCCGGTGTGGACGACGTGACGAAGTCCATGCCGCCCAGTCCGTACTGCGGAATGGCGTTCTGCTCTGTGGCATCGGTGAGACCGGCGCCCGGCTCGATACCGACAATGCGGTTGTCGAACAGGTCGGCATTGGCCGCGAGCTCCTCCAGTGAATCGATGGGGGCATCCGCATTCACCGCGATGAAGTTGGCCGCATCCTCGTTCCACGAACCCAGGTCGACGAGCTTGTCGCCGTACTGCTCCATGTAGGCCTTGTGGGTGGTCGGCAACCAGGAGTCGAGCACAACGTCATAGTCTCCTGTGCTCAGTCCGACATACGCCGTGCCGGCATCCGCGTACTCGAGCTCGACGTTGTATCCCTTGTCTTCCAGGATGCTCTTCCAGAGGTACGAGGCGGCCTCGCCCTCCGGCCAGCCGTTGAAGACCGCGATGGAGAGGTCTTTCTTGTCGCCGTTCTCTGGTCCAGCGGATGCCGGGCCGGAGTTCGACGTCACGAAGCCGGTGACGGCCAGGGCTGCAACGACGACGACAACGCCGGTGGCGATGAGCCCCTTGCGCATGCGCCGTGCCGGTGCGCCGGCAACCGCAACGGCCTTCGCAGCCGACCGCGCAAAGATGCGCTTCGGGCTGGGGGCGCCGAGGGATGCCGTGAGGCGGTCGAGCAGGATGGCGAGGATGACGACGGAGAGACCGGCTTCGAAACCGAGTCCAACGTCGATGCGGCTGAGGGCCTGAACGATCTGGCCTCCCAGTCCGCCGGCGCCGACCATGCCGGCGATGACAACCATCGAGAGCGACAGCATGATCACCTGGTTGACGCCGGCCATGATGGTCGGTGCCGCAAGTGGCAGCTGGATCTGGCGCAGGATGCGACGCGGTGAGGCGCCGAAAGCGTGTCCGGCTTCGACAACTTCCTTGTCAACGCCACGGATTCCGAGTTCTGTCATGCGCACGCCGGGGGCCAGCGAGAAGATGATGGTCGCGACGATGCCGGGAACGACACCAACGCGGAACAGGATGAGCGCCGGAATCAGGTAGACGAATGCTGGCATCGTCTGCATGAAGTCCAGGACGGGCTTCAGGATCTTCGACGCTGTCTGTGACCGCGCAGCCAGGATGCCGAGCGGCACGCTGATGATGATCGCGATGATGGCGGCAACGAGCACGAGCGCCAGGGTGTCCATGGCGTTGGCCCACTGGTCGACACCGGCGATCAGCAGCAGTCCGACAACGGTGCCAGCTCCGAAGAGCCAGCCACGCGCCCAGACGCCAAGAGCGGCGATGAGAACAATGAGAATCCAGAACGGCGGGGCTTGCAGTACGAAGTCGACGCCCTCGTAGAAGCCGCCGAAGACCATGCTGATCACGTTGAAGACCGGCTGGAAGACGTCGGTGATGAATTGCACAAAGGCTTCAGCCCAGGTGCCGATGGGAAGACGGATGTCGGTCATCGTGAACCTCCTTCAGCCATGGTTGGCGCTTGGGTGGGGCCGGCCGCCTCTGCGGCAATCGCGGCGGCGGCAGCGGCGGGTGCCGTCTCCCGCAGTGTTTCGGTGATCACGTCGATCGAATACGTGGCAGGGGGCTCGACAACGGCGATCTCATCTGTGTTCGTCGAGACGTTTCCGAGTGCGGCGAGCAGGGTGATGCGGGGGATGACACCGAGCAGGCGCTGCTTGTCGTCGACCACGGCTACCGGGAGCACGCTTTCGACGGAGAGCTCGAACATGTCGCTGAGGTGCGCGTCTGGGCCGATGGTCGCCACGTCGTTGCGGACGATGAGGCCGAGGTCGGTCTCGCCGGCCTTCACCTGGCGCATCACGTCCTTGTCGCGGACCACGCCGATGAGCTTGCGGCCGTTGCCGACCACGAATGCAGCCGACGTCTGCAGGTCGCGCATGGCGCGAAGCGCCGCACGCGGGCCGGCCGATGCTGACACGACGGACTTCGCTGGCTCCATGACGCCGGAGGCGGTGAGAACGCGGGCCCTGTCGACATCCTGGACGAACTGGGCGACATAGTCATTCGCTGGGTCAGTGAGAATGTCGTCTGGGGTGCCGACCTGCACGATGCGTCCGTCGCGCATGACCGCGATGCGGTCGCCGAGGAACATGGCCTCGTTGAGGTCGTGGGTGATGAAGATGATCGTCTTGCCGAGCTCTGACTGCAGCTCGATGAGCTGTTCCTGCATCTCGCGACGGATCAGCGGGTCGAGGGCGGAGAATGCCTCATCCATCAACAGGATGTCGGTATCGCTGGCGAGGGCGCGAGCAAGGCCGACGCGCTGCTGCATGCCGCCCGACAGCTCACTGGGCAGCTTGTCTTCCCAGCCGGCAAGTCCAACGCGCTCGACGATCGCCTGTGCGCGTGCGCGACGCTCTTCGAGGGGGACGCCCTGGATCTCCAGGCCGTATGCGGCATTGTCGAGCACCGTGCGGTGCGGGAGCAGGGCGAAGTGCTGGAACACCATGGAGATGTTCTGGCGGCGCACCTCGCGGAGCTTCTGCGGCGGAATTCCGCTGATGGGCGTGCCCATCACGCTGACCGAGCCAGATGTGGGCTCGAGCAGGCCGTTCAGCATCCGGATCAGGGTCGACTTGCCAGAGCCTGACAGGCCCATGACCACAAAGATCTCGCCGGCCTTGACCTCGAATGAGGCGTCGATGACGGCGGCCGTTCCGAGGTTCGTGAGCTGCGAGCGGTTTGCTCCGGCCTCTAGTTTCTTGACTACTTCCTTGGGCTTTCGCCCAAATGCTTTGTACAGGTGTTCTGCTGAGATTGCGATCTTGTCGGACACGTGACTCCACCCCAAACGCGAATTGCTGTGCGCTGTGGGTTTTCGTTTCTGTCGGCCGGGTGTCCAAGACATGCTCCGGTTACCCATCAAGCACTGGCTGCGCGATTCAACGCGCACGGGCCAGGGCGACTCGAACTCTCGGAGCGGGCGTGGTCATGGGACCGCCGCCAACCTTGGTGCACCATACGGCCACGGGCAGCCGATGGTGCTGGTGCCGGCGTGGTCGCGGACTGGTTATTGGCCCGAAGGCCGTCTAACAACGTATCAACCGGGTTCCGGCGCGTCCAACCGAGATGCCCGGAATTACGCGGATCTGAGGTCTCGCGCCTGCCGAACCGCCCGCTATGACAGGGATCGAAGCGTATATGCAGTTATGTATTTTTCTTTCGGGCGCGACTCGCTTTTGATCGAATACGCACGGCTGATGCCCAGCCTCCGATTTACGTCAGTCGACCGAATGTGTCGTTCCTGCCATGGTGTTCAGACCGTTGAGCGCGTCAGCAACGCAGCTAGCAGGCTCGGCGATATCGGGCTCCAACGCCCACCAGCTCAATGCCTCTATGATCGCCGTGTGGATTGCCGCCCCTACGGCGACGGCGACCAGGCTATCCACTGGTTCGTTGCGGCGCAGAGCGATGAACTCGATGATCGCCTGACGCCATCCTTCGAATGTTGCCGACCGGTTCATTCGAAGCTCAGGGGAAAGTGCGATGAGCCGCAGCCGCGCTCTCATCGTGGCGAGGTCATCTGCGTTGCGCTCAAAGACGCACGCGACAACGTGAGAGACGGTTTCGATGACCGGGAGCGAATCGCCTGCCTTCCGGAGCTCCTCGGTGAGGGCATCGATCGAGGTCTCGATTCCGCCCCACACTATATCCGCCTTGCCGGGGAAGTATCGGTGCAGCGTGCGAACACTCATTCCGACGGTGTCCGCAAGCGCTCCCATCGAGACCTGCTCATAGCCATCACGCTCAATGACCGTGAGCAATCGGGAGCGCAATGCCTCAGGGTCGGCCTTCGGCGGCCGACCGATGCGTACAATTTTTGGCTCCATGCCTACACGCTACATACTTGGTACACGCGCTGTTATGTCATACCCTGTCATAACTACGTCCATCATCACCAAGGAGGCTGCCGTGCCCTTTCCCTTCCCCGATGTTTCTAATCGTCCGATTCAGGACCTGATCTCCCTCAGGGGCCGCAGTGCGCTGGTGACCGGCGCCGCCCAAGGGCTGGGACGGGCCATAGCCGAACGTCTGGCCGAAGCCGGCGCGAACGTCGTGCTCGCTGACCTCAACGAAGACCTCGCACGCGACAGTGCCCGCTCAATTCGCGAGCGGTTCAACGTCGAGGCCGTCGGCGTGCGTATGGACGTGACCGACGAGGCATCCGTTGCCGCTGCGACTGCCGAGGCGTCGAATTCCGTGGGCCAGCTGAGCGTCTGGGTGAACAACGCCGGACTGTTTCCGAGCGTCCCGGCCGTTGACATGCCAGTGGAGGCCTGGGATCAGGTGTATGCGGTCAACGTCCGCGGTGTCTTCCTCGGATCGAGACAGGCCGTAGCTCAGATGTCGGGCACGGGAGGCGTCATCGTCAACGTCGTATCCACGGCCGGGTTCCAGGCACCGGCGCCAGGCTTGTCAGCCTATGTCAGCTCAAAGCACGCAGTCCGCGGGATGACGAAGGCGATGGCCTTGGAGTTTGCACCACTCAGCATTCGCGTGCTCGGAGTCGCCCCCAGCTACGTGCCCACAGAGGGAAACACGGCGATGGCCGTCGCAATGCTTGAACAGGCCGCCGCAGCTGGCATCGAATTGCCTCCGATGGATGTCATGAAGCAGAGCCTCATCGGGCGTACAGGCACGCCGGACGACATCGCCCGTGTGGTGCTGTTCGCCGCGAGCGACATGTCGATGATCATGACCGGCAGCGTCCTGCTTGCCGACGCTGGAGAGACGATCTAGCGGCGCGGAGACGCAAAACCAACGATGGTTGGGTTCGGCGGGCGCCGGTGCTAAGACTTCGCCCCTGACGCGGCGAGCACACCACCGAGCCCGATCATCATCACGCCACCGGTGGCAGAGAGCTTTTCGAGCCGCTTCGGAGAGTGTGCGAACCAGTCCCTTGCCCACCCAGCGGTGAGCGCCCAGACGCTGTCCCCGAGCACGGCGAGCACGACGAAAACCATGCCGAGCGTTGCGAGCTGCAGCGGCACAGCGCCCTGGGAATAGTCGACGAACTGGGGGAGCACTGCGACGAAGAAAACCAGCGACTTCGGGTTGCTGATCCCCACTACAAAGCCCTCTCCGAGCAGCCGCCAATTCGATCGACGCGTCACGGCGACGCCGACATCGGCCGACGCGTCCTTGCGGTGCCGGATGGCCTGCACGCCGAGATAGACGATGTATGCGGCACCGACGAACTTGATGATCGTGAAGATCACGATCGACTGAGTGACGATCACACCGAGGCCAAGGGCCACGGCGATGATGATGGGGATGAGCCCGAGCGCGTTCCCGAGCACGCTGAGGAAGCCGCCGAGCCGCCCGAAGGCGAGCGAGCGGCCGATCACGAAAAGCACGCTTGGCCCCGGCAGCGCGATGAGCGCAACGGCGGCCAGCGCGAACGCCAACAGGTTGGAAAGCGGGACCATTCCTGAATGCTAGTCCGGCGCACCATCATCGTCGATACCGTGGCCTCGCGCTGCAGCCAGGCCGCCGACCATGGACGGCTCTGTGTATACACAAACAGGCGAATGGATGATTTTACTCGCGAAAAATACTGTCTCCGTATACAATGGGCGTATGAGAGCGAGTGATCGAGCATACGCATCGCTCCGTGACGACATCCTGAACTGGCGCCTGCTTCCCGGTGCGCCGCTGGCCGAGATCGAGGTCGCAGAGCGACTCGGCGTGTCACGAACACCGGTGCGTGAGGCGCTCGCTCGGCTCGCCGCAGACGGGCTGGTCGAGCAGCGCGGCCGCGTCGATGTGGTGGCAGACCTCTCCACCGATCACCTCTCTGAACTGTTCGAACTGCGCGAGGCCCTCGAAACCCAGGCGGCACGGCTCGCCGCCCGCCGTCGCGACCCCGAGGTCTTCCGCTCGCTCCGTGACGACTTCGCCCGCGTCTCCCGGAAGGGCGACTTCGACGACGCAGAGCGCACCGACTTCTACCGCCTCATCGACCGGTTCGACGACGCGATCACCAGCTCGATCGAGAACACGTACCTGGAGACCGCGCTGCGCGCACTCCGCGTGCATCTGGTGCGTGCTCGGCGACTCTCTCGTGAGAATCCAGAGCGCATCGCGCGGGCCGCGGCCGAGCACCTCCTTATTGCGGAGGCGATCCTCGACCAGAACGAGACCCTGGCCGTTCAGGCCACCGCCGTCCATCTGCACTCAAGTCTCGTCAACGTGATGGAGACGCTGCGCCCGGCCATCGCCCCATCGCCCGCCGGCGATCACACCGACGATCCACATCGAACCACCACATCGGAAAAGGAATCGCAATGAAGCTTCACGACGTCCGCGTTCACCGCAGCGACGAGAACCTGGCCCGCACCGACCAGCTGGCCTGGAAGATCGCCGAGGTCGCTGCAGACCCCGTCGAGGTGTCGGCAGAGGTGACCGAGATGGTGATCAACCGGGTGATCGACAACGCATCCGTTGCTGCTGCATCCCTGACCCGCCGCCCCGTCGTCTCTGCTCGGGCACAGGCGCTGTCGCACCCCCGCTCGACGGGCGGGAACGGTGCCAACGTGTTCGGTGAGAATGCCGCCGTCCGTGTTTCCCCTGAATGGGCCGCGTGGGCCAACGGTGTCGCCGTGCGCGAGCTCGACTACCACGACACCTTCCTCGCTGCAGAGTACTCACACCCCGGCGATAACATTCCGCCCATCGTGGCTGTCGCCCAGCACGTCGCCGCCAAGCGTGGACTGACCGGCCGCGACCTCGTGCGCGGCATTGCAACCGGGTACGAGATCCAGGTCGACCTGGTCAAGGCCATCAGCCTGCACAAGCACAAAATCGACCACGTTGCCCACCTCGGCCCGAGCGCCGCCGCCGGAATCGGCACCCTGCTCGGCCTGCCGGCAGAAACGATCTTCCAGGCCGTCGGCCAGGCCCTGCACACCACGACGGCCACCCGGCAGTCGCGAAAGGGCGAGATCTCCTCGTGGAAGGCGCACGCCCCTGCCTTCGCCGGCAAGATGGCCGTCGAAGCCATTGACCGTGCCATGCGCGGCGAGACCAGCCCCACTCCCATCTACGAGGGCGAAGACGGCGTGATCGCCTGGCTGCTCGACGGCCCGACCGCCGCCTACCAGGTGCCGCTGCCGGAGCGCGGCGAGGTCAAGCGCGCGATCCTCGACACCTATACCAAGGAGCACTCGGCCGAGTACCAGGCGCAGGCCTGGATCGACCTGGCCCGCAAGATCCACACAGAGCACCCAGAGGTCACGAACCCCGACAACGTGGCATCCGTTGTCATCCACACCAGCCACCACACGCACTACGTGATCGGTTCAGGTGCGAACGACCCGCAGAAGTACGACCCGGCAGCCAGCCGCGAGACCCTCGACCACTCGATTCCGTACATCTTCACGGTCGCGCTGCAGGACGGCAGCTGGCACCACGTCGACTCGTATGCGCCACAGCGAGCAGGGCGGTCAGACACCGTCGCGCTCTGGCACAAGACCACCACGATCGAAGACCAGGAATGGACCCGCCGCTACCACTCGCTCGACGTGAACGAGAAGGCATTCGGCGGCCGCGTGGTCATCACGCTCACCGACGGCAGCCAGATCGTCGACGAGATCGCCGTAGCGGATGCGCACCCGCTTGGCGCCCGGCCGTTTGGGCGAGCGGAGTACGTGAACAAGTTCCGCACGCTCGCGGCCGACGTGCTCGATGCCGATGAGATCGAGCGCTTCCTGGTCGTTGCCCAGCGCCTGCCGGAACTCTCCGCCCACGAAATCGGCGAACTCACCATCGTGGCCAAGCCGGGCCTGCTCGAGGCCGCCGGCCTGCCGAAGGGACTCTTCTAATGCTGTACACGACAACCACGCCTGCCGACAAGCGCATCGCCTTCCGTGCGGGGCTGGCCTCTGGCACCATCCAGCGTTTCCCTGGCGCGTTCAACCCGCTCTCGGCGAGGCTTATTCAGGAGAAGGGCTTCGACGGCGTCTACATCTCCGGCGCCGTGCTCTCCGCCGACCTTGGACTGCCAGACATCGGCCTCACCACGCTCACAGAGGTGGCCGGCCGGTCGCAGCAGATCGCCCGCATGACAGACCTGCCGGCGATCGTCGATGCAGACACCGGCTTCGGCGAGCCGATGAACGTGGCGCGCACCATCCAGACCCTGGAGGATGCCGGCCTCGCAGGCACCCACATCGAAGACCAGGTGAACCCCAAGCGCTGCGGGCACCTCGACGGCAAGCAGGTCGTCGACGAGGACACCGCGCTGAAGCGCATTCGCGCTGCGGTCGACGCCCGTCGAGACCCGAACTTCCTGATCATGGCGCGCACCGACATCCGTGCCACGGCGCCGGGTGCAGAAGGGCTGGCCGCCGCCGTTGACCGGGCCAAGAAGCTCGTTGATGCAGGGGCAGACGCGATCTTCCCTGAGGCCATGGGCACGCTGGCAGAGTTCGCGGCGATCAGGGCTGCCGTTGACGTGCCGCTGCTGGCCAATATGACCGAGTTCGGCAAGAGCGAGCTGTTCACCGTCGACCAGCTGCAGGATGTCGGCATGAACATGGTCATCTGGCCGGTCTCCCTGCTGCGGCTCGCGATGGGGTCTGCCGTGCGCGGCCTCGACACCATCAACGAGCACGGCTCGCTCGAACCAGTTTTGGGTGAGATGCAGCATCGCGCAGATTTGTACGAACTGCTTGACTACAGTTCTTACAACCACTTCGACACCACTGTCTTCAACTTCCAGATCAAGCGCTAGGGGACGAGCATGGCCGATGCAATGACGCAGGAGATCTACAAGGGTCTGGCCGGCGTTCCGGTGGACTACACCGCGATCTCCAAGGTGAATCCAGACACGAATTCGCTGTTGTACCGCGGGTACCCCGTTGAGGCGCTGGCCGCGAAGTGCAGCTTCGAGGAGGTGGCATACCTGCTCTGGCACGGCGAACTGCCGACCGACCCGCAGCTGGCCGAGTTCGAAGAGCGTGAGCGGGCGCTCCGCCACCTCGACCCGGTCGTCAAGCGCGTGATCGATGAATTGCCCATCACGGCGCACCCGATGGACGTGCTCCGCACCGCCGTCAGCGTCATCGGCGCCAGGGACCCAGGGGCAGCGGATGCCTCGCCAGAGGGCAACCTCGACAAGGCCATTCGGCTCTATGCGCAGCTGCCGGCCATCGTGGCCTACGACCAGCGACGGCGCCATGAGCTCGACCTGGTCGAGCCGCGGGATGACCTCAGCTACTCGGCCAACTTCCTGCACATGACCTTCGGCGAGGTGCCAGACCTCGAGGTCGTCAGTGCTTTCGACGTCTCGATGATCCTGTACGCGGAGCACTCCTTCAACGCATCGACGTTCACGGCCAGGGTCATCACGTCCACCCTCTCCGACCTGTACTCAGCGGTCACCGGCGCGATCGGCGCCCTCAAGGGGCCGCTGCACGGCGGGGCGAACGAGGCCGTCATGCACACGTTCGGGGAGATCGGCACCGCAGACAAGGTCGGCCCATGGCTCGACGACGCGCTGGCGAACAAGCGCAAGATCATGGGCTTCGGACACCGCGTCTACAAGAACGGCGACTCCCGCGTTCCGACCATGCGTGCCGCGATGGAAACCATGCTCATCCACTACGACCGTCCGGATTTGTTGGAGCTCTACATCGAGCTCGAGCAGGACATGGGACAGCGGAAGAACATCAAGCCGAACCTCGACTACCCGGCGGGCCCGACCTACCACGTGATGGGGTTCGACACCGAGACGTTCACGCCGCTCTTCGTCGCCAGCCGCGTCGTCGGCTGGACCGCACACATCATGGAGCAGCTGTCGGCGAACGCGCTCATCCGCCCGCTCTCGGTGTACAACGGGGCCCCGCAGCGGGACGTCCCTGAGCGCGTGCTCCCGGCGTAGGGCGGGTAGCGCTGGCAGCGCGGAGGTGGGACCGGCGGAGACTGCAGAACTGTAGGAGTTCTACAAAGCAGGCGACAGGCATCCGCTGCTGGCCCTAGCATCGGCGGGTGCATATGTTCTTCAGGACGATCCTCCACCTGTTCCGCTCAAGCTTCGGCCACCGTCTCGGTCACTTCGATATTGCGCGCACGAACTTCATCACCCTGCCGACCGACCAGGACATCCTGCGGCACATGAACAACGGCGTGTATCTCTCGATCATGGATGTCGCGCGCTTCGACATGCTGAAGCGGAACGGCGTCTGGCAGCTCTTCAAGGAGAAGGGCTGGTACCCGGTCGTCGTTGCGGAGACGATCAGCTTTCGGAAGTCGCTGACGCTCTGGCAGAAGTTCCAGGTGGAGTCGCGGATCCTCGGCTTTGACGAGAAGGCCGTCTACGTCGAGCAGCGCTTCGTGCGCCCCGACGCGAATGGCCAGCCGGAGATCTACGCGCAGGGATTTATTCGCGGCCGCTTCCTGAAGCGCAGCGGCGGGGTTGTCAGCATCGACGAATTGCTCGAGGCCATCGGAACGCCGACAGGTGACCCGGTACCTGACTGGCTGCTGAACTGGAGCACAGACGTCGCGCTCCCGGCTACCAAGGCAGCCGCGCCCAGCACCTGGCACTAAGCGTCTGGTTCACCTGCGCGTGAGGTACGGCACGTCAGGCCGACTTGCTCGGAACGATGAGATCTTTGTAGTACTGCGCGTGCGCGGGGTAGTAGTGCTCCCACTGCGGAAGCGGGCGTCCAGCGCGAGCGGCGACCAGCCGGTCAAGGTAGTAGTCCCAGCCGGGTCCGACAGTCGCAGCCTCAGCAGCGCTCCGCAGCCGTTGCCCAAAGGTGAGCGTTGTCATGCCATCGGCATCGACGAGGTGGAACATGATTCGCCACGAATCGTCGCCCTCGCCGATGTCTCCGGTGAAGCGGTGCAGGGGCACGCACTCGCGGATCGTCACATACTCCCAGTCGGCGCTTTCCTCCGCCGACATCAGAAACTTGACGGCGCCGGTGCGGGGGGAGCCCGTATAGGTTCCGATCCAGGTCGCCAGTTCAGCCGGCCGGGTGAGGCTTGTCCAGACATCAACGGCCGTCGCGGTGAACAGCCGATCAAGCAGGAGATAGAGACCGTCTTGCCGGTGAGCAAGCCGTCCGGTGGGATGTGCAGTCATATCGACCTCCACGGTGAGTGAAACTCTTCTTGTCAGGTTAGGCCTCTTTGCCCGGCGGTAACAGAGCGTGGGTGGGGCTGGGAGTTGGCAGAGTGCTGAGCCACGTGGAGGGCCAATATCGACGCATCCGGAATCGCCAGCGCTGGGCAGTGTTGACTCAGGTACTACCTTCGACCGCGGTTCCCTCGTTGACCGCGGCCACCCTCGAAAGGAAACCAATGTCAATAGTCGTTACCGGTGCAACCGGACACCTGGGTCGCCTGATCGTCGAATCCCTCCTGCAGCGGGGAGTCGCTCCAACGGAGATCGTGGCCGCGGGGCGCAGCATTGAGAAGATTGCAGACCTCGCAGAGCGCGGCATCCGCACCGTTCGTATCGACTACACAGACCCGGCCAGCCTGCTGGCAGCCTTCGAGGGCGCAGAGACTCTCGTGCTCGTGTCCGGGAGCGAGGTCGGCCAGCGCGTCGCTCAGCACGCCAACGCGATCGCCGCTGCCAAGGACGCCGGCATCAGCCGGATCGTCTACACGAGCGCCCCGCATGCAGACAGCACGGCCCTCATCCTGGCACCGGAGCACAAGGCGACGGAGGAACTCATTCGCGCCTCCGGCGTTGGGTTCACCATCCTCCGCAACGGCTGGTACACCGAGAACTACGTGCAGACCGTTGAACAGGCCGGCCAGACCGGCACCATCATCGCCAGCGTGGGCGACGGTCGCGTGGCCAGCGCCAGCCGCGCAGACTACGCGGATGCCGTCGCCGCAGTTTTGACGACGCCCGGCCACGAGAATGCCGTATACGAGCTCACCGGCGATGTCGCCTGGACGCACCACGACCTCGCAGCGGTGGCGACCACCCTCGCCGGGCGCGACGTCGACTACACGCCGCTGACGCCTGAGGAGCACCTCGCTGCCCTGACCGCTGTCGGCCTGCCGGCTGAGACGGCTGGCTTCATCGTCGCGCTTGATGCGAACATCGCCGACGGGCTCCTGGGGGAGACCTCAGGCGATCTGTCCCGCCTGATCGGTCGCCCGACGACCCCGCTCGAAGACGCCCTGCGCGATGCGCTCGCCGTGCCGACCGGCGCGGAGGCATAGCCCGGAACCTCGAGCTTCGCGCATCGAACGCAGCTGCGCGGGAGTTGCAACCCCCGCGCCGCTGCGTTCGACCCGCGCTGCGACTATGTGCCGCCGTCCAGCCGACGTCGGGGCGGTCAGTCGCCCTCGAGCACGGCCATTGCCGCGTTGTGCCCGCCAATGCCACTCACGCCACCGCCGCGCCGAGCGCCAGCGCCGCAGATCAGGATCCGCGGGTGGGCCGTTGCGACGCCCCAGCGCTCCGCGGCAGTGCGGCGCGGAGCATCGTCCTCCAGGAACGGCCACGAAAGCTCGCCGTGGAAGATGTTGCCGCCCGGCATGTTCAGGTCGCGCTCCAGGTCGAGCGACGTCTTCGTTTCGATGCATGGCCGGCCGGCGGCATCCGTCAGCAGCAGGTCTTCGATGGGTTCAGCGAGCAGCGAGTTGAGCGAGGCGAGCACGGCGTCCTGCAGGCGTGCGCGGGTGGCCTCGTTGTTCTCAGGGGCCAGCCAGCGGCTTGGCGTCTGCAGCCCGAACACCGTGAGGGTGTGCACGCCGGCCTCAGCGAGCTCGGGCGACAGGATGCTCGGATCGCTGAGTGAATGCGAGTACACCTCGCAGGGAAGCAGCGCAGGAACCACCCCGCGCACGCCCTGGTCGTATGCAGCCTCCAGCTGGCTGAAGGTCTCGTTGCTGTGGAACGTGCCGCCAAAGGCAGCCTCCGGCGAGACGTTCGTGTCGCGCAACCGAGGGAGGCGAGTGAGCAGCAGGTTCACCTTCACCTGGGCGCCTTCCGGCTTCGGCGGCCGGCTGGTGGCGTCGTGCTCGCTGTCGGCCACCTCGCTATCGCCGCGCTCGCTGTCGGCCACCTCGCCTCGGTCGGTCGCCAGCAATCCGTCCAGTACCCAGGGCGCCGCATTCACCAGCACCCGCTCGCCGGTCACGCTCCGTTCGCAGCCGCGGCGCTGGTAACGCACCACGCCGGTTGGTGAAACGGATGTCACCGTGGCGCCGGTCACGATCCGGGCGCCGGCCTCGCGCGCCACTCGTTCCAGCTCGCCGGTCACGGCGCCCATGCCGCCCACCGGAACGTCCCAATCGCCGGTGCCGTTGCCGATCACGTGATAGAGGAGGCAGCGGTTTGCGGCCAGCGACGCGTCATCCGTTGAGGTGAACGTGCCGATCAGGCCGTCGGTGGCGACGACGCCGCGCACGAGGTCGCTCTCGAATCGTTCGCCCAGCGTGACGCCGAGCGGCCGCTCGAACAGGTCGGTCCAGGCTTCATCGCTGGCGACGCTGCTGACCAGCCGCTGCGCCTCAGTGCGGGTGGGGAGCGGCTCACAGACGGTAGGAAAGAGTGCGCCGGCCACGCTGCGGGTCATCGCGTAGAAGGCGGTCCAGGCATCGGCGTCTCCGGCAGCGCCGACGCGTTCGAACGAGGCCAGCGTGGCCGCGGGGTCTGCATGATCGATGAGGAGCCCGCTCGCGGCATCCGCTGGGTGAGGCGTGTACGAGGAGTAGCGCCGCCGCACCAGGCGAACGTCGAGGCCGAGTTCGTCGATGATGCGCTGGGGGAGCAGGCTGACGAGATAGGAGTAGCGCGACAGCCGGGCGTCGACGCCCTCGAAGGCCTCTGCCGAGATCGCAGCCCCGCCGACGTGGTCGCTTCGTTCAAGCAGGATGACGCTCAGGCCGGCCTTGGCCAGGTAGGCGGCGGCGGTGAGGCCGTTGTGGCCGCCGCCGACAATGACGACATCGTGCGTGGATTCGGTCATGGCCCAGATCTTATTGGCAGCGCTGGGATCCGACGGGCAGTGCTCGGCGCTCAGTGCTTAGCGCGTGCGGGCAGTGCTCAGTGCGTGATGGCCGTGACGTGGTCGGTGACGAGGCCGACAGCCTGCTGCAGCGCATCCCGTACCGCCACGACGCTCGGGCGCCCTGCACTGGAGCGCCGCGCAGCCGTGAACACCGTGCGCTGGGGGCTGCCTGGCAGGTCCTTGAGACGCAGCCACGGCTTCTCGCCGGCCCAGACGAGGTCTGGGAGGATGCCGACGGCGTTGCCGGATTCAATCAAGCGGATGTGCGCGATGAGGTCTGCTGTCTCGAACCGCACATCGGGCTCGAAGCCGGCGAACCGGCACAGCTGCGTCGCCCACTGCCTCGATGCGGTTCCCTCCGGCTCCATCACCCAGGGCAGTCTGGCGGCTTCTTCGAGCGAGTTGGCCGTGATCCGCCCAGACGTGGCGCGCGGCACCGCGAGCCGGAGCGTGTCTGTGGCCAGGTTGATCCGGTCCAGGTCTGGCAGGTGAGCGCGGGTGCGCCCCGGGTACTGCTCTGCGATGACGAGGTCGAAGTCGCGGGCCGAGACCTCGAACAATCCCACTTCCGGCTCGCGCTCGGTGATCTCCACACGCAGGTCTGGATACTCGGTGGCCAGCAGGCTGAGCGCCTGCGGAATCACAGCGTGCGCGGCCGACTGGAAGACGGCCACTCTCACCGTGCCGGACACCGTTGTGAGCGACGCCGTCATGTCGGCTTCGGCGACCTCGAGGCGGTCGAGCAGAACCGTGGTGTGCTCCACCAGGATCTCGGCCTGCGGGGTGAGCTGCACGCGCCTGCCGACCTTCTGCAGCAGCTCGACTCCTGCCTCTTTCTCCAGCAGGGCCAGCTGCTGCGACACCGCTGATGGGCTGTAGGCGAGGGCTTCGGCGACCCCCGCGAGGGTGCCGCGAATCTTCAGTTCTCTCAGCAGTCGCAGCCGCCTGATGTCCAACATTCGGCTCCTCCATCAGTTCGGCGCAAAGCGTAAGCAATCCTAATCAATATCGTTAACAAAGATTCGCTTTTGCTAATTGAACCAGAGCGCCACACTGAGTACAGAATTCAGATCGAACGAAAGACTAGCCTCGTGACTATGACCAACCCCAGCAGCCCACTCGGTACCCCCGGCCCGGCCGCAACGCACGACCTCAGCACGGCGGTTGTCGCCCTCGTACAGAAGTGGCTCAAGGAGAGCGAGAGCATTCCAGCGGATGCCTCAGCAGAGCGCCTCGCGGGTGTCTTGAAAGACCCGAACGGCCTCGACTTCACCGTTGGGTTCGTTGACGGCGTCATGCGTCCTGAGGACGTCATGGTGGCCGGCTACAACCTGCAGCGTGTCGCCAAGCTGGCCCCCGGCTTCCTGCCCGCTTACATGCGCGGTGCCATCTGGCTCGGCGGCGTCTTCGGTCCTGTGCTGCCCTGGGTGGTCATCCCCGCAGCCCGCACCGTGCTCCGCAAGATGGTCGGGCACCTCGTCGTCGATGCCACCCCAGAGAAGCTCGGCCCCGTCATCGCGGGCCTCCGCGAATCGGGCAACCGCCTGAACATCAACCTGCTCGGTGAGGCCGTGCTCGGAGAGCGCGAAGCGCTCCGCCGCCTCGAGGGCACCCGCGCCCTGCTCGCCCGCGACGACGTGGACTACGTCTCCATCAAGGTGTCGGCCATTGCGAGCCAGCTGTCGATGTGGTCGTTCGACGAAGCCGTCGACCGTGTCGTCGAACGCCTCACCCCGCTCTACGAACTCGCCGCCAGCGCGCCGGCCGGCGCCAAGTTCATCAACCTCGACATGGAGGAGTACCGCGACCTCGACCTCACCATCGCGGTCTTCGAGCGCATCCTCGACCAGCCGCAGCTGAAAGACCTCGAGGCCGGCATCGTGCTGCAGGCCTACCTGCCAGACGCGCTCGGCGCTCTCCAGGGCCTCACCGCGTGGGCGAAAGAGCGTCGCGCCGCCGGGGGAGCCCCCATCAAGGTGCGCGTCGTCAAGGGCGCCAACCTCGCCATGGAGCACGTCGACTCTGCCGTGCACGACTGGCCGCTGGCGACGTACTCCACCAAGCAGGACAGCGACACGAACTACAAGCGCGTGCTCGACTGGGCATTCACCCCAGAGAACACGGATGCCGTCGCCATCGGTGTCGCAGGACACAACCTGTTCGACGTCGCGTACGCCCACCTCCTCGCCGCATCCCGCGGTGTGGCAGACAAGGTCGAGTTCGAGATGCTGCTTGGCATGGCCACCAGCCAGGCTGAGGCCGTGAAGAAGGATGTCGGTCGTCTCCTGCTCTACACGCCGGTCGTCAACCCGGCCGAGTTCGATGTGGCGATCAGCTACCTCATCCGTCGCCTGGAAGAGAACGCCAGCCAGGACAACTTCATGTCGGCCGTCTTCGAGCTGACGAGCACCCCAGAGCTGTTCGAGCGCGAGAAGAACCGTTTCCTTGCCTCCCTCGACGCGCTGGAGACCACGCGCGGCCAGGATGTCATCGTGCCGACGCCGAACCGCACCCAGGACCGCGCCAACACGGCGGGACTTGTCGCATCCGCTGCTCCTGAGTCAGGTGCAGGCGAGGCAGGCGCAGAGGTGCTGACGCTGGATGCCGCAGGCGACGAGGAGCCGCAGCTCACCGCAGCCGTGCTCGGCCTCACCCGCGGCAGCGCGCAGTCCGGGTTCCACAGCACCGGATTCCACAACGAGCCTGACACCGACCCCGCCCTGCCGGCCAACCGTGCCTGGGGTCGTCGCATCCTGGCCAGGGTGGAGACGTCGACGCTCGGGCTCGATACGATCGCCGCCGCCCGTATCGCCAGGCCTGCCGCACTCGACACCGTCATCGATACCGTCACCCACGCCGGAATCGCCTGGGGCCAGCTCCCCGGCGCAGAGCGCGCCGCTGTGCTGCACCGCGCCGGCCTCGCCCTGGCCGCCAACCGCGACCGCCTCATCGAGGTCATGGCCGCCGAGACCGGCAAGACCATCGCAGAGGCCGACCCTGAGATCAGCGAGGCCATCGACTTCGCGCACTACTACGCCGAGCGGGCCAAAGACCTCGACGCGGTACAGGGCGCCATCTACGTTCCGTCGAAGCTCACGGTCGTCACCCCGCCATGGAACTTCCCTGTCGCCATCCCCGCCGGGTCTGTGCTCTCCGCGCTCGCCGCCGGCTCCGGCGTCATCATCAAGCCGGCCAAGCTCGCGCAGCGCTCTGGCGCCATCATGGTCGAGGCGCTGTGGGAGGCCGGCGTTCCCCGCGAGTTGCTCGCCCTCGTCGACCTGGCCGACCGCGATCTCGGCACCCAGCTGATCTCGCACCCGAATGTCGACAGGGTCATCCTCACCGGTGGCTACGAGACGGCAGAGCTGTTCCGCTCGTTCCGCGCCGACCTGCCGCTGTTGGCCGAAACCAGCGGCAAGAACGCGATCATCGTCACGCCGTCTGCAGATCTCGACCTCGCGGCATCCGATGTCATCAAGAGCGCCTTCGGCCACGCCGGCCAGAAGTGCTCTGCGGCCAGCCTGGTCATCGTCGTGGGCTCTGTCGCGAAGTCCAAGCGCTTCATGGGCCAGCTGGTGGATGCCGCGACCTCCATGCGCGTCGGCTACCCGTCGAACCCGGTCACCCAGATGGGACCGATCATCGAGCCGGCCAATGGCAAGCTGCTGCACGCCCTCACCAACCTCGGCGCCGGAGAAGAATGGCTGGTCGAGCCTAAGCAGCTCGACGACTCGGGCAAGCTGTGGTCGCCCGGCATCCGCACCGGCGTCGCGCCCGGTTCGTACTTCCACCTCACCGAATTCTTCGGGCCGGTGCTCGGCATCATGCACGCGCGCACGCTTGAGGAGGCCATCCGCTTCCAGAACGCCGTCGACTACGGCCTGACCGCCGGCCTGCACTCGCTCGACTCCGATGAACTGGCCGAATGGCTGGCGACCGTCGAAGCCGGCAACCTGTACGTCAACCGCGGCATCACCGGGGCCATCGTGCAGCGTCAGCCGTTCGGCGGCTGGAAGCGCTCCTCTGTAGGCGCCGGCACCAAGGCTGGAGGCCCGAACTACCTGTTCGGCCTCGGCAGCTGGGTCACCGACCCAGGCAAGAACAGCTCCACCCTGCACCTGCGTGGCCTTGAGAAGCGCGTGAGCGACCTCATCGAGGCGTCGCAGTCGGCCCTTGAGTACGAGGAGTTCGACACGCTGCGCCGTTCGGCACTCAGCGACGCGCTGGCCTGGCGCGAAGAGTTCAACACGGTGAAGGATGTCTCTGGCGTTGAGCTTGAGCGCAACCTGTTCCGTTACCTGCCGCTGCCCGTCACGGTGCGCCTGAGTGAGGACGGCACGCTGTCCGACCTGCTGCGCGTGATCGCGGCTGCAACGCTGTCGAACTCCCAGTTCGTTGTGTCGAGCGCCATTCCGGTACCGCCGGCCGTGCGCAACCTGTTGTCAGCCAGGGACATCGTGGTGACCGTCGAAAGCGATGCGGCCTGGTTGGGCCGCGCTGCCAGGGGCGGCATCACCACGAGTCGGGTGCGCCTGATCGGCGGAGACCCGATGGTGGGGGCTGCGGCCGCGGCATCCGCTCTAGCAACCGCCCTGGTCGGCAGCCCCGACATTGCGATGTACTCACACCCGGTGACCCAGGCCGGCCGGGTCGAGGTGCTGCCGTTCCTTCGCGAACAGGCGATTTCCATCACGGCTCACCGCTTCGGCAACCCGAGCACGCTGTCAGAGGACGTCATCTAACGCTGGCGCGTGCGTCCACGTGCTCGCCTCCGACATCCGCTCGCAAGAAATCGACCCAAAACTGATGCTTTAGGTCGATTTCTTGCGAGTGGAATGCAATAGCGGCCTGCACAGATGGATTTCGAGACGCTCGCTGGCGCACGCTCCTCAACCAACGGGGCACGGCTACCGGTTGAGGGCGGATGCCACGATCTTGAGCGCCTCGTCGGGGTTCAGGCCCAGCTGGGTCACCCGGTCGGCATAGGCAATGGCAGCGGCATGCGCCTGCCTCTGGGTACCGTCACCGGTTGCTGCAACGAACGACCCGTTGCGACCCCTGGTCTCGATGATCTCGTGGTGCTCGAGCTCCCGGTATGCGCGGGCGACGGTGTTCGCGGCGAGGCCGAGCTGTCCGGCAAGGCTGCGCACTGTCGGAAGCTTGGCGCCGGGGGACAGGCGTCCATCCCGCACCGCATCCATGACCTGCACCCTGATCTGTTCGAACGGCGGCAATGCTGAAGCAGGGTCGATCGCGAGGAAAGCCAGAGACACTGATGCTCCAGAGGTTATTCGTGGGTGTGGTGTGTGGTCAGTGTGGCCCTGACGGGACTGTCGGCGCAAGCCGGGCGCCCAGAAAGCAGGGGCAGCGTGGCTCAGTCTGCCGTTCGGTGAATCAGCCTCGACAGCACGATCGCGCTGCGGGTGTGGTCGACATTCGGCGCCAGCCGCACCTTCTCGAGAGCCGCTTCGAGCCCAAGGATGTCGCGGGCACGAATGTGCACCATCGCGTCGGCGCTTCCGGTGACGGTTCCAGCTTCCACCACCTCTGGAACGCCTGACAGGATGCGCAACAATTCGTCGGGGGCCACCGTGCCGCGGCAGAACAGTTCGACGTAGGCCTCCGTGCCCATTCCGTCCACGGCCGGATCGACCTGGATCGTGAACCCACGAATCACCCCGTCGGAGACCAGCCGGTCGACGCGGCGTTTGACCGCCGATGCTGAGAGGCCGACAACCGAGCCGATATCACCGTATCCAGCACGCGCGTTCTGACGAAGCAAGTCCAGGATGCTGCGGTCAAGGTTGTCCATGCCGCGAGTATAGGTGAATTCATTGCGTCACTGCAGGTCTCTACGCAGTATTTCAGCGCAGTACGCAACGATCCTCCTGATCCCTGCGCCACCGCGGCGGCATCCGTTTCTATCCGCGAAAAGCGAATGGCGTGGGCAGGGTAGTTCAGGAAACGGCGAGCATCTGCAGTTTTATTGCGTTGACCGGGGTAATTACGCAGGAAAAGCGCGGCATTACGCAGAAATGATTGATTCGTGCTGTGTGAGACTGAACGTGGCGTCCCGGCGCGACCACACCCGAATGGTCGCGCCGGGCTCTCGTGAGCGACCTGGTCCGCCATTCACCCCCGCAACCCCGTGCAGCACCGGGGCTTTTGAATGAGGAGTTCCCATGTCAACCGATACCGTGTCAACCAATATCGAGGACGCGCCGATGACCGAATCGATAACCCGCACACCGGTCAAGCGCACCGTGCTCATGTGTCGACCCGACTATTTCACCGTGGTGTACCGCATCAATCCGTGGATGAACCCCGCCGTGCCCACCGACACAACGCTGGCACTGCGTCAGTGGCAGGCCCTGTACGACATCTACATCGGCCTGGGCTTCGACGTGCACCTGATCGACCCGATCGATGGCCTGCCAGACATGGTCTACGCGGCCAACGGCGGCTTCGTCATCGACAACAAGGCCTACGGCGCGAGCTTCACCTACCCGGAGCGCCAACCGGAAGGCCCCGCGTACATGGACTGGTTCCGCGCCAACGACTTCGACGTGCACGTGCCCCAGGAAATCAACGAGGGCGAGGGCGACTTCCTGCTTGTCGGCGACGTCATCCTGGCCGGCACCGGATTCCGCAGCGACTCGAACAGCCACGAAGAACTGGCCGCGCTGTCCGGTCGCGAGGTCATCACGCTCACGCTCGTGAACCCGAGTTTCTACCACCTCGACACGGCGATCGCCGTGCTCGATGACACCAACATCGCCTACCTGCGCAGTGCCTTCGACGCGGCCAGCCTCGACATTCTCGAGGCACGCTACCCGGATGCCATCATCGCCACCGAAGCGGATGCCGCGATCCTCGGCCTCAACTCGTACTCAGACGGCTACAACGTCGTCATTGCATCGAGGGCAACCGACTTTGAGCAGCAGCTGCGCGCTCGCGGGTACAACCCGATCGGCGTCGACCTGTCTGAGCTGCTTCTCGGTGGCGGCGGCGTGAAGTGCTGCACCCTCGAACTGCGCCGCTGACCTGCTGACCCGCGAAAGGACGATCATCATGTCGACACCCCAGACCCACACCTCGAACGGCAGTCTCTCCGACCGTGACCTGACGCCTCGCCAGGCTGCGGACATCCGCTTGGAAGAGGAGCACGCCGCCCACAACTACCACCCGCTGCCCGTCGTCGTGGCGACCGGTGATGGTGCCTGGGTGACGGATGTCGACGGGCGCCGCTACCTGGATTGTCTCGCCGCGTACTCCGCGGTGAACTTCGGCCACTCCAACCCTGTGCTGCTGGACGCCGCCCGCACCCAGCTCGACCGCATCACGCTGACCAGCAGGGCGTTCCACAACGATCAGCTCGGCCCGTTCGTCACCGCGCTCGCGGAGCTGGCGGGCAAAGACATGGTGCTGCCGATGAACACCGGCGCTGAGGCCGTTGAGTCTGGCGTCAAGGTTGCGCGGGCCTGGGGCTACCGGGTCAAGGGCGTGGCTCCTGGCCTTGCCAACATCATCGTGGCCGCGGGGAACTTCCACGGCCGCACGACCACCATCATCAGCTTCTCCGACGACGAATCGGCGCGTGCCGACTTCGGGCCGTTCACGCCCGGCTTCCGCACCGTGCCATACGGTGACGCTGCAGCGCTGGAAGCTGCGATCGACGAGAACACCGTTGCGGTGCTGCTCGAGCCGATCCAGGGGGAGGCCGGCATCGTCGTCCCTCCCGCCGCCTACCTGCCGGCTGTACGCGAGATCACTGAGCGCCACAACGTGCTGTTCATCGCCGACGAGATCCAGTCGGGCCTCGGCCGCACCGGTGCCACATTCGCCTGCGACCTGATCGGCGTCGTGCCGGATCTCTACCTGCTCGGCAAAGCACTCGGCGGCGGCATCGTGCCGGTGTCGGCCGTGGTCGGCAACCGCGACATCCTCGGTGTCTTGCAGCCCGGCGAACACGGCTCCACCTTCGGAGGGAACCCGCTGGCGGCCGCCATCGGGCTGGCCGTTGTGCGGATGCTGGCGACCGGCGAATACCAGCGCCGTGCGCAGGTGCTCGGTGAACACCTGCATGCGGCACTCGGCAGGCTCGTCGGGCACGGTGTTGTCACGGTGCGCGGGGCAGGTCTTTGGGCGGGAGTCGACATCGATCCAGCTCTCGCATCCGGCCGCATGGTCTGTGAAGCGCTGCTGTCGCGCGGTGTTTTGGCGAAAGACACGCACGGTTCGACCATTAGGCTGGCCCCTCCGCTGACGGTCTCAGAGGCCGACCTTGACTGGGCCGTTGATCAACTCGCCGCGGTGCTGGAAGGCTTCTCCACGCGGGCCTAATTGAACGTTGTATTTCGGATGGATCGGGCGCACAGTAGAGGCATCAAAGTCGTCGAGGGGAGGCCCTCATGAATGGGTCGTCAATCCAGCCGGACATACTTCCAATGCTTTCCGCCGGAAAGCATCGGACGCCGCGTGCAGGAGCGTGCTTCATGGAGTTCGCGTCGTTCCTTGCTGGCGAGCGATGGAGCGATCATCCGGCCTGCACGCACGCCGGTCTTGCCCACCTCGCACGCATGGTCAACGACTGCACGTCCGATCGAGCCAGGAGCAAACTGGCACTGTTGATCCCGTCGGTCATCGGCCTCACGAGCGATGACAAGCGACTGGATGTCATTCTCGCGCTGCGTGCAGCATCGGCGGCGCTGCCCGTCGTGGCTGAAGAACGACAGCACTCGCTTGCGGTTGGTGCGCTTGTCGCATCCGCTGGCCTGGAGACGATGGGCGGGTCTGGTCCTGTCGACACGGCAGGTGCGCTGAACGCTGCGTTCGCTGCTGCCCCAGAGGCAGAGCGTTGGGCCAGAGTGTTCATCTCTGCGAACCTGCGCCGGCAGCCGAACGAGATCTCAATCAGGCACAGCCACTCGATCATCGCGTCGTCAATCGACGGTATCGGTCGTGCGTGCATCAGCAACCCGGACGATCAGCTCCGCATGCTGCTGGCGGCGGCGATCGACGACTGCGTCGAGTTCATCGCGGCCACGGAACCGGCCACGATCGAACGCACTCAGGCGCCGAAGAACGGCCCGACAGTAGCCGAAGCCACGGCGATGGCGGCCAGGCTGAAGCAGGCTCCGGTTCGGTCATACGCCAAGCTCTGAACACCGTTGATTGAGGAGCGAGCGCCAGCGAGCGTCTCGAAATCCGGTTGGTGCGTCTGTGCACCAGCGGTCTCGAGACGGCCGTGAACGGCCTCCTCGACCAACGGTGGGTAAGTTTCGGGACACCATTCGGCCGGTAGCACCGCCTCGCGGGCTCCGGCCGAATGGCTGTATCTGGGCTACTTCGCCACGGTCGCGCGCTTTGGAACGGATGCTGCGGCTGCGGCATCCGCTACCGGCTGCACGATCGGCATCAGGCGAGCGAGCTGCGTGACGTGACCGGGGTTCAGCTCGTCGAGCGAAGCGACGCCGAGCAGCTTCATGGTGCGGCGAATCTCCTCTGAGAGGATCGCGATGGTGCGGTCGACACCCTCGCGCCCTCCAGCCATCAGGCCGTAGAGGTATGCACGGCCGATGAGCGTGAACCGGGCGCCAAGGGCGACGGATGCCACGATGTCCGCGCCGTTCATGATGCCCGTGTCGAGCTGCACCTCTGTGTGGTGGCCGACCTCGCGCACGACGCTCGGCAGCAGGTGGAAGGGGATGGGTGCGCGGTCGAGCTGACGGCCGCCGTGGTTCGACAGGATGATGCCGTCGGCCCCGAGGTCGACGGCGAGTTGGGCATCCGCCACGGACTGCACGCCCTTGACGACAAGCTTGCCCTTCCACTGCTCGCGGATGAACTGCACGTCCTCCGGCCCGACAGTCGGGTCGAACATGGTGTCGATGAGCGCGGCGACGGTACCTGACCAGCGGTCGAGGCTCGCGAAGGCCAGCGGTTCCGTGGTGAGGAAGTTGATCCACCAGGCCGGACGCGGGAGAGCGTTCAGCACGGTCTTCGGCGTGAGTGCCGGCGGAATGGAGAAGCCGTTCTTCACATCGCGCAGGCGTGCTCCGCCGACGGGGGTGTCGACGGTGACCATCAGGGTGTCGTAGCCGGCCGCCGCAGCGCGGTCGACGAGGGCGAGCGAGCGTTCGCGGTCAGTCCACATGTACAGCTGGAACCAGTTGCGGCCGCCGGGAGCTGCCGCTGCGACATCCTCGATCGACGTGGTACCCATGGTGGACAGCGTGAAGGGGATGCCGGCTGACTCTGCGGCGGTCGCACCGGCGCGCTCACCCTCGGTCTGCATCATCCGGGTGAAACCGGTCGGGGCGATGCCGAACGGCATGGCGCTGGTCTTGCCGAGGATCTCCCGCGTGGTGTCGACGGCCGACACATTCCGCAGCACTGCCGGGTGGAACTCGATGTCCTGGAAGGCCTGGCGGGCACGGGCCAGCGAGATCTCGCCCTCCGCCGCGCCATCCGTGTAGTCGAACGGGGCCTTCGGGGTGACCCGCTTGGCGATGGTGCGCAGGTCAGCGATGCTTGTCGCGCTGGCCAGGCGGCGCTTGCGGGCGCTCAGCTCCGGCTTCTTGAACTGCATGAGCGGGGCGAGATCGCGCGGGTTGGGGAATCGTCTGTCGACCATGATTTTCGGTTCACACTTCCTGAGTCGGGGAGAGGGGAGAATCGGACACGTTGGTGGCGGCGTAGTAGCCGGAGATGTGCGCGTGCACGACGCTCCCGGCCCTGTCCGCGTCGCCGGACTCGATGGCGGCCACGATCTGCCGGTGCTCGTGCATGAGGCGAACGGATGCGTCCTCCCACGAGTCGAGGCGGGTCGCGCCCACGCGCGCATAGCTTTCAATCGAGCTGCGGAGCCCGGCCATGGTGGCCGTGATGACCTGGTTGCCCAGGATCTCGGAGAGCACCAGGTGGAACTGGGTGTCGAGGGCGAGGAACTCGTCGGTGGTGAGGGGCGCGGCATCCGCTGTGCTCGTTGTGCTGCTCGTGGCGTCGGCGGCTCGGCTGCCGGCCTCCATGACGTCGAGGAGCGCGGTGGCCCGGCTGAGATCTGGGCGCGGGTTCGCCACGGCCAGATCGGCGGCAACGGAGGTCTCCAGCACGAGCCTGGTCTTCACGATGTCGGCGACGGCGAAACCGGTGGCGGCGACCTGGAGTCGCATGAGCGCGCTCATGCCGCCCGACGGGGTCGCCACGATGATCGCGCCAGAGGTCGGGCCCGATCCGGTCGCGGTGCGGATGAGTCCAAGCACCTCAAGCACCCGAATGGCTTCGCGCACGCTTGAGCGGCCGACGCCGAGGTCAGCGGAGAGCGCGCGTTCGCCCGGCAGGTGATCGCCGGGACGCAGGGCGCCAGAGAGCAGGTCGGCTTCGATGTGCTCGAGCACGACCTGCCAGGCGCGTCGTTCGTCGCTCACGTCGCTGTGCCTTTCGTCTGTCGGCCGCCGGCCGATTCATGTGGTCAGACCACACAGCATACAGACTATTTGCCTCCGTGACGCGCCTTCGCCGAGAGTCGCCGTTTCGACCGAGAGTCGCCAATGCAACGGCGACTCTCGGCATGAACGGCGATTCTCGGCGCTCGGTGGCCCGCTCGTTCAGCGACGCATGGGGCTCAGACTGTCGCGCCGACCGGCTGGCCGGCCGTGCTCGCTTCGGCGGCCGGATGCGCCGCCTCCAGGATGCGCATGAACTCACGCATCCACGACGGGTGGTCTGGCCAGGCGCGCCCAGAGACGAGATTGCCGTCGACGACGGCCGCTCCGTTCTCGTAGGTGCCGCCACCGAGTTCGACGTCGATCGCGAGCGCCGGGTACGCCGACGAGGTGCGTCCCTGCAGCACGCCGGCCGCTGCGAGCAGCATCGGGCCGTGACAAAGAGCTGCGACGGGAGCGTTGCGGGCGAAGATCTCACGCACGATCCGCTTGGCGTCCTCGTCGTTACGGATGTATTCCGGCGCGCGCCCGCCTGGCACCACGATGGCGACGTAGTCGTCGCTGTTCACATCCTTGAAGGCGATGTCGGCGTCCCAGGCGTGACCGAGCTTCTCGGTGTACGTGTCGAATCCATCGATGAAGTCGTGCACGACGAACTGCAGCTTCTTCTTCTCCGGGGCGGCGATGTGCACCTCGTACCCGGCTTCCAGCAGTCGCTGGTACGGGTAGAAGACCTCGAGGGTCTCTGCGGCATCTCCGGTGAGAATGAGTACCTTGGCCATGTCATACCTCTCTGTATGGGTGTGGTGGAATGCGGGTATCGGGGGCTCGTCGTGTGGTTCTCGCGAGCGGCGGCATCCCTGTGCATAAGTGTGAGCAGCGGCACGTGCCGCCGACAACCTGCTTTCCCACCATGTGCGAAACGGATGCAGATTCGCCGTCCATGACCCTGTTCAGTCGGCCAGCTGCTGACCTACACTCTGGGCATGGCTTCAGCGATGCAGCCCCGCGACGGCGCGGGAATCCAGTCGGCAGAGCGTGCGCTCCGCATCCTCGAGCTGGTCGGATCGTCGCCGATGGGCGCGAGTGCTGCCGAGGTTGCCCGCGAACTCGGGCTGTCGCTCTCGACGAGCTATCGGCTGCTCGCCACCCTGCAGAAGGCCGACTACATCAGCAGCCAGGTCGGTGATCACCGCTACATTCTGGGTCGCACCGTTGACGCACTCGGCCGGGCGGTGCACCTGCAGCTGCTGGCGACGCCTGAGGTGCGGAGCGTGCTGCAATCGGTGCACGAGAGCACCCATGCGCCGGCCTACCTGACGGTGTTCAGGGGTGACGACATCGCCGTCGCCCACATCGAGGACTCACCGGAGCATCCGCGCATCTCGCAGTTGCACGTCGGCTTCGCAGAGGCGTCGCACGTGACGGCGTTCGGCAAGCTGATGCTGGCGGCCAAGGACGAGGCCGGGCTGGGCCGGTTTTTGGAGCGGCACAGTCCGCTGGCGCTGACCCCAGACAGCGTGACGGATGTCGCCCACCTCCGCGAGCAGTTGGATGACGTGCGCGCCCAGCAACTCGCAGTGGAGATCGAGGAGTACATGCCGAAGCTGGCATGCATTGCTGCGCCCGTTCGCTCCCGCAGCGGGCGCACGATCGGCGCCGTCTCTGTGTCGGTCTCGGCCGCAGACTTCAACCTGCGGGCGCGAGATCTGGAGCGCGCTGTGCGGCGAGGCGCCTGGCTGGTCTCATCGCAGCTGCCCGGCTGATATCGCCGCGGTGCACCCAGATAGAGCGCCTGCCACTTCGACACCGGCGGGCAGCCTCCCGGAAACATCGCCGCAACAGGGCAGTCCTAGGCTCGGCCCATGGTGGACCTCTTTGACGGGTATGGCTCAACGCTTCTGCCCCGGAAACGAACCGGCAGTGCCGCGTGGGACGAGATGTTCGCTGAGCCGTCGGGTCGCGGTCATGTGGAAGCGAGGCCGGCCTATAAGGAGATTTACCAGGCGCTCGCCCAGATGACCAAGGCAGAGCTGCGCGGGCGAACCGAAGCTCTCGCGAGTTCGTACCTGGCGCAGGGAGTCACCTTCGACTTCGCCGGCGAGGAGCGCCCGTTCCCGCTCGATGCCGTTCCGCGGGTCATCGACCACAGCGAATGGGTCGATGTCGAAGCCGGCATCAAGCAGCGGGTGCGTGCGCTTGAGGCTTTCCTGGCGGACGTCTACGGCGGGCAACGCGCCGTTCGAGATGGCGTCATCCCGGCCGCTCTGATCAGCTCGTCGAGCCATTTCCACCGGCAGGCAGCGGGGATCGTCAGCGCGAACGGCGTACGCATCCAGGTCTCCGGAATCGACCTCATCCGCGATGAAAAGGGCGCCTGGCGGGTCTTGGAAGACAACGTGCGGGTGCCGAGCGGCGTCAGCTACGTCATCTCCAATCGCCGCGTCATGGCGCAAACGCTGCCAGAACTCTTCGTCTCGCTCCGGGTGCAACCCGTCGGCGAATACCCGATCCGTCTCCTGCAGGCCCTCCGCGCGAGCGCACCGGAGGGTATCGACGACCCCAATGTCGTGGTGCTGACGCCCGGCGTCTTCAACTCGGCATACTTTGAGCACACCCTGCTCGCCCGGCTGATGGGCGTCGAACTTGTGGAGGGGCGCGACCTCTACGTCTCCGGCGGCAAGGTGTGGATGCGCACCACCGCCGGCCCGATGCGGGTCGATGTGATCTATCGCCGGGTCGACGACGAATTCCTCGACCCACTGCAGTTCAGGGACGACTCCGTGCTCGGATCCCCTGGGCTGCTGTTGGCGGCCAGGCTCGGAAACGTGACCATCGCCAATGCTGTCGGAAACGGTGTGGCGGACGACAAACTCGTCTATACCTACGTGCCAGATCTCATCCGCTACTACCTGGGTGAGGATGCGATCCTGCCGAACGTTGACACGTGGCGACTTGAAGATCCGGGGGCGCTGGAAGAGGTGCTCGACCGCCTCGACGAACTCGTCGTGAAGCCCGTTGACGGTTCGGGCGGCAAGGGCCTGGTTGTCGGGCCGGATGCCACACCCGCCGAACTCGCCGCCCTCCGGAAACGACTGATTGCCGACCCGCGAGGCTGGATCGCCCAGCCGGTCGTGCAGCTGTCGACGATTCCTACGCTCGTCGAAGACGGCATGAGACCGCGGCACGCCGATCTTCGTCCGTTCGCGGTCAATGACGGCAGCGACATCTGGGTGCTGCCAGGCGGTCTCACCCGGGTGGCGATGCCGGAAGGGCAGCTTGTCGTCAACTCCAGCCAGGGTGGCGGGTCCAAGGACACCTGGGTCGTCGGCGCTCCTGCCGGCACACCGGGGAGCGTGATCGACCCGCACGACATCCAGGGTCTTGTCTCTGAGCAGGCGGCGGCAACGGTGACACTGCCGCCACACCACGACAAACCTCATACGCCCGATCACTCCCCGCACGACGACCCGCGCACCGGCCAGCAGCAACAGCAGCAGCAACAGCAGCAACAGCAGGTCGCCGACCCGGCTGGCCGCACCGATCGCACTGATCGCACCGACCAACAGCATCCGCTTGTCACGGAGGGAGTCTGATGCTTTCTCGAATCGCAGAGTCACTCTTCTGGATCGGACGTTACATCGAGCGATCGGATGGCACAGCGCGCATCCTCGACGTTCACCTGCAACTGCTGCTCGAAGACCCGTGGATCGACGAGGACACCGCCTGCCGGTCACTCTTGTCCGTGATGGGCAGCGAGCCGCCGGAGGACAAGATCCTCACCCGCAAGGATGTGCTTGGCATCCTCGCCGTCGACCGGTCGCAACCGGCGTCCATCGCGTTCTCGCTGGGGGCGGCCCGTGAGAACGCCCGCCGTGCACGCGAGATCGTGTCGAGCGAACTCTGGGAGTGCCTCAATACGACGCGGGCCAGGATGCCGCGCCGCGTCGCAGATGACAAGGTGCACGAGTTCTTCCACTGGGTTCACGAGCGGGCGGCGCTGGCCGTTGGCATCGTCGAGTCAGCGACCAGCAGGGATGACGCGTGGCATTTCTTCACGCTCGGCCGCAGCCTCGAACGGGCGGATATGACGGCCAGGCTGCTGGCCACACGCTCGCTCACCGAGGCATCCGGCCCGTCGTGGACGACAATTCTCCGCTCGTGCGGCGCATACGAGGCATACCTCCGCACCTACCGCGGTGTGCCGTCAGCGCAGAACGCCGCCGAGTTCCTGCTCCTTGACCGGCTGTTTCCGCGTTCTATTCTCTTCTCTGTGACGCGCGCAGAGGAATGCATGCGGGCCCTCGAGCCGCGCCTCGACCGGGTGGGGGTCTCCGACAATGCCCAACGCCTGTTCGGCCAGATGCGCAGTGAGCTCGAATACCGGCCCATTCTCGACATCCTCGAAGACCTGCCGGCGCAGATGGACAGCGTGCAGGATGCCACGAGTGCCGCCAGCGAAGCGATCCGCCAGCGGTACTTTCCCACGAGCGCTGCACCGAGCTGGACGGGAGAGCGCCTGTGAAGCGCCTTCGCATCACCCACACCACCGGATTCCACTACGAGGGTGAGGTGAATGCGTCATACAACGAGGCGCGGATGCTGCCAGCGGGTGCTGAGAACCAGTTCGTGCTGTCGTCATTCCTCAACATCTCGCCGATGTCATCGCTCAATACCTATGTCGACTATTGGGGAACCAGGGTGAGCGCCTTCGACGTGCTGAGTCCGCACCGGGAACTCACCCTCACGGCCACGAGCCTGGTTGAAGTGCGGGAGAACGCCCATCTGGGGCATCCGTTCGACTGGGACGAACTCGCCACGGCTGCCCTGGCCAGCATGGAAACGGTTGACCAGATCGCCCAAACGTCCCGAACGACACCCCCAGCGGATGTCGCGGCGCTCGCCGCAGAGATCGCAGCCAGTGGATTGGACCCCTGCGAGAGCGCGCTGGCCATCTGCCAGGCCGTCGGAGGAGCCGTCGAATACATGGCAGGGGTGACCGGGGTGCACTCAACGGCGGCAGAGGCGTGGGCAGAGAAGAAGGGCGTCTGCCAGGACATTGCGCATATTGCGCTCGGCGCCCTGCGCTCGGTGGGAATCCCGGCCCGCTACGTCTCCGGTTACCTGCATCCGAATCCGGATGCTGCCATCGGCGAGACCGTGACGGGGGAGTCGCACGCGTGGGTCGAATGGTTCTGCGGTGGGTGGCGTGGCTACGATCCGACGAACCTCATCGATATCGGTGACCGGCATGTCCTCGTCGGTCGCGGCAGGGACTACACGGATGTCGCGCCGCTTCGAGGTGTGTACGCAGGCCCATTTGGATCAGAGTTGTTCGTGAGTGTCGAGATCACGCGCGAATACTGATCTCGCTATCCAGCCAATCGCCTCGTCATTCAGCCACGCGCCGCGGGGCGTATCGCAGCGGTTCGCTGCTCGCCGCGACCAGAGCGCGCAACGTCTCGAGGTCGCCGGAGATGAGGCCGGCCGCGCGCGCCTGCACCAGCACGTTGCCCAGGGCTGTCGCTTCGACGGGGCCGGCGAGAACGGGCACTCCAGCGTGGTCGGCCGTGAGCTGGCAGAGCAGCGCGTTCTGAGATCCGCCCCCGACGATGTGGATGGTGTTCACCGTCTTGCCCGACAGCTCTGAGGCCGTTCGCACAGCG
The DNA here is from genome assembly GCF_057669685.1 of Leifsonia sp. Y878. NCBI lineage: Bacteria > Bacillati > Actinomycetota > Actinomycetes > Micrococcales > Microbacteriaceae > Leifsonia > Leifsonia sp. Y878. The sequence continues at coordinate 115,363 of NZ_JBYHFS010000006.1, read as the reverse complement.
GTCGCGAAGGCGAGAGCGAGGCTCTCGATGATGCTGCGCACGAACTCTGCCTGGCTCGCTGGAACCGGCTGGCCGTGTTCGATGCACCAGTCGGCGATCCGTGCCGGCATATCGCCGGGCTCCATGAATCGCGGGTCATTGGCGTCGAAGACGGCCACCGGGGTGGTCACCGCCTCGGCCGCCGCCACGAGGGGCAGCAACGAGACGCTCGGGTCAGCTTTCTGCCAGGTTCGCACCGATTCGCTGAGCAACCAGGTGCCCATCACGTTGTGCAAAAAGCGCACACGTCCGTCGACGCCACCCTCGTTGGTGAAGTTGGCGCGGCGGCTTTCCTCTGTGCGCACGGGGTGTTCGAGCTCGACACCGACCAGCCCCCAGGTGCCGCTCGAGATATAGGCGGCATCCGGGTCTGTCATGGGCACAGCCACCACAGCGGATGCCGTGTCGTGCGACCCGACGGCCACGATCGGAGTCGAGGTGGCCAAGCCGGTCGCCCCAGCCACAGAGGGAAGCAGGGTGCCGATGCGGTCGCCCGGCTGCACGAGCGCGGGGAAAAGGCTGCGTGGCAGGTCGAGCCGCTCGATCAGCGCATCGTTCCAGCGCGGTTGTGCGCCGGGCCCGTCTGGGAGGCTGAGCAACCCGGTCGTTGACGCATTGGTGCTCTCGGCGACCCGTTCTCCGGTCAACCAGTACGCCATCAGGTCGGGCACGAGCAACGCCTGGTCGGCGAGGTCGAGCAGGCCGCCGACACGCTCGGCCTCGAGTTGATAGAGCGTGTTGAAGGGGAGGAACTGCAGGCCGTTGTCGGCGTACAGCTCAGCGAACGGTACTCGCTCATGAACCGAGGCGACCCCCGTGGCCGTCCGCGAATCGCGGTAGTGGAACGGGATGCCGAGCAGACGATCTCCGCGCAACAGGCCGTAATCGACAGCCCACGAATCGATTCCGATGCTCGACAGCCCCGGCGAGAGGCGGGCAGCGAGTCCCAGCCCCTCGACGACCGAACGGTAGAGCTCGACGATGTTCCAGTGCAGGCCGTCTGGCGTCTCGACCGGTGTGTTCGGAAAGCGGTTGACGGCTTCAAGTCGCAGTTCGTTCGGCCCGACATGGCCCAGCATGACCCGACCGCTGGTGGCGCCGAGGTCGACGGCGGCAACGGTACCGGCAGCGGCGGCAGTCATCGCAGGAAGGCCGCCGCGACGCCGGCATCCACCGGGATGTGCAGCCCGGTCGTGTGCGAGAGATCGCTGGAGCAGAGCGCGAACACGGCGTTCGCCACGTTCTCTGGGAGCACCTCGCGCTTGAGCAGCGTGCGCTGCGCGTAGTAGGCGCCCAGCTCTTCCTCTGGCACCCCATAGACCGCGGCGCGCTTGGCACCCCAGCCGCTGGAGAAGATGCCGGAGCCGCGCACGACGCCGTCTGGATTGATGCCGTTGACCTTCACGCCGTGCTCGCCGAGCTCAGCTGCGAGCAGTCGAACCTGGTGAGCCTGGTCGGCCTTGGTGGCCGAGTACGCGATGTTGTTCGGGCCGGCGAACACCGAATTCTTCGAGGAGATGTAGACGATGTCCCCGCCGAGCTTCTGGTCGATGAGCACCCGGGCCGCAGCGCGCGAGACCAGGAACGAGCCCTTGGCCATCACGTTGTGCTGCAGGTCCCAGTCGGCGACCGTGGTCTCCAAGAGCGACTTCGACAGCGAGAGCCCGGCGTTGTTCACGACGAGGTCAAGGCCGCCGAATGCCAGTACCGCTGCATCGACGGATGCCTGCACCTGATTTTCGTCGGTGACGTTGGCCTGCACGCCGATCGCGACATCCGTCGACCCGAGTTCAGCGGCGGCGGCCTGCGCCTTCGCGAGGTCGAGGTCGGCGATGACGACGCAGGCGCCTTCTGCGGCCAGGCGGGTGGCGATGGCCTTACCGATGCCGGAGGCAGCTCCCGTGACGAGGGCAATGCGGCTGGCGAGAGGCTTGGGCGCCGGCATCCGCTGCAGTTTGGCTTCTTCGAGTGCCCAGTACTCGATGCGGAACTTCTCTGCCTCGTCGATGGGGAAGTAGGTGGAGAGGCCCTCTGCGCCGCGCATCACGTTGATGGCATTGATGTAGAACTCGCCGGCCACGCGTGCGGCCTGCTTGTTCGCGCCGTAGCTGAACATGCCGACGCCGGGGATGAGCACGATGAGGGGATCTGCGCCGCGAATGGCGGGGGAGTCTGCCACTGCGTTGCGGTCGTAATACGCCTGGTAGTCGGCCCGGTACTGCTCGTGCAACTCCTGCAGGCGGGCGATCGAGTCTTCGATGGAGGCGTCGGCCGGGAGGTCGAGCACCATCGGCTTGACCTTGGTGCGCAGGAAGTGGTCTGGGCAGCTGGTGCCGAGGGCGGCCAGGCGGGGGTGCTCAGCGGATGCCAAAAAGTCGAGCACGACGGCATCGTCGGTGAAGTGGCCCACCTGGGCGCGGTCGGTGGAGACCAGCCCCCGGATTGTGGGCGCCAGGGCGGCAGCCTTGGCCAGGCGCTCGGCCGGGGCCAGCGCGCCGTAGCCGTCAAGGGCAGGGCCGAAGGGCAGAGGCTTCGAGTGCTTCGCGATGTAGTCGGCCGCGGTGTCGATGATCCACAGCGAGTTCGCCTCTGCCTCCTCGCTGGTGTCACCCCACGCCGTGATGCCGTGGCCGCCCAGGATGCAGCCGATGGCCTCTGGGTGTGCGTCCTTGATGGCGGCGATGTCGAGGCCGAGCTGGAAGCCTGGCCGACGCCATGGCACCCAGACGACCTTCTCGCCGAAAATGGTGCGCGTGAGTTCTTCGCCGTCGGCTGCCGTCGCGATCGCGATGCCGGAGTCCGGGTGCAGGTGGTCGACGTGCGCCGCGTCGACGAGGCCGTGCATGGCGGTGTCGATCGACGGGGCCGCGCCGCCCTTGCCGTGCAGGGTGAAGTCGAAAGCCGCCACCATCTCGTCTTCGCGCTCGAGACCGGGGTAGACGTTCACGAGCGAGCGCATCCGGTCGAGGCGCAGCACGGCCAAGCCGTTCTCGGTGAGGGTGCCCAAGTCGCCGCCGGAGCCCTTGACCCACATCAGTTCGACGGGCTCACCGGTCACCGGGTCGATCTCGCTGCCCTTGGCCGACGTGTTGCCGCCCGCGTAGTTGGTGTTCTTCGGGTTGCTGCCGAGGCGGTTGGATCGCGCGATCAGTTCTGCGGCTGCGTTGTTGATGGTCATAGTTGCTCCTCGAGGAAAGAATGTGGTGTGCCAGGACGGCAAACCCGACGGGTTACGCGCCCCAGCTCGCCTGCTGGCCGCCCGCGCGCTCGGCGGCGATCTTCGCCTGGTAACCGGATGCCGCATAGGCGGACATCGGATCGGCCGGGAGGCCGCGGGACTCGCGCCAGGCGGCGAGGTCGGGGCGCACATCCGTGTAGAAGGCGTCCATGAGGATGCCGTTGGCGCTGAGCACATCGCCGGCATCCTGGGCGGCGGCCAGCGCTGGCGCATCGACGAGGAGCACCCTGGCCGTCATCTCCTGCACGTTCAGCACGGAGCGGATCTGGCCTGGAATCTTGTCTTCGACGTTGTGGCACTGGTCGAGCATGAAGGCGACGGGGCTGTCGGCGTCAAAGCCGCGGCCCCGGTTCACCTCGTAGAGGATGCGGAAGAGCTGGAACGGGTCTGCGGCGCCCACGATGAGGTCGTCATCCGCGTAGAACCGGGAGTTGAAGTCGAACGAGCCGAGCTTGCCGAGGCGCAGCAGCTGCATGACGATGAACTCGATGTTGGTGCCCGGCGCGTGGTGACCGGTGTCGAGGCAGACCATGGCCTTGTCGCCGAGTGCGCTGACCTGGGCGTACGAGGTTCCCCAGTCGGGGACATCCGTGTGGTAAAAAGCCGGCTCGAAGAACTTGTACTCCAGCACCATGCGCTGCTCGTCGCCGAGGCGGGCGTAGATCTGCTTGAGGGAGTCGGCGAGGCGATCCTGGCGGCCGCGGATGTCGCCCTGGCCCGGATAGTTGGTGCCGTCGGCGAGCCAGATCTTGAGGTCGCGCGAACCGGTGGCATCCATCACGTCGATGCAGGAGAAGTGGTGATCGATGGCCTTCTGGCGAATGGCGGCATCGGTGTGGGTGAGGCTGCCGAACTTGTAGTCATCGTCCTGGAAGGTGTTGGAGTTGACCGTTCCGAGGGCGAGGCCGAGATCTTCGGCGAATGATCGCAACGCCGCGTAGTCGTCGACCTTGTCCCACGGGATATGCAGCGCCACGGCCGGTGCCAGCCCGGTCAATTCGTTGACCTTGCCCGCATCCTGGATCTTCTCCTGGATGGTGCGGGGAGTGCCTGGGGTCTGGAAGACCTTGAAGCGGGTACCGGAGTTGCCGAACGCCCAGGAGGGCAGTTCGATGGCCTGGGCCTCGAGCCGGGTGAGGACGGCAGCGCTGATGCTCACGAGTGTGTTCCTTCTTTTGGTTGAGCCGACGCCTGTCCGGCAGGAGCAGATGCAGATGCGGCGAGTTGATCGTCGAGGTTGAAGACTTCAGACAAATGGATGAAGCCGGTGTCTGGTGCGCCGTCGAGATCGACGAAAAATTCGGCCATCTCGGCCTGCCACCGTGCGTTGACTGCCGTGGCGGCCATTCCCGCCTGGGCGGCGGTGAGGCTTTCGGTCTCGACGTACCCGATGAGGAGGCCATCGTCGCGGATGAACAGCGAGTAGTTGTTCCAGCCCGTCTGTCGCAATGCGCGGAGCATGTCCGGCCACACAGCCTTGTGGCGCTCGCGATACTCAGCGATGCGATCCGGCTTGACCTGCAGCTGAAAACACACCCGTTCAGATACACCTGTGCTCGTCATTGAGTTCCAGTCGCAATCAATGCAGCGCAATGGTTTCGACGGCGCGGATCTTGCCGCGAATGAAGGCGTTGGCGTGCGCTCCGAGGTCGGCCGAATCGTTCCAGAGATTCCGCCAGACGGCGAGGCTCCGGCTGAGATCCGGGTTCACGACGGCGCTGGAAAACGACTCAAAAGCGATCGGCCCTGTGTAGTCGATGAGCGACAGAGCGCGGAAGAACCCGTCGAAGTCGACGGTTCCAGAGCCGAGGTAGCCACGGTGACTTTCGCCGATATGCACGTAGCTGAGTCGGTCGCCGCAAGCGAGAACGGGCCCGACCATATCCGATTCCTCGATGTTCATGTGGTACGTGTCGAGGTGGACGCCGACGTTCGGGTGGCCAAGGTCGTCGAGGTAGGCCAGAGCCTGGTTGGCTGTGTTGAACAGGTTGGTCTCGTAGCGGTTGACGACTTCAAGCCCGACACGGATTCCCAGCGTGCCGGCGCGTTCGGCAACCCGACGCAGCACGTCGAGGCTGTTCTGCCGACCGAGTGCGGTGGCTGGGGCATCGTATTTGGCGAGCTGGCTGTAGAGGACACCGACGAAGTACTCGGATCCGAGTTCGCTCAGTATCTCCAGCGCCGTGTTCAGTTTGCGTTCGCCTGCGGCCACGACGTCGGGGTCTTCGCTGCTGATGTCAGTGTCGGCGCTCTGCCCGAGCGAAGCGGAGATGGCGATCGGGTTCCTGGCCAGGCAGCGTTTCGCCGCGGCCACATCGAAGGAGTCCGGTTCGAGCAGCGGGATCTCAAGGAGGGTAAACCCCGCCTCAAGGCTCTGGGTGACGGCCCGATCGAAGCCGGGCTCATCGAAGTGTCCGGTCCATACGAGCCCGTGGCATCCAATCAGCATGAGTCCCGGCCTTTCCTGGTGTGGCGAAGGATCAGTGCCGCTCCAGCGTGCCGCTGGCCTCTCCCTCGAGGAGGCTCGTGCCGGACGGAAGGAATTCCGATCAGCTAACGAGCTCTGGTGCAGTCACTCTAAGAGGCCAGTTTCGTCCCTGTCAAGACATTAACTTTCGTTCGAAACCCGTTTCACTTACGTTTTGGTTTCAATCATTGACGTGAAGTTGTCGTTGAGTTAGGTTTCCAGTTACGTGACGTCCGGAGCACTTCGGACCGCGTTGTCGCCAGGGTTGTCGATTAGGAGAGAGATGTCCGAACGCTATGACTTCGTTCGCGAAGAGGGCATTCTACTCGAACTCAATTCGAGTGGTCGCGTACTCGTCAACGACCTCGTTGAACAGTTCGGCGTCTCCGCCGTCACGATTCGCAAGGACCTCGACTCGCTGGAACAACGGTCGCTGCTTCGCAGGGTGCGCGGTGGCGCCGTCGTCTCCTCTGCCGGCGATGAGGGGGCGTTCAGCGAGCGGCTGCGCCAGGACTCAAACGCGAAACGTGCGCTGGCTCGCAACGCGGCCGCCCTGGTCTCCGACGGCGACGTCATCGCCATCGATTCGTCAACGACGTGCTACTACCTGGCACAAGAAATCCTTGACCGACGCGATCTCGTGGTTGTCACGTATGGCATGCGGGTAGCGAGCCTGTTCATGGACCACTCCAGCGCGACGGTCATCATGCCGGGCGGTGTCCTGCGCCGCGCATCCGGCTCTCTGATCGGTGCATTCGCGAACGTACTGGAAGGCCGCGGCCGGATAACGACGGGGTTCTTCGGCCTCGCCACACTCTCGACACATTTGGGATTGCTTGAGCTCTCGAGCGAAGAGGCGGCGACCAAAAAGAGTCTGGTCAGCGCGTGCGACTCGGTCTACGGCCTGTTCACGTCATCGAAGATCGGTGGATTCGGCCTGCACTCCTTTGCCGAGCCGGCCGAGATCTCCGGACTCTTCACCGATGAGCACGCTGATGACGAATTTGTCGCCGATTGGGCTGCGCATGGCGTGCCTGTCACTCGGGTCGAGGGCACAGGGGCAATTCTGGAAAGTGGCCAGCGTGCCGTTGTTCAAGCGGCCGAACGCGCCCAGAGTTCACGGGCAGCAGGATGAGCACGCTCACCGTGGCCGCGGTGGACCTCGGTGCAGAGAGCGGGCGCGTTGGAGCCGCGCAGTTCGACGGATCACGACTGAGCCTCAACATTCATCACCGATTCCCGCATCAGCCCTCCGTCGTCGACGGTTGGCTCCGCTGGGACATCGACGGGCTGTGGAGAGAGGTTTCAGACGGGCTCTCATCCCTGGCAGCGTCAACGCGGATTGCGTCGGTAGGTGTAGATACCTGGGGACTCGACTACGGCCTCTACGACAACGAGGGGCAGCTGCTCGAAGCTCCGACTGCGTACCGTGACAAGCACCGGATTGAGGTGTTCAGCGAAATTGTGAGCGCCGTTGGAGCCTCGACCATTTACGACGCTACCGGCACTCAGCTGATGGAGATCAACTCGCTCTTCGGGCTCGCCACCGATGCCAGGCTCCGTCATGAACTCCTCGCCCGCGCCCGGAGCATGCTGATGATGCCGGATGTCTTCCACCGGCTGCTCTCTGGCAGCACGGTTACCGAATTCTCCGCCGCTTCCACATCTGGCATGTATGACATGAACGCCGGTCGCTGGGCGACGGAACTCCTTGAGCGCGTTGGTGTGCCTGTCGGCATTTTGCCCGACGTCGTAGCGTCCGGGACCGATGTCGGCCCTGTGATTGGCCAGCTCGCCGTCGGGGGACTGGCAGGGACTCGCGTGATTCTGCCGGCGGCGCATGACACCGCGAGTGCTGTCTTGGCGATACCGGATGCGTCGCCAGAGACTCTCTTCATTTCGTCGGGAACCTGGTCGCTCGTTGGTGTCGTGCTCGATTCCCCTGTGGTCACGGCAGCGTCGCAGCAGGCCAACCTCACCAACGAGGGCGGATACAACGGCACAGTGCGGTTCCTCCGCAATGTGATGGGTCTCTGGGTGCTTCAAGAGTGCCGCCGTCAGTGGGAGCGAGATGGCTTGAGTGTCGACTACGACACCCTGGTGACGCGCGCCGCCGCCGAGGTTCCTCTCGTCAGCCTGATCAATCCAAACGCGACGGAGTTCCTGACCCCCGGTGACATGCCACGGCGCATTCAGGACTACTGCCGCGCACATGCGATTCCGGTGCCGGAAACCATCGGCCAAATCGCGCGCACGGTGTTCGACTCTCTTGCCCTCAGCTACCGACTCACCGCCGAGGACATCGCTGCCGTGACCGGTGTGCCCCTGACGTCGGTTGCCGTCGTTGGTGGGGGTGGCCAGAACGCCCTTCTGCAGCAAGCAACGGCAGACGCGACCGGGCTTCCCGTTGTCTGCTGGGCGAAAGAGGCAACCGCGCTTGGCAATGCGGCCAGCCAGTTGCGCGCCGTGGGCGAAATCGGCTCGATTGAACAGATTTGGGAGGTGGTTCGGGCGAGTACACAGACGCACTCCTTCGAACCACGCTCCGATGGTCGCTGGAGTGATGCGGCCGAGAAGCTTCGAGGGCTCGAGCGCGCAGAGTCGCGCCGCCGCGGTCTCGAGGAACCCAACGCGACATCGTTCGCGCACCAGGACGTGAGGGCAAAGTGGCCCCGCACAGCACAGAAGGAGGCAACACAATGATCAAAGCAAAGAAGACTCTGATGGTCGGCGCGCTAGCGCTCGCAGCCGTCATGACATTCTCTGGTTGCACCAGCCGCAACGACGACGCCGGCAGCACAGCAGGCAGCGGCGATGGCGACAGCAAGATCAAGGTGGCGTTCGTCCCCAAGCTCCAGGGCATTCCCTATTTCGAGGCCATGAACGCCGGCGGCAAGCAGGCCGCGGAAGAACTCGGCATCGAATGGCTCTATCAGGGACCGACGACGGCGGATGCCGCCGCTCAGGCCGACATTGTCCGTTCCTTCATCCAGCAGGGTGTGGACGCGCTGATCGTCGCCCCGAACGACCCTGATTCGATGGCACCGCTGCTCAAAGAAGCTGCGGACAAGGGTATCAAGGTTGCCACCGCAGACACCGACGCCCCGAACTCGGTGCGGGAAGTCTTCGTGAACCAGGCATCCGTTGAGGGTATCGGTCAGGCACTCACCGACTCGATCATGACGGCCATGGGCGGCAAGGGAAAGTATGCGATTGTCTCGTGTGGTGAGACGGCAGCGAACCTGAACGCCTGGATTGACGTGCAGAAGAAGTACACGGCCGAGAAGTACCCAGAAGCCGAGATCGTCGATGTCGTCTACGCAGGCGAAGACCAGGCGGCAGCTACCTCCATGGCCACCGACCTGATGAACGCCAACCCCGACCTCACCGGCCTCGTCGGCGAGTGCACCTCGTCGGCACCCGGTGTCGCCCAGGCGGTGAAGGACGCCGGCAAGATCGGCACCGTCTTCACTGACGGTCTCGGTACACCGCAGTCGATGGCTCCGTACCTGAAGGACGGCTCGTCCAGCGCTTCCATCCTCTGGGATGTCCAGGCGCTCGGCTACCTGACCGCATGGACGGGTCTGCAGCTGGCCGAAGGGAACGCGTTTGAAGCAACGAACAATGTGAGCGCCGACCTCCCAGCCGTCGAGTTCGATTCGGCTACCAAGGTGCTCCTGCTCGGTCCGGCGCTGGAAATCACCAAGGACAACGTCGACACGTTCGACTACTAGTCGGCAGGTTCACCCCCCAGAGCTGTTCGGGGGCGCCCAGTGTGGCACCCCCGAACAGCTCCACTGATAGTCATCATGAGACAAGCAAGGAGTGAGTCGGCCATGAGCCCAGACCTCACACCGCAAGCAGGGTCGGAGTATCGACTCGAAATGCGGGACATCGTCAAGAGCTACGGTGGCGTGCGCGCGATCAGGCACGCAGAGATCGCCATCCGACCCGGCACCGTGCACGCCCTCGTCGGTGAAAATGGCGCCGGCAAATCCACCCTGATCAAAATCATCGCCGGTGCAGAGCGGGCCGACGCCGGCACGATCACCTTCGACGGCGTCCCCACCACGATCACATCGACAACCGACGCCCTCGATCTCGGCGTGCAGACGGTCTACCAGGAGCCGCAGCTGTTTCCTGAGCTCAGTGTGGCCGAGAATGTGTTCGTCGGCCGCGAGATCAAGCGCGGAATTAGGGTCGACTGGTCGGGCCAGGCTGATCAGATGCATGGCCTCCTCGATACGGTCGGGCTACCAGAGAGCCTTGCAACCGCCCCGGTCGGCACTCTATCCATCGCCGCGCAACAGCAGGTCTCCATCGCCAAGGCGCTCGCCGGCGACGCGTCAGTGCTGATTCTCGACGAACCGTCAGCCATCCTGACTGACTCAGAGATCGAAGTGCTCTTCACCGTCATCCGTCGGTTGACCGCGTCGGGAGTCGCGGTCATCTACATCTCCCACCGACTCGATGAGCTCTTCCGGATCGCTGACGAGGTTACCGTTATGCGCGACGGCCAGACCATCACCACCCAGCCGATCGGGGAACTCTCCGTGCGGCAGATAGCCGAACTCATGGTCGGTGGCGTGCTCGGGGAGACCCGATCGCAGGAGGACTCCACCCCCGGCCCCGTCGTGCTCGAACTCGACGGGCTCACCAGAGATGGACGATTCTCGGACATCGACCTCAGTGTCCGTTCCGGTGAGATCGTCGGCCTGTACGGGCTGGTCGGCTCCGGCGCCGGCGACATCGCCAGCGTCATTTATGGTGTCGACAGGGCGACGTCTGGCAAGATGCTGCTGGCTGGCAAGCCAGTCACAGTGAAGAACCCCACCCAGGCCAAGCGACTCGGCATCCACCTGCTGCCGGCCAACCGCTCAGCCCAGGGATCTTTCTCCTTTCAGAGCATCGCATTCAACATCACCGTCGGCGAGTTGTCACTGCTCAGCCGGATTCCCGGTTGGGTTACCAAACGCCGCGAACGTGAAATAGCGCAGGACTTCATCAAGCGCCTCGCGGTCAAGACGCCGAGCCAGAGCCAGCCGATCAGTGCGATGTCGGGGGGCAATGCGCAAAAGGTCGTGCTCGCCAGACAACTCGTCAAGCGTCCCGAGGTTCTCGTGCTCGCCGAGCCGACGCAGGGCGTGGACGTCGGTGCGAAAGAAGAGATTCACCGCATCGTCTCTGGGCTGGCCGATCAGGGCACGGCAGTGCTTGTGGTGACCAGCGACCTCGGAGAGGTGCTCCGCATCTCCGACCGCATTCTCGTCATTCGGGCCGGCAAAATTGCCGCGGAATTTGGAGCAGATGCAACCCAGGTCGAGATTCTTGCAGCGGCAGCCGGTGTCTGGTCCGACGAGCCGAGTGCAGGCTCCACAGCCGACACGGCGCAGCCCATGACCCCCGCTTCGGAGGAGATCGCATGACCATCGACCAGCGCACCGCTCCGCCTACCCCTGCGCGGGCAACTGCTCGGCGCATTCTGCCCTCTCCGGTGACCGGTCAGGAATTTGTGTTGCTCGGCGTCATTGCGGCACTGTGGATCCTGCTCGGGCTCTTCACCCCTGCTTTCCTCAGCCCGGGATCGATTCAGCCGCTCCTGGTATCCGTCGCACCCATCGCCCTGATCGGCGTCGGGATGACCTTCATCATCATCACGGCCGGGATCGATGTCTCTGTCGGTGGCGCGATCATGCTCTGCGCAGTGGTCACTGCGAAGTTCCTGGTGAACCTTGACGTTCCCCTCATCGCGGCCATCGCTATCTCGGTCGGCCTCGGTATCGTGCTCGGCGTACTGAACGGCGTGCTCATCGCTTACGGTCGAGTTCACGCCATCATCATCACCTTTGGAACGGCGAACATCTTTCAGTTCCTCGCGCTGCGGGTCTTCGGGTCATCCACTGTCAACGGCATCCCGTCGACCCTCGATGTATTCGGGCGAGGCGAGGCCGGACGCACCTTCGGGATCCCGCACAGCTTCGCCATCACGATCGTTGTCGTGGCTATCGCCTGGTGGTACCTGCGGCACACGTCCGGCGGCCGTAACCTGTTTGCAATTGGTGGCAATGCGCAGGCTGCGCGTCTGGCCGGAATCAAGGTCCAGCCACGGGTGATGATCGCATACGGCCTCACCGGAGCCCTCGTGGGGCTCGCGGCCTGCTTCTTCATCGCTGCGGGAACCGCGACGCTCGACCAGGCAGTCGGATCAGGACGGGAACTAGCAGTGATCGCCGCCGTCGTCATCGGAGGGACCTCGATCCTCGGGGGCCGCGGTTCAGTGATCGGCACCTTACTCGGCGCCATCCTGGTGCAGACCGTCACCTCGGGCGTGACTCAGATCGGATGGCCCTCACAGCTCGCAAACCTCTTCGTGGGGTTGTTCATCATCATCGCCGTCGGCACCGACCTACTCCGCGAGCGAGCCAGGAGAAAAGCATGACCATCACAACGGATCGCCCATCAACCTCGCCCGGCGCATCGCCGCAGGGAAAGAGCCCAGCGGGACGCCCTCTGGTCGCTCGCGCACTGGAAGCGCTGCTCACGCAGCGGGTCGTCCTGCTCGCCGTACTCATTGTCATCGTCGTTGTCGTCATGTCTGTGCTGGATGCAGCAGGCGCCCTGAGCGGTGCCTTCGACGCCGACTACATGGCGTCAGCGTTGATCAGCGCGGTTCCGTTGGCGATGCTCGGGCTTGCCCAGCTCTTGGTGATCCTCTCTGGCCGGGGCGGCATTGACCTGTCAGTCGGGTCAATCGTGTCGCTCACCAGCGTGATTTTCGGGCTGGCATACGGAATCTGGGGTTGGAGCCTCTTGGCGGCACTGGTCCTGGCCGTCGTGGTCGGCGGAGCGTGTGGCGCCGTCAACGGCGTCCTGGTGTCATACGTCGGCTTCCCGCCGCTGATTGCAACGCTGGCCACCTACTACGCGTTCCGCTCACTCGCACTGGTTGTCAGCGATCAGAAGCCCGTGAACTCGCCGGTCATCCAGGACTTCTATTCCGCAGCGCAGTCGATCGAGCTTCCCTTGATCGGTGGCTCTCTGCCTCTCGTGCCGCTCGGCATCTTCACCTTCCTCGTCCCCACAATCGTGATCGTCTGGGTGCTCCTGAATAAGACCACCTTCGGTCGACGTCTCTACGCGCTCGGCACGAACGATATTGCTGCCACGTGGTCTGGGATCGACGTGAAGTCGAACCGTATGACCGTGTACATCCTCTCCGGAGTGATCTCCGGGCTCGTCGCGGTGGTCACCGTCGCCCAGTTCGCATCGGCCAGACCGGATGCCGGCACAAGCGGCAACGGCATGGCACTGCCATCGATTACCATCGCGGTGCTCGGCGGTGTGGCGATCACCGGCGGCATCGGCCGAGTGTCCGGCATCGTGCTTTCCACCTTGCTGATCGTCTGGATCAACGCCGGCATCCTGTTGGCGCTGCCCGGCAACGACGGCACGCAGTTCCAGCTGCTCGCGCTCGGACTCGTGCTGATCTTCGCCTCGCTGCTGAACGGAATCACCAAGCGCAAGTATGGAGGTATCTAAATGGCAACCGAATGGAATCCCACCCTCGTCACCGATGAGCTCGTCACCCTGACCCGCTCACTGGGAGAACCAGCGAAAGACCTCGTGATCCTCGCGGAAGGGAACACCTCCCAGCGCCTAACCGACGGCCGTATGGCGGTCAAAACGTCGGGGTCGAATATGGCGACATCAACGAGCGACGAATTCGTCATCGTTGACGTTGCTCCGCTGGTCGCGCTCATGAACGAACCAGCTACGGCCCAGGCCGACCTCACGACCGCGCTCGACGCTGGCGAGCATGGGGGTGTCCACCGGCGCGGTTCGATCGAAACACTCATCCACGTTGCGGTGCAGGCCATTTCGCCGGTAGCGTTCGTGGCCCACACGCATCCGACTGCTGTGGTGTCGTTGCTCGCCAGCGTGCACGCGGCGACGGCATTCGACGAAGCGGTGTACTCAGACGAGGCCGTCGTGCTCGGCGTGCCGTTGTTCGTGCCATACGCGCAGCCCGGCATTGATCTGGGCCGGTTGTTCTACAGCCACCTGCAGGCGTACGTGGACAAGCACGGCACGCTGCCGTCGCTCGTGCTCCTCGGCAACCACGGAATCGTCGCAATTGCATCCAGCACCGCTGGGGCGGAGGCCATCTCGTTGATGGCCGTCAAGGGTGCTCGCGTGCGCCTGAATGCCTACGCGATCGGCGGAGTGGCCGGACTCGGTGCTGACGTCGTAGCCAAGTATTTCGAGAGGGAAGACTTCGCAGAACGACGCAAGGCGCTGGCGGGAACGAACTAGTGCCGCCGGTGGTGCGTGGGGTCTTCTGCGACATCGGCGGTCCGATCTACGACGACGAAAACTTCGTCGCCGCTGTGCTCACCGCCCTCGATGAGCTGAGGGAGCGCGATGGTAACGGGGCAGTCGATCGATCACAATTCCGTCAGGTCTACAACAGAATCCGTGCGCAGCAAAGTGGGTCCCTGCGAGAGGCGCTCGCTGCAGATTTCCTGGGGAGCGTCGATCGCAAGCACGAACTACACGAGCTCACCCGCACGTATTGGTCCCACCCGCCTGGGACGATGTACGACGATGTCCTGCCATTCTTTCGGCAGCTAGCGGGTCGGGTGAGGATCGGCGTGCTGGCCAACCAGGAAGCGCCGGTCATTGATGCGCTACATCGCGACGGACTCGGTGAGCTGATCGACGTCTGGGGAGTCTCGGCAGTTGTCGGCTTTGAAAAGCCGTCACCAGAGCTCTTTCGCTGGTGCCTGAACGAAGCTGGAGTGGCGCCTGGCGAGGCGGTGCACATTGGCAACCGCCTTGACACCGATGTTCGGCCGGCGAAGGCTGTCGGCCTTCGCGCTGTGTGGGTGCTGCGCGGTGAGGCGCCCGACGAGCCGAGCATCGAGCAGCTCGCCGAACCCGACCTCGCCGTGTACTCGCTTGGCGGACTCGCTGAGCGGCTGCTATCCACCGATCCGTTCGGCACCTCGCCGTCGCTGCAAAGAGCTGAGTGATGTGACCGGGATCAGCGGTCGTGCCATCGTCCTCGGCATTGATCTTGCTACTGCGAACGCCCGGGTGATCGCGGTTGATGCGGAGACGGGCGTCACCATCGCTGAGAGAACGGCGTCGCTGCCCGAACCTCAGGGCTGCAACGGTGTGCGTGAGCAGGCGCCAGCATACGCTGAGGTGGCACAGCGGCTGATCGCCATGCTGATGGCCGATCTCGGGCGGAACGCGCGTGGCATCAGCGCTCTGTCGATCACGGGTACGAGCGGCACGATCGTTCCAACGGATGATCGCGGGCGTCCAGCGGGTCCTGCTCTGCTCTACAACGACGCACGAGGCGCCGCAGAACTGGCCGAACTGGCACGAACGGGACAAGCCGTGCGACCGTCGACCGCTTTAGCCCGCACCGCATGGCTTGACCGGAATCGGCCGGCGGCACGCTACCTCTTCACACCCGATTGCGTCGCGGCGGCGCTTGCCGGCGAAATTGTGTCGAGTGATACCTCCCACGCTCTGAAGAGTGGGATCGACCCCGTCACTCGAACCTGGAATGACAAGGCGCTGGCCACGCTAGGGCTGGATGTGAAGCGGATGCCAGACGTCGTGGCCCCCGGCCGAGCGATAGGTACTGTGACGGATTCGATCGCGCGCTCGCTCGGGCTGCCGAAAGGTGTGGTCATTGTGTCTGGGATGACCGATGGCTGCACCTCTCAGCTGGCGACGGGAGCGGTCAGCGCGGGCGATACCGTGGGGGTACTCGGCACCACTCTGGTGCTGAAAGCCGTGTGCGAGACCGAGATCACTGAGCCATCGTTCGGCGTCTATTCGCATGTGGCTCCTGATGGATCCTTCTGGGTGGGGGGTGCCTCCAACTCCGGTGCCGGTGTGCTCGGGCGCGAAGCTGCGGCCACCCTCGATGTGCGGGAATCTGATCGGCGTGCGGCAGCACTCGGCGGGGCGTCCGTTGTCATGTACCCGCTGCCAGGGGTTGGTGAGCGGTTCCCCGTGGCAGACAGTACGTTGCAGGGATTCTCGATAGACCACAGTGGCGCATCGTTGACGACGACGGATCCGACCGAACGGCACCGAGCAGTGCTGGAAGGTGTCGGCTTTGTCGAGCGGCTCGGCTTGACACGACTTCGCGGGCTTGGAGTGCCGCTCGGTCGACACCACCTCAGCGGTGGAGGCAGTTCCAGCCCGACCTGGAACGTCATCAGGGCGTCGATCCTCGGTCGCGAAGTTGTCGTCCCGCTCAATAGATCGAGCGCGTTTGGTGCGGCGATCCTTGCGGCGAACGGTCTGGTGGCTGAGGGTCTGCCAGCTGTCACGTCCCGAATGGCGGGCTCATCGAGTGTCATTGAACCCGACCCCGCGCAGGTTGCCGGGCTCAGCGATCGCTACGACCTCTTCCTGGCCGAGCTGCGCCGTGAGGGGTATCTGGATAGCTAGCTGAGCCTCGCTTTTCAGCGGTACCGGGGTCGTCCATTCGCCGAGAGCGGGGGTATCGTCGATGTATGACTAGGATCGCGGAGCCGGATTCTGGCACCCCCCAGGACGACCACAAGTTCTTCGGGCAGCCTCGCGCGCTAGCGAGTATTTTCGGCGTCGAGATGTGGGAGCGCTTCTCGTTCTACGGGATGCAGGGCATCCTGCTGCTCTACTTGTACTACTCGGCGGCAGAGGGCGGCCTCGGTATTCCGCAGGTGACGGCGGCCGGCATCGTGGGCGCGTACGGCGGCGCTGTGTACCTGTCGACGATTCTCGGCGCCTGGATCGCAGACAGGCTGGCGGGCTCTGAGCGTGTGCTCTACATCAGCGCGTTCGTGATTATGTTCGGGCACATCGGGCTGGCACTCATCCCGGGCGTCGCTGGCGTCATCGTCGGGTTGATCCTGATTGCGTTCGGTAGCGGTGGCCTCAAGGCCAACGCGACGTCCGTCGTCGGAACGCTGTACCGCAAGGAAGATCCCCGGCGCGACGCCGGGTTCTCGCTGTTCTACCTCGGCATCAACCTGGGCGCGTTCTTTGGCCCCATCCTCACCGGCCTCCTGCAGTCGACCGTCGGCTTCCACTGGGGATTCGGTTTGGCCGCCGTCGGAATGGCCATCGGTCTCACCCAGTATTCGTTCGGGCGGAAGCGCCTGCCGGACTCGTCCCGCGAGGTCCCAGACCCGCTGCCGCGCAGCAGGTACCTGCCATACGGGCTCATCGCGGTCGCCGTCATCGTGATCATCGTGGTGCTGGCGCTCACGGGCATCATTACGGCAACGAACCTGGTGACCATCGTGATCGTCGTGACGATCCTGGCATCCATTTCGTACTTCGTTGTGATCCTGACCAACAGGCATATCTCGCCGGTGGAGCGGAAGCGCGTCTATGCGTTCATCCCGCTTTTCATTGCGAGTGTGGCGTTCTGGTCGCTCTATCAGCAGCAGTTCACGGTGGTGACGATCTACTCCGACCTGCGCCTTGACCGCGGTCTCCTCGGCTGGACCATGCCGGTGTCGTGGGTGCAGTCGATCAACCCGATTTTCATCATCGTGCTGTCGGGAGCGTTCGCGGCCCTCTGGACCAAGTGGGGCTCGAAGCAGCCGTCGACCCCGGTGAAGTTCGCCTTCGGCACCGCGATCATGGGTGTGGCTTTCCTGCTCTTCCTGCCGTTCGCCGGGGGAGGAGCGAATTCAACCCCCTTGTTGGCAATGGTCGGCATCCTCCTGGTCTTCACAATCGCCGAGCTGTTGCTGTCGCCAGTCGGACTGTCGGTGTCAACGAAGCTCGCCCCAGAGCTGTTCAAGACCCAGATGGTCGCACTGTTCTTCCTGTCTGTCGCCCTCGGCACGGCCATTTCTGGTCGGCTGGCCGAGTGGTACGCGACTGCCCCTGAACAGCTGTACTTCGGGGTGCTTGGCGGCATTGCGATCGTGCTCGGCCTCATCCTCGGCCTGTTCACCCGCCCGATCCTGCGCCTGATGAGCGGGGTTCGCTAGACCAGGGTGCGGTGGAGACGGAAAGGGGCCAGCCGGATTCGGCTGGCCCCTTCAGGTTGGCTGACGCCTTCAGGTTGGCTGACGCCTTCAGGTTGTACGGGCAGTTCAGTTGGTTCGAGAAGCCGCTGACTGAATGGCCGTGGCGAGGTCGCGGGGACGGCTCCACATGGGCCAATGCCCCGTCGGGAGGTCGATGACGTCGAGGTGCTCGAGGTTCGCGACTTCGGCAAACATGGCATGGCCTGCGCGGGCCAGCTCCAGCACCTGCGCGCTCGGGATCGAGCAGCACACCAGGGTGGTCTTGACCGTGCGGCGTGCATCGTTCGTGAGCTCGACGGGCTGACGAAGCACGGGGCCCGGCTCAGGGACGGCCCGTGCCCGAAAACGCTCAAGGACCTCTCTGCTCAGGCCTTCGAGACTCGCCTGCTGTGCGAGGACGTCGAAGGACGGCAGCGGAAGCTCCTCCAACCCCTCCGGGAGGTCTGGGGCGAAGACGCTTCCCGTCGCCACAGGGCCGGAGTCGACCCACACCACCCGATGAACAAGCTCAGGGTGCCGGTCAAGGACAAGGCTGACGGGGGCGTTCGCCCCACTGTGAGCGACGATAGTCGCGGGCTGATCCTCGGAGACTCCGAGTCGAGCGAAGACGTCCAGGACCGCTGCGGCTTGATCGTCGAGAGTCTTCGCCGCACGCTCAGGATCGTCCCCATCGAGACCAGGCAGCGTCATCGCGATTGCACGAGAGTGGTCGGTTTTCAGGTGTTCAAGGACGTCATCCCACGCCCAAGCGCCCAGCCAGTGGCCGGCGATGAGAATGATGGTCGGACTGCTCGTAGTTGTTGTCATGTCACTACCTTCGTAGGCGCTACGGGCAGGTGTGTGTCACTATTTGTGTCATGAATTTGATGCGGGCAGAACGGTGAAACGAGCAGAACGACTCCATGCCCTGTCCGAGATGCTGCGCCGGAACGGATCACGGGGGTGCTCCGCCGAGCGGCTCGCGAGAGAGTTCAGCGTGTCCGTGCGCACCGTCAAGAGAGACCTCGCTGCCCTCGAGAACAGCGGCGCGCCCGTATGGTCGCGCCCAGGTCCTGGCGGTGGCTATGGATTGGCCATAGGCGCATCCCTGCCGCCTGTCAGCCTGTCCCCAGCGCAGGCCGTGGCGCTCATGGCGGCCGTGTCCGCTGCCCCAGATGCCCCATACGCCGATCTGGCAGCAGCCGGGATCCAGAAGATCCTGGACGTCCTCGATCCCAGAACCCGAGCAAGAGCCGACGAGCTGGCCGGCCGCGTTTGGGTCAACGCGATTCCCTCCTCCGCTTCGCGCACAATCAGGTCGGCACTGGAGGAGGCGATGGCCGAGCAGCGAGTCATCCGTATTCGCTACACATCGGGAGACGGGACCACGACCACCCGCGACGTCGAACCCGTGCTGTTCGCCTCCACGAACGGCAACTGGTACCTCGTTGGGTGGTGCCGACTGCGCAACGCAATGCGATGGTTCACCGTGTCGCGCATCGAGCGGGCCAGCGTAACCAAGACGGCCTGCGGCGACCATACCGTCCAGGAAGTCGGAGAACCCCCAGCGAACGCCAGACCGGTGCACGGTCGGGGCGAGTGAGTCACCCAATCAACCTCTCCGGTCAGCGCAGCTAGCGAGCTGCCTGGCCAGCTCGCGGTGCTCGGCCAGCTCGCGGTGCTCGGCTCGCTCGCGGTGCTCGGCTCGCTCGCGGTGCTCGACTAGCTCGCGGTGCTCGACTAGCGCGGTGCCGTCGCCTCGACGATGGCGATCTCCCTGGTTGCCGTCTCGCGGTCTTCGGCCTCGAGGTCGTCAGTGAGTGTCGTGCCGCCGGCATCCGCTCTGATGGCATCCGCTCCGATTGCATCCACTCTGACGACGCGCACGGCTGCCGTCGCCGGAAGCCCGTCGCCCGCGTAACGCACCCGGGAGAGCTGGGCGCCGCGCAGGCGCAGGCGCACGCGCAGGTCGCGGTACTTCACCATCCAGATCAGGATGGCAATGGCGGCGAGAATTCCGGAGGCTGCCGCGACTCCGACCGCCCAGCGCGGACCGAACTGGTCGGCCACCCAGCCGACGAGTGGGGCGCCGAGCGGGGTGCCGCCGGCAAAGATTGCCATGTAGAGGGCCATCACGCGGCCGCGCATGGCCGGCTCTGTCGTCGTTTGCACGTAGGCATTGGCCGTGGTCATCAGGGTGAGTGAGGAGAAACCGACGAAGACCAGCGAGAAGGCGAACAAGTTGTAGGTCGGCATGAAGGCGGCGACTGCGCAGAACACGCCGAAGGCGGCGGCGCCGACCAGGACGAGGCGCAGGCGGGCCTCGGCTCTGCGGGCGGCCATCAACGCCCCAGCGACGGAGCCGATGGCCATGATCGAGCTGAGGAAACCGAACTCGCTTGCCCCGAGGCCGAATGTGACGGTGGCCATGGTCGAGGTGAAGATGGCGAAGTTGAAGCCGAAGGTTCCGACGAGAAAGACCACGATGAGCACGACGATGATGTCGGGCCGGCTCCTCACATAGCGGAAACCGGCCATCAGTTGCCCGCGTTCACGGGAGGCGCGCGGCTGCGGGCGCAGCAAGGACTTCCGCAGCAAGAACATGGCGAGCACGGTGAAGGCAAACGTCCCTGCGTTGATCATGAACACCCAACCAGCGCCGACCGCCGCAGTCAGCACGCCGGCGACGGCGGGGCCGATCAGGCGGGCGCCGTTGAACGAGGCCGAGTTGAGCGCGACGGCATTTGACATGTTCTCTGTGGTGACGAGTTCGCCGACGAACGTCTGGCGGGCAGGGGCATCGATGGCCGAGACCACTCCGAGGGCTAAGGCAAAAAGGTAAACCTGCCAGAGTTCGACAACGCCCAACACCGTGATGAGGCCGAGGCCAAGTCCAAGCACGCCCATCAGTGACTGGGTCAGAATGAGCAGTTTGCGCCGGTCAAACCGGTCGGCGATCAGGCCGCTCCACGGCATCAGGAGCAGCTGTGGCCCGAACTGCAGGGCCATCACGACGCCGACGGCGGTGGCGTTGTGGTCGGTGAGCTGGGTGAGCACGATCCAGTCCTGGGCCGTGCGCTGCATCCAGGTGCCGATGTTCGAAACCAGCGCCCCGGCGAACCAGATCCGATAGTTGATGCCGCTCAATGAGCGGAACATGGCACTCAACTCTCTGCAATCCCCTTCATGATGATGGTCGCCTCTGCAAGAACCTGCTGTTGGTGCGGGGTGAGCTTCACCACACGCTGCGCGATCCAGGCATCCCGACGCTCCCTGGTCTTGAACACGAGTTCACTGCCGACATCGCTGGGGGACAGCCGAACCTTCCGACCGTCATCCGCTGAGCTCTCCCTGAGCACCAGGCCGGACTCGACAAGCGCATTCACCGTGCGGTTCATGGACGGCGGGGTCACCCGCTCCTGGTCGCTGAGCTCGCCCAGGGTCAGCGGCCCCCGGCTGACCAGCGTGCAGAGCGCCGAGAACTGGCCTGGGGTCACCTCGTTGTCGGCCTGCTGCTGGCGCAGGCGCCTGGCCAGCCGCCCGTTCGCCAGGCGAAAGTCGTGGCTCAACTCTGCGACGGCATCGTGCAGGGTGAGTGTGGTTTCACTGCCTGGCGCTGTTGCGTCTGACGAAGATGACATCGTGAACCTTTCGATATTTCGTTAGCGTAACAAATTAGCTTGGCTAAGTGTTAGTGCTCCCAGCTTCCTGCCGATTTCGCGCGGCCTACGCCAGAATGGGCACCGTGCCTACCTACACGGATGCCCATGGCGTTGAGATCACCTACTACGTCTGGCCGGTCGCGCAGCCGCGGGCGTTGGTGCAAATTGCCCACGGCGTCGGTGAACACGCCATGCGCTACGTGGAGCTGGCCCAGGCGCTCAACGAGGCCGGCTACACCGTCTATGCCGACGATCATCGGGGCCACGGACAGACCGGATACGCGCAGCACGGCGGGAACACGAGCCTCATGGGCAGGCTGGGTCCCGGCGGCCTGCGCGCTGCCATCGCGGGCGTGCACCAGCTGAGCGGCATCATCCGCACCGAGAATCCCGGCGTGCCGCTCGTGTTGTTCGGCCACAGCTGGGGATCGTTCATGGTGCAGATCATCGTCAATGACCACGCGGCAGAGTACGACGCCGTTGTGCTGAGCGGCACGGCGTACCGCTGGCCGGGGTCACTCGACACCGGCGACCTCAATCGCAGGCACAAGCACCTCGGCACCACGGGCATGGAGTGGCTGAGCCGCGACCCGAGCGTCGCAGAGGAATTCGTGGCCGACCCGCTGACCACCTCGGCGTCGGTTGCCCAACTATTTGGCATTCGTGACGGCATCCGTCTCTTTGGTCGCCCAGCGAAGAACTTGCCGAGCAACCTGCCCCTCCTGATCCAGGTGGGCAGCGACGACACCGTCGGCGGCGAGAAGAGCGCGCTCAAACTAGCGGATGCCTATGCCAAGCGGTCTGGACTGCGCGACATCCACCTGATCGTCTACCCCGGCGCTCGCCACGAGATCTACAACGAGACGAACCGTGAGGCTGTGCGGGCAGACCTCATCGCGTGGCTCGACGAGCACCTGCCTCCTGCGCGAACGGCCGCAGCCTAAAGCTCGAAGAGGTCGAAGGCCGCCGCGACGGTCTGCTCGA
The DNA here is from genome assembly GCF_057669685.1 of Leifsonia sp. Y878. Lineage (NCBI taxonomy): Bacteria > Bacillati > Actinomycetota > Actinomycetes > Micrococcales > Microbacteriaceae > Leifsonia > Leifsonia sp. Y878. Next base: position 92,941 of record NZ_JBYHFS010000006.1, on the reverse strand, counting down.
CCACCGGAAATTTGGCTCCAGTCAGGTCGTGTCGTGCTCCCTCGAACTCCACCAACCTGGTCGGCGCCTGGATGAGTGCGAGCGCTGCCTGCATCTCATCCGTGGTTGCGAACCCGTCTTTAGAGCCATGCACGATCACCGTTGGGGTGCGCAGCTGCGGGAGATGCTCGATGCGCAACTTCTCCGGCTTCTGAGGTGGGTGCAGCGGGTAGGAGAGCACGATCAGCCCGTCGACCACCCCCGGGTTCTCGGCCGCAAGCATCGAGGCTTGCCGCCCGCCATACGAATGGCCACCGAGAAGGAGCGGGCCGGCAGTTGCGTAGTCACGGCGCAGTGCCGCAACAGTGTCCGCGATGCCCGCCCGATCCTCTGCGGCGCGCGCCGGCGCTGGTGGGCCCTTGGGCTGACGCACCCGAAACGGGAGGTCGAACCGCAGGACCTGCACCCCTGCATCGGCAAACCCGTCGGCAATGGCCTTCAGAAGCACTGTGTCGCAGTTGCTCCCTGCGCCGTGGGTGAGAGCCAGGGTCGCAATCGGGTCGATGTCAGGCCGGTGCAGGAAACCGCGCAGATCATCGCGATCGACCGTCTCAAGGGTAGTCATGTCTTCATTCTCGTCCGGCGGTGGCTTCGGCGGCGAGGCATAGGCTTGCGTCATGCATGGTGAATACAAAGTTCCAGGCGGCAAGCTCGTTGTCGTTGACCTCGATGTCGTCGATGACACGATCGCGAACTTCAGGCTGGCCGGGGACTTCTTCCTGGAGCCCGACGAGGCGCTTGAGGCGATCAACGAGGCTGTGAACGGGCTGCCGGCCACCAGTGACGCTGCGTCGCTCGCGGCGGCCGTGCGCGCCGCATTGCCTGAGGGCGCGACGCTGCTGGGGTTCAGCCCTGAGGCTGTTGCTGTGGCGATCCGCCGCTCACTGGCTCATGCCAGCGGATGGCAGGACTACGACTGGAACATCGTCCACACGAAGTCGGTTTCCCCTGCCATGCACCTCGCCCTCGATGAGGTGCTCACCACTGAGGTGGGGGAGGGCACCCGCAACCCAACGCTGCGCATCTGGGAGTGGGAGGAATCGGCCGTCGTCATTGGCAGCTTCCAATCGCTGAAGAACGAGGTCGACCCAGAAGGGGCGCGCAAGTACGGCTTCGACGTCGTCAGGCGCATCTCCGGCGGCGGCGCGATGATGATGGAGAAGGGAGCGGTCATCACATACTCGCTCTACGTGCCGGCCGAACTCGTGCAGGGCATGAGCTTCGCCGATTCATACGCGTTCCTCGACGAGTGGGTGATCGTCGCACTGAAGTCGCTCGGCATCGAGGCCAGCTACCAGCCGCTCAACGACATCACCAGCCCGAAGGGAAAGATCGGCGGCGCCGCCCAGAAGCGTTTCGGAAACGGTGGAGTGCTGCACCACGTCACGATGAGCTACGACATGGACGGCGAGATCATGGTGCAGGTGCTGCGCATCGGTCGCGAGAAGCTGAGCGACAAGGGCATCACGAGCGCAGCCAAGCGCGTCGATCCGCTGCGCAGCCAGACCGGACTCTCACGCGCCGAGATCATTGAGCGGATGAAGCAGACCTTCGTCGGCCTGTACGGCGCGACGCAGGGAGACATTACTTCGGAGGAATATGCCAGGGCCGAACGCCTGGTCGAAGAGAAATTTGCCACAGAGGCGTGGTTGACCCGTGTTCCGTAGCCCCCATTCGACGTGACCCGTGCAGCGATGGGCCCCAGTTTGAGACGCCCAGCGGGCGCCCATTTAATTCACAGCCAATCGAGGAGGATAATTGCCGTGGGGCAACTTCACCGTCCCACGCAATTTGACAGGGAGCTCCGTTGAACGGAAATGCCACGACGAGGCACCAGAATGTCGCCCTGTTGTCGGTAGCGAGCACGATCGCACCGAGAATTACGACCTCTGAAGAGATCGACCACCGACTTGCCCCTGCCCTGAAACGGCTGCGACTGCCACAAGGCCTGCTCCAGCGCGTCGCCGGTGTGCACGAGCGTCGCAACTGGGACGAAGGCCAGAAGTTCGACGACGCGGCGGTATCAGCCGGCAAGCGCGCCCTCCAGGCTGCAGGCATCGAGCCTGGCCAGGTCGGGCTGTTGATCAACACCTCTGTGACGCGCAAGCATCTTGAGCCGTCGGTCGCCGTGCGCATCCACCACGGTCTTGGTCTGCCGTCGTCGGCGAGCAACTTCGATATCGCAAACGCCTGTCTCGGGTTCGTCAACGGGATGACGCTTGCCGGCCAGCTCATCGACGCCGGACAGATCGACTACGCGGTCGTCATCGACGGCGAGGACGCCGACGAGATCCAGACCAACACGATCGAGCGGCTCCGCAGCTCCGAGATCGGCCGCAAGGATTTCATGAGTGAGTTCGCCAGCCTGACCCTGGGCTCCGGCGCGGCCGCCGCGGTCCTCGGCCGGGCAGACGCACATCCAACAGGGCACCGGATGCTCGGGGGCGTCAGCCGCGCCGCTACCCAGTTCAACGATCTCTGCGTCGGCAGTGTCGACGGAATGTTCACCGACGCCAAGGCACTGCTCAAGGGCGGAATGGAGCTCGTCGTCTCGGCGTGGACCGAGGCCAAGCCAGACTGGGACTGGTCTGGGATGCACCGCTATATCCTGCACCAGGTCTCCGATGTGCACACCGACGCGATCCTGAAGGCCACGGGCATCGACCGCTCACGGGTGCCGCTCACCTACCCGAAGTTCGGCAACGTCGGACCGGCATCGATCCCCATCACGCTCGCGGCAGAAGCCGAGAGCCTGAAGCCTGGCGACCGGGTACTCCTGATGGGCGTCGGCTCCGGTCTCAACACGGCCATGATGGAAATCGTCTGGTGACGTCTTCCCTGCCACGCTCCACCTCCACCTCCACACCGGCCCCGGCCTCACGCCCGCCCGCCGGGCTCTCCGGGCTCGACCCGGCCTTCTCGCGCCTGGTCGATGTGCCGGAGCGCGACAAGGATGGGCAGAACACCGGCGCAACGCGACGCTGGCACGTACTCGACAACGCCGCGGAGCTTGACCGGCTCGGCGTTCAGCCCGTCGGCACCGTGCTCTGCGTGCACGGCAACCCGACCTGGTCGTACCTCTGGCGGCGCATGGTCGCCGCGGCGACGGCTGCGGCGACTACCGCAGCGAGTACCGCCGCGACTACAACGGATGCCGCCACTCCGGTCGGCGACGTCTGGCGCGTCATCGCAGTCGACCAGCTGGAGATGGGCTTCTCGGAGCGCACCGGGCAGCCGCGCGCACTCGAGCGTCGGGTTCTCGACCTGGCCGACTTCACCGCCGCCATCGAACTCGACGGCCCTGTCGTCACCCTCGGGCACGACTGGGGCGGTGTTGTGTCCATGGGCTGGGCCGTCGACCACCCCGAGTTGCTGGCCGGTGTCATGCTGCTGAACACGGCTATCCACCAGCCGGAGGGCACCCCGATTCCCGCCCCCCTGCGGCTCGCCCTGCGCCAGGGTGTGCACGGGTTGGCGACGGTCGGCACGCCGGCGTTCCTCGAGACGACGCTCGCCCTGGCGCATCCGCCACTGCCTGCCGACGTCAAGCGCGGCTATCGGGCGCCATACCGTGGTGCGGCTCGTCGCGGCGGTATCGGCACATTCGTCGCCGACATCCCGGTCGACGCCCAACAGGAGAGCGCTGCTGAACTCGACCGGATCGCAGAGGGAGTGCGGCATCTCAACGTGCCGGCACTGCTCCTCTGGGGCCCGCGCGACCCCATCTTCAGCGACCGCTACCTCGACGACCTCATTGAGCGGATGCCGCACGCCGATGTGCACCGCTTCGAGGGCGCTGGCCACCTCATCGCCGAAGACGTCGACTACGCGGCAGCGACCCTGACCTGGCTGGGCGACCACCGCCCGGGCGTCGACGCCGCCTCTGCACAGCATTCAGCGGACGACGCTGCAGAACCGGCCGCGACGCGATCCGAGTCCGACTCTGACTCCGAGTTCCGTCCGCTCTGGCACTACCTCGACGAGCTGGGTCACAGCACCGAGACGGCATTGATCGAGATGGTGCCGTCCTCTGGCGCCGCTCCGCGCGTGGTCAGCTGGCGACTCCTGTCGACCCGGGTGCGCCAGATCGCCGCCGGGCTCGCCCGCATCGGCGTGAAGAAGGGCGACAGGGTCTCCCTGCTTGTGCAGCCGGGAGCCGACCTCACCGCGGTGCTCTATGCCTGCATCCGCATCGGCGCGATCGTCGTTGTCGCCGACGCGGGTCTTGGCCTCCGTGGCCTGACCAGGGCCGTGCGCGGCGCCCGGCCAGACCATGTCATCGGTGCTCTGCCGGGGCTCGTCGCCGCACGCGCCCTCAGCTGGCCCGGGCAGAAGATCTCTACCGTCCGCCTTCCCTCTGCTGCCGCCCGCGCGCTCGGTATCTCGTATGTGCTCGCCGATGTCGCCGCACTCGGCGCGGACACTGATGGCGCCGCGACCCTGCCACCGGAGCCGTCCCCAGACGACACCGCCGCCATCCTGTTCACCTCAGGGTCGACGGGGCCGGCGAAGGGCGTCGTGTACACCCACGCGCAGCTGTCGGCCGTGCGCGACGCCCTCTCCGCGCAGTACGGCGTCGGCGTCGGAACCGGGCTGGTTGCCGGATTCGCGCCGTTCGCGCTGCTCGGCCCGGCGCTCGGAGCCAGGTCGGTGACCCCAGACATGGACGTGACGAGCCCGAAGACGCTCACCGCCACGGCCGTCGCCGCTGCGGTGGCCGCGGTCGACGCAACGGTCGTCTTCCTCTCGCCGGCCGCGCTCACGAACGTCGTGGCCACGTCCGACAGGCTCACCCCGTCGGATCATCGTGCGCTCGACGGAGTCCGCACCTTCCTCTCCGCCGGTGCACCGGTGTCAGAACGGCTGCTCAGCGCAGCGGCCAGGCTCATGCCCGGCGCGAGCGCGCACACGCCGTACGGGATGACCGAGGGCCTGCTCATGACGGACATCTCGCTTGACGGCATCCGTTCGGCCTCAGCGGATGCTGCGTCCGATGATGCAGCCCAGCACGACGACACCGCCACCGCTGGCGGCGTCTGCGTCGGGGTGCCGGCAGCCACGACCCTGGTGCGGATCAGCGCGCTCGACGAGCACGGCGCAGCCACGGGGGAGCCCGCAGAACTGCCGGGCGTGACCGGGGAGATCGTCATCTCCGCCCCGCACATCAAAGACCACTACGACCGGCTGTGGCTCACCAACCGGGCGTCGGCGCTCGGCACCACGAGCGGCCAGCGCTGGCATCGCACGGGTGATGTCGGACACCTCGACGCCGCAGGCCGGCTCTGGGTGGAGGGGCGCCTCCCGCACGTCATCACCACGCCTGGCGGAGTGCTCACCCCTGTCGGCCCTGAGCAGCGGATCGAATCGGTGCCCGGTGTCGCGCGCGCGGCCGCCGTCGGCGTTGGCCCTGCCGGTGTGCAGCAGCTGGTTGCGATCGTCGAAACCGAACCAGCTGCACGCCGCGTCGGCCTGGCCTCTCCGGAGTTGGCCGCCGCCGTTCGCAGCGCCGCAACCGAGCCCGTCGCCGCGGTGCTTGTCGTGCCGAGGCTGCCCACCGACATCCGTCACAACTCGAAGATCGATCGCTCTCATCTCGCTCGCTGGGCTGCCGACATTCTCTCCGGCGGACGCATGGTGCGACCGTGAGAGTTCTCGTCACCGGTGCCAGCGGCCTGCTCGGTCGCGCGGTCGCCGCAGCAACTCTGGCCGCAGGGCATGAGGTGCGCACCTTCCAGCGGCGGCCGTCCGGCGTGCCGGGGGTCAGCGATGTGCTGGGCTCCGTCACCGATCCCGATGCGCTCGCTCGTGCCGTCGACGGCATGGACGCTGTCGTGCACCTCGCCGCGAAGGTGTCACTGGCCGGCGACCCAGCCGAATTCGACACGGTCAACGTCGGGGGCACCCGCGGATTGATCGCGGCACTCACGGCAGCAGCGGCAGCGGATGCCGGTAACCGGCGCCTCGTCTACGTGTCGTCGCCGTCGGTCGCGCATTCTGGCGACTCCATTGTTGGAGATCGCGCGATGCCGGCGGACCCGGCTCAGGCCAGGGGAGACTACGCCCGCACGAAGGCCGAAGCTGAACTGCTCGCGCTGGCCGCCGATTCGCCGAGTCTGCGCGTTGTCGCCGTTCGCCCCCACCTGGTCTGGGGCCCTGGGGACACCCAGCTGGTCGCTCGCGTCGTCGATCGGGCGCGTTCCGGCCGGCTTCCCCTGCTCGGCCACGGCGCGGCACTGATCGACTCGACGTACATCGACAACGCGGCATCCGGAATCGTGGCTGCCCTCGAACGAGCAGAAGACGTGCACGGCAGGTCGTACGTGATCACCAACGGTGAGCCGCGCCCTGTTGCCGAACTGTTGGCCGGAATCTGTGCCGCGGCCGGCGTGCGCGCCCCTGGCTGGCGCGTGCCGGCCGGGCTGGCCAGAACCGCCGGATCCGCGATCGAAGCGGTGTGGCGCATCCGCCCTGGTGTCGACGAGCCTCCCATGACGAGGTTCCTGGCCGAGCAGCTGTCGACGGCACACTGGTTCGACCAGCGCCAGACCCGCACAGAGCTGCAGTGGACACCGGCCGTCTCCGTGGACGAAGGACTCCGCCGCCTCGCGACTAGCTACTCCGAATCGGTCTGACCCGCTTCTGCCCACTGCACTGCGCGCGTTAGCGCCCGCGCGTCAGGAGGTCCTGGTATTCGGCGTGCTTGTCGATCCAGAACGTGACGTACGGGCACTCGGCCACGACGGGAAGCGCCGTTCGCACGCGCACGTCATCCAGCGCTTGTTCAACGAGGGCGCTGGCCAGCCCGGCGTGCCGCCTGGACGGGTCGACTTCGGTGTGGGTGAACCGGATCTCGTGACCGTTGGTCACGTAGTCGAGCAGTCCAGCCATGTCATCGTCGAGCCAGACTGTGTACCGCGCGAGCGCGGGTTCGTGCCGCACCTCGACGGTGTGCGCTGACTGCTCTGTGTGCGCTGGGTGCCCGGTGTGCGCTGAGTGCACTGTGTGTGCTGAGTGCTCTGGGGCGGTCGATTCGTTCGCTGACAATTCGGAAGTCATCTTGAGAGAGTATTCCGCCTGACAGAATGAAGGAATGCCAATTGCGTGGTCACAGACGTCTCCCAGCCGTGTCATCCACGCCGATAACCTCGACGTGCTCCCGACGATTCCCGACGGTTCCTTCACGCTGATCTACCTGGATCCACCGTTCAACACCGGGCGAGTCCAGAAGCGCCAGGCCACCACGTCCAAGCGCGCTGTCGCGAAAGACGGCGCCCACGCCGTCGGGACGATCACCGGGTTCAAGGGCCAGCGCTACGAGCGGATCAAGGGCGACCTGCTCGGATACGACGACCAGTTCGAAGACTATTGGGCGTTCCTCGAGCCCCGGCTGATCGAGGCCTGGCGCCTGCTCGCCGACGATGGAACCCTCTACCTGCACCTCGACTACCGCGAGGCACACTACGCAAAAGTACTGCTTGACGCGCTTTTTGGCCGTGAGTGCTTTCTCAATGAACTCATCTGGGCGTACGACTACGGCGCCAAGTCGAAGAACCGCTGGCCGACGAAGCACGACACCATCCTCGTGTACGTCAAGAACCCCGACACCTACTACTTCGACTCGGCAACGGTCGACCGCGAGCCGTACATGGCGCCCGGCCTCGTGACGCCAGAGAAGGTAGCAAAGGGAAAGCTGCCAACGGATGTCTGGTGGCACACCATCGTGTCGCCCACCGGCAAAGAGAAGACCGGCTATCCAACGCAGAAGCCGATCGGCATCCTGCGACGGATCATCCAGGCGTCGTCCAGGGAGAACGACTGGGTGCTCGACTTCTTCGCCGGCAGCGGCACGACCGGCGCCGTGGCGGCGTCGCTGGGCAGAAATTTCGTGCTCATCGACCAGAATCCAGAATCCATCGCGGTGATCCGCGAGCGATTTGACCATCTGCCCGACGTGGAGTTCGTGCTCGAACCCTCACCAGCTCCCGTCGGCTGAGCGCACGTCCAGCCGCGGTCTGGAAGACTGGACTCATGAGATTCCGCGTCTTCACTGAACCGCAGCAGGGTGCCACGTACGACGATCAGCTTGCCGTGGCGCAGGCGACCGAGAAGCTGGGCTTCGACGCCTTCTTCCGCTCAGATCACTACCTCGCCATGGGTGGCGACGGCTACCCTGGCCCAACGGATGCCTGGACCACGCTGGCCGGCCTCGCTCGCGAGACCGAGCGCATCCGTTTGGGCACCCTGGTGTCGAGCGTGACCTACCGGCCGCCGGGAATCCTCGCGATCCAGGTGGCCCAGGTCGACCAGATGTCGCGCGGCCGCGTCGAGCTTGGCCTCGGCACTGGCTGGTTCGCCGAGGAGCACGCCGCCTATGGCATCCCGTTCCCCGCCAAGCGTTTCGGCATGCTGGAGGAGCAGCTCGAGATCGTGACCGGCCTCTGGAGCACGCCGCTCGGGGAGCGCTACAGCTTCACCGGCCAGCACTACGAGCTGGTGGACTCTCCTGCGCTGCCGAAGCCGATGCAGGAGCGCATCCCGGTGATCGTCGGCGGTGGCGGCGCAAAGCGCACCCCGGCGATGGCAGCGCGATTCGCGACAGAGTTCAACCTGCCGTTCCCCGACTTCGCCGACATCCCGGCCAAGTACGCCGGTGTTCGGGCAGCCTGCGAGGCCATCGAGCGCGATCCGAACGAACTCGTCTACTCGGCGGCTCTCGTGGTCGCGACCGGTGCAGATGAGGCAGAGTTCACCCGGCGCGCTGCCGCCATCGGGCGGGAACCGGCCGAACTGCGCGAGCACGGCCTCGCGGGAACGGCTTCAGAGGTCGTCGACCGCCTGGGTGCGCTCGAAGCGGATGGCGTCGAATGCGTCTACCTGCAGGTTCTCGACCTCGCCGACCTCGACCACCTGGACTTCATCGCCCGCGAGATCGTGCCGCAGCTGGCCTAGGCTCCGCAGGTCGAGGAGCGCCCGAGGAACGAGGTCGCGTCTCGAGACCCTTCGTCGCGCGGCGCTTACGCCGAGTCGCGCACCACGAGAGACGTCGGCAGGCACGTGACGTGCTCTACGGGTGCGCCCTCAATCAGTCTGACCACGATCTCTGCCATGGTGGTGCCCATCTCCACGGCAGGCTGGTGCACCGTGGTGAGCGCTGGGGTCGCTCCGGCTCCGAAATAGTCATCGTCGAACCCGACAACGGCGATGTCGCCGGGAATCGACAGGCCCCGCTCGTGCAGCACGGTGTACGCCCCGGCGGCCATCTGGTCGTTGGCGGCGAACAGCCCGTCGATGGGCACGCCGCGATCCAGGAGCCTCCGCATGGCTTCGGCACCGGATGCCGGCGAGAAGTCCCCGAATTCCACCAGGGTGTCATCGAGCCCAGCGTCGGCGAGAGCGGTGCGCCAACCGGCCAGCCGGTCGACGCCGGGCGGCATGTCCTGCGGACCGGCAATTGTGGCGATGTTCCGGCGGCCCTGCGCGATCAGGTGTGTGGTGGCGGTCAGTGCACCGGCAGCGTTGTCGACGTCCACGTAGTAGATGTCACCCTCATTGAGGGCCAGCGGCCGGCCACCGAACACGGTGGGCAGCGCATGCCCGAGGTGGGCGAACGAGTGGTCTCCGGTGTGGTGCGAGACAACGATTGCCCCGTCGACGTTGCCGCCGAGCAGGTAGCGTCTCGTCTTCTCCGGGTGGTTCTCCGACGAGATGAGCATGGTGAGCGTGTAGTCGGTCTCGGCCAGGCTCAGTGCGACGCCCTGCACGACGGAGGCGAAGAACGGGTCGGTGAACACCTTCGCCAGCGACTCAGGTACCACGAGAGCGATGGCGTGGGTGCGCCTGCTGGCCAGCGACCTGGCTGCGCGGTTCGGAACGTAGTTGAGGGCGGCGATGGCCTCCCGCACGACGCTGGCAACTTCAGGGTTCACCGTGGGTGAATCATTGACCACGCGTGAGACCGTGGCCCGAGAGACCCCGGCCAGCGCCGCCACCATTTCAAGTGTCGGTACGGGCCGGGGGGTCGATGAATCTGGTGTCACTGTGATCTCCGAGAACCTGAGCAAGCGTCTGACTGCAGTGTCTGACTGCTGGGTTCAGTGTAGAGGCACCGCAACGGCGGAGTTGATCGACTTGATGAGCTCCGCATAGGCAAGCCCGCTGTCCTTGACGGTGCGAACCTGCGTGTCATAGTCGACCCGCACAATTCCAAAGCGCTTGCCGTAGCCCCACGACCACTCGAAGTTGTCGAGCAGCGACCACACGAAGTAGCCACGCACGTCGGCGCCGTCATCAATGGCGTTCTTGACGGCCGCAATGTGATCCATGATGAACGCCGCCCGCTGGTAATCATGCACGCGGCCGACCTCGCTCACGACGTCCTCGTATGCCGCGCCGTTCTCCGTGATGTACAGCGGCGGCAGGGTGTCATACTCGGCCGTGAGGCGCACCAGCAGCGTGCGGAGCCCGCCAGGGTTCACTTCCCAGTTCATGGCGGTGCGCGGCAGTCCGCGACTCGGGAAGGTGATGTACTCAGAGCCAACCCACGGGGATGCTGCCTGGCGAAGAGCCCCGCCGGAGTGTCCGTCCGCGCCTGTGTCGTCTGGATGCCCGCTGATGACGTCGTCGTGATAGTGGTTCACGCCGAGGAAGTCGATCGGGGCTGAGATGATCTCCAGGTCACCGGGTTCGATGACCTCGCTGAGACCGAACGGTTCCAGGTCCTCGAGCGAATCCGCCGGGTACTCGCCGCGCAGGATCGGGTCGAGGAAGATCCGGTTCTGCAGCGAGTCGAAGCGGCGGGCCGCCTCCAGGTCGACTGGGTCGGTCGCATCCAGCGGGATGGCGTTGCTCAGGTTGAGCGTGATGCCGAGATTCTCGGCGCCCAGCTCTCGCAGCGCGGTGACGGCCAGGCCGTGTGCCAGGTGCTGGTGGTGCACGGCGGCTATGGCGGCGCGCGGCTCGGTGCGGCCAGGGGCGTGAACGCCGGACGCATACCCGATCAGCGACGAGCAGAACGGTTCGTTGAAGGTGGTCCAGTGCGTGACCCTGTCGCCGAGCGCGGCGTAGACATCCGTTGCATATTCCGCGAAGCGGTATGCGGTGTCGCGGTTCGCCCAGCCGCCCTTCTCCTCAAGGGCCTGAGGCAGGTCCCAGTGGTACAGGGTGAGCCACGGCAGGATGCCGGCCTCGAGCAGCTCGTCGACGAGCCGTGAGTAGAAGTCGAGTCCGGCAGGGTTCACGGCGCGGTCCCCTGGACGCACCCGCGCCCAGCTGGTGGAGAACCGATATGAACCGAGACCGAGCTCCTTCATCAGGCGCACATCATCCGGCATCCGGTGATAGTGATCGACAGCCACGTTCAGGTTGTCACCGTTGGCGATAGCGCCTGGGACGCGCGCGAACGCATCCCAGACCGAATCTTCCTTGCCGTCTTCGTGTGCAGCGCCTTCGATCTGTGCCGCGGCGGTGGCCGAGCCCCAGATGAAGCCTTCCGGCCAGTTGGCCTGTGCGAGTTCCTGCTGTGGCATTAGCCCTTCACCGCTCCTTGCATGATTCCTGAAATTAGCTGCTTGCCCGCGATGATGAACAGCACGAGCAGCGGGATAGTCGAGAGAATTGCCCCGGTCAGTACCACCGGGTAGTCAACATATCGAGCCGATTGCAACTGCGAGAGCGCTGTCTGCAGTGTCGGGTTCGACGAGTTGAGAACGAGAAGCGGCCAGAGAAAGTCCGTCCAGGCCATCATGAACGTGAACAGGCCGAGAATCGCCATGGCAGGCCGGGCTGCCGGAAGTGCGACGTGCCAGAACGTGCCGATCATGCTGGCCCCGTCAACCCTGGCGGCCTCGATCAGCTCATCTGGGATGACGTCGACGAGGTACTGGCGCATGAAGAACACGCCGAATGCCGTGACGAGCGTCGGCACGATGACCGCGCCGATCTCGCCCGTCCAGCCCCACTGCCGCATGAGCATGAAGAGCGGGATGATGCCGAGCTGGGTGGGAATCGCCATGGTGCCGACGACGAAGACCATGAGCCAGTTGTTCCCCTTGAAGCGCAGCTTCGCGAACGAGTAGCCGGCCAGCGTCGAGAAGAAAACGACGGAGATGGTGATGATGCTCGAGATCAGAATGCTGTTGCCGAGTGCCTGCCAGAACGGGATGCTGTCGAGAACTTCACCGACGTTGATCCAGAACCGGCCGCCGGGCAAGAGCGGTGGCCAGGTCTCGCCCCTGGCCGAGTTGTCGCTCGATCCCATGACGAACGACCACCAGAGCGGATACGCCGATGCGGCGAGGAAAGCGGTCAGCAGGCCGTAGACCAAAAATCCTGGCCTGGCGTCGATACCCATCTGCTTGCGCCGCTTCGGAAGGCGGGAGGAGCTGGAAGCGGATGCCGGGGCGTTGCCGCTGGCAGGCGCCTCGATGGGCGGGGTTGCGATTGCCTGGCTCATAGTCGTGACTCCTCTGCACTCGCGTCGAGGGCGAGTTTCGCTGACGTACCCCTCTGCTCTGCACTGTCGTAATCTGTGCTGCCGTTATCTGCGCTGCCGTTATCTGCGCTGCCTATACCGGCACTGCCTTTATCGGCGCTGAGCGCGTCCAGCTTTCGTCGGGTGCGTTTTTTCGTCACCCGGGCTTCTGTCGAGGCGATTCGCTTTGAGATCAGGAAGTTCAGCACGCCGAACGCGACGATGATGAGGAACAGGAGCCAGGCGATAGCGGATGCCTCGCCGAAGTTCTGCCGGAAGAACGCCATTTCCCAGAGGTAGAGCACCGTGGTCTGGAACTGGCGCGCAGAGCCACCCGCGGTCACCGGGTCGAACAGGCGCGGCTCCGTGAAGATCTGCAGTCCGCCGATGGTGGCCGTGATGATGACGAAGATCATGGTCGGGCGGATGCTGGGCACGGTCATGCTGAAGAAGCGACGGATGGCGCCTGCGCCGTCGATCGCGGCAGACTCGTGGATGTCGCGAGGCACAGACTGCATGGCGGCGAGCAGGATGAGGGCGTTGTAGCCCGTCCAGCGCCAGTTCACCATGGTGGCGATCGCGATGTGGCTGGGGAGGGTCTCGGTCTTCCACATGACAGCGTCGAGGCCGAACGAGCCGAGGATGTTGTTGATCAGCCCGTACTGCTCATTGAACATGTTGGTGAAGATGAGCGAGACGGCGACGGGCGTAACGATGTACGGCAGCAGCACGCTCATGCGCCAGAAGGTCTTCGCCCGAATGTTCTGGTCGAGCACCGCTGCAATGGCGATGGCTGCGATGAGCTGCGGGATAGACGAGAGCAGGAAGATGCTGAAGGTGTTGAACAACGAGTTCCAGAAGAACCTGTCGTTCAGCACTGCGACGAAGTTGTCGAGTCCCACGAAGTCGCCCTGGCCCTTGAGCAGGTGCCAGTCGAAGAGGGAGACCACGAACGTGTAGACCAGCGGGAACAGCCCGATGAGCGCGAAGAGGATGAAGAACGGCGCAATGTACAGGTAGGGAGACGCCTTGACGTCGAGGCGGCTGAAGCGTTGGCGAAGCGCTGAACGTTCATGCCGGGGCGTCGGTGCCATCGCTGGGGTGGTCACCTCTTCCACCTCCGGCGGGCTGGTGCTGAGAGACATGGTGATGCTTTCTTTCGAGCGGGCTGGACAGCTCCCGCCAGGCCCGACCTGTACGGTGCGAGCCTGGCGAGAACGGGGGAGTGCTAGTTGTTGACGACGAGTTCGTCGATCAGCTTGAGGGCTTCATCCCAGCCGGTCTTCGCGTTCAATTCGCCGGCTTCGACGCGGTCGAGCACGGCCTGGAAGACGTTCTCCTGGATGACCGAGTCGTCAGGACCCTTGAACTGGGCGGTAACACCCTTTGCGCGCTCCGCGAGGATGGCGCCAACCGGCGCTCCCTGGAAGAACTCGTTCGGGGTGGCATCTGCCGCAAGGGTTTCCTGCGCCTCGGTGGTGCTCGGGAAGGTTCCAGCTGCCTCGAACTGCTTGACCTGCTGGGCAGGCTCGGTGAGCCAGGCTGACAGCGCGGCTGCCTCGGCCTGGTGCTTCGACGTGGTCGGAACGGAGAGGAACGCGCCGCCCCAGTTCGATGCTCCACCGGGGTTCACATCAGCGAAGTCCCAGCCGGTGCTGGCGTCGCCGCCGCCGGACTCGGTGTTGCCCTGTACGACTCCGAGCATCCAGCCTGGGCAAACGAAGGTGGCGAAGCTGCCATCAACGAAGCCCTTGCCGCCGCCCCAGTCCCAACGGGCCTGCTTGGCCGAGAGGCCATCTGAGATGCCCTGGGTGATCCAGCCCCAACGCTCTTCGAGGTCGGCATTGCCGTCGACGTTGAGTTCACCGTCGGCGGTGTAGTAACCCTCGTCCAGCTGGTTGACCATGGAGTTCCAGACGAAGCTGGACTGGTCGAACCAGGCCTTGCCCGTTTTAGCCTTGTACTCGTTGCCGAGCTTGAAGTACTGGTCCCAGGTTGCGTCGGCGCCACCGAAGAGGGCGGCAACTTCCTCGCGGTCGCTGGGGAGGCCAGCAGCTTCGAACAGTGCGCCGTTGTAGCAGAGGCCCTGCGGGCCGATGTCGGTGCCGTAGCCGATGACTCGGCCGTCGGCATCCGTGCCCTGGGCCAGCTTCCAGTCGACCCAGCGGTCGCTGATGTCGTCTGCGCCGAACTCCTTGAGGTCGGTGAACTGGTCGGAGACCTCCATGACGGAGCCAAGCCAGCCTTCCTCGATGGCGACGACGTCGCTGAGGCCGGTGCCGGCGGCGAGCTTCGTGAACAGGTCGGTACGGGCGTTTCCGCCGGTGTCGATGTTCGTGGCCTTGATGGTGATGCCCGGGTTGGCGGCCTCATATTCCTTGTAGAGGTCGTCGTAGCCGAACGTTCCGAACGTGGTTACGGAGAGTTCGATCGGGTTGTCGGTCGAGCCTGCGTCGCTGCTGTTTGCTGAACAGCCGGTTGCGACGAGCGCGAAAGCTGCTGCGCCGGCAACGGCAGCGACAGCGGTGGTGCGTCGTGAGAGCTTCACGGTCACTCCTTTGTGTGTGTGCGTGATGGGAGAGTATGAGAGCGCTCTCTCATCAGCTGTGAGAGCGCTCTCACGTATTACAGATGACAACATAGGGTGCCTTGCATCATGCTGTCAAGAGAGCGCTCTCACGTAAGCGCTTCCACTTTGGATCCGGGTACCACCAGCAACGGATGCCGGTCAAGACTTGGTGGCCTGCCCCGGAAGTTTCACGTCCCTGGTGTGCGTTCCCGGTTCCACGAGCGCGCCCATCGAGTCGGCTGCACCCCTGGCATGGCCGGACATTTCGGTGATTTCCTGGTCTGGGCGAACCGGACGACCCGGACGCGCCCCGACTGGACCTGCATTAGCTCCCGTCCCCACATCGGCACGAGCACCGGCACCGACCGTGGCACCCACGTGTTCAGCGCCGACTTCCTCCGCGCCCACTTCCTCATCAATTTCTGCGCCGACACCCATGTCGTCGCCCTCGCCGGCGCCCTCAGCCACCGCGGCCTCCGCCACTGCAGCTTCTAACCCAGCCTCAGCTTCTGCTTTCTCAGACTTGGCCGCCTCATCTGCGGCTTCCTGCAGGGCAGACGTCTTCCGCAACGGCGGTGCCTTGAGGAACCAACTGACGATGAACGCGACAAACACCACTACGAAGCTCACCCAGAACACCGTCACCGATGCATCGTTGAACGCCACCAGGAACGGATGCTTGAGCACCGGGCTGGCCGAGTCGAGAAACGCCGTGTCGCCATCGAGTGCGGTACCGAGCCCGCTCGGGTTTTGCAGCAGCTTGAGCACCTCTGCGTTGTTCGGATCATCCCGAATCGCCGGATTCTCTGCGGCAGCCCTCAGGCTCTCGATGGTCGATGGTTCGCTGAAGACGGCCCTCATAGTGTCTGGAATTCGGGTGAAGAGCACAGAGAACAGCACGGCAGTGCCGAGAGTTCCACCGATTTGCCTGAAGAAGGTCGATGCAGCCGTCGCCACCCCAATGTCTGGTGCGCCAACAGAGTTCTGGCTTGCAATGGTGAGCGTCTGCATGAGCTGGCCGAGGCCAAGGCCGACAAACAGCATCCCCACCATCATGAAGGTGACAGGGCGGTCGGCTGTGGCAAATGTCATCCAGCCGAACCCGAGTGACATGAACGCCGTGCCGATCACGGGGAATTTCTTGTAGTGGCCTGTGCGCGCGATCAATTGACCGCTCACGATCGACGAGATCATGAGCCCGAGAATCATCGGAAGCAGGAGCAGGCCGCTCTCGGTCGGCGTCGCCCCGTTGACCAGCTGCAGGTAGAGCGGCAGCGTCATCATGGCGCCGAACATTCCGAAACCGACGAGCACGCCGAGTACGGTTGCCACCGAGAATGTGGGCGACCGGAAGAGCTTGAGTGGGATGAGCGCGTCGTCACCCATGAGCTTCTCGGCGATGATGAATGCCACAATGCCGAGCGCGCCGACCACGTAACAGGTGATCGCATCCGCAGAGCCCCACCCCCAGTTGCGGCCCTGTTCCGCCACGAGCAGGAGGGGAACCGTCGCGACGATGACCGTCGCGGCGCCCCACCAGTCAATGCGCACATCCCGTTTGAAGCGGGGAATATGCAGGAACCGCAGCACCATGACCAGCGCGACGAGTCCGACAGGGATGTTGATCAGAAACACCCAGCGCCAGCCAGGAATCCACAGGATCTGCGTCGCCCCAGCGAACAGCCCACCGAGCAGTGGCCCGATCACGCTGGAGATGCCGAAGACGGCAAGGAAATATCCCTGGTATTTGGCGCGCTCACGCGGTGCCAGGATGTCGCCCATGATCGTGAGCGGCAGCGCCATCAGGCCGCCTGCACCGAGTCCCTGCACCGCGCGCGAGAGGGCGAGGCCGTACATGGACGTGGCCATGCCAGACAGCAACGAGCCGATGAGGAAGATCGTGATGGCGATGATGAACAGCGCGCGCCGCCCGAAGAGGTCGCTCAACTTGCCGTAGATCGGTGTGCTGATCGTGGACATGATCAGATACGCCGTTGTCACCCACGCCTGCAGGGCCAATCCGTCGAGGTCGTCCGCGATTGTGCGCATCGATGTGCCGACCACTGTCTGGTCGAGGGCGGAAAGGAACATGCCTGCCATCAGGCCAAAGATCACTAAAAGGATCTGCCTGTGAGTCATGATGGGCGCTGGAGAGCCCGTTGTTGACGTGGCGTTCATCGAACGCGAAACTACGCCTCGTTCACCCGGATGACAATGAGTTTGGGGCGATGCCGGGTTGCTCCCGGCGTGGATGCCCTGCGGGGCTATGCTCGAAATCGTGTCTGAACCTGGCCGGCATCCCGGTGTCTCGAAGCGTGTTCGCCGCCGCCGCGCCCTCGTCCTGGTGGGCGGATTCGTCGTGCTCGCGATCGTTGCAATCGCTTCCGGCATAGCCTCCGCGCGCGACTCCTCTGATGCGTCACCGGTCGCGTCAACGGCCACCATCGCTCCGAAGTCGAGCGCGACTCCGCTGCCAGACAAGACCCCACGGCCGAGCCCGACAGATTCGCCTGTGCCCACCGTCGTGCCAACGTTCAACAAGGCGGCTCAATCGATCGACGATCCGAACAGCCTCTGGGTCGTCGTGAACAAGACCAGGCCGCTGAATCCCACGAACTTCGAACCAACGGATTTGGTTGATGTGCCCGTGCCGCACACGTGGGCTCCGCGCATGCGCGCGGAAGCCGCCAACGCCATTGTCAGTATGTTCTCCGCAGCCTCCGCCGAGGCCGGGTTGACGCTCGCCTCGAACAGCGCGTATCGCAGCTACGACTCGCAGGTTGACGTGTACAACCAGGATGTCGCGGCAAACGGTCAGGCCTTTGCCGACACGAGCACGGCGAGGCCGGGCACGAGCGAGCACCAGACAGGGCTCACCATGGACATCGGTGCCTCGTCAGGAAACTGCTCTCTGAGCACCTGTTTTGGGGACACCCCAGAGGGAATCTGGCTCGCTGCCAATGGCTGGCGATTCGGGTTTCTGTTGCGCTACCCGGCCGACAAGCCTGACATCACTGGCTATGCATTCGAGCCCTGGCACTATCGCTACATCGGCACAGACCTGGCGGCAGAAATGCACAACACGGCCACGACAACGCTCGAAGAGTTCTTCGCGTTGCCTGCCGCGCCGAACTACGGATAGGGGTCATCCTCTCCACCTCCGGTGCATGAGCTTCATATGCTCTACACAGGTTTCTGCCACGCGAGTGTGGTTCTCTGGTTAATCCCCCACTCCCAATTGGGAGAACGGTTTCACGCGACCGTGGCAGCCCTGAGTTGCCGCGCGTATGCACGAGTGGCCATGGATTGCTTCCGCAATCGGGACCACACTGGCGGCGAAACTCTCGTCGCCGCGGGGGACACGGTTTTACATTGGAGCACCAGTAAATGGCAACAAGCGCCCGCAAGAATGAACGTCGTTCGAAGAAGGCACGCCGGCGGCTGACCGCACTCGTGCTTGCCATCGTCGTTGTGGCAGGCGTGATTATTCTCATCGTCAACCTCGGCAATGACAACGCGCCAGAAGCACAGGGCGCAGCCACCCCAGCTGCCACCGGCGACGCCAGGGTCGCGCAGGACGAGACAGGCGAAGCGGATGCCGCCAGCGTTGTCACCGCCACGACAGACAACCCGCAGATTCTGGCGCAGCTGGACTACGTGAACACGTACTGGCTGAACTACAACGACGACTACGGCGTCATCACCGGCAACGACTGCGTGAACTTCACCAGCCAGTCACTCGTGCAGCGCGGCTGGGAGATGGACGACGAGTGGTGGTCTGATGGCCCAAGCACAGCATTCGACTACTCCAAGCCGTGGGTGAGCTCAACGGCATTCCGTGACTATCTCGCCGATTCAGGGCGCGCCACGGCGCTGACCGATGACCAGCGCGATCAGGTGAAGCTCGGCGATGTTGCCCAGTTCGACTGGGATAACTCCGGCGACCGCGACCACACGGCCGTCGTCACCCGCATCGAGAACACCGACGGCAACATCACGATCTACTACGGTGGCCACACCGATGACACCGACTTCCGTTCAGTCGACTGGGCCATCGATGTGAACCACCCGGGGGCCACCGCCTACTACTGGAGCATTCCGGAGTAGACGGCAGCGGCCCGAGCATCGACTAGGCGATAGCGGCGTCGACGATGGCCTTGGCCTCCGCCTGCACCTGGCGCAGGTGCTCGTCGCCGAGGAACGACTCTGCGTAGATCTTGTAGACGTCTTCGGTTCCGCTCGGGCGGGCGGCGAACCAGGCGTTCTCCGTGACCACCTTCACGCCGCCGATGGCTGCGCCGTTGCCCGGCGCGTGGCTGAGCTTGGCGATGATCTTCTCGCCGGCCAGCTCTGTTGCGTCAATCGCGTCGCCGTCGAGCTTGCCGAGCTTGGCCTTCTGCTCTGGCGTTGCCGCGGCATCCACTCTGGCATATGCGGGGGAGCCGAACTTCTCTGCAAGTTCCGCGTAGCGCTGGCTCGGCGTCTTCCCGGTGACGGCCAGGATCTCTGAGGCGAGCAGCGCGAGCAGGATCCCGTCCTTGTCAGTCGTCCACACCGTGCCGTCGAAGCGCACAAAGCTGGCGCCGGCGCTCTCTTCGCCGCCGAAGGCGACAGAGCCGTCGATGAGGCCGGGGACGAACCACTTGAATCCGACCGGAACCTCCCACAGATCGCGTCCGAGGAAACCGGCAACGCGGTCGATCATGGTCGAGGAGACCAGCGTCTTGCCGATTTTCGCATCGCCGCGCCAGCTAGCCCTGTGGCTGTACAGGTAGTCGATCGCAACGGCCAGGAAGTGGTTGGGATTCATGAGTCCGGCATCCGGTGTCACGATGCCGTGGCGGTCGGAGTCCGCGTCGTTGCCGGTGAGGATGTCGTACTCGTCCTTGTGGGCGAGAACGGATGCCATCGCATTCGGGCTCGACGGGTCCATCCGGATCTTGCCGTCCCAGTCCAGCGTCATAAAGCGCCAGGTCGGGTCGACGTGCGGGTTGACCACGGTGAGGTCGAGTTCATAGCGGTCACGGATCGCGCCCCAGTAGCCGACGCTCGCGCCCCCAAGCGGATCTGCGCCGATGCGGATGCCGCTCTTCTTGATCGCAGCCATGTCGATGATGTTCTCGAGATCGTCAATGTACGTACCGCGGAAGTCGTAGGTCTCGACCGCGCTGGGTTCGCTCCGCAGCACGTTGTTCAGGCCGTCGACGAGCAGTTCGTTGGCCCTGGCGGCGATCCACCCGGTGACATCGCTGTCTGCGGGTCCGCCGTGCGGCGGGTTGTATTTGAAGCCGCCGTCTGTGGGCGGGTTGTGGCTCGGGGTCACCACGATGCCGTCGGCCTGGTCGTCGTTCCCACCGCTGTTGTAGCGGATGATCGCGTGTGAGAGGGCGGGCGTCGGCACGTAGTCGTCGAACTCGTCGACCAGCGCACGCACGCCATTGGCCACGAGAACCTCGAGCGCCGTCGTGTATGCGGGGGCGCTCAGCGCGTGGGTGTCTGCTCCGATGAAGAGCGGGCCCGTGATGCCCTGCGCTGCGCGGTATTCCACGATCGCCTGCGTTGTCGCAATGATGTGATCCTCATTGAACGCGCCGTTCAGGGAGCTGCCCCTGTGTCCTGACGTGCCGAAGACCACGCGTTGTTCTGGGATGGCTACATCCGGTTTTATGTCGTAGTACGCACGCACCAGGGCGTCGACGTCGATCAGATCAGTATCTTGTGCTGGTGTTCCCGCGCGTTCACTCATGAACTCAGTTTGGCACTGCAACTAGGCTGTGAGCCATGCCAGACACCCCGATTCCTGCTGAGACGCCAATTGACGCTTCACCAATTGACACCTATAGCTTCCTCGGGCCGGCCGGCACATTTACCGAATCCGCACTGGCCCAGGTGCCGGCGGCAGAAGGCAAACCGTGGCGTTCTGTGAACAACGTGGGCGAAGCGCTGGCCGACGTCGTGAGTGGCCGCAGCGTCGCCGCGATGATCGCCATCGAGAATTCCGTCGACGGGGGAGTGTCGGCGACGCAGGACGCGCTCGCCAGCGTGCCGAATCTCCGCATCGTCGGTGAGTACCTGGTGCCGGTGAACTTCGTGCTGGTGGCGCGCCCCGGCACGACGCTGGCCGACGTGCATGTCGTCAACGCGCATCCGGTCGCCTACGCGCAGTGCAGGACCTGGCTCGAAGCCGCTGTGCCGAGCCACGGGCACATCCCAGCCTCCAGCAACGTCGCAGCGGCCGCCTCGCTGTTCGAAAACAGCCAGGCGGATGCCGCCATCGCGCCCCCCGGCATCGAGAAGCACCACGATCTCGTCGTGCTGGCCGAGAACATCGGCGACAACCCGAACGCAGTGACGAGGTTCGTGCTGGTCAGTCGCACGAGCGCCCTGCCCGCACCGACAGGTGCAGACAAGACCAGCCTCATCGTCGAGCTGCCAGAGGATCACGCTGGAGCCCTGCTCGAGATGCTTGAGCAGTTCGCAACCAGGGGCGTGAACCTCAGCCTCATCCAGTCCCGTCCGATCGGCGACGCGCTCGGGCGCTACCGCTTCGTCATCGACGCCGACGGCCACCTCTCAGACGAGCGGATGGCGGACGCCCTGCTCGGCCTCCGCCGGTTCAGCCCCAGTGTCATCTTCCTCGGCTCGTATCCGCGTGCCGACAAGCAGCAGGTTGAATTCACGTCGCGTTATGATGACGGAATCTTCCGCGAGGCGCGTGCCTGGCTGGCGGACATCACCGGGGGGACACCGAATGAGCCACGACCAGCACACTGATTCAGGGCACGCTGACACGCCCCTGTTCGATCCGAGGCATTCGCCGGTTTTCCAGCGCGGTTATGACCCAGAGGCCGACGTTGTAGTGGTGCCTGCAGCGTCGACGCGGCGGGCATCCGCTCGGCTCTTCTCTGGGCGCGAGCATGGGTCCGGCCACGATCGCGCTGTCGATCACCCGGTCGCACCGCTGCCCATCCCCGTTGAGGCTGAGCAGTCGACCGTCGACTCCGCCGAGGACTGGACAGACGATGTACCGGCCCACAACCCGTTCATCGTGGCCCTGTGGATCATCGGCATCGGGCTCATCGTGGTGGCGGTGTCGTTCCAGTGGTGGGGGCTCTCGCAGAGCAACAGCTACAGCGGCACAACCTCAGAAATGCCCATTGAATTTGTGCTGCAGCAGCTCTCCTGGAGCGTCACGCCGCCGATGATCTCGGCCGGCATACTCACGATTGTCAGCCTCATCGTCTGGAAAGCACTGCGGTGGCAGGAGCGGAATGGCACTGGTTCCGCACGAGTGCCAGTGGGCCACTCGAATGAGTGAACCGATGCAGCCTAGACAGGGCCGACCGGCCCGCAACCGGGTGAACCGGGTCTGGGTGGTGTTGCTGGTGATCGGCATCGTCGCCATGATGCTCTGGGCTGCAGGGGCGTGGGCCAACGTAAACAGTTGGGGCGGGGTGAACGCGTCAGACGCGTACACGTTCTTCAGGCAGCTGGGGATCAGCGCTATGACCGTAAGCGAGATCATGACCCGATTCGCCAGCCTGGCTTCCCAGTTCCTGATCCTGGCCTTGGCTGCCATCATCGGCCTGCTCTTCGTGAGCGCCGTGCGCTGGCAGCGAGCACACGTGCGCTGAGCAGCCTGCGGGGCTACTCCACCGGAGCCGGCACTCGCACGATGAGCGCGCGCCTGTCGGCACGGAAGTACACCGACTGCACGAGTCCGAACTCGTCACCGTCGAGCTCGAATTCACGCGGCTCGTCCGGCACCAGCCGAATGCTGCCGCCTCGCAGCGTCAGCATGTGGCGTTCGTCGCTCGACTCTGTGAGGCGAATGATGCTGCGTCCCACCTCTGAGCGGCGCAGCACGCCGTTCTCCCAGCTCACCTTGCGCCAGAGCTGCAGCCAGCCGAGCATGCCCTTCGGGCGAATGACGGCGATGTCGAGGATGCCGTCGTCAAGCAGCGCCTCAGGCAGCAGCTGCAGGTTGCCAGGCAGCAGGCCGCAGTTGGCGATGAGGATGGTGCTGATGTGGGTTGAGCGGTCAGGGCGGCCATCCACGCTGTAACGGATGCGGAACGGCTTCGACTTTTGAATGACCCGAACACCGGCATCCACATAGGCCAGCCAGCCGACCTGTTTCTTGAGGTCCGTCCTGGTGGCGGCGAGCATCTGGGCGTCGAGGCCGACACCCGCCATGACAAGGAAGACGTGATCGTCGGTATCGCCGGTGTCCGTCGTGACCGTCGCGACCCCGAGGTCGATGGCGCGGTCGATGCCGGCGAAGGCGATCTGCACGGCGTCATCGAGGTTGTTCAGGGGCAGCTGCAGGTTGCGGGCGAGCAGGTTCCCCGTGCCAAGGGGAACGACAGCCAGTCCCACTTCGGTGTCGCGGAGCGCTTCTGCGACAGCGCGCACCGTGCCGTCGCCGCCGGCGGCAAGCACGACGGATGCCCCCTGGCGCACGGCACGCCTCGTCGCCTGCTGGCCGGCATCCTTCTCCGTGGTCGCGAACCACAACGTGTCGGCCCACTTCGCCCCGATCTGGGCGGCGTTCACGCTCGCGCGAAGCTTCTGCAGGTCTACCTTGATTGGGTTATAGACGACGGCGGCGTACGGGAGGGTGGTCTTACCATTGGCGGGCACGCGCCAAGGCTAGCAAGCGTGCGGATGCTGCGCTTGTAGACTGGCGGGCGTGATTGATCCGGTGCTGTTACGCGAAAACCCTGACCTCATCAAGCGTTCGCAGGAGGCCCGCGGCTCGTCTGTCGACGCCGTGGATGCTGCGCTCGCGGCTGACGCTGAGCGTCGCGCCTCCATTTCGGCGTTTGAGGCGCTGCGCGCCGAACAGAACCTGTTCGGCAAGAAGGTGGCCGCTGCTCCCAAGGAGGAGAAGAAGGCGCTCGTCGCAGAGGCGCAGGCCCTGGCCGCACAGGTCAAGGCAGCCAGTGCTGCGGCGTCGGAGGCCGAGGAACGCTTCACGACGATCGTGCGCACCATCCAGAACCCCATCATCGACGGCGTGCCAGCCGGCGGCGAAGACAACTTCATCACGCTGCGCACGCACGGTGAGACGCCGACCTTCGACTTCGAGCCGCGTGACCACCTCGAAATCGGTGAGCTGCTCGGCGCGATCGACATGACGCGTGGCGCCAAGGTGTCTGGCTCGCGCTTCTACTTCCTGCGCGGCATCGGCGCCCGCCTCGAGATCGCCCTGATGAACATGGCACTCGACCATGCGCTTGACGCCGGATTCACCCCGCTGATCACCCCGACGCTCGTGCGCCCTGAGATCATGGACGGCACCGGCTTCCTCGGCGAGCACGCCGACGAGATCTACTACCTCCCGGCCGACGACCTCTACCTCACGGGCACCAGCGAGGTCGCGCTCGCCGGGTACCACAAGGACGAGATCCTCGACCTGTCCGCAGAACCGCTCCGCTACGCCGGCTGGTCGACCTGCTACCGCCGCGAAGCCGGATCTGGCGGAAAAGACACCCGCGGCATCATCCGCGTTCACCAGTTCAACAAGCTGGAGATGTTCACCTACGTTCTTCCGGAGAACGCCGAAGCAGAGCACGACCGCCTGGTCGCCCTGCAGGAGCAGATGCTGCAGGCCCTCGGTCTCAGCTACCGTGTCATCGACGTTGCCGCCGGCGACCTCGGCTCGAGCGCGGCCCGCAAGTTCGACATCGAGGCCTGGGTTCCCACCCAGAACGCGTACCGCGAGCTCACCAGCACCAGTAACTGCACCACGTACCAGGCGCGCCGCCTCGACATCCGCTACCGCACTGAGTCGGGCAAGACGTCGCCTGTCGCCACGCTCAACGGCACCCTGGCCACCACCCGCTGGATCGTCGCGATTCTCGAGACGCACCAGCGCGAAGACGGCTCTGTCGTGGTCCCTGAGGCGCTGCGTCCCTACCTCGGCGGCATCGACGTCCTCGAGCCGATCAAATGACGGTTTCCGACTCGCTAGAGCCTGTCGAAATCGGGCCGGACTCGACGATCGACAGAGAGTCTGTCGAGCCCCGGTGGCTCGTCGCTCTCGACATCGACGGCACCACCATGCATGAAGACGGCGGCATCAGCCCAGCTGTGCTGGCGGAGATCACACGACTGGCGGATGCCGGCCACGAGGTCATGCTGGCAACAGGGCGGTCGGAGTCGGCGACGCTGCCCGTGCTTGATCGCCTCGGGATCACCCCGCGCTACGTGGTGTGCTCCAACGGCGCGATCACCCTGCACCGAGACCCGAACGCCCCTGCGGGCTACCGGCGAGCCTGGATCGAGTCGTTCGACCCGACCGACGTGCTCACCTCCATCCGCTCCCACCTGACCGATGCTCGCTATGCCGTCGAAGACGAGCAGGGCTTCTACCGGTACACAGAGCCGTTCCCCGACGCCACCATCGGACTCGACAGCGAACACGTCGACTTCGATGAGCTGTTGCGCCACAAGGCAACCCGTGTTGTCGTCATCTCACCCGACCACGACATGGAGGACTTCCTCGGCGTGGTCGAGCGGATGGGCCTGCACAAGGTCAGCTACGCCATCGGCTGGACGGCCTGGATTGATATCGCGCCAGACGGCGTCAACAAGGCAACGGCAATGGAACGGGTGCGTTCAGCCCTCAATGTTCCACGCAGCAGAATCATGGCTGTCGGCGACGGACGCAACGATATCGACATGCTCGAGTGGGCGAGCGTCGAAGGGCGTGGCATCGCCATGGGAGCGTCTCCCGCCGAGGTCATCGCCGCCGCGAACGAGACGACAGGGTCCGTGCACGACGACGGTCTCGCCGCGGTGCTTCGCACGCTGTAGCCGGAATATTGCAACCCTGTAAATTCGTGCTGCATTGTGACACAAAGGCTCTCGCTCGCGAGCATCTCGTTGGATACACTCGCAGTGATCGGCCTCGGGCACCCAACAGTTCGCAATGGCGCGAACGACCATCGGCTGGTCCCTTGGAGGAATTGTGTTCCTACGACGCAAGCCGACGGCCGTTCTGGCCATCGCGGCTCTTGCCCTCACCCTCACGGCGTGCACGAGCGATTCTGGGGGCACGTCTACGACATCCGCTTCCGGCGTCGATGCGGCGACTGCCACGAGCGCTGCGGACTTCGGGGGGCTTGATGCGCTGGTCGATGCGGCGAAGAAGGAAGGCACCCTCAACGTCATCGCGCTGCCGGACAACTGGGCGAACTACGGCAAGATCATCGCGTTGTTCAAGGAGAAGTACGGCCTGACCGTGAACTCGGCCAACCCGGAGGGCTCAAGCGCCGACGAGATCAAGGCAGCGGACGACAACAAGGGACAAGACACCGCACCAGACGTCTTCGACCTCGGCACGGCTGTCGCGCTCGACAGCACGAAGTACTTCGCCCCGTACAAGGTGGAGAACTGGGATGAGATCCCGGCCGACAACAAGGAAGCCAGCGGCCTGTGGGTCAACGACTACACCGGCAGCATGTCGATCGGCTATAACTCGGCGAAGTATCCGGAACCCACGTCGCTCGACGACCTGCTGAGCGCCGACTACAAGGGCGCCGTCACGATCAACGGTGACCCGACGCAGGCTGGCGCTGCCTTCGCGGCGGTCGGCCTCGCCACCGTGCAAAGCGGTGGAACGCTCGACGACTTCCAGCCGGGCATCGACTTCTTCTCGCAGCTGAACAAGGCGGGCAACTTCCTGACGGTCAACCCGACGCCGGCAACCATCGCATCTGGTGAAACCGGGGTCGTCTTCGACTGGAGCTACAACAACCTCGCCAACGCCAGTGCCGTCGACGGCTGGAAGGTCACGACCCTCCCCGGTGTCGCGTACACGAGCTACTACAACCAGGCGATCAACAAGGATGCCCCGCACCCCGCAGCAGCCCGACTGTGGCAGGAGTTCATCTTCAGCCCAGAGGTGCAGAACCTGTACCTGGCCGCCGGCGCGTACCCGGTGACGCTCGACGCACTGATCGCCGCCGGCACTGTCGACCAGGATGCGCTGGACACCGTGGGTGAGCTGCCTGCTGACCGCGTCAGCCCCACCACCGAACAATCCGATGCGGCGAACGCTTTGCTCGCCCAGAACTGGGCCGCAGCCGTTGGCTAACCAGGCTGGCGCTGCAGCGTCAGCCGCGCCGACCGTCGGCGCGGGGGATCACCCCCCGCGCTCGGCGGCCAGGCATCGAGTAGACGCGCCGGCCGACGCCCCGCCGGCCAGGCGCCGCGTGCGCTGGGGGCCGTATCTCGGGCTCGCACCTTTCGCGTTCTACGTGTTGCTCTTCCTCGCGTTGCCGACGGTGTTGGCGCTGGCCACCGGGTTCTTCGACGACGACGGCAGCCTCACATTCGCCAATGTGGCCGCCCTGGGTGATCCCGTCATCCTGAACACGTTCTTTGCCTCGTTCTGGGTCTCTGCGCTGACCGCGGTAGTTGGAGCTGTTGTCGGTGCCCTGGTCTGTTATGCCCTGATCGGCACGCGGGCCGGCAGTCGGCTCCGCCTCATCATCGAGTCGGCGTCGAGCGTGCTTGCCCAATTCGGTGGCGTCATGCTTGCGTTCGCCTTCATCGCCACGATCGGCGTGCAGGGCCTCATCACCGTGTTCCTCGAGACCAGCGTCGGGATCGATATTTACGCAGACGGCGTCTGGCTGTACCAATTGCCGGGGCTCATCCTGCCGTACATCTACTTCCAGGTGCCGCTGATGATCATCACCTTCATGCCGGCGCTCGACGGGCTGAAGCCGCAGTGGGCTGAGGCCAATGCCACGCTGGGCGGCAGCACGTTCACGTACTGGCGCACGATCGGGGCGCCCGTGCTCGCTCCGGCGTTCTTCGGCAGCCTGCTGCTGTTGTTCGCCAACGCCTTTTCGGCCTATGCGACGGCCGCGGCTCTCATCAGCCAGGGATCGCAGATCGTGCCGCTGCAGATTCGCGCTGCGCTGGTCAGTGAGACGCTGCTCGGTCGGCAGAACATGGCAGGAGCACTCGCCCTCGGCATGATCATCGTGATGGTGATCGTCATGACGGCTTACTCGTTCCTGCAATCACGCACCACGAGGTGGCAACGATGACCGAGATGGCCGCGGTCAACCGCAGCAGCGTCACCGCCACCCCCGCCAATACGCGCGGCAGCGGGGGGATTGCACCGAGTCGCACCGTGCGCTGGGTGATTCTCGGCGTGGTCGGCGTGCTGTTCGCGATTCCGATCCTGTCGATGATCGAGTTCAGCCTGCGGGCTGGCCTGGCGGGTGGATACACCGTCTCGCACTGGACAGCCGTCTTCGACCCTGCCCTGTCGAGCCAGTACGCCACGCTCTTCACCGGCCTCACCAACTCCCTGGTGTTGGCCGTCGTCACCGTCGCCATTGTGCTCGTCATCGTGCTGCCGACAATGATCCTCGTGCAGCTCAGCTTCCCGCGGTTGCGCCGCGTGCTCGAGTTCATCTGCATCATCCCGATCACGGTGCCGGCGATCGTGCTCGTCGTCGGATTGGCACCCGTCTACTCGGTGGTGGCATCCATTTTCGGCAGTTCGGTCTGGACGCTCTCGTTCGCCTACGGGATCACCGTGTTGCCGTACGCGTATCGCACGCTGCAATCCAACCTCGGCGCCGTCGACGTCAACACTCTCAGCGAGGCGGCGCGGTCGCTCGGTGCCGGCTGGTTCACGGTGCTCTGGCGCGTGATCCTGCCGAACCTGCGCCGCGGCATTCTGGCGGCATCCTTCATCTCCGTGGCCGTTGTGCTTGGCGAGTTCACCATCGCATCGCTGCTCAGCAGGCAGAACCTGCAGACGGCATTGCTTGCGGTCTCGCAAACCGACCCGTACGCCGCCATCATCTTTGCGTTGCTCTCCCTCATCTTCGTGTTCGTGCTGTTGCTGGTCATCGGCAAAGTGGGCGAACCCGGACTCCGACGCCGTGGAAAGAACAGGACCAACCCATGACCCCCACCGGAGCCGGAGTCGTTCTCGTCGACATCGCCAAGTCGTTCGGCGGTCAATCGGCGCTGCACAATTTCAGCCTTGATGTGCGACCGGGGGAGTTCGTTGCGCTGCTCGGCCCGTCAGGCTGCGGCAAGACGACGGCACTGCGCTCGGTGGCCGGGCTGGAATCCGTCGACAGCGGCTCCATCACCATCGACGGCGTCGACGTCACGTGGCAACCCACGAATAAGCGTGACCTCGGCATGGTCTTCCAGTCGTACTCACTGTTTCCGCATATGACAGCGGGGCAGAACGTTGAATTCGGGCTGCGGATGCGCAAGGTGCCTGCAGCCGATCGGGCCAGTCGGGCGGCTGAAGCACTCGACATGGTCGGTCTCTCCGCCTACGTCCACCGCTTCGCCCACGAGCTCAGCGGCGGCCAGCAGCAGCGGGTGGCCCTGGCCAGGGCCCTGGTCACCCGGCCGCGGGTGTTGCTGCTCGATGAGCCATTGTCAGCCCTCGACGCCAAGGTGCGCCTGCAGCTGCGCGACGAGATCCGTCGCATCCAGACCGAGCTCGGCATCACCACGCTCTTCGTGACGCACGACCAGGAGGAGGCGCTGGCCGTCGCCGACCGCGTGGCCGTCATGCGCGCGGGCGGCATCGAGCAGATCGGCACGCCTGAAGAGCTCTACAGCAAACCGTCAACACCATTCGTGGCCGAGTTCGTTGGGCTCAGCAACCGCATCGATGGCATAGCGGATGCCGGAACGGTGCGTGTCCTCGGCCGCTCGTTGCCCATCGCCATACCTGGCACGCCAGACGGCCCGGTGCGGGTCTTCCTCCGACCAGAAGACCTGCGACTGGCGACGAGCGGCATCAGCGCCACGGTGATTCTCTCGAGCTTTCTCGGGTCGCTGCGCCGCACGAGGGTCGAGCTTCCAGATGGCACCACCCTGTCGGTGCAGCACAGCGCCAGGGACCGCACCATGATCGGCGACCAGGTGTTCGTCGAACTGTCTGGGGCGCCCGTCGCCGTCGAACCGGCCGCAGCCATGGCCGCCGCTGGCCTGGATGAGGCGGCCGCGTCGAGCCAAGACTTGGTGGGGAATGGTTGATGCCGGAGCAACGGGAGACGACGTCACCGCACCACGCGATGGCGCAGTTGGTCCCGTGCCCGGAGGGCTTTCCGCGGCGACGACGCCTGCGGTCGCTTCGCCGAAGGCGTTGCCGCTGGCCAGGCATGGCCGCCTGCCGGTTGAACCGCTGCGGCTCGCGATCCTTCGATTCGTGGGAGTCGCGCTCGTCGTCGTGCTGGTGAGCGTGACATCCGTTGTCGGAATTGCGATCTGGAACGTGACTGCCGGCCTGAAGCCGGGCGTCTCGCTGCCGAATGACGCGGGCCCCGTGGTCAAACCGAAGGATGGCGCCATCAACCTGCTGCTGGTGGGAAGCGACAGCGGGGGAGGCGACCCGGCGTACGGCGAACGCAGCGCAACGTTGAATGACGTGACAATCCTGCTGCACGTATCACAGGACCACAGCTCGGCAACGGTGGTGAGCTTCCCCCGCGACATGCTGGTGGAGATTCCCTGGTGCGCGCCGTCGGCGGACGGCACGACCCCCGGTACAGACGGCGGCTTCACCGACCTGCTCAACACGAGCCTGTCGTACGGCGGGCTGGCCTGCACGGTGACGATGATCGAGCAGCTCACCGGGATCACCATCCCATACGCAGCCGAGATTGAGTTCAACGGCGTCATTGAGATGTCGAACGCCGTCGGCGGCGTGCCCGTGTGCGTGGCAGAGCGGATCGACGATCCGTATACCGGGCTCATCCTTGAGCCTGGCGTGCATGAGCTGGAAGGCGTGCAGGCTCTGCAATTCCTGCGCACGCGTCATGGGCTGGTCTCCGGAAGCGACCTGGCCAGAATCGGCAACCAGCAGGCGTTCCTGGCGTCCCTGGTGCGCACGATCAAGAGTGAGGGCACGTTGAGCGATCCGCTCACGCTTTACAGCCTGGCCAAGGCCGCCGGCGACAATATGGTGCTCTCCACGAGCCTGCAGCCGTTGGACACCATGGTGGCGATCGCGATGACGCTCCAGAACATCGACCTGGCCAACGTGACGTTCGTGCAGTACCCGGTTGCGGGCACGTACAAGGGCATCGAGCCGCTCACCGACGATGCGGCTGCACTGTTCGATGCCCTCGAAAATGACCGGCCGATCACCCTCAGCGGCACCGTCGGTGAGGCGACTCAGGTGACGCCATCCACTGTGCCAAGCGAGTCGGCGACGCCGGAGGATACGCCTGCGCCATGGTCGACGGATGCCGCGCCAGATGCCACCGCAGAGGCCCCGACACTCGACGCCGGAGAGGGGCCCGTCACGCTGCCGCCAACCATTTCTGGGCAGACCGCAGCCGAAGAAACGTGCACGGTTGGACAGTCGCTTGGCAACTAGTGCGGGTGCCTCATAACCTTCCCCCAGCACCTTTTCAGGAAGCGCTGGCACTGTGGAGATTCTGCTATCGGCTAGAATCGGTCATTGTTCGTCTGATTTACCCGCGTTGAACGTGACGTAGGCTGGCCGAACGAGGAGGGCTGTCCGAGCGGCCGATGGAGCCAGTCTTGAAAACTGGTGGGCAGAAATGTCTCGTGGGTTCGAATCCCACGCCCTCCGCACTAGGTGCCTGGCAAGCACATGACGTGAAAGGATCTGAGTGAGCGACACACTGCGCCCCCGCTCCAATAGATCACGCAAACTGGGCAGCATTGCCCGTCACGGCCGGCTGAAGAAGTCGAATCCCTGGGCTGCCGTCATGCGCATCATCGGCGCCTCTCTCGCCGTCGTGCTCATCAGCACCGTCTCGATTGCCGGCATCGCCGCGTTCGACGTGGCCGCCAGTGTCCAGCCGGGTGTGCACCTCGCCAATGAGACAGAGGGCCCCGTGCCGCAGATCGGCGCCATCGATGGCGGTGTGAACCTGTTGCTCGTCGGCAGTGACAGCCGTGTCGGCCAGGATGCCGCATTCGGTGACGAAGACGACACCGGCGACCTCAACGACGTGACGATGTTGCTGCACATTTCGCAGGACCACTCCAACGCGTCCATCATCAGCTTCCCTCGCGACATGTTCGTGCCGATTCCAGAGTGCACCGACCCGGAAACGGGCTACACCTCGGATGCCATGAGTCGCCAGAAGATCAACACCACCCTCACCTACGGCGGGCTTTCCTGCACCGTCGCGACGGTCGAGGAGCTCACCGGCCTCAGCGTTCCCTTCGCGGCCGAGGTGCAGTTCAGCGGCGTCATCGCCATGTCGACTGCAGTCGGCGGCGTGCCGGTCTGTGTGGCGGAGCGCATTGAGGACGAGTACACCGGTACCTTCCTCGACCCGGGCGAGCACACACTGGCTGGCGTCGACGCCCTGCAGTTCCTCCGCACCAGGCACGGTGTCGGTGACGGCAGCGACCTCACCCGCATCAACAACCAGCAGGTGTTCATGTCGTCGCTCGTGCGCACGATCAAGAGCGCCTCTACCCTGTCGGATCCGCTGAAGGTCTACTCGCTGGCCAAGGCAGTCACCGGCAACATGGTGCTCTCCGACTCTCTCAACAACGTTGACCGCATCGCCTCGATCGCGATCGCACTGAAGGACATCGACCTCAACGACGTGACCTTCATCCAGGTTCCGACCGGAAGCACAGAGGGCGGCGTGCTGCCCCTGCAGCCCGACTTCGACGACCTCTTCGCGGCCATCGCTGCCGACCAGCCTGTGGCGCTGGGTGGCACCACCGGTCGTGGCGCGACCGTCGACCCGAACGCACCCGTCACCGATGCGCCTGCCGCCGACGTTCCAGCCGCAGACACCACGACGGATGCCGCAGCCGACCCGGCCGCACCCGTTGACCCATCCGCGGGAACCGGCGCAACGGTGTTGCCAGACACCGCGACCGGCCAGACGGCCGGCCAGTACACCTGCTCGGTGGGCCGCACGCTCGACGACCAGGGCTGATTAGTGCGTCGTTCGGCCGGTGGTCGAAATGACGCTACGAGTTCGGTTATGATTACTGTGGCGTGTTCGCGTTAGCGAGCACTCAGGAGCTGTCGCATAGTTCGGCCTAGTGCACCACCCTGCTAAGGTGGAGTACCCTTTACAGGGTACCGTGGGTTCAAATCCCACCGGCTCCGCACACAAAACCCTCGCCTCGGCGGGGGTTTTTCTTTGCCATCTGCCTGGTGCCTGCCGCTCAGAAGTCCGTGAGGAACGCCTCCCAGGCTCGCCGCCGGTCGCCCCGCGGGTCTGACTCGACGTGGTCGATGTTGTCGATGATCAGGGTCAACCTGTTGGTCGTCGAATGCCGCGGCCAGGTCGACTCGACGGCCCCCGTGCAGGCGAAGTGGAGCCAGTGGCGTCGCATCCGCTCGCCTGCGCGCATGAAGGGCGTGCGGCCGCCGAGTGCCGTCATCGTGCGGCCAGCGCTGGTGTTTGACCGGTCGAACAGGGCGAGCATCTCGATGCCGTGGGTGGCGTCGAAGCCGAGCATGCGCATCAGGCGTGGTGCAACGTCGAACCGGTAGAGGTGCACGGGGGCGAAGTTCGAGTGGTATTCGGCCACCTTCACGGTGGGAAACCAAAAAGCGGAATCGCCGGCGAAGTCCGCCGCTGGGCGGGGGAGCGGCAGCCCGGTGTACGCCAGGCGCAGATCTTCCCATGACGACTCAGGTGCCCGCTCGAACAATGCATCAATGCGCGAAATCGAGGAGGGAAGAATCTCAACCCTGCCGCGGAACGCGGAGCCCTCACGATCGTTGGTACCCAGAATGAGTGGCACCCTGTGTGCCCTGCCGCCCCGGAACGCATCGATGGGCCGTTCGGGCAGGAAGTCGCCGTCGACGACCGGCGCCAGGCAGAACGTGCCGGGGTAATCGTCGGGAACGCGTGCCTGCAGCTCAAGCGCAGCAGCATTGAGGCGAGTGACATCCGCTGTCGCCAGCACCTGCCCGATCTCGCCTGGCTGCTCGATCACCCGCTGGGTGGAGGAGCCGGCGGACGCGGGCAGAGCCAATCCACGCGAAGGTGCGCTCGTCTGGAGGAGTTCGACGAAGTCTGCGGCCCACCGCCCTGCCAGCTCCTTCGAGTAGACCGCGTTCGGCGGCGGACTCTGCGCGATGGCCCGGTGAAACAGCCCGGCGGCCGACGGCGTTGTCATCAGCGTGGTGACCGCGTTGCCTCCCGCCGATTCCCCGAACAGGGTGACGTTGTTCGGGTCTCCTCCGAATGAGCGGATGTTGTCCCTCACCCACACCAGCGCGGCAACCTGGTCCCGCAGCCCGAGGTTGCTCTCGATGGGACGCTCCGGTGTTGAGTAGCGGCTGAAGTCCAGGTATCCGAGCGCCCCCAGTCGATAGTTGAAGCTCACGTAGATGACGCGCCCACTCGACACGAGACCGGTGCCCTGTCCGGAGAAATCCTGGGATGACCCGACGCTGTAGGCGCCGCCATGGATGAACACCATCACGGGCTTTCCCAGCCGACGCCGGCCGGGGACGGCAGCGGCCAGCACGTTCACGCTCAGGCAATCCTCACTGGCCGGCACCTTGGGCGATGTGCCCTTGAACTGTCCCCGATACACCTGCGGAGCGACATGGCCGTATCGCGATGCATCGCGCACTCCCGACCAGGGTGTGACCGGCTGCGGCGCACGAAAACGTAACTCCCCCTCAGGAGAGGCGGCGTATGGGATTCCGCGCCAGGCGAAGATGGACCCCTCGCGCACGCCGCGCACGAGACCGCCGGTCACCCGCACGTCCAGACTGCGCCGGGCCGGTGAGTTCACCGAGACCGCCGTACCCTGGCTGATGCCATTGGCGTTCATCTTGACCAGTCAAGCACCGGCCGCTGAGGACGACTAGAGCGCAAAGCTGAGCGTTGTTTCAACCGGCGAGGCAGCAGGGAAGCGGCTGGATCGCGGTTCCAATTGCGCGCTGGGGCATTGTCTGTCCGCGAAAGCAGTCTTATCATCACGAGACCGGCGCGACGCCGGCGTTTCCCTTAATGCGCTCCCGAAGGCTCGTCGATGGGATAACTCATGTATGCAGATGTCGTCGCCAGTGCGGCAACGCTGTCAGCCACCGGTCAGGATCTGCCCGTTGGCGCTTTTGTCGCCGCTGGCGTGCTGTTTCTGCTCGGGGGATCGCTGCTCGGCCTGCGCGCCATCAGGCGGCGCTGGTCAAAGTAGGTGCCTGGCGGTAGGTGCCTGGCGCTAGAAGCGAGGCCTCTTGTTGTAGCGCACCGCCGTGATGGCGATGTCCATGCCCCAGATCATCAGGGCGAAGGTCAGTCCTTGCAGCACGCACATCCAGGCGGGTTCCAGCGGTGAGATCGACACCCAGATCCATGCCACGGCCCCAATGAGGGAAATGACGTAGCTGAACGTGGTTCTGGCGTAGAGGGCGATTCCGGAGACGATCGCGCCGGCGACGGTCACCTGGAACAGCGGGAGCGGAACGTTGGGGTTGTATCGCCAGGTCTCCACCAAACACCAGAGGAACAGCACAGCGGACACCAGCACGACGAGCGTTGCTATGCCTGCCCCTACTGGCCGTGGCAACTCACCAGCCAGGCTGCGAACGATGGGCTCTTCCGGCAGCGGCAGCCAGGCGTGATGTGGCTGTGCAGCGACCGCGGTCGGTGCCGAATACGTCTCTGTGACTTCCGTATGCTGACTCACGCGGCTCATCCTACGCTCGCCGCCGAGCGGCGTACAGAATTATCCGCCCGGCTAGGTGACGGAGAGGATGGCGGCCCAGATGTCGGCACGGGCGTGGAATGTCGTCATGTCCCGGCCGAGGAGACGCTCAGCCTGTTTGATGCGGGCTCGAACGGTGTGCCGATGGATGCCAAGCACCTGGGCCGCCGCGTCGAGCTGGCCGTTGTGTTCCAGCCAGACCCGCACTGTTTCCAGCAGGTTGGATCCGGATGCCGCGTCGTTGTCGATGAGCGGGGCAAGTGTCGCTCTGCCTATCTCCCTGGCATCCGTTCGTGCGAGGAACGCAAGCACCCCCTGACGGGAGATTGCATCGAACTGGGCAACGCCAGGACCGCCCTCCTTGGCGCGCTCGAGGCTTCGCTCCGCCTGTACGAGTGCGTGCTGCAGCGACTCGTAGCCGGTCGGATCTGACACCCCGGCATGCAGGTCGAAGGCCTGGCAGAGCTCGTCGGCCACATCGAGTGACTCCTCTGACAGGCACAGCACGACATGGTCTCCGCGCACCCCGTAGAAGACGGATCCAGGCTGAGCCTCGATGCGAAGCTCCAGCAACTCTGTCACCGAGCTGATCTTGTCGTGGGGAACAGCGGCCAGCACGATTCGTACAGGGGCGGGAGGGAGACCGCCCCACATCTCAGCCGCGATGGACGACACCAGCTCGATACTGCCGCCGAGGAGCGCATTGAGCAGCCCGGTGCGCAGATGGCCGCGTGCGCGGTCGAAGGCGTGGTTCTGTTCAAGGGCAAGCCCGGCCAGTGCAATGACGGAGGTCACGAGTTCCTGACTGGCGTGGTCAAGCTCGACGGCACCGCCGAGGGCGAGCACGCCGCGCAATTTATTGCTTCCGCCCAGGGTCTGCAGGGTGAGGGTTTCGCCGCTCGTGACCACGGAACTACTTGCGCGCTGTCCGCGACGGAGCAGCTTCACCGCTTCGGCCTGCACGATGCCGAACGCATCGCCGGTGAGAGCATCGGCCGGAAACACGCGGTCAAGGTTCCCAGCGGCGTCGAACAGGGCGACCCAGTGGTCGAGCTGGTTCGAGAGTTCGCCGAGGGTGGCTCGCAGCCCGTCGGGGCGCAGCGCGGCGAGTGAGATCGCGCGCTGCGCACGCACGGCCCAGGTGTGTCTGGCATAGCTTTCCTCGGCGACCAGCTCGGCCGCCAGCCGGGCGATGGCGATGAATGGTGTGCGATACGGCACCTCGAACAGCGGCAGTCCATAGGCCAGGCAGGCCGCGACCAACGGGTCTGGCGTGCCGTCCCTGATCACTTCGGTGCCGAAGCCGAGGCCCACGATGCCGAGGGTGACGAGTCGCGCCACATAGTCGTCATAGAAGCCGACCTCCGAAGCGGCACCGCTCATCGCGGCATCCGCATCGAACTGGGTACCCGTCGTCAGCAACACCTGGCCCTCAGAGATGAACGGCGTTGGGTCGAGCAGATCTGAGGCGTGTACCCACTGCACCTGGCGCTGGAGGGCGTCACCCGGAAGGTCGGATTCCGGGGTCAGCAGACGCAGCTGCAGGTCGGCCTGGCTGAGCAGGCGGCGGAGGGGCGGCGGCATTGGACTCCTCGAGCGGGTGGCGGGGCTGGCAAGCGGATGGCCGTCACGGCGAAAACGCTGGTCCCTACTATACGGTCGGGCGATACCGGCAGGTGGCGGCGCTCTTTACGCTGAAGCATCCGCTCACTGAATTGGAGTCCAATGACCCTCCTCGACACCGTTGTCAGCGCCTCGAACCCCATCCCGCTTGGAGGACCGTCGCTGCCCCAGGAACGTCGGCTGGTCACATCGATTCCCGGGCCGAAGTCGACGGAGTGGCTGGCGCGCAAGTCGGCGGCCGTCTCTGCGGGCGTCGGCACCACCATTCCGGTGTTCGTCGTCGCAGCCGGCGGTGGCGTCATTGTCGACGCCGATGGCAATTCGTTGATCGATCTCGGTTCCGGCATCGCGGTGACCGGTGTCGGCAACAGCAACCCGCGCGTCGTTGCCGCGGTCAGTGCCCAGCTGGCCCAGTTCACGCACACCTGCTTCACCGTGGCTCCCTACGATTCATACGTTGAGGTCGCTGAAGCCCTCAACCGGCTCACGCCCGGCGATCACGAGAAGCGCAGTGCGCTGTTCAACTCGGGTGCTGAAGCCGTGGAGAACGCCGTGAAGATCGCCAGGCACTACACCGGCAAGCAGGCAGTCGTTGCGTTCGACCACGCGTACCACGGCCGCACCAACCTCACCATGGCGCTCACGGCGAAGAACATGCCGTACAAGGATGGCTTCGGCCCGTTTGCCCCAGAGATCTACCGCGCGCCGCTGTCGTACCCGTACCGCGACGGTGGTCAGGACGGCGTGACAGCCGCCAAGGCCGCCATCAGCATGATCGAGAAGCAGGTCGGCGCCAAGAACCTCGCAGCGCTTCTCATCGAACCCATCCAGGGAGAGGGCGGATTCATCGTTCCCGCCGAAGATTACCTGGGCACTCTTCTCGCCTGGGCGCGTGCAAACGACGTTGTCTTCATCGCCGACGAGGTGCAGACAGGGTTCGCCCGCACCGGAGCCATGTTCGCCTGCGACCACGAGGGCATTGTTCCCGACCTGATCGTCACGGCGAAGGGCATCGCCGGAGGGCTGCCACTGTCGGCCGTCACCGGTCGCGCCGAGATCATGGATTCGTCACACGCCGGCGGGCTCGGCGGGACGTATGGCGGAAACCCCCTGGCCTGTGTTGCGGCACTGGCCACGATTCAGAGCTACGAGGAAGACGGCCTGGTGCAGCGCGCTGCTGACATCGGCACGCTCCTCACCGGACGCCTGAACGCACTGCGTGTGAATGACCCCCGCATCGGCGACGTCCGCGGCAGAGGCGCGCTCATCGCCATCGAACTTGTCGACCCGGCAACGGGCGAACCGGATGCCGCACTCACCAACCGTGTCGCGAGCATGGCTCACGCACAGGGCGTCGTCGTGCTCACCTGCGGCACCTACGGCAACGTCATCAGGTTCCTGCCGCCCCTGTCGATCTCCGACGAGCTCCTGATCGAGGGGCTCAGTGTGATCGCTGCGGCGCTCGCCGCGGCCTGACGCCTGCCCATCACCCTGAACCAAGCATCGATGCCAAGCCTCGGCGCGCGGGTGCCCGCGTATCGTTGAGTATGGATTCACCGCCCCGCCGGTGAGCAAAGGAGAACTCCAGTGTCAGACAAAGAAACCGCGCTGCTGGCGAAAGTGCCGACCGGTCTGTTCATCAACGGTGAGTGGCGCCAGGCCGCATCGCGGAAGACCCTGCCGGTGTTCGACCCGGCAACAGGCCTCGAACTGACCCGCATCGCCGACGCCGGTGTCGAAGACGGTGCGGCTGCCCTCGACGCTGCTGTCGCCGCGCAGGACGGGTGGGCCAAGACTCCGCCACGCCAGCGGGGTGAGCTGCTCCGCCGCGCTTTCGACCTGCTGCAGGAACGCAAGGACGAGTTCGCACTGCTGATGACGCTCGAGATGGGCAAGCCCCTCGGTGAAGCGCTGGGCGAGGTCGCGTACGGCGGCGAATTCCTGCGCTGGTTCAGCGAGGAAGCCGTGCGCATCAGTGGCCGCTACGGGCTCACGCCTGAAGGCACAGGCCACATGGTGGTGTCTCAGCGCCCCGTCGGGCCGTGCTTCCTGATCACGCCCTGGAACTTCCCGCTGGCCATGGCCACGCGGAAGATTGCGCCCGCACTCGCCGCCGGATGCACCGTCGTCGTGAAGCCGGCCGAACTGACCCCGCTCACCACGCTGTACTTCGTGAGGTTGCTGGAAGAAGTCGGCCTCCCGGCCGGCGTCGTCAACGTGATCACCACCTCCCAGTCGTCCACCGTGTCGGCGCCGATCATCGCCGACCCGCGCCTCCGCAAGCTCAGCTTCACCGGATCAACCGCTGTCGGGCAGCGCCTCATCGCCCAGTCGGCGACCGGAGTGCTCCGCACCAGCATGGAGCTCGGCGGAAACGCGCCGTTCGTCGTCTTCGACGACGCAGACCTCGACAAGGCAGTCGACGGAGCCATGCTCGCCAAGTTCCGCAACATCGGTCAGGCCTGCACTGCAGCCAACCGCTTCTTCGTGCACGAGTCCGTGGCACCGGAGTTCTCCCGTCGTGTCGCCGAACGCGTCGCGGGCCTCACGATCGGCCGGGGTACAGAAGAAGGCGTCACCATCGGGCCGCTCGTCAACGATGCAGCCGTCGACACAACGGATGCCATGGTGCAGGATGCCGTCGACCGCGGCGCCACGCTCCTCATCGGCGGATCACGCCCGGAGGGCCCCGGCTCGTTCTACGCCCCGACCGTGGTCACCAACGTCCCGCTCGGCAGCCGTCTGCTGAGCGAGGAGATCTTTGGCCCGTTGCTCGGCATCACGACCTTCAGCGACGAAGACGAGGCAGTGCGCCTGGCCAACTCCACCGAGTTCGGCCTGGTCGCCTACGTCTACACCTCAGACCTGGCACGCGGCCAGCGGATGATCGACCGTATCGACACCGGCATGATGGGCTTGAACACCGGGCTCGTCTCGAACGCCGCTGCTCCCTTCGGTGGTGTGAAGCAGTCCGGACTCGGCCGCGAGGG
This sequence comes from Leifsonia sp. Y878, assembly GCF_057669685.1. NCBI lineage: Bacteria > Bacillati > Actinomycetota > Actinomycetes > Micrococcales > Microbacteriaceae > Leifsonia > Leifsonia sp. Y878. The sequence goes on along the minus strand of NZ_JBYHFS010000006.1, from coordinate 52,575 downwards.
CGGCCTTGAAGGCATCAACGAGTACCTGTCCACGAAGTACACGCTCATTCCGGTGTCCTGAGCCAACCAGCCCAACCCTTCGCCCCAACCCCGCACGCAGGAGCTTCACCATGAACCAGATCAACCGCGACGTCGTCATCATCGGCGCAGGCGCATCCGGCCTCACCGCCGCCGCCGAACTGACGAAGGCCGGGCTGAGCGTTGCGGTGCTTGAGGCGAGGGACAGGGTCGGCGGACGTCTGTGGACCGACGACATCGACGGCGCAATGTTGGAGATCGGCGGCCAGTGGGTCTCACCAGACCAGGACGCGTTGAAGGAAACCCTGGTCGAGCTCGGATTGCAGACGTACCCGCGATACCGCGAAGGCGAGAACGTCTACATCGGCGCGGCGGGGGAGCTCCGTCGGTTTGAGGGAGAGATCTTCCCCGTGCCGCCGAAGACCGAGCACGAGATCGTGTCGCTGATCGAGAAGCTCGACGCGCTGGTGGCCGAGATCGACCCGGATCGTCCGTGGGCGCACCCGCGTGCGAAGGAACTGGATGAGGTGTCATTCAGCCGCTGGCTGGAAACACAGACGGATGACCAGGAGGCGCGCGACAACATCGGCATGTTCATCGCAGGGGCCATGCTCACCAAGCCGGCGCACGCCTTCTCAGCGCTGCAGGCCTTGCTGATGGCCGCCAGCGCCGGCAGCTTCTCCAACCTGGTGGATGCCGACTTCATCCTCGATGAGCGCGTGATCGGCGGGCTGCAGCAGGTTCCGCTGTTGCTTGCCGAGAAGCTCGGCGACGATGTGCACCTCGGCCAGGCCGTTCGCACGCTCCGGTGGAGTGACAACAGTGTCACGGCCATCACCGACGAGCTCGAGGTGAACGCGCGCTTCGCCATCATTGCGGTGCCGCCGATCCTGATCTCGCGGATCAGCTACGAGCCGCCACTGCCCAGGCGCCAGCAGCAGCTGCACCAGCACCTCTCCATGGGCCTCGTCATCAAGGTGCACGCCGTCTATGAGACCCCGTTCTGGCGGGAAGACGGCCTGTCGGGCACCGCGTTCAGCCCGTACGAGCTCGTGCACGAGGCCTACGACAACACCAACCACGACGATCCGAGGGGGACGCTGGTGGGCTTCGTCGCAGACGAAGAAGCTGACGCCGTGTTCCGGCTCTCCGCCGACGAGCGCAAGCAGCGCATCCTCACCTCCCTGTCGCACTACTACGGCGAGCAGGCTCTGACCCCTGTCGTCTACTACGAGAGCGACTGGGGTTCAGAAGAGTGGACCCGCGGCGCCTATGCGGCCAGTTTCGACATGGGAGGCCTGGCCCGATATGGCTCAGACCTGCGCGCGAACGTCGGCCCGATCTCGTTCTCGTGCAGCGACATGGCCGGCAAGGGGTACCAGCACGTCGACGGCGCAATCCGGGTGGGGCGTGAAACCGCCGCGGCGATTATTGCGGCCGCGCGGTAGCCTTCACTTCACCTGCGGGGTACGCTTCCGGGCGCGTTCCGCACCATCGGCTGAGCAACACACCAGCCCCCTGTCACGCCGAGCAGGGGGCGCATCAAGGAGGATGCATGCGATACATCGTCGGCTACACAGCCACCCCTGCAGGGGCTGACGCACTGGCCCTTGGCATCCGCTTGGCGCGCAGCAGGGGTGCGGCCCTCGACATCGTGCTGGTGCTGCACCGCGAGCATCGATCGACGCGCGTGCCGAGTGACCCCGGCTATGAACGGTACCTTCGAGACCAGTCCGAAGCGTGGCTGGCCGACGCTCTGGCGCGTGTTCCTGCCGGTGTCAACGCAGAGACCCACCTTGTACGGGCGGATTCTTTCTCTGGTGGCCTCATGGATGCCGCCAGAACGTTGGACGCCGAACTGATCGTGATCGGCGCGGCTCACGACGGCATCCTCGGCCGTTTCACCCTCGGTAGCGTGGCAAACGACCTTCTGCACAGTTCCGCGGTTCCCGTTGCGCTGGCGCCACAGGGTTCAGCGGATGCCCCCACCAGCGTCGACCTCAGCAGGGTCACCTGCATGCTCGGTACGAGGTCGGGCGCTGATGCCCTGCTGGCCGGGGCCATTCAGCTCTCCGGCGGTGCCGGAGTTCCGCTGCGTCTGGTGTCGCTGGTCGCCATCGACCTGCCTGGGCGCCCAGACGACACCAAGGCGTCGACGCAGAGCGCGTTGCATGCGCAGGACGTGCTCGACTACGCCACAGAGCACCTGCCGCCCGGTGTGAGCGTCAAAGCCGGGGTCGTCTTCGGTGACAGCATCGAAGAGGCAATCTCTTCCCTCCGCTGGGACCCCGATGAAGTGGTGCTCGTCGGGTCCAGTCGCCTCGCACAGCCGCGCCGGATTTTCATCGGTTCCACCGCGGCAAAAATGCTGCGCTCGCTTCCCGTTCCCATGATCGTTGTGCCGCGGGCATCCACCCTCACCGTAGAGAGCTAATCCCATGACTTCCACTGACACTGCCGTCGGCGCCGAACCCGCCAAGGGTTCCGGAATCTCCTCGAAAGGCCTGAGCGCAGGATCCGTCGGGCTAATCGGCGCAATCGTCATCGGCATCTCCTGCATCGCCCCTGCCTACACGCTCACGGGTGCGCTCGGGCCGACTGTGGCGGAAGTGGGCGTGCAGCTGCCGGCCATTTTCCTGGTCGGATTCATCCCGATGCTTCTCGTGGCGTTCGGCTATCGCGAGCTGAACAACGCCATGCCAGACAGCGGTACATCGTTCACCTGGGCGACGCGGGCATTCGGTCCGTGGGTCGGCTGGATGGCCGGCTGGGGGCTCATTGCGGCGACCATTGTGGTGCTGAGCAATCTCGCGGGCATCGCCGTCGATTTCCTGTACCTCATGCTGTCCCAGATCTTCGGAAACAATTCCGATATCGCCGCGCTCGCCGCGAACCCGTTCATCAACGTCGCCACCTGCCTCCTCTTCATCCTGATCGCGACCTGGATCTCCTATCGAGACATGCAGACCACCCAGAAGGTGCAGTACTGGCTCGTCGGCTTCCAGGTGCTGGTGCTCATCGGCTTCGGCGTCGCCGCCATCGTGCACATCGTGAACGGCACTGCACCAGACCCGACACCCGTCACTCTCGACTGGTTCAACCCCTTCGCCGTCACCTCGTTCTCCGCTTTCGCAGCCGGGCTCTCACTGTCGATCTTCATCTTCTGGGGCTGGGATGTCACGCTGACCATGTCGGAGGAGACCAAGGGGTCGCGGAAGACCCCCGGACGCGCAGCGACGCTCACGGTCATCCTGATCGTCGTCATCTACCTCTTCGTCGCCATCACCGCAATGTCGTTTGCCGGGCTCGGTGAAGACGGCATCGGGCTCGGAAACCCTGACATCCAGGAGAACGTGTTCTTCGCGCTGGCCGGCCCTGTGCTCGGGCCGTTGGCCATCCTGATGTCCATCGCTGTGCTGTCCAGCTCTGCGGCGTCCCTGCAGTCAACGTTTGTCGGTCCGGCGCGAACGCTGCTCGCCATGGGGCACTACGGCGCACTCCCGGCGAAGTTCGCTCGCGTCAGCCCGCGCTTCTTCACTCCCGGCTACGCCACCATCGTCTCGGCGATCGTCGCGGCCGCGTTCTATACCGTGATGCGTTTCGTCAGCGAGGACGTGCTGTGGGACACCATCACAACCCTCGGCATGATGATCTGCTTCTACTACGGCCTCACCGCCTTCGCCTGCGTCTGGTATTTCAGGCGCCGCTGGTTCACCAGGGCACGCAACTTCTTCTTCACCTTCCTGTTCCCGCTCGTGGGTGGCCTCATCCTCGCTGTCTTGTTCGTGACGACGCTCGTCGACTCCATGGACCCGGCATACGGCAGCGGATCATCGATTGCCGGCGTTGGTTTGGTGTTCGTGCTCGGCATGGTGATTCTGCTCTCCGGGGTCGTTGTGATGCTCATCACCGCCAAGCGGCAACCCGCATTCTTCCGGAGTGAGCTGCTCGGAACCGATGCGGCGCCGGCCAGCGAACTCGACGACGTGAAGGACTGATTCGACGCATTTTTTGCCCCGATTGAGGGTCAACCGGGCCAACGTGAACAAGGGGGCCCCAGATAGCTGGTATAGTTTTCGAGTTGCCTCCGAGCGTTTAGTTCGGATTAGCACCTGCGCCCGTAGCTCAACGGATAGAGCATCTGACTACGGATCAGAAGGTTGGGGGTTCGAATCCCTTCGGGCGCACAGAGAAAAACAAAAAGGCCTCGTCTTCGGACGGGGCCTTTTTTGTTTGTGAATCTGCAAGTGATCAGATTTACACCGGCGCGAGTGGCAGATGTGGTCCGTCGGGTAATTCGACAATGATCGGGTCTCCTGGTTCGATCACGCCGCCGACGATGACCACGCTCATCACGCCGGCCTTCCGAATGACTGCGCCGTTCTCATTGCGGTCGACAACCGCTTTCATGAGTCCTGCCTGGTACGTGTTGATCTGTGAGCACGGGTTTCGGAGCCCCGTTATCTGGAGGACGGCCTCGCTGCCCAATCGGAGTACGGCACCCTGCGGAAGGGACAGAAGGTCTATGCCCCTCGTCGTGATGTTCTCGCCCATTTCCCCTGGCAATACGGTGAAGCCCAGCGGCGCGACCTCCTCGAAGAGCTCACTGTGGATCAGGTGCACCTGGCGCAGGTTGGGCCGGTTGGGATCCCCGGCGTGCGGCCGATGCTGCACTGTCGTGCCGCTGTGCGCATCGCCATCGACGCCGAGGCCGGCGCGCACGGTGATTCGCTCCTGGGGCTGCTTGGAGAAACGATGCTCTCCGTCGCGGCTGACAGCGATCACGACGACGTCTGGTGCAGCTTCACTCATGTGTCCGATCCTTCCAGAATTTGCTCGCCGCCGACGAGAAGTTCGACGAGGATGAGACGATGCGCTTGTTGCTGATCAGACACGGCCAGACCCCATCCAATGTGATGGGGGCGTTGGATACCGTCGTGCCGGGGCCCGGTCTGACCGAACTCGGCGTGGCGCAGGCCGCTGCCATTCCCGACGTGCTGGCTGGGGAGGGGATCGGAGCGCTCTATGCATCCGTTCAGACCAGAGCCCAACTGACCATCGCTCCGCTCGCAGCGCGGCTTGGCCTCCCGGTCGAGGTGCGCGAAGGGGCGCGTGAGATCGGTGCCGGTGACCTGGAGATGCGCCGTGACCGGGCGTCGATCGAGCTCTATCATCACGTCTCTTTCGGGTGGGCGTTCGGCGATCGGGATCGGCGGATGCCGGGGGCGGAGAACGGACATGAGGTATTCGCTCGCTTCAGCGCGGTGGTGGCGGAGATAGTGAACTCCGGCCACGACACGGTGGCGATGGTCGCACACGGGCAGATCATCCGCGCCTGGGTCGCCGCGCACGCCAGCAACGTCGACGCGGCGTTTGCTTCGCGACACATCCTGCACAACACGGGAGTCATCGTGCTCGACGGCCAACCAGATGCGGGATGGGCGGCGGCCAGCTGGACTGGAGTTGCCATCGGCGGTGCGCAGGTCGATGACAGTGGCACGACCGGTCCCGGCGGGCAGCCACAGGGAGAGAGCGCTCCCTAGTCTCCCACCGCCCTCTGCGCCGCCCCCTGTTCTGGGTGCTGTTTGACGTTAGTTAACGTGAGATAACCTAGCGTTTCACGTTGGTCTCCGGATGGACGTGAAACCCGGGGGCGGGGCACGTGAAGTGAGTCATGCGCCTGGGCAGCCGACCCGAAGGGCTACACATTGCTGAGCTGTCATGTCGCAACCCGCTGAGCCCCCGCATCTGTCGGGGGCGCTCCATCCCGCCGCAATCAAGGCGAGCCTGCTGGCCGAGGTTGCCGCGCACGCCACTGCCAACCGCATCCGCACCCTGGCCTGGTGTGGGCCGGTCCTCGACCATTTCGGACTCGTGACCCCTTTCGTTGAAACGGAAGCCGTCATCCTCGTCGATCCCTCATCCACGACGCACCTCATCGCCACGTTGCGCGATGCCGGGTGGGAGATTTTTCACGACCCTCTCGAAGAGAAGGCCGTGTTGCCACCGACCAGAGCCGTGTTGCGGCATCCGGAAAGACTGATCGGGCTAGAGGTCTACTACGCCATCCCCGGCCTGTTCACTGACGCTGAAGTCGCCTTCGACATCCTGTGGGAGAGAAGAGTTGCCATCGAGATGGCCGGCGCCCAGGTGCCGAGCCTTGACCGATCGATGGCAATCGTCACGGTTGCCGTGCACTGCGCAGGGCGGATACCCGGCGTTCCCGTCAGCAGCGATGGGTTCGATTTCCTCCTCGACCAGATTGAGGGTGCACTTACGCCGGAGGAGATCGACGATCTCGTGGATCTCATCAGTGCGCTCACTGGGGAGATCACCATGGCGCCACTACTGGACTGGCTGGGGAGGTCTGCACGCGGGCCTCGGGTGGTGCCAGCGGCCTACGCGCGATGGCGGCTGAAGGTCGACGATGTCACTCCGACCCTGCGTGCTCTTCTGGACGTTGTCGAAGCACCCGCCGGCCCAGAACGACGCGGTCGAATGCGGGCAGGATTCACCAAGCTGCTCCTGCGCCCGCTCGCCCTGCCGCGGGCCATCCACACAATGCGCGCTGCCCGGTCGAGATTGCGCGAGCATGATCCGGCCGACCCGCGGGGGAGCGGGTGGGCAGAGGGCCGGGAAGGCCGCTCTGCAACCAAACGCGACCCGTCGTCCTAACCAGCCGCCGTCGTTTCACTGGACGTGCCGTCGCGCAGCCGGTCGCAGAGGTTGATCAACTGTTTGAGCTCGTCTTCACTGAGGGTGTCGGAGATGCGATCCGAGATCGTTCCCATGTGATCGCGTGCGACCCGCCTGAACAGGTCGTAGCCCGACTGCGTGAGGCCGATGATGGCGCCACGACCATCTGACGGATCGGTTTCCTTCTCGAGGTAACCCCTTGTCACCAGCCGGTCAACAAGGCGGCTGACGCTGGGTTGGGTGAGCAGAACGTGCTTATTGAGATCTCGCAAGCGGATGCGCCATCCTGGCTGCCGAGACAGGTTGAACATCACGTCGTACTCGTTGAGCGAGATCTCCTTTGACGGAAACTCTGCGGTGAGGCTGCGCATAATTGCGACCTGTGCCCGAAAGAGTGACTCCCACGCGGCGACTGCCACTGCTCGATCTACCACGCTGCTGCCTTTCCTGCGGGCCTGGCGACCTGTGAATGCGGTCTGCTGACCCCTGAACATCAACAATAGGCACTCGAATGCCTTGGGTGGTAAGCCCTCTGGAAATGTCCCTTGTCATTCACGTTGGCCAATCGCCGTTTTTCTTGTCATAGAAAATCCCCGGCGAATGCGCAGTACCACGATGAAAGCAACGACCGCGAGAGCTGTCAGCAGGATGACGAGCCCCGGAGAGATCCCCCACGCCACGGCCGTCGATTCGACCGTCGACACTATCGGGACGCCGTCTGCGTTTGTGACGATCCCGTTTGTGACGGCCTGCGGGGCCACCTGGCTAGTCACGGTCACGACCGGCCACCACGACGCCACGCCGTCGACCGCGGCAGCGACCGCGACGCTGTCGCCGGGCAGCACCTCGCGCACGTCCGCGAATGCGGCGCCTTCCTCGGGCGAGGAAACGAGTTCGGTGCGTCCGATGTTGAGCGGGCCGTCGACCCGCAGCAGCTGCCGCGCCGTCAAGGCCATGTTGCCTGTGTTTGACACGGCGTAGCCGACCGCCACGGTACCCGGCTCCCACGGCCAGAAGCTCGGGGTGTAGCCGATCGTCGGCTCGGCGACCGTGAGCGTCGGGTTCAGGTCGCCGGCCACACGAACGGAGACCCGGGTGGCATAGCGCATGTTGACGGCGATGCCCCGATCACCAGTGGTCGCGAGCACGGTGAGTAGCGCTCCCGAGTGATCGCCGGGCGGCGCGTCGGCCGGTACGGCGACGCTGAACGCGACCCTCATCTGCTGTCCAGGGTCGATCGTGATCTCTCCCGCCGCCGGGGTGATCCAGGTTCCGAGGTCGGCAGAGCCGGTCTCTTCGGTGACGAGGTCGATGCGACCTGCATCGGTGGTGAAGGCATCCGCTCCGCTCACGGTGAGTGTCAGCGGGGCGACACCTGAATTGCGCACGAGCACGGCGTCGTCAACGTGTGCACCCGGCTCAAGCTCGTAGGCAAAGTTGCTCCTTTCAACGCCGCTGCTGGCCAGAACCGGCGTGACGCTCCAGGCGGTGTCGGACCCCGCCGCCGGCTCGTTCGCATTCGCGGCTTGGGGGAGAAGCCCGATTGAGCTGAGCGAGATCAAGATGGCCGCAATGGTGCCACGCGTACGACGGGAAGACATGTCTTCTGCTTTCTGTTGTCTGCGAGCGTGGCCGCAGCGGAGGGATTGACAGGCAGGGTGCCGGATTCACCGGCACCCTGCCCGGGTTCACGCGTGTGTTCAGCCCACTACTGAACGGCTGTGATCGTCAGCGTCGAGCTGTACGAGCCCGAGTTCTGGTCGAGCGGCATGCGCAGGTCGAGTGCGGCACCGAGCTGGGCGCTCCCTGTGCCCTTGTACTCGTCGTTCGCCGACTCGCCGAGAACGGCAAGCTCCGACAGGCCGGCACCGATGCCACCGAATCCGGAGGTCACGGCTGGGCCGGCGACGGCACCTGCACCGTCGACGTCAACACGCGGCGACCAGCCGAGGTTCGCAGCCGAGATTGTCTTGTCGCCGGCGACGAAGTCGCTCACCTGCGCAGCGAGCTGCCAGGTTGACGCCGGGTAACGACGGGTGTCGGTCACGAGGATCGGGTTGATCGCTCCCTGGGCGTAGAGGGCGTCGCCCAGAACAGCGGCCTCGCCGAGGGTGACCGCGCCCCCTGAGGAGAATCGCCAGGTGAACTCGCCACTGGGGGTGACGGCATCCGCGGCCACCTCGACGCCGATCAGCTGCTCGTTCTCGCCAGCCTCAGGAACCTCTTCGCCAGGGCGTCCACCGTTGTTGTAGCTGGAGTTCCAGCCGGCCAAGCGGTCGGGACGGTTCGTGATGATGCCCTCGACGCCGAGCGCGGTGAGGCTCGCCCAGGTTGCCGCGTCATCGATCGTGTACGGGAACACGCCGTAGCCGGCCTCGTTCAATGCGTTCAGGGTCTCCGGGTGTGCGAGCACGGCGCCCGCGCCGGGGTTGATGGCGTCAAGGCCGTACTGCTCGGCGACAGCGACGGCGTCGGCTGGAAAATCGCCGACGAGGTAGCCGAGCGGCAGCGCGGGGTCGGCCGCACCGACGTTCACGAGGGTGTTGATGTCGAAGCTCTGCGCGAAGATCTGCTCACCGACGCCGTACTGGGCGATCAGGTCGGTGGTGGTCTTCGAGTGTTCAGGGCTCCACAGGCCCTTGTACTCGACCAGGATCTTCGACCCGGAGGTCTGCGCGAATGCGAGCACCTCTTCAAGGGTCGGGATGCGGGTGCCGGTGAACGACTCGGCGAACCAGCTTCCGGCGTCCAACGTGCGCAGCTGCTCGAGGGTCATCGCGGTCACGGCGCCGGAGCCGTCGGTGGTGCGGTCGACGGTGCCGTCGTGGATGACAACGGGAACACCGTCGGCGGTGGGGTAGATATCGATTTCGATGTAGTCGGCGCCGCTGCGCGCGGCCGAAACGAACGCGGGCATCGTGTTCTCCGGTGCGAGCGAGGAGTTGCCGCGGTGGGCGATGACGATGCCGGTCTCACCCGCTGCGACCATTTCGATCGGCGGCAGTGGGTCGAGTTCGGTGATCACGATGTCGTCATACGAGACGGTTGCACCGTCGACCACGAGTCCGAAGATGCCATCGGCGGTGCGGGCGAGCTGCTTGGTCTCGAGCACCAGCTGATCGTTGAAGTACCAACGGCCGGTGTTGCCGTAGACCTCAATCGCGACGCGCACGTCGGTGCCGACGCCCGCGTCGGTGGGGCCGGCCGCCGCATCCGTCACATTCCAGGTGTTCTGCGCGGTCTTGCGGGCGAACTCGATGCCGTTCGATGAGGTGGTGCCTGAGCGCATGGCGGCGTGCTGCCAGGGCACCGACCCGTCGGCGGGCATGTCGAGGCCGAGAGCCTGCCAGCGGGCCGAGTTGGCGACGCTCTCGAAGCGAACCGTCGCCTCGAAGCGATAGTTCTTCTGGTGTTCGCCGAACGTGAGCCGGGCCTGACCGGCGGTGGCACTGCCGACCAGTCGGCCGTCTTCGACCCGCCAGTCTCCTCCGACCGAGGTCCAACCCTCAGGCAGAGCTGAACCTGAGAAGTCCTCGCTGAGGACAACGCGATCGACTGGCGCTTCCTCAGCGACAGTCGGTAAAACGCCGACAGCCGAGACGAGAACACCGATAGCCGTGACAACGGCTCCGGCCCCGCCCACAATGCGCGCCTTCGAGAACGATCTCATGATGTGCCTTCCTTGATGAACGGATGCCTCATCCCGCGTAATTCACGGGTGGCGAAGCCCAGTCAAGGGGGGCAGCTCGTCGCTAGAGAGGCCGCCTCATGGCCTCGCAGTGGAGCACGGCGAAACGTTTGGGCTCTCACGGTGACGATCGAGCCTGTTTGTCACTTAGCCGTCAGATTCGCCACGTAGCGGCCAGATGCGCCGCGAGTTCAACCGATTCGAACGGAGCGCACCTCGGCAGAATTCATCAGAGTGAAGCTCACCGAGTCGGCCAGGTAACGGTCGTCACTCAGCTCGAACGCCCGACCCGTCGAATCGTGGGCCGAGCGCACAAGCTGTAGCAAAGGCTCGGGGGCATCCAGCTCAAGCAGCCGCCGATCCGCGGCGCTCGCAATCACGGCGCTGATGCGATTCTCGCCAGAGGCAAGCGCCAGGCCGACGGTGCGCCCAATCACCTCCATGAGCGATCGCGCGTCGACGGGCACCGCCTCAACCACCTCAATCAGCCGTTCGGGGAACGTCGTGCGTTTGATCATGATCGGACGACAATCGATTGACTCGACCCGCACCATCCGCAACACCGGGCTCGAGAGCCGCACGCCTAGTTCGCGCGATTCGACGGCGTCGGCCCGCCCGCGCTTGAGCGACACCGTCCGCGCCGAGAGAGATTGACCGGTCGACAGAGCCCATTGGCCGAACGATCGCAGAACGGTCAGATCACGCGGCATCGGCGCACTCCGAACCACCCACCGTGATCCGCGCCTGACAATGAGGGTGCCGTTGGAGTTGAGAATCGCGAGGGCGCGGCGGATCGTCCCCCTGGCGACCTCATACTCGCCGGCGAGGCCGTCTTCCGCCGGCAACGCACGGCCAACGGGGTAGACCCCCGCGCGGATCTTGACGTCGAGGTCTGCGGCGATTCTCTGATACTGGACCGACGTGTCAGCCGGCCGGCGCTCCAGCCGTGGAGTCGATGGATGTATCGATGTCATATCTTCGAGCGTGCCCCGAACGGGTTACAGCAGCGTGGAATGGAGGTGACGATTGATGACCGAAACGCCGCCACCGGTCCCGGCCGTTTGCCTCACCGGAAAAACGGCTCATAGAAAATTCTTAGAAAAATAACGAATAGATAACTAGCGCCCGTTATCGGTTCGTTATATATTCGTAGTGCGTCAACCGTTTGCTGTGGCGGAAGACGTGAAATGTGATTGCAGGACACTCTTGGTGCAAGGGAAGAGGGTCGGTCGTTAGCCTCTACGACCGGCCCTCAATCACGTTAAAGACCGGGCGGTGTTTCCGGTCAGGACCGGCGAATAGAGTTGAAGCTATGGCTGCACACCCGAAAGACACCACTGGACAGACGAAAGATGCCGGCTGGGAGGTTGGCGTACGGAGAACCGTCGCTGCGTCACCCGCCGTGGTCTGGGACTACCTGCTCGGAGACGGCCTCGAATTGTGGCTCGGAAAGACGACGCTTCCCGCCGGTAAGGGCGCAGCGTACGAAACGGCAGACGGCGTGCGTGGCACGCTTCGCACCCTGACGGCCGGCTCGAAGATCAGGCTCAGCTGGCGTCCGGACGACTGGCCGCACGACACCATCCTGCAGGTCAGCGTCAAGGAAGCCCCCGGCGGAACCACGATCGCCATCCACCACGAGCAGCTCGCCGACCGCGACGAGCGCCGCATGATGCTTGGCCACTGGAAGAACGTCGTCGACGACCTCGCGCACGCGATCGACCGCTAACCGCTAACCGCTAGCTGACGAACCGGCCTTGAATCTAGAAGAGGTCGGGGCTAGGCGTGGTTGCCTGGTGGATCGACACGTCTGCGTGACGGTCGAAGCGGTAGCCGATGCCGCGCACGGTGCGCACGATGTCCTCGTAGCGTCCGAGCTTGGCGCGCAGGCGGCGAACGTGCACGTCGATGGTGCGCTCGTTGGGGGCATCCTCGTCGTCTGCGGCATTCCACAGTGACGAGATCAGCTCTGCGCGGTCGATGGTGCGACCCTCCCGCAAGACGAGGTACTGCAGCAGTTCGAACTCCTTGTAGGTGAGTGCCGCAGCCTCGTTGTCGAGGATGACGCGCTTGCGTGAGATGTCGACGACGACCCCGCCTGGGGCACGGTCGAGCTCGTCACCTGCGCTGCGGTGCCTGGCCAGCGCAGCCGGGTCCTGCAGGGCGAGACGAACCACATCTACGTCACGGCCGCCGGCGCCCTCTGGGGCAAGAGCAACTGCTGCGTAGGTTTCAGCTGACGGAGCGACCTCGGCGGCCAGGCTCTTCAGCGCCTCGACCAGGCGGTGCAGGCTGGTTCCTGCTGCCGCAGCCTTTGCCTCGTCGATGCCGACGTAGAGCACGAAGCCGCGCGCTTCCGTGCCGTCTGGAACGGCGCGAATGCGCGGAGCAGGCGTCGGTGCGGGCTGGGCGATGTTGAGGTTCGGGCGGAAGTTGCGGACCTGGCGAGCAGTGTCGATGTGTGCGAGTGACATGGGAGGAATCCTTTGGATGTGTAGGGGAACCCGGCTCGATGGCCTGAAATGGGTTCGGCAAGACGCAGGGCCTCGGTGCGGAGGAGCACGGTGACCTGAAGGAAAGCGTTCGCGATGCGTTCGCTTCTGGGGCTCAACCTGTCCGCTGGATTCAGCGGCGGGAGCTCGGCGAGGGGGCTTGCTGTGTTAGCGACACATTCGGCAACACAGGGCAACGCGCATGCTCGGCATCATCATGCCGGCATTCCCAGGGGCCTCGAGGGAGGTCAGGGGGCGTGCGGTGGTTGTCATAGCAGCGAGTAAATCCCACTGTTACGGCGCGTGTCAATTCGGTGACAGTCAATGACGCACTATGACGTGAATCAGGTTCACAAGACCTGTGGCCATCTGGGAGGTTCCTCGACCAGAAGCCATTTCAAAGAGGATTATTCGACAGAAGCTAGTTTTATCAAAGTTTATTCAAGGAAGGTCGACTCGGCGTGTCTCCCGTCGAAGAACCTGCGTCGGAGGCCGACTCGGAAATACACAAACCGATCTGCTCCGTGCAGATCGGTTTGCGTAATCGGTCGGGTGCGGGGTGGTGCTTTGGTGCTTTGGTGCTTAGACCAGTCCGTACAGGCGGTCGCCGGCGTCGCCGAGGCCGGGCACGATGTAGCCATTCTCGTCGAGCTTGTCGTCGACTGCACCGAGAACGATGGTGACTTCGCGTCCTGCGAGAGCCTCCTCAACCGCGGCGAGACCTTCAGGGGCAGCCAGAATGCAGATCGCCGTGACGTCGACTGCGCCGCGCTCGAAGAGGAAGTCGATCGCAGCGATCAACGAGCCGCCGGTAGCGAGCATCGGGTCGAGCAGGAAGCACTGGCGATCCGACAGGTCGTCGGGCAGTCGCTCCGCGTAGGTGGTGGGCTGCAGCGTCTCCTCATTGCGTGCCATGCCGAGGAATCCGACCTCGGCGGACGGCAGCAACTTGACCATGCCCTCGAGCATGCCAAGTCCCGCACGCAGGATGGGAACGATCAGCGGCTTTGGGTCGCTGATCTTCACGCCGTGGGCAATGGCCACCGGCGTCTGCACGGTGACCTCCTCGACGCGAACGCCGCGGGTGCCCTCATAGGCAAGGAGAGTCATGAGTTCTTCGACGAGTGCGCGGAACATGGGAGACGATGTCTCTTTGTCGCGGAGCACCGTGAGCTTGTGAGTGATGAGCGGGTGGTCGGCAACGTGGACTCGCATAGGGTTAATACTACGAGTTGGGAGGGCGCGTGGGCGCTGGGATGCATGAAGAGTGGATGCTTATCGCCCTCGCAGAGGCTCGTTCGGCTCTCCTGAGCGATGATGTGCCCGTCGGCGCCGTCGTGCTCGACCCCTCAGGAGCCGTGATCGGCCGAGGACGCAACGAACGCGAGCTGCATAGGGACCCAACGGCACACGCCGAGATCGTCGCCCTGCGGGAGGCTGCTGCCGCACTCGATGACTGGCATTTGACCGGATGCACGCTCGTCGTCACCCTCGAACCCTGCGTCATGTGCGCCGGCGCGATCCTCGCGGCCAGGGTGCCGACAGTGGTCTTCGGTGCCTGGGATGAGAAGGCGGGGGCATCCGGTTCTGTGTACGACGTGCTTCGTGATCGCCGGATGAATCACCGCGCCGAAGTCTTCGCCGGAGTCAGCGAGCAGGCGTGCAAGGAGCTGCTCACACAGTTCTTTGAGGATCCAGCCCGTCGAGCCATTCGCTGAACATTCGTGCAGAGGCAGTCTGCATCGGTTCGGAGTAACGCGCACGGTCGTCCCTGAGCTCGCTGGCATCCAGGCCGACGGCAGCCAGTTCGTCCGGAGCGTCCTGCAACCATTCCTCGTGCATCTCGGTGGTGATCTCCGGGTGAAACTGCACGGCGAGTGCCCAATTGTCGATGCCGAACGCTTCGTTGCCGTACTGCGGTGAACCGGCCAGCCTCGTCACACCCTCCGGCAGGTCGAACGTGTCGCCGTGCCATTGCATGACCGGAACACCGGCCAGGTGGCGCACGGGCGACTCCGTCCCTGCGGTAGTCGGCTCAACGCTGCGGTAGCCGATCTCGACGCTGTCGCCCTTGTAGACCGCAGCGCCGAGAGCGCTGGCCATCAGCTGTGCGCCAAGGCACACACCGAACACGGGCCGTTCAGCCTCGATCCGGCGTTTGATGAGCGCCACCTCATCGCGGATGACGGGAAACTCCTCATCGTCGTACACGCCCATCTCGCCGCCAAGCACCACGACGAGATCTGCGTCGTCGGCATCCAGTGGCGATACGCCGTTGGCGACGGTGTCGATGTAGCGGATGCGATATCCGCGGTCGATCAGCACCGGCTCCAGGTTCCCGAGGTGGATCTTGTCCTCATGCCGAAGCACGACCGCAATGCGGCTCATTCACGTCCCTTGATGACGATGGCGTCGGTGGGCGGGTTGGCCAGCGACGGGTCGACATAGACATCCGGTTCGATGTAAATGACCCTGGCCGATGGCACAACCGCGCGGATGCGTGCTTCGACGGCGTTGATGGAGCTTGCGACATCGGCGAACCGGCTGTTGGAGTCGAAGGAGAGCTTTGCGGCAACCATCAGTTCATCGGGGCCGAGGTACAGGGTCTTCAGGTGAATGATGCGCTTGGTTTCAGGGCCGGCCTTGATGGCCTTTTCGATCGCCGTGATGTCTTCAATGTTGGCGCCTTCACCCACGAGCAGGCTCTTGGTCTCGATGCCCAGGATGACGGCGACGGCCACGAGCAGCGTGCCGATGAAGAGTGTGCCGATGGCGTCCCACACCGGGTCGCCCGTGAGTACCGACAGGCCGACGCCGAGCAGGGCGAAGACGAGGCCAATGAGGGCCGCGACGTCTTCGAGCAGTACGACGGGCAGCTCTGGCGCCTTCGCGTGGCGAACGAATTTCACCCAGCTCTGGCCGTTCCGCAGCGGGTTCGACTCCTTGATCGCGGTGCGGAGCGAGAAGCTCTCCAGCACGATGGCGATCGCGAGGACCGTGATCGGCAGCCAGACCACGCTCAGTTCGTGCGGGTGCTGCAGCTTGTCGATGCCTTCGTAGATCGAGAAGACGCCACCGACGGAGAACAGGATGATCGACACCACGAACGCGTAGACGTAGCGCTCACGACCGTAGCCGAACGGATGTTCAACGTCGGCCTTCTTGCGCGACTTGCGGCCGCCAAGCAACAGGAGCAACTGGTTGCCTGAGTCGGCGAGGGAGTGCACTGACTCCGCAAGCATCGACGCCGACCCTGAAAAGAACCACGCGATCAACTTGGTGATTGCTATGCCCATATTTGCCGCGAATGCGGCCAGGATTGCCTTGTTTCCGCCGGATGCACTCATGGAGCAATCCTATGGCCGCGGCTCACGGGAATTCGGCCAGAACGTACACTTGCCGCATGACTTCAGCTGCTCCCGTCACCCTGCCAACTATCGCCTTTCTCGGCGCCGGGTCCATGGCAAGAGCCGTGCTCTCCGGGCTGCGCGCGCCGCACGTCACCGTGGAGGGCGGCATCCGCGCCACGAACCGCACGGCAGCCAAGGCGGCAGAACTCGCTACGCTCTCCGGCGTCACCGCCCTGGCCACCGAGGATGACCCCGCAGCGAACCGCACAGCCGTCGCTGGCGCGCGCATCGTGGTGGTGGCCGTGAAGCCGGCCATGGTCCCAGACCTGCTTGTCGAGATCGCGGACAGCCTCGAGCCGGATGCGCTCGTCATCAGCGTTGCCGCGGGGGTGACCATCGCCACCTTCGAAAGCCGGCTGCCTGAGTCGGTCGCGGTCATCCGCTCGATGCCCAATACGCCGGCCGTCGTCGGCAAAGCAGTGACGGGACTCTCTGTTGGCACCCGTTCAAGCGACGCTGATCTCGAACTCGCCCGGGCGCTCTTCGACACCGTCGGCGACGTGCTCGTCGTGCCGGAGGACAAGCTCGATGCGCTCAGCACCATTTCGGGTTCTGGCCCTGCATATGTCTTCTACCTCATCGAACAGCTGACCGCTGCAGCTATCGACAAGGGCTTCACGCCGGAGGAAGCGGCGACCATGGTCAACGGGACATTCCTCGGCGCCAGCATGCTCCTCGCGGCGTCTGACCAGAGCCCCACCGAGCTGCGCAAGCAGGTCACGAGCCCCCATGGCACCACAGAGCGCGCCATCTGGGAACTCGAGAAGGCCGGCTTCAAGCACACCTTCGACGTGGCAACGGATGCCGCGCTCGCACGGGCCCGCGAGCTCGCCGCCGGCTAAAACGCGGCGAGCAGCGACCTACGAGCCGAGCGCCGCAAACCGCTCGATGTCGCCCTCTGTGCCGGAGACGATGATGAGGTCGTGGTTTGAGACCACGGTCTCTGCCGTCGCGTACGTGAACGGCTTGCCCGGGCTCTTCACGCCGACAACCGTCACGTTGTGCTTCGTGCGCACGCCGGACTCTGTGAGGTTCAGGCCGCGGATGGGCTTTGGCGGGTACATCTTCACGAGGGCGAAATCATCGTCGAACTCGATGAAGTCGAGCATGCGGCCGGAGACCAGGTGGGCGACGCGTTCGCCGGCCTCTGCTTCTGGGTAGATCACGTGGTTGGCGCCGATGCGTTCCAGGATCTTGCCGTGCGACTGCGAGATCGCCTTCGCCCAGATCTGTGGCACCTTCAGGTCGACGAGGTTGGCCACGATGAGCACGCTGGCTTCAACGGATGACCCGACGGCGCAGACAGCGATCGAGAAGTCCTGCGCGCCAATCTGGCGCAGGGCATCGATCGACTTGGCGTCGGCCTGCACGGCGTGGGTGACCCGCTCAGACCACTTCTGCACGAGGGCTTCGCTGGAGTCGACGACCAGCACTTCGCGGCCGAGGCGGTCGAGCTGCCCGGCGGTCGCCGCGCCGAACCGGCCGAGGCCGATAACGAGTACGGGAGCGTCGTGCTTTATGCGGTCAACCAACGATGGGCCTTTCTTCGGGGCGCTTGAACAGTTGCCTGCTCTGGCTTGCCGCCAGTGCTGCGGCGAGTGTCACTGTACCAACCCGCCCCATGAACATTGTGGCGGCCATGACGTAGACCCCCTCTGGTGGCAGGCTCGCGGTGAGGCCGGTGGAGAGACCACAGGTCGCAAATGCCGAGATCACGTCAAAAAGCACGAAGTCGAACGGTGCCTTGGAGATCTGCAGGATCAGGATGCTGCTGACCGCGACGGTCGTTGCGCCCCACAGCACAACGCTGACGGCCAGACGCAGCATGTCGCCGGGGATCCGGCGGCCGAACGCCTCCATGCTCTCCTTGCCGCGGGCCTCTGCGAATGCGGCGAGGAACAGCACGGCCAGCGTGGTGACCTTGATGCCACCGGCCGTCGACGCCGAGCCGCCACCGATGAACATCAGCATGTCGCTGAGCAACAGGCTGGAGCCATGCAGGTCGGCAATGTCGATGGTCGCGAATCCACCAGATCGTGTCATCACCGACATGAAGAGCGATTGGAAGATCGTGTCTCCGACGCCCAGCGACCCGAAGGTCTTCGGGTTGTCGAACTCAAGCACGATGTAGAGCAGCATCCCGGCGAACATCAGCAGGATGGTCGTGAGCAGCGTCATCTTGACGTGGAGCGACCAGCGGCGGGGCTTCCGCCAACCGCGGGCGAACGCATAGATGACGGGGAATCCGAGGCTGCCGAGGAAGACCCCGAGCATGAGTGCGCCCAGGAACCAGTAGTCGTTGGCGAAGGCACCGAGGCCCTCGACGTTGGGGTTGAAGCCCGTGTTGGTGAACGCCATCGCCGAGTAGAACATGCTGTGCCACACGGCTTCGCCGAGCCCGACACCGTCGATGAGCATGCGGGGGAACAGCAGCAGGGCAACGCCGACCTCGATCACCAATGCACTGACCGCGACGGTGAGGAGCAGGTTGCCGACCTCTCCCAAGCGGATGGCCTGGCCCTCAGCGACGGGTCCGACGTGCAGGCGTGACGGGTTCGAGTCACTGGCGGCCATCAGTTTTGCGCGAAGGCCAAGCCGACGCGAGATGACCATGCCCATGATCGAGGCGAGGGTCAGCACACCGATACCGCCGACATTCACGCCGATGAATACGAGGGCGTTGCCGAACGGAGACCAGTGCGTTGCCATGTCAACGGTGGCGAGGCCTGTCACACAGATCACGGACACGGCGGTGAATACGGCGTCGTGCAGGGCGGTGACCTGGCCCGTGGCCGACGCGATCGGCAGCGAGAACAGCAGGGTGAACAGCAGGATCAACGCGGTGAAGACCAGGATGGCGAACCGCGACGGTGAGGTGCGGACCAGCCCGTCGATCGCGTCGCGAATTCGGCCGAACCAGGTGTTGGAATGTATGTCGGTTCGGGGGCGTATTGCGCTCATGTGCGGTGGATACCCCCATCATTATTTGTGGCCACGGCGACTTGACATGGTACTCCCCATCGGTAATGACTAGCCTTATGCCATGGCAGACATATTTGACGTTGTGGCGGACTCGACGCGGCGTGACATCCTGCACATTCTTCTCGAGCGATATAACCAGGGTGGAGATGCCGGCGGAGAGATCAGTGTCTCCGACATCGTCAGCCAGCTTGGTCTCAGTCAGCCGACGGTTTCCAAGCACCTGAAGGTGCTGCGTGAGGCCGGTCTCGTAGGTGTGCGCGAAGAGGGTCAGCACCGCTTCTACCACCTGGACTATTCGCCGCTCGAAGCGATCGAAGACTGGTTGATCCCGTTCCTCAGCGTTGATTTCGACGCAGAGACCGCGGCCGCACTGTCGGGCACCGACGTCGGACTGAAGGACGAGCAGCGCGCATTCGCAACTGCCATCGGCAAGGCGATCGCCGATACGTCGTACCAGGTGACTCACGTCGTCAAGGACGCAAAGCCTCGCAAGTGGCGCAAAAACGACTAGACGCTAGCCGAGGCCCGCTCTAGAGTTGCCAGCAAGCCCCCACATCACCCTTGGCGGGCTTGTTGGCCTGTCGGCCGGATGAAGCAAGGGACGTCAAGAAAATGCCACGCGACCTGTCTGAAGTGAGATTCCTCACCGTTGCGGAAGTTGCCGACGTCATGCGTGTTTCGAAGATGACGGTGTACCGCCTGGTTCACGCTGGGGAGCTGCCGGCCATCCGTTTTGGGCGCTCTTTTCGGGTGCCGGAATCGGCCGTTGCGAAGGTCATCGACCAGCCAATCTCGTCTGAGGCGTCAAGCGCGTGATTTTTTCCGATAGAATGGGCTTTTCGTGTCAGTCGCGAATCCCGCGACTATTCCAAATCTTGTGAGGTCCGTGTGGGTTCTGTAATTAAGAAGCGACGCAAGCGCATGGCGAAGAAGAAGCACCGCAAGCTGCTTCGTAAAACTCGTCACCAGCGTCGCAACAAGAAGTAGACGGTTAAGTAACCGCCTACTGGCGTAATTAGCGTCAGGCCCCTGTGGTCTGGCGCTTTTTGCTTGCCCGCACGGCGGCCTTGATGCTCGCGGGCTTCAGTCGCATGATCGGCCAGTTTCGAGCAGTGGCATAGCGAAGCAGCGTGGCGTCTGGATTCACGACGACCGGATGCCCGACCAGGTTCAACAACGGAATGTCGTTGTGTGAGTCTGAGTACGCCCAGCAGTCAGCGGGGGAGGCGCCGCTGGCATCCATGACGGCCTGGGCGGCTTCGGCCTTGTGGCTGCCGTGCATGACGTTGCCAACCAGTCGACCGGTGAAGACACCCTCGACCGACTCGAGCACGGTACCGACGGCGCCTGTGCAGCCCAATCGCGCCGCGATGACGTCGGCGATCTCCTGGGCGGTCGCCGTGACCAGCCAGACCTCTCGCCCGGCATCCAAGTGCTCGTGCGCGACGGCGACGGTCTCCGGCCACAACCGCTGCGTGAGCCGGCTGTCGAAGATCTCATGGCTGAGCGAGATGAGTTCGCTCCGATTGTGCCCGACGACCACCTCAAGTGCTCGCTCGCGCACGATGTCGAGATGGGCCCTGTTCTCGCCGACGGCCACAAAGCGCGCCTGCTTCCAGCCGAACGACATGATGTCGCGTGCCGTGATGAACTTGCTCCTCCAGGCGCCGATGCCGACGTGGTACAGGCTCGCTCCACGAAGCAACGTGTTATCAACGTCGAAGAACGCGATCGAGCGGGGCAGAGTTGCGGTAGCCATATGTGCGAACGATTCTAGTTTGAGCGTGTTGCTCGCGGGCGCTTATAGGCTGAACGAATGTCAACAGTTCAGCTCACCCTCATTGGAAAGCCTGGTTGCCACCTCTGCGACGATGCCCGTGAGGTCGTCCAGGATGTCGTGGCAGCCCTGTCCGACGCCCCTGGGGCCCCTCAACTGGCGCTTGAGGAGCTGTCCATCCTCGATGACGCGCAGCTGCACGAGAAGTATGTCGAGGACATCCCAGTGCTCCTCATCAACGGCAAAGTCCACAACTATTGGCGCATCGATCCAGTGCGCCTCCGCACCGCTCTCCTGGAGGTTCGATGACCATCCGCCACGTTGTCTCCTGGCAACTCGCATCCGCTGACGCCACAGAAAAGGCCGCGCACGCTGCCCGAATCATCGACGAGCTCAGCAGCCTTGTCGGGGTTGTCCCCGAGATTCGCGCGCTGCAGGTCGGAGCGGATGTCGTGGGCGACGGCAACTGGGACGTCGTGCTCATCGCAGACTTCGACGACCTGGCGGCGGTTGCCCGCTACCAGGTGCACCCTGAGCACCAGCGCGCAGGGGCCTTCATCAAATCGGTCGTGGCGGCGCGCTCCTGCGTCGACGTCGAGGTGTAGCGAGCCGGATGGTTTCGAGACGGCCTGCGCTGCCTCCTCAACCAGCGAAACGAAAGAGCCCGTCGAGATTTCTCGACGGGCTCTTTCGTGTAGGTGCTGTTGAGGCTACGGCAGCAGGCGCGTCGGGCCGCGGAAGAGGTACGTGACCTCGCGGATCGACGTCTGGTGCAGCATGAGCATCAGCACGCGGGCGAGGCCCATGCCGAATCCACCGTGCGACGGAGCACCGTAGCGGAAGAAGTCGAGGTAGAAGTCGAGCTCCTCCGGCTCCATCCCCTTGTCCTTCATCTGCTCGATCAGCACGTCAACGCGGTGCTCACGCTGGGCGCCGGTCGAGATCTCAGTGCCGTTGAAGATCAGGTCGTAGCTGTTCGTCAGGCTCTGGTCGCCTTCGTGGCGCATGTGGTAGAACGGGCGGATGCTCGCTGCGTAGTCGGTGAGGAAGACGAACTCGTGTCCGTAGGTCTCCTTGACGTACGCGGCGATCTGGCGCTCGCCCTCAGGGTCCATGTCGTCGTCTTCGCGGGGAACCTCGTAGCCGCGCTCCTTGACGATTTCCTTGGCCTCTGCCAAGGGGATGCGGGGGAACGGGGTGCTCGGAACGGTGACCTCGACGTCGAAGAGCGCCTTGATCTCCTCGCCGTGCTTCTCCTTGACGGCGCTGAAGCCGGCAACCATGAGGTCTTCGTGCAGCTTCATGACGTCTTCGTGGCTGTCGATCCAGCTGATCTCAGAGTCGATGCTGGTGAACTCCGTGGCGTGACGGCTCGTGAACGAGGGGTCTGCGCGGAACGCGGGGCCAACTTCGAAGATCTTGCCGAAGCCGGCGGACTGCGCCATCTGCTTGAAGAACTGCGGGCTCTGCGCGAGGTACGCCTT
This sequence comes from Leifsonia sp. Y878, assembly GCF_057669685.1. Classification (NCBI taxonomy): domain Bacteria; kingdom Bacillati; phylum Actinomycetota; class Actinomycetes; order Micrococcales; family Microbacteriaceae; genus Leifsonia; species Leifsonia sp. Y878. Next base: position 30,028 of record NZ_JBYHFS010000006.1, on the reverse strand, counting down.
GGTGTCGAAGTAGTCGACCTCGAACAGCTCTGCGCGAGACTCGCTCGCGGATGCCATGAGCTTCGGGGTGTGGAGCTCGATGAAGTCGTGCTCGATCCAGTACGTGCGGAGCGCGTGCTCGAACGTGGTCTGGATGCGGAAGATGAGGTTCTGCTTCGGGTGGCGCAGGTCGAGGAAGCGCCAGTCAAGTCGCTTGTCGAGGCTGGAGTCGGCGGCGATCGGCGTCTCCGGAATGGCGAGCGAGAGCACCTCGATACCCGAGAGCTTCACCTCGATGCCACCGAGCTTGACGCGCTCGTCGTGCTTCAGCTCACCGGTCACGGTGATGAAGCTGCCCTGCGAGAGGCCGGAGATCGTGGTCGAGAGGTCGTCTGCGACGACCGTGCCCTCGTCATCCGTTGTGCGTGGATTGACCAGCTGCACCGCGCCAGATTCATCGCGCAGTACGACGAACTGCACCTTCTTCTGGTCACGGACGGTGTCAACCCAGCCGGATACCGTAGTGGGTCCGTCAGCCTGAGCGGAAAGGTCTTTGATGAGTACGCGATCAGTCACACATTGAGTTTAGCCGCTCGGTTCTCGGCGAATTCGCGGGATTGCCTTCCGTAGACTGGATGGCGTGGTAGCTAGTCAAGTTCATCTCGTCCGTCACGGAGAGGTGTACAACCCCGATGGCGTCCTTTATGGACGGTTGCCGAGCTTTGGCCTCTCCGATTTAGGCGCCCAGATGGCGGCTGTCGCTGCCACTGATCTGGCGGAGCGCGGTCGGCCTGTCAGCCGAATCATCGCCTCCCCGCTGCAGCGTACGCAGGAATCCGCGGCGCCCATTGCGGCAGCATTTGACCTGCCCATCGATATTGATCCCCGCATCATCGAGCCGGAGAACCACTTCGAGGGCAAGCGGATGCGCGGTCCTGGCGGCGCCCTGCGCGACGCTCGTAACTGGCCGTCGCTGGTGAATCCGCTGAAGCCCAGCTGGGGCGAACCATTTGCGTCGATCTCCAAGCGGATGCTCGCCGCTATCGACGATGCCTACAACTCAGTGGACAGCGGTGACGTTGTCCTGGTGAGCCATCAACTTCCCATCTGGATGGTGCATCGCACACTGGCCGGACAGAGCCTTGCCCACGATCCGCGGAAACGGCGCTGTGCGCTGTCGAGCATCACGACGCTGGAGCGACGCGGCGACGGATTTGTCGAAGTCGGGTACGCGAACCCCGCCCTGTCGCTGCAGGGCAAGTCGAAGGATGTTGGTGCCGTATGAAGCGCGCATCTGGCCTGCTGATAGTTGGCGCCGCTGTTGTTGCAGCGTTGCTGGCCGGATGCTCGTCGAGCGACACGCTCGCTGAGCAGTATCGCGAGGGCAGCAACAAGGGCTTCATCGCCGGTGACGGCAGCGTGACCGAGATCCCGATCGAGAGCCGCGGCGAGGTCGTCGACTTCGCCGGCACCACCGAGTCTGGCGAGGCGCTCTCGTCTGCCGACTACCTCGGCCAGGTCGTCGTCGTGAACTTCTGGTACGCCAGCTGCGCACCCTGCCGGGCAGAAGCCCCAGCTCTCCAGAAGCTGAACGAGGAGTTCGCCGACAAAGGCGCCAGCTTCGTCGGCGTGAATGTGCGCGACCAGGCGGCGAACGCGCTGGCGTTCAACACGGCGTACGGCATCACATATCCGTCTGTCATGGACGTCAACGACGGCAGCGCCCAGCTGGCCTTCAGCGGCAGCATCCCCCCGAACGCCGTGCCGACCACGCTAGTCGTCGACGAGACAGGCCGGGTTGCGGCGCGCATTCTCGGCCAGGTGACCACGCCATCGATTCTCGAGACGCTAATCCGCGACACTGTCGCTGAGGGCAGTTAGTCGTGGGCAATCCCTTCGGCGAGATCGTCTTCAGCGGCCAGCTGCTTCTCGCCATCCCCGTGGCTGTCCTGGCCGGCCTGATCTCATTCGCCTCCCCGTGCATCCTGCCGCTTGTCCCCGGCTACCTGGCCTACATCGGCGGATTCACCGATGGTCGGTCGAGCGCAGACAAGGGCGACAAGCGCGGGCGCAACCGACTCGTCCTCGGCGTCGGCCTGTTCATCCTCGGCTTCACGCTCGTCTTCGTGCTCACCGGCGTCGTCTTCGGATTCGCCGGGTTCTGGCTCAACCAGTACCGCGACCTCATCACCCGCCTGGCCGGTGTGGTCGTCATCCTGATGGGCCTGGTCTTCGTCGGCCAGTTCGGCTTCGCCCAGCGCACGGTGAAAGCCCAGTGGAAGCCGAAAATGGGCCTGGCAGGCGCCCCCATCCTTGGCGCCGTCTTCGCGGTCGGCTGGACGCCGTGCACCGGCCCAACGCTCACCGCCATTAATTCGCTCAGCCTCACCACAGGATCCCCGTGGCAGGGTGGCTTGCTGGCGCTGTTCTATGCGCTGGGCCTTGGCATCCCATTTGTACTCATTGCTCTCGGCCTAAACTGGGCCACAGGGGCCGTGTCATTTCTGAAGCGGAATATTCGTGTCATCAATCTGCTGGGAGGCGTGCTCCTCATTGCTATCGGTGTGCTCATGGTGAGTGGAATCTGGACAGCCTGGCTGCTCGACCTCCAGGGGGTGATTGGCGGTTTTGTCCCGGCCATCTGATCACATTGACTCCCGGCCGCCTCAGGCCGACTCCGCCATCGCCCAGCCGAAGCTGGGCGTCGTCGGCTGGCTGCGGTGGTTCTGGCGCCAGCTCACGAGCATGCGCACGGCGCTGTTCCTGCTCCTCCTGCTGGCCATTGCCGCGGTTCCCGGCTCGCTCGTCCCGCAGCGCAGCTCAGACCCGAACGGTGTCACGCAGTACTTCACCGACAACCCGGACCTCGCACCTGTTCTCGACAAGATCCAGGCGTTCGACGTCTATTCGTCTGCCTGGTTCTCCTCGATCTACCTCCTGCTGTTCGTGTCGCTCATCGGATGCGTCATCCCGCGAACCATCCACCACTTCAAGGCGTTGCGTGCGAAGCCACCGAAGACGCCGGCGCGCCTGAACCGCCTGGCCGGCTTCACCACCCGTGAGGCTCCCGCCGGTGTTGGCGCCGCCCAGGCCATCGACTCTGCGCGCACACTCCTGAAGTCCCGTCGTTACCGCGTTGCCCTGTTCAACCAGCGCAACGAGTTCTCCGTCTCTGCAGAGCGCGGCTACATGCGGGAGACCGGCAACCTGGTGTTCCACAGCGCGCTCGTCGGCATGCTGATCACCGTCGGCTTCGGCAGCGGTTTCGGGTTCAGTGGCCAGCGGGTTCTCGTCGAGGGTCAGACCTTCGTGAACACCGTGAGCGCCTTCGACTCGTTCAACCCTGGGCGCTTCTTCGACGACACCAGCCTCGACCCGTACAAGCTCACGCTCAACAGCTTCACGACCACGTACGAGACAGAGAACATCAAGGCATACGGCCAGGCGACCGACTACTCCGCCGGGGTGTCCGTCACCCACCGCGGTGAAGAGACCGAACAGGCCGAGGTCAAGGTCAACGGTCCGCTCCGCACCGGCGGAACCGACGTCTATCTGCTCGGCAATGGCTACGCGCCGACGATCACCGTGCGCGACCCAGCCGGGACGGTGGTCTTCACCGACTCGATTCCGTTCCTGCCGAAGGATGCCAACCTCACCTCTCTCGGTGTCGTGAAGGTGCCGGACGGCCTCGCAGAGCAGGTCGGCATGGTCGGGTTCTTCTACCCGACGCAAGCGACGATGTCCTCTGGTGCCTACTACTCCTCGTACCCAGACCTTGAATACCCGATGCTCACGCTGCGCGTGTATTCGGGTGACCTCGGCCTCGACGACGGTGTGCCGACATCCGTTTATTCACTCGACACCGACTCGATGACCCAAATTGCCGGCGGTACCAGCGGGACGGTGGGGCTCGAGCTCATGCCGGGTCAGACGCAGGAACTCCCGAACGGGCTCGGGTCTGTGACGCTTGAGAACGAGAGTCCGGATGCCGCTGTCGGCGACTTCTCCGGCTCTGTGCTGCGGTTCGCGTCCTTCGACATCCACCACGATCCGACCCAGGGCTGGGTGCTGCTCTTCGCCGTCCTGGTGCTGCTCGGCTTGCTGACCTCGCTCTTCATTCCGCGTCGTCGTGTCTGGGTGAAGGCCATCGAGCAGGAAGATGGCACCCTCCGCCTCGAGTATGCCGGTCTCGCCCGCGGCGAAGACCCCGCGCTCGAAGCTGCGGTGGCCGACCTGGCCGACCGACACATCGAGACACTCGCAGACAGCGCGCCCGCTGCCTCGCTCGCCCCCACAGACCAACAGACTTAGGCTTACACCGTGACCCTCAACGAGATTTCCGTTCTCAGCTTGTATTCGGCGATGGCCGTCTATGCGCTGGCGTTCATTGCCTTCGCGATCGACCTGGCGAGGCGCTCGGCTGCCGTGACAGAGGCTGAGGGCGCTGCGGCTGCCCTGGCTGCCGGAACGGCGTCGACGACCGCGGAAGCCGGCTCAGGCGCGACGAAGACGCTCACCCGGATCAGCGCGCGCATCACAAACGATGCCTCGATGCCGTACACCAAGTCACCGAGCCTCCGTGTGGGAGTCTCGCTGACCGTGCTGGCGTTCGTGTTGCACATCGTGGCAACGGTGCTCCGCGGTATTGCGGCCGGCCGCGTGCCGTGGGCAAACATGTACGAGTTCGCCATGACCGGAACCGCCATCATCATGCTGGTGTTCCTCGTTGTGCTGACCCGCGTCGACCTGCGGTTCCTCGGCACATTCATCACCGGGCTCGTTCTGGTGCTGCTCGGCATCGCCGCACTCAACTATTACGTTGACGTTGTCCCGCTCCCGCCGGCACTGCAGTCGGTGTGGCTGGTCATTCACGTATTCGTCGCCACGCTCGGCACGGGCTTCTTCGCCCTCGGTTTCGGGTTGTCGGTTGCGCAGCTGCTGCAGTTCCGCCGCGAGAGCCTCGCGGCCGACGCCAAGTCCATGCGTCTGCGCCTGTTGGCGACCCTGCCGTCTTCCCTCACGCTGGAGAACCTGGCGTACCGCGTCAACATCATCGGCTTCATCCTGTGGACGTTCACCCTCATGGCCGGTTCAGTCTGGGCTGAGAAGGCATGGGGCCGTTACTGGGGCTGGGACACCAAGGAAGTCTGGACCTTCATCATCTGGGTCATCTACGCCGGTTACATCCACGCTCGCGCAACGCGCGGCTGGCGCGGATCGCGTTCAGCCTGGCTGGCCATCATCGGCTTTGCCGCAGTGTTGTTCAACTTCGGCATCGTCAACGTGTTCTTCAAGGGACTGCACGCCTACTCAGGCCTGTAAACCGACTCAGGCCTGTAAACCAATTCAGGCCTGTAAAACCAGCTCAGCCCGCAGCAACGACGTCGTACGTCCTGGCTAGTCGCTCCAGCCACCATCCGCGCCTGGCGGGGGAGGAGGCGTGGGCGGTTAGCAGGCCGGCATCCGCTACAACGCGTCGCACGGGAATGGCGCCGTCGACCGGGATGAGTGGACGCGTCGTGACGTCGGCGGCCAGGAGTGACGCGGTTCCGAGCCCGCAATCGTAGGAGAGCTCAGGAACCGCGGCGGCCAGGTGGGCGCCCATCGAAATGCCGATGGACGTGTCGAGTGCGCTCGACACCACGACGGGCAGGCCGGTCTGTCTGATGATCGCAAGGGCAGATCGGATGCCGCCGAGCGGCTGGGCCTTGATCACCAGCAGATCAGCGGCACCGGCCCTGGCCACCGCAAGCGGATCCTCAGCACGGCGCACGCTTTCGTCGGCGGCGATGGGAATGTCTAGATAGGCCGTACGCCGGCGGATCTCAGCCAGCTCTTCGACGCTCGCGCATGGCTGCTCGACGTACTCGAGGTCGAACTCGGCCATGGCGTGGATGGCGCGCTCAGCTTCATCGACGGTCCACGCGCCATTCGCGTCGATTCTGATGAAGCCTTCTGGTCCAAGCACGGTACGTACCTCGCGCACCCTCGCGATGTCTTCCGCCAACGTCTGGCCCGTGTTGGCCACCTTCACCTTTGCGGTGCGGCATCCGGGGAAACGGGCGAGGACGCGAGCGACCAGCTCTGGCCCGACGGCAGGCACCGTCGCATTGACCCTGATGCTCTCGCGGACCGGCGCAGGCGGCGCGTTCCAGCCGAAGTCGATGGCCGCCACGAGCCAGGCGGCGGCCTCCACGTCGTCATACTCGACGAACGGGGAGAACTCGCTCCAGCCGTATGGCCCCTCAAACACCAGCGCTTCCCTCGTCTCAATGCCGCGAAAGCGTGTGACGAGGGGGAGTGAGACCACCTGCGCCGTCGACATGAGCTCTGCCAGTGTGGGAAGCATGAGTCCAGTCTGGCGCAGAGGGTGCGCCGGCGCATCGTCTGCACCGGTACGCACGCCGTTCAGTCGGTGAGGTAGCGCTGTAGCTTGCTCACGTTCATGAGCCTGAGTGCACGCTTTTGCAACTGGCGGATGCGTTCCTTGGTCACGCCCTCAATGTTCGCGATCTCGTTCAGCGTGAGCGGATCTTCACCGGTGAGCCCGAAACGGGCATTCAGGATGCGATGTTCTCGCTCTGGCAGGCAGTCGAGGAAGTGCTCGATGTCGGCGTGCTGGAGCGTGCCGACCGCGTAGTCTTCCGGCTGCACCGTGTCGTCGTCGATGATGATCTCCGAGATGTCGCCGCTGCCATCGCCGATCGGCGTGTAGAGCGAGATCGGTTCATTGTCGAAGCGCTGCAGGGCCGCAATGTCGCCCGCAGAGAGCTGTGCTGCCGTTGCCAGCTCTTGTTCCGTGGGTTCGCGCTCCAGCTCACCGAGCAACTCACGCCGCATCCGCTTGACCATGTTCATCTTCTCGACGGTGTGCACCGGAATCCGGATCATGCGGGACTTGTCTGCCAGGCCGCGATGGATGCTCTGTCGAATCCACCAGGTTCCGTAGGTGGAGAACTTGTAGCCAGACGCGTAGTCGTACTTTTCAACCGCGCGAATGAGGCCAAGGTTGCCGTCCTGAACGAGATCCATCACCGGAACGCCTCGGCCTGCATAGCGTTTTGCGATGCTGACGACGAGGCGCAGGTTGGACTCGATGAAGCGACGTTTCGCCACATCGCCGGCGTGGGCGAGCCACGCCAGTTCTCGCTGAAGCACCGCGTCATTCGTGTGCTCCATTTTTTCGCGAGCCAGCACGCCCACCTCGATGTCACGCGCCAGCGTGACTTCTTCCTCGGCGGTCAAGAGCGGGCTCACGCCGATCTTGTGCAGGTAGTCTCCGAAAATATCGGTGGACGAGGTCACTCGCCCCGCCCGGTCGTCATTCGCATAGGCGGCCTCTGCGCGTGCGTCCTGCCGCCTAAAGGCCTCGACCGTTGCGTCTGACAGCAACGGCGACGGTGAGCTCTCGGTTTCTCCGTCGCGCGTTGCATTCTGTTGTGTCACGGCAAAAATTGTCATGAGCCCCCCTCATGTTCCTGGAGCCCGGGTAGCCCCGCACATAAGTACAGCGGCAGCCTCATGTCCCCTCAAGGGGGTTGACTTTCGTGTGGTTTAAAAGCAGTGGTGCAACGGATGCCGGCCGCACGGGCCCCCGCGTAGGCTGGAACCATGACGCCCCATGAATCCGGTACTTCCGACGCCCCAGAGAACCCATCGGGAAACCCGGTTTCGGAGATCTTCGACCAGAGCCAGTGGCGCGAGGCACCCGGATTCGGGGCCATGACCGACATCACGTACCACCACGACCTGTCAGGTCGCGTCGCCCGCGTCGCGTTCAACCGGCCTGAGGTGCGGAACGCCTTCCGCCCGCACACCGTCGACGAGCTCTACGCTGCGCTCGAAGACGCCAGGACCAACCCGCGCATCGGCGTCATCCTGCTCACGGGCAACGGCCCGAGCCAGAAGGACGGCGGCTGGGCGTTCTGTTCGGGTGGCGACCAGCGCATCCGCGGGCGTGACGGCTACAAGTATGCCGACGGTGAGTCGGCAACCGGTATCGACGCCGCGCGCGGCGGACGCCTGCACATCCTTGAGGTGCAGCGCCTCATCCGCTTCATGCCCAAGGTCGTCATCGCCGTGATCCCTGGCTGGGCAGCTGGTGGCGGGCACTCACTGCACGTGGTGTGCGACCTCAGCATCGCCAGCGAGGAGCATGGCAAGTTCAAGCAGACGGATGCCGACGTCGGGTCGTTCGACGCCGGCTACGGCAGCGCATATTTCGCCCGCCAGATCGGTCAGAAGAATGCCCGCGAGGTGTTCTTCCTCGCCCGCGAATACTCTGCGCAGCGGGCATACGAGATGGGCGCCATCAACGCTGTCGTGCCGCACGCGCAGCTGGAGGAGACAGCGCTGGAGTGGGCGCACGAGATCCTGACCAAGTCGCCCACCGCCATCCGCATGTTGAAGTTCGCCTTCAACGCCGTCGACGACGGTCTTGTCGGCCAGCAGGTATTCGCCGGTGAAGCCACGCGCCTGGCCTACGGCACCGATGAGGCCGTCGAGGGTCGCGATGCGTTCCTCGAAAAGCGTGAGCCGGACTGGGCGCCATACCCCTGGCAGTTCTGAGGTTGTGATGCGAGAACTGGTTGGTGTGCCAGGCGACTCTCCCGAAGAGGTCATGGTTGCGCTGCGCCTCGCGCTGGCGGGGGAGGGGCCGGCGATCCTGCCCCTGGCCGGAGGTCTCCCCGAAGAGGGTGACGCCCCCTCGTTCGACCCTGTCCCGCGCGCTGTTGCTGTCGTGATTGAGACCTCAGGATCAACGGGTGTGCCGAAGCGGGTGATGCTGAGCGTCGACGCCCTGCTCGCGGGCGCTGCCGCCACGAGCGTCGCTCTCGGCGGACCTGGCCAGTGGCTGCTCGCGCTGCCTGCCCACTACGTCGCAGGCATCCAGGTTCTCGTGCGGTCGATCGCTGCCGAAAGCACGCCGGTGATGCTTGCGCCCGGCCGGTTCGACCCCGCGGCCTTCGTGGCGGCGGCGGGGCGGCTCACCGATCCGTTGCGTTACACCTCGCTGGTCCCGGTTCAGTTGGCCCGATTGATCGACGCGGCGGAGAATGACGACGACGTCCTGCGGGTGCTGCGCCGCTTCACCGCGATCCTGGTTGGGGGGCAGGCGATTGCGCCAGAGGTCATCGCACGGGCAGCTGCCCTCGACGTGACTGTTGTGCGCACCTATGGCTCCTCAGAGACGTCGGGCGGATGCGTGTACAACGGCACTCCCATCGGCAACACCAGGGTGCGGGTCGCCAGCGCGCACAGCAGCGAGGATGGCAATGATGACGGGGGCGAGCAGTTGGAGATTGCCGGCGCCGTGCTGGCAGAGGGGTACCTGGGAGACGCCGAACGCACGGCATCCCGTTTCGTGGAGGAGCACGGGGTTCGGTGGTTCCGCACGGGCGACCTCGGCGAGGTGGATGCCGAAACCGGCCTGGTGCGTGTGCTCGGTCGGGCAGACAATGTGATCATCTCCGGCGGGCTGAAGGTGTCGCTCGACGCCGTCGAACGCGTGGTGCGCACGCTGAACGGGTTTGCCGACGCCGTGGTGCTCATGGCGGCCGACCCGGAGTGGGGACAGGTTCCCGTCGTCGTCACCACGGGGAGTCCTCCGCTTGGGTTGGCAGAGGTTCGCGACGCGGTGGCGAAGGCGATCGGTAAGTCCGCCCGCCCTGCACGCATCGTGGTGGTGGCCGAGATACCTCTGCTTGCCTCTGGCAAAGCGGATCGCCAGGGCCTGGCACACACGCTGGCCGACTAGGGATCTGTGGCTCACAGCGCTTCGAAGTACCATAAGGGAGTGGCACAGGGAACGCGGCCGTCAGGCCCCAAAATGCAGCGGATGAATCCGGCAGAAGAACTCGGCAAGGCGACACGGGCTGGAAAGCAGCCCGAATCGTCGAAGACGGAGGGCAGGTCCGGGCATCCGGCGCGGAAGAATGGCGCTCAGCCGCCCAAGAAGATGAAGCCTGCCTCATTCGGCGACTGGGTCTCCGGTGCCAGGCTCCGTACGCTTCCGCTGGCCGTCTCACCGGTCATCCTGGGAACGGGAGCGGCCATCGTCGCCAGTGACCCCGGCGTGTACCACCCGGTCAGGGCGGTTCTCGCGCTGGTCGTCGCTCTCTGCCTGCAGATCGGCGTGAACTACGCCAATGACTACTCAGACGGCATCCGCGGGACGGACGTGCACCGCGTCGGACCGGCCAGGCTGACCGGATCCGGTCGCGCGAATCCGCGTGCCGTGCTCAACGTTGCATTGGCGTTCTTCGGGCTCGGCGCCATCGCCGGCCTGGTCCTCGTCATCCTCACCCAGCAATGGTGGTTACTGATCGTCGGAGCGGTGGCCATCGTGTCTGCCTGGTTCTACACGGGCGGCAAGAGGCCATACGGCTACTCGGGGCTCGGTGAGATCTTCGTTTTCGTGTTCTTCGGCCTCGTCGCCACGCTCGGCACCACCTACGTGCAGGTCGGCCGTGTCAACACCGAAAGCTGGCTGGGAGCCATCGGCATCGGGCTCATCGCCTGTGCCGTGCTCATGATCAACAACGTGCGCGACATCGTGCCAGACAAGGCTGCAGGCAAGCGCACCCTCGCGGTGCTGCTGGGCGACAGGGCATCGCGCATCGCCTACTGCGTGCTCATCCTCGCGCCGTTCGTGATCGTCGGCTTCTTCACGCTGTTCTACCCAGCGGCCTACCTGACGTTCTTCGTGCTGTTGCTCGCACTACCCGCGTGCCTGATCGCCCTGACGGCGAAGACGTCGCGCGAACTAATCCTTGCGCTTCAGCTCACCAGTTTCGCCGCGCTCGGCTACAGCATCCTGCTCGGCGCGGCTTTCGCCTTCTGATCCGAGCGGTTCTGACGCGGGGGACGTGGCCGTGACGGCCGCGTCCTCTGCCATTTCGTCTGCGCCGTCAGGTTCGCTTGTGCGGTTGCGCAGACGGTACAGGCCGGCAGCGACCTCGTTCCGTGGCTTCCTGAGGAAGATGTACGACAGGCAGAATCCGATGATGGCGGCGAGAACGGTTGCCAGCCACGGCTGAATGGCCAGCATCAGAAAGATCGCCAATGGCACAGCGAACACCAATACCCGGAGTACCGAGTAGAACAACCACGCAGGAACAGCCTTCATGTGGCCAGTTTAGTTTGACCCAGATGGGAGCATGCTCACCGAGCTCACGGGTGACCGGCCTAGACTTGGGCTATGTCCCGCCTGCTGTTCATCGGCGTCATCGTCGTCGTCGTTCTGTCCGTCTACACCCTGGTGGATTGCGCGATGCTGGAGCGCGCCAGAATCCGAGGGCTGCCCCGCTGGGCCTGGCTCCTCGTGATCCTCTTCGTGCCCGTGATCGGGCCCCTGCTCTGGCTGGTTGTCGGCCGTGGGCGTCGGGGGGCAACCGACCGCGGCATTCGCCGATCCACGGCGCCGGATGACGACCCCGAGTTCCTGAGAAGGCTCGGCGACGAGGCGACGCAGCAGGAGCGCATCCGCCGCATGGAGCAGGAACTGGCCGATCTCGATAACCCGGGTGGCGACGACAACGACAAGCCGGGCAAGCACGACGATCGCGGCCCAGGCCACGGCACCCCGGGGAAGACCGACCCCTCAGACGGCGACATGCCTGGCCGACGGGATGCCTGAGTCGGTGCAGAGCGGCGTCGCCTCGAGCGGAATTGAAGCCAACGGAATCGCATCCAGCGGCAGCCCGGCGACAGACTTCAGTATCGCGCTCCTCGGCGAGTTCATCCGGCTGGGCGTGAGCGACATTGTGGTGTCCCCGGGGTCGCGCTCGCAGGCTCTGGCCTTGGCCAGTGCAGAGTACGAACGGATCGGTGCCGTGCGCATGCACGTGCGCACCGACGAGAGAAGCGCCGGATTCCTGGCCATTGGCCTCGCTGTTGACAGCGGGTTTCCCGCCCTGGTGATCACCACATCCGGCACCGCTGTGGCGAACCTGCACCCCGCCGTCCTTGAGGCGCACCATTCACGCGTGCCGATGATCCTCCTGACGGCCGACCGGCCAGCAGAGCTTCGCGGCATCCGGTCGAACCAGACCACGGTCCAGCCCGGTATCTACGGCAGTGCGACAAGGCTGTCGCTCGACGTCCCAGCGCCGACGGGAGCAGCAGACGAGACCGGAGAGGCACTGCGGCTGGCCGCCCTGTCGCTCGGGACCGCGCTGGGTACAGGGCCAGGTTCTGCGGCTACAGCAGGCCCTGCAGGTCCAGTGCAGCTCAATCTCGCGTTCAGGGAGCCCCTGTCCGCTCCGGTTGAACTCGACGCCGATGCTACCGCAGTACCAGCCTCCGAACCCCACCCAGTGCCCGAGCTCTCCCCGACGACAGAGTCAGAGTCTGTGATCGTCGTCGAACCGGGAAAGCGCACCGTCGTGGTTGCCGGCGCGTCAGCTGGCCCGGCGGCCGAAGGCGTGGCCAGGGCTGGAGGGTGGCCGCTCCTGGCCGAAGTCACCAGCGGCGCCCGGTTCGGACCCAACCTCGTCATCGCCTATCGCGAACTCCTCGATGAGCCGGAGTGGGGCGGTGCCATCGAGCGCGTCATCGTTTTCGGCCACCCAACCCTCAGCCGCCAGGTTCCCGCGCTCATCCAGCGCGACGGCATTGAGACGATCGTCGTGTCTGCGTCCGGCGCAGAGCGATACAACCCCGGCCACAGCGTCGATCACTTCGCCGACCGCATTGTCGTCAGTGAGGCGTCGATGGCGGATGCCGACACTCGCGACGGCCGCGCATGGGTCGGTCGTTGGGTCGCTGCCAGCCGGCACCTGCGTGACGCGATCGACGAAGCGGAGAACGCGGTACCCGACGTGGCTGCGGCGTCATCGCCCGACTACCGGGTGCGTGGCGGCTTCGCCAAGTCCGAACTGGCCGCACTGCGAGCCCTTGTGACCCGCGGCATCCTGGTCGACGCGCTGTGGCGGGCGACCTGGCCGCACGACAGGCTCGTTTTCGGCGCCTCCAGGCTCATCCGCGTCGCTGACCAGCGCGTGCCAGGCAAGAAGATCTCCGTGCACGCCAACCGGGGGCTCGCCGGAATCGACGGCACGATTGCGACGGCCATGGGCATCGCCATTGCCAGCCAATCGGGTGACATCCCGCGATCGTCGGGCACGACGCGTGTGCTGCTCGGAGATCTCACCCTGTTGCACGACGTCGGTTCGCTCCTGCAGGTGCCGGGTGAGCCTCAGCCTCGCGTGCAGGTCATCGTGGGCAACGACGGCGGCGGAACGATCTTCGATGGTCTTGAGGTGGCCGCATCCGCTCCCCAGAGCGCTGTCGATCGGGTGCTGTTCACGCCGCACCAGGTTGACATTGCCGCCCTCGCGGCGGCGTATGGCTGGGAGTACACCCGCGCGACGAACCGGAGCGAACTGGAGCGGGCACTGACCTCGCCGGTGGCAGGGCCGTCGATCCTAGAAGTACCGCTGCCGCGCTAGCTGTTCGCTGATTGAGGAGCGCCCGAGGAACGAGGACGCGTCTCGAAATCTCCGCGTTACCGGTCGCGGCGAAGGGGTCTCGAGCGGATGTCGGAGGAGCGTTGAATCCGCTTCCATTTACCCAATGGACGACCGCGAACGGCTTCCTCGACCAACGGGGTACACGACAGCGCTAGCGACGCGACCGAAACTGACCGGTTTCAGCCGGCGCGGCAATCCTTCTTCACGACGCGCATCGTCGACGCCGGGCTTCCGACGAGCTTCTCGAGTGCGCGGGGTGGCCGCTGTGTGAGCACGCCGCCACAGTTCGGGCAGCGCCGGCCGGCGAACGTGTCGACACAGTCTGCGCACCAGGTGCACTCGAACGAGCAAATGAAGACGCTGTCGTCTGTCGGCGCGAGGTCGCGATCGCAGCACTCGCAGTTGGGTCGGATCTCTAGCACGTGCTGATCATATCCAGGCCTGCGCCTATGCCATTGAATAGCCAATGAGCAGCATGGTCACGATGAAGCCGCTCAGGAAGTTCAACCACAGGAATCGCTTCCAGCCGGCATTAGCTTGGTCTGAGCGCTCGTCTGGCACGCTGATCCACGGCAGGGCTGTGATCACGTAGGGAAGCGCGAGCACAGCGGCCAGCGGTCCTGGCCATTCAGTGAAGAGCATGAGCACCCCGGCCAGCAGCCACAGCACGATCGCCAGTCGCACAGTCACAGCCGCACCCAACACCGTTGCAATGGAACTGATGCCGGCTTCGCGGTCTGGCACGACATCCTGAACCGCGCCGAAGGCGTGACTTGCCATTCCCCAGAAGAAGAACGCCGTGAGGAGCGCCACCAGGCTTGGCGTTACATCGGCCCCCACCAGCGCAAGGCCGAAGACGGCGGGGCTCACGAAGTGGATGCTCGATGTCACCGAGTCCAGGAACGGGATCTCCTTGAATCGAAGGCCTGGCACGGAGTACGCCGCAACGGCGAACAGGCTGACGGCCAGGATCGGCCAGGCCAGCGGGTGGCTCCAGCCGGCCAGCATGATCATGGCGATGAGGAAGGGGATGGCGAGGAGGATGCCGGTGAGCATCACGCGCGCATGCATGCCCGGCTCAAGCAGCGCGCCCTCTGCACCGCCCTTGCGCGGATTCCGCAGGTCGGATTCGTAGTCGAAGACGTCATTGATCCCGTACATCAGCAGGTTGTACGGAATCAGGAAGAACACGGTGCCCACGATCAGCAGCGCATCGACCTGGCCGCCGGCCACCAGGTAGGCGGCGGCGAACGGGAACGCGGTGTTGATCCAGCTAAGAGGCCGCGACGACAGCACAATCTGGCGGATGCCCTGCGCAGCGGTCAGCGTTTGCTCAGTCATTGGCGCCCTCCGCCGTCTGCAGGTCACGCGAGTTGTACGGTCGGTTGGATTCTTCGACCCCGCCGAACAGCGCCCACAGTGCGGGAAGCAGCAGGGCGCCAGCGAGGGGATAACCGAAGTCCTCCAGCGGGGCGAGCCCGATCCTGAGCCCTGAGGTGTGCTGTGAGCTGTACTCGAACAGGCCGACGGCGATCATCAGGTTGTCGAACACGGCGGTCATGATGAATACGATCACGACCGTGCCGATGATCGCGGGCGCCGATTCCCGCGTCAGGCGTCGCATCAGCACCGCGATCGCCAGCACGACGACGGACAGTGCGATGAACGCGGCATTCAGGGCGACGTATGTCATTGCGCTCTCCTCGGTCGGCGCTCAAGGCTCGCACGGATGCGCAGCGCCCCGCGGTAGAGCACCAGGGTGAGGTAGCAGAGGAAGAGCAGGAAGACCGGCTCTTCGATGGGCAGGTTGGGCACGATCTGCACCCCGGTCATGATCTCCGTCTCGCCCCGGTAGAAGATACCCAGTCCGATGCCCGCAAGATCCCACAGCACGAAGAAGGCCAACCCGCAGGCCAGCACCAGCGCGGCCCTGGCAGGGGCGTTCCAGAACAGCAGCCGGTAGCGCCAGTCGAGCAGCGCCATGCAGCCGAGGCCGCCCAGCAGGCAGGCGAGATACAGGACGCTCATCGCGACTCGGTATTCTCGGGCACAGAATTCTGGGCTGCGGGGTTCAGGTGTGCTGGGGTGAGCGGCTCAGGCAACGGTGATGCACTTGCGTCAGAGCGGATGCGCTTGAGCAGGATCTCAGCGCTGATCAGGCACATCGGCAGGCCGATCCCCGGGATCGTGCTTCCGCCGGCGTAGAACAGGCCGTCGATGTGCTTCGACTTGTTCGACCCGCGGAAGAAGGCGCTCTGGCGCAGCGTATGCGCTGGACCCAGCGCACCGCCCTTCCAGGAGTTGAGGTCGGCGGCAAAGTCCGCAGGGCCAACGGTGCGGCGCACAACGATGCGATCGACGAGGTCGGGGATCCCGGCAGATTCGGCGAGCTGGGCGATGGCCCTGTCGGCGATGGCCTCGATGGTGGGCGAGCCGGTGCCGTCGATGCCGCCGTGCCCGAGGTTGGGGTCGGCCGGGATCGGAACCAGGAGAAACAGGTTCGAATCATTATTCGGAGCCACGCTCTGGTCGGTGTAGCTCGGCATGCACGCGTAGAACGAGGCCGGCGTCGGCACGGCTGGGCGCTTCCCGAAAATCTTCCCGAAGTTCGTGGCCCAGTCGCTCGTGAAGTACAGGGTGTGGTGCGTCAGGTCCGGAATCTCGCCCCGCACGCCGAGCATGACGAGGACGGCACCTGGCCCCGACATCCGCTTCTGCCACCAGCGTTCAGGGTACGTGCGGTGTTCTGGGGCCACCAGCTCTGTCTCTGTGTGGTGCAGGTCTGCACACGACACGACGATGTCGGCGGCGAGTTCGTGAACCTGGCCGTCTGCGCTTGAGTACCGCACGCCGGCGGCTCTCGTCTGGCGACCGGATGACGGATGCGTGAGGATGCTGCTCACCCTGGCATTCGTCGTGATCGTCACGCCTTCTGCCAGCGCCAGCGCCGCAATGCGGTCGATGATCGTGCTGAACCCGCCCTGTGGGTAGAGCACTCCGTCGTTCATGTCGAGGTGGCTCATCAGGTGGTACATGGCCGGCGTCCGATCGGGGGAGGACCCGAGGAACACGGCAGGGTAGCCGAGGATCTGCTGGAGTCGACGATCGGTGACGTAGCCGGCAACGAAGCGGTCGAGAGGCTTCGTGAGCAGGGTGGTGAGGCGGCCGAGGCGACTCGTGACGGCACGGTCGATGAAGGGGCGGAACGACGCGAAGCTTGTATAGAGGAAGCGGTCGACGGCGGTGCGGTAGGTGTCTTCGGCAGAATCCAGGTAGCGATCGAGGGCGGCCCCTGCTCCCGGCTCCAGCCTCTCGAACGTGGCGACGTTGCTGGCACGATCCGTCGCAATGTCGACGGGCTCTGGATCTGACTCGAAGTAAACGCGATAGCCGGGGTCGAGCGTGGTGAGGTCGAGTTGCTCTGCGGCGCTGGTGCCGAGCAGGCGGAAGAAATGATCGAACACCTCAGGCATGAGATACCACGACGGGCCGGTGTCGAACCGGAATCCCTTGGCCTCCCAGCTCCCAGCCCGACCGCCGAGCGTGTGATTCGCCTCCAGCAGCGTGACAGAGTGTCCGTCCCTGGCCAGCAGGGCAGCACTGGCCAGTCCGGCGATGCCGCCGCCGATGACGATGGCCGTCTTGCTTGCGGTCATCGCTTGCGCGCCTCACTGCCGGCTGCGACCGAGATGCTGAGGGCAAGCAGCAGCTTCTGGGCGTCTGGTACCCGTACCCTGGTGGCCAGCAAGTCGGTTGCACTTGTCGCGCGCAGGCGCTTGGCCAGCATGGCGAACAGGCGATGTGCGGCGGTAACGGCCGACCGGCATCCGCCAGGCAACAGGGGGAGCGCGTTACCGGCAGCGAGCAGGTCGGCGTCAATGTCGTCGAGGATGGCGTCTTTCTCCGCTTCGGTCATCTGGGTTGGATCGACCCCTGGAAAGTAGTTGCGTCCGAGCATCTCGCTGTCGCAGGCGAGGTCGCGCAGGAAATTGATCTTCTGGAAGGCGGCGCCAAGGCTCTGCGCCCCTGAGCGCAAAATTGCTGCCTCGTCAGGGGTACGGGTTTCGCCTACCTCGAACGCGCAGAGGCACATCAAGCCGATGACCTCAGCGGAGCCGTAGATGTATTCCGCGACGCCGGCCGGCGTGAACGGCGCTGGGTCGAGGTCGCGCCTCATCGACGCGAAGAACGGTGCGGTGAGGGTGTCGTCGATGCCGGTTTCCCTTGCGGTCAGTGCGAAGGCATGCACGACAAGGTTCGTGCTGTAGCCCCGCCTGGTGGCCGCCTGCGTCTCACGTTCGAGGTCATCGAGCAGTTCGCGCTGCTCGTGCGTGGTGAGACCTGCACCGGCCGCGGCGCCATCGACGATTTCATCTGCAATACGCACGAGCGCGTAAATGGCGCGGATGTGCTCCCGCGTGCGGGCCTCGAGGAGTCGGGCAGCCAGCCCGAACGACGTTGAGTACTGGCCGATCACCACGGCAGAGCTGGCCAGGGCAGCGGCATTGTATTGAGCGATGCCGGTGACGTCCGTTGTTCGCTTGCCTGTCATTGCTGACGATTCACAGCGCTATCGGCCAGCTCGCCCAGCGTGGCGCGCAGCCGGTCGGGCAAATGCGGCGAGTTGAGAGTCCTGACGGCGCGTGCGGCGTAGTCCTCTGTCAGTTCGTGCACAGCCTGCAGGGCTCCGCTTGATCGAAGATTCGCCCTGACAAGACTGGCCTCGGCCTCGCCGGCGTTGGGTGCACCGAGATGTGGGGCGATCACCGGCCAGGCTTTCGTGGTGCGTGCGCAGGCCATCAGCGCGGTCTGCTTGCCCTCGCGCAGGTCACTCAGTGCACTCTTGCCCGTGATCTCCGGGTCGCCGAAGACACCCAGGATGTCGTCGGTCAGCTGGAATGCCACACCGATGAGCCGTCCGAATTGCCCCAGGATCTCGAGCGTCTCCGCTGACGCCCCGGCCAGGATGGCCCCGGCCTGCAGTGGTGCCTCGAACGAGTAGACGGCAGTCTTGTGCTCCAGGGTTTCCAGCACCTGCGCGATCGTCACGGGCGTCAGCGACGCAGTGTTCGTCACGTCAGCCAGCTCGCCGGCCGCGGAGATGAAGACAGACCGATCGAGGAGGTCGAGTAGCTTTCCACGCGTGTCAGCGTCGGTATCAAGGGTGGCGAGGGAACGATGTGCCTCGCTGAGGGCGAGGTCACCGGCCAGAATCCCAGCCGTTACGGCCCAGACGCCGGCCTGGTCTGGAGAGGCGCCCTGGCTGAGTGCCCGCGCCGTGAACTCGCCGGCTATATTCGCTGTGCCACGCCGGGTGAGATCGCGGTCGATCACGTCGTCGTGAATGATGAACGCGGTGTGCAGGAGCTCAAAGCTGACGGCGACGGGGGTGACGAGGCTCTGGTCTCGACCGCCCAAGCCGGAGTATGCGGCAAAGACAAGAGCAGGGCGCATCCGTTTGCCGCCATTGCTTGCGTTCGCAAAGGCATCCCAGAGGGCGACGTAGTGATCGCCGTAGTCACTGGCGCGCAGCCGGGCCGCGGCGAGCAGGCGCTGCAGCTCTGTCTCGACGCCAGCCGAGGTTAGTTCAGGCACGGAACACCTCCAGCTCGTTGACCTGGAGAACCATCCACGGGCTGAACGCCCACGGGGTCTCCTGTACGGAGGTGCGCAGACTCGCGAGGTCGACCCAGGTGTAGTCCATGACCTCGTCGGGGTTCGGCACCGGTTCTGCGGAAGTGGTCGCGATGTAGACAGGGCAGAGCTCGTTCTCGACGATGCCGCTCGCATCCGTTGCGCGGTAGCGGAACAGGGGGAGGGCGATCGTGGTGTCGGAGATCGGCAGGTTCAGCTCGTACTCTGCGCGTCGGCTCACGGCCGTGATGAGCGGTTCAGCCGGCAGCGGATGCCCGCACAGCGAGTTGGTCCAGACGCCAGGCCAGGTGAGCTTTGACAGCGCTCTTCGTGTGATGAGCACCTGCCCGCGCTCATTGAAGACATAACAGGAGAATGCGAGGTGCAGGGAGGTATCAGCTCCGTGGACACTGGCCTTGGGGGCAGTGCCAATCTCGCGGCCATCGTCATCGACCAGGATGACGAGCTCTTCGCGCTGTGCCGTGTTCAGCATGGGCTCATCCTCTCGCGATACTTCCATCCCGGGAAGGATCGAATCCTCACATCAGAAATCACTAACCAAGTTAGGTAGATCAACGTTAGCATGGAGTCATGACAGATTGGGAGGCCCCGGAGACGACGGATTCGTACTGGTATGACGAAGACGTGGAAGACGTTGAAAGGGCAATCCTGGTGTTGCGGGCACTGCGCCGCTTCAAGGCCGCTGACTCTGCGATGCGCGCTAAAACGCAGGCAGACATGGACATGAACGAGACCGACCTGCTGGCGCTCCGGCATCTCATCGCCGCTGAAGCCAGGGGTCACCAGGTCGGGCCGAAAGAGCTCGCCTCCGTTCTCGGAATCAGCTCTGCGGCGACGGCCAAACTGCTGGCCAGGCTGTCGCGGTCAGGGCACATCACCCGCGAACCGCATCCGACCGATCGTCGTGCCCAAATTGTGCATCCGTCT
Source organism: Leifsonia sp. Y878 (assembly GCF_057669685.1). NCBI lineage: Bacteria > Bacillati > Actinomycetota > Actinomycetes > Micrococcales > Microbacteriaceae > Leifsonia > Leifsonia sp. Y878. The sequence goes on along the minus strand of NZ_JBYHFS010000006.1, from coordinate 9,995 downwards.
CCCGATGCCCATCACGAGGTGCGCAAAACGCTCGGTGATATGCACGAGCGGATGCTGGCCGTCGCCCACGACCGCACGCCAGCCGATCAGAGGGCCATCATCAGCTTCCTCGACGACCTGAGCGGGGCTGTCACAACAGCTGACGAAACACACAACGAATCGCGGCGATCAGCCGCCCACCACCGAAGGGTGTCCGAATGAACTACCGAATGATCAGTGCGAAGATCGTGGTCGGAACGCGTATCCGCGTGGCGGGCGCCCGATGACCGCGGATCGGCGCCGGTGGGCCGGCCTCGTCTTCATCAGCATCGCCGTCGCGCTGATCATCGTTGACTCGACAATCGTCAACGTCGTTATCCCGTCGATCGTCGACGACCTCGCGATCACCTCGACCCAGGTGCAGTGGGTGCAGGAGAGCTACACGCTCGTGTTCGCGGCACTGCTGCTGGTGTTCGGAAGCCTGAGCGACAGGTACGGACGTCGGCGCATCCTGATTATCGGCGTGGTGATCTTCGCCATCGCATCCGTCTTCGCCGGCCTGGCGCAAACGGGCGACCTGTTGATCGCGGCACGGCTCCTGCAGGGAGTGGGTGGCGCGATGGTGCTCCCGACGACGCTCTCGCTCATCAATGCCACGTTCAGGGGCAAGGAGCGCGGCATTGCGTTCGCGATCTGGGGCTCGACGATCGGCGGAATGGTTGCCGTCGGTCCGCTGCTCGGCGGCTGGCTCGCCACGTCGTTCTCCTGGCGCTGGGCATTCGGCATCAACATCCCCTTCGCGATCATCATCATCGCCGGCGTGCTGCTCTGCGTCGCAGAGTCGAAGGAGCATGGCGCACCCCGCCGCATCGACGTCGTCGGCGCTCTCCTCTCTATGGTGCTGTTCTCAACCCTGGTCTTCGGCCTCATCGAAGGACGCACCTATGGGTGGTGGCTGAGCCGCGACCGCGCGCCATTCGTCATCGGCGACTGGACCTGGCCGTTCGAGCTGTCGCCCATCCCCGTCGCGTTCGCCATCACCGTGCTGTCAGGGATTGCGTTCGTCTGGTGGGGCATCCGTCGCCAGCGTGCCGGACGCTCAACGCTGCTCGCCTTCTCGCTGTTCACCATCCCGTCGTTCCGCAACGGCAACATCGCTGCGATGATCGTTTCACTCGGTGAGTTCGGCATCATCCTGTCCCTGCCGCTGTGGCTGCAGAACGTGCTCGGCTATGACGCCCTGCAGACCGGCTTTGTGCTGCTCGCGCTCGCCGCAGGTTCATTCGTGGCGAGCGGTGTCTCCGGTGCGTTCGGAGGTCGGGTCGCCCCTGAGGTTGTGGTGCGCATCGGCATCGTCGCCGAGATCCTGGGTGTCGCAGGGCTCGGGTTCGCAATCTCAGCCACGGCGACCTGGGTCATCGTTGTGCCGTTCCTCTTTGTCTACGGCATCGGTGTCGGCCTGGCCACGGCACAGCTCACCGGCGTCGTCCTGAAGGATGTCCCTGTCGACAAGAGCGGCCAGGGGTCTGCAACGCAGAGCACGTCGAGGCAGATCGGCTCGGCGCTCGGCATCGCGGTACTCGGTACCGTGCTGTTCACCTCTGTCGGCGCATCGCTCGACGCGAAGCTCAGCGACCTGCCAGAGGCGGCGCGCAGCGAGATCGTCAATGCAGTGGTCGACAGTGCCGGCGGCGCCATTCCAGCGCTCGAGGCGCAGAGTCCGGCCGTAGCGGATGCCGCCCGCGAGGCCTTCAGCGAGGGAACGCGCTACTCGGCGTTTGCCGCAGCAGGCTTCCTGGTGATCGGACTCGCTGCCACGCTGCGGCTGTCCGCAGCGCGGAAGCCGGAGGAGGATGAAGGGGCCGGCGCCGACAGTGGTGCCCTGGCTGGCGCAACCACTGGTGAACTGAGGCAGGCGGCGTCAGACTAACCAGCGACGAAAGGTGATCCCGTGAGCTCTCGCACCGAACAATTCTGGACTGCTGATCCGTCCGATCTGCTTCGCGTGGGGGAGGGATTCCAGCTGTCCGCGTTGAAAACCGACTCGTCGCCTGGGTTTCACGGCGGCAAGTCACGCGGAACGAAGGCACTCGCCACGGGAGCAGGCATCCTCTCAGACCTGCAGGAGCAGTTCTTCGCGAACAGCACGACGGGCGACAACCGCAAAGTCCTGCTGGTGTTGCAGGCGATGGACACGGCAGGCAAGGGTGGAATCGTGCGCCATGTTGTCGGGGCAGTCGATCCGCAAGGCGTCGATCACATCGCCTTCAAAGCGCCCACGCAGGCAGAACTCCGGCATGACTTCCTGTGGCGCATCAGGAGACGCGTTCCTGGCGCAGGAAAGCTCGGTGTCTTCGACCGTTCGCACTACGAGGATGTGCTGATCGGCCGGGTACGCCACCTCGCGCCGCCGGCAGAGATTGAGAAACGCTACGGCGTGATCAACGCGTTCGAGCAGGAACTCATCGACGACGACACCACGATCATCAAGGTGATGCTGCACCTCGGCAAGGACGAACAGAAGCGGCGGCTGGCCGCCAGGCTGAGCCGCCCTGACAAATACTGGAAGTACAACCCCAGCGACGTCGACGAACGCCTGCTCTGGGACGACTACCAGGCCGCGTACCAGATCGCCCTTGAACGCACGTCGGTGTCAGACGCGCCCTGGTACGTGATTCCCGCCGACAAGAAGTGGTACGCCAGGCTCGCCGTGCAGCATCTCCTGATCGATGCGTTCACGGCGATGAAGCTCACGTGGCCGCCCGCCGACTACGACGTTCGGGCGGAGAGAGCGCGGGTCGCGGCGTCGTGATTTAGCCGAATGCCCGAGCTAGCCGAATGCTTCGACGATCGGCCTGAACTTCATCTTGGTCTCCGCCAGCTCCCGCTCTGGCTCCGAGTCGAGCACGATTCCGCAGCCGGCGTATGCCGTGATGTCGCCATCTGGGGTGACCTGGGCAGAGCGCAAGGCAATGGCCCACTCGCCGTCGCCATCCGCTCCCACCCAGCCGACGGGGCCGGCGTAGCGACCACGGTCGAACGGCTCGAGCTCGCGAATGAGCGCGAGCGCCTCCTGCGTCGGTGTGCCAGCGACGGCGGCCGTCGGGTGCATGGCCGCGATGAGGTCGAGCGACGTCGATCCGTCACTCAGGGTGCCCTCGATGTCGGTGGCCAGGTGCCACAGGTTGGGCAGCTTCAGGGTGAATGGGATTTCGCTCGCGGTGAGGTGTGAGGTGTGCGGGCGCAGTGACCCGAGCACACTCTGCACCGCGAACTCGTGTTCGTCGGCGTCCTTGGTCGAGGTGACCAGGGCAAGCGCGGCCTCGGTGTCGGCCTCTGCGTCAGCGCCGCGCGACATCGTGCCGGCCAGTACGCGGGCGTTCACCTCGCCGTGATCAGCGCGGATCAGCGTCTCAGGGCTCGAACCGATGAGCCCGTCGACCGCGTAGGTCCAGCAGTCCGGGTATCCGAGCGCCAGCTCGGTGATGGCACGGCGAACGTCGGATTCGACGGGGAGACGGCCGACGAGGTCGCGGGCCAGTACGACCTTGCTCACGTCCTGGTCACTGATGTGCGTGATGGCGCTGGCCACGGCGTCGCGGTAGCCATCAGGGCTGAGCGCGCCTGGGAGCAGCGAGATGCGGTACTCGTCGCCGAGTGGGGTGAGTACGAGGGGGATGTCAGGCGCTGCCTGCCCGGTCGGCCACACGCGGGTGACCCAGCAGACACCGTTCTCGCGGCCCACGATCACCTCTGGAACGATGAGCACGCTGGTCTGGGCCGACGTGTCGTCGAAGGCAAACGCGCCAAATGCCACGAGACCGGTTCCGGTGCGCGCCAACGGGTCTGTCACCGTGGCGGCCTCGACGACGTCGCGCCACGCTGCCGCGGCATCCGCCATGCGAGTCGGTCCGCTGAACTCCAGGCGCAGCGCTGTACCGATACCGGCGAGGCCTTGATTGCGTCGCATCCAGAGCAGCGGGTCGTGCTGGTCAAGCAGGAGTACCAACTGGCGGATGTCGGCGAGGGGGGTGGTTTCGACCGTCAAAGCCTGTGCATTCACTCCCTCAGCCTACGCCCGTGCGTGCGCGCGATCATGCGGCGTGCTGCGCGCGCAGCGGCAACCTAGACTGGAGGGGTGAATAGAGCAGACCTCAGCAAGCAGCCGGAGCAGATTGCCGCCATGTTTGACCAGGTCTCCACGCACTACGACCGCACCAATGCCGTGCTGTCTGTGGGGCAGGACAGCCTGTGGCGCATTGCGACGACCAAGGCCGTCGACCCGAAACCGGGGGAGCGCATCCTCGATGTGGCTGCTGGCACAGGAACCTCAAGCGCCGCACTCACCAAGACAGGCGCCCACGTGGTCGCCGCTGATTTCTCGGCGGGCATGATCTCGGTCGGGCGCGAGCGCCAGGCAGGCAACTCCCGGGTTGAGTTCGTGCAAGCGGATGCCACAGCGCTTCCCTTCGCCGACAACGAGTTTGACGCCGTCACCATTTCGTTCGGCCTGCGCAACGTCGTCGAACCGCAGAAGGCACTCGCCGAGTTCTACCGGGTCACCAAGCCCGGCGGGCGCGTCGTCATCTGCGAATTCACGACTCCGCCATTCGCGCCATTCAGGGCCGTCTACTTCGCCTACTTGAAGTACGTGATGCCGAAAATCGTCAGGCTCGCCTCCTCCAACGTCGAGGCGTATGACTACCTCGGCGAATCGATCAAGGCCTGGCCCAAGCAGAAAGAGCTGAGTGCCTGGCTTCGACGGGCGGGCTATACCTCGGTGGCTTACCGTAATCTGACATTCGGCATCGCGGCATTGCACCGCGGCGTGAAACCAAGCAATTCCGCATCCTGAGCCCCTCCCCAGTAGCGATCGTTAGGCTAACAGAGTGAATCCGAGCGTCCCCGTGGTCCGTCGCAGTGCGTCGATAACGTCGCAGCTCGGTCTCACCGATCGCATTTTCTCCACGAAATCAGACCGTGGACTGGCCTCCGACATCGATCAAGGCCTCGACAAGGTCGAAGACGCGCTGAACGCTGAGATCACCTTCGCTGACCAGATCGCGAACGTCACCGGCCGCTACCTGCTTGAAGCCGGCGGCAAGCGCGTGCGTCCCATGCTCGCCCTGCTCACCGCGCACCTGGGTCGCGGCGGCGTCCCAGACGTGATCACCGCAGCTGCAGCCATCGAGGTCACCCACCTGGCGTCGCTGTACCACGACGACGTCATGGACGACGCAGACAAACGCCGTGGCGTGCCCAGTGCACAGACCGTGTGGGGCAACTCAGTTGCCATCCTCACCGGCGACCTGCTGTTCGCGCGCGCCAGCCAGTTGATGGCGCGGCTCGGCGAGCGTGCCATCCGCCTCCAGGCCGACACGTTCGAGCGGCTGGTCCTTGGCCAGCTGCACGAGACACTCGGCCCGCAGAACGGCGAAGACCCGGTCCAGCACTACATCCAGGTGCTGGCAGACAAGACGGGGTCGCTCATCGCGGCATCCGCTCAGGCCGGCATCGCCTTCTCAGGTGCCCCAGCCGAGTTCGAGACGCCCGTCGTTGAGTTCGGCGAGAAGATCGGCATCGCCTTCCAGCTCATCGACGATGTCATCGACCTCTCGCCACAGCCGGAGACAACCGGCAAGGTGCCAGGCACCGACCTGCGCGCAGGGGTCGAAACACTTCCACTGCTTCGCTTGCGGGAACGCGCAGAAACGGATGCTCTGGCCGCCGACCTGCTCGCCCGTCTCGACGCAGACGTGATGGGCAGCTCCCTCGCGGGCGCTGGCCGTACAGACGCCGCTGACTCCGCGATCACCGCGCTTCGTGAGCACGACGTCACCGCCCAGACGCTGACAGAGGCGCACCGCTGGGCCAGGGATGCCGTTGCATCCCTCGCTCCGCTGCCGTCCGGTTCAGTCAAGAAGGCGCTCACCAAATTCGCCGAGACTATCGTCGAACGATCCAGCTAGAAAGGCACCCCCATGACCAAGTTGCGATTGGCCATCGTCGGCGCAGGACCCGCTGGCATCTACGCCGCAGACATCCTCCTCAAGGCAGAGCGGAACTTCGACGTTTCGATCGACCTCTTCGATCACCTTCCTGCTCCGTACGGACTGGTCCGGTACGGCGTAGCGCCTGACCACCCCCGCATCAAGGGCATCATCAACGCGCTGCGCGATGTGCTCGACCGGGGCGATATTCGCCTGTTCGGAAACGTCCACTACGGCACAGACATCACGCTTGAAGACCTGAAGAAGCACTACAACGCCGTCATCTTCGCAACGGGTGCCGTGCGAGACGCAGACCTGAACATTCCCGGCATCGAGCTTGAGGGCTCGTATGGGGCAGCTGAGTTCGTCAGCTGGTTCGATGGTCACCCCGATTTCCCGCGCGAATGGCCCCTCGATGCCAAGGAGGTCGCGGTCATCGGCAACGGAAACGTCGCTCTCGATGTGTCCCGCATCCTGGCCAAGCACGCCGACGACCTCTTGTCGACCGAGATCCCGGCCAACGTCTACGAGGGGCTGAAGGCCTCCCCGGTGACCGACGTGCACGTCTTTGGGCGCCGCGGTCCGACATCCGTCAAATTCACTCCGCTTGAGCTCCGCGAGCTCGGCGAGCTGCGCGACGTTGACATGATCGTCTACGACGAAGACTTCGACTACGACGATGCGGCGCGCAACGCCGTGGCAAGCAACAAGCAGGTCTTCGTCATCGACAAGGTGCTGAACCAGTGGCGGAAGCGCGAGACCGGCCAGGCCAGTCGTCGCCTGCACCTGCACTTCTTCTCAAAGCCCATCGAGATTGTCGATGACGGCTCAGGCCACGTCGGCGCGATCCGGTTCGAGCGCACCGCACCCGACGGTGAGGGCGGAGTCATCGGCACCGGTGAGATCCGTGAACTTCCGATTCAGGCCGTGTACCGCGCTGTCGGCTACTTCGGTTCTCCGCTGGCCGACATCCCGTTCGACAAGAAGCGCGGCGTTGTCCCGAACCGCGAAGGCCAGGTATTGCGCAAGGGCGACCCCACCTCTGGCTCGGCCGGCGCGAACGAACAGATGTATGGCGTTTACGCCACAGGGTGGATCAAGCGTGGGCCCGTCGGGCTCATCGGCCACACCAAGTCGGACGCCATGGAGACGGTTCGCCATCTCATCAATGACTCCGGCGACTGGTGGCACCCTGAGTCGCCCTCTGAGGAGAGCGTCGTCGAGATGCTTGATTCACGCGGCATCCACTACACAGACCTGAGCGGATGGCACAACCTCGACCAGCACGAGCTCGCGCTCGGTGAGGCTGAGGGGCGCACCCGTATCAAGGTCGTTCCGCGTGAGGAAATGGTCAAGGTCTCGCGCGCCGACTAGTCGGGTCAGGGGGAGTAGCCTCCTGGCATGACGGCTCCACAGGCAAGCGGTTGGGTTCCAGACGTCCTGGGTGAACACTTCGAGCAGCTGACCCTGCCGCTTCGCCCTGACAACGAGGGCGAGGTCGTCGCGACGCTGGTGCGCTACTCGCCACCTATCCGGTGGGAGTTCTCGCGGCCGCCGGCGATGAATGCCGACGTCCTGTACGTGCACGGCTGGTCTGACTACTTCTTCCAGACCGAGCTTGCTGAGTACTGGCACAACGCTGGAGCCCGCTTTTACGCGGTCGACTTGCGGAAATACGGTCGCAGCCTGCGCAACTATCAGACGCCGGGGTTCATCACCGACCTCATCGACTACGACGAGGACATTGAATCGGCCCTGGCCGCCATGGGGCATGCGCCCGGCTCGTCGAACAAACGGCCGCTCATCCTGATGGGTCACTCCACCGGGGGCCTGACGTTCAGCCTGTGGGTAGACCGCCACCCCGGCCGGGTTGCGGCGCTGGTGTTGAACAGCCCGTGGCTTGAGTTCCAGGCGACGGGGGTCGGCCGGGTCGCTATTCTGCCTATTGTGCAGATCGGCGCGATCGTCGATCCGCTGGCCCCACTCCCGAACGTCGACTTGGGTTTCTACACCCGAACGGTGTCCGCTGCCCAGGATGGCGCGTGGACGTACAGCCTCGAGTGGCGTCCGCCCCGCGGGTTCACCACGCACCCTGCCTGGTTGCGCGCGGTTCTCGCCGGACACACGAGGGTCGCGAACGGCCTCACCATCGACGCCCCGGTTTTCATGTTGCTGTCCGCTCGCTCGCTCCTGCTGCCCAAATGGACACCGGAGATGAAGACGGCCGACATCGTGCTGCGAGTGGACGACATCGCGGTGCGCGCCACGAAGCTGGGGCCTGCAGTCACCCTTGTTCGAATCGACAACGCCCTGCACGATATCTTCCTGTCGACCGAGCCCGTGCGCTTTGCCGCGTATCGGCAACTCACCCGGTGGCTGCGGGCATATCTGGGCCGATAATCGTCTCAAATCTCCCCTCCACTATCGCCACCCTGGCTGACAGAATGAGCGCATGACTGCTGCCGATCCGGCCACGTTGGCCCCTTTCTCTTTCAAAGTCGCCGACCTGTCTCTTGCCGAAGCTGGTCGTCATCAGCTGCGGCTGGCCGAAAACGAGATGCCGGGTTTGATGGCGCTCAGGGCCGAGTTCGCCCAGTCGGCACCGCTTGCCGGTGCGCGGATCGCCGGGTCCCTGCACATGACGGTCCAGACTGCGGTGTTGATTGAGACGCTGGTCGCCCTCGGTGCGCAGGTGCGCTGGGCCAGCTGCAATATCTTCTCGACGCAGAACGAGGCTGCCGCTGCGATCGCCGTCGGACCGACGGGCACCCCAGACGCTCCGGCCGGTGTGCCGGTGTTCGCCTGGAAGGGGGAAACGCTCGAGGAGTATTGGTGGTGCACAGAGCAGATCTTCGACTGGAGTGCAGAAGCGGCCGCGGCCGGCGAAAGCTGGGTTGGGCCGAACATGATCCTCGATGACGGCGGCGATGCAACGCTGCTCGTGCACAAAGGGCGCGAGTTCGAGCTGGCTCGTGCCGTGCCAAGCGCTGCGAGCGGTGACAGTCACGAGTATCGCGTGATCCTTGACTCGCTCCGCCGTTCCCTCGACCTGGCACCGGATCGTTGGACGCATATCGCCACCGAGATCATGGGCGTGACTGAGGAGACAACAACGGGGGTGCATCGCCTCTACGAGCTCGCCGCCTCCGGCCAGCTCCTGTTCCCCGCGATCAACGTCAATGATTCGGTCACCAAATCGAAGTTCGACAACAAGTACGGCATCCGGCACTCGTTGCCAGATGGCCTCAACAGGGCAACGGATGTCCTCATCGGCGGCAAGGTCGTGTTGGTCGCCGGCTACGGCGATGTGGGTAAGGGCGCAGCCGAAGCACTTCGTGGGCAGGGTGCACGTGTCATCGTGAGCGAAATCGACCCCATCAACGCACTGCAGGCAGCCATGGACGGATTCCAGGTGGCCACGATCGAATCCGTCGCAGGGCAGGCAGACATCTTCGTCACCTGCACAGGCAATGTCAACGTGATCACCACGGAGCACATGCTCCAGATGAAGCACCTCGCGATCGTGTCCAACGTTGGGCACTTCGACAACGAGATCGACATGGCGAGCCTGGAGAATCTTCCGGGTGCGGTGAAGGTTGAGATCAAGCCGCAGGTGCATGAGTGGCGGTTGCCGAATGGCCGCAGCATCCTCGTGTTGTCAGAGGGCCGGCTGATGAACCTCGGTAATGCCACCGGGCACCCGTCGTTCGTGATGAGCAATTCGTTCACCAACCAGGTGCTGGCGCAGATCGAGCTGTACTGCTCCCCGGAGAAGTACCCGATCGGTGTGTACGTGTTGCCGAAGCACCTCGATGAGAAAGTCGCCAGGCTGCACCTCGATGCTCTGGGCGTTGAGCTCACAATTCTCACTCCTGAGCAGGCCGCATACATTGGCGTTCCCGTTGACGGACCGTACAAGGCCGACCACTACAGGTACTGACAAATAGCCACGTTTGGCCCGACACGCCCGGGGTGTGGCGCGCTTTTGACGGGTCTCTGGGATGGCCGTAATGTATCTATACGTAC
>NZ_JBYHFS010000005.1:0-223754 GCF_057669685.1 Leifsonia sp. Y878 | reverse complement strand
AGGGTCTCGAGACGCTCGCTGGCGCTCGCTCCTCGACCAGCGGGGGCGGCGAGCGCCGCGGCCTGTTCCGGTACGCGGCACAGTTGTAACGTTGATTGGGGCGGCACAGACAGCAGCGGTACGCAAACAGCAGCGGCACACAGACAGCAGCAGCACGCAGAGAGCAGCGGCACGCGGGGCCGCATCCGATTGCAGGCGATCGAGCGCACGCCATCCGAAAGGACGAGGACATGGCCACGGAACTCGTACTCCTCGGTACCGCCGGCGGACCAGTCCCCATTCCGCACAGGGCCGGCACATCCTCAGCGCTCGTCGTTGATGGCGTCGTCTATGTCGTTGACTGCGGCCGCGGCTCCCCCACCCGCTTCGCCGAAGCCGGTCTGCACTTCACCGCCCTGGGTGGCATCTTCCTGACGCACCTGCACGTCGATCATGTGGGCGACCTCCCCGGTATGCTGCTCTACCCATGGGGCACGTCGCCAACGCCCGTGACGGTGTGGGGTCCCGGCAGCCCGAAGACGCTCCCACAGGGCGAGCCGCCTTTCATCCGTCACACGCTGATGACTCCTGACCAGCCGGTGCCGGGTACGAGTGATCTCGTCGCCGGAATCCTCGCGGCCTACAGCTATCACCTGAACGTCATGCCCCTCGATCTTCAGCTGCCTGATGCAGCCACACTCGTGCAGGCCCACGAGATCCTGACTGACCGCCCGGACGAGCCTGCCGATGATGGGTCAGAGGAAGCCCAGGTGATCCTGCAAACGGATGCCGTCACCATCAGCGCCATCACGGTGGCCCACGGTCACGCCCACCCAGCCCTGGCCTACCGTTTCGATACAGCCGACGGCTCTGTGGTCTTCTCTGGCGACACTCGCGCTCATGGCAACCTCGTCACGCTCGCCCAGGGAGCCGACATCCTGGTGCACGAAGTAGTTGACCTCGATTTCCTGGCCGAGCACGGTACCCCTCCTGCCGGTCTCGCGTTGCTGAAGCGGTTGCACACCGACGTCAACGACATCGGCGCGATTGCGGAACGGGCGGGCGTCGCCACTGTTGTCCTCAACCACTACCTGCCTGCTATGCCAGGGACGGTCCCGGCCGACGCCTGGACCTCGCGAGCCTCCGCAGGCTTCAGCGGCAGTGTTATCGCCGGTGAAGACGGAATGCGGCTGACGCTGTAGCGCGCGTCTCACCCGCATCTCACCCGCATCTCACCCGCATCTCACCCGCGTCTCACCCGCATCTCACCCGCATCTCACCCGCAGGGCGGCCCCGTACGCGCAGCACTGTGCGCACGCCACAGTGGCGTGCGCACAGCTGATTCGTTGAAGAGTCGAAAAGACGTTAGTCGGTCAGCTTGTCCTTGATGTCTTCGCCGGCCTTCTTCACTTTCGCGCTCGCCTGATCGACCTTGCCTTCAGCGACTTTGGAATCGTCATTCGTGACGTGGCCGACTGTTTCCTTGGCCTTTCCCTTCAGCTCTTCGGCCGCGTTCTTGATCTTGTCCGTTCCGCTCATGACGTGCTCCTTTTCATTTTCGTGGTTGGTCTGTTGGCCCGAGCCAGTGGTCAGAGTCCACCAGGCAGATTCAACCGGCCCAGACGCCTTGCGTTCGTGTGGCAGAGCGTCTCCGACAGCCGGTCGGCACCGGCGATGCCCGTGTCACGCCACTTGGGGCAGGATCGCAGTGCCGTCCGCACAGGTACGGCGCACATCCTCTGCGCCGCCGTATGCACGATCAGGAAGCATCGCAAAAACAACCACATCGTCATCATGGAACCCGTCGCGAAGCGCCTCCCGAATCAGATCATCAGGATGCGCCGGGTACTCCATGGTCCACAAAAACGCACTCAAACGGCTGCCTGGTTTCATCGAACGACCTTTCAGTTCGCACTTGATACTCGGGGGCATGCACCATCACGGATTGTTCAACCGCGCCGGAGAATCTCACAGCGTCGGGAACCAAGCGTGGGGGCATAGCCCTTTACGTCAAGAACAGTAATCGGACTCCGAGCCCAGCGTTAGGGGGTTGCCGCTTCTTGTCAGTTGAGATACAGCAACCGAGATATATCGTGTGTCCCTAAGCTGGTCTGGGCGTGTTCGACGCCGCTCACGACAGTTCGCGCAACCAGGAAGAGCACATGCCCCACACATTCGTGAAGATCTGCGGTATCACCACGACGGATGCCGCCGAAACTGTCGCAGAGGCCGGCGCAGACGCGATCGGTTTCGTGTTCGCACCCGGCAGTGCGCGCGCGGTCAGTGCCGAGCAGGCCACGTCCCTGGTTGCCGCCGTGGCCGGCCAGCTGGAAACCGTTGGCGTCTTTCGCAACCAGCCCATCGACGAGGTGCTCAGAACCGCGGACCTGGCCTCGCTCACCACTGTCCAGCTCCACGGGGATGAACCAGACAGCGACGTCGACGTGCTGCGCTCTGCAGGGTTTCGCACGATTCGTGCGGTCTCCATCGACGCGTATCGTGCGCTGCGCTCTCGTGCGGAGAAGAGCACTGCCCGTGCGGCTGCAGATTCAGATTCAGATTCAGATTCAGGCGAGACAGATCCGACGCGAATCCTCATCGACGCCGTCTCCCCCGGCGGCGGAACCCTCTTCGACACGTCTGAGCTGGAGACCACGCCGCCTGCCGGCTTCTGGATCCTGGCCGGCGGCCTCACTCCAGACAACGTCGGCGCTCTCGTGAGCAGTCTGCGCCCTGGTGGGGTCGATGTGTCCAGCGGCGTTGAGTCACGCCGCGGGGTCAAAGACCTCGCACTCATCCGCGACTTCGTCCAGGCGGTCCGCTGATCGCAGCGGTGACTGCAGCGGTGACTGCAGCGGTGACGGCGACTGTGACCGCCGCGCGCTAACTCGTGAGCAGCTGGGTCAGCTCGGCATCCAGCTGGATGACGTCGGGTACAAACGAGGCCAGGGTTCCATCTATGTCGATGAGTTGGCCCCTGTCATCCTTCGCGTGACCCGGGATACTCAGCTTCACGTCGGTCTCGACACGATTCATGTGCAGCCCCTGGAGCACGGTGTGCAATTGGATAGCCGCCTTGCCGCCCCCGTGGGTTCCGTACGTGACGATCCCGCCGACCTTGCCCGCCCATTCCGCATACAGAAAATCGAGAGCGTTCTTCAGTACGGCGGGGTACCCCCAGTTGTACTGCGGGAAGACGAAGACGAACGCGTCGTACGAGTTCACCTGTGCACTCCAGGCTCTGGTGTGCTCGTGGACATAGACGCCAGTGGATGCCATCATCGGCTCGTCGAGGAATGGCAGGCCGACCTCGGCGAGATCGATGAGGTCGTAGGCGAGAGCGGTGTTCGGCTGGCTCACGCGGAGGTACCACTCGGCGATATCGACGCAAATGCGATCCGGTCGAGTGCTGCCGATAATCACCCCAGTGGATGCCGGGCTTCCAGCCACTGCATGGTCAGTCACTATGCCACTCCTCCCACACCGCGCTCTCACTACCGCGGGCAGCGGGCCCTAGCTCTCCAGCTGCGGGAGCACCTCGTCGCGCACGGTCTTTCGCAAGACCTTGCCGAGCATGGAGCGCGGCAGGTCGGCGATCTGCACGATTCGACGCGGCACCTTGTACGCGGCGACGAATTCGCGGCAGTGGTCGCGCAGTGCCTTCTCGTCGAGGGTGACATTCGGCATCAGTTCAACGGCTGCGACGACCATTTCACCACCGCGTTCAAGCGGCTTGCCGAAGACAGCGGCATCCACGACGTCGGGGTGCAGACGCAGCGCTGCCTCGACCTCAGAGGGCGACACATTGAAGCCGCCCGTGATGATGAGTTCCTTCGCACGGTCGACGATCGTCGTGAAGCCGTCTTCGTCGACCGTCACGATGTCTCCCGTGCGGAGCCATCCCCCAGGCAGAAGTGTCTTCGCCGTCTCGTCAGCGTTGTTCCAGTAGCCCTGGAAAATCTGCGGCCCCTTGAGCAACAGTTCGCCTGGCTCTCCCTGCGGCACGTCGACAGTGGGGTCGTCGAGTGTGACCACTCTCATCAGGGTCGACGGGAACGGCACGCCAATCGTGCCGGTGCGACGCGTGTGATAGAACGGATTTCCCATGGCAACCGGCGACGACTCCGTCATGCCGTACCCCTCGACGAGCAGGCCGCCAGACACCGATTCCCATAGCTCGACAACGTGGTCAGGCAGGTTCATCGCACCTGAGATGCAGAACTTGCACGAGCGCAGCGAGACGCCGCGTTCCTTCGCCGCGAGCGCTGTGCGCTCATAGATGGGCGGCACGGCGCAGTACACCGTCGCCGGCGACTTCTTCATGGCGTCGAGAATGAGCTTGGGCTCGAATTTCGGGAACAGCACGAGCATGGCCTGCTTGCGGATGCCATACGTGAGATAGAGCGTCATGCCGAACGCGTGGAACATCGGCAGGATCGCATAGAAGATCTCCTTGCGATACTCGGCCCCGTGCATCCACGCCTCACCCTGCAGGGCGTTCGAGTAGAGGTTGAAGTGGGTGAGCATGGCGCCCTTGGGGTGGCCCGTCGTTCCCGACGTGTACTGGATCGCCGCCAGGTCGTCCACGCTCGGACGCGGGTGCTCCGGATCGATGGGCCCGTGACTGAGCAGATCCTTCCACTGGATCGTCCCCGGGGCCGCCGCTGTCAGTGACTTCCGCGATTCGCGGAGGCTCTTCACCGGAAGGTGCATAGCGAGGCGCTTGATCGTCGGGAACGCGTCGAGAAGGTTCACCGCGACGACGTGGTCGATTCTGATATCGCCGGGGAATGCACGAACGGATGCCGCAGCCTTGTCCCATGCGATGACCACGCGGGCCTGGTGGTCCTCAAACTGGTGACGCAGCTCGCGCGCGGTGTAGAGCGGGTTGTGCTCGACGACGACGGCTCCGAGCCGGAGCACCGCGTAGAACGCGACCACGTGTTGTGGGCAGTTCGGCAGGATGAGCGCTACCCGGTCACCGGCGCGCACGCCAAGGGCACGCAAACCTTCTGCTGCGCGATCGACCTGATCACCCAGCTCTGTATACGTCGTCCGACGGCCGAAGAACTCCAGTGCGGGGTGGTCGCCGGCCTCGGCCACTGACCGTTCCAGCATGTCAACCAGTGACTCCGTCGGCAGCTCTATATCGGCGGGGACACCCGGCTGGTAGTTCTTCAGCCAGGGCCGCTCATCTGTAATCGCCATTGTTATATCCTGCCACTTGCCGGGACTGGTGACTCCGGCTACGCCTCAGCGAGAGCCTGTTCTCCCTGTTGCGTCTCATACGCCTGCTGCGCCTGCCGTGCCTGCCGTGCTCGCTTCACCAGGTACATCTCCGCATCCGCGAGACGGAGTGCGTCTTCCGCCGTCCCCGAGTTCACCGCGACAACGCCAACGCTGGCTCCGGAGTAGTCGACGGTGTGGCTGTTCAGCTCGTACACACCAATGGTGCAATCCTCGAGGCGCGTGGCCAGTGCTGCCGCGGCCTCCTGATCGGAGGTTTCTGCGCCGCCTGGCGTCGGGCCGAACCCGATCACGACGAACTCGTCGCCGCCGATCCTGGCCAGCAGGTCGCCCTCGCGAAGGATCGTGCCGAGTCGCTGCGCCATCGACACGAGGAAGTCGTCGCCGGCCTCGTGCCCGTGCCGATCGTTGATCGACTTGAAGCCATCGAGGTCGATGAAGCCGACGAGAATGCATCGAGCGTCTCGTTCACCGATGGCCAGCATCCGTCGCAGGGCAGTGAGGAGTGACCGTCGATTCGCCAGGCCTGTGAGCATGTCAGTTGAGGCATGCGACGCCAGTTCAGCGTTGGCGTCCTGCAGCCGTTGCATGAGGTGCTCGCGCTCAATGTGCTGGGCGATCAGTTTGGAGAACAGCGTGAGCACAAGCTCAGCATTGGACTGTTCTGGCAGCACCGAGGTGCTGACCCCGCACAGGGTTCCGTAGAGGTCACCGTTCTCGGTGGTGATCGGCATACTGAAATAGGTCTGGACGTTCAGCGCCACGGCCAGGCCGGCATCGGCCCACCGCGTCGCTGCGTCATCGCAGTACACGCGCCTCTCGTCATAGGCGCGGCTGCACAGGGTGTCTTCCCACGGCACATCAAGGCCTTCGGCGATCTGCACGAGTCCGACGTTCCGCGAGTACAGGATGTGTTGCACGCCAGCGCTGCGATCGATCGTGGTGAGGTAGGTGGATTCGAGCCCGGTCACCGCCTCGAGCATTTCAAGCATCGGGCGGGTGAGGTCCTCCAGCGACTGTGCAGCAGAGACAGTTTCAGAAATCTGGGCGAGCAGTGAATCCATCTTTCCATTCTGGCTCAATCCTCACCCACTCCGCGATGAGACCCCGCCGCCCCGAATGCCGGAGCACGGGTGCCGGAGCACAGATGCCGGGCGCGCTCAGTGCTTGCGGGTGCGCCAGGCCTTCCATGCCCCAGTGCTCCAGAGCGCCCACGCTACGAGAAGAGGCTGAAACAGTAAGCGGATGCCGCGAGCGCGGTCAGAGTCGAGACCGAACGCATCGCTGTGCGTGACGTACTGCGAGATGTTGCCGGGGAACACCGCAACGAAGAAGGCAGCCACCACCCAGCCAACGCCAATCCGGCGCTGCCGGAGCAACAGGAGGGCTGCCCCGAGCGAGATCTCGACGACACCCGACCCGACCACGACGACGTCATCGTTGGCCGGAAGCCACTCTGGTACCTGAGCGGTGAACTCCTGCCGAGCGAAGGTGAGGTGGCTGATCCCTGCGAACACCAGGAACACGCCGAGGACCACCCGGCCAATGGTGCGCGGGACTGAGCGTGCGGGGGCTGTCGTACGGTGCGTTCGACTCATCTACGGAGGGTAACACCGCACTTGCTCGAGGGAATAGCCAAGCGAGGGATCTAAAAACGACGTCGTCGCCCCGGCGTGACAGCCGCCGCGACGACAGCGGTCTTGGCGATCGGCGATGGCCCTGGGCTCACAGCCGCTCCCACTACTGCCGCGCGTGCGACGGGCGCACCAATGACTCCGACGCGGCCTACTCGTGCAGCTCTCAATGGCATCTCAGTCTCCTCTGCTCTCGGTGCCCGTGAGGACGTCATCCGCTTCATCAGCTTCATCCGCTTCGACGGCGGCGATGATGGCCTGGATGGGAATTCGGCCGTTGGCGATCAGCTGGCCGCCTGCGCGGCGCGCGGCGGATGCGAATGGCGCTGCCCACTGGTTCTCGTACACCAGAACGCCGCCGACGCTACCTGGTTCAAGCGCAGCTGCAAGGTGATCGATGTCTGCTTCTGCCAGCATGTCCCCCAGCTCGGCTTCCAGGACTTCAAGACCCTCTAGCTCTTCGAGGTCAGCGAGCTCGGTGACCTCAATGCCGCCGTCTGCGTCCTTGGCAACGATCAGGAGGTCGATGACTCGGATGATTCCGGCGTCGACAAGACGGAGGAGTTCGGCCGCCATTTCACCGCTGAAACGGGACTCGCCCGCCGGAAACTCAACAATGATGAAGTCAATCGGCCCCAACTCATCCAGTGATTTCTCCGCCATGATTCGTCCCTTCGCCTGGGTGACTCACGCTGGTTGGCAGAGTCTGCGGGCCACAGTACGCCGGGATCGCCGGCGCGAGGCCGAAAAAATCAATCATCGGTAATGGGACCCAGCGCGATCCCCGTCGGCTCACCGGCCGCAGCGCCCTTGAGTTCTATGAAAATGGTGTGCGTGGGCGTCTGGCCGATGTTTTCACCCGTATGGCGCTGGGCAGGAAGCCACACGGCCTGGCCGGCAGCGAGTGAGGTTTCGAACTCGCGACCGTCCAATGAAAGCCGCCGATCAAACGCGGAGAGCGTTACCATCACGCTGTTCGGATGCTCGTGCGGGCTGGTCTTGTCGCCCGGGTCATCGGTGTACTCCAATACCCGCACGAACTCGTTCTCCCAGAGCATCCGATAGTGGTCGGGGTTCGTCACCGTCGGATCGTCGCTGATCATGCGATGACACTACTCGCCACCTGGCCGCCGGGCCTAGATCCGGCGCAGCAGTTCTGAGCAGACACAATTCGTCAGGCAAACAATGGGCGTCGTCAATCATCACGCGCAGGCATCGGGTGAGATTGCCGATGCCTGCCTGCCTGGGGCAGCCTGGTTAGCCTGGGTCAGCCACCCGGATGACGACGTTGCCGACCTTCACTCCCGACTCCACGTAGCGGTAGGCCTCGGCGATCTCATCCAGTGAGTATGTGCGGTCGATGACCGGCCTGAATGCGCCGATGTCCATCAGACCCTTCAGGAAAACGATGTCGTCCCTGGTGTCTTTCGGGATCGGAAAGAGCACCTGTTTGCGCCTGAACAGTGGGGTGCTGAGTGCGAGTATCGGGTTCTGCCACCCTCTACCGAGATCCGTTGAGACGTAGTAACCGCGCGGTTTCAGCAATGCCTTGCACCGGCCGAATGAACTCTTGCCGACGGCATCCAGCACCGCGTCGAATTGCTCGTCGAGACGGGTGAAATCCTCCCGGGTGTAGTCGATGACCCGGTCTGCACCGAGCGACGTCACCAGGTCGAGGTTCTTCGTGTCGCAGACGGCAGTGACGCGCGCACCGAGGTGCTTGACGAGCTGCACCGCCGCCGTTCCGATGGCGCCGGTCGCACCGTAGATGAGCACGTTCTGCCCAGCGACGATGCCGGCTGCTCGAATGATGTTCAGTGCATAGTGGGCGCCCTCGGTACTGGGAACGACCTCGAGGTAGGTCATGCCTGCGGGGATGAGCGCCACCATGCCGGTCTCGCGGATCGTGGTGTACTCGGCCTGGCCGCCGAAGTTCACCCCGTCGTAGCCAAAGACGTCCTGGCCGACCGAGAATTCGGTCACGCCATCCCCCACCGCGTCAATGCGACCGGCAAATTCGTTGCCGAGCGTCTGCTGCTTCGGCGCCGTGAGGCCGCTGAACAGCTTGACGATCGCCGGCTTGCCCCGCAGGAATCCGCAATCGGTGCGGTTGACGGATGCCGCGAATACCCGGATGCGCAACTCACCGGATTGCGGACTCGGGATCTCGACATCCTCGACCCGAAGCACATCGGGTGACCCGTACCGCGTATGAATCGCTGCTCGCATGCGCACAATCTACTGCGGCCAGCGTTCGCAGGGCAGCGCCAGAGGGAACGCGTGTGAGTGAGCGCCACTCACCGCGGCACGAACCTACGCCGGGACGTCGATCCACTCGTACCCGGCGGCCTCGAGCGACGCTCCCCCGGCCGTGACGCCGGCGACGATCGTGGCCAGCTGGCCGGCATCCGCTGTGGCCAACTGGAGCACGGCGTCGCTGCCGTACTCCGTGCCGAGCACCAGCACGCCACGCTGTCGCAACTCTGACTCGATACGACCGGCATCCGCGTGGCCGAGTGAGAGCGTGAAGAGTTCCCGCCGCTCTCGCGCCACCACCAGCCCGTCAGCCTGCGCGGTGTCGATCGCCGTGAGGACGGCCTCGGAGTACGCCCGAACCAGGCCCCCTGCGCCAAGGAGCGTGCCCCCGAAATAGCGGCTGACCACCGCGACGCAGTCCACGAACGAGCGACCGGTGAGCGCTTCGAGCATGGGTCGGCCAGCGGTGCCTGACGGTTCGCCGTCGTCGTTGGAGCGTCGGACCTGTTCTGGGGCGGATGACGGACCGATCACGAAGGCAGAGCAATGGTGCCGCGCGGCCCAGTGTTCCTTGCGCGCGTCGTCGATCGCGGCACGGGCGGCGTCCTCTGTGTCCACCCGCACCAGCCGGCACAGAAACCGTGAGCGCTTGATCTCGATTTCGGCCTCGACCCGGCTGCCAATTTCACCGGAAAGTGTCAGGTCTGCCATCGTCCCAGTCTCGCGCATCCGCTCTCACCGAGTGCTGGCCCCACCGCTCCGGCCGATTCGACGGCGAATCTCGGCCAAAATCACCCGAATAGAGGGGGTGTTTCGTGCTTATTTCGGGGAATATGTTGTGATGTTGGTCATTAGGAGGTATACGCGCACCTGCGTCGGCTACCGTTAGAGGATGACGTCACCCGAAACATCCCCGCAGAGCGAGGCAGAAACTGCCCGCGAAGCGAAGCCCTTCTCCGAACTCGGGCTCTCCGACGCAGTATTGAAGGCGCTTAAAGACGTCGGCTACGAGACCCCCTCGGCCATTCAGGCCGCCACTATTCCTCCCCTTCTGTCTGGCCGCGATGTCGTAGGACTCGCCCAGACTGGAACCGGCAAGACTGCAGCGTTCGCGTTGCCGATCCTGTCGCGCCTCGACATGGCACAGAAGAGCCCTCAGGCTCTCGTGCTCGCGCCTACACGCGAACTCGCACTCCAGGTCTGTGAGGCGTTCGAAAAGTACGCGTCACACATGAAGGGCGTCCACGTGCTGCCGGTCTACGGCGGACAGGGCTACGGCGTTCAGCTGTCGGCCCTCCGTCGCGGAGTCCACATTGTCGTCGGTACGCCCGGCCGCATCATGGACCACCTCGAAAAGGGCACGCTCGACCTGTCGCAGCTGAAGTACCTGGTGCTCGACGAAGCCGACGAAATGCTCAAGATGGGCTTCGCCGAGGATGTCGAAACCATTCTCGCCGACACCCCAGAAGACAAGCAGGTCGCACTGTTCTCGGCAACCATGCCGGCACAGATCCGCCGCATCTCCAAGCAGTACCTGCACGATCCAGAAGAGATCACGGTCAAGAACAAGACCACGACCTCTGCAAACACGACCCAGCGCTACCTGATGGTGTCGTATCCGCAGAAGGTCGATGCGCTGACCCGCATCCTCGAGGTGGAGAACTTCGAGGGCATGATCGTCTTCACCCGCACCAAGAACGAGACAGAGACGCTCGCCGAGAAGCTGCGTGCGCGTGGCTACTCTGCTGCCGCGATCAACGGTGACGTTCCCCAGGTGCAGCGCGAGCGCACCGTCGAGCAGCTGAAGAACGGCAAGCTCGACATCCTGGTCGCAACGGATGTCGCAGCTCGCGGCCTCGACGTCGAGCGCATCAGCCACGTCGTCAACTACGACATCCCGATCGACACCGAGTCGTACGTGCACCGCATCGGCCGCACCGGCCGCGCTGGCCGCAGTGGTGCTGCTATCAGCTTCGTCACGCCGCGCGAGCGTCGCCTCCTCACCGCTATTGAGAAGGCAACCCGCCAGCCGCTGACGCAGATGCAGCTGCCGAGCGTCGAAGACGTGAACGTCACCCGCCTGGCTCGTTTCGATGACGCGATCACCGAGGCACTCGGCCAGTCCGAGCGCCTTGACATGTTCCGCGACATCGTCAATCACTACATCCAGCACCACGATGTTCCTGAGGCCGATGTGGCCGCAGCCCTCGCGCTCGTCGCACAGGGTGAGACCCCGTTGCTGCTGTCTGCTGAGGACGTACGCGCCGCACAGCGCGTCGACCGCGAAGAGCGCGACCGTCAGCGCGAAGCACGCGACGACCGCCCGGCTCGCAGCCGCGACGACCGCTGGGGAGACCGCAACGACCGTGGTTCAGACCGCGGTGACCGTGGTGACCGTGGTGGACGCCCAGAGCGCGCCGAGCGTCCTGAGCGTCGCTCGCGCGACCACTCACGTCCCATGGCCTCCTACCGCATCGAGGTCGGCAAGCGCCACAAGGTCGAGCCGCGCCAGATCGTTGGAGCGCTCGCGAACGAAGGTGGCCTGAGCCGCGAAGACTTCGGAGCGATTCAGATCCTCCCTGAGTTCTCGCTCGTTGAGCTGCCCGTCGACATGCCGAAGGACGTCTTCTCCAAGCTGGAGAACACCCGCATCAGCGGCAAGCTCATTGAGATGCAGCCAGACACCACCGGTGGGCCGAAGCGCGCAGAGCGTGCAGAGCGCACCGAGCGCGCACCGCGTCGCGAGTACGACCGCAACTAGCGCTCGAAGCTAGGGTTCGCAGCTAGGCGCACCACAGAAACCGCTCCCGGGATTGTCCGGGAGCGGTTTTTTGTCGTCGTGGCGGTTCAGCGCGGCATCCTGTCGCCGGGCGCCCTATGCGGCAGGTGCCGCCGAGACCAGCGTGCTGCTGCAAGGCTGTGCGACACGGCGCGCCAGCACTGCGAGGGCGATGACCACGATGAGCGCCACGACAATGCTGACAATGTCACCGGTGGCGGCAGAGCGCGGGATCAGCACGAAGCCGGCGAAGTCGAAGACGGCGTGCAGCACGATGGCCGGCCAGATGCTGGAGGTGAGTCGCACGACGAGCGACGCCACAATGCCGAACAGCAGCGCGAAGAGCACGGTGCGGGCAATGGCCATGGAGTCCTGATCGGGAGCCAACGCCGTCACAACGTGCGCGACGGCGAACCCCACCGATGGCACGAGCACAGACACGAGCGCGCTGCGTGAACGGAATGCGTTGTACAGCACACCGCGATACAGCGTCTCTTCGACGAAGGCCACCAGGATCGCGAATCCCGCGAACATGAGGATCTCCGTGCCTCGCGCAGACACGCCGCCGGCGGTGACCAGCACGCTCAGGGGCAGAGCGGCAGCCAGTGCCATCGCGACGAGCGCGGTCCGGTTCCGTTGCACGGGCCGGAAGCCGACAGCTCCCCAGGCGCGACGCCGGGTGAGAACGACCGCGATGACGATCGCGACCGGGATGAAGCCGAAGGCGAGCGGCGCGTATCCGTCGAGACCGATCAGGTAGCAGACGGTGCCGACCAGTCCCATGAGAACCACGAGGCCAAGCGTGATGCCAACAAGCAGAAGGTATGGCCTGGCCGTGCTGCGCGTGTGAGACAACTGAACTCCTAAATTCTGCGAATACGACTGTATTCAGCAGTTGAGAAGATACAGTTGTATTCACGTCGCTGCAACCCCCAGTTTTTTGCCGCGATCCACCCCGCACATTTCTCGGAGGCACAGATGACGAGCAGTCCCCGCCAGACGGAGTTTGCCGATGCCGCGCTCCGCATCGTTGCGCGCGACGGCCTTGCGGCGCTGTCCTTCCGAGCGGTGGCGAGCGAATCGGGCTGGTCACTTGGCGCCGTGCAGAAGGCATTCGCCACCAAGGGTGCGCTCTTGCTGGCCACGCTCGAACGCGCGCAGGAACAGGTCACGAGCGTCGCATCCGCTGAACCGGCGAAGCCGACGCTCGAACGCTGGCTGGTCGGCCTCGTCGTCGCGACCCTCCCGCTTGACGCCGAGAGGCGCGCTGCCGTGATCGTTGGCGCCGCATTCGCTGACCGGGCACCGTTCGACCAGACGATCGCGGAGCGTTTGACGGCGTCGGATGAGGCTATTCGTGCCCTGCTCGTTCGGCTCTTCGCCTGGCGGAGGGCCGAGGGAGAGCTCACCACACGGCTGGATGACCTCTCCCTCTCCCGTGCCATCCTGGCCTTCGCGGCGGGACTGGCCGGGCAGCTCCTCTATGACCCGCAGCCGGCTCCGGAGGTGGAGGAACTCGTCTCAGAGACGATCGGCGCGCTGCTGTCGGCGTAGGCGCTGGCCGGGTGCCCAGGCAGCTGCAGCTAGTCGGAGTGGGCCGCACCCGACGTCGCCTTGGTATGGATGCGCACGCCATCCTTATGGAAGATGCCCAGAATCTCGGTTGAGCCTGGCCCCGCGCCATTCAGCGAGTGCGGAACGCGGGTGTCGAACTCAGCCGCCTCCCCGGGCTCGAGGATGAGGTCGTGTTCAGCAAGCCTCAGCCGAAGGCGGCCAGAAATGACGTAGATCCAGTCGTATCCGTCGTGCACCCGGCGTTCAGGCGGGTGCTCCTGAGCGGGAAAGACCATCTTGTACGTGTGTGCCGGAGAACTCGCCGGCGACAGCGCCGTGAACTGAACACCATCACGCCGGACCGGCTTCTGGAGTACCCGCGGGTCAGGAACAGCGGCGGGGATCAACTGGTCGAGGCTGATACGCAGCTCGCGCACAATGGGCAGCAGCAGTTCCAGGTTCACCTGTCTCTTTCCACTCTCCAACCGAGACAGGGTACTGACCGACAGCCCGGCTCTCGTCGCGAGCTCCGCCAGGGTGAGACCCTGCTTGACCCTGGCAGCACGGAGACGCGGTCCGACTTGCTCCAGCACAGCATCCACCGGTCCTCCTGTTGCCATTTCCGCAAACCTATTTGCTCATTCGTAATCCTATGCGCAAAGTTGGTGACATGGAATCAAGCACATGGGACGTCGTAATCATCGGTGGCGGAGCGGCAGGGCTGAGCGCGGCCCTGACCCTGGGACGCGCACGCAGACGCGTCGTCGTGATCGACGCCGGATACCCGCGCAACCGCTTCGCCGCACACATGCACGGAGTGCTGGGTCATGACGGATTGCCGCCCTCGGAGTTGCTCAGCCGAGGACGCAAGGAAGTGGCCGAGTACGGTGTGGAGATCCACCCGGGCACTGTGCGCGACGTGACGATCGACGACACGCACGCGACGGTGCTCACCGAGGGCGGTGAGCGATTCATTGCTCGCCGGGTGCTCATCACCACCGGGCTGAGCGACCGGCTTCCGGATGTCCGTGGCCTTGACGCTCGCTGGGGAAGGGATGTGTTCCAGTGCCCGTACTGCCACGGCTATGAGGTGCGCGACCAGCGGATCGGCGTCATCGCCACGAGCCCTGCCAGCGTGCATCACGCGCAACTGCTCCGCCAGTGGAGCGACCGGATCACCTACTTCAGCAGCCGCGGCGGGGATCTCTCGGATGACGACCGAGCCGCGCTCGTTGCGCGCGGGATCACAATTGAGACGGAGCCGGCCGTGCAGGTCATCGTGCGGGATGACATCCTGGTGGGCCTCGAAGTCGACGGCGGGCGGGTCATCGACGTCGACGCCATTGCGACGGTTGGAGTCTTCGTTCCAAACGACGGTTTTCTGGCACGGTTGGATGTCGAGCGCGCGGAAGCGCCGTTCGACACGTTCATCGCAGTCGACCGAATGGGAAAGACGAGCGTCGATCGCGTCTACGCCGCCGGCAATGTGACGAACCCGGCCGGGGCCGTTGCCTCGGCGATCGCCGAGGGCGTCACGGCAGGGGCCGGGCTCAATATGTCACTCGTCGCCGATGACATCGAGGCTGCGCTTCGGCTGGTCAGCGCCTGACCTGAGACTGTGGTGCAGGGCGGCGGCAAGCCGGGTCTGAAGAATGCAGCGGATGCCGACAGGGGCGTCTACGGCCAGAGGCGACGCGAGGCCCATCCATCGTCACCACGCTGGTAGTGCACCCGAAGGTGGTTGCGACTCTGGTCACCCTGCCAAAACTCAATGGACTCCGGCCGGAGCTGCCACACGACCCAGTCCCCGACAGCCAGATCGGGCTCTCGCTCCAGGCGGTCACGGGCGGCCTCCAGCAAATCATGACGCTCTGCGGCATCGCCGAAGGGCTCGCTTTGCGTTCCAGCGAGCGCAAGCGCTTTGGCCGTCGTTCCACGCTCACGGAAGTCCTTAGCGCTTTCGGCCTGCGGCGCGGCTTCGACCCGCCCGCGAATACGGACTGATCGCACCTGTTGCGACCAGTAGAACGTCAGAGCGGCCGACGGATGCGCCTGGAGCTGCCGCCCCTTCTCACTGTTTCGTCCGCTCGCAAATGCCCACAGTCCGTCATCCGTCACGTCCTTCAGTATCAGGACTCGAGCATCTGGCATGCCGTCGGTCCCAACGGTGGAGAGCGTCATCGCATGAGGCTCCGGCACTCCAGCGGCAACGGCTTCCCTGAACCAGGCGACGAACAGCTCAAGGGGATCCGCTGGAATGCTCTCCACATCAAAGGCTGGCGCGGTTCCAACCAGGCTCTTCACAGCGCTCAGTTCTGCTCGCAAATCCGTCATTTCTTGATAGTCGCACACGCCGTAGGCGACTACAGTCGGGGCTAGCCGCAACGTGGGTAAACCTCGTGCCTCGGGGTAGTCCCACCCTGGGAGGTTCACATGTCTGACACTTCGCATCTTCCCCCCGCCGGATGGTACACCGACCCATTCAACGCAGCACTGTGGCGTTACTGGGACGGCACCCAGTGGACGGAGCACACGTCACCACGGGCCGGCCACGCCGCCCGCCCGGGTGAATCGACCGCTGGTACGCCACAGAAGTCGTTCGTGGCTACCTGGCTCTTCGCCTGGCTACTCGGCTTCATTGCTGTCGATCGCTTCTATCTGGGCAAGATCGGCACCGGCATACTCAAACTGATCACGCTCTCCGGGCTCGGCGTGTGGTGGCTTGTCGACCTGATCCTCGTTTTGGCTGGGAGCCAGCATGACAAGCAAGGCCGACCGCTCGTCGGCTACGAAGAGAACAAGAAGGTCGCCTGGATCGTCACCGCTGTCGGAATCGCCGTGTCGATTATCTTCTCCAGTATCTCCACCGCGCTGCAGGCCGGGTTCGATCGCTGGTATGACATGGTGCCGCACTAACCGCACCGACTTCATCAGCCACACCGACTTCATCAGCCACACGCACTTCATCCGAATAGGATGACGCCGACTCCACCAGCCCGCGCTACGGTGTGCGACGCATTCACGACGCAACGCCGACGCACAGGCAGGTGGAGGACAGAGAAATGAGCACAGTCAAGCAAACGGGCTGGGTGGGCTGGGGTCGGTTCGCGGCCGTCATCCTGCTCCTGAATGGCGCATTCAGTTTGATGCACGGAATCGTGGCGATTTTGGCCCCCGACCGCTACTTCGCGACTGGCGGGGGCGCTCTCTTCATCCTGGATCTCGATGGGTGGGGGTGGTGGTCGCTCATCATCGGCATTCTGCTCATCGCCACGGGAGCCGCGCTCCTCACCGGAGCGATGTGGGCACGCGTCATCGCGATCATCCTCGCTTCTCTGAGCGCGATCGCGCAGCTGCTTCTCATCCCGGTGCAGCCATGGTGGGCGTTGATCATCATCGCCGTTGACATCCTCGTCATTTATGCGCTCACGGCCCACGGCCGTGAACTCGAGTCCGACATCTAGCCGGGAAGAACCTGACATGAATCCTGATCGCCACGCGCGCTCCATGCTGCCGATTCCTGACCGACCAGCGCCTGGTCTCACGACCTATGACGCTAAGGATCCCGACACTCACTACCCGCCGATCGAGCCCCTCCGCCCACCGGCCGGTGCGCCCAACGTGCTCGTCATCCTCATCGATGATGCGGGCTTTGGTGCCTCGAGCGCGTTCGGCGGGCCCTGCGCGACCCCCAACGCCGAGAAACTCGCCGCCGGCGGTCTCAGCTACAACCGGTTCCACACCACAGCGCTCTGCGCCCCCACCCGACAAGCGCTGCTCACCGGCCGCAATCACCACTCCGTCGGCATGGGCAGCATCACTGAGACAGCGACCTCTGCGCCGGGAAACAGCTCTGTGCGCCCGAACACGAAGGCGCCGCTGGCGATGACCCTGAAACTGAACGGGTATTCCACCGCCCAGTTCGGCAAATGCCACGAGGTGCCGGTCTGGCAGTCCTCCCCCATGGGTCCGTTTGACGCATGGCCGTCAGCCGGCGGCGGATTCGAAACGTTCTACGGCTTCATCGGCGGCGAGAACAACCAGTGGGATCCGGCGCTCTACGACGGAACGACACCTGTCGAACCGCCGGCGACCCCCGAGGAGGGCTATCACCTGACAGAGGACCTCGCCGACCACGCCACCAACTGGATGCGCACGCAGAAGGCCCTCATGCCCGACAAGCCCTTCTTCGTCTATTTCGCCCCAGGCGCAACCCACGCGCCGCACCACGTTCCCAAGGAATGGGCCGACAAGTACGCTGGCGCATTCGCCGATGGCTGGGATTCGCTGCGTGAGCGCACGTTCGCCAGGCAGAAGGAGCTCGGGGTGATCCCGGCTGACGCAGAACTCACCCCGCGCCACGCGGAGATTCCCGCCTGGGATGAGATGCCCGCCGAGTTGAAGCCCGTGCTTGAGCGTGAAATGGAGGTGTATGCCGGGTTCATGGAGCACACCGACTACCAGATCGGCCGCGTGATCGACACGATCACAGACCTCGGCATTCTCGATGACACGCTCATCTACTACATCGTCGGTGACAACGGCGCCTCAGCAGAGGGAACGCTCAATGGAGCGTTCAATGAAATGGCCAACTTCAACGGAATGGCCGCGCTTGAAACACCGGAGTTCATGGCATCCAAAATAGATGAACTCGGGAGCCCGACCTCGTACAACCACTATGCGGTTGGCTGGGCGTGGGCGATGGACACCCCGTTCCAGTGGACCAAGCAGGTCGCATCGCACTGGGGCGGTACCCGAAACGGCACGATCGTGAGCTGGCCGAACGGGATCACAGAAAAGGGCGGGCTGCGCTCGCAGTTCACTCACGTCATCGACATCGCCCCCACCGTTCTTGAGGCAGCGGGACTTCCAGAACCGACAATGGTCAACGGCGTGCAGCAGTCCCCGATGGAGGGCACCAGCATGCTGTACAGCTTCGACGACAAGGAGGCCGTCGAGCGGCATGACCTGCAGTATTTCGAGATGTTCGGCAACCGTGGCTTGTACTACAAGGGCTGGAGCGCCGTCACCAAGCACCGCACTCCGTGGGTGATGGTCGGCGGAAAGCTCCCGGCATTCGACGACGACGTGTGGGAGCTCTACGACGGTCATTCCGACTTCAGTCAGGCCCGAGACCTGGCCGCAGAGAATCCGGAACGGCTCGCGCAGCTGCAGCGGCTCTGGCTCATTGAAGCAACCAAGTACAACGTGCTTCCGATCGATGACCGCGGGGTGGAACGCGCAACTCCGGAGGTCGCGGGTCGACCAACGCTCATCAGGGGGAACACCCAATTGCTGTTCGCCGGCATGGGCCGTTTGTCGGAGAACAGCGTGGTGAGCATTAAGAACAAGTCGTTCTCGGTGACGGCGGAGATCACTGTGCCAGAGGGCGGAGCTGAGGGCGTGATCATTGCCCAGGGCGGCCGTTTTGGCGGGTGGAGCCTCTACGCCACAGAGGGGAAGGCGAAATTCGTCTACAACGTTCTCGGCATCCAGGAGTTTGCAACGGAAGCTGAGAAAGCGATCCCTGCCGGCAAGCATCAGGTGCGGATGGAGTTCGCCTATGACGGCGGAGGCCTGGGCAAGGGCGGGGACGTCACGCTGTATTACGACGGCACGCTTGTCGGGTCTGGCCGCGTCGGCGCCACCCAGGCCATGATCTTCTCTGCCGATGAGACGACCGATGTCGGCTACGAATCCGGCACCGCGGTCTCCGCCGACTACACGCCGGCACGCAGTCGCTTAACGGGCAAGATCGGCTGGGTTCAGATCGACCTCGGCGACGATGACCACGACCACTTCATCGACCCAGAAGAGCAATTCCGCATCACGATGGCCCGGCAGTAGGCCTGCCGTTCGTGAGGGACCGCGCCCGCACTCGGCTGGCGCGGTCTTCTCGCGCCACGCGCCTGTGCACGAAGCGCACGACCTCGATCAGGGCAACGGATGCCGCCGCAACGCTGGCCACGAGAACCTGGGTCTGCGTCGAGAGGTGAACGAGCTGCAGGAAGTTCGCAATGAGGGGCACCACAAAGATGAGCACCAGCCCGATCACCATGGCAGCGATGATGACAGCTTTGAACAGGGTGACTGGCCGTGACAACACCACGAGAATCCACAGTCCGATGACGGTGAGAAGCAGCGTCGTACCGGTGCGGATCTCAGCTATCGACGTTCCCGTGTTCACCGAGATGAGAGCAAAAACGCTGAGGCCGACAGCCACCACAATGCCCGCCGGGACCGCGAAGGTCAGTGATCGTCTGAGGAAGCCAGGGTAGTAGCGCTGGGTGTTGGGCAACAGCGCCAGGAAGAACGCGGGGATGCCGATGGTGAGCCCGTCGATCGCCGAGAGTTGTCGTGGCAGGAACGGGAATGGCAGCACCAGGACGCCGAAGATGACGGCGAGCAGAGTTGCGTACGCCGTCTTCGTGAGGAACAACATGGATACCCGCTCGATGTTCGCGATGATCTGGCGCCCCTCGGCCACTACTGCCGGCAGATGAGAGAACTTTCCGTCGAGCAGAATGAGCCGGGCGACGGCCTTGGTCGCATCCGCTCCTGAGTTCATCGCAATGCCGATATCCGCTTCCTTGATGGCGAGCGCATCGTTGACACCGTCTCCCGTCATCGCCACCGTATGGCCGGCCGATTTCAGTGCGAGCACGATGCGCTTCTTCTGCTCTGGGGTGACCCTGCCGAAGACGATGTTGTCCTCGAGCACACGCGCCAGCTCGTCCTGGTCGTCTGGCAGGTTGCGGGCGTCGTAGCCGTCGGGGGTGTCGAGGCCGACGTCGCGTGCGATTGCCGCGACGGTACGCGGGTTGTCGCCCGAGATGATGCGAACGCTGACCTCCTGTTCTGCGAAGTAGCGGAGCGTCTCCGCGGCATCAGAGCGGATGCTTTCCCGAAAGGTCAACAGAGCAATCGGAACGGCGTCGGCGGGGACGGTGACATCATTCGTCGGGGTGCCGTGAGCCAGCACAAGAGTCCGGTTTCCAGCCGCCGCGAGCTCTGCGGCGCGCTGGGCGAGCCGCTGCTCCCCCGCATCCGTCGGGGTGCGGTTGGTGAACACCATCTCCGGCCCGCCCAGAATCCACATGCCGTCGTCGAACGTGACGGCGCTCCACTTGCGGGCGGAGCTGAACCGAACAGTGCTGATGGGTGCAGCGGACGGCGGCTGCGTGAACGTGGCGCGCAGGCTGCGCGCCGTCATGTTGGCGTCGGGCTGGGCACCGAACCACGCGAGCGCCTGCTCCCACCCCTCGCGTTCTGCAAGCGGCCACGCGGCATCGAAGCTGATGTCGCCCTGGGTGAGCGTGCCGGTTTTGTCGAGGCAGATCAGGTCGACGCGCGCCAGGACTTCGACGGCGGCAAGCTCCTGAACCAGCACCTGTTCGCGCGCGAGCTTTACAGCTCCGACGGCAAAGGTGATGCTTGTCATCAAGACGAGGCCGAGCGGCACCATGGCGACGACGGCGGCGATTGTCGACACTGTCGCGTCGACCCAGACGCCGGTGGATAAGACGTAGGTCCAGCCGCCGAGCACCATGACCTGGGCGTTCAAGACCAGGAGGGTGATCGGCCCGATGACCCAGGCGACCCACCGCAAGACGCGGTCGATCGATGAGCGCAATTCAGACGTGACCAGTGAGAACTGCTTCGCCTGGCTGGAGAGGGTGTTGGCGAATGATTGCGCCCCCACCCGATCCACCCGTGCGCGCCCCTCACCCGCGACCACCACCGATCCGGAGAACACGCGGTCGTCGTCCGCCTTATCGACGGGTTCGGACTCCCCCGTGAGCATGGACTCGTCGACTTCGAGGTCGTCGGCGCTGAGTATCACGGCATCCGCTGGAACCTGATCGCCCTGGCGCAGGACGATCACATCGTCCATGACCACCTGGGCGACGTCGATCGTGCGTTCCTCCGCGCCTCTGAGCACACGGGCGTTCGGCGCGTTGAGCACAGAGATACGGTCGAGCGTGCGCTTCGCGCGATACTCCTGTGTCGTGCCGATCACCGTGTTGGCGAGAGCGCTCACCCCGAATAGCGCGTCCTGCCAGCGCCCGACGGCGAGAAGGATCACAAAGCACGACAGGATGATGGCGTTGAACAGGGTGAAGAGATTCTCGCGGACGATGCTCCAGAGGCTCCGACTCGTCGGCTGCGTGAACGCGTTCGTGAGACCCTGACTCACACGTTCGGCGACCGCGGCGTCGTCAAGACCGGTGACGTGAGACACGGTCTCCTCCATTCGCGATCGCCATCCGCGGCAGGCGAGTCAGCACCCAACCCAACGGAGTCACATCCGTATCAAACCAGCACGTAGACGCACCGACGACCCTACAGTGAAGCGTTGCGCCTCAGGAGAGTTCGCGGTCGCCCAGATGATGTCCGTAGAAGTTCGATTGTTTTTCCATGAGGTCAGCCATGGTGGCGTCAGGACCAGCCCCATAAACGGTGCCGACAAAATCGAGGGTGCGCTGGATCGCCCAGATCTCCTCATGTCGATCCGGGGAGAAGAGCTGCGCTGGGGCTCCAACGGCGACCCACCCGATCGGTACGACCGCCGACTCCGCCACCGTCGTGTTGACCTGAACGACCGCGTTGATCCGCACTTCGGCACCGGCTCCTACGATCGAGCCAGGGAACAATGACGCTCCGGTTGCGATGAACGCCCCGTCACCCACCGTCGCTCCGTTGATGTGCGTGTGCGGTCCAATCATCACTGCGTCGCCGATGCGCACGGTGTGCCCGACGCGTCCGCGAATGACCGCGTGTTCCATCACAACGGTGTTCTTGCCGATATGGATCGCTCCATCCTCGGCGCTCAGGATGGCGCCATGGAGCACGCGGGCGCCCTCGCCGATCACCACAGCCCCACTGAGAACGGCCGTGGATGCGACCCAGGCAGAAGACGCAACAGTGGGCTGGCATCCGCGGTGTTCAATCAGCATGAGTTCAGCATAGGCACCGGCTGAGGAACCCTCGGCGCTTACCGCTGCCCGGCAGAGTCCGATAGACATGAGGGATGCAAACCTCGCGATACCGGCGCGACACCTGCCAGGCTCGGAGATGATTTAGTGAAACGTGGTGTCGTAATTGCCCTGGCGGTGGTTATTCTCGTGCCGGTAGTGGTGCTCTCTGCCCGCGCCATCATCGCGACGATGCAGCCGTCGTCTGCGACCAGCGAGGAACAGACGGATCAGCCGTCACCGGCACACGACAACGTCTTCGCTGACTACCCGCCATATCAAGACCCGTCGTACCCATCGGTGGCGGCCGCGAAGTCGGCCCGCGCCGACGGCCGCTATGAAGACGCTGCCCAGCTCGACAAGATCAGCGCTTATGCAGGGTCGAAATGGATCGGCGAATGGGATTCCGCTGGGCACCCCACCCAGGTGGTCGCTGACTACGCGCAGGCCGCCATCGACACAGGGCAGACCGGCGTGCTCGTTGTGTATGCAATCCCTGGTCGATCCTGCACCGGCTATTCAGCTGGCGGATTCTCGTTCGGCGACTACGAACCGTGGATTGATGAAATCGCGGCGGGCATCGCCGGGAAGCGCCTGGCCGTCATCCTCGAACCGGATGCACTCCTGCAGCTGGGCCGCTGTCCAGACCTGGAGGGCGACAGGCTGGCGCACCTGCGCTACGCCGCAGAGAAACTCGCCGCTGCCGGCGGGACGGTGTACATCGACGCCGCATCATCGAACGTTCCTGGAGGGGCCGCTGTCATGGCCGGCCGGCTCGAGGCGGTGGGAATCGAGAACGTCCGCGGTTTCGCCGTGAACGTCTCCAACCACAAATGGGATGTCGAATCGAGAGCGTACGCCGATGAGCTCTCCGCGCTGCTTGGCGGCGCGCACTACGTCATTGACACGTCAAGGAACGGCGTCGGGTCCGTTGGCGGTGACTGGTGCAACAGCCGCGACCGTGCCCTCGGCGCAGTACCAGGCGCCGTGCAATGGGAGAACCAGGACGCGAGCCTGTGGATCAAGACGATCGGCGCCTCAGACGGCACCTGCGGTGGTGGGCCGGTGGCTGGTCAGTGGTGGAATGAGATCGCGCTCGAACTGGCACGAAACTCAGACATCTCCGGTACGAGCACGTCTCCGACAGCGATGATCACCGAATGGAACGTCGGAGCAGCCGGGTGCGAGACGATCACCGTTCCCGTGCACGGCACGATCAACGCGACGATCGATTGGGGCGACGGCACGACGGAGCCGATTGTCGGCGAGCGTCCGTCGCATACGTACGCCGCAGCATCCGGTCACCGCACCATCACCGTCGACGGCTCGTTTTCCGAGTGGGGCGGAGCATCCGGGTGGAGCGCCGCGTGCATCACCAGCGTGACGCGGTGGGGAGCCACCGAGACCACGAGCGCGGCGCACGGCTTCGCCGGTGCCACACGCCTCACCGACATTGCTGAGTTCGCCCCGACCATCACCGACATGAGCTGGCTGCTGGCTGGCAACACCACGTTTGCGGCGGATGTCGCTGCCTGGCGCCTCGGTGCCGTGACGAACACCAGCCACATGTTCGACGGCGCAACCGCATTCAACCGTTCGGTGGTGGGGTGGGATGTCAGCCACGTCACCGACATGTCTGGCATGTTCGCCGGCGCGACAGCCTTCAACCAACCGATCGGCGGCTGGAACACCGAGCGAGTCACCGATTTCTCTGCCATGTTCACGGGCGCCGTTGCCTTCCACCAGCCGATCGGGTCGTGGAACACGGGCTCTGCGACGACGTTCGCCGGCATGTTTGAGGGCGCGACGCGCTTCAACCATCCGGTGAAGGAGTGGAAGACATCCGCTGTCACCAACATGGAGCGGATGTTCGCCGGCGCGACAACCTTCACCCAGACGCTGAGCACCTGGAACACGTCTGCCGTCACCACGATGGCGTCGATGTTCGACGGTGCAGCAACGTTCAACCAGCCGCTGGCCACGTGGGACGTGTCGCGCGTCACCGACATGACACGGATGTTCGCGGGCGCGAAAGCACAGAATCAGGGGCTCAGCTCGTGGAACGTTGCACGAGTGGCCTCGATGCGCGAAATGTTTGCCGGCGCCACCGCGTTCGACCGGAATCTCCGCGGGTGGAATGTGCAGAAGGTGACGGACAGCCGGGACTTCAGCACGGGCTCAGCGCTGTCGACGTCGAATCTCCCGCAGTTCCGCACCCGGTAGCGAGTGTGCCGGCGCTCTTCCCGCGGGACGTCTGCCGGTCCTAACATCGTGTCACCGAGTCGAAACGGAGACGATCGATGGAATCCACGGACATTGGTACCGCATTCTCGCCAGACGGACGGTACTTCCAGTTCACGGCACCGACCACGTCCGCGTCGCGCGCCGGAGACGTCGTCACGCTCCGCTCGCGCGACGGCCTCTCGCAGGTAGGGCAGGTCGACGACGTCTCGTTCACTCCTGACGGGGCGTTGAGTGGCTTCGGCCGGGTGCTCGGCTCGCTGTCGGCCGGCACATTCGACGGCCTTCAATCTTTCGCCTTCACCGATGCGGTGCTGAGCCACGCGGATGCCGACACCATCGAGATCCTGCACGCCAGCGTGAAAGCGACCATGGAGATCGGCACGTATCTGGGGGCGGATGACGTACCAGCGCGCCTGCTCCCCCACCGATTCAACCGTCACACCTTCTGGTGCGGGCAGAGCGGCTCGGGAAAGACCTACGCGCTCGGTGTCGTACTTGAGCAACTCCTCATCGACACCGGCCTGCCCATCGTGATCTTCGATCCCAACGCCGACTTCGTGCGCCTGGGTGAACTCAATGACCGCGGCACGGCGAGCGCAGCCGGCGCGGTGCTGGCGAGCAGGGACATCCGGGTTCTTCGCCCCTCGTCGCCCAACCCGCAGTCACTCCGGGTGCGGTTCACTGATCTGCCATTGCGGGCGAGAGGAGCCGTCCTTCGCCTGGATCCGCTGCTCGACAACGCCGAATACAACGAGCTCTTGCATCTGGAGGAGACGCAGGGGGCGCTAACCCAGGAGAACATCGTGCTACACCTTCGCGAACGGGGCACTCCGGCCGCCGTCGCACTCGCCGCCCGCATTGAGAACCTCACGGTGACGGATTGGTCAGTCTGGGCCGGGGGGCAGTACGACGCGGTCACCGACATCATCGAGACGCGTCCAGACGCAACTGTGCTCGACCTCGGCGGCTTCTCCTACCCCGATGAGTCGCTGGTCGTGGCGATGGCCGTGCTCGATGACCTGTGGGAGAAGCGCGAACAGCGACGTCCAGTGCTGCTCGTGATCGACGAGGCGCACAACCTCTGTTCCCCCGACCAGGACAGCCCGCTTCACATTGCGGTACGCGAGCGGATCATCCAGATCGCCGCTGAGGGACGGAAGTTCGGCCTCTGGCTGCTGCTCTCGACCCAGCGTCCGTCCCGCGTGCACCCGAGCATCGTCTCGCAGTGCGACAACCTGGCCCTCATGAAGATGACGTCGCCGGTCGACCTGGCTGAGCTCGGGACGATCTTCGGATTCGTTCCCGGCGCCATGCTGGCGCGCTCGCCTAGTTTCCGGCAGGGCGAGGCCCTGTTCGCCGGTGGATTTGTGCCGACTCCCACCATGGTGAAAATTGGTGCGCGGCTCACCCAGGAGGGTGGGGCTGACGTGGGGGTTCCGCTTCGTTGAGGAGCGCACGCTGGTTGAGACGGCTGGCGGTGCTAGGCCGCGATGTGCTGGGCGGTCGGGACGTGGTGGGCCTCGATCTAGCTGGCTGAGATCGTTGCGGTCTCCTCGGCGACCGGTTCGCTGCCGGTCGGCGACTCTGCGGCGATCCGCTCTACTTTGCTGTACACGACCATTGATGGCCCGCGCAGGAAGCCGACAATGGTCAGGCCGATCTCTGTGCCGAGTTCGACCGCCAGAGACGACGGTGCCGATACAGCGGCAAGAATCGGGATGCCGGCCATCGACGCTTTCTGGGCCAGCTCGAAGCTGGCGCGGCCAGACACCATCAGCACCATTCCCCGCAGGGGCACCCTGTCGTTCGTGACGGCCCACCCGATGACTTTGTCGACAGCGTTGTGGCGGCCGACATCTTCCCGAAGCACGAGCAGCTCGCCGGTCGCAGCGTCGAAGAGGCCGGCGGCATGCAGTCCCCCGGTCTTCTCGAACACGTCCTGACCGGCACGCAGCGCATCGGGGAAGGTCGCCAGCAACGCTGCCGGCACGCGCACCGGATCGTCGGCGACCGGAAACCGTGAGAGCGTGCGAACGGCGTCGATGCTGGCCTTGCCGCACAGCCCACACGAACTGGTGGTGTAAAAGTTGCGTTCGAGACTGGGGTCTGGGGCTGGCACTCCTGCGCCGAGCGTCACATCGAGGACGTTGTACGTGTTCTCGCCGTCCACCGTCGCACCGGCACAGTAGCGGGCTGTCGCAAAGTCGTCGCGCCGGGAGATCACCCCTTCGGAGACGAGAAACCCGGCCGCAAGCTCGAAGTCGTGTCCTGGGGTGCGCATGGTGATGGCCATCGCCCTGCCGCCGACGCGGATCTCAAGCGGCTCCTCGGCTGCGAGCACGTCGTCGCGGCGCGTGGGTGGCGACCCCACGGTGATTCGAGTGACTCGGCGTCGTACCGTTACCCTGCCCATGGTTCATGCTTAGCATCCGGCGTGCATGGGCACAATGAGCCACCTGGCTCCGTGTTTTCGCCCATGACCCACGCGCAGCTACGTAGCCCGTGTGATCGGCGCAGCTGGACGCCCCCGCGCGCACAGCCGCGACACGCTCTAAGGTTGCTCGCATGTACGTAGCCGCCATCGTGCTCGCGGGCGGCCGCTCCAGCCGTCTGGGCGGAGTGGCCAAGTCGGGCCTGCTCGTCAACGGTCAGACACTCCTCGCCCGCACTCTCGCTGCGGTGTCGGCGGCGCAGCAGGTCGTCATCGTCGGGGATGTGACCGTGCCGGGCGCCGTGGCTGCCGGCGCCGTGGTTCCAGGCGCTGTGTCCTCGGGTACCTCGCCCCCAGGCGCCGGGGCTCCAGGTGCCGTGGCTCTGGCCGCCGAGTCTGCTGACATCCCGGCATCCGTTCTCGTGACGCGCGAAGATCCGCCATTCTCCGGACCAGCTGCAGCCATTGCGGCTGGGCTCGACGCGCTGGTGGCGACGGGCGCCGGGCTTCCCGCCTTCGTCGTGGTGCTCGCCTGCGACATGCCGGGCGTAGCGGATGCCGTCACCCCACTGCTCGACGCGGCAACCCGCACCCTCGCGGAGGAGAGCGCCGGCGTCATCGCCATCGATGAGCATGGCCAACGGCAGTTTCTCGTCGGCCTGTACCGCGGCGCGGCCCTCCTGCGCGCGGTTGAACTGGCCAGGGCGTCTGGATCGTTGGAGAACCTGTCGGTCAGGCGGTTGCTCGCGCCGCTCGCCCTCACCGAGCTGGAGCTGCCGGCCCATGCCACCGCCGATATCGACACCTGGGAACAGGCCAGCGCCTATGGCATCGCCCTGCCGCCGGACGTCTCCGGACTCCCCGATAACGGAGGGCACTCGCCCCGCAGGGCGCCGGAATCCGGGCCCAGCGCCATGTCCGGATCAGGAACGGGATCAGGATTAGGACCACGACCAGGGCCGGGAGCGGGATCGGGATCGGAATCGGGAACGGGAACGCCACCAGATCCACTGAGTTGGCGGGACGCAAGACGGCTGGCGGCTGAAACGCTTGCGCCGAACGATGCAGAATCTGTGCCGCTGCCCGACGCGTGCGGCCGGGTGCTCTCCGCCGACCTCACCGCTCCGCAGGACGTGCCGCACTACCCCTCTGCCGCGATGGACGGCTGGGCGGTTGCTGGCCACGGGCCGTGGAGCATCGTCGCCGCGAGCGACGTCGATGCAGATGGGCTGGAGTCGGGCACGGCCGCACCCATCGTGACGGGCGGCCTCGTGCCGCGGGGCGCGACGGCGGTGCTCCGGAGCGAGCTCGGCACAGTCGACCCCGCGACCGACGGTGACCGGGTGGGCGCTGGGCCGGCATCCGCTCGCCTGCGGGTGAGCGAGGATGCTCGGCCAGGAGAACCGTTTGACGGCCAGCACATTCGGCCAACCGGAGAGGAAACGCGCCGAGGTGAGGTCATCATTGCGACGGGTGCCCTGCTCAACCCCGCGCATATCGCGGTTGCCGCGTTGGCCGGGTATGACGAACTGAGCGTGACGCGGCGTCCACGGGTGAGGTTCGTGTTCACCGGTGACGAAGTCGAGGAATCAGGAGTTCCGTCAGCCGGCAGGGTGCGAGATGGCTTCGGGCCGCAGTTTCCCGGGCTGCTGCGCCTGATGGGTGCCGAGGTACTCGGGCAACGGCGAGCTGCAGACACGCTCGCCAGCACTGTGACCACCCTGCGCGCGAGCATCGCCGATGCACAGGTGGTGATCACCA
Organism: Leifsonia sp. Y878; assembly: GCF_057669685.1. NCBI lineage: Bacteria > Bacillati > Actinomycetota > Actinomycetes > Micrococcales > Microbacteriaceae > Leifsonia > Leifsonia sp. Y878. The sequence goes on along the minus strand of NZ_JBYHFS010000005.1, from coordinate 194,894 downwards.
CGGGTGGCACGGGGCATTCATCGGCCGACCACCTGCGCGGCGCACTTCATGAGATCGGCGCTCAGATGCTGTTCGATGGCATCAGCATGCGCCCAGGTGGTCCGACGCTGCTCGCCGAGGCGCCTAACGGTTGCCTCGTGGCCTGTCTCCCCGGTAACCCGCTCGCTGCCATGATCGGGCTCCTGACCGTGGTGGAGCCCATGGTGCGCGCGGCATCCGGCCGTGTCCAGCGCGAGCTGCACGAGGTCGTCGTGGACAGTGACCTCGTCGGCCGGCGGGGAACCACCATTCTCGTTCCGTACACCGTGGTCAGTTCGCACGCGCATCCGAGCGCCTGGCGCGGCTCAGCGATGATGCGCGGCCTCGCCGACGCTCAGGGGGTCATTGAAGTGACAGAGCACGGACTCGTTGCCGGTGATCACGCCTGGGCGATCGCCCTGCCATGGATGTAGGCGCGGCGTTGCCGTTGGGTTCAGTGCGAATATGCGCGGATCGGTGCTGGTCTGCTGCGCTGCTGGGCTCTCGGGTTGCTCGGCTGACTCGGCTGCTCGGGTTGCTCGACGCTTAGGCGCCGTACGACTCGATGACCTCGCGCATGTGCGGCATGCCGAACTGGTCGGCAATCTGCAGGCCGGAGTGGGAGCCGAGGCTCGGATCGGCGCCGGCATCCAGCAACGCACGCAGGATCTGTTCGTCGTCGCGGAATACGGCACACGAGATCGCTGTCTGCCCCATCCCGTTCACGACTGAGGTGTCTGCACCGCGACGCAGCAGGTCGGCGACCGTGTCGGCGTTCTGCTGGTACGCGGCCACGATCAGGAGCGTGTCGCCACGGCCGTTGCGGGTGTCGATCGGCACGCCAGCGTCGATCATCTCGCCCAGCTGACTGGTCTCTCCTTCGCGGGCGAGGTCGAAGACTCCCTCAACGACCTGGGCGCTGAGGTTGTCGCCGGGCAGTCCTGGTGTGTCATTCGTCATGAATCCATTATTCAATGGTTTCGCACGCGCAGTCGTGCTGAGGGCGCAATCCCCTGTCGGTCGAGGCATCGCGGCGAGCTCGGCAGTCCTTCTAGTCGCTGAGAATCGCCGTTAGCGCCGAGAATCGCTGTTGCAACGGCGACTCTCGGTCGAAACAGCGACACTCGGCGAGCGGATGTCCGTTCCGCGTCCGGAAGTTCGAGGTCGAATCCGGGGCCCACGAGAACGGTTACGTGGGTCTCGAGACGCTCGCTGGCGCTCGCTCCTCGACCAGCAGGTGAGTTCAGGCGGAGAAAATGCGAAACGCCGCGGGAAGGCGCCCGTTACACGCGGCGTGTTGCAAAAACTCCGCCTGGAGTTGCGTCGGCCGGCGGGGCACGGGGGTGCGAGGTGCGGAGGTCTCGAGACGCTCGCTGGCGCTCGCTCCTCGACCAGCGAGGGTGACACTTCCTGAGGGTTTTCGGGGCGGATGTTGAGTGTCCCCTTAAATGTCGACTGGTCGCATCCGCTGTGCGTCCCTAGCCTCCTAATACCGTCCCGGCCCGTTTCACAGCGGGTCAGCCGCCCAGGATCAGGAGCACGATGTTCACTCCCCCCACTCGTACACACCCCAACCGCAGGCGCGGTCTCGCTGCCGGCGTCGCATTGACCGCCGCACTCTGTGCAACAGTTCTCGTGCCAAGCGTCGCGAACGCCGCGCCGGAATCGAAAGGCAAGCCGCCGGTCATCCAGCCGGTTCCCGGCCCGCTCATGAACTACGCCGTCAACGTCACCAAGGCCAACCGCGGCCAGACGCTCAAGGTTGAGCGTGCGGTCGAGGCTGCCGGTGGAGCTGTCATCGAGTCATACGCTGAGATCGGCGTGGTCATCGCGCAGTCCAGCAACGCTGTGTTCTCCCAGATGGTTGCCACAGAGAAAGCCGTGGAGTCCGTCGGTGCCACCCGCACGGCAGCTGTGAGCGAGACCGACGCGACGTTCGGCGTGAGCGACCCGCTGGCCCCCGGCGAATCAGGCCACGGCCGCGCGGCCACCGACGCTGCCGCCGAACAGGCCGCTAGCCAGGCAAAGGATGCCGGTGTCGAAGCCCTCGTCAGCGTCGTCCCCGACCCGTCGGAGAGCCGCCAATGGGACATGACGGCGATCGGTGCCGACAAGGCGCATGAGATCACCGATGGCAGCCGCGACGTGCTCGTTGCGGTCATCGACTCCGGTATCCAGGCCGATCACCCCGACCTGGCGGCGAACATCGACGTCGCCGCATCGGCAAGCTGCCTGAGCGGCGTGGCCGACAGCAGCTACGCGTCATGGCAGCCCACAAACAGCTCGCACGGCACCCATGTGGCAGGCACAATCGCCGCTGCCCGCAACGGCGTTGGCATTGTCGGCGTCGCCCCGAACGTTCGCATCTCGGCCGTCAAGGTGGTCAACGACGACGGGTTCATCTACGCCGAGTCGGCCATCTGTGGCTTCATGCACGCCGCCGCAACCGATGCGGATGTCACGAACAACAGCTACTACATCGACCCGTGGGAGTTCTGGTGCGACAACAACGCTGACCAGGCTGCCGTGAAGACGGCCGTCGACCGCGCCGTGCAGTACTCCCAGAAGATGGGCGTGCTGAACGTCGCCGCTGCGGGCAACTCGAACATCGACCTTGCCAACAAGACGGTCGACACCGGCAGCCCCAACGACACCGTGCCGACCACGCGCGATGTGTCCGCCGGGTGCGCCGACATCCCCGCTGAGCTCGATGGTGTCGTCACCGTCTCCTCCACGACGTCGACCGGCGCTCGCTCGAGCTTCTCGAACTACGGGCTCAACTCCATCGACATCGCCGCTCCCGGTTCGTCGATCCTCTCCACGATTCCTGGGAACGGATACGGCACCTCCTCTGGTACATCGATGGCCTCCCCACACGTGGCCGGCGTTGCAGCGCTGCTGAAGTCTGCGCACCCTGAGTACTCCGGCCTGAAGCTCGCCGACGTGCTCTACGGCCAGGCCACCGACGTTGCCTGCCCGGTTGGCGTGGCGCAGTGCACCGGCACCACCGCCGACAACAGCTTCTTCGGCGACGGACTCGTCAACGCACTCAAGGCAGTGAACTGATCTAAAACGGATGGGAGGGGGCGTGTCGGCACCAGCCGGCACGCCCCCTCTTTATGTGCAGTCAGGTGCAGACGTGGAGCAGGCACAGCATCCGCCGCTCAGGCAGCCGGCGCCGACGGTGACGCCTCTTCGCTCGTCTGAATCCTGTCGGCAACGTCGCGCTGCTTCCTGCTGGCCAGCAGGAACGGGATGCCGATGAGTTCAACAACACCACCGATCACCAGCGACGTGCCGTAGCCCCAGAGGTCCGCAGAGCGGCCGAGCGCCGGCTGGATGAACACCCCGCCGAGGCTGCCGAACAGCGAGTCGAACGACAGCACCGTTGCGCGCTGCTTCGACGGGATCATGTCGTTGAGGTAGGCCTGCCGCACCGGCCCTGCGACGGCGAACACGAAGCCCCAGACCACCAGCAACACCGTCGCGAGCCAGAAGAGGCTGTTGATTCCGAGCAAGATGAGTACCGCGATGCTGGTGAGCGACGCCCCGATCACCGTGGTCGTCCGCTTGGCAAACAGGCCACGGATGCGCGGCGCGAGCACGCCACCGGCCACCTGCGCCAACGACAGGATGGCGGCCGCGAGCCCCGCTACGGAGTAGGCCGATTCGTCGCCGTACAGCTCGAGCAGGTACGGCTGCAGGGCGTAGAAGGCATAGATGCCGACCCCGGAGGCAAAGGGCGCCGAGAGGATGACGTACCGCACCGACCGCTTCTTGAGCCCGTGTTCGATCGACTCGCTCAGCACGTTTCGAGTGGCCTTGATCGGCCCCATCGAGCGATCCGGCGTGAAACCGAGGTCTTTCATCACGAACAACGCGAACACGAACATGACGATCAGCACCCCGGCTCGCAGGAGGAACGGAACCCCCAGGTTGGTCGCCTGCGCAATCACCCCGCCGAGGACAGAGCCGACGAACATCGCGACACCTGTCACGACCAGCCCGCGGCCGAAGATCGTCTCCAGGCTGCCGCTATAACGCGTCGCCGTCAGCGCGTCGACGAGCCAGGCATCCACTGCACCGGAGAAAAAGGTGAAGCCGAGACCCAGCAGCACAGACACGAGAGCCCACCAGCCGAAGGACGCGTGCCAGAGCCACAGCGCCCAATACAACGCGGTGGTGACGGCCAGGGTGATGGTGCCGAGCAGGAATGACATCTTCCGCCCCACGGTGTCCGCGACAACGCCGGTGGGAATCTCGAAGATCACCATGCCGGCGGTGAAGAAGGCGTTGGCGGCAAACGCCTCGAAGTTCGTCAGGCCGGCATCGAGCAGGAACAGCGTGTTGATGCCCCAGATCAGCGAGGCCGCCAGGGTATTGCCCAGCATCAGGGTGAGGTAGATGCGCTGCACCCGCCGCGACGCCGGGTTCATCCCCCGCGACCGATCCTTACGCTCCAGCTGCACATATCAGCAATCATCGACCCGCCGGGCGGGGATTGCTAGAGCGCGGATCGCCAGAGCGCGGACGGCTGGCGAACGCACCAGCCATCCGCGCCTGTCAGGAGCGAGCCGGCCTAATGGGTAGGGACAGTCGGAACAGTCGCCATCTCGTCGGCGACAGAAGCGGATGCCGGCGGCGCGCTGTGGGAGAGCGAGAGCCCGTGACCGAGGCGACGGAAGAGCAGCGCCGCCAGCACGGCACCGAACGCGAAGAACCCGGCGCACCACCAGTACGCGGTGGCGTAGCTCTGGATCGCCGCCTCTGCAGCGACCGTCGCCGACGGAGGAACATGCGTCGCGAGGTAGTTGGTCGCCGCGGTTGCCGCCAGCGTGTTCAGCAGGGCGGTTCCGATCGATCCGCCGATCTGTTGGCTGGTGTTGACCATCGCGGAAGCGACACCGGCGAAGTGTCCGTCGACACCGAGCGTTGCGGTCTGGATGGACGCGGGCATGATCGTTCCCATAGCGAAGCCGAGGATCATCAGCGGCGGCAGGATGTTGGCTGCATAGGTGCTGTCGAGACCCAGGCGAGTCAGATAGACCATCCCGATCACGCCAAGGGACATCCCGACGGGAACCATGATCTTCGGCCCGAACCGCGGTACGAAGATATTCGTCGACAGCTGGGCCGCCAGAACCAGCATCGCGATCATCGGGAGGAACGAGAGCCCGGTCTGCATGGGCGAATAACCCAGCGATGCCTGCAGGTAGTAGGTGACGAACAGGAAGATTCCGAACATCGCGGCCCCGGCGATCAGCACTGAGCTGTATGCAGCACCACGATTGCGATCGAGCACGATCGACAGCGGGAGCAACGGATGCCGTGCCCGCCGCTGCCAGAGCACGAACGCGATCAGCAGCACGGCTGAGGCGGCGAGCATCCCCCAGGTGAGCGGCGAATCCCAGCCATCCGTTTCCGCGTTCGAGAAGCCGAAGACCAGGCCGAACAGGGCTCCGGACACCAGCGCGGTTCCGGGAACATCCAGTTTGGGGCGGGGCCCGCTGCGCTGCACGCTCGTCACGAAGATCACGGCGCCGACGACGGCGATAGCCGCGATGACGACGTTGATGTAGAGATTCCAGCGCCAGTCGAAATACTCCGTCAGATAGCCGCCGAGGAGAAGACCGATGGCTCCCCCTGCACCGGCGATCGCGCCGAACACGCCGAAGGCGCGAGCGCGCTCCTTAGGAATGGTGAACGTCGTCGTCAGCACGGCAAGCGCTGTCGGAGCGAGCAACGCACCGAACGCGCCCTGCAGGGCACGCGCGCCGACGAGCATCTCGAACGTGCCCGCAGCACCGCCGAGAGCGGATGCCCCCGCGAACCCGACAAGGCCGATGATGAACGTTCGCTTGCGACCCATCAGGTCGGAGAGACGCCCGCCGAGCAGCAGCAGGCTGCCGAACGCCAGGGAGTACGCGGTGACGATCCATTGGCGCTGGCCGTCCGTGAAGCCAAGGTCGGCCTGGGCAGACGGCAACGCAATGTTCACCACCGTCGAATCGAGCACAACCATCAGCTGGGCAAGGGCGACAACGGAGAGCGTCCACCAGCGCCTGGATGACGGCGAAGGTGCAGTAGCTGCAGCCGAGGAAATGAGAGAAGTCTGAGGCATGAGCCGACTATATGCGATACTCTGGAGTTCCGGATATACCTAGTTCCTGAATCTACGTTCAGGCAATTCGGGCAGAATAGCGGAATAAATTCGGCAACATAGAAATGGAGATCGGCGCAATGACGCAGCTCGAACTCAACGACGGCCAGGCAGCCCAGCCCGTGAAGCTTGGCCGCAAGCGGGACCACACGCGCGACCCCGATATTTTGGATGCCGCCTTGGCCATCCTCGCCGAAACCGGCTACGACGGCATGACCATCGATATGGTTGCCGCTCGCGCGAAGGCAGGCAAAGCCACGCTCTACCGCCGCTGGCCCTCAAAGGCCGAACTCGTCATCGATGCCGTCGCCTGCATGAAGAAAGCCGACCTCGACGACTCTCGTCTGCCAGACACCGGCACACTGCGCGGCGACCTGCTCGCCATGATCAAGCCACATTCCATTGAAGATGGCGAGAAGAAGCTTCAGATCATGGCGGGGCTGATGTCGATGCTCTCCCGCGCCCCGGAACTCGCGGATGCTGCCAACGCGGCGATCGTCGAACCCCGCGCGGCGGCGAACCGCGTGCTGATGCAGCGCGCCATCGATCGCGGAGAGATCTCGGCGGACTGCGACATCGACACGCTGTCGCTCATCACGCCGTCGATGGCGGCGTACCGCACGCTGATTCTTCGGAAGCCCATCGACAGGGCCTTCCTCATCTCCCTCATCGACGGCGTCCTGATTCCTGCGGTGGGCCTTCGGCCCGAATAGTTCCGGCAGGCAATTCGCGAGGCTCGCGGCATCCGCTCGCTGCCCTCCTCGAGAATCGCAGAAACGTGTGAACGGATGTCGATTCCGTCAGCTCTCGTTCGACGTCATAGTAGAAGGACGCAGACCGCGACCTCCGCAGATGAAGGAGCAGACCATGAAGTACATGCTGATCATGCGAGCGACCGAAGCCGGCAAGAAGGCCTACGAGCAGGCCGACATCGAGGAACTCCTGAATTCCATGGGCACGTACAACGAGTCCCTCATGAAGGCGGGCGTGCTGCTCGGCGGAGAGGGCCTGTCCGATGACCTCAGCGACGCATTCGTTGTGGACTTTTCGACCGACCCACCCCTCGTCACCGATGGTCCATACGGTGAGGTCCACGAGCTGTTCAATGGCTTTTGGATGATCCAGGTGGCCAGCAAGGAAGAAGCCGCAGAGTGGGCGAGCAGGTGCCCGCTTGGTCCCGGCGCCAAGCTGGAGGTGCGCCGTGTCACCGATATGAGCGACTTCGAGGAGTTCGCCGACAACGAGTACGTCAAGAAAGAAGAAGGCTGGCGCGAAGAACTCGGGCAGCACTAGCAGCCAACCCCGAGTCCGCATTCCCGCCAGGGCTGTGATCTCATGACCGATATCCGCCGTGCGGTCGACGCCGTCTGGCGCATCGAGGGTGCACGCATTATCGCCACCCTCGCTGCGCTGACGCGCGATATCGGCCTCGCAGAAGACCTCGCACAGGACGCGATCGTCGACGCGCTCGCCCAGTGGCCGCAGTCCGGTGTTCCGCGCAATGCGGGCGCCTGGCTCACGGCTGTCGCCAAGCGAAAGGCCATCGACGTGTGGCGGCGCCGCGGTCGGCTCGACGACCGCTATCACGCACTGGCCCGCGATCTGGAGGAGGCCGGCGACGACGAGTGGGAGCCCATCGACGATGACGTGCTGCGCCTCGTCTTCACCGCCTGTCACCCCGCGCTCTCGCGGGAGGCGCAGGTGGCGCTGACCCTCCGGGTGGTCGGCGGGCTGACCACGGAAGAGATCGCACGCATGCTCTTCGTGCCGGTGGCCACGGTGCAGCAACGCATCGTACGAGCCAAGAAGACCCTGGCCGCGGCGAAGGTGCCGTTCGAGGCCCCGGATCCGAACGAATGGCCAGCACGCCTGGGGGCCGTGCTCGGCGTCGTGTACCTAATCTTCACTGAGGGCTACGCTGCGACATCCGGTGACCGATTGATCCGCACAGACCTGGCGAACGAGGCGCTGCGGCTCGGACGAATACTCGCCGGGTTGATGTCGAAGGAAGCTGAGGTGCATGGCCTCGTCGCGCTCATGGAGTTTCAGGCCTCGCGTTTCGCGGCCAGAACTGCCCGCGACGGGTCCTCGGTACTGCTGGCCGACCAGGATCGTTCCCGCTGGGATCACATCCAGATCGCGCGAGGGCGAGCCGAACTCGAGCGCGCGGATGCTGTCGGCCGGGGCCGCGGCAGCTACGGGCTGCAGGCCGCCATCGCCGAATGCCATGCCGTGGCGCCCAGCGTTGCCGACACGGATTGGGAGCGCATCGTGCTGCTCTATGAGGCGCTCGGCCGGCTCGCACCGAGCCCCATGGTGGAGCTCAATCGCGCTGTCGCAGTGTCGATGGCAACAGGACCAGCGAGTGCACTGCGCATCGTCGACACACTCTCCGCCGCCGGCGCACTGCGCGGTTCTTACCTGTTGCCGAGCGTCAGGGGCGAGCTGCTCGCCCAGCTCGGGCGCGCCACGGAGGCGAAGTCGGAGCTCTTGACCGCCGCAGGGATGGCGGCCAATGATCGGCAGCGCGACGTGCTTCTCGCGAAGGCTGCGGCGCTCTAGCTCACCGCCGTCGTCACACGCCCTGTCGCGACGAGCTGAGCTACCTGAGCGCTGACTTCGGCGGTAGGGTGGCGACACCCAACCGATTGGATGTGAGATGACAAACCACTCGAAATCGCGACGCCAGCAGCATTTTGCGCCGGGCCCCAACGCACGAGCCGCATTGGGCGTCGCCGTGGTGTGGACCCTGGCCTGGAAGTCCGCCTCGCTGTGGCGCGCTGCGAAGAACGGCAGCAAGCCGTGGTTTGGTGTGCTCCTGCTCTCCAACACGCTGGGCGTCCTCGACGCCATCTATCTCTTCGGCGTCAACGGCGCACGGCGTCGCGCGGAACGCACAGAGCGGAAGATTCTCGCTGGCACCGGCGAGTCACCGCAACTCACAAACAGCTACGAGATCTGATCCACGGCGCCGCCCGATTCACCCAGCGACGGTCAGCACCATCGACCCTGATGCATGCCCAGCCCGCAGGTCGGACAGCGCTGAATCGAGGCCATCGAACGGTATCCGCGTGACGCTCGGGGACAGCTTCAGATTGTGCGCGACCTGCAGAAAGCGGATGCCGTCAGCCCGAGTATTCGCTGTCACGGTGCGCAGGTCGCGTTCGTGGAAGAGCGTCGACGAGTAGTCCAACGGCGGAACATCTGACATGTGGATTCCGGCGAGCGCGACGGTGCCGCCGGCTTTGGTCGCCGCGAGCGCCACAGGCACGAGCCCGCCGGCCGGGGCGAAGACGATTGCCGAGTCAAGCGGCTCAGGCGGGGCATCCGCTTCACCACCGACGAAGGCCACGCCGAGCTCGGTGGCCAGCTTCTGGTTCTGCGCGCCGCGGGTCATCGCGAAGACACGCGCCCCCGACGCCATGGCGAGCTGCGCGGTGACGTGGGCGCTCGACCCGAAGCCGTAGATGCCGAGGATGCCGCCCGGTGGCAGATTCGCCCGCATGAGTGCCCGAAACCCGATGATCCCTGCGCACAGCAACGGGGCGGTCTCGTAGGGATCGGCGTCGGCGGGCAACCGGTAGGCGTACCCCTCCGGAACCGTGGCGAACTCAGCGAAACCGCCATCAGCATCCCAGCCGGTGTACTCGGAGCGCGGGCAGAGGTTTTCTCTGCCCGACCGGCACCACTCGCACACCCCACAGGTGCGACGCAGCCAGGCGATGCCGACCACGTCGCCGCGACTCAGCTGTGTCACCCGCTCACCGGTGTCGATGACCGTGCCGATCACCTGGTGGCCGGGTATCACCCCAGGGAGGTGCACCGGAATGTCATGGTCAATCACATGCAGGTCGGTCCGGCAGATGCCGCACACCGTGACCTGCACGAGCACTTCGTCGGCGGCGGGCACCGGCAGGGCTCGCTCCACTCGTTCGATGGTTCCTGCGTTGTCGCCTGCCGCCCAGGCGTGCATGGTGTCTGGCATTGTCGACCTCCCTCGTGACAGGCAGCCCTCCAGAAAGTCAACACCGAATACGCGCAGTATTCATCCGCTACGTGGAAATGTGTTCACACGCGGTCGGGCGCTGCCGACGCCCTACCCCTGTGCAGTGTCCCCGTGCGCACCCCGCGACGCGGCACTGATCACCGCGGCCGCGTGCGCGCCAGCACGGCGCCCAGCGAAGATACCGTCAGCCAGCGAGAGCCCGGACAGGTAGCTGTTGGAGCACACGCCGACGGCTGTGCGTCCCGCGGCGTAGAGGCCGGAGATCACTCCCCCGTCGCGGTGCAGTACTTCCCCGCTCTGGCCGTCAACCTGCAGCCCACCGAGGGTGAGGCCGGGGATCGGGAAGAATGGCGCGTTCACCACCGAGATGTTGAATGCGTAGAACGGCGCTTTGCGTACCGGGTGGCAGACATCCGCTGCCTTGTGCGCTGGGTCGCCGGCGCCGGAGGCAAGACCGGCGTTGTATGCGTCGACCGTTCGGCGGAGGCCCCCCGCATCGACGCCCATCTTCTTGGCGAGCGATTCGAGCGTTCCGGCCTTTTTGTGGCCGAGGGTGGCCAGGTAGAACACCTGCAGCTTCTGGAAGATCTGCGCCTGGCTCTTCACCTGCTTCAGGGCCTTGCGCCAGTTGTCAGCGTCGTAGACAGCCCAGCCGCTTCCGCCGAATTCACGCATCAACACGTTGCCCTGCGTGGCTCCGTAGAGGTCTTCGTTGATGATCCGCTTGCCGTTCATGCCGACGGTGACCCCTTCGATGAATGCGGACGGCGGAGAGAGGAAGCGCCACGCCGTGACGTTCCCCATGTGCGAGACGGTGCCGCCGGCCGCGAGCCCCGTTTTGATGGCCCAGCCGTCGTCGGCCGGCGTGCCGAGCGGGGAGATCTTCTCGAAGATCGGCGCGTGTTCCTTGACCATCTCGCGGTTGTAGATGAAACCCCCAGCAGAGAGGATGACAGCGCTGGCGCGTGCCTCGAACTCCACAGCGCCCTCGTTCCACAGGCGCTCGATCTTCTTCACTGTTCCGGCGACAAGGTCGGGCGCCCAGTTGCCGAGCTTGGCGCTGCTCTTGGTGAGCTTTGCGTGCTTGGCAGCGTTCGGGTGGCTCTGGTCCAGTGCACGGTAGCGCACGCCGACCACGCGCTCGCCGTCCATCACGAGATCGCTCACCTGGGCGATCGGAACGAAGGTGACGCCCTTCTGTGCAGCGGATGCCCGCAAGTGGTTCCACAACACCTTGCCTGAGGCGAGACCCTTGGCCACTGCGCGGTGGCCGCGGGGTGCCGGTTCCGCCGTCAGGTTGTAGGGATACGCCTTCTCATTGCCCGAGTAGTACAGGTAGTAGTCGTCCGTCGGGTACGACGTTTTATACGGGGCGACAGAGCTGGCGAATTCGGCGCCCTGCTGTTCGAGCCAGGTGATCATTCCGGGGCTCTCGGCACAGAAGCGGCGCAGGGTCGCCTCATCAACCGCGTCCCCGACCTCCTGCACCAGGTAGTTGTAGAGGTTCTCTGGGGTATCGCTGTACCCGGCCTCCTGCTGCTGGGCCGTGCCACCACCGGCATATACGACGCCGCCGGAGAGCGCGCTGGCTCCACCGCCGTACCCACGGTCGAGCACGAGAACCCGCGCTCCGTTGTCGGCTGCTTCGATCGCCGCTGCGGCACCTGCGATGCCGTAGCCGACGACGATCACGTCGAATGTCTGAATGTGGGCCACGGCCGACCTCCTTGTCGTAGTAAACAACCGGTGGTCGTCCTGAGCACCGGCGTATTTTTGACAGACTATGCCTAAATTCCCCTCGTGAGCAAGAGCGCTAATCTGGGCGGATGGCGGGTGAGACGGTACGGCGGGGGCGACCTCCACTGCACGACATGGCAGAGTTGCAGCGCCGCGCGCTCGACGTGATCGCTCGCGACGGCTACGCCGACGTCACGATGGGCCAGGTGGCGGCCGAGATCGGCGTGAGCCTCCGCACCCTGCACCGCCACTTCCCCACCAAGTCCGACCTCGTCTGGGGAGCCCTCGACGATACGTTCACCCGGCTAAGCGCCAACCTGGCTGCGGCCAGCGAGCATCCGTCTGTGATTGCCGCGATCGGGACAGCCATTGTCGGGTCGTTCTCCGACGGCCAGGCGGAGGATGTCGCCGGACGCGAGCGCATGCGACTCATCGCCACGACGCCCGCGCTGCAGGCGGCCAAGTCAGAGGCGTTCCGACGCTGGCAGGATGATCTCGTTGAATTCGCCGCCGCGCGACTCGGGCTGAGCGCTGACGACGTGATCCCGCTGGCCATTGCCGCCGCGGTGCAGAGCGCGACGATGGCCGCACTCGCCTGGTGGGCGACGCATGAGGATGCCGGCCAACCGGCCGATGTGGTGGCCAGGGCTTTACGCGCGCTCGATGCGGATGCGCGCACGCCCAACTGAGCCCCAGCTGGGCCCCAAACTGAGCCCCAGCTGAGCCCCAGCCGACGAGCGGCCGTGCTGGGTCGACAGAATTATGTCATTGCGCGCCATAATACTTCGGCTCTAGCATGCCCATCATGGACACTCGAGAACTGACTGATCGCGCAGGCATCACCGATCTTCTCTACCGCTACGCCAGGGGAATCGACTCGAAGGACTGGGCACTCTGGCGCACAGTCTTCACCGATGACGCGCAGCTTGACTACAGCTCAGCCCACGGCCCCACGGGAGACCGTGAGGCCGTCGGCCAGTGGCTGGAGGCCTCCTTCGCCCACATCGAGGGCGCGCACCACTACATCACGAACATCGAAATCACCGTGGACGGCGACGAAGCCGAGGCGATTGCGCTGTTCTGGAACCCCTTCCGCGCAGCGTGGCGCGAGGAGTTCAGCGCGGCCGGAGGTTACTACCGGCACAAGCTGGTGCGCACGAGCGATGGCTGGCGGAGCCGCGAACTCTACGAGGACAACCGCTGGATCCAGAACTCGCCTGGCCTGCCGCCGGGCATGTGAGCCAACGCCCTCGGAGCCCTCGAAGCGGACCGCATCACCAACCGCGCGTCAGGACGCCACCACGAGGAAGCCGAGCACAGCGCTCACAATCGACAGCAGCGCAAGCACCAACGCAATGGTGACGGGCTCGTGGCGACGGGCGTGCACCACGACCGCGCCCACCATCACGATAGCCAGGCACACGGCGGCGATCGGGGCCAGCGCCGTCGCGACGCCGGTTACCAGCGGAAGGATCAAGCCCAGCCCACCGACCACCTCAGCTGCACCGATCAGCTTGATGCTTGACCCGCCGAAATCATCGGTCCAGCCCATTCCGGATGCCGCAAGCTTCGGCTTCGGGCTGGCGACCTTCATCGCTCCGGCGCCGACAAACGCGAGGGCGAGAAGTGCGTTGATGATCCATAGCGCAATAAGCATGAGTACTCCAGGGTGACGCCGCGGACGCGGCATGGGTGGGGATGAATTGAGGGGAGCGGCTCGACATCTTGTTGCCGCGGCAACAAGTAGACCACAACTTTTGTTGTCGCGGCAACCAATTCGCAGCTACGCAGATACAATCGAGTGATGGGGTATCAAGTTCCACGAATGGATGCGAGCGAGTCACGTGCGTGGCTCGCTTTGGTGGGCGCCATCGAGCTGCTCCCTGCAGCCTTGGACGCACATCTACAGGCCGATTCTGGTCAGACCCATTTTGAGTTCATGGCGCTCAGCCTGCTCAAAAACGCGCCGCACAACGTGTTGCGACTCACGGAGCTGGCCACAGCGTCCAACTCGACGCTCCCCCGGCTCTCCAAAGTGGTCACCCGGCTGGAGTCACGTGGGCTCGTTGAACGAAACCCCTGCGAAAGCGACGGGCGTGCGATCAACGTGCACCTGACCACCGCCGGCCGGAAGGCGCTCGTGCTCGCCACGCCAGGTCACATCGCGCACGTTCGCCGGCTCGTGATCGACGACCTCACGCCCGACCAGCTCACGGCACTTGCCAGCGCCCTGGAACCGATCATCGAGAAGCTCGATCCGCACCGGCGGCTCGGCGCGGCAGCCTGCCCCGGCTGAGCGCCGCAACGCCGTAGCGCCGTAGCGCGACACCCTTGACAGGTGACTTTTTGGTCACATAAAGTCGCGGCATGAGCGATGGATTGGTGTTCAAGGCACTCGCCGACGAGACCCGTCGCGCCTTGCTCGACTCGCTGTTCTCTCGCGGAGGGCAAACCCTGGGCGAACTCGTCAATGAGCACACAGAGATGACCCGGTTCGGCGTCATGAAGCACCTCAAGGTGCTCGAAGAGGCCGGTCTGGTCGTCAGTGAACGCCTGGGACGCGAGAAGCTGCACTACCTGAACCCCGTGCCTATCAGGCTCATCCACGACCGGTGGATCGACAAGTACACGGCCGAGCGCGTGGGGGCGCTCACCGGGCTGAAGAGCGAGTTGGAGGACGAATCATGACTGACGAGTTTCCTGTTGTCGCACCGCGCCTGCGCGACGAGCATCTGGCCGCGGCCAACCGTCGCGGCACCACACAGATCTACCAGATTGACATTGCCGCCACCCCAGAGCGCATTTGGGAGGCGATCACGGACCCCGGCTGGACGGTCCGTTACGGGTACGGCGGTCGTGCGTTCGTCGAGCCGCGGGTAGGCGGGCGCTATCAGGTCGAGAAACCACCGAACCTGCTGGTTGCCACCGAGGCCGAAGACGGCGCCGGCGGCACGGTTCCGGCGCCAGACATCATCATCGAGGGCGTTGTCACGGCCTACGATCCTCCCCGACTCCTGGCAACGAGGCTGCGATTTCTCGTCGCTCCCGATACCGCCGCTGAACCGCCGACCGAGGTCAGGTACGAGATCGAGCGCCTCACCGATGCCCGCTCCCGCCTGACCGTCACACACGAACTCCGCGGTGCTCCGCGGCTGGCCGCCGTCGTCAGCGGGGAGCTGGAGCACCTGGGTGCCGGGGGCGGACATCCGCTCATGCTGAACGAACTGAAGAGCCTTCTGGAAACAGGACACACCCTGCGCGAAGGCCGAGGACAAGGAGGCCACTGATGCCATCCCCCGAAGAACTCCCGGGGGTAACAGCTCCCGGTCGCGTCCCGACAACCACCGTCGATCCGCGGCGATGGCGAGCCCTTGGGGTGCTGGCGGCTATGCAATTCCTCCTGGTTGTCGACCTCACGGTGGTCAACATCGCATTGCCGCGCATCGGCGCTGATCTCAACCTCGGACCCGCGAATCTGGTCTGGGTCGTCGATGCATACGCGCTTACCGCTGGAGGACTGCTGCTCCTCGCCGGTCGGATCGCCGACCTCGCCGGGCGGCGCAGGATGTTTCTCATCGGAGTGTCCGTCTTCTCCGTGGGCTCAGCTCTCGCCGGCCTCGCGCCAGCCGGGTGGGTCCTCCTTGTCGGCCGTGTCATCCAGGGGGTGGGCGACGCCATTGCTGCACCAGCTGCATTGGCCCTCATTGTCGTGTTGTTCCCTGAGACCGGGGAGCGCGCCAAGGCGATCGGCATCTGGGGTGCACTGGCTGGCATCGGGGGCGTGACCGGCACTGTCATTTCTGGGGTGCTGACCGATGTGCTGAGCTGGCGGTTCGTGTTCCTCATCGCACTGCCGGTGGTCATCGCGGTTCTCGTGATCAGCCCTCGCCTGCTGTCGGAAAGCAGGATGCCGCGCGCGTCCAGGCCGGAGTTCGTCGGCGTGCTCGCCGGAACGGTTGGGCTCGCCGGTGTCATCTTCGGGTTGTTGCAGGCCGCAGAGGAAGCATGGACCGACCCACAGGTCTTCATCCCCCTGATAGGCGGAGCGCTGCTCTTCGCATTGATGTTCGTCATCGAAGCGCGAAGTCGCGATCCGCTGATACCGCTCACATTCTTCGCGAGCCGCACTCGGCTGACCGCCAACGCCGTCACGCTCGTGAACGCCGCGGCCTTCACCACCTTCCTCTTCATCCTGAGCCTCTACGTGCAGCAAATCCTGCACTACACACCACTCATCGCCGGGCTCGCCTATCTTCCGATCGGCATCGCCATAGGCGCAGGACTCGCACTCGGATCTGCCCTGATTCCCAAGGTGGGCCTACGTGTCGTTCTCGTAGCGGGGTGCGCCGTCACCGCGCTCGGGCTGGGCCTGACCGTTGCCCTGTTGGCCCCAGACGCGGCCTACTGGTGGCAGGTCGCACCCAGCATGGCGGTGGTCGGCCTCGGGCAGGGCCTGCTCCTGCCCAGCATGACCACCACTGCGCTGACGGGCGTCCATGAACGGGATGCTGGACTCGGATCGGGTGTGCAGGCCACCATGACCCACGCCGGCGGCGCCCTCGGCCTCGCGATTCTGGTCAGTATTGCGGTTCGGCACGCGGCGGATGTCGCTGTGGGCACACCATCCGTCGACGCTGCACTCGCCGGCTTCGGTCTCGCGCTGGGTATCGCGGCGGCTGGCATGGCCGTTGCAGGTGTGGCGGCCGCGGTTCTCGTGAGGGATCCGGCAGGGCACACTGACGTCGATCATGGCTAGCCGCAGCCACCGCAGCGTTCGCCCGACCGGCCCGGAAACCTGCCGACCACTATGGGCTTATGCGCGTGCCGTGGCCACCTCGCCCGCGAAGTCCGGCGCGGTGACCCGCTCAATAACATCGCTCAGCACATAGCGTTCGTCGGCACCTGTCACGCGATGCACGCCGCCCGTGATGCTGATCTCCGCTTCCGTCTCCTTCTCTGCGCACGACGGGCCAACCCACAGCTCGACAATGCCCGGCTCGACGATGCGGTCGAAACGCAGCCCGGTGAACGCCAGTCGCGCCGTCGGAACCTGGAAACGCACGACAGCCTCCTCCCCCGGCGCCAGGTCGACTCGGTGGTAGCCGAGAAGCTGGGCAACGGGTCGCGTCACGCTGGCGTGCACGTCACGCGCATAGAGCTGCACGAGGTCGGTCCCTGCACGCTCACCGGTGTTGCGGATGCGCACGCTCGCCGAGAACGTGTCGCCAGCGGTGACCTTGGTGTCGGCATCCAAATTCGTTCTCTCGAATGTCGTGTAGGTCAGGCCGTGCCCGAACGGCAGTACCGGCGTGTTGTCGACGCTCGTCACGTCGGACGGTCCGCCGAGGATCGGGTGGAGGTAGGTGAACGGCTGCGCCCCTGCGGACCTCGGTAGCGTCACGGGCAGGTGCCCGCTGGGCGAGACGGTGCCAGCGAGAATCGATGCGATCGCACCGCCGCCCTCTTCGCCGGGGAAGAAGGCCTGCAGCACCGCGGCCGGCGGGTTCGGTCCGTCGACGGCCCAGCCAATGGCGTACGGACGGCCAGACATGACCACCATGACGACAGGCGTGCCGCTGGCCACGACGGCTTCCACCAGTGCGCGCTGGATGCCGGGAAGCTCGAGGCTCTCCACGTCGTTGCCCTCGCCCATGGTGCCGCGGCCGAAGAGTCCGGCACGGTCGCCGACAACGACAACGGCGACCTCTGCGCCGCGAGCCGCTTCGACGGCAGTGGCGATGGCGGAGGCGTCATCCCCTTCCACATCGCAACCCGCTGCGAACACCACGTCGGCGCCCGGGAGTTCTTCACGGATGGCGTCAAGCACCGTGGGCATGTCGAGCTCAGCCGGCACACCGGGGTGGTGGGCCAGCACGTGATTCACGAACGAGTAGCAGCCCATCAGCGCCTCGGTTGAATCGGCGTTCGGACCGATCACCGCGACCCGGCCAGGAGCCCGCCCATCGGCATCCCGCAACGGCAGCAGCCCGTCGTTGGTGAGCAGAATCAGGGATTCTTCCGCCAGGTGGCGCGCCACCCTGCGGTGTTCTGGGGAGTCCAGGTCAATCGAGGTCGGCGGTGTGGCGAACGTTTCATCGAGGAGTCCGAGATCCTCCTTTTGTGCCAGCACGCGCAGCACAGCGGGATCGATGAGCGACTCAGCAGCCACTCCGGCCCGTATCCGCTCGAGAAGGGGCGTGACGAAGGCGTCTCCCGTTGGGAGTTCGACGTCGATCCCGGCGCGAATAGCCAGCTCCGCCGCTTCGCCCCTGTCACGGGCGACGGCGTGCATCAGGTGCAGGAACACAACGGAGAAGTAGTCGGAGACGACGACGCCGTCGAACCGCCACTGCTCGCGGAGAATCTCAGTGAGGTATTCCGGAGTCGCGCCGACCGGTGCCCCATCAATTTCGGAGTATGAATTCATCACCGACCGCACGCCACCGTCGATCACCGCCATCTCGAACGGCGGCAGGAAGACATCGTTGATCTCGCGTCTGCCGGCATGCACCGGCGCGTGGTTTCGGCCGGCCTGGGAGGCCGAATAGCCCACGAAATGCTTCAGGGTTGCGTGGACACCGGCTGCCTGGAGCCCGGTGACGTAGGCGGTACCGATCGTGCCGACGACATAGGGGTCTTCGGCGATGCACTCATCCACTCGCCCCCAGCGCGGATCGCGAATGACATCGAGCACGGGCGCGAGTCCCTGATGGATGCCGAGTTCCTTCATGGACTGCCCGATCAACTGCCCCATCTCTTGGACGAGGTCTGGGTTGAACGCAGCGCCCCACGCCAACGGCGTCGGGAAGGTGGCCGCCTTCCACGCGGCAAGCCCGGTGAGGCATTCCTCGTGCACGATGGCCGGGATGCCGAGGCGAGTCGTCTCCGTGAGACGGCGCTGCTCCGCCCACAGCCAGCCTGCCCGCTCCACGGGGTCGACCGGACGAGTGCCGTAGACCCTGGTGAGGTGGCCCAGGCCATGGACGGTGGCTTCGTCATACCGGGTGGATGACGCCATCTCCCCCGACAGGGGTGCGACGACCTCTCCGCCCTGGTCGACCCAGTACCCGACGAGTTGGGCGAGTTTCTCCTCCAGGGTCATCCGGGCATGCAGGTCACGGACGCGGTCGGAGACCGGGGGCAATTCTGGGTTGGTCACAACGTTCTCTCTCTACTTCGAAAAAAATCAGGAGCTGACGGATTCGCGGCGGGCAGATCAGCCCTTGACCGCTCCGGTCAGGCCGCCGACGATGCGGCGTTCGAACAGCGCGAAGAACACCAGCGCCGGGATCATGGACAGGGAGGTGAACGCCAGCACTTTCGCGGTATCCACCGAGTACTGCGAGGCGAAGGACTGCACGCCGAGGGGCAGCGTGAACACCGCATCGTTGTTCAGGATGAAGAGCGGGAGCAGGTAGCTGTTCCAGCTGGCGATAAACGCCAGGATTCCCACTGTGATGACGCCGGGCATGGCGAGCGGCACGATCATGCGCCAGAAGAAGCCGAGTCTGCTGCATCCGTCAATGAATGCCGCTTCCTGGATCTCGTCGGGGATGGCGCGCAGGAAAGGCACCAGGATGATGATCGTCGTGGGCAGCGCGAACGCGATTTGCGGCAGGATGACACCGCCCAGCGAGTTCATGAGTCCCAGGTTCTTGATCACCAGATACAGCGGGGTGATGGCCACGGTCATCGGGAACATCAGCCCGGCGGCGAACATCGCATAGATCACGCCGCGGCCCTTGAATGAGTACCTGGCGAGCACGTAACTGGCCATCAGGCCGAGCAACACGACACCGAATGTCGTGGCGAGTCCGGTGATGAGTGAGTTCCCGACCAAGCGCCAAAAGAGCCCGCCGGTGAGTACGTCGAGATAGTTGCCAATGTGCCACACCGATGGCAACCCTGACGGGTCGACGGTGATCTCAGAGTTCGTGCGGAATCCGCCGATGATGATGAACAGCACAGGGGCCAGCATCAACCCGACGACCACGACGGCGACGACGTAGGTGACGGGAGTGCCCCAACGGCGTGGCGCCTTGAGTGGCAGCATCGTGCTGGCCGGCACGGTCTGTAGGGCGGTCATGTGCTTTTTCCTTTTCCGGTGATGGCGCCTTCGGTGTCTCTGCGCAGCACGAAACGCTGATAGATCAGGGCAACGACGAGCGAGATCAGGAAGAGCACAACGGCGACGGCGTTTCCATAGCCGTAGTTGCCGGCATTCCGACCGTTGGCGACGAGATAGGTCGCCATGGTGGATGTGCCAGCGGTCGAGGCAATGTACTGGCCCCAAATGATGTAGACGAGGTCGAACAGCTGCAGCGCCCCGATGATCGAGAGGAACGCCCAGATGCGAAGCGTGGGCGCCAGCAACGGCAGCGTGATGTGCCGCTGCACCTGCCAGAAACTCGCCCCGTCGATCGCGGCCGCTTCGGGGAGCTCCTCCGGGATCCCCTGCAGGCCGGCGAGGAAGAGAATCACGGCGAAGCCGACGTACTTCCAGGTGAGGATCAGCATCAACGTCCAGATCGCGATGTCGGGATTCGACAACCAGTCCTGTTGAAAACTGCCAAGGCCGATCTTCTCCAGAAATCCGTTGACCGCGCCGTTGGTCTGCAGCATCAGGCTCCAGCCGGTGCCGACGACAACCTCTGAGATGACGTATGGCACGAAGATGAGCACGCGGATGATGGACTGCCCGCGCAGCTTCCGGTTCAGAAGCAGGGCAAGGAGGATGGCGACCGGCCCCTGAAGCACAATCGACAGCACAACGATGATCCCGTTGTGGGTGAGAGCATCCTGGAACGTCGGGTCCTGGAAGATCGTGACGTAGTTCTTGAACCCGATGAAGTCTGTCGGCGGTCCGTAGCCCTGCCAGCTGAAGAACCCGTAGTAGGCGGCCATGACGACAGGGAAGATGACGAAGGCGAGGAAGACCACGAGCGCCGGTCCGACCAGGACGGCAATCTCGGCTTTGGCTCCCCACGTGATTCGTCCGCGACGCCGCACGGGCGGGGACGCGGGCACAGTGCCCACATCCCCGCCTTTCGCGAGATCCACCACTGGTCGCGTCGATGTATTCTCGCGAAGTGACATATCGCGACGCCTAGGCCTTCTTGGCCGCGTCGTTGACCGCCTGGATGAGCTGCTCAGGGCTGCCCTTGCCGGCCAGCAGGTCGACAACTCCGACGTTCAGCGCGTTTCCGACGTTCTGTCCGTAGACCGTGTCAAGCCACTGGGAGACGTACGGGGCCTTGTTGTATGCCTCGATGATCTGCTTCAGGTACGGCTCCGTGACGGCTTCCTGAGCCACGGTGTTCACGGGAGGCGCATTGAAGGCTGCGTAGTACGCCTTCTGCACGTCGGCGCTGCCGATGTAGTTGAGGAAGTCGACGCACTCTTTCGGTGCATCCACCGAGCAGGAGTAGCCATCGACACCGCCGAGGATCGAGCCGGGCTCACCATCGCCGCCGTCAATCTCGGGGAACGGGAACCAGGCGAGGTCAGCCAGCGGCTGGGCGTCTGGCGTCAAGGACGCGATCACGCCAGGGTTCCATGCGCCCATCAGCTCCATGGCGGCCTGGTGGTTGGCTACGAGACCGGCCGAGCTGCCGGCACCCTGCTGGGCTGCGGTGGTCAGGAAGCCCTGGTTGAACGGTTCGGTGTCCGCGAACTTCTGCAGGTCTTCGCCGGCCCTGATCCAGCAGTCGTCGGTGAACGTCATCGTGTCTGCCGCCTCGGCCAGTACGTCTGGGCTGCACTCGCGGAGGGCGAAGAAGTAGTACCAATGCGCGGCGGGCCATGCATCCTTGGCACCCAGAGCGATTGGCGCAACGCCAGTGCCCTTGAGCTTCTCCACGGCCACATCGAGGTCATCGATTGTTGTGGGCGTCTCGGTGATTCCCGCTGCGGTGAACAGATCCTGGCTGTAGAAGAGTCCGCCAGGGAGCACGGAGACCGGCATCGCATAGACCTTGTCGTCGAGGCTGTTGGCGATGAACGACCCCTCGGGGATCTCCTCCTTGACCTGGTCTGACAAGCCATCGGTGATGTCCATCAGCTGGCCGGCCTTGACCATGGCGGCCATCTTGCCGCCACCGCGCTGCAGGAAGATATCGGGCGCGTCGCCGGAGTTGAGAGCCGTCTGGAGCTTGCCGTCGAGGTCTTCGTTCTGGATGGGCTGGATCTTGATCGTCACTCCGGGATTGTCGGATTCGAAGTCCGCGACAGTCTTTTCCCAGAAGTCCTGGCCGGGGCCGGTGCTGGAGTTGTGCCAGAGGCTCATTGTCACGTCGCCGCCGGAGGACGAGTCTCCTGAGCCGTCAGCGCTGCAGGCAGAGAGCCCCAGCGTGCCAAGGACCAGGACCGTGGAACCTGCGAAGATCTTCTTCGCCTTCGTGCGGTTCAACATCATGTGGTTCAACCTTTTCTCTTCATTGAGGAACACCATCGGGTGCCGAGGTGGGTGTGGGGCTGTGCCCCGAGGGGAGTGTGCCCCGAAGGGCGGTGCTGCTGTTTCAGGCCGAGGAGACGCTCCGTGAAGCCATGCTCCCAGACTCGAATTAGGCATCAGTGTCACAGTCGAAAAAAGTTGTGTCAAACGTTTTCGAAAACAGTTTCCATGCCCCTATGCTGAGGCCATGACGCCCCGCCCCACCATCCATGACGTTGCCGCCGCTGCCGGCGTCTCAGTCGCGACGGTGTCGAAGGCCGTCAACGGTCGCTACGGAATCTCAAGTGCGACAGCCCAGCGGGTGCTCGATGTCGTGCAGGAGCTGGGTTACGAGTCGAGCCTCGTCGCCAGCAGCATGCGCGCCAGGAGAACGGGAGTCATCGGCATCCTGGTGGCCGATTTTGAGCCATTCAGCGCTGAGATCCTGAAGGGCGTCGGCGCCGCCCTGCAGGATTCCCGCTACGACCTGCTCGCCTATAGCGGCTCCCGCCAGAACGAGACCAATGGCTGGGAGCGGCGGTCGCTCAGTCGACTGAGTGGCACGCTGATCGACGGCGCGATCATGGTGACGCCGACGGTTGACACAGCATCGTCTGAGATTCCGGTTGTCGCCATTGATCCCCATACTGGGCGGGCTGATCTGCCCACCGTGGAATCCGACAGCTTCGGTGGGGCGCTGCAAGCCACGAGATACCTCATCGAGCTAGGGCATCGGCGAATCGGCTTCCTCGCGGGTCGCCCAGACCTGCGTTCGGCGGGACTCCGCGAGGCCGGTTATCGCCAGGCACTTGCCGATGCCCACATTCCGTTCAACCCTGCACTCACCAGGGTCGGACGCTACGAGCGCGAGTCGGCCAAGGCGCCAGCCGCTTCACTGCTGTCGATGGCCGACCGCCCTACCGCGGTGTTCGCCGCGAATGACCTCTCAGCGATCGCCATCATCCAGGTTGCTGCCGAACTCGGACTTGAGGTGCCAGGCGACCTGTCGGTCATCGGGTTCGATGACATTCCAGAGGCATCGCAGATGCACCCGGCGCTTACGACGATTCGTCAGCCCATGAAGAAGCTCGGCGCCACCGCCGCGAGCATGCTCGTCACCCTCCTGAACGGAGAGTCGCTGGCGCAGAACCATGTCCGGCTCCCCACCGGGTTGGTTCGCCGTTCAACGACGGCACCACCGCGATGATCGTGACACTCTTAACTGACGATCTGTTCGCGTTCCGCGTTGTCCGAAATCTTGCGCAGGAGTGCGGCCAGGGTCGCCTGTTCGTCGTCGTCGAGACCAGCCAATAGTCGACGACTCTGCTCAAAGCAACGCAGGATCTCCACTTCCACGAGCTGCCGGCCCCGCTCTGTCAGCTCCAGCATCACGACACGGCCGTCACGCTCGGTTCGTTGTCGAACGATCAACCCGGCGCTTTCCAGCCGTGCTGTCAGCTTGGTCGTCGCCGCACCGCTCAGCATGGTCTGCGCGGTGACTTCGCTGGCGCGCAGCGCATGTTCACTTCGGGCCAGAGCGCACAATACGTCGAATTCCGACCGTGACACCCCGCTCGGCGCCAACACTCGAGCCAGCTGCTGGGAAGACTGGGCGCTGATCCGGTCAATGCGCCCCACGAATTCCATCGGCGTCGTATCGAGATCGGGCAGCGTGCGCTCCCAGCTCGCCCGCAGGCGACTGATGAAGTCGCTGCTCTGGCGCCCATCGATGGTCACGCAATTAAGCATAGTTCGCGCGGTGTTTAAGAGAAGCTTTACCCGTGAGATATCCGGGTTTTGCGCTGAACGGCGGCTCAGCTGTCAGCTATCAGCTCTCGGCTCGCTCTCGGCCTTCAGAGGAAGTTGGCGCACGCTGGTGAAACGTCGCTCCCCGCCATCGATGGGATCGGTGAATGTCAGTTCGCTCGCCAGCAGCTGCAGCGGGGTGGAGAAATCGTCAACGGCCACCCCGCGAATGATGGGGTACAACGGATCGCCGGTGATAGGCGCGCCAAGACCCAGCATGTGCATCCGAAGCTGGTGGGTGCGGCCGGTTCGGGGCGTCAGCCGATAAATGGCCGAGTCGCCTATGACGAGCTCGCGCTCGATCAGCGATTCTGAATTGGCCGGAGCATCGGGGTCAACCTCGGCCTGCAGCTGACCGCGGTGCTTGATGAGGTGGTTGCGAACGGTGACCGGCTGCTCCAGCTCTGGCCGGTTCGGTGCCAGCGCGCGATACGTTTTGCTCATCTCGCCGCGCTGGAACATCGTCTGGTACTCCCCCCGCCAACGCCGTTCCGTCGCCAGCACAAGTAGACCGGATGTCACGCGGTCGAGTCGGTGGAGCGGCGAGAGTTCTGGCAGGCCCAGCTCCGCGCGGAGGCGCACCACAACACTTTGCTGCACGTGCTTGCCTCGCGGAATGGTCGAGAGGAACGGGGGCTTGTCGATGACGACGATCCGGTCATCTCGATGGACCACGTGGATGCGCCCGGGCACAACCTCCTCCGCCGACAAATCGCGATGAAACCAGACGAAGGTGTGCGGCTGATAGGCGTCGTGCCAGCCAACCGGTTCACCCGACTCGTAGACGATGCGTTCCTGCGTGAGGAAGGCCGGCACGTCGATGTGTTCCGACAAGCGCTCGTGCAACCAGCCACCAATGTGTGGCCACGGCAGGGGCTCTGCGCTGTCACGGTCTGGAGTACGCAGCCACGCGGCATCCAGCCCATTTCGTTGCGGCAGCGGAGAGCGTGGGGGCATCACACGATCGTACGTGACTCAGCAGCAGGGCGGCGCAGCCCTGAGCTGCTAGCATCGGCACCCTCGAGCCCATGCTCTCCGCACGTAAGGACGATGCCCGTGCCTGACCAGAGAACCAACGCAGACGCACGCGCCGCAACCGATGGCGCTCCATCGGAAGTGTCGGCGGCGAATGACAACGGGTGGTACGAGATTATTGCTGCGCTCCTGGTCATGCTGGGCGGCGCGATCCTTCCCGTTGTCGGCGTCGTTGCCGGCCTGGTCATGGTCTGGTTCTCCCGGGTCTGGACGCGTGCCGACAAGTGGATCGCGACGCTCATCCCGATCGCGGTCCTCGCCCTGGTGCTCGTTGGCGGCGCCGTGTCGTCCGCGCTGTCCGGATCGCCGCAAGCGGAGCCAGTCGGCGAGGTTCGGAACCCTCTCATACCCGCCTTTTTCGATGTCGTGTGGATGAGCATCGTGCTGGTGGGTGTGGTGCAGGTGGGCGTGGGGATCTGGCTGCTGGTGGCAGCACAGCGACGACGCACCCGACGCTAGACGGCGCCCGGACAGTTTCGACCGCCGAGAGTCGCCGAGAATCGCCGGTACTGCCGAGAGTCGCCGTTCCAACGGCGACTCTCGGTACGAACGGCGACTCTCGAGGGTTGAGGGGCGACTCCCGAGGGTTGAGAGGCGACTCCCGAGGGTTGAGAGGCGACTCTCGAGGGTTATTAGTCGGCCGGCGGCCGCTTCCGTTGTTGCTTCGTCTCCGAGCGCTGGCCCTTGGCCGCCAGCCGCCGCCGCTGTGATCCCTTGGTGGGCTTGGTCGGACGGCGCTTGGGCGCATCGGGCGCGAGGCCGGCGCTGACCAGGTCGGCAAGCTTGGCCAGCGCGATCTCGCGATTGCGCAGCTGCGAGCGCCGCTCCGACGCGGTGATGGTGACCACCCCGGCGTTGAGACGGTGTGCGAGGCGGGTGAGCAGCAGCATCCGCTGACCTGCAGAGAGCACCGAGGAGTCGGCGACGTTCCAGGAGAGTTCGACGCGGCTGTCTGACGTGTTGACGTGCTGGCCGCCAGGCCCTGAGGAACGCGAGAACCGCCAGTCGAGCTCAGACGCAGGAATGGTGAGCGCGGGCGACACCTCCAGATCCATGCATCAAGCGTGGCATGGACTGGACTTGACCGACACCACAGAACGTCGGACTGCGTGCCGCGCGACTTCGGACTCCGATCTTCGATGATGTCGGCAAAACGAAAGCCCGTGGTGTACTGTCAAAGGAACATACCGGCTGGTCGGTCTGCGAGAGTGCAGCGAACTCGAAGGGGAGTCAATGCAGAGATTTGAGGGCAGGGTCGCCCTGATCACAGGCGGCAGCCGCGGCATCGGCCTCGCCATCGCCCGCCGCCTCGTCGCCGAAGGGGCACACGTTGTCATCACGGGGCGAAATCAAGACTCCCTGGACGCCGCCATTGCCGAGCTCGGCAGCGAGCACGCCAGCGCGGTGGCCGGAAAAGCCGATGACGCGGCGCACCGTGCCGCGGTCTTCGCCCACATCATCGCGCGTCACAATCGCCTCGACCACCTCGTCAACAACGCCGGCATCAATCCGGCGTTTGGCCCGGTGCTTGAGATCGACGTATCCATTGTGCGCAAGATTCTCGAGGTCAACGTGGTCGCCGCCCTCGAGTGGACCAGGGACGCGGTGGCCGTCGGCCTCAGCCGTTCGGTCGTCAACCTCGCTTCGATCTCAGCCCTGTCCGCGAGTCCGGGAATCGCCTTCTATGGCGTCTCGAAAGCGGCGCTCATCAACCTGACCACCCAGCTCGCCTACGAACTTGCCCCGACAATTCGGGTCAACGCGGTCGCTCCGGCCGTGATCAAGACAGACTTCGCCCGCGCGCTCTACGAGGGCAAGGAGGCCGCCGTCGCTGCCGAGTACCCGCTCGGACGCCTCGGCGTGCCCGACGACGTCGCGGGTCCCGTGGCGTTCTTGCTCTCGGAGGACGCGGGCTGGATCACCGGCCAGTGCCTCGTGATCGACGGTGGCGGCAGCATCCGCCCAATTGGATAAAGGAAACACGCATGAGAGAAACCAGTGTCGTAGACGACATCACCAAGGCCGCCGTTGAGCTGTTCGCGGCTCACGGCTACGCCAACACCAGCGTGCAGCAGGTGGTCGAGACCGCCGGCGTCACCAAGGGCGCGATGTACCACTACTTCCAGTCAAAAGACGACCTCTTGTTCGCGATCTACGAGCGTATTCTCACGCTGCAGCAGGCCAACCTCGACGAGATCATCGCCCGCGGCGGGCCCGTCGACGAGGTGCTGCGCGCCGCCTGCATCGACGTCATCGAGACCTCGATCGACTTCTTGCCGGAAGGAACCGTCTTCTTCCGCAGCATGAACATGCTCTCGCAGCCCAGGCAGCACGAGGTCACTCGCCGCCGCCGCGCGTACAACGACGTGTTCAGCACGCTCGTCGAACAGGGGCAGGCCGAGGGCGTCTACCGCACCGACATTCCGCGCCCCGTGCTTATCGCCCATTTCTTCAGCGACGTGCACTACCTGTCGCAGTGGTATTCGCCGGAGGGCCCAGAGAGCAAAACTCTCGTGGCGCAGCAGCTCAGCGATCTCTTCCTCGTGAGCATTGCGGCGACTCATGCTTAGCCCCGAGCAGCTTGTCCCAGTGCCGCTCATCCCAGAGCGGATGCGGGCGTGGCGAGTTGTCCGCCACGGCGAGCCCGCAGAGGTCCTTGAGTTGCATGAGGTGCCGGTGCCGGCGCCTGCGGCAGGCGAAGTGCTCGTGCGCACGCGCGCCGTGGCCGTGAATTTTCCCGACGTGCTGCTTGCGCGCGGCGAATACCAGGTGCGTCCTGAGATTCCCTTCAGCCCCGGCATTGAGCTCTGCGGCGAGATCGTCGCCCTGGGCCAGGGAACGGATGATGACACCACCGGGCTCGTGGTCGGCGACCGTGTAGTCGGCTCAGCCATCGGGGTGCTCGCCGAGTACGCCGCGCTGCCTGCAGCCGCCGTGCATCGCGCGCCCGCGAACCTCGACGACGTGCAGGCCGCCGGGCTCACGATCGCCTACCAGACGGCGTGGTTCGGATTGCATAGACGGGCAGCGCTA
Source organism: Leifsonia sp. Y878 (assembly GCF_057669685.1). Lineage (NCBI taxonomy): Bacteria > Bacillati > Actinomycetota > Actinomycetes > Micrococcales > Microbacteriaceae > Leifsonia > Leifsonia sp. Y878. Next base: position 166,667 of record NZ_JBYHFS010000005.1, on the reverse strand, counting down.
CAGCCTGGCGAAACCCTGCTCGTGCACGCAGCAGCCGGCGGCGTCGGCAGTGCGGCCGTGCAGCTCGGGGTGGCGGCAGGGGCACGCGTGATCGGCGTGGTGGGTAGCGCCGCCAAAGCTGAATCCGCGCGGGCGGCCGGCGCCGAGATCGTTGTCGTTCGCGGCGAAGAGGACTTTGTCGCTCGAGTCAACGAGGCGACAGGCGGCCGGGGCGCCGACGTAGTCTTCGACCCGGTCGGCGGTGAGAGCTTCGAGCGATCAACCAAGTGCATCGCCTTTGAGGGGCGCATCGTGGTGGTCGGATTCGCCGGTGGCGCGATTCCAGCGGTCAAGGCGAACCATGCACTCGTCAAGAACTATGGCGTGTTGGGCCTGCACTGGGCTCTCTACCAACAGCGCCGTCCCGAGCTCGTACGCGAGGCACACGATGCGCTGGTTCGACTCGCCGACGCGGGTGCGATCACACCACTCGTCGGCGGCATCGTCGGCTTTGACGATGCGCCTGCTGCGATCCAGGAACTGGCCGGCGGTCAGACAGTCGGACGTCTCGTCATCCGTTTCGACTGACGATTTTCGACTGACTTTTTTCGACTGACTTTTTTCGACTGAACACTTTCGACCGAACACTTTCGACCAATCCACACCGACACCTCTATAAGGAGCCACCGTGACGAATCTCGAAGGCCGGGTCGCTGTCGTAACCGGCGGGGCCCGCGGGCTCGGCGCAGCCTACGTGCGCGCACTGCACGCCGCCGGTGCCCGCATAGTCGTCGCCGATGTGCTCGTGGATGAGGGTGCGGCTCTGGCTGCCGAGCTCGGTGACGACGTGATCTTCGAACAGCTCGATGTCACGAACGAGGAGGATTGGACGCGCGTCGTCGATCGCTCGATCGAGGCATTTGGGTCGCTCGATGTGCTCGTCAACAACGCCGGTATCGCCAACGCCGCCCCGATCGAGCACTACACGACAGCCAAATGGGATGCCGTAATCGCGGTCAACCTCACGGGAACGTTCCTGGGCTGCCGGGCAGTCGTGCCCACCATGAAAAGCCAATCGGCTGGCTCGATCATCAATGTCTCATCGGTGGAAGGGTTGCGGGGCAGCCCGAGCCTGCATGGCTATACCGCGTCAAAGTTCGGGGTACGAGGGCTCACCAAGTCACTCGCCGTCGAGCTCGGGCCGGCCGGCATTCGTGTGAACTCGGTGCATCCGGGTCTCATCCTCACCGATATGACGACGCGCATCGACCCAGAGGCGCTCTCCATTCCGCTCGGTCGACCTGCCCTGCCTGAGGATGTCGCCGGTACCGTCGTATTTTTGGCGAGCGATGCCTCCGCATACACGACGGGCGCTGAGTTCGTAGTCGACGGCGGCATGACCACCGCCATCGCCCACCGCTAGCGGACTCTCCAGACAGCGGATGAGTGCTGCCGACCGGTCGCAAAAGTTACCATACCGGCTAGTCGGTATCTGTTGTAGAGTGAGCTAACCCCGACACGAAGAGGTGCCGATGTCCACGCAACAACCAGTCCAGCTGAGCGACCCTCGCGACGCAGACTCCCGCGAGACCGTTTCGCCCGACGCCGCTCCACGCCTGCAGATTATGGGGCTCACGGTGCGGTTCGGCGGCCTCACCGCCCTCGATGCCGTGTCGTTCAGCGTCGGGGTGGGCGAAACTGTCGCCCTCATCGGGCCGAACGGCGCAGGCAAGACCACCGTCTTCAATGCGGTCTGTGGCCTCGTCCGCCCGACCGCCGGCGCCATCCGCCTCGACGGGCGGCCAGCGCCAGCCTCGCCGACCAGCCTCATCCGTCATGGTGTGGCCCGCACGCTCCAGGGACTCGGACTGTTCGAGGGAATGAGCGTTCTCGAGAACGTGCTCGTACCGCTCGTCGCACCAGCCCGTTTCGCCAGGGGCGACCGCAGAGCCACCCACGCAACGACAGCCGCCCACAGCAGCCCCGTCACCAAACGCGCCCCCGCTGCCGACTCCGTGACACGCGCCACCGCGATGCTCGGCGAGCTGGGCCTCGTGGCCGACCTGCACCGCCCCGTCGCCTCGCTGCCGTATCCAGAGCGCAAGCGCGTGGCGCTGGCGCGCGCCCTCGTGACGCGGCCCGACCTCCTGCTGCTCGATGAACCGGCAGGCGGGCTTGGCGCCGGTGACATCGCCGACCTCTCAGCGATCGTGCGCGACGTCGCTGCGACGGGATGCTCTGTTTTGCTCGTCGAACATCACATGGACTTCGTCATGAACCTGGCCGACCGGGTCGCGGTTCTCGACTTCGGCCGCATCATCGCGTGCGGAACGCCGGCCGAGGTGCAGGCTGATCCGCACGTCGAAGAGGCCTACCTGGGTGTGGAGGCCGCCTCGTGACCGCGCTGCTGGAGATCGAGTCGCTCTGCGCCGGCTACGGCGGATCCCCCGTGCTGCGGGAGGTGAGCTTCAGTGTGCCGAGCGGGAGCATCGTCGCCCTGCTTGGGGCGAACGGCGCTGGGAAGACCACCCTGCTGCGCAGTATCTCTGGTCTCGTCTCCCCCACGTCTGGCGGCATCCGCTTCGCAGGCGCCGAACTCAGACAGGTAAGCGTCGAGGACCGCGTGCGGCGCGGACTTGCCCAGGTCCCAGAGGGGCGCAGCGTCGTGGCCGAACTCACGGTCGACGAGAACCTGCGCCTCGGTGCGCTGTGGCGCTACTCCGCCAGGGAGCTGACAGCGGCCGTCGACGAGATCTATGCAATGTTCGAACCGCTTGCCCAGCGCCGCACCAGCTCAGGCCATCAGCTCTCTGGCGGAGAACGCCAGATGCTCGCGCTCGGCCGGGCAATCATCGCCAGGCCACAGCTGCTCGTGCTCGACGAACCGTCACTGGGGCTCGCCCCGCGGGTGGTCGCCCAGATCATGACAGTGCTGCGCAGTTTGCGCGACACAACAGGGCTCACCGTGCTGCTGGCCGAGCAAAACGTGGTGAGCGCCCTCTCCATTGCCGATCACGGGGTTGTACTCGGGCTCGGCACGCTCGTCGCCGACCGGCCGGCGGCCGAGCTCACCTCCGACGACGCCCTCCGCCACGCGTACCTGGGGTTCTGATGGATCAACTCGTCTTCCTGCTCGCCACCGGCCTCGCCCGCGGCGCGATCTTCGCCCTGTTCGCCCTGTCGCTCGTGCTCATCTGGCGTGCAGCGCGCATCGTCAACTTTGCGCAGGGCGCGATGGCCCTGGTCACGACCTACATCGCCTTCGCCGTCACCGGCATGACCGGCTCATATTTCGCGGGCCTTGCCGCTGCCATCCTCTCCGGCCTCCTGGTCGGTTTCGCCATTGAACGCGGGGTGATGCGGTTCGCCCCTGCCGGGCAACCGCTCGCGGGCGTCATCATCGCCATCGGCCTCGTCATGGTGCTGCAATCGGCGCTCGGCATCCTGTTCGGCCCGCAATATCGCCCCATGGAGGCGCCATTCGACGAAAGTCCCATCGTGATCGGCGGCGTGCCGGTGCTCTCGCCGTATGACCTGTTCGTGCTCATCGTCGCTGTCGCGGTGATGTCGCTGCTCGCGCTGCTGTTCACGCGCACGTCGCTCGGGCTGCAACTACGGGCATCCGCTTTCGCCCCAGAGGTCTCGCGGCTGCTCGGCGTTCGGGTGTCGCGCATGCTCACGATCGGCTGGATGCTCTCCTCAGCCGTTGGCGCACTGGCGGCCCTGCTGCTCGTGCCGACCGAGCTCGGCCTGAACCCGCACTCCACCGACATGCTGTTCGTCTACGCGTTCACCGTCGCCGTCGTTGGCGGCCTCGATTCGCCGGTGGGAGCGCTCATCGGCGGCCTCGCCGTCGGCATCCTCATCACGCTCGTGACTGGTTATCTCGGCGCGACCGTCGCACCCATCGCGGTGCTTGTGCTTCTGGTCGGCGTGTTGCTCGTTCGCCCCGGTGGCATCTTCTCTGCACGAAAGGTAAGAGTCGCATGAAGCGGATGCTCCCCTCCCTCACCGGCACTCCGCGCCTCATCGTCGGAGCTGTCGCGCTCACGGTGCTCGCCATCGGCTGCACCTTTCTGCTCGACCCATACCGCAACTACCAGCTGGCCCTCGTGGCCGCGTACCTCTGCGCCACAGCAGGGCTGACATTGCTCATCGGGCTCACCGGCCAGCTGTCGCTCGGCCATGCCGCCCTCATGGCAGCCGGCGGCTATGGCTACGCACTCACGGCGAATGCACTAACGGATGCCGGCATCGACGGTCTCCCCCGCTTCGTCCTCGGCCTCCTCGCCGGAGTCGGGGCAGCCGGGGTGGTTGGCCTGTTGCTTGGGCTTGCCGCGGCACGCCTGCACGGACCATACCTGGCCGGCGTCACCCTCGCGCTCGTCATCGCGTTGCCCGCGTTCACGAGCGTCTTTGTGGGAATCTTCCGCGGTGACCAGGGCCTGCAGATCGCGTACGACGGCGTTCCGGAGGCACTCTCCACCCTCATCGCCGTTGAGCAGTGGCAGGCTTGGGTCGCCATCCTCGTCGCCGGGATCACCGTCACACTCCTGACGATCGTGCGGAACGGCAGCGCCGGCCTCCGCATGCGCGCCGTGCGCGATGACGAGGTGGCCGCACGCCTCGGCGGCATTCCGGCCGGTCGAGTGAAGGTACACGCCTTCCTGGTGAGCGCGCTCGGTGCCGGAGCCGGCGGCGCCGTGCTCTGCTTCGTCACCCAGTCGGTGAGCCCAGGGGCGTACACCCTGGCCTTCTCGCTGCTGCTCGTGGTCGCCGTGGTCGTCGGCGGCCTCGGCAGCATCCTCGGCGCGGCCATCGGCTCGCTCCTCATCGTGGCGCTGCCCTGGCTGGTGCAGAGCGCCACCTCTGCGCTGGCGTTGCCAAGCGAACTCGAGCAGCGGCTCTCCGGCAACCTCGCTGTGCTGGTGTTCGGTGCGCTGCTGATCGTCGTGACCGCCGTCTGGCCAGGCGGCATCCGCGGTGCGCTCCGGATCCGTCGCCGCGCCAGCACCAGCACCCCCGATGCCCCTGTCTCGCACCCTGCACCGCAATCCATCTCCACTGCACCCGTCCACACCGAACCTGTCCGCACTGAATCCATCCACACCGAACCCGTCCGCACCGAACCCATCCCCACCGAATCAGAGAGGTGACCCATGTCACACAACAGCGCACCACCCCGCCGCGCGATCGCGGTCGCCGCGGCATCCGCCATGCTCATCGCACTCTCCGCCTGCAGCACGCCGGTGCCGGCGGCCGAAGCCGTCGATGCCCCCGGTGTCAGCGACGACACCATCACCATCGGCACCCACCATCCGCTCACTGGGCCAGCTGCGGCCGGCTACGCCTCGATCTCTGCGGCGACCGCGGCCTACTTCGCCTACCTCAACGAGCAGGGCGGCGTCAACGGCCGCACCATCGACTACATCGTCAAGGACGACGGTTACAACCCCGCGAACACGCAGACCGTGGTGCGTGAGCTCGTCGAACAAGACGGCGTGTTCGCCATCCTCAACGGGCTCGGCACTCCGACCCACACGTCTGTGCTCGACTACCTCAACCAGAAGAAGGTGCCAGACCTGTTCGTGGCCTCCGGGTCGACGAGCTGGAACCAGCCGGAGAAATACCCGTACACCTTTGCCTTCAACGTCGACTACGTCACGGAGGGCGAGGCGCTCGCGCAGTACGCCACAGACGAGTTCCCCGGCAAGAGCGTGTGTGTGCTCGGCCAGGACGACGACTTCGGCACCGAGTTCACGACTGGGCTCGAAAATGTGCTCGGGGCCGACGGGCTCGCGAGTGTGCAGAGCTACTCGGTGTCCAACCAGGACGTTGTGGCGCAGATCAGCGCTATGAAGGCGGCCGGATGCGAGATCAACATGCTCGCGACCGTCAATGGCTTCACGGCACTCGCTATCGGTACAGCGGCCAAGCTCGGCTACGCCGCGCAGTGGTTCTCGTCCTCGTCGGGAGGCGACTACCCGACCCTCGTCAGCTTCCTCGGCGAAGACCTCGCCCCCAAGCTGCTGCAGGGATTCGTCAGCACCAACTACCTGCCGTTCGGCCAGAGTGACGACTGGCGCGCCCTGTTCGAAGAGATCAACACCGACTACAACAACGGCGCCACGTTCGACGGCAACACCGTGTACGGCATGAGCGTCGGCTATCTCTTCGCCGAGGCACTGGCCGCAGCCGGCGAGAACCCCACCAGGGAGAGCCTGCTCGAGGCGGTCAGCTCCGGCGACCTGAATGGCAACGGCATTCTGCCCTTGTCATTCGGCGCAGACAGTCACGCCGCCTTCATGGGCGTCGGCATCACCTCCGTCGAGGCCGGCGTGCAGGACTTCGTGGGTGCCACCTACGTCAGTGATGGCACGGGCAATGTCTCCGCGCACGACGCCGAGGCTGTGCCCCTCACCAACAAGGGCGTGCCGAAGGTCTAAGCCAGGCATACACAAAGCGGATGCCGCGGGCCCCTATGGGTGCGCGGCATCCGCGTTGTCGTGTTCACGGATCGCGCCGGACCTCCTCGTCTTGTCGCAGATCCCATGGGTTTCGAGACGTGCAGATTACGAGACACGTGTGCCTGCGGGGGGTAGGTCAGCCTCTGCGGATCGTTGATTCGATCACGCGGGACGGCCAAGATGGACGGAACCGAGAGTGGGGACGATGAGATCCAGCGCACCAATACCGGGAAACCCGTGGCCTCACGACATGATGATCACCGTCGAGGATCGACCTAACGCACTCCTGGAGTTGCTCTGGATCCGGGAAGCGTATGCGTTGCAGCTTCAAGGCGAAGACCTCCCGCCATTCCTGTCGGACACGCCCGCAACCGTCCAGAATGCTGCGATAAGCACCGATACTCGCGACGAGTGGGAGGGCGCCTGGCCCCGCATCTGGCATGCTGCAGTGGCACACGCTGGGCCGGACATTGATCCCGCACTGTTCGACGAGATTCAAGACACTGCAATCGGTTTGACCGAACGCGCCGATCTTCTCCACCGAATTGTCGGACCCAGCTGGCGTGACGAGTTCGGAGACAGCGCGTTCGACCACGACTCGTACAGCACCTGGTCACAAGTTGGAATGGATGCTCAGTTGGCAGTGCTGCCCACGCGACTCGAAGACCAACCGGAGCGACGCGATCTACCAGCACTGATCTCCGCGTGGCATGCAGGCCTGACCAAGATCGTGACCATCCCTTGTTCGGATGAGTTCACGCGCAGAGTCAGCGAGAACGCCCTTCTCATGACTGCTGCAACGCGTGAGGACAGTGACAGCTACCGGCGCGCGTTGAGCACCTTCATCTGACTGTCTTCGGGCCCCGCATGACTCCACGCGGCATCAGATCGGCGCCGCTTCCGGCGGGTCGGTTTCAGTCGAGTGCGGCAGAGCCAAGTGCCGGGTAATCGGGCGGGAGATAGTCCCTGACCGTAAGTGTGTATATTGCGGGCATGTCCCACGCGCCGGGGACCTCAATCTCTTGGGTCGATGCTCCTGGATCAATCGAGGCAATCTCGTAACCGTCCTCGGAGGAGCCCCAGTGGCCATCTGCATCCTGAACCAGTGCGTCCTGCTTCAGGTACAGACGAAGATCCGTCGCGTCTCCGGTCCGGAAGTTCTCGAGCACGATCCAAACCGAACCGTCCTCCCTGCGCTGGATATCGACGGTGCCGGTGGTTTCTGCTGCCTGCGAGACGAACTCCCCGCTGAGAGGCAGTTGCTGCTCGAACTCGCTCAGCTCAGGTGTTTCGGCGGTTGCGGATGTAATTGGAGAGCTTGAGGCGGGCGTCGATGGCGACGAAACAGGATTGGGCGAAAACGCGCATCCGCCCAACAACAAAGCGACCGGAATTCCGACTGCGCCAATCCATCGAAATGCCCGTATCCGCCCCATGCCGTCCACTCTAGATGCCGGCGCCGCATCAAAACAGCGATTCGACGCAAGCGAGGAAGCATCAATTGTTGGTAGAGGTTATGCCCCGGCTGCAGCCTGGCGAACACGCAAACATCAACGCCGCATTGTTTTCGGTAACCAGACACTAGATCGGTTCCACCGTCTCGTATCCCTTGGGTTATGAGGCACTTAGGTTACGAGACATCACACCGACTGTCGGGCGATTTTCCTCACCATCGGTGAGCGCCCCATTCTTTTCACTACTCGATTCGTTCGTCATAATCGGAGCTCCCACCTTGATCGCTGGCGCGGTTGCCGCAATTCGTTTCGCAATATCGGCAGCCTTTTGGTCTATCGAATCGGAGACGCGATTAACAAGTGCTGAAAGAAATGCTGACAGGAACAGCCGTCAGGATCAGTAAGTTCGTTATTGGAAGGATTCTTAGTGAATGGAAAAGAACGGCCGAACCGCGCACGTCTTATTGGCGAATGGGCACTTACCATCGTTTTTGGAATTAGTAGCGGCATAAGCGCAATTCAACTTGCCACGGGGTCGGCAGACCAAGGTGAATGGTTCGCGCTGGTTCTGTCCGTCATCGTATTCGCGTTGAGTCTGACGCTTGTGATTCGAGCCCATCGCGGTCATACGGACTTCTAGGAGCGTCTCTGTTCACGCGAGCACTACCGCCCCGGCACCGCCGTCACCATCAACGACGACCAACTCGCCTTCGACGTTGACGTGCCCCTGCCCGGCTACAAGAACGCGGTCACCTCTCTCGACCTCCACGGCCGCACCCAAACCGACCTCGAACTCCGCGACCTGCGCCTGGCCGCCAGCAGCCACCAAGGCGTCTCCGTCACCGGCGAGAACCTCTGGACCTCTTCGACGTGGCCCGACAGGTCAAGCAAAGACACGCAACCGAACGCATCGCCGCGGATGCCATCGAACAGCACAGCAACGTGCACCAATTGTGGCCAGCTACTCGTCTGGCGTAGACCCCAATTCTGACGCTCTCGCGCAATAACGTCTCCAAAAACTAAGGCGAGTTCAACGGGCGAATGCACCACGATGAGACGTGGAGGTGCGTATGGAGTTCACGGCGGAGCAGGAGCGGTTGATTTGGGAGGGGCGGCGTGCGGGTGAGATGGAGAATGCGGTCCGGGCTTGGGTACCGCACGTTAGCGGCAGAATGGTGCAGTGATAAAATCTAGGGCGCTACTGCAGTTAGCCATCGCAGTCGGAAGCACCACAACGGTGCTCGTCAGCGGATGGCGTTGGCTAGACGCTCCGGCTTGGGCGCTGCTCTTCGTCGGTTGTGCTGGTGTCGCATGGGTGGTTCGTGCGCTCGTCTTCGATCGAATTAGTTCGTTTGTCGATGGCGGTCTACTGCTCGTGATGCTGATCGGTTCAGCTGCGGCCGCCGGCCCCAGCTACAGCACCAGCGTCTACCCGATGGCAGGAAGCCTTGTGATCATGCTCGGCAAGACCGATATGCCTCACTGGGTGCGATGGATGTGGCCGATCGCGGCGATCATCGCCGCGACGTTCGGTTTTAGCAATGGGCACCGCGAACTCTGGTCGATCGCAATCACAATCCTAACGATCGCGATCGCCACCCTGGCCGGGCTGGCGCGCCGAGCAGCCGCTGACGACGTATCGCGCCGATTCGAGGGGCTCGACCGTGCCTACGCCTCAGAACTCTCGAAGGTACAAGCGTCCGCGGATCGGCTGCTCACCGTGAGGACCCTCCGCGACCGGTACCCGGCACTCACACCGCGCGAGGCAGAGACTCTCGCGCTCATTTGCCGAGGACGATCCAATGAAGAGATCGCGGGCGATCTGTTCATCTCTGTGGCGACGGTCAAGGGATACGTAAATTCCTTATTCGCCAAGATGCCTGCCGCGAATCGCTCGCATGCGATCGCACTCGTCCTAGGAACTACGCGCTCAGGGATCACGACATAGCATCGCGAGCGATCCTGTCGGCGTCCTTGCTGTGTTGCACGCGTCTTCCCCTTGCCACAAGAACAACGATGCGCACCAAAACGGTGGTGCCGGCCATCAGAACCAGTGCTGCCGGCCACACATCGTTGCTGATGCTGTTCTCGTAGTCGAATTGGCCGAGGTCTTGTTGGCCCACCCCCGTAGCCCACAGCTGGAAAGCCAGCCGCAGTCCCATAACCAGAATCCAGAGGCCAGCCGCGAGAAGACCGGCACGGGTCACGACCCTGCCAGCGGAAACCTGCACCTGGGTCAACCCGCCGATAGCGACGCCAAGCGTAGCGCCAACAAGAACAGCAAGGGCGAGAACGACCTGGCTATTCCTCTCAGAGGGAACCGAATGAACGAACGTGATGCTCGCCCAGATGACGAGAACGATCGGTAACAGGATCTGCACGAGAGTCAACGGGCGCTCTCTCACTTGAAGTACCACCAAAGCGATAAAGAGAAGGTCAAAAGCCCAAATAGTGAATGTCATGACCTCAGCATCGCGACGCACACCGACCAGGCCCACCACCCCAGAGCGGGTCTGAAGCTTTCCCACCCTAGGGTGGGGAAGCAAATCCGGATCTAATGAAAGCGAGACGGACTGTGGACGAAATGACTCGCGAACCTCGCGTCGACAGGGAGCGAAACCGTCTCCGACTGACGGAAGCAGCTGCGCGAGCGCTCCAGCACAACGGGGTGGCTGTGTCGATGCGGGCCATCGCCCGCGAGGCCGGGCTGGGCATCGCCACTGCATACCGTCACTTCCCAACGAAGAACGACCATATCGCCGGAATCTCGTAGCGCAGCGAGTCTTACAAATACGTCGCATATCCTCCTGCCTGAATCGCAGTAGTCACCGTTAGTTATGCAGAGCGACGAAGTGATCGCCTACGCGCGCGCATCGACGCGCCAGTAGTCCACCGACCGGCAACCGATGCGCGGATGGAACCATCCGCGCATCGGTACCTCACGCTGGTGGTCTGGCCGGGCAATCAGCTGTGCACGGCGCTGAACTGGTCGACCAGGAGCCGCTTCAATACCTTGCCGCTGCCGCCGATGGGCAACGCGTCGACGAGGTGCACCACCCGCGGGTATTTGTAGGCAGCGATGCGCTCCTTGCAGAAGGCGATGAGAGCGTCGGCGTCGAGCTCGTGGCCGTCGAGTGCGACGACCGCAGCGTGCACCTCCTGGCCGTGGGTGTCGTCGGCCAGACCGAACACGGCGGCCATTGCCACGTCGGGGTGCCGCGCAAGCACGGCCTCGACCTCTGTGGGGTACACGTTGTAGCCATTGCGCACGATCATGTCCTTCTTGCGGTCAACGATCGTGACGATGCCCTCCTCGTAGGTGCCAAGGTCACCTGTGCGAAACCAGCCGTCGACGACGGCTTCGGCCGAGGCATCCGCTCGCCCGAGATAACCCTTGAACAGGTTGTGGCCACGCACGACGATCTCCCCGAGCGACCCTGGCTGCACAAACTCGATGCGCCCCTCGACCTCTGCCTCGGCGATCATGACGTCGACGCCCCAGAGGGCGCGGCCCACTGTGCCGGGTCGGATGGGCTCGTAAACGGTGTTGAACGACACCGTCGGCGCCGTCTCTGTGAGGCCATACCCCTCGTGCACCTCCGCACCGAATGCCGCCTGGAAGGCCTCGAGCACGGCCACCGGCAGCGCCGCACCGCCGGACACTGCGTAGCGAAGCGGCGGACGCTCGGCACTGCGGCCGGCCGCCTGGATCATGCCAACGAACATGGTGGGCACGGCGGTGAAGACGGTCGCCTGGTGGGTGATGAGCAGCGCGAGGGCCTCATCAGGGTCGAACCGCGGCAGCAGGATGATCGAGGCGCCGCGACGGAAGGCGATGTTCATGACGGCGGTTTGCCCGAAGGTGTGAAACAGCGGCAGCCCGCCGAAGATCACGTCGTCTGTGCGCATGTCGAAGGAGTCGATGAGTGAGCAGTGCACCTGCTCGACGATCGCGAGGTGAGAGCCGACAGCGCCCTTCGGGGTTCCCGTCGTCCCACTCGTGTAGAGAATGGTCGCCGGCTCCAACGGGCTCATCGAGACGTGCCGTTCGATCGGCACTGATGCCGCCGCCTCAGCCTCGAGGCGCGGCAGTTCAGGTCCCCCGGCCTCTGGCGGTGGGGCGAGCACGGTGACGAGCGGCACTCCGGCGGTGCTGGCGGCCGGAAACGCCTCAGCGAGCAGCGGAGCAGCAGCCACCAGCAGGTCGGCACCACTGTCGCGCAGCACGAAGGTGATCTCCTCGGATTTGAACAGCAGGTGGATCGGCACCACGATCGCGCCGAGCGACAGCGCGGCGTAGTACACACGCGCAAAGTCGGGCACGTTGGGCACGAGCATCGCGACGCGGTCGCCGCGGCCGATGCCACGCTCACGCAGCGCCCCTGCGTACGCACGCGTCTCTGTCCAGAGCTGCCCATAGCTGATGGTGTTGCCGAAGAAGTGGATGGCAGGGCTGTCGGGGGCGCGGCTCGCGGTCTCGGCGAGAATGCTCGCGACCGAGAGTGTGCCGAAGCCGTCGCCGTCGATTGCGACGTCGGGTAGGTGTGCCATGAGGATCTCCTTTGATCAGTGACAGGGTGACAGGGATGGAGCTGGGGATGGATTGGAGTGGACGTGGGAACGGGAGCGGTGCGGGATCGGCGACCGTGCGGCGGCTCAGCCTCGCAGTTCTGCCTTGCCGAGGGCGGCGAGGTGCACTTCGTCTGGGCCGTCGGCCAGGCGCAGCGCCCTGGCGCCGGCGAACATCTCTGCGAGGGGCTGGTCTGACGACAGGCCGGCGCCGCCGAAGAGCTGCATGGCGCGATCGAGAATGGTTTGCACCGCTCGGGGAACGGCGATCTTGATGGCCTGAATTTCGGTCATGGCCGCCCGGTTGCCCGCGGTGTCCATGAGCCAGGCGGTCTTCAGCACGAGCAATCGCAGCGACTCGATGCTGATGCGCGACTCGGCCGCCCATTCGCGCACGACTCCCTGGCTGGCCAGCGGTAGTCCGAAGGCGACACGGTTGTTGGCGCGCTCCCGCACCAGGGCCATGGCCCGCTCCGCCATGCCGAGTGCGCGCATGCAATGGTGGATGCGGCCGGGCCCGAGCCTGGCCTGGGCGATGGCGAATCCGTCCCCTTCGGCCCCGATCAGGTTCGCAGCGGGAACGCGCACATCACGGAACACGATCTCCGCATGCCCACCGTGGTCGCGGTCGTCATAGCCGAACACCGTCAGCGGTCGCACGATCTCGACGCCCACAGTGCCGCGCGGCACCAGGATCATCGACTGTTGCCGGTGCCGCGAGGCCGCAGGGTCGCTCTTGCCCATCACGATCAAGATCTCCGCATTGGGATTCATCGCGCCCGTCGACCACCACTTGCGCCCAGAAATCACGTAGTCATCACCGTCGCGACGGATGCTGGTGGCGATGTTGCTGGCATCAGAGGAGGCCACGTCGGGTTCGGTCATACAAAAGGCCGAGCGGATGCGAGCATCCAGCAGCGGCTCGAGCCAGCGCTCCTTCTGCTCGGTCGTGCCAAAGTCGGCCAGCACCTCCATGTTGCCCGTGTCTGGCGCGGCGCAGTTGAGGGCGACAGGGGCGAGCCGCGGGCTCCACCCGGTGAGTTCTGCCAACGGCGCGTACTGCAGGTTGCTCAGCTGCGCGCCGTGCTCCCCCGGTATGAAGAGGTTCCAGAGCCCGCGCTCTCTGGCCAGAGTCCGCAGCTCGTCGACGACGGGCCGGAACCCCCAGTCATCTGGCGTGGCAGCAAGCTGGCGTTCGAGCTCAGGCTCGGCGGGAATCACGTGCTCGTCGATGAATGCGCGGAGCGTCGCGGTCAGCTCGGTCGTGTGGGCGTCGGCGGCAAAATCCATGTCAGTGTCCTCGTCTCATGTTCTCAAAGTCCTCTCAGGGCCGAACGGGTGAGCCCTTCTGCGGCAAGCGGCTCCACCAGCTCCCCAATGCGATCGAAGCCATCGCCGACGGTCTCGCCGGCCTGGTAGCGGCAGTGGATGCCCTCCAGAATGACGGCGAGCTTGTAAGCCCCGAAGGCGCGATACCAGCCGAGAGCGGGCGTCACGATACCGGCGCGTGCCGCGTAGGCATCCACCAGCTCGTCGAAGGTTGGGTAGCCGGCGCCCTGGTCGACGGCACTGGGAGCCAGGCCCCGGCCGCCGGGAAGCTCAGCGATGCTCCAGTAGAGGCCAAGCATGCCAAGGTCGACGAGTGGGTCCCCGATTGTCGCCATCTCCCAGTCGAGGATCGCGGTGATGCGCGGGGTGCTCCCCGGCACGGAATCGCCGCGGCCGCCGGCAACCAGCGCGTTGTCGAGTCGGTAATCACCGTGCACGAGCGCGGAACGCCCGGCCGCCGGCATCCGCTCGCCGAGCCCAGCCTGGAGCTCGTCCAGCCTCGGCACGTCCCGCGTCCGGGAGGAGTCGAGTTGCCGACGCCAGGTCTTCAGCTGCCGTTCGAGATAGCCGTCTGCGCGACCGAAGGTGTCGAGCCCGACGGATGCCGGCGGGATGCTGTGCAGCTCGGCCAGGATGCAGGCAAGGTCGAGGCCCAGGTCATGCAGCTCGCTCTCTGAAAAACCGGCATTCTGCGCCGGGTCAGACAGCACTCGGCCTTCAACGAGCTCCATGACGAAGAAAGGTGTGCCGGTGACCAGGCCAGCTGCCGAATCGTCGACCAGGTCTACCGTCGGCGGAACCGGCACTGCGCTGCCGCGCAGCGCACGAATGACGCGGTGCTCGCGGGCCATATCGTGCGCGCTTGACAGTACGTGGCCGAGGGGCGGACGCCGCACCACGAGCGGACGACGTGCACCGTCGACGCGATAGGTGAGGTTGCTGCGACCACCTGTGATGAGCGTGGCCGACAGCGGGCCGTCTGCGAGTTCTGGATGCGCACGTGCGAGCCATTCGGTGAGTCCCACGACATCGAGCCCGGGAGAGTCGGTCATCCTTGACCACCTTTCACGCGCGATTGCCGCGCAGCGCACGGCTCGATTCGAGCCGCGTGACGCCAGCATACCGCGTGGTCGGTATGTTGCGCAGGTGGCGATCGCAATCACCCGATCAGGTCTCGTTCGATCGCCGAGCGGATGCCAGCCGGAATCGGCATGGGCACGCGCTCCGCGGCGTCGACGAACACGTGCACGAAACGGCCTGTCGCGATCGCGTCGCCCTCCCCCGGCCGCAGGATTCCAAGCGCCCAGGTGACACTCGTTGTGCCGAGCCGCTCGATGCCTATGCCCACCTCGAGCGCGTCCGGAAACGATGCAGAGGCGCGAAACTCGCACGATGAGGCCGCGCACAAGGCGATGGTCTCTCCCTGCGGATCGAGGCCGCCATTGGCCATCATCCAGATATTGATCGCCGTGTCCATCGCCTCGTAGTAGACGGTGTTGTTGAGGTGGCCGTACTGGTCATTGTCGTTCCACCGGGTGGCGAACGGCGCTCTGGCTCCGTAATGCATCAGACCACCCTCAGCAGTACGCGGAACGCCACTCTGGCCCGCTCTGTGCTCGGTTCGTCGCCGGTGATGAGGTCGGCGTAGCTGAACGATTCGGAGATCCGAACCAGCAGGTATGCCAGCGCCGCCGGGTCGATGGCGCCGCCGAGCGGGGCCTCGCCAAGTTCTCCCCGCACGAGCCATTCGGTCGTGGCGACGTAGCGCCGCTGAATCTCGCTCTCGGTCGTGGTGAGCAACCGCAGCGCCCGCGCAGGCTCCCGACGCAGGAACTGCCGAAAGTAGGAGGCGCTGATGAGATCGTTGACGAAATGGGTGAGCACGGCAGCCACTCGCTCCTCGGCGCGCAGGCCGCTCGTGGCCTCCTCCGCCTGTAGCAAGGTCGGCACCGCGAGCGACCAGAGCACTTCGGAGAGCAGCGCATCGCGATTGCCCACCCAGCGGAACAACGAGGTGCGATCAACGCCGAGGTCGCTGGCGAGCGCGCTCATGTCGATGCGGCGGCCGGCGATGAATTCCTCGCGGGCCAGCGCGTACGCACGTGCGGAACCGTCGTGGGTGCCCTGGGCCAATCGCTCGGATAGCCACGACGGGGCGACCGCGAGGCCAACCGTTCCAATGGTGGTGGGCGTTGCAGGCGTGGTCGGTGTGGCGGACTCCGCGAGGGCGCCTGTCGTCGTTGGCATGCGGGAACTCTACCGCGTGTCTGAGAGAGCACGTGCAACATTCTGCAAAATGATGCATACTACGTGGAGTTCACCGCAGTGGATTTCACCGCAATGGAGTTCACCGCAGTTGAGTTCACCGACGAACGGAGATGCAATGACGCTCACCACCCCACAGATCGAGCGGGCCGAGATACTCGACGCCGATTTCTATGGATTCCAGGAACAGCTCACAGATGAGGAGCAACGCTCCGTTACCCGCATCCGCGCCTTCCTCGATGCCGAGGTGCGGCCCTATGCGAACGATTTCTGGGAGCAAGCCCGCAGCCCCCGCCACCTCATCCCGGGTTTCGCCGAGCTCGGCTTGTTCGGGCCGTCGTGGCCAGAGACCAGGCTGTTCGAGAACAGCGCGGTCTACCGCGCCTGGATCGCCCTCGAGATCGCCAGGGTCGATCCATCGACGGCGACCTTCATTGGCGTGCACAGCGGACTGGCGATGAACGCCATCGGCGTCGGTGGCTCCGCTGAACAGCGTGCTGAGTGGATGGCGCCGATGGGCCGCGGCGAGGTGATCGGCGCCTTCGGGCTCACCGAGCCGACGAGCGGATCAGACACGGCGCGCGGACTGCAGACCACCGCAACCAGACACGGCGATGAGTGGGTGCTCAACGGTGAAAAGCGCTGGATCGGCAACGCCACCTTCGCCAACATCGTGATCATCTGGGCGCGTGACACGGCCGACGACCAAGTCAAGGGTTTCATCGTTCGTCAGCCGGCGGCGGGCTTCACGGCCACCAAGATCGAACGCAAGCAGTCACTGCGCGCTGTGGAGAACGCCGATATCGTGCTCGAGAATGTGATCGTTCCCGAAAGCGACCGGCTGGCCAACATCCACTCCTTCCGCGACGTGGCCATTGTGCTGCGCCTCACCCGCGCAGAGGTCGCGTGGCAGGCCATCGGGGTCGCGGTCGGCGCCTATGAGGTCGCCCTCGCCTACGCCAAGGAGCGGATGCAGTTTGGCAAGCCCATCGCCTCGTTCCAGCTGGTGCAGGAGAAGCTCGCAATCTCACTGTCGAACATCACCGCGAGCATTGCCCTCTGCATGCGCGTCTCGGCCATGCAAGACGAGGGCGTGCAGAAGGACCACCACTCGGCAATGGCCAAGGCATTCGCCACCGCTCGGATGCGTGAGACCGTCGCGCTCTGCCGGGAGATCCTCGGCGGCAATGGAATCCAGCTCGATCACGGGGTGGCACGATTCTTCGCCGACGCAGAGGCGGTCTACACCTTCGAGGGCACGTTCGACATGAACACGCTCATCGTCGGTCGCGCTATCACCGGCATCCAGGCATTCGTTTAGATCCAGGCATCCGTTCAGAGAGGCACGACATGGCCGAAGCATACATAGTGTCCACCGCCCGTTCGCCCATCGGTCGCGCCCGCAAGGGCTCGCTCGCCGGCATCCGCCCAGACGATCTCGCAGCCCGCATGGTGCGTGATGCGCTGGCGAAAATCCCCACGCTCGACCCTGGCCGCATCAATGACCTCATGCTGGGATGCGGCCTGCCAGGCGGAGAGCAGGGCATGAACATGGCGCGCATCGTGTCGGTTCTGCTGGGGCTCGACGAGGTGCCCGGCACCACCGTCAACCGCTACTGCTCGTCGAGCCTGCAGACCACGCGTATGGCCTTCCACGCCATTAAAGCCGGCGAGGGTGATGTCTTCGTGTCGGCGGGCGTGGAGTCGGTCAGCCACGCAATGCGCGGCTCCAGCGACTACATTGCGGGTGAGACCCTCACGAACCCGCTGTTCGATGCGGCGCTCGAGCGCACCGAGGCCAGGGCTGCCAGCGGCGAAACCTCGTGGCGCGATCCCCGGCACGACGGGCGGTTACCGGATGCGTATATCGCGATGGGTCAAACCGCCGAGAACGTCGCCTCACTGAGAGGCATCACGCGCGACGAGCAAGACGCGTTCGCCGCGCGTAGCCAGCAGCGTGCAGAGGCGGCGAGCGCAAGCGGCTTCTGGGCCACGGATATCACGCCCGTCACGCTCGACGATGGCACGATCGTGGCGACCGACGACGGGCCACGCGCGGGCGTGACCATCGATGCGCTCGGTCAGCTCGACCCGGTGTTCCGACAAAACGGCACCGTGACGGCGGGCAATTGCTGCCCGCTCAACGACGGTGCCGCTGCCGTGGTGGTGGTGTCGGACCGCGTGGTCGACGAGCTCGGGCTCACTCCGCTTGCCCGCATCGTCTCCACGGGGGTGAGCGCGCTCTCGTCTGAGATCATGGGCCTTGGCCCTGTCGAGGCGAGCCGTCGCGCACTCGCGCTGGCTGGCCTCAGCATTGATGACATCGACCTGGTCGAGATCAACGAGGCCTTCGCCGCCCAGGTCATTCCCTCAGCGCGGGAACTCGGCATCGACCCTGAGAAGCTCAATGTCTTCGGCGGTGCGATTGCCGTTGGACATCCGTTCGGCATGACAGGGGCCCGCATCACCTCGACGCTCATCAACGGGCTGCGGGAGACGGGTGGCCGCTACGGCCTCGAGACGATGTGCGTCGGTGGCGGCCAGGGCATGGCCATGGTGCTGGAGCGCGTCTGAGCTTTCGGCCCGCAGCTTTCGGCCCGCAGCTTTCGGCCCGCAACCGCATCGCGGCGTGGTTAACCCGGCTGGCGCGCATTAGATCCTGCGCCAGCCGGGTTTCCCCGCACCCCGTTGAATCACCCCACGGAAGGGCCAGGCACGAAGAGCACAATCGTGTCGGCGACGAGGGCCGGTCGGGTGGCGCCCTCGATGTCGATCGTCACCGTGATCCCCGCGCGCACACCCTGCGGCGAGGGTTCGGCGCTGGTGATGGTTGAGGTTGCCCGCACGCGCGATCCGGCCGTGACCGGCTGCAGGAAGCGCACCTTGTCGAGCCCGTAGTTGACCACCAGCGCCGCGCCGGCCACCTCAACGAGTCCGGCGGTGAGTCGCGGAATGAGCGCGAGGGTGAGGTAGCCGTGGGCGATCGTGGCACCGAATGGTCCGGATGCCGCGCGTTCGGCATCCAGGTGGATCCACTGCCAGTCTTCGGTCGCGTCGGCGAACGCCTGGATGCGGTCCTGATCAATGGTGAACCACTCCCCCGTCGCTGACTGCCCGATGGCCTCAGCGAGGGCAGCGGGTGACGAGATGGTGAGGGTCGGGGTCGCGGTCATGCTCTCGGCCCTCCTGCCACGTACAGCACCTGGCCGGAGACGAAGCTCGCCTCCTCAGAGCAGAAGAATGAAATTGCCGCAGCGATGTCATCCGGCTGACCTACCCGCCCAACGGGGATCTCCTTCGCCGCGCCAGCCAGGAAGTCGTCGAATGCGACGCCCATGCGTTCGGCGGTCGCGCGGGTCATCTCGGTCTGGATGAAGCCGGGCGCCACGGCATTCGCTGTCACGCCATAGCGGCCGAGTTCGAAGGCGAGAGTCTTCGTGAAGCCCTGCATGCCGGCTTTCGCGGCTGCGTAGTTGGCCTGCCCGCGATTGCCGAGCGCCGAGGTACTTGACAGGTTCACAATGCGACCCCATCCCTCGGCAACCTGATGCGCCTGCACGGCGCGACTCATCAGGAACGCGCCACGCAGGTGCACGCCGAGCACGGCATCCCAGTCGTCTTCGCTCATCTTGAACAGCAGATTGTCGCGCAGGATCCCGGCATTGTTCACCAGGACCGTAGGGGCGCCGAGCTCTTCAGCGACCCGCGCGACTGCTGCAGCCACGGCATCCGCTTCGGCGACGTTCGCGCCGACAGCGATGGCGCTGCCGCCCTCCGCTTCGATCGCGGCAACCGTGTCGGCGCAGTGTTCGGCGTCGAGGTCGAGAACGGCGACGGAGTAGCCGTCGGCGGCGAGTCGTCTGGCGGTCGCGGCTCCGATGCCGCGGGCTGCTCCTGTGACGATGGCGGTTCGTGTCATACGGATGTCCATTTCGTTGTGGTTACGGTCTGTCGAAGGTGATGTAGTTACGGTCTGTCGAATGTGATGAGTTGGCGCAACTGCGTGCCAGTGGCGAGGCGGTCCATTCCCTCCGCGATCTCGTCGAGGCGAATGCGTGCCGAAACGAGTCGTTCGAGGGGCAACAGACCGGCGCGCCAGAGGTCGACATAGCGCGGGATATCCCGGCTCGGAACGGCCGAGCCCAGATAGCTGCCGATGATTGTCTTGGCCTGGGCAGTCAGAAGGAGCGGTGCAATGCTCGCCCTGGCATCAGGAGCGGGCAGACCGACAGTCACCGTTGTGCCGCCTTGCGCCGTGAGTGCAAGCGCGGTCTCGAAGGCGCGGGCAGAGCCGGCCGCCTCAATCACCAGCGGCGCCGTCAACGCGGCATCCGTTGCGGCAGCCGGTGCGAAGGTCGCTGACGCACCGAGCTCAGTGGCGAGCTCGAGCTTGGCCGACAGGGCGTCGACGCCGACGACCTCGTGGCCGAGTGCCGCAGCCACAAGCAGCGCGGCCATGCCGACGCCACCCAGCCCGACGACGATGACGCGCGAGCCCGGAGTCGGACGTCCGGCGTTGATCACCGCGCCGCCGCCGGTCAGCACGGCGCAACCGAGCAGCGCCGCGATCTCGGCCGGCACATCAGCGTCCACCGGCACCACGGAGGTTCGACTGACGACGGCGTGGCTCGCGAAGCCTGATACGCCCAGGTGGTGGTGCACGGCATTCCCGTCGCGATGCAAGCGGATGCCGCCGCCCACGAGTGTGCCAACGTTGTTTGCGGCACTCCCGACGCGGCAGGGAAGCCGGCCATCGGTGAGACACTCCGGGCAGGCACCGCAACGGGGCAGGAAGGTCATCACGACACGCGTTCCAATCGCGACGTCGTCCACGCCCTCGCCCAGCATCTCGACTATTCCCGCGGCCTCGTGCCCAAGCAGCATGGGGGTCGGCCGCACGCGGTTGCCGTCGACGACACTGAGATCGGAGTGGCAGAGCCCCGCGGCCTCTATCCGCACGAGCAGCTCACCGTGACCGGGAGGGTCCAGCTCCATCGGTCCCACAGTGAACGGGCGGGACACGGCGAACGGCGTCGGCCCGCCCGAACGCTCGAGCACTGCGCCGATGATCTGCATGTGACCTCCTCGTCGAGGTGAACGGGCGTGAGCCCGGCATCCGTTTCCGATGCAGGGCCAGCATACCGACTACGCGGTATGTTGGCGAGTGCGAATACTGAGGCCGCCGCTGCGCAGCCTGGTGCTGGCCGAGAATGGCGGTTCACTCACGGTAACCAAATCCTGGCGCGCGAAAACGCGCCAGGCGCGTGCTTTATCGCGCGCCAGGCGCGTTTCCGCGCGCCCACGTGAAATCCACGAGGCCATTCGCCCATTAGACGGCCGAAAACGGCCTCCTCGACGAACGGGGAGCGAGCTAGCGGATGCCGAGCTGCGCCTGAATGACGGCGCTCGCCCCACCCAGGATCACGAGGTCTGGGTCCTGCTCGTACACCTGCACCCGGATGCTCTCGGCGTGCGCTGGCAACAGTCGCTCGCGGATGGACGTGAGCACGGCATCCGCGTAGAGCCCCTGGACGAGTCCAGAAGGGCCGACCAGTGCGACGTCGGTGATGTTGAGCATGCTCACCACGGGTGAGAGGAAGCCGCCGAGCATCGTGCCAGCGCTCGACACGAGAGCGTCCCGTTCGCCGGCTGGGCTGCTCTCGATCCGGTGCAGCAAATGCGAGGCTCCGGTGACCTGCTCCAGGCAGCCGCGGCGTCCGCAGACGCATTCCTCACCGTTGGGGTCCACGGTGACGTGACCGATCTCCCCCGCGGCGAATTGCTCGCCTGGGACGAGGTCGCCGTCGAGGATCACCGCACCACCAACGCCGTTCTCAATGGTCACGACGAGCAAGTCACGAGTTGTGCGGTCTCTAAACCGACGGATGCCGAGGGCGATCCAGTTCACGTCGTTCCCGACCACAACGCCGAGGCCCGTCGCGGCAGAGACCGCGTCGGCCACATCGATGTCGCGCAGGCCGAGGCGGTCGGAGACGCGGATGTTGCCGACGTCGTCGACGAGTCCAGGAGATGCAATGCCGATCCCCCGCACGCGTGCCGAGGTCGCGGCGACGAGTACGTCCACCGTGCGCACAGCGAGCTCGATCACCTCGTCGCCGGTCGCGCCACCCACCTCGATGCTCGTGCGCGCGATGATCTCGCCCCGCAGGTTCACAAGCGATCCGGTGAAGGTCTGGCCGCCACTCAGGTCGACGACAACGGCCGCGTTGCCCAGGGCGTCGATCTCCACCTGCGCGGCGGGCTTGCCCACGCGCGCTTCAGCCACGACGCCGAGGTCGCGCAGCATGCCGTCATCGAGGAGGTCGGCTACGAGCGCGGTCACGGTGGGCTGCGAGAGTTTCGTCGCAGTCGCCAGCTGCGGCCGAGTCATGGGTCCGCTCGAGTAGAGCAGGCCAAGAATGAGTGAGAGATTGTGGGCGCGGGCGTCTTGAGCGACGGCGGCCCGCAACGGCGACGGCGTACGCCGCACTGCCCGCAGCTCTGCTGACGTCAGCGACAGTGTGTCGTTTCCTCGCACTCCCCGGCCTCCCCTCCCGCTCACTGTAGCGTGCGGGAGGGGAGGGACCTGCTCATGCGTCATGCCACCGGCTCGTCGGCGTCAAACGCACGGGTCAGCTCGGCGACCACGGCCTCACGCTCGGCCAGGGTCTGCTCCCGCCCGCGCACGCCGGGGCGCTGCTGCCACGGCTTCGGACCGTCCGCGTGCCGGTACTCCACGCCGAACGCGTCAAGCCGGCCGAGGTGGGCGTTCAAGCGCACCTCGAACTCGGTGTCGTCGGTCACCGGTCCAGCCCACAGTGCTTCGCTGAGCCCGCAGGCCCGCGGCCACAGCATGTAGTCACGATTGCGCGGCCCATCAAGGTGCTCCGCCCACAGGTTTCCCTGTCCGCCCCTAATGAGCGCGCGAGCGCTTTCCTCGACGCCAGCGGGCATCGGGTCGAACCGGGCGACATCAGTAGCCGTCACGACGACCCCCACCGGAACCGGCTCACGGGGATCATCTGACTGGCGGTAGTCGAAATAGACCAGGTGGTCGGGGCAGGCAACGACCTCAAGGCCGGCGCGCAACGCGGCGCGAACGCCGGCCTCGCCTCGCCAACCCAGCACAACAGCATCCGGTCTGGCAGTGTGCTCAAGCAGGTCATCCCAGGCCAGCAGCTCACGATTGTGTGACTGCAGGCGTGCGTCGAGCTGCATGAGGAACCAGGCCTGCAATTCACGCGGATGCGACAACTCGCGCTCAGCGGCCAACTCAACGGATCGCGGATCTGCTTCCCACGGCGCAGACGGGCACTCGTCACCGCCGAGACCGATAACGCGCGACGGGAAGATGTCAACCAACTCGTCAATCACCGTGCAGAAGAAGTCGACCGTGGCCTGTTCCATGTTCAGGGGGAAGTCAGACACCCCGAATCGCGGCCAGACCGCGGGAGGGAAGCCCGGCGAGGTACTGATCCCGAGTTCTGGGTAGGCCGCGATAGCTGCCTGCGAATGCCCGGGAACGTCGATCTCCGGCACGATCGTCACGCCGAGGTCGGCGGCGAACGCCACCAGGTCGCGGAGTTCGTCCTGCGTGTAGAAGCCGCCGTGCGGCCGGTCGAGCTCCCCCGCCGTGGCATCGTCGGCGCCGATTTGTGTCGAGGCGCGCCACGACGCAATCTCGGTCAGCCGCGGAAACGCCAGCACCTCAAGGCGCCAACCCTGGTCATCCGTCAGGTGCAGGTGCAGCGTGTTGAGCTTGTGCATCGCCATCAGCTCGACGATGCGGCGCAGCTCACGAACCGGCAGGAAGTGCCGGGCGACGTCGATCATCAGACCGCGCCAGGCATATCGCGGTGCGTCTTCAATACGCACGTGCGCAATCTCCAGCGCACGGGGCACGGCGGCGCCGGAACGCCAGACGTCGTCGCCAGAGAGCTGCAGCAGTGTGTGCGTCGCTGCAACGAAGCCGGCGGCGCTCGATGCAGCGACGGCTGCACCCGAGTCGTCGACGGTGACCTGATAGGCCTCCTCCGCAAGCGACTCGTCGAGAGTGAAGCGGATGTCGGCGGTGTCCGCCGATCCGTCGCTCGCGTGAAGACGCAGTCCAGACCAGAGCCGAGAGCGCAGCAGAACCGACGCGGGGAGCGCGGCATCCGCTGCATGGACGGACACTGAACCGATCGGACGCCAAACGCCGGAGCCAGCTTCGACGAAACGTGGTTGGGGAATCAGAGTGATTGCCATGACTATCCCTTCACCGCCCCTGCTGACATGCCGGAGACGAGCTTGCGCTGCATCAGCACGAAGAACACGACGACCGGCAGTGAGAACAGTACCGATCCGGCCATCTGGCCGCTGATGTCGGTTCCGGTCACCGGTGAGCTGAAGGACGCCAGCCAGACCGGCAGGGTGTACATCGTCTGGTCACGCATGAACGTGTAGGCGATGAGGTAGTCGTTCCAGGCCGTGATGAAGGTGAACACGCTCGTCGCGATGACACCGGGAAGCACGAGCGGGAAGAGGATGCGGGTGAGCACCTGCCAGCTCGACGCACCATCCAGCTGGGCCGCTTCTTCAAGCTCGGCGGGAAGCGCGAGGAAGAAGCCGCGCATCACCCAGATGGCGAAGGGCAAGGTGAGTGACACGTACGCCAGGATGAGGCCGATGTAGTTGCCGAGCATGCCCGTCGCGTTGAAAACGAGGAACTGCGGCACCAGCAGGGCCGTCGGCGGGATCATCTGCAGGATGAGGATGGCGACCAGGATCGTGCGACGACCGCCAAAGCGGAACCGAGAAAGCGCAGCGGCAGCGAGCATGCCGACAACGATCGCGACGAGCACGGCGGCCAAGACGACGATTACCGAGTTGCGCAGGTTCGTGAAGAAGCCCGACTGCAGCATCGCGTTGGCGAAGTTGTCGAAGGTGAAATTCACCGGCAGGAACGACGGCGTCGTGCTGAGCGCATCGGCGCGCGGCGTGAACGCGGTCTTGACCATCCAATAGGTCGGGAAGAACCACACTATGGAGAAGACAACGGCGATCGTTGACGATCCCCAGTTGATGTTCTTGAACCGGCGAGTGCGGGGGGTGGGCATTGGTGTGCTTGTGGCGCGTTTAGTCATCACAGGTCCTCTCCGGAACGCACGAGGCTGCGGATGTAGAAGGAGGTCACGACAGCGAGCAGGATCGTCGTGATGACGGCGATCGCCGATCCACCACCGATATCGAAGCTGACGAACGCGGTGATATAGGTGAACACCCCGAGCGTGGCGGTCGCGCCATCGGGTCCGCCATGGGAGACGAGCCAGATCTGGTTGAAGATGTTGAAGTTCCAGATGGTCGACAGGATCGTGACGAGCATGATCGTGGGGCGGAGGAACGGCAACGTGACCGAGCGATAGACCCGGGAGTCGGTGGCGCCGTCGAGCTTTGCAGCCTCGATGTATTCGGCCGAGACCTGGGTCTCTGCCGCGTAGACGGTCAAGGCGATGAAGGGAACGGCCTGCCAGACGATGAGCAGCCAGATGGCGATGAAGGCGTGGAAGGGGTCAGCCGACCAGTCGGTGTCGGTCATATCGCCAAAGATGCCCACCTGGGTGAGCAGCCAATTCACGACGCCATAGCCGGGCTGGAACAACCAGTTCCAGACCAGGGAGGCGGCGACGTTGGGCATTGCCCAGGCGAAGATCAGCACGATCGTGACGATGGTGCGCAGCGCTGCGTTGATGCGGGTAAGGACGTGCGACATGCCGACGCCGATCAGCACAGAACCGAGCACGAGCGCGGCGGTGAAGAGGATCGTACGCACGAATGACGCCCAGAACTCAGGATTGCTGAGCACCGCTTCGAACTGGTCGAGCCCGACCATGTCGTAGGCGCCCGTGAAGAGCGAGCGCTGGTTGAAGTTCGTGAAGGAGGTGAAGACCATCACCACGATGGGAACGATGGTGACCGCGAGGATCACGATCCCAGCGGGAGTGAGCAGCAGCGCCGCCACACTTCGCCGGTCGGCGAATGCGCGCGCCGAGCGTTTGGAGCCGGACATCGGTGCTCTCTTTCTGTCTTGCTGATTGAGCGTGGCCCGTCAGGCGCGGGGGCGCCGGACGGGCCACAGGTATTGCGTCAGTGCTTCAGTTCCGTGCTGCGTTACGTGAGTGCTGCGTTACGTGAGTGCTGCGTTACTTGAGTGCTGCGTTGACCGCGGTGTTGAAGGTCGCGGCAGCGGCCTTCGTCGTGGCACTGCCGCTGGCAACCGAGGAGAACAGCTCCTGCAGGGAGTTGCTGCCTTCAATCGCTGACCAGCCCGATGAGGCCGGCGTTGCGCGTGAGTTCAGTGCGGCCTGGAAGAATCCGACCTTTGAATCGCTGAGCGTCGCCTGTGCGGCTTCGATTCCCTCTGCGCTGTTCGGGATCCAGCCGCTGACGCCGAAGACGTAGTCGTTCTGGATCTCAGGGCTCGCAGCGATCTGCGTCCAGATGAGCGCGAGTTCCTGGTTGGAGCTCTTCGCAGCGATTCCCCAGTCAGATCCACCGAGCATGACGGGCTGGGTCTTACCGGACTGGCCGGGCAGAGCGAAGGTTCCGATGTCGTCGGCGGTCAGGCTGGGGTTGGCCCCCAGGATGACATCGACGGCGCCGTTGCTACCCACGATTGCGGATGCCTTGCCGTCGGCGAAGATCTGCTCCTGCTCGGGGCTGTCGGTGCTCACCGTGCGGGATGATGCGGCCGAGTAAGTGTTCTGGAATTCCTTCCAGGCAGCCAGAGCATCCTGCGCCTTTGCGCTGTCAAGCGCGCCGGTCCAGGTTCCGTCGGTGTCGACGGCGATCTCTCCACCCTGATCCCAGACGAACTGCATGCCCACGTACCAGTGCTGGCCGGGAAGGTACAGCGACGAGAAGTCAGCGGCGGGGTTCACGGCCTTGACCGCGTCGAGGTCCGCGGTCAGTTCGTCCCAGGTGGTCGGAGTGGTCGTGATGCCAGCTGCGGCCCACGTTGCCTTGTTGTAGATCACCGAGCGTGCGCCAGCGAAGCCAGGGATCGCGTACAGCGAACCGTCAACGGTCGCCGGGTCAACCAGGCCGTCAAGCCAGGTCTGACCCTGCTCGAGCTGGTCGCGGTACTTCGTGACATCCATCAGCGCGCCGTTCTCGGCGTAGCTGGAGACCTGGGTGTTTCCGATGTCGACGACGTCGGGCGGGTTGTTGGTGCTGAGGGCCGTCGACAACTTCGTCGTGATGCCGTCCCACTGCTGAATCTGGACATCGGCTTCTGCGCCGGTCCGCTCCGTGAAAGTCTTGTTGATGGCGTCCAGGGTGTCCTGGCTGTAGTCATCCTGCATCACCCAAACGGTGACCTTGTCGCCTGCGGCGTCCACGGTGTCCGGGATGGATGCCGGAGCACTGCTGTTTGCCGTCGAGCTGCCGCAACCGGCGAGCGCGAGCATGAGAGCGGCGGATGCCGCGACTGCTGGTACCACTCGAGTTGTCGAGTGCATGGTGTACTCCTCATTTTCTGTGATGCGTGTGACGCTCTCAGCTGTGGGGGGACAGCACCACCCGATCGTTGGCGACCGTGCCTGGCTTCTCTCTCATAGCGAAGACGATAATTAATAAAGAATGCAGGCTTATTAAAGAGATTGCAAGTTGAGCGCCCTCTTCCCCGAAGGGGGGCCGCGCGCACAATTACCCCGCTGCCAGACTGAACGGATGCCTTCACGCCGCTCTCGCCGCACGCTCGCTGCCGCCATCGCCACGATCACGCTCACCGCCGCCACCGGCCTCTTCGTGACGGCGCCAGCTTCGGCTGCCCCAGTGGAACGCGTGAGTGCCACCAGCACGGGACTCCGCACCGGTGTTGCCGCCGACTACCTGGACCATGTCCAAGCCTTGTATGTTGCTTACTTCAACAGGCCAGCGGATGCGGCCGCCCTCGCAACCTGGCAACTGGCTCTGTCAGGGGCCGGGATCGGGATCGTCGACATCGAGCAGGCGTTTGAGGCCACCTACGCGGGCACCGATGCGACCTACGCCGGGACGGAGATTTACCTGAGTCTGTTCGGTCGCACCCCGTCGTTCCTGTCATGGTCCGCGCTGTTGGCGGTCCAAACCGCCGCAGATGAAGAGATAAAGCGTTGGGAGGGCGTGAGGGCCGAGCAGGCGAAGGCCGATGCGGCCAGCGCACTCGCACAGGCCGCCGCGGTCGATGCCACTACGGCGAGCGCAACACTGGCCAGTAGCCAGGGCGCCCTGG
The DNA here is from genome assembly GCF_057669685.1 of Leifsonia sp. Y878. Classification (NCBI taxonomy): domain Bacteria; kingdom Bacillati; phylum Actinomycetota; class Actinomycetes; order Micrococcales; family Microbacteriaceae; genus Leifsonia; species Leifsonia sp. Y878. The sequence continues at coordinate 138,351 of NZ_JBYHFS010000005.1, read as the reverse complement.
CCACGGCCGCGCAGGCGGCGACGACGGCGACCGGCGAGGCCAGTGCTGCTCGCGCTGCAGCCGACGCAGCCCAGACCGCCGCTACGGACGCCGCCGCGAATCCCAATCCGTCCCCCGAACTCCAAGCGACTGCCGACCGACTGGCCGCGGCCGCGCTGGTCGCAGAAATCGCAGCCACCGCCGCACGTGATGCCGAGGCCGTCGCAGCCGCCATCGCAACCGCCGCCGCGACAGCAGCCTCCGTGGCCCAGCAGAATGCCTCCGATCTGGCCGCGGCTGCGGCATCCGCCCTGGCCGCTGTGACACAGGCCAAGGCGGCGTATAGCGCCGCAGACGCTGCGACGCCGCCGGCCGTACCCGCGACACTCCCGGCCCGCGATTCCGCAGCTGTCACCGCGCCAGTGGCGACCGACGCCGGCCGAGCCCTGCTGCTGATCGCCTCCGGTTTCGCGCCAGGAACGGATGTCGCAATCGGCATCCATTCCGACCCCCTTGCGATCGCGCCGATCACCGCTGACGCCAGCGGACTAGCGGCCACCCTGTTCAGAATTCCTGACTCGTTCACCGGCGACCACAGCCTCGTGGCGGTCGGCACCGGAACCGACGGTTCGCCACGCACCGTGCGTCTGGATATCGTCGTGTCGGCCCCCGCAGCGGCCGCGTCGCCCGTCGCCGTGTCGGCCGCCCTGGCCGAGACGGGAATCGACCCGGCACTCCCGCTTGGCGCCGGCATCCTGCTCCTCATCGCCGGCTCCTTCGTCGTCTACCACCGACGCACGGTCACCGTCGCGCGGGCTAGCTAGTCGACATCCGCCCAACACTTAGCCCTTGACCTCAGTGTCGTCGCGGCATAACTTAGCTGCATGGCTCAGTATTCAGGGCAGCTTGACGCCGTGTTCCAAGCCCTCGCTGACCCCACTCGGCGCGCAGTGCTGGGCAGGTTGGGCAGGGGCTCTGCGAGTATCGGCGAACTCGCGGAGCCGTTCGACATGGCGTTGCCCTCATTCATGAAGCACATCCGCTACCTCGAGACCGCGGGCTGGATACGAACTCGCAAGACCGGTCGCGTGCGCATGTGCACACTCGAACCGGAGTCATTCGGCGCGATCGAGACCTGGCTCAGCGAACAGCGGAGCATCTGGTCGGGCCGCACTGATCGACTCGAACATTTAGTCACCACCATTCACGACAAGGAGACACTCGAATGACCACCCTCGATCTGACTTCCCTTCATCCTGAACTCGACCTCACCGTTTCCCGCGTCATCAGGGCTCCGCGCTCTGCCGTGTGGAACGCGTGGACCGATCCGACGCTCTTCGAACAATGGTGGGTCCCGGCCCCAGAGGTCTGCCGCGTTCTGGACATGGACCTGCGCCCCGGCGGGTCATTCCGCACAGAGATCAGCCAGGACGGTACCGGGTTCGCCCCGCACATCACGGGATGCTTCCTCGCGGTCGACGATCTCGAGCGCATCGTCTTCACCGACGCGCTTGTCGCCGGCTGGCGGCCCGCCGAGGCGTCATTCATCACCGCCGTCATTGCCATGCGGGATCACCCGGACGGCACCGAATACACCGCCACCGCAATGCACCGCGACGTCGCCGACCGCGACCAGCACGAACAGCTTGGCTTCCACGATGGCTGGGGCACCGTCACTCGGCAGCTCGCCGAACTCGTCGAGCCGGGTGCCTAGGCAGACCGCAACTCTGCCACCGGTCGCAATCGGAACAGCCGAACGTTACGCCCCGACTGCCGTTCGTACGAGCGATACCCCGGCCACTGCTGTTCAATCCGTCGCCAGACGTCATCACGCTCGGCATCGGGGATGAGGGTCGCGCGCACGCTGAGGCGGCGACCTCGAACACTGATGACGGCATCCGGATGTGCGATCAGATTGTAGGTCCAGGCCGGATGCCGCTCGCGGCCGAAGCTGCTGCCAGCCACTATCGCGCTGCCGTGCCCGTCCGGGGTGTACATCAGTTCGGTATCGCGCACGACGCCCGACTTCGCCCCGGTCGAATGCAGCACCAGCGACGGCACGAGCAGCCCGCTCAGCTGGACCCGACCCCCGCTGAGACGGGTGACCAAACGCTCCAGCATCGGCAGCACCGTCGGAGCGATCCGGCGAAACAGTCGCGTGTGGGTGATCGGCGCTACGACAGATCGAACGATGTGAAGAATGCTCGGCATGAAGCCATGCTGCCATCTATTGCATTGCCCGTCTTTAGCCGCGCGCGCAGACCTCACGTCTTAGGCTGAAACCGACACGCGACGAGCCGGAGACTGAGGTGACCCAGACGACGATGAACGAGACAACGGTGAATGGAACGACAGCGGCCCAGCTGACGGTGGCCGAGGTGATGGCCGAACTGGCCGCGCTTGAAGACCCGCGCTCCCGCGAGGTGAACGCGAATCACGGTGACGACCACGGAGTGAACCTCAGCAAGCTCCGCGCGGTGGCCAAGCGGCTGAAGACCCAGCAGGAGCTTGCGCGCGAGCTGTGGGACACCGGCGACACCGCGGCGCGGCTGCTGGCGATTCTCATCTGCCGCCCGCAGGTATTCGAGCAGGGTGAGTTGGACGCCATGTTGCGTCAGGCGCGCACTCCCAAGGTGCAGGACTGGCTCGTGAATTACGTGGTGAAGAAGAATCCGCATGCTGAAGAGCTGCGCCTTGCCTGGTTAGCCGACCCAGACCCCGTGGTCGCGAGCGCCGGCTGGGCGCTGACCACCGAACGAGTGGCGAAACGGCCAGAAGGCCTCGATCTCCCAGGCCTGCTCGACACCATCGAAGCAGAGATGACGGATGCCCCTGATCGCCTGCAGTGGGCAATGAACCATTGCCTGGCTCAGATCGGCATCGAGCACGCGGAGTACCGCGCTCGTGCCATCGACATCGGCGAGCGCCTTGAGGTACTCAAGGACTATCCGACTCCCCCGAACTGCACCTCGCCGTTCGCGCCCATCTGGATCACCGAAATGGTGAAGCGACAGCGGGCGTAGGAAGCGAGCCTGTTCTCGCGAGCGCAGCTCCCGTATCGTGACACCATGACTACCTCGCCCCAGACCACTGACCGAGTCAGGCAAGCCATCGTCTTCGTTCTCGCGTTGCTGGCGATCGCGGGCGCAACGTTCGGCTCTGGGGCCTTCGGAGGCACACCGATTCAGGATGCCGCGGGTGGCGCACTCGCGGCCGACGCCACCCTGATAGCACCGGCTGGCCCAGCGTTCAGCATTTGGTCGGTGATCTATCTCGGGCTGCTTGCCTATGCGGTGTGGCAGCTGTTCCCCAGCCAGGCAGCACGCGAGGTTCATCGCAAGGTCGGGTACCTCATCGCGCTGTCCATGCTGCTCAATGCGGCGTGGATCGGGAGTGTGCAACTCGGCCGGGTTGGGCTATCCGTCCTGACGATCATCGTTTTGCTTGCGGTCCTCGGAACCACATTCGCCCTGCTGCAGGGAACACCGCGGGGCGTCACGTCCAGAGCAGCTGGCATCGCGGAGGCCATCATCCTCGATGGAACCGTCGGCTTGTACTTGGGCTGGGTGACGATCGCCACCGCCGCGAACGTGACGGCGTGGCTGACAGAGCTCGACTTCACCGGCTGGGGCATCCAGCCAGACGCATGGGGCGTGATCGTCGTCATCGTTGCCGCGGCCATCGGTATTGCAACGGCAATCGCGAGCCGTGGGCGCCTCACCCCGGCAATCGCGTTGGCCTGGGGGCTGGGCTGGCTCGCCGTCGCCCGACTCAGCGGTGAGCCGGAATCACAACTCGTCGGCATCAGCGCGGCGTTGGCGGCGATTGTCGTGCTCGTTGCGGCGGTTGTCACGCGCGTCGTTGCCCAGCGGTCAGGTTACCGACCCGCAGACAAAGCCATGCCGCTGGGCGCGAGTAGGGTCGGCTAGGTGCCCAAACGTCAGCGAGCCACACGCCGATAGGTATTGACCAGTACGCCGGCGGCCAGTGCACGGCTCTCGACGAGGGCGAGCGTGGTGAGCGGGAACCCGTCGGCGAACAGCTTCTTTCCCGTGCCAAGCACGATCGGGTAGATGACGAGACGGTACTCGTCGATCAGGTCGTGCTCGGCCAATGTTTTGATCAGCTCTGTGCTCCCCCACACCCGGATCTCGCCGCCCGGTTCGGCACGCAACTTCGCCACGGCGGCCGGAACGTCGGGACCGAGAAGGTGCGTGTTCTGCCAGCCCACCTCGGTGAGCGTGCGTGACGCGACGTATTTGGGGATGCGGTTATATCTCCTGGTCAACTCCCCCGTCAGTCCCTCGGCGTCCTCAGGCCACACTCCCCAAGCGCCGGCCCAGATCTCGTAGGTCTTACGACCGAGCAGCAACGCCTCTGTCTTGCTCTCCCATTCCGCGATGATGTTGTTGCCTTCGGCACCTGCATCGACGTACCTGTCCTGCCAGCCGCCGTGTTCGAATCCCTCCTCCGAACCGCCAGGTGCCTGGGCGACGCCGTCGAGTGTCATGAACATTTGCACCACAATGGAGCTCATATCTGTTCTCCTTCCCTGAACTCGGGCTCAGTGAGATCGTGAGGGATAACAGCACAAAGGTCAACGGCACAGAGGTAAACAGCACAGAGGTCATAAGCACAAGGAGGCACGCGATGAAGCCACGATGGGAACCCATCCCGTTCACCAGCGACGATTACGCAAACCGGATGGCTCGGCTGGTTGATGATGCGCGTGAAGCGGGACTTGACGGCGTCATCGTGACGCCTGGGCCCGACCTGTTGTGGCTCACCGGCTACCAACCCCCAGCCATCACCGAGAGGCTGACCATGTTGGCCCTCGCTCCCAACGCGCGCCCGACGCTGCTTGTGCCCGTGTTGGAGAGACCCGATGCCGAAGCCGCCGAAGGAGCAACCGGCGTGCAGGTCATCGACTGGGTCGATGGGACAGACCCCTATGAGGCGGCTCGTCGCTTGCTGCAGCCGGACGGGCGATTCGGGATCTCCGACTCTGCGTGGGCGATGCATCTGCTCGGCCTGCAGACGGCGCTGCCCGGCACCCTCTTCGAGGCTTTGGGGCACAGCCTCCCGATGATGCGAGCGGTCAAGGACTCCAACGAGCTCGAACGCCTCGCCATGGCGGGCGCCGCTGCGGACGCGACATACGGCGAGATCGTACACGTGCGGTTCGCCGGTCGGCGCGAGAAGGAGGTGGCGGCAGACCTGGCCAGGCTCTTGCGGGAGTTCGGGCATGAGCAGGTCGATTTCACCATCGTTGGCTCTGGCCCCAACGGTGCCAGCCCGCATCACGAAGCGGGCGATCGGGTGATTGAGCAGGGAGACGTGGTCGTGCTGGACTTCGGCGGCCTGATGAATGGCTACGGGTCTGACACGACCCGCACAGTGTGCGTCGGCGAGCCGTCGGCCGAGGCGCAGGAGGTCCATGAGGTCGTCAGACGTGCACAGCAGGCGGCATTCGAGGCTGTCGGCCCTGGAGTGCAGTGCCAGGAGATCGACCGGGTGGCCAGAGCTGTGATCACCGAAGCGGGGTACGGCGAGAATTTCATCCATCGCACTGGCCACGGAATCGGTATGACGACCCATGAGCCGCCATACATGGTCGAGGGTGAGGAGCAGCTGCTCCAACCGGGGATGTGCTTCTCGATTGAGCCGGGAATCTACCTCGCCGGGCGCTTCGGAGTTCGCATCGAGGACATCGTGACGGTCACCGACAACGGTGGTGTGCGACTCAACAACACCGACCACGCCCTCCGCATCGTCGAGTAGTCGGCCCCCGCAGGACGCACGACGATAAGCTGTGTTCCCGTTGCGGCTGCTGTGGGCGGCCCCACGGAATGGGTGGAGCGGATGACATACCTGCGGATCAATGACGTTGACCTGTACTCAGAGGTCGATGGCACAGGCGATCCCGTCGTCCTGCTGCACGGCGGCTTCTGCTCTGTGGAGCACTTGCGGGCGCAGTCAGATGCCCTCGTCCCCAACTACGAGGTGTTCGCCTTCGAGCGCCCAGGCCACGGCCGATCAGCGGATGTCGATGCCGAGTTCAACTACGAACGCGGCGTCGCAGACACCCTCGCCTACCTCGACGCCAACGGCATCGAATCGGCCAACGTGATCGGCTACAGCGACGGCGCCATCATCGGCCTGCTGCTCGCACTGGAACACCCGCACCGCGTCCGTTCGTTGGTCGCCATCAGCGCGAATCTCGATCCGTCGGCATTCACGCAGTCCGAGGGCGCCCACGGTCCTGTCCTCGACGCGCTCGCGCCGGCTGCGGCATCCGCTGAACCGAAGCCGGATGTCGAGCGGATGCACTACGAGACTCTGTCTCCCGACGGCCCTGAGCACGCCGACGTCGTGCTCGATAAGCTGTTCAGGCTCTGGACGACAGAACCCAGCATCGACCCGGCCGACCTCGCGAAAATCACGGCGCGCACCCTCGTGATGTCGGGAGACCGCGACACGATCCGGCCAGACCACAGCCTGCTAATCGCCGCCTCGATTCCGGGCGCGCAGTTGTGCATCGTGCCAGGAACGACCCACAATCTGATCGCAGAACGACCAGAACTGGTCAGCACCCTCATCAGGGAGTTCCTGCAGTAACGCTCGCCTCGTGCGCCTATTCGCGCGCCCGGCGAAGCAACCAGACGAAGTAGGGCGCGCCGATCAGGGCGATCATCAGCCCGGCCGGAATCTGGGCCGGCGCGATAAGCGTGCGGCCGAGCGTGTCCGCGACGCACACCAGGAGCGCGCCGAGCAGCATCGAGAGTGGGATGAGCCGGCCGTGTCTGGCGCCAACCATGGCACGGGCCAGGTGCGGGGCGACGAGGCCGACGAAACCGACAGCACCGATCGCGACAACGCTGAGCGCCGCGAGCACCGCTGCGATCGCGAGCAGGGTGAGACGCGTCCGTTCCAGCCGCACACCGAGGATGCGTGGGGTGTCCTCGTCGATGGCCAGCAGGTCCAGCTGGCGGCGCATCCCGAGCAGCAGCGGAACGGCGATGACCAGCGCCACCGCCACCGGCAGCACGTCGGGAAGGGTGCGCCCGTAGGTCGTGCCGGAGAGCCACGTCAGAATGCGCGGCGTGTTCCACGGGTCGGCGCGGAGCAGCAGGAAGGTCGTGAGGGCGCTCAGGCCGTATCCGCAGCCAATGCCGATGAGCACGAACCGGTCGGGAAGGAGACCGCCCCGCCATGCGAGCAGGGCGATCAGGGCAAACGTGGCCAGGCCCATCACAACCGCCATGATGATGAGCAGCGGTCGTCCTCCGCCCATGGATGTCACGACGCTCACCGCCCCGAGACCGGCGCCGGCGGAGATTCCGAGCACTCCCGGTTCTGCCAAAGGGTTCCGCACCGTGCCCTGCACGACGCATCCGGCCAGCGCAAGCGCAGCACCGGCGAGCACGGCTGCGGCGACACGCGGGGTGCGCTCGTCGAGCGCCCTGCCGATCAGGTCGGGAGCGGCGCCCTGCAACCAGAGCCCGATGTCGCCTGTGCGCAGCCAGAGGCTCCCCGCCAGCAAGCCGACCACGATCGCGACGAGCAGCAGTGCGGCAGCGAGGGCCAGGGCAATGAGGAACCGGCGACGCGAGTGGATGCCAATCCGCGCCTGCGGCGGCTGTTTGATCGGTCCAGAATCGCGCATGCGTCGCGCCAGGATGACGATCACCACCGCCCCAAGCAAGGCGGTTGGCACACCCGTGGGAATCGAGGCGGCTCCCTCCGCGCCGAGGATCGCACGCAGTGTGGCGTCTGCGAGCAAAATCAGCAGCGCGCCAAGCAACCCGGAAACGGGGACGAACAACAGGTGCCGGTGAAGCGCACGAACCCGAGTGGCGATCAGGCGGGCCAGGACCGGCGCGCCGAGCCCGACGAAGGCGATCGGCCCGGCCAGTGTCACCGAGATGCTGGTGAGCACGACGGCGCAGATCACCGCCAGGATGCGAGTCGAGCGGATCGGCACGCCAAGGGATGACGCGGCGTCGTCGCCGAGACCGAGCACATCGAGCCGCCGGCAGAGCAGCAGCGCCCCACACAGTACGACGATGATGACCGGAGCCGCACGCACAGACGCGTCAATGTTCAGCTGGGCAAGCGAACCGCTCCCCCAGGCGAACAGGCCAGTCGTGTTCTCTTTGAACAGGATGAGCAGCATCGCGGTCGCGGCGTCCAACGCCATCGCCGTGGCCGAACCGGCCAAGATGAGCCGCGTCGTTCCGCTCCCCGCTCCGCGCCCGACGAGACCCAGCACGAGCGCTGCCGCGACCACGCCACCCACGAAGGCGACACCGCTCGATGCCCACAGCGGCACAGCGAGTCCCAGCGCTGCGACGAGAGTGAGCGCGAAGTACGACCCTGCCGTGACGGCGAGGGTGTCAGGCGAGGAGAGGACGTTCCTCGTAATGGACTGCAGCAGTGCTCCGGCAACGCCGAGCGCAAAGCCCACTCCAATTCCGGCCAGCAGGCGCGGCAGGCGAGAGCCGGTCAGCACGTCGCTGACCGGTACACCATTCACGTTTTCCGTCGCCCCGGCGAAAAGACGCCGCAGCTCCCCCAGTCCAACGCCGGAGGTGCCCTGTGTCAGGTGCCAGATCGCGACCAGGGCGATGGCGACGAGCAGGACGGCCAGCACGGCCGCCCCGCTCGCACCTTTTCGGAAGCTGATGTCATCTACCGGTTGCCCAGCGGATGCGACGCGACTCCCCGTGTTCAACCCTTCAGGCGTGATCAACCCTTCAGAAGGGCATCGACGTATGCGTCGATCGCCTGCTGGCACGAGAGCGGTCCGCCGGCACCCCAGACGCCTGCAGGGAATGCATAGGCGCGTTCCTCCTGCACGGCAGGAAGTGCCGTCCAGATGGGGCTCTTCTCCAGTTCGGTGACGTAGCTGCCTTCTTCTTCGTCGTTGGAGTAGAACAGGTTCGCCGTGCCGACGGCCGTGAGTCCTTCAATGTCGGTCTGTCCGAGCCCGTATGCCGGGTCAACTCCGCCGCTGCCGTACGCCGCATCAATCGCGTCTGTCCAGGCCGTCGTCATCCCGAGCTCTTCGCCGAGCGCGGTGAACAAGGCGCCCTTGCCGTACGGGCGGATGGTGACGTTGCCGCCCTCGATCCAGCCGTCAAAGAAGAGGAACTCGGAGGTCGGCAGAGCTGCGGCCACGACCTGTTCCTTCGCGTCCGCGAGGTACGCGTCGAACTCCTGCAGCACCTGGTCGGCGCGCTCAGTGCGACCGGTCGCCTCGCCGATCATCTGGAAGACGGTCTTCATGTTTCCGATGGGGTCTGCGCCATCGGCGCCGAGCGTGGCGAGCACGGGTACGCCGCGCTTCTCCAGCTGGGTGATGAGCTCATCGTCTGCGCTGAACGCCTCCACGATGATGAGGTCGGGGTTCGTGGCGTAGAGCGTGTCGAGGTCGGGCTCGCCTCGCGTGCCAATGTCGGTCACGCCGTCGGGAATCGTTTCCGCGCTCACATACGTGCTGTACCCCTCAGAGTCCGAGACGGCGACGGGGCTGACACACAGCGTCAGCGCATCCTCGATCTGCTGCCACTCAAGAACCGCGATGCGCTCCGCTGGCTTGTCGAGCTTCACCTGGCGACCGACGCCATCCGTGAAGGAGACCGGGCCCGTCGAGGTCGTCGTCGTGTCTGCGGCGCAGCTCTCCGACGTCGGCGAGGCCACACCATCGCTTGCCGCGTCAACGGTCGTGGTGCCGCAGCCCGTGAGGGCGAGCGACGCAATAGCGAGCGTCGCAGCGATAGGCGCGAAAGTACGGACGCGGATCATGAAAGGTCCTCTCGAGTGGTGCTGGGAGACGGAGCAGAAGCTCCGTGTGAACGCCGGGCAGGATGCCGCCCGACGGGGTCGATACGGAGGCGATTAGTGCGGTGATCAACGCTGACCTCGACACGGATGTCGTAAACCTCGTGGATGTTCTTCGCGGTGAGGACTTCGATGGGGTCCCCCGCGGCGTGAATGCGACCGGAGGCCATCATGAGCAGGTTGTCCGCGACGCGAGCGGCTTGATCGAGGTCGTGCAGCACGATCCCGACCGCGACGCCGTGCTCTTCAGCGAGATCGCGCACCAGGTCGAGCGTCTCGATCTGGTACCGCAGATCCAGGTGATTCGTGGGTTCATCCAGCAGCACGACGCCGGTTTCTTGCGCAACGCAGGCGGCGAGCCACACTCGCTGCACTTCTCCGCCAGAGAGCTCGCCGACGGAACGGCTGGCCATGTCCAGCACCCCGGTGGCGCTCATCGCGTGGTCGATCGCCCGGCGATCGTGGGCGGAGAGCCCCGCGAATCCACGCCGGTGCGGATGGCGTCCGAGTGCAACGACCTCGCTCACCGTCAGGCCCTGCGGTGCAGGCCGTGACTGCGAGAACAGGGTGACCTCCCTGGCGAACTGACGCGCAGTGAGCAACGACGTCGAACGCTCGTCTTGCCCGTGGCTCCCCCCGAGCGTCACGTGCCCTGTGTCAAGCGGATGCAGCCGGGCAAGCGAACGCAGCAACGTGGACTTACCGCTGCCGTTCGGTCCCACCAGCGCGGTCACACGTCCGGGCTCGAGCGCTATCGAGACGCCGTGAACGACCGCGGCCTTGCCGTACCGCATCACGAGCTTCTCGCCTCGCAGCGCGGTCGCCGGCACTACGTTCCGCGACAGAGGTCTGTGCGATTCGCGCGGATCAGCGTCCGGGGCGTGTGTCGTGAGCATGGGGAACCTGGGTGACAGTGAGGAAGTGGAAACGGGCGTGGCACACGCCGAGCGGGCAAGCCACACCGCCAGATTCTCTGAATCCGAGCCCGGCCGCACGCGACACGCGCGAAGTTAGGACTGCCTTGCCTTAGTTAGTATATGGGCCGCGTCACAAGGCCAGCAATCACGATTTTAGGACTCGTGATACGGCATTTCGGACACCTCGGGCGCCTGCTGCTGCGTGTGCTGCCGAGCCGGCTGCTGGGCCTGCGCTCCCGTGAAATTGCCGGGCGTAGTGCCCATGACTCTCCGAAATGCGGCGATGAACGTGCTGGGCTGCGCGTAGCCGAGCATTTCGGAGGTGTCGTGCACATCGCATCCGCTCGCGAGCAGTGTCAGCGCCTGGTGAACGCGCAGCACCCGCCGCCACTGCACGAACGACAGCCCGGTGGAGCGGCGGAACGCGCGCGTGATCGTGCGGTCGCTCTGCCCCAGAAGCTCTGCCCACTCCTCCAGGGTGCGATTGTTAGCTGGGTCCGCCAGCAGTGCCTCAGCAATCGCGTCGATCCTGGCGTCGCCGGGCAGTTGGAGTGCGAGCTGTCGCTCCGACGGCTCCAGCACGTCGAACACCACCGATTCGGCTCGCGCTCTCGCCTTCGCGTCGAGATCGGTGCGGGCCAGATGCGTCAGCAACGACTCCAGCAGCGGAGTCATCGCAATGGCTGTCGGACCGTCGAACGCGAGTGGAGTGCGATCGGGGGCAAAGAAGGCATCGGAGAACTCGACCATCGCCGTCAGCCGGCCGGCGTGCACCTGCCCAGCTGGCAACCACAGACCGTGCCCCTCAGAGACGGTGAAGATGCGGTCATCCACGCGCGCCGTCAGCGTACCGCCGCGCACCCACACCAACTCGTGCATCGGGTGCGAGTGAGGCTCCCACTCCATCGGCGCCCCTGGCACTTCGGACTCTGCGATGATGACGAACGACTCCGGCGTGTTCCCCGGCAGCATCGCGGCCTGACGCATCACCGTGCTCGGCTCGCGCCGCAAGGCTCCGATGCCGACACCGATGCCGACATCATCACGCACTGACAGGGCCATGCCACGAGTGTACGGGAGCCGTGCGCGCGGCCGACCCTGGTGCTCAGTCGCTGCTCAGTCGCTGCTCAGTCGCCGTCGCGAGCGGGAGTCCAGCACCGCGTCGTGACGCCGATGCCGTTCCAGAGGTTGATCGTGAGGATGAGGGCCACGAGAGCGGCGGTCTCCTCTGCACTGAACACGTCACGCGCGTCGGCAACGATGTGTTCGGGAACGTGGGTCTCTGAGAGCCGGGTGACCGACTCGGTGAGCTGCAGGGCGGCGCGCTCCCTGGCGGTGAACAGCGCCGAATCAGGCCAGATCACGACGGCGTGGAGACGCTGCTGGGTCACGCCTTCCTTCGCTGCTGCCTTGCTGTGCATGTCGACGCAGTATGCGCACCCGTTGATTTGCGAAGCGCGCAGGCGTACCAGCTCGCGCAGCGACGGCTCGATGCCTGCGCGATCCAATTCGGTCACGCAGGCATCGTCGAGATCACTGACGGCGCGTGAGAACGCGGGCGCGAGCGCGTCAAAGTCCAGGCGTTGAAGGATGGGAACGAACATTGCTGATGTGGTCATAGCACCCGACACTACGAGTTGATTGGCCAGGTGATAAGGTCCGATTCTATGAGCGAATTGTGGGCCATTTCGGGCACGGACCTCCATATCGCTGTCGCATCGACCGGCAGAGTCCGATCATTGGAAACGGAGTTGCGGGCGGCAATCCACGACGGGCGACTCATGGCAGGAACTCGGCTGCCGGCAACGCGCACGCTCGCACTCGACCTGGGCATCGCGCGCAACAGCGTCGCCGGTGTGTATGCGCAGCTGGTTGCCGAGGGGTGGCTGGAGTCTCGAGTGGGTGCTGGCACCTGGGTAACGTCCCGCCCGACATCCGCTGACGCGCCTGAGCCGCCTGCCATGGCGAAAGTGCCTGAACTGGATCTGCGCGGCGGCATCCCCGACGCATCGTCCTTCCCGCGCGCGGAATGGGCGACGGCCTCTCGCCGCGCGCTGAACTCCGTCGCCGCCGACGAGCTCGGATATCCCCCGGTGCAGGGAGTGCGCTCTTTTCGCGACCCTCTGGCCGACTACCTCGCCAGGACGCGGGGAGCCATCGTGAGCCCGGAGACGGTTGTCGTGACCCGTGGATTTGGGGACCTTCTCGCCCTCACCGGCCGCGCGCTCGTGGCACGCGGAGCACACTCGATCGCCGTTGAGGAGTATGGCCACGAAACGCACCGTGCGATCCTGGCCGCCGCCGGCCTGCAGGTCGTCCCCGTTTCCGTCGACGAGCACGGACTTGTCGTGTCCGACCTCGAGGCTCTCGGGGTTGACGCCGTGCTGCTGACCGCTGCCCACCAGTTTCCGACCGGCGTCCCCCTCTCGCCGCAGCGGAGAGTCGAGGTCGTGCGCTGGGCCGAAACGGGACATCGCCTCATCATCGAGGACGATTATGACGGCGAGTTCCGCTATGACAGACGCAGCATCGGCGCGCTTCAGGCTTTAGCGCCCGAACACGTGCTCTATGCCGGAACAGCGAGTAAGAGTCTCGCGCCGGCCCTCGGCCTCGCCTGGGGCGTGGCACCCAACTGGCTGCTGCCGCGACTCATCGAGCAACGCCGGCTCCTCGGCGGCGGCGCCGACGCAGTCACCCAGTTCGCACTGGCCGAATTCATGACCAGCCACCACTACGACAGGCATCTGAGACGCCTGCGTGCGCTGTACAAGGCGCGTCGCGAGGCAGTGGATGAGGCGATCGGGATGCTCGCCCCAGGTGCACACGTCACGGGCCTGTCCGCCGGACTGCACTGCCTCGTTGAACTCCCGAGTGGGATCAACGAAGAACAGGTCTTCGCAGAAGCATCGGCCAGGGGCCTCCGCCTGGAGGGCCTGGCAACGTACCTGCCGGCGGAACGGCACAACACTCGACGTCCCGCCATGGTCATCGGATACGGCGCACCGCGACAGCACCGGTATCACGACGCGCTCACGACGGCGGCCGAGGCGATTCGAGCCGCATCGGCATCCGTTTCGTCATCCGTTTCGGCATCCGTTTCGTCCGCATAATCTGGTGAGTCGCACAATCCGAGAATTTAGTATCCAAAGACTTTATGTCTATGTACACTATTTCCATGGACGACCGACACTACGCGCCGACTCCCGGCTACCTGCTCTGGAAAGTGGCGGGAAAGTGGCGAGTCGCCGTTGACCGTGCGCTTGAGCCACAAGGGCTCACTCACGCCCAGTACATCGTGCTCTCGACCCTCTACGGGATGCAGGGCGGCACCAGCAGCGACGATCCTCGTCCCAACCAGCGCGAGTTGGCCGATCGCGCTGGGCTCGAGGCGCTCTACCTCTCCAGGCTCGTGCGGTCGCTTGAGGCCAACGCCCTGGTCGAACGCACCCGCGATCACGAAGACGCGCGCACTGTTCGTATTGCACTCACCGACAGCGGTCGTGCTGTCGCGCGCCCGGCGATGGCGGCCGTTGAAGAACTCGTTGACCAGCTGATGGCGCCACTCGGCGGACGAAAGAGCGATCGGTCCCTCGCATTCACGAACGACCTCATTGCCCTGCTTGACACCCCACTCAGCGATCCGCACTGACCGAACTCACGCGAAGGACCTGACGATGCCAGAGATATCCATACTCGACTCCACCATCCACTATCAGGAATCTGGCGAGGGAGTGCCTGTGGTCTTCCTCCACGGCAACCCGAGTTCGTCGTACATGTGGCGCGACATCCTTCCCCATGTCGGTGCGGGCCGGCTCCTCGCACCCGACCTGATCGGTATGGGTCGTTCCGGCAAGCCGAATATCTCATACCGCTTCGACGATCAGGCACGTTATCTGGATGCGTGGTTCGATGCTCTCGAGCTGGACAGAGTCGTGCTCGTCGGACATGACTGGGGAGGCGCCCTCGCCATGGACTGGGCTCGCCGGCATCCGGATCGCGTGCTCGGCATCGCGTTCTTTGAGAGCGTGATCAAGCCAATCGACGGAAGCGACGTCTCGGAGCAGTCGCGGGCGCGCACCGCCCTGATCCGCACACCAGGAGCCGGCGAAGACCTGATACTCGACCACGACACCTTTGTGCGCCAGGCGTTCACGGGCGGGGTGCTCACCCCGGTCGCTGACGACGTGCTGCAGCGATATCTCATGCCCTACCGCACCCGAGAGAGCCGACGTCCACTGCTCGCGTGGGCACGACAGCTGCCCATCGATGGTGAACCGAGCGACGTTGTGGAGCGAATCCGGGCGTACGACGAGTGGCTGGCGTCCAGCGCCTCCGTTCCGAAGCTCTTGATCACCTTCGAGGGTTCACCAACCCTGCTCATCACTCCACGTGTTGCCGAATGGTGCGAGGCAACGATCTCGCATCTGGAGACGGAGCACTGCGGCACTGCCGGCCACCATGCGGGCGAAGACCGTGCCCGCGAGATCGCAGCGGCTGTCTCAGCCTGGATGGACCGCAACGAACTGCGTGCCGCTGCGTTCGCAGCACACCGATAACGGCCCGACTCGGCCACTCGCAACAGGATCGACAGGCAATACAACCGGGCTGACAGGCAATAGCAGTGGCGCCGCTGCGCGACATGGTGAAATGCACAAGTGCCCATTTCGGCCCGCAGCCGAGTCTGGGCTAAATAGCGACCGCCACCTAATAGACACTCGCTGGCGCTCGCTCCTCAATCAACGGGGGCTCGCGCTCCTACTTCGTCGGGTACTCGGTGTCGCTGAGCTTGGCGCCCCACACGGTTTCCGGCTCACTGCTGTCGAGTGGTGCTTCCCAGAGGGCGAGATGGCACATGAAGTTGTCGGCGGTCGCGCCGTGCCAGTGCCACTCCCCGGCGGGCGTGAAGACGGTGTCCCCCGGGTGCAGTTCGATCAGCTCCTCGCCGCGTGATTGCACGTAGCCCAACCCTTCGGTGACGTGCAGCGTCTGGCCGACCGCGTGCTTGTGCCAGGCCGTATGCGCGCCGGGAGTGAATCGCACCAGGTTGAGCCGGGCGTGAGACGGTTCCTGGCCGGCGTAGTAGGAGTTGAAGTAGACGTCGCCGGTGAACCAGTCCTCTGGTCCCTTGACCGTGGGCGTTACGGGTTGCTTCTGCGTGCTCATGTTGATGCTCCTTCTCCGGCGAGCGCCGGGTTGGGTTGGACTGCCGAGTGCGGGCGCGCTCAGCGGGAACGATTCAGACAATCGACACCGCAAGACCGAGACCAAGAAGCACGCTACCCGCGGTGAGCGCAGCTGACATCTACTCGGTCATCTGGGTTGCGGCCGGGGCATCCGCTGTACCGGCGGCTCGGCGAGCTGAACCAGACTGGATCAAGATCAGGCTGAAATCCAGCCACGCGACTTAGCCTGATGCCATGAATCCCACGCGTCAGCAGCATCGTCGGATCGAGCCAGGACCTGGCGAGGAATCAGTTTGGGACTACCCAAGACCGCCGCGCGTCGAACGGGTGAACCAGCGGGTCACGATCGATGTCGATGGGCAGCGCATTGTCGACACCAGCGACGTTGTGCGCGTGCTCGAGACGAGCCATCCGCCGGTCTATTACCTGCCGCGGAGCGCGTTCGCGCCGGGCGTGCTGCAGCCGGCACCGGGGCGAACCTTCTGCGAGTTCAAGGGCGAGGCGCACTATCTCTCTGTGGGAAGCGCCGTCGGCGCGGCGTGGTTCTATCCGAAGCCGACACCGGGGTACGAGCAGCTCATCGACCGAGTCGCGGTGTACCCGGGCGCTATGGAACGCTGCACGGTGGACGGGGAAACAGTCACGGCCCAGGACGGTGACTTCTACGGTGGCTGGATCACCTCACGGATCGTTGGCCCGTTCAAAGGTGGATCCGGAACGTGGGGCTGGTGAATCGCCACGCTCAAGGATTGCTGACAACGACCTTGCCGCGGATGCCGCCCTTGTCCAGTTCCTGAAATGCCTGGATCGTCTGTTCGAACGGGAGAACCCGCCCGACGATGGGGCGCAGCGCACCGCTGTCGACGAGGGAAGTGATCTGGCGCAACTGCTCGCCACTGGCGTGCATGAACATGAACTCGTAGACCACGCCCAGCTTCCTGGCTCGGCGACGGACGCCAGCGCTCAAGCCAGTGATCGCCAGACGAAGCATCGGGTTCAGCCCGAGCTCACGGGCGAAGGCCGGGTCGGGAGGTCCGGAAATCCCGATCACCTTGCCGCCGGGCCGCAGTACCCGCAGAGACTTCTCCAGGTTCTCGCCGCCGAGACTGTCCAGCACCAGGTCATATCCGCTCAGCAGCTGTTCGAAGTCCTGGCTGCGGTAGTCGATGACGATGTCGGCGCCGAGCTCGCGCACGAAGTCCGCGTTGGCAGAACTCACCGTTGTGGCCACGGTCGCACCGAGGTGCTTGGCGAGCTGGATGGCGATCGATCCCACACCGCCGGCGCCAGCGTGAATGAGTACCTTCTGCCCGGCCTGCACCTTGCCGCGTACGACGAAGGCTTGCCACGCGGTGAGCGCCACCAGAGGCAACGCGCCGGCCTCCTCCATGCTGAGCGACCGGGGCTTGAGCGCCGCGTCGGCTTCAGCGATGGCGATGCGCTCCGCAAGCGTGCCGATGCGGTCCTTGTTGGGCCGGGCGTAAACCTCGTCGCCGGGTGTGAACCCGCGCACGAGAGCGCCGACGCGGATGACGGTTCCGGCGACGTCGTGGCCAAGGATCAGTGGCAACGTGTACGGCAGGATCTGCTTGAATTCGCCCGCCCGGATCTTCTCGTCAAGCTGGTTGAGGCCGGCGGCGTGCACCTGCACGAGCACGTCCCGCTCCCCCACCGTGGGCTCTGGGACGTCAACTTCCTGCAGCGGCCCTTTGTAGCGTGTGACGACAAAGGCTCTCATAGCTTTTCCTTCTCCGGTACCCGTTCCCCTGCATCCACACTACGTCGACCACGTGGGCCTGCGCCGCGCAGGAATCGCCACCGTACCGCCCGGGAGCTAACTACCGTCGCGGAAGTCCGCCGCGATCTCCTCC
Source organism: Leifsonia sp. Y878 (assembly GCF_057669685.1). Taxonomy (NCBI): domain Bacteria; kingdom Bacillati; phylum Actinomycetota; class Actinomycetes; order Micrococcales; family Microbacteriaceae; genus Leifsonia; species Leifsonia sp. Y878. Next base: position 120,558 of record NZ_JBYHFS010000005.1, on the reverse strand, counting down.
GACAAGATGATGTGGTCAAACGTGGCAACACATCGATCGCCAAACGGCGCCTGGGAGAGGAATCCCACGGAGAAGGGCTTGTCAGTATCGAGTCTGAACAGCCGAACGAAGCGCCAGGTATCGCCGTCCGCGGAGTCGTGGAACGCCCATCCGCTTCCCGTCCGAGTCACCCGCAGGTAGGCGGAATTGGCTGACACAACGGATGAGTTGCAGTCGTCGGAGTATCCGTTGGTGACGACGCTGACGATCATCCGCTCGCCCTGTGGGGAGAATTCGAAGCACAGCTTGGCCCAGTGGTCGGCGTCCGCCCAGATTGCGAGAGCACCGGCATCAAACGTCGTCCGTTCGTGATCGATGGTCACGCGTGCGGAGAGGGCGAACTGGGCCGGCGCATCGAACGCGAGCGCTGTTGCCCGATGCTGTCCTTCGCCACCCAAGGCGTCATTCGACCAGTCAACGCCCGCGGCGGCCGTGAGCTCGAGTGCACCTCGTTCGGCATCGACAGCGGCAATTCCAGTTTCGCCCGTCCAGTGCAGGGGCGGCAGCGCGGGATGAAAAGTGTTCACCGCGCGATAGTACCGGGACATGGCCGCTTGGCCTCGGCAACCGCGCTGGCGTGTACGGGGTCGTTGCCGTGTACGAGGTCACTGGCGTGTACGGGGTCGCTGCCGTGTGCGGGCTACTGCGGGGACCCAACGCGACGGCCACGTCGCAGGCCGAGCATGTACGGCATACCAAGTCCCGCCGCCGCGAACGTTCGACCGAGGCGTCCACGCCAGGACGGCGCAGGCAGCGGAGGGAGCAACCCCTCGAGGTCCACCACGTCGACGAAGTACGCGCGCACGGTTCCGATTCCCTCGAGCTCCGGCGAGATCTCGTGCACGGAATCGGGCAGCACACTCTCACCGGCGTTGTAGAGCTCATCGGATAGCAGCACGTACTCGGGTATCGTCACCGGGTTCTTCAGCATTCGATGCACATGGATGACGTCGATCCCGACGAGCTTGTGCCGCTGCCGAATGGTCTGCCTGGCCACATCGCCGACGTGCGCCACGAACTTCAACGTCAAGTTGCCCGCTTCTTTGCAGCCCCCGCACGGGCAGAGGTTCGTCGCCACGTTCTGGCGTTCACGGTGGAACGCCCGGTGCATGGCGACTGCAACCTGCAGGATCTCCGTGACGGTGGTGTTCGGCTCTCGATGATCAGCCCGACGCGAGAGGAAGGCTGCGTCGCCTTCAATCTCAATGAGGTCGAAGCCGGGCGCCGCGTCGATCATCTTGTCGAGCATCCGTGCGGTGTTGACCTGGGCGTGCGCGAGACTCAGCCGATGGGAACTCATGTAGTCGGTGTAACCACCGATATCTGCGATTAGCAGAACAGCCCGCCCAGACTCCATTCCCTAGGCATACCACTAGAACACGGGTTGCTCAAGCGTGGAGGTTGCTCACGGTGACGACGGCAATTCTCCAGTCGGGTCTGTGGGCTCGTAGCGATCCAGCATGTCGGTGACGGATGCCGCGGCGTGCTGAGCGCTTGGCGTGTACCCGAGGACGACGGGGATGAACCGGTCTGAGTCCAGCGCCTGCAGTCGGAGATCGCTTCTGGCCACCACGGTGGCCGTTCGGCGCGTGCGGCGAAGTAAGGCGATTTCGCCGAATCCTTCGCCGGGGCCAAGCGTTGCAACGACCCGTCCGTCGCCCACCACCTCGACCTCGCCAGACTCGATCAGGTAGTACCGGTCGCCGAGGTCGCCCTGCGTGAACACCACGTGGCCTGCGGGCAGAGTGACAGGTTCGAGGCCGCGGGCAAGCCGCTCGACCGCGGGTAGCGGCAGGGTGCGAAACATGGGGATCCGTTGGAGCAGGCCAGCCTCCAGGTCACGGACACCCACCGATCTGTCGAGACTTCGCAACCGCCGCCACGATGCCACCGCGAAGACCGGGCACACCAGCCCGATCATCACGAGGGCTGCCTGAATGCCGAGCCACTCCACCAGCGCCGACGCCGCGATAGCCCCGAGCCCGATGCACACTGTGACCAGACTCTCCAGCACTCCGAAGACGCGTGCCAGCACCTCGTCGGGGGCCATCCTGCCGATCAGCGTGAACCCCGCGACATCGATCAGCGCGTTGCCGACTCCGACGAATGCCAGCAGCGCCAGCGCCGCCGACTGCTGCGGAACGACGCCGATCAGGGCGATAGGCAATCCCCACAGGCCGACTCCCACGGCAAACCACGCGCCCAGTCGACCCGTTCCCACCAGGAGTGATGCCGCGAGCGACCCCAGAACCGCGCCCACCCCGACCGCGGCCATCAGGGCGCCGACGCCGGGCTCACCGGTGCCGAGCAGCTCGATTGCAACCACCACGGAGAGCACGGTGAGCGCGCCCCTGGTGAGGGACTGCACTGCGGCGAGACTGAGGATGAGCGTCAGTCCACGATTGTGCGTGACCGCACGTACGCCATCCGCTGCCTCCCTCATCAAGTTGGGGCGCCGCGGTGCTGGCGGACGCGGTGGAGCGTCGTATGTGAGTCGCATCAAGAGGGCGGCAGACCAGAACGAGGCGGCTGCTGCGACCGCGAACACGACCCCAACGCCGGTGAACTGGAGCAGCACCGCGGCCAGCAGCGGGCCAACGAGTGTGGCTGCGGAGTCGAGCAGCCCCCGCACCACATTGGCGCTGGCGAGCTCATACCCGGTACGGCACAGCGACGGAAGGAGCGCGGAGTGCGCAGGGCGGTAGAGCGTGGCTGCGATCGTTGACAACACGGCGAGCGCGTAGATCACCATCGCCGGCCCCGCCATCAACGCGACCACAGCGGCGGCAGCTGTCGCGACTCCACGCACGGTGGACACCAGGATGAGCACGCGCTCTCGGCGTCCCCTGTCGGCGATGGCCGACAACAGCGGGGCGAGGAGCGCGGAGGGCAGCATCCGGAGAAGGCCCACCAGGCCGAGAGCTGTCGCGCCGCCGTCTCGGTACGCAACGATTCCGAGCGCCACGGTGAAGGCCCACTCTGCGGTCCAGGCGCCGAGAAAACTGAGCTGGGCCCGGCGAAGGTTGGGGTTGCGTGCGTTGCTCGTGAAGGCAGCGGCGGCCTGACTGAGCCTGCTCCGGTGCCCGTCAACTCCCATGGGGTGATTCAACTCTAAAAAGGAGGTTCCCGCGAGAGCCGCGTCGACTTCCAGCTGCGCTGAGAGACGCGTTGCGCGGTGGATGAGGTACCGCTGTTCTGCGAGATGTGTTGACAGTTAGATACCTAATGGTTAGAGTTCTAACCATGGACGCACAGGAGACACCCCTCACGAGCACCCTCGACCAGCTCCGCTGGATCGGGTGGGCGCAGCGGAAGGTTGGCGAAGACTGGATCCGCGAGCGCGAACTCACCCATGAGCAGGGCTTCGTGCTCGGCTATCTTGCCCAGAACCCGGGTGCGATCCAGCGCGACATCGCGCAGATGACCCGAACCAGCGCGGCGAGCGTCTCGAGCCTCCTGCAGGGGCTTGAGCGCCGCGGCCTCGTCGAGCGCCGAACGGATGGCAGCGACGTGCGCAGCAAACGTGTCTATGCGACACCGGCCGGCATTGAGCTCATCTCTGGGTTCGACGCTGCGATGGCCGACATCGAAAAAACCCTCCTCGCCCCGTTGAACCAGACCGAGCGGGACACCCTCCACGCTCTCCTCACGAAGATCACCGCGGAACTGCCGCAACCGACCCGCTAGCCGGGAACGCGCGGGCACTCACCCGTCGCATCCAAAACATCATTTCCCTCGCCGTGCCGGCGTCCGTTGGCGCGCGCTCGAGCCTGCCTAAAAAGGGAGCAGTCATGAGCATCACGAATACAGAATCCCCGGTGGTTGACGACGCGGTCGGCACCAACCGCTGGTATCTCTCCACCGCGCCGATCGCCCGCGCTCTCGTACACCTCTGTGTGCCGATGGCCGCCGCGATGATCGTCGGCGCCGTCTATAACGTCATCAACGGTGGCTTCATCGGCTCGCTCCACGACACCGCACTGCTCGCCGCAATCATGTTCGGCACGCCTGTGCTCGCCCTCGTTATGGCGGTGGGCGGCGTATTCGGAGTCGGCGGCGGCACCCTCATCTCACGGCTACTTGGCGCAGCGGAGCATGATCCCGCGAAGGCGAACGAGATCAAGCACGTCTCGTCATTCGCTGTCTGGGGCGCGGTTATCACCGGAGCTGTGTTCGGCGGCGTTGGATTGCTCGCACTGCACCCGCTCGTGTCGTTGCTCGGAGCGGATGCCGCTGCCGTGCCGGCAACGAGCGCCTACGTGGCCGTCATGCTCGCCTTCGTTCCCGTGCTCGCAGCAGCATTCTGTCTCGAGCAGATCGTGCGAGCAGAGGGCGCAGCGCGCCAGGTGATGATTGGGCTCATCGCATCCACTATCGCGAACATCCTGTTCGACATTCTCTTCATCCTCGTGTTGCGGTGGGGCGTTGCCGGTGCCGCACTGGCAATGGGCCTGTCGAACCTCGTCGTCATTGTCTACTTCGCCATCTGGTTGCATCGGCACAGCGAGCACGTGAGCCTCGCGCCACGCTGGTTCACGCTCTCGCCCACCGTGCTGAAGCCCGTTTTCGGCGTCGGCATCAGCGAGTTGCTCCAGTCCGCCTTCATGATCCTCACCACACTGGTGCTCAACAACCTCGCTGTCGCGTACGGCGATGGTCCACTCGCTGCAATGGGCATCGCGGTCCGCATCGCTCAGGTGCCGGAGTTTCTCGTGATGGGCGTCACGATCGGGATCCTGCCGCTGCTCGCCTACTCGTACGGCAAAGGAGACCGGAGTCGTCTCAGGTCGGCGCTGCGCGCATCCGTCTTCACAGTGGGCGGCATCGTCCTGATCTTTTCGACCACGGCATTCGTCTTCCGCGAGCAGTTGTTCTCGGCTTTCGTGGCCGATCGGTCGGTTCTCGCGATCGGGGTCACGATCCTCACGGCGCAACTCGTGGCCATGATCGCGAACGGATTCACGGGCATCATCACGTCGCTGTTCCAGGCCACGGGGCGTGCGCTTGCTGCCACCGTGATGTCGGTGACGCATGGTGTGCTGTTCATCCCGGTCGTGCTCCTCGGCAACCTGTGGTTCGGGCTGCCCGGCATCATCTGGTCGCTGACCATCACCGAAGGCGCCGTGCTCGTCGCCGGAATCGTGATGTGGCTCGCGTCCCGTCGCGCGATCGACCGCGGTCTCGCCGAGGGCAGCCAGGAGCGCGCCGAAGTGGTGCTCACCGCGGCCTGATTCCGGCCGCGGCGAGCACCTCAGTCGATCAGATACAAGCTCGCCGACGGCATCCGCTGGATTATGCGTGACTCGCGCTGACGAAGGAGGCGCTCCAGCTTTCTGCGGAGCCAATGGTGGGGGCGTTTGTCATGAGTTCTCTCCACCGTTTGCGACGAGGGGCCTCAAGACCTCGACCCATGCTCGATAGCCAGCACCATTGAGATGCAGGCCGTCACGGGTGAAGTCCTGCCGGAGTTCACCTTTGACATCCTCAAAAGTGGGAGTGAGGTCGAGGTAGCTCGCTCCATATTCGTTCGCCAACGACTCGGCGTTCTGGTTGAGTTGCGCGATGCGCTGGCCATACTTCTTGACGTTCTTGCGCGGCAACACGCTCTGGATGTACAACTGGGCTCCGCTTACGGCGATCGCTGCGACGATGGCCCGCTGGTTGGCGAGCACGTTGTCCATCGGTCGGCGGAAGGCGAGATCGTTGGTTCCGATCAGGAGGAAGACCTGAGACGGCCGGGCAATCGCTGAGTCCAGTCTCTCCAGCACGCCATCGGTGGTGTCGCCACCGATTCCCCGATTGACGACCGGCAGACCGGGAAACCACTCGTGCCACGCACCGCCCTCTGTGATGCTGTCACCGAGGAAGACAATCTCCCCGCCGCTCAGTGACAGCTCGTCGAAGAGCGATGCTTTCATCCGTCGCTGCGGGTCCATGAACCGGCGCTCGATGAAGCTCACGCGTAGTCCTCGATCCGCCATTCGTCGAGCCAGTCGATCCGCGGCACGTCGCCGTCGAAGCTGATGGGAAGCCAGACGTAGTCGGCGATAGCCGTGTTCTCCCCAGAACCCGCCGCCATCACCGCGGCCATGTCCACTGCGTCATCCGCCGATGTAACCCGGTCGGGAAGCGATTCTCCCACGGCTCGCGCCGCGACGCTCTCGTACACGTTCGGCATCGAATCCGGAAGCTGCGGCAACCAGCGGTCAGCGAGCGCGATGTACAGGTCCTGCTTGAGCGGATGCTTGAACACACTGCTGATCTGCGAGCGGAACGAGGTGCGGGTGGCGTCGTCAGGGTGCGCGTCTCCGAGAACCGTCCATGGACCGTGATAGTCGGGCGCACTCGCGAACTCGGAGAAGTTCGGAAAATAGCCGGTAGACCCTGAGGTCACCAGGTAGTGCGTGCCGCCCCGTTCGAAATGGGCCGGCGCCTCCCGGGTGAACGGCGGGCCGGGGTGCGGGAAGTGGCTGGAGTGGGTGCCCGTGACATCGGTGTAGTCATCGGTGAGGTCGGCGACGATGAGGTCGGTGTGCACTTTCTCGAAGTAGTAGTACGCCTTCTTCGTCTGCGGGTCGACGACGAGGTCGAAGTCGCCAGCACTCATGCCCAGCGGGGTCAGGCCAGTGCGCACAATCTCATAGGGGCCGAGCAGCGAATCTGCGACGAGCACGGTCGAGGCCTGAGTGTCGTGCGAGCCCTCCCCCATCACCTTGAGCCAGCAGACGTACTTTCCGGTCGCGTCGTTGAAGATGATGTGCGGGCGGTCCATTTTCTGGGCCGGATGCAGCGGCGATGACGGGTCGTCGAGCACCGGCGGGATGATCAGCCCGAGGTCCTGCCAGTTGTACAAGTCGGTCGACGCGTATGCACGAACACCCCAGTGCCAGTTGCCGCTACCGGGAGTGGTCTCCTCCTTGTTCTCGCCGTACCAGTAGTACGTGTCGTTCTCGAAGAAGATCGAGCCGCCGTGCACCTGGATGCGCTCACCCTTGGTGTCGAGCCAGACCTGGCCGGGGCGAATCGAGTCGTTCACAGGATGTCTGCTCCGTTTTTCTGTGCAAGAGATCCCAGCCAGTAGGCGCTGGGCTTGGGGGTTCGGACGAACGTGGTGCGATCCACGGCCACGAGCCCGAACGTGACATCGAAGCCGTGCACCCACTCGAAGTTGTCAATGAAGGTCCAGTGCAGGTAGCCGCGCACGTCGATCCCGTCAGCGATCGCGTGCGCCAGGCCCGCGAGTGCCACGGCCGTGTAGTCGATGCGGCGCTGGTCGTCGGCGGTGGCGATGCCGTTCTCCGTCACGATGATCGGGATGCCACTCGTGACGGCTGCAGCCCGGCGAACGGCAATCTCGAGAGCATCGGGGCGATATGCCCAGCCGGTTTGCGTCAACTCAGCGCCTTCTGGCGCTCCCTCGAGCCCATTGGGGCCGACGAGTTGGCTCGTATAGGACTGCACACCGACCCAGTCGTCGTCGCGGGATGCCTCAAGATACGTGTTTTCCCACACTCGTTCGTAGTACTCCAGCCTGTCTTCGTACCCGTCGCGGGCGACGAGGCTCTGGATGGCGATGGTCCAGCCCACCTTGACTGACGTCTTCGCGCGCAGGATGCTGCGGGCGCGCTCGTGCGCGAGCACCATCGTGCGTGCCGCGTCGCCCTTCGGCTCCGGCATCGAGAACGAGTTGATTCCCGCATCGCCGTTCACCGGCGACATCGCTTCGCGCATCCGCTCAAGGACGGCAGCCGGATCGGGATATTGCAGCGGTGTCGACATCTGATACATCACGGCGAACATGTTGGGCTCGTTGATCGTGGCCACCCACGTCACTCCGTCGAGGATTGCCGTCACCGCATCGACATATGCGCCGAAGCGATCGACGGCCTCCGGCGAGCTCCAGCCACCCTCTTTCACGAACCACAGCGGGCTGGAGAAGTGATGAAGGGTGACGACGGGTTCGATGCCCTGCGCGAGGCAGTACTCAATGATGCGCCGGTAGTGCGCCAGCTCTGCGGCGGAGAAGTCGCCGCGGGTGGGCTCGACCCTCGCCCACTCGATGCCAAACCGGAACGAGTTGAGGCCGAGCGACTTCAGCAGGTCGATGTCGTTTTTCCAACGGTGGTAGAAATCGACCGCGTCGCCGCTGCGCTCGGTGAAGGAGGAACCGGGCAGCTGCTCGAGTGCCCACATATCGCTGTTGACGTTGTTGCCCTCGTTCTGGTGCGGCGCGCAGGACGCACCCCAGAGGAAGCCATCAGGAAATACGGCCATGTGTTAGTCCTTTCGGATCGCGAGCGCCGCGCGCAGATCACGGTCGAGTTCCGCCCCCGCCCCCGGCAGCCGTCCGACGACGGCACTGAGTGGCAATGCGGCCATGTGAGAGCCGGCGGCCTCAAGCGGCACCCCCGGAAAATAAGTCCTGAAGACGGCAAGAATTGCAGGCCAGACATCCGGATCCCCTGAGATGTCTTTCATCAGGGTGTCCATCGTGAAGACGATCGCTTCGCCGTAGCCGGCGGGTGCTGGATAGCTCCACGAATGCGTGCCCGCTCCCACTTCTTCGCGCGCGCCGTCGGGGTGCAGCGGCAGCACGACCGTGGCTTCCACGCCATCCGGCACCGTCACGTCGAGGTGCATCTGGCCGGCGTCGACGCGCCATGACACCGCGGCGCGGCCGAACGGCGTGATGTGTGCCGTTCGAGCAGAGGTCAGGCCGCCGCCCGGTTGCGGTGCAACGAGCATCCGTCGCCAGCCCGCCTCGGCGCGAGACAGGCCACCGACGACGCGGTGCAGCCAGCTCGCGACCGCGCCCAGGGCGTAGTGGTTGAGCGAGGTCATGCCCGTCGAGTTGAGGGTGCCGTCGGGCAGCACTGAGTCCCAGCGCTCCCAGACGGTGGTTGCCCCCATCGTCACGGGATACAGGAATGACGGGCATCCCTCTTCCAGCAGCAGCTTGTACGCGACGTCGAGGTGGCCTGTTGTGCTGAGGGCGTCGGTGACAAGCGGCGTTCCGGCAAAACCCGTCGAGATCTTGAAGTGCGCAGCTTCTACAATCTCGGCGAGGCGCTGACCGGCCTTGGCACGCTGGGCGTCGTCGAGGATGTCGAACATGATCGTGAGGGCATAGGCCGTCGCCGATTCGTTCACGACGCGGCCAGACTCACTGACGAACTCGCGCCGGAAAGCGGCGCGAACCCGCTCGTGAAGCAGGGCGAAGTGTGCCGCGTCATCGAGCTCACCTAGCAATGCAGCTGCCTGCGCGAGCTCGTTCGTGGTCTTACAGAGGTAGGCGCTGGCAACGAGGTAGCGATCGGTCTTGCCCCCAGCAGGGTTGTCTGCGGGGGCATCCGGATCAAGCCAGTCTCCGAACTGAAAGCCGCTGCTCCACAGCCCATCCGCGTCGAGGAGCCCTTCGACCTGCCGCATGAACAACGTCATCGAGACATAGCTGGCGCGCAGGATGTCGAGATCGCCGTACTCCTCGTAGAGAGCAAACGGCACGCTGATCGCAGCGTCACTCCAGACCGCCGTCGGCGACGACGGGGTGGGCAGCACGTCGGGAACCGACCAGGGCACCGTGCCGGACGCCAGCTGTTCGGCAGCGAGATCCTTCAACCAGGAGCCCAGCATGCCGCGCACGTCGTAGAGGTACGTTGCCGTCGGGGTGAATGCGTTGAGGTCGCCGGTCCAGCCGAGGCGCTCGTCGCGCTGGGCGCAGTCGGTGGGCAGCCCAACGAAGTTGCCGCGCATCGACCAGAGCGTGTTCTCGTGCAATTTGTTCACGAGGTCATTGGACGTCTCGAACCACCCGGTGCGCTCCATGTCGCTGTGCACGACGATCGCACGCAGGGCATCGGGCGCAAGTTCGCCTGGCCAGCCGTCGACCTGCACGTAGCGGAAGCCGTGGAAGGTGAATCCCGGCTCCCAGGTCTCCGTTGCCTCACCCGCCGGGCCGCAGCCTCGCAGCGTGTACCGGTCGGTCGCCTCAGCGGAGCGGTTCGACTCGCGTTCCAGCTCGCCGCCGGGAGTGAGTATCTCTGCGTGGCGCAGCGTCACCGTCTGGCCGGCTTCTCCCGAGACGGTGAGCCGCACCCAGCCCGTGAGCACCTGGCCGAAGTCAACGATGGTCGCACCGGACGGGCTCGTTGTGATCGCGGCCGGTGACAGTTCTTCGATCCGCCGGATCGATGGTGCAGGGTTCACCTCGAGTGTGTCGAGATCCCACGCGAACGGATGCGCGGGCGCCCACTCCCCTGGCTCGATGCGCGCGTCATACGTCTCACCCGGGTAGATGCCGTTTGCGCGAACGGGCCCCGATCCCACCAGGAACTGCTCGTCCGCGCCAATCACGCCCGTGCCAATGACGTCGGTGCGATCGTCGTACTCAAGCTCAAGCTGCATGAACAGCGCCGGGCGGTCGGTGTAGTTGTGGCGCCGGTTCTCCCACGTGAGAGCACCCGCGGCCCAGCCCTCACCGACGACCGCGTCGAAAGTGTTCTGGCCGATCGCAATGTCGTCGGTCACGTCATACGTTGAGACCATCACGCGGTGCGTGTACGACGTCCACCCAGGGGCCAGCACCTCGTCGCCGACACGCCTCCCGTTCAGGTATGGCTCGACGATACCGAGCGCCGTGACGTGGAGGGTCGCACGCCGCACCGTCGCAGCGACGTCGAACTCACGACGGAAGTACGCGGCCGGATCGCCGTCGTTGCTCGGCTGGCTGGCACTGATGAACGATCCGAGCCACGGTGACACGATGATTCCTTTCGACGAACCGATGGTGTTCTCGGGCCGCATTTTCAACCCTTCTGAATGGTGAGTGCGCCGGCAAGATCGGCAGCCGACGTGCCGCCGATCCACAGGTCGATGGTCGTCGGATCCTGCAGCCAGGATCGCGTCGCCGCACTCCAGTAGCGGAGTTGATCTGGCCCCAGCTTGAAGGTGACCGTGCGGGTCTCGCCGGCTGACAGGGTGATGCGTTCGAACCCCTTCAGCTCACGCACGGGGCGTGACGACGTGCCGAACCGCTGGTGGATGTAGAGCTGCACGACCTCATCTGCCTCACGGTCGGAGGCATTGGTGACGTCGACGGATACCGTTGTTGATTCGCCCACCATGATGGCGTCTGATGCAAGGCGAAGGTTGTCGTACTCGAACGATGCGTAGCTGAGGCCATGACCGAACGGGTAGAGCGGGGTCGACTCCTCGTCCCAGTAGCGCTCGCCCTGCTGCTCGGGTTGGAAGGTACGCAGGTGCGAATAGATCATCGGCACCTGGCCGACGTGGCGCGGCCAGGTGAAGGGCAGCCGACCGGCCGGCGACACGTCGCCGAAGAGCAGCGCCGCAACCGCGTCGCCGCCGCGGGTGCCCGGGTACCAGACCTGCAGGATCGACGGGACGTGCCCGTCTGGCCAGCGCAGGTCGAGCGGGCGCCCTGACATCACGAGCACCACGACCGGTGTGCCGGTCGCGACGATGCGCTGCAGCTGCTCGAGTTGCCGGCCAGGCAGCTCGAGGCTGGAGCGTGACGCGTTCTCCCCGATCTGGTTCTGCCGCTCGCCCACGACCACCACAGCCACGTCAGCGGATGCCGCGAGCGTCACGGCCGCGGCAATCTCGGCGTCGTCGTCATAGTCAGCGGGAGTGTTCACGACGGTCGGATCCTGACGGTCAAACATCGACGCGAAGAGTCGCGCCGGAATCCCGGCCCCCGGCGCGTGGTCGATCCGAATGCCCTCACCGACTCGAGCGCGAATGCCCTCCGTGATGCTGACGGTCTCCTCCGTGTTGTGGCCGAATACCCAGGGCCCGAGGGTGTCTCGCTTACTGTCCGCCAACTGACCGATCACCGCGATCGAGCCGAGCCCGACCGGACTGAGGGGCAGCGTGCCATCGTTCTTCAACAGCACTGCCGTGCGCTCGGCGGTCACCCGCGCCAGATCACGGTGCGCGGGGTCGTCGAGCACGGGAGCCGACGCATCCTCGCTCACATAGGGGTTTTCAAACAGGCCGAGCTCGAATTTCGCAGTCAGCACGCGACGCACCGCCGTGTCGATGGTCTCCTCGTCGACCATGCCCTCTCGGACAGCATCGGGGATGGTTGCGTATGCCGGATCGAACATGCACATCTCCATGTCGAGGCCTGAGGACACCGCACGAGCTGCCGCATCCATCGGCGAGGCAGCGAAGTGCTGGGTCTCGAGAGATTTCACAGCGTTGGCATCGGACACGACAAAGCCCTCGAAACCGAGTTCATCTCGAAGCACATCGCCCAGCAGCCAGGAGTTGCCGCTCGCCGGCACCCCGTTGAGGTCCATATAGGCACTCATGATGTTGGCTGCCCCTGCGTCGATTGCCGCTTGGAATGGCGGCAAGTACACATTGCGCAACTCCGAGTCAGACACTTCCGCGTCGTCATAATCACGACCGCCCCGTGCTGCCCCGTAGCCGGCGAAGTGCTTTGGTCCTGCAAACACCCGCTCGGCACCAAGGTCGCCCTGGAAACCTCGAACATGTGCCGCTGCGACGACGGAACCCAGATACGGGTCCTCGCCTGCGCCCTCAATGATGCGGCCCCAGCGGGGATCGCGAGCAATGTCGACCATGGGCGCGAACGTCCAGTGGATTCCCACCGCTCGTGCTTCCCTGGCGGCGACCGACTGTGCTGCCTCGATCGCCGCCGGGTCCCAGGACGCCGCCTGCGCAATAGGCACAGGGAAGATGGTGCGAAGCCCATGGATAACGTCGAACCCGAAAATCAGCGGGATGCCGTGGGCCGTGCCATCGACCGCCATTTTCTGAAGACGGTTGGCCTGCGCTGCTTTCATGACGAACAGCACCGAGCCCGCTCCCCCCGCACTGATGGCGGCTTCGACCATCTGTGGCTGCCGGACGAATGCCTGCTGCTCCGGCGGCAGCGAGGCAACGTCGAGATCGGCCGGAACCTCGCCCAACCCACCGAAGTAGAAGTACTGGCTCAACTGGCCGGCCTTTTCCTGCAGTGAGAGCCGTGAGAGAAGATCGCTTACTCGGGCCTCAACGGGGAGAGAGGCATCACGATAGGGGAGGTTAGTCATGTTGATTCCCTACTTGGAGCCGCGGACGAAGACCATCACCAGAGTGCCACCGACGAGGGTGCACGCTGCTGCCACCAGGAGCACCAGTGCGTAGTTCTTGTCGCTGCCTGCCACCCCGATCAGGAGAAGTGGAACCGCAATGATGGGGGCCACCGCCTGCGCAATCGAGGTCGCATATTGGTTGATGCCAATGAACCGACCTGCTTCAACATCCCGATCGGGAAGCACGTCCAGCACGATTGCCTGGTCGACTGCCGAGAAGACTCCCAGCCCCAGGCTCGTGACAAGCGAACCAGTGATCAGCACCACGGTGACCGATCCACCGGTCGCCATAATGATGGCGCCCACGGTGAAGGCGATCCCGGCAAGAAGAACGAAGATGCGGCGGCGCTTGAGCTTGTCGGATAGAAAACCCCCGAGGACCGCGCCGCCAGCTGTCGCAACTACGCCCAGCAGCGCAAGAATCGTGATGAGACCACCGATGTCTGCCACCTGTCCGCCTGCCGACAAGCGCGAGGCGAAGAACAGCGTCGTGAAGGTCGTGGCAAACGTCACACCGAAGTTGAAGAGGAGTCGGCCGAGCCAATTCCAGGCAAAGTCCGGGTGCTTCCGCGGGTTGAAAACCATGTTGCCGAGGATCTTGCGGAAGCCGAGTTTCTGCTCAATAACTCGGTCGAGGCTGCTCGGCTCCTTTACCAAGAGCACGAACAGGAGGAAGAGAATCAGGCCGAGTGCTCCGGGCACCAGAAACACGAGAAAGTTATTGCCGATGAAGGCGCTGGCGAGTCCGACGCCCAGCACGGATGCGATCATCTGAGCGACACCACTGAGTCCGGCGACCTTACCGCGCTGCTCTTCTGGCAACCGGTCGGCCTGCGAAAGCAGCAGGACGTTCAGTGCTGTATTCCAGCCGATCGCTGTGATGATCCAGCCGACGAGCAGGAGCGGGATAGTGGGCGCACCCGCGATAAAGGCCAGGCCCAGCACTCCGATGATCGCGCCGAAGAATGCAAAAGGACGTCGACGGCCGAATCGACTCCGAGTGCGGTCGCTCCACATCCCCGTCAAGGGGCCGAGGACAGCCGTCACCGCCGCCGCGATTCCGATGACGTATCCGAGGACCTCTACATTGTCTGGCGCGAGCTCCTGCACCCGGAGCGAAAGGGAGAGGCCGATGGGGGCAACCAGCGCCGCGAATCCACCGACGGTCGCCAGGATGAGCAACCAGATGTAGCCGGCGCTCACCGGAGTGCGCACCACGTCTGAACGGCTCAGGGCATCGTCGGTGATCAGGCCCGCCACGTTGGTGGCGGGTGTTTCATTGTTTGTCATGTCGTGACTCCTTTGTCAGTGATGCAGGTGTGTGCTGGTGTGTGCTGCCTCAGCGGGCGCTGAGGGTGGTGATTGCGGGCGGGCATCCGTCGGCGACTGCCGTCACCGTGATGTCACCTGCTCCGGTCGGGCGCACAATGGCGAGCACCCGACCGTTGAATGTGGTGTGCGATGCGGCGGTGAAGCTCTCGGTGGTGACCGGGTTTCCACTGCCGAACGCAGCCAGCGTGGCTGGCCCTTCGACCGTGATGGTGACGAGCCGATCGACATCGCTTCGCACCACATCCGCTCCGTCGGTGAGGCAGAGCTCGATGAAGCCGAGGTCGGTGCCATCGAGGCGAAGCTGGGTGCGCGCGACAGACGCCTGCAGTGCAACGGATGCCGCGGCGCTCTGAATACGGATGCGTCCCGTCTCGGCATCCGCTACATAGCCGACGGCCGTCAGCTCGCCCGGCGCATAGACCGTGTCGAATGCCACTCGGAAACCCTCGATGGCCTTGCGACCCAGCGAGACGCCGCCCTGCAGCAGCTCGACTTCGTCGGCGTCGCTGTAGACGTCGACCGTGACCGGGTGGCCCTCGAAGCCGGTCCAACTCCAGCTCGGCGTCGCGTCGCCCCAGGCCCACGGCGTGGAGACGGCGATCTGCCGACCGTGGTTGGCCGGCGGGTTCACCGCAATGTACGGGTCCGAACGTAGGCCGAAGACGATCTCCCGAAAGTAGGAGACGGGACGGCGATGACCGATGATGTCGATGTCGCCACACCACGCGGTGAGCTCAGGGAATCCCCCGGAGAACGATGAAGCTCCGTCGGTCGCCTGATCGACGTAGCGGGTGGCCCCGATGCCGGTCTCGCCGAGGTAGTCCCAGCCGGTCCAGGTGAAGTCACCGATGACGTGTCCGTTGGCCTCGACCAGCGCCCAGTTGCCCACGATCGACGTCGGCCAGGTCTCTGTGCCCACGATGATGCGCTCTGGGAAGAGGTCGCGGTCGAGCTCGTAGCGCGCGTCCGCGTAGTTCATTCCGGCGACGTCGAGCACGGCGTACGATTCCTCGGTGCGCTCGCTGGCCGCCTGCGAGGTCTGGATGTGGCTCATCATCTGGCCGAAGCCGGCCATCATCGTGTTGACCCCACCCTCGGGGGCAGCGGCCGCGGTATCCCGCCTCGCCTGCATCTGCGGGATGATCGTGTCGAGCATCGAGACGAACCCGTTGATGCCGTTCGTGACGTAGCGAGTCGGGTCAAGGGAACGCACCTTCTCGGCAAGCTTGCGGCCCCAGGTCGAGCCGATCGGGCTGCCCGTCTCCGGGATCTCGTTGCCGATCGAGTAGAAGATCACGCTCGGGTGGTTGATGTCGCGGGCGACCATCGCCTCAACGTCGCGTTCCCACCACTCTGGAAAATCGAAGGCGTAGTCGAAGTCGCTCTTGCTCGACGTCCACATGTCGAAGGTCTCGTCCATCACGAGCATCCCGAGCCTGTCGCAGGCGTCAAGCAGCGCCGCGCTCATCGGGTTGTGCGCGCTGCGGATCGCATTGAAGCCCGCCTCTTTGAGAATGGCGACTCTGCGCTCCTCTGCCGCACGCATCGAGACAGCGCCCAGCGGACCGTTGTCGGAGTGGATGCACGCTCCCCGCAGTTTGACGACCTCACCGTTGATACGGAGGCCCTTCTGCGGATCCAATTGCAGTGAGCGGATGCCGAACGCGACCGACTGCTCGTCGACCACCGCGTCGCCGGCCCGGAGTTCCAGGTCTACCGAGTACAGGTACGGGGTCTCGACGCTCCAGAGGACGGGGCCTTCGACGTAGCTGCGCAAGCGAACGGTGCCGCGGGTGTGCGGGAGGAGTGTGATGGGCGAGGTCGCGCTGGCCACTGCTGTGGCATCCGCTCCGCGCACCGTCGCGGCGAGCACGAGCGTTGAGGTCTCGGCACTTGAGTTCTCGACCTCGACGGCGACCTCGACGACGGCGCGGTCCGTCTCAATGTCGGGGGTTGTCACCATCACGCCGTCAGTCGCGATGTGTATGGGGTTCTTCACGATGAGGTGCACGTCACGGTAGATGCCGGCACCGGCATACCAACGGCTGTCGAGGTGCGTGCGGCACTCAACGCGGATCTCGTTGTCGGCACCGAACTGCAGATAGGGGTCGATCTGAACGAAGAAGCGTGAGTATCCGAATGCACGCTGCCCGGCCAGGTTGCCGTTCACGAAGATGGCCGCATCGCGGTAGACGCCATCGAACTCAAGCAGCACCTGCCTGCCGCGCAGCTCCTCGCCTGCATGGAATGTCTTCTTGTACTCGAATGCTCCGCCCACGAAGTACCCGCTGGTCTCGCCTCTGGCGACATCCGCTCGACGTTCGGTCCCGATCAGGGCATCGTGCGGCAGAACCACATCGCGCCAGGCCGACGCGGTCGAGCCGGCCAGTTCCATGAAAGCGGTCACCTTGGGCCGGAAGCTCCAGCCGGTGTTGAAGATATCGCGGGTCATTCGGTCGAGCTCCTGTACGTCATTGTGAGGATTCCGCGAGCTGGTATCGCGCGTTACTTGGGTAGGTAACCACATTTAGTAACGCGCGTCAACTGTTCGTCAACGATCGCTATATGCTGGACCAATGATCGCGACCAGCGAAGATGTGGCCAGGCTTGCCGGCGTCTCGCGCGCCACCGTGAGCCAGATTCTCAATGGCCGCGGCGAGCGCTTCGCCAGCGAGACCAGGGAACGCGTCACGCAGGCCGCCGCCCAGCTCGAGTACCAGCCGTCGGCCGCAGCCCGGACGCTGGCCAAGGGCTCAAGCGACATCGTGATCGCGGTGATCCCGAACACCACATTCGGCGGCAATCTGCAGGACATCTTCCAGGCCGCCACCGAAGAACTCGCGTCGCGCGGGCTCACTCTGCTGTTGCACCTGTCAACGGATACGACCGCGCCCCTGGATCGCGTGATCACCGGCATGAAGCCCAGGGCAGTGATCTCACTCACCCCTTTCTCCCCCGCGGAACGTGACCTGCTCATCAGCCGCGGCGTGAAAGCGTTTGACCCTACATCGTCTGGCCAACGTGACGACCCCAACGTTCAGATCGGCGCCCTGCAGGCGCATCACCTCATCGACCGCGGATACACCCGTTTGGCTTTTGCCCACCTGCAGGATGCCAGGCAAGACCCCTTCGGCGAGAGCAGGGAAGAGGGCGTGCGGCGTGCCTCTGCGGATAGCGGCCTCCCGGAGCCCACGATCATTCGTCTCGGCATAGACCTGAACGACGCCCTCGATGCGGTTGACCACCTGGCCCTGCCCGGCATCGGGGTCGTCTGCTACAACGACGACGTTGCCACCACTCTGCTGTCTGCGGCGACCACTCGCGGCTGGACGGTCCCCGGTGATCTGGGCATCATCGGCATGGACAACACTCCCCTCTCAGCCGTGACGATCCCACCGCTCTCGACCGTTGGCTACGACTTGAAGGCCGCGGCCTACAACCTCATAACTGCGGCCTTGATCGGCATCGGGGAATCCGTGCCTGGCCGACAGCATGCCGACGCGCATTTCGCGCTCGTGCAGCGGAAGACCACCTAGCCCTAACTGCCAATACACCGTCGCCGTGATCAGCCGTCACCGTGCTCAGCCGTCGCGGCGCCCCGCGAACAGCACAACCAGCAGTGGAAGGATCGACCCGATCATCAGCACCGTGCCGAGCACCACATCGTCGGCACGAAGCACAGCACCACTGACGAGCAGTGCGCCGAACAGCACGGCCGCCACCAAGCGTCGCGCGATGCGCTCCAGTCGTGCGACGCGGCGCTCAAGGCGTGGGTTCGTTACCGCAACGGTGCCGTCCTCGATCCGGGTGACGAGCGCGTCGAGCCGCTTCGGGAGGCGCCACGCAACGCCGGCGATCTCAAGCGCCTGTTGTGCGACATCCGTCACGACGTTCCCCCGCTCGTCGCGCAGGAGCTGCGCCGCGTACGGCTCGATCGAGTCCCAGAGATTGAACTGGGGATCGAGAGCGCTGCAGACCCCTGAGGTCAGCGACATCGCCCGGATGATGAGCAGGAAATTCTCTGGGAGCTGGAACGGTAGCGAGCGGACCACCTCGCCGAACTGCTCGGCGAAGTCGCGGAACTCGCGCGGGTCAACGTCGCGCAGCTCGGCGAAGCCCATGCCGCCAAACCGGGCGAAGAGCTGAATCATCGCTCGTTCGAGCTCTGTCGTCTCGGCGGAAGGCAGTAGCACGCCGACGTCACGGATGGCATCCACCAGGCCTTTGCCGTCGCGTGAGGCAGCTGCAATGAGCAGTTTTCGGAGGCCCGTGCGTGTGCCGGTGGACACTTCGCCCATCATGCCGAAGTCGATGAACGTCAGCTTCCACGGCCGCCCGCCGGACTCGCCGGCGGCCGGGGCGACAGGGCTCACCGGGGTGACGAAGATGTTGCCGGGATGCGGGTCGGCGTGGAAGAAGCCGTTGGTGAACAGCTGGTCGAACATGACGGATGCGAACACCGGAGCCACTTCGGTCGGATCGATACCCGCAGCGCGGAGGGCCGCGCCATCGGTGATCTTGATGGCCGTCACGTCTTCGAGGGTGAGTACGCGCCGAGTCGTGCGCTCCCAGACCACGGCGGGCACCGCCACGCGGTCGTCACCGGCGAAATCTGCCGCGAAGCGCTCGGAACTTATCGCCTCGTGCAGGTAGTCAATCTCCTCGAGACTCGTCAGCGCGAACTCCTCAACCAGCGCTGGCATGTCGACACGGTCGGATACCAGCCGCACATGACTGAGCCACCCGCCCACCTTGCGCAATGCCGCGAGATCGACGTCGACGATCTCATCGATGCCCGGTCGCTGCACCTTGATCACCACTCCATCCAAGCCCGTCTCAGCTGCATCGACGGGGCCAAGCCGGGCGCGGTGAGCCTGGCCGAGGGATGCCGCAGCCACCGGTATCTCGTCGACCGTGGTGAACGCGCGCTCGAACGGCACGCCCAACTCCACCTCGGCGAGCGCGCGGATGGCCGGGAACGGCACCGGCGGCACCTCGTCCTGCAGCCCCTCGAGCTCGCTCGTGATCACGGGCGGCAGGATGTCGAGCCGCGACGACAGGAACTGGCCGACCTTGATCATCAGCCCGCCGAGGTCGACCGCGAGCAGGTGGAAGCGCTGGGCGAAGCGCAGCATCCGTTTGTCTCTGGTGCGCTCCGCGATCTTCGCGAGTCCGATGCGCGGAAGGAACAGCTCGTACCACCACGTCTGCGCCAGATTCCATCCGGCGAACCGCAGGATGCGGCGGTAGCGGGCGCGGGTGTCTCCAGCGCCGGGCATCGATTCCCCGGGGCCTCGACGACCCGACACCACCCGCGTCACTCCTGAGCGAGGATTGAGTAGAGCCGACGACGCGCTTCGTCGAGCACCGTCACAGCCTCTCGAATCTGTTGCGGAGATCCGGTTCGATTCACCTGCGCCGCCGCCTGGGCGAGCTCAATACCCGCTTTCGGCAGCGCGGTGAACTCGGGGGCGCCATCCGCTCCCGCGGTCTCCCACGGCGCCGACGCGCCGGTCGCAGAGGCCTCTTCGCGGCCTGCCTCGGTCAGTGCGTACGTCTTGCGACCGTTCGACTCCTCCGCTTTGATGAGCCCCTCGTCAGCCAGGAGCTGCAGTGTCGGATAGACCGAACCGGCGCTGGGCTTCCAGCTGCCGCCGCTTCGCTCCTCGATCTCGCGAATGATCTGGTAGCCATGCATCGGCTGCTCGGCGAGCAGCGCGAGCACCGCCGCGCGCACATCACCGCGGCCCATGCGGGAGCCCGCGCGCTTCTCGAATGTTGAGCGCAGCTGCTCCATCATCTGCCACACGCCCTCCCGAGGATTGCCGGCTCCAAACGCGCCGGTCGGGAACGAATTACCCATGATGACCTCCTCCGTGAACCGCGAACGATACTTAACGATATGTCGCGATGTGACGGTGCGATAGGGGCACTCCACATTCTCGCGCGTCGCTGCTAGTCGGGCTTGCGGGCGCTCCGTGGCCGTCTCGCGGTAAGAACGAACCCGAACCCCGCGAGCACGAAGAGGCTCCCCACGCGCAACGCGCCGCTGCTGTCAGCACCCGTGGCGGGCAGCCTGCCTGACCCGGTCGACCCCGCCGGCGCTGCGGGTCCTACTGACGAAGTCGGGGCGGGTGCCGCCGTCGGGGTTGCCGGCGGAGTCGGACTCGGCGTCGGGGTCGGAGTCGGGGTCGTTGCTGCCACCGTGATCGTGGCATCCGCTGGCGGCGATTCGACGGAGCCACCGTTGCCGGAAGCGACGGCGATGTTCGTCACCGTTCCCGCTGTCGCGTCGCTGTCGGTCACCACGTAGTTGCCGCGGCAGACAGTGCTGTTTCCGGGCGTTCCAGAGGCTGGGAGCGTATCGCTGTCGCAGGTGATGCCGGTGAGATGGTCGTCTCGTACGTCAATGCCGGTAATGGCGGTAGAGCCGGTGTTGGTGACCACATATTCGTAAGCCACGCTCTCGCCGACGTTGTAGGTGACTGTGGAGTCGACGTTCTTCTGCAACGCCAGAGTGATGGTGCCTCCCAGCGGCACATCAACCGACGATGGCGGCGAGGCGATGACTCCCGCTGGCCCCGTGCCTTCCGCGATTGCCGTGTTCGGGACGTACCCGCGTACGACGTCGGCTGCGGTGACCACATAGTCGCCAACGCACGTGATCGTCTGCCCAATGATCAGATCGGGAGACGGGCATGCGATCACGGGAACCAAGGGGTCGGTGACAGCGACATCCATCAGTGCAGACCCACCGCTATTGGTGACGACAAACTGGTACGGGATGGTCTGCCCCGCAAGGATCGGCTCCGGAGGCAGAGCGGATGCGTCCACCTGCTTGATGAGATCCAGCTGCGGCAGCGGGTCGAGAGCCTGGACGCGGACAGTGCGGATGAGGTGCACGTCGGTGAACCCCCCAGTGGATGCCGCGAAGCCGAACTTGTAGGTGGCGGGCACCGGTTGCGGTGCGGGGAAGGTGAGGACCTCCTGAGACCCGGTTCCGAAGTCGATGGAGACGGTCACCTGCGGATCGGGAACCGGCGTAATGACGATGGTCACCGTCCGTTTGGACGGCTGCAACAGCGCGGCGGCACCGGCAGCATCGGTCCCAGGCGGGAACGCGGTCAACGTGCCGTGCAATTGCCCGGGGAGTGTTGACGGCCACGGACTGGTCGTCGTGAAGTTCGAGGTCGTCGCATCGAGGAAGCAGTACCCGGTTACCCCGTCACCCGGTCCTCTGACGGTGACCATGTTCGCCCCTGGGCCGGGGATCCGAAACACCGTCCCCGCTGGAGAGGTCGTGGGGCAACCGGCGCCGCGTTGCTCCCAATCGCCGAAGTAGTTGCCGAGAACGTCGAGTCCGATGCCGAGGTAGCCGCCGTTCACGCCAGGGATCAAGGTGTTGGCCGGGTTGTTGTCGGGGAGTTTCTGCGCGTACCCGAGGCTGCCACCGAATGCGCCAGGCGCATCCAGGGTTGTTGCTCCGTCAACAAGGAAGAAAGATATGCCGTCAGCCGGCGCGGGAGTCTGGGTGCCGCCGTACTGCCACTGCTCGAAGCTGATCTCCATCCCGCTGGTCGCTGGCAATGGTTGCGCGTAGAGGACGGCTCCAGACTGATCGGTGGACGCGTCGGTAAGTTGCAGGAAGCCGTCGGGTGCTCCCCCGGCCGGTGGTACGGGGCCGACCGGTGTGTTGGAGCATCCGGTGAGTGCGTGGGCGCCCACAGGGAGGGACGCCACAGCCGGTGCGCCGGTCAGACAGGCGCTGCCATATCCTTCGAAGTCGGCAATCACGGTTGAGCCGGTGAAGTCCTCATCGACGAGTATCGGACCGGTAGCCTGGGCATTGGCGATGGACGCACCGCCGAGAGCGATTGCGGCGAACAGGAGCAGCGTCCCGGCCACGACGCTCGCGCGCCACGCCCCAGCACCCCGACCCTCATGACTTCGCGTCATGCGCACATGGTATGCGCATGCATGAGTAACGGACACCCTGCGGGCTACATTGCCGCGCCAGCACGATGGGCCCGTAACACGACTCGTCGATCACGATGTCGAATGCTTCGGCGCAGACGTGTTGCCAACACAGGTCGGCAGGATAAAGCTGACGATGGCGTTGAAGAAGGCCAGCACGGCTCTGCGCTGAGTTGTCGCGCTGAGTTGTCTGCGCTGAGGTGCCGGCCGATGCCGGGCATGATCCAGACTGACGATTTCGCGGCGAGCGGCCGAGAGCGCAGATCACCGTTTGGAGGTGATGTTGTGGCACCCAACGCTGAGGATGCGTCGCGACGGCAACAGTGGGAGAACAAGACCCAGACTCCCTTGCTGATCAGTTCGGCGTTCTTCCTGTTCGGCTATTCCCTGCTCATCCTCGCGCCCCAGCTGGGTATGGTGTGGCGCGTAATCGTGACAATTGCGCTCGGCGTCGTGTGGGCGGCGTACATCATTGACTTCGTCGTGCGGATATGGCTCACCCCGCACGGCCACCGGTTCGAGTTCATGCGGAAACACTCTGTGGACACTGTTTCGGTGGTGATTCCGTGGGTGCGGCCGTTCCAGCTGCTGCAATATCTGCCGCGCATCCGCTGGTTCAGTAATGCGAGCGGCGACTCGATCCGCTCACGGGTGGTGGTCACGGCCCTGGCGTACACGGCGCTGTTCGTCTACGTAATCTCGCTCGGTGTGCTCGCGGCTGAGCGCGGTGCCCCCAACGCGACAATCCGCACCTTCGGTGAGGCTATCTGGTGGGCATTCGTCACCGTGGCAACAGTCGGTTACGGTGACTTTGCTCCCGTCACCGTGGTCGGCAGGATGCTGGCGGTCGTGTTGATGGCCGGCGGTGTTGCAATCATCGGCACGGCCAGCGCCACCATCGTGTCGTTGCTGAACGAGCGCATCAAGCACGCGCACGAGCAACACGCGTACGAGACCGAACAGCTCGCCGCTGATCCCCCCGCCACTGACCAACCGATCACTGGAGAGTCGAATCGCCCAGCGCATCCACCGGTTGAGCCCGATCGGGAGGCGTGATGGCCGAGTCAGCGTCCGTGCAGCTGGGGACATTGTCACGATCCTGATCGACGCTGTAGCGTGACGCCATGCTGATCTTCTCAATGCACGTCTCTGTGGACGGCTTCATCACCGACCGCGACGGCGCATTCAGCTGGACAGAACCGAGCGAGGAGCAGTTTCGGTTCCACCTCGCGCAGACCCGCGAACTCGGCAGCTATCTGTGTGGCCGCCGGCTGTACGAGGCCATGCTGGTATGGGAAACGGATCCGTCGCTGCGCGACACCGAACTCCACGCCGCGTTCGCCGACGCATGGTGCGCTCTGCCGAAGGTTGTCTTCAGCCGCACGCTCGACAGCGTCCAGGGCAACGCTCGGCTCGCCACGGCGCCTCTGGCCGAGGAAGTTGCTGCGGCGCTCAATGCGACCGACAAGGACGTCTCGGTTGGCGGCGCAAACCTGGCCGCGCAAGCGATCGAGCTCGGGCTCATCGACGATCTGCGCATGTTCCGCCACCCGATCGTCGTTGGCGGCGGCATGCCCTTCCTGCCGCCGGTCACCACAGATCTTCGACTCGACCTGGTCGAGACCAGAACGTTCGGGCCCGTGATCTTCGAACGCTACGAACGCGCCCGCGACGAGTCGGACTGATACCGCCGCCCGCGCCTGAATGAGGCCAACGTCCACGTCATATCCGCTGCCATGAGCCGCAGCCAGCAGCTCTCGAGGCAGGCAGGCAGCTCGCGACAGTGCCGCCCACGTTCCCTGCGTTCCCTAAACTTGGTGGCATGAGTGTCGAGTTTTCCGTCCGTCCTGCGCAGCCAGCAGATGCCAAGGCGATGGCCGAAGTTCATGTCCAGTCGTGGCGAGAGACCTACCGTGACAATCTGATGACGGATGCCGTTCTGGACGACCCGGTGATTCAACCGAATCGCAGCCGATTCTGGACCGGTGCGCTGACAGACGAGCGGTGGGCGGCGAATCGAATCGCCGTGGCCGAGCACAACGGATCGCTGATCGGAATCGCGATGTCTGGCCCCGTCGATCACGAGCCCTGGTCGAAGCAGCTACACGTGTTATACGTGCTCAACGAGCACCATGGCAGCGGTGCTGGCAGGGAATTGTTGGATGCCGTCATCCACGAAGACGAGGACGCGGCACTGTGGGTCGGTGATCCGAATCCTCGGGCGCAGGCCTTCTATCGAAAGAACGGCTTCTCCCCCGACGGAACGGTGAAAGTTGACGACGGTGTGCGCGAGATCCGCATGACCCGCCTCACGGAGTAGAGCAACCTCTCCGCGCAGTCTGTCCCTTGTCTTTGCACGTTCCCCGGGCACGATGGGGCCATGAGCGCCAGAAAAGTCGTCGTGTGCGAGCTGCTGTCCCTCGATGGCGTCGCCGAGGCCCCCAATGTCTTCTTCACCGAATGGGACGACGAAGCGGATGCCGCCGGCGCCGCTTGGATTGCCACGCAAGATGCCGTCATCCTCGGCCGGCACAGCTATGACGAATGGGTGGGGTTCTGGCCTGGCAGCGAGATCGAGCCGTTCGCGACGTTCATCAACGCGGTCCCGAAGTACGTGGCGACATCCGCTCCCCTCCACCCAGAGTGGGCCAATGCGACGCCGATCGACGGTGAGCTGGTCGGCTTCGTGCGCGACCTGAAGAGCCAGCCCGGCGGCGATATCGGCGTGCACGGCAGTATCTCGGTCGCGCAGACGCTGCTGGCAGCCGGCCTGGTCGACGAACTCAGGCTCGTGATCGCGCCGACAATCGCGGGCGTCGGGCGGAAACTCCTGGTTGGGGTGCCGCCGATTCGTCTCGCCCCGATCCGAAGCGTGATCTCACCGTCTGGCTACCTGATTCTGGACTACCGCGTCATCGAGTAGGCGTCCCGCCTAACCGAGCCCGTCGCGGGAGTCGACTGTGGGCACAGTCGAGGGGTGGTTGCTCTTCCGGGCGAAGCCGGGAGTGGTCTCAGGCGTCCGGACTGCCTTGGCCGGGCAATCGTTGCTGGCCTGCAGCGTGGCGTCGCCCGAACATCCATCCGCCGCCGAATGAGAGCGATGCCACCCCGACAGCGAGCAACACGATCCCGATCTGACGCTGGGACGTCAACAGCTCGCCCGACGGAACGAAGGTCGTGTCGCTGAGCGGCGAGTAGGCGAACCAGCCGAAGCTCGCTTGTCCGCTGGGCACGAGAAGAAGTACCACTCCGATGACGGCCGCCACACTGCCGAGAACCACCATGAATATGCTTATCCACCGCGAGCGGCCTGCGCTGGCACCGCTGCCCTGCCCGATTTGTGTCTCCCCCATGCGGCCATGCTAACTGACCCGCTGAATCCACGCGGGGAGCACCAGTTCAACTCAGCCGGTATCGCTTGGCCGCTCCGGTTCAGCCGGTTCACCGATTCAGTCGGTTCGGTTCAGCCGGTTCGGTTCGGTTCAGCCGGTTCGGTTCAGCCGGTTCGGTTCAGCCGGTTCGGTTCAGCCGGTTCGCGGATGGTCGCGTTGATCGCGTCTATTGGCGAGTTGGTCTGCCATCCGGGTCGGGGACTTCGTTGCCACATGCCACCGTTGGTGTCCGTCCATCCAGATCGGGGCTTTCACCTGAGGCACCCCGTCGACCATCCGGATCTGCCACCCCGACCGGTGAATCGTGCGGTGATGGAACCAACACAGGGTCACGCCGTTACTCACCTCGGTCGGCCCACCGAGCGCAGCCGGGATCACGTGGTGGATCTCGGCCCACGCCGCCGGGCTCTGGCAACCGGGGATGATGCACCCGCCGTCACGAAGTGTGATTGCACGGCGCTGCTGGCCGGAGAAGCACCGGTCGGTGACCCCAAGTTCAATGATCTTGCCCTTCGCATTGATCGTCACCGGTTGCACTCCCCCGGCACACGCCATCTGCTCCACCGTCAGCATTGAAACGGGCGCCACTTGCCCATCAATGTGGCCGGCGCCCGTGCCGGCCAGGAGGTCTTCCTGCCGGACACTCACTAGGACGGTCGGGGCGGCCCCGCCGATCGAGGGTGCTTCGGCGCTTCGCGCGGCGGTGTCAACGACCATCGTGAACAGGTCGTGCCGTAGTTGGTCATTCGTACGGTCGTCACGCTCGAGCACGTCCCGGTCGATCTCTTGCTCCTGCTCCTCCGCGGTCAGAAACTTCACCTGCGCAGTCCGAGGCGACATATACGCATCCATCAGGCGCTGGAACTTCGCGGCCGTCTCCGGCATCAACGCACCCGACACGGGGATGAGACCATCACGCTCGGTCCCGAGCCGGAACCCGCGGTTCAACATCGCCCGCTTCTCATCGGGCTCCAGACCATCCGGGTCGATGAACGCCTTCCACACCTGCGCCTGCAGCAACGTCTCGTCGGCAGCCACCGGGATCGTGGGCTCGTCGTCCGGCCCGATCGGTTGCCCCGTCGCCGCAGCGACCAAGGCTTCCTCGGCAAGCTGGATCTGATCGACAGGGATCCGACCGCGCAACGGGCTGAGTGCCGCAATGATCACTTCGGCGCTGTCCCGGCCGAGCAGCCCGCTGGCTAGCCCGACCGCCACGGCCGGGAACTTCGCTGGGAACGCCGCCCCGTCCAACCCGTACTGGGTGCGGACGTGGTCACCCAACCGGATGCGCTTGGCGATGGTCTTCGCTGACACGCCTGTGAGCCGTTCCAGCAGTTCGGTGCCGCTGCGGCATCCGCGCTTGGACGAGAGCCGCTCAGAGACCTCCAGCGTCTTCCGCGACCGCTCCTCAATCTCCGCAGCGACCGCAACCTGGAACGCTTCCCCGCACCGGACAACCCGCTCGCCGGCCACGGCAAACTGCAGCAGCTCCTCATCGCTCGCACCACGGACCTTGGCACAGGGTTCGGTCGCCGTGAACTCATCGGGAAACGCCTGCAGAATGCCAATCGTGGTGCGGGATTCCTCATCTGTGAGCATAACTCAATAGTACAACTGTTCGATAGGAATGGCGAGCTTTTCTCATAACATGCGCGAATTTGTTCGAATTTCGGCTTAGCAAGTAAGCACGCGGTCGCCTCGCTCGCGAAGTCGGGCAATCTCCGGCACCAATGTCGCTGCTCAACCGCTCGCGGCATCCGTTGGAAAGCCCTTCGAATTGAGCAGACTATTCGTTCCCAGTGCAGAGTGTCCACGAGATGCCGAATGAGAGCGACGCCATCCCAACCATCACGAATGCTGCTCAGACGCTAGGACCCTTAGTGCAGCGGATGAGACAGCCACACCGCATGACTCACCCGTGCTGCAACAACGCCTGCAGCTGTTCGACGACCAGGTCGGGACGAGAAACGAACGGATGGTGCCCGACTGAAAGCTCGACAGAGCGTGTCGCCCGGTTCGCGTGGAAGCGTTGCAACTCCACCGACGTGCTGCGATCCTGCCCGCAGATGATGTACGTGGAATCGATCCCCTCCCAGCCGGCAGCACTCGTCGGGGTCATGAAGGCCCCGGCGGCCTGTGCCGTCACCCGCTCCCACGCCTGGCGCTGGGTCTGTTCGTCGGCGTCCTGAAGGAATCGAGCGCCGAACGAGGTTTCGTCGTAGCCAGACACGCTCAGCGTGCCGTCCCCATTGTCGCCAATGGACACCGGGTCGCTCTCACCGCTCATGAGCGCGCCCTGAGACTGTCCGATGTCGGGCAAATACGACGATACGTAGAGCAGGTGCGCAACCGCGGGATGCTGGCCTGCTTCGGCGATGACGGTGCCGCCGTAGGAGTGACCAACGACGATCGCGGAGTCGACATCGTCGAGTGCGCGGCGAAGGGCCAGTGCGTCAGCAACCAGGCCGCCGGAAACCTCCTCGGGCCCGGTCTCGCCACAGGAGGGCAGCAGAACGGCTCTGCTTTGGATTCCGGTGCGTTCCCGGAGCAGCTCCGCGGACCGCTGCCACCACCACTGCCCGTCACGCACTAAAGCACCGTGGACGAAGATCAGTTCCATTGAGGGTTCCTTCCGTTTCCGTGAACCGCACGCTCGTTCAGCCTGAGCGGAACGCTCTGATCGGGACGATGGCGCACGTTGACGGTATCGCTCCAGTGACAGTTACGTGAGAAATTCAGCTCACGGCAGCAAAAACTCATACTTCGCACGGGGCAATGGCGCTCGCGAAGCGGACAGCGAGCTACGGGCAGGTTTGCCAGAGCGGATGAGTCGCTCGCCGTGTACACCCGAAAGAGCGCCGAATCGGCGGCCCGGCTCAAAGCTCTCCGAGTTAGTCATTGCGCAGGGGCGACGAGGCTGTTAGTGTCGAACCGGTTCGATTCGAACCGGTTCGATAACTAGTCAACGGAGACCTTCATGGCGACAATCGGAGATGTAGCTCGCGCCGCGGGCGTGTCGCGGAGCACCGCGTCGTACGCGTTATCGGGCAAGCGTTCCATCTCCGCGGAAGTGCGCGCGAAAGTCGAACAGGCAGTTCGCAATTTGGGCTACACGCCGAACGCAGGAGCCAAGGCACTAGCGACCTCGCAGACGAAGGTGATCGGCCTGCTTGCTCGCTTTCTTGAGGATGAATTCGCTCCCGCGATGCTTCAGTACATCCTTGGAGTCACCAACCGTGCCCGTGAACGCGGATACGACACATTGCTTCTCACCGATGAAGACGGCGTCTCCGCGCTGAAGCGCATCTCAGATTCGCGGATGGTCGACGGCTTCATCCTGCTGAACGTCGCCGAAAATGACGACCGCCTCGGCATACTCCGCGATGCCGCCCAGCCTGGCTCCCTGGTGGGGCTCCCCGGCGATCCGACGGGCATCGACGCGTTCGACCTCGACTTCGTCGCTGCGGGACGTCTTATGGTCGAGACGCTGCAGGGTCTTGGCCACCGAAGCATGATCCTCGTCTCGCAACCTGAACATGTGCTCGAGCGCGGAGGAGCTTACGTCTGGCGTCTCGCAAACGCTGCGCAACAGCGCGCCGAGGAGCTCGGGGTGGAACTTCACCACCACTTTGCCTCGTCGAGTCAGCCGCAAATTGGGAGCGAACTTGCCGCACTGCTCGACGCCCATCCCTCCGCGACCGGCCTGCTCCTGAATAACGAGGCCGCAGCAGCTGCGCTGCCGAGCGTGCTCCAGGCTCGCGGTCTCTCCGCACCGGCCGACATCTCGGTCATCGGCCGCTATTCCGACGATTTCGCCCGCACGTTCTCGCTTCCATACTCAGCAATCGACAGCGCCGCCGACGAGCTCGGTCGCCGCGCGGTCGAGAGCCTGGTCTCACGCATCGAAGGCACTGCAGATGCGGAATCAACCGTCGTAGATCTGATCGCACCCAGGATCGACGATCGCGGCAGTACTGCGGTACCGCCAACCCGCCACTGACACACCAAGAGACCCGGGACCCCGGGCATGTTCAAGGAGGAACACATGATCACCAAGAAGCTTCGAGCGCCGATCGTCGTCGCCATCGCAGCACTCGCCGTCGGCACCCTCGCCGGCTGCTCTGGCTCGAACGGTGCCTCGTCAACCGACGCCGCCGGCACCTACTCCTGGTGGGACCCGTACCCCCAGCACGAAGAAGGCTCCGACTGGGCGAACCGCGTGCAAGCCTGTGGCACCGACGCCGGAGTCACGATCAAGCGCACTGCTTACGACACGACGTCCCTGACGAACCAGGCTCTCCTGTCCGCCCAAGAGGGCACGTCCCCCGACGTCATTCTCCTCGACAACCCAGCTGTCTCCACGTTGGCCGACACAGGGATGCTCACGACCACCGACGAGCTCGGGCTCGACACATCAGGAGTCGACGCGAACCTGCTCGCCGCAGGCGAACTCGATGATGAGGACTATGGCGTGCCTGTCGGGGCGAACACCCTCGCCTTGTACTACAACACCGACATCCTGACGGCTGCCGGCGTCGACCCTGCCTCAATTACCAGCTGGGCCTCGTTGACCGACGCCCTGGCCAAGGTGACGGCGGCCGGACACAAGGGCATCACCTTCGCGGGCATCAACACCGAAGAAGGATCCTTCCAGTTCCTCCCGTGGTTCTGGGGCGCCGGCGCCGACCTCACCGAGCTCGACTCGCCAGAGGCCGTCCAGGCACTCCAGTTATGGACCGACTGGGTGAACAAGGGCTACGCCCCGCAGTCTGTGATCGGCAACTCGCAGAACACCAGCTGGGAGGAGTTCATCACCGGTGACTTCGCATTCGCTGAGAACGGCACCTGGCAGGTCAACAGCGCCGCCGAGCAGTCCTTCCCCACCGGCGTCATCGAGCTGCCGGCAGTCGACTCCGGCGTAGCACCGGCCCCCACCGGAGGCGAATTCATCACTGCACCGGTGCAGAAGGACACCGCCCGCTATGAGACGACGAAGAAGATCATCGACTGCATGACGACGCCGGAAGGTTTCGTCGAGACGGCCAACACCTTCGCCTACTACATCCCGCCGACCAGCGAGGGTCAGGACCAGCTGCTCGAAGAGCACCCGGAACTCGGCACCTGGGTCTCGGCCGTGCAGGCCGCGAAGGGACGCACCAGCGACAACCTGGGCACCAACTACCCGCTGATCTCAGAGCAGCTCTGGACCGCCGTGCAGAGCGCGATCTCCGGGGCTTCCTCGCCGCAGGACGCGCTGGCCGCAGCTCAGCAAGCCGCATCCGCAGCGACCGACGGCAAGTGACCCGAGGTTCCGGGGCGGGCCTGCCCGCCCCGGAACCCCTGATGAAGGACATGTGATGACGATCTCAACGGCGCCGTTGGCGCCGCCGACACCCAAGCTGACCACAGTCCCCCGGCCCCCGGCACGGCGACGGCGGTCCGGGCTGAGCGGCTCCCGCTGGGTCGCGGCGGCCTTCGCCGCTCCCCTGCTGGTCTACCTGGCCGCGTTCTACGCGTATCCCCTGATCCGCAGCATCGACCTCAGCATCCATGACTACACCGTGCGCGCTTTCGTGCAGGGCAACGCGGAATTCGTGGGCTTGAAGAACTACATCGACGTCGTTTCGTCGCCGCTGTTCAGCCAGGCCCTCTGGAACACCGCGGTGTTCGTCGTGGGCTCGCTGATCTTCCAGTATGCGATCGGGCTGGCACTAGCCGTGTTCTTCCGCAACAACTTCCGGTTGAGCGGCATCCTGCGGGCCCTTTTTCTGGTGCCATGGCTGCTGCCGTTGATCGTCTCAGGGTCAACATGGGCGTGGATGCTCAACAGTGACAACGGCATCGTCAACTCGGTCCTGCATGCGTTCGGAATCGGCCAAATCAACTGGCTCACGTCGCCCGATACGTCGATGCTCGCCGTGGTCATCGCCAACATCTGGCTCGGCATCCCCTTCAACCTCGTCATCCTCTACTCCGGTCTGCAAAACATCTCCGGAGACGTGTACGAGGCGGCCTCCTTGGACGGCGCCGGCCCATGGCGGCAATTCTGGAGCATTACTTTTCCACTGCTGCGGCCGGTCTCTGCAATCACATTGCTCCTCGGGCTCGTCTACACCCTGAAGGTGGTCGACATCATCTGGATCATGACCAACGGCGGCCCCGCGAACTCCACCACTACGTTGGCGATCTGGTCGTATCGCGAAGCATTCGGCACCGGCCAGCCCGACCTCTCGCCGGCTGCCGCCGTCGGCAACATCCTCATCGTCATCGCGCTGATCTTCGGGTTCCTTTACCTGCGGATGCAGCGACGTCAGGAGAACTCATGACCGCCCGCCGATCGTGGTGGAAGACCGCCCTCGGAGTCGTCCTCACCGCCCTGATGCTCTTCCCCGTCTACTGGATGGTGAACGTCTCGTTCACCAAGACCCAGGACCTCAGGCTCAGTCCACCCCACCTCTTCCCGGTGGACCCGACCTTGGACGGATACACCGAGGTGCTTCGGCAGCAGCTGCCGAACCTCGGCACCAGCCTGCTCATCGCGTTAGGGTGCGTCGCGCTCACCGTGGTGATCGCGGCCCCGGCAGGCTATGCGATCGCTCTCCTGAACCTCCGAGGCGGGCGCACGCTGAACTTTGTGCTGCTCGTGGCGCAGATGATCCCTGGCGTGGTGATGGCCATGGGGTTCTATGCGATCTACGTACGGCTGGGTCTGCTCAACAGCATCGGCGGTCTCATACTGGCCGACTCAACCATCGCCATCCCGTTCGGGGTGCTGCTGTTCACCGCCTTCATGAGCGGCCTGCCCGGTGAGCTGCTGCAAGCGGCACGGATGGATGGCGCCGGCGCCTGGCGCACCTTCACGTCGATCGTGCTGCCGCTCGGCCGCAACTCGGCGTTGACGGTGGCGTTGTTCGCCTTCCTGTGGGCGTGGTCTGACTTCGTGTTCGCCTCGACCCTTGCGCGGAACTCGGTGTTGAAGCCGGTCACCCTCGGCATCTACTCCTACATCGGTAACAACACAACGCAATGGAACGCCATCATGGCCACAGCTGTGGTCGCCTCGATCCCGGCAGCGGTCCTGCTTATCGTCGCCCAGCGCTACGTCGCAGCCGGTGTCACCGCCGGCGCAGTGAAGGACTAAGAACGTGACTCTTCCTGCACCGAACGCCCTGTCGGCGTTTGCTCCCCGTCGGCCGACTGCTGTGCCCGTGGCACCGTCTGCAGGAGCACGCCATGGCGTGGGCGTCACCGATGTAAGCCTGAGCCCGGCCGGCTTCTGGGGCAGTCGGCAGAACGTCAACGCAGACGCCACCCTCGGGCACTGCCTCGAGTGGATGGAGCGCCTGGGGTGGATCGAGAACTTCGATCGCATCGCGCGCGGCGAGACCACGCGGGACAGGCCTGGATGGCAGTTCTCAGATTCGGAGATCTACAAACTTCTGGAGGGGATGGCCTGGGAGCTGGGCCGCAGCTACAACGCCGCACTGGCAGCGACTTTCGATGCACTGGTCGAGCGCATCGGCGCGGCGCAGGACGACGACGGCTACCTCAACACCGCTCACGGACATCCCGGGCTCCCGCCTCGCTATTCCGACCTGGCGATGGGTCACGAGCTTTACAACATCGGCCACCTGTTGCAAGCCGCCGTCGCACGGCTCCGCACCGGCCATGACGACCGGCTCGTGCACATCGCTCGGCGAGCGGCCGACCAGATCTGTGAAGAATTCGGAGCGACCGGCCGCGAAGCGGTCTGCGGTCACCCCGAGATAGAGGTGGCGCTCGTCGAGGCGGGGCGCGCATTCGGCGAGCACCGCTACCTCGAACAGGCACGCCTGTTCATCGAACGCCGGGGCCGCGGCACCCTGCCAGTGCGGCCGCTTCTGTCAGCGGAATACTTTCAGGACGACATCCCGGTGCGAAACGGCACCGTGCTGCGTGGGCACGCCGTCAGGGCCCTGTATCTCTCAGCCGGCGCTGTCGACGTGGCCACCGAGACCGGAGACGACGATTTGCTCGACGCCGTCGCACGACAGTGGGAACACACGGTCGCTCGACGCACCTACCTCACCGGCGGCATGGGCTCCCGGCATCAGGATGAAGGCTTCGGTGGCGACTGGGAGCTTCCCTCCGATCGCGCCTACTGCGAGACCTGCGCTGGCGTGGGATCGATCATGCTGGCCTGGCGGCTCTACCTGGCGACGGGAGATGTGCGCTATCCGGATCTCATCGAGCGAACCCTCTTCAATGTCGTCGCCACCTCGCCAAGTGAAGACGGCCGATCGTTCTTCTACGCCAACCCACTGCAACAACGGGAAGCCGGGGCTGCCGCGAGCGACGGCGTGAACAACCGGGCTGAGGGCGGGGTGCGGGCTCCCTGGTTCGACGTCTCCTGCTGTCCGACAAACGTCGCCCGCACTCTCGGTTCGCTCGGCTCCTATCTGGCATCCGTCGACGACGAGGGGATCGCAGTTCTCCAGTACGCGGCGGGCGAGATCCGCGCGGGCGCTTTCGTGCTCCAGATCGAGACTCTGTACCCCGACGCTGGGACGATCGCCGTGAGGGTGCTGGATGCCCCGTCGACCGAAGCACGACTCCGGCTGCGCATCCCCGGGTGGGCGGATGCCGCCACAGTGAGACTGAACGGCGGCGACCCGACGATCGCCACCCCCGGATGGGCAGACATCCGGCGGTCGTTCCAGAGCGGTGACCTGGTTACCCTCGAACTGCCTGTTGCCCCGCGGCTGACCTGGCCCGACCCGCGCATTGACGCCGTGCGCGGCACTGTCGCCGTCGAACGCGGGCCGCTCGTCCTGTGCCTGGAGTCGACGGATCTGCCCGCCGGCATCGACCTCGACCGAATACGGCTCGTTCCCGACGCGGGTCTGCGTGCACACGGCGACGGGGCACTGGCCCACGGCACACTCAGCGACGTGCCGGAAAGCTCCGAGCCCCTTCCTTACCGAGCCAATCGGCCACAGCCCGCTGAGCCGCGACCGATCGAACTTACCCTCGTGCCCTACCACCGCTGGGCGCAGCGCCGCCCATCCACGATGCGTATCTTCCTTCCGGTGACCGGCTGACACTCGCCGGCTCGACCCACGAGCGCCCCGCCACTCATCGCACTATCACGCAAAGGAGCATGACGATATGAGCCCCCATTCATCCACGGCACGAAGGGGACGCGGCTTAAGAGCCACTTCGGTCCTCACCGCCCTGGCGGCCACCATCGCGGGTGCGGCTATCAGCGCCCCCACCGCCCAAGCCGCCCCCACCGCAGCGAACACTCTGGTGGTGCACGCCGACCAGCCGTTCCGGCCGGCTACCCACATGGCATCGGGCAGCCTCTATGGCATCGCCGACGCCGATTCACCCTCCAGCGAGCTGATCTCGGCGATCAAACCGCACACCTTCATCCAGATGCCCTTCGGCGGCAAGCAGCAGCCCACAGGCGATATCGGCGACACCTGGCAGGTCGCGGCCGACCACGGCGCGAACGTTGTTATCCGACTCTCCGACTACTACGCCGGTTGGCCGTATCAATTTGATTGGGCAACCTGGGACCAGATGGTCACCGATCAAGTTCGTCAGGCCAAGGAATCTGGCATGACAAACCTCGCTGCCTGGGCGCCGTGGAATGAGTCGACCGGAACGTGGAACGCCGCGAAGAACGGATCGTTCGAAGACTTTTGGGTGCACACCTACCGACTCATCCGCAGCCTCGACCCCGACACTCCGATCCAGGGTCCGAGCTACTCTGACGACATTTCCGAAGCCCGGCAGTTCTTCACCGTGGCGAAAGCCACCGACACCATCCCCGACATCCTGGCGTGGCACGAGCTGATCCGATCGTCGAAAATCGTCGGCGACCTCGCGACGATCAATGGCATCCTGAGCGACTTGGGCATCGAGGAACGGCCGATCTCCATCGAGGAGTACGCAGCACCTGCGGAGGCCGGTATCCCCGGGGCGCTGATCGGCTACGTCGCAAAGTTCGAGCGGCTCGGCATCCACGACGCCGAACTGCCGTTCTGGAACCAGTCCGGCACGCTCGGCGACCTGCTGACGAAGCGCGACGGAGTTCCGAACGGCGCCTATTGGATGTACACCTGGTACGCCGATATGAGCGGCGATATGGTCACGACCACCCCGCCGGGGAACACCAGCTTCGACGCGGCCGCCTCCGTGTCAGACGACAAAAACCAAGTCGAGATCATCACCGGCGGCAACAGCGGCGCGACCGCCATCACCGTCGACGGGCTCGACACACTCCCGGTCGCCTCAAGCGGAAGCGTGAACGTCAAGCTGGAGTACACGCCAAGTTACGGTCGGACCGTCGCCGTCGACGGACCCATCACCGTCTCCACGACGACGTACACGGTCGGTGCCGACGGATCGATCAGCGTGCCGATCACAATGAACCCCGCGTACGGGTACCACATCGTCGTGACGCCTGCCAGCGGGTCCGACGACCTGAGCGGCGCCTACACCGTCACGAACGTGAACAGCGGCCTTGCACTGGACACCGCTGACGCGGCCCCGGCAGCGGGCACCCTGGTGAAACAGCACACTGCGGCGAGCAGCAGCAGCCAGACTTGGAAACTGGTCTCGGCCGGGTCGGGCCTGTACAAGATCGTGAACAGCTCCAGTGGGCTTGTTCTTGCCATGCAGACCGTCGACACAAAGAACAACACCAAGGTTGTGGTCGCTGCCGATGCCGGTACCGACGACCAGCTGTGGCAGCCGATTCCAGATGGGAAGGGCTCCTACCGGTTCGGCAACTACGCCACGGGCCGCGTGCTCGCGGTCGCGGGCATGAGCATTGACGACGGCGCACAGGTGGTGCAGTGGCTGGACGGGAACCCGTCGTCGAGCTGTACCGCCGCTGGGCCGCGCCAGCCAGGGAAGCTGGGGAATGCCGTGAATTTCTGCGGCACCAGCGCCTATGTGGCACTCCCCACCGGGGCCGTGAGCGGCCTGACGGGCGACTTCAGTGTGTCGACGTGGGTGAATCCCGCATCAAACGGCACCTGGCAACGCGTGTTCGACATCGGCACGGGCAGCCAGAAGAGCATGTTCCTGACCCTGAACGACGGGTCCAAAGTGCGCTTCGTCATCACGACCAACGGGGCAGGCGGCGAGCAGCGGCTCGTGAGCAGTTCGGGGAGCCTGCCGCTGAATCAGTGGTCTCTGGTCACCGTCACGGTGTCGGGCACGACGGGCAAGCTCTACGTGGGCAATCAGCTCGTGGCGACCAACACAAGCATGACCGTGCATCCGTCGGACTTCGGGCAGAGCACGCAGAACTATCTCGGCAAGTCGCAGTACTCGTCTGACCCTGCCTACAACGGCCTGATCGACGACTTCAACATCTACAACCGTGCCCTGTCCGCTGATGAGATTCTGAACCTCTCCACTGGCGTCGCAGGCACCGGCAACGTGGTGAAGTACAGCTTCGATGAGAACACCGGCGCCACCGTGCCGGACTCCTCCGGCACTGGCCGCAACGGGACGATCGTGAACGGAGACACTGCAGGCAGTGGCACCAACGCAACCACAACGTCGACGGACGCGCAGACCGCGGATCATTTCTGGAAGCTCTCCCCCGTGGTGATCGAGACGCCCGACATCGAGAAGCCGGATGCGGTTCTGGTAACACCCACCGCTGCCGGCCCGTTCTCATCGTTGGCGCTGCAGGTAGATGCCAGTGACGATCGCGGTCTGAAGCGGATTGTGGCGAACATCTACAAGGACGGCAAGCTCGTCAAGAGCACACAGTCCGCGGTCGCCGACGGGGCGCTCACCGGGTCCCACCAGTCGACGGTACAGCTGCCAGACGGCGCATACACGATCAAGTACAACGCCGAAGACCTGGCCGGCAACATCGCGCGGACGGGCACGTTCGCCGTGACTCTCGACGCCACGGCCCCGACCGCGACGGTCAAGACCGGAGACATGTTCACGCGCGGAGCAGACGGTGTCTACGACCTCGTCAGCTACAAGCTGAACGATGCCGGGCTGATCGACAAGGTGACCATCAACGGCGTCGTGAAGGATCTGACGGACAACGCCTGGTCTGACGTCAATTTCATCAAGCCGGGAGTGTTCGGTGCGGTCACGGGCGCCAACACGTTGGTCGTCTACGACGTGGCTGGAAATGCGACGACGATCCAGTTCTCGCTGAACTGATCACCTGATCCCTGTGGCGCCCGGCTGTGGGTGCGGGCGCCACAGGGATCAACAACCACCAGGAGAAACACCCCATGACATCGCCCTCTGCATCCTTCTTCGACATCAGCGAGATGCCGTACAGCCGGCGTGGCTCATGGCTCGACATCTCGCCGGTCGTGGCGCTCCACACGGTGCGCGAGAGCCTGCACCTCGTCTCTCACCAGACCGGCATGCACGCGATCTTCGTCTTTGAGCCCCTGCACAACGGTGTGCCGGTCACGGCCAAGATTGAAGCGACGCCTTCGACCCTTCGATGGACCACGCCGACCGGCGTCATCGAAGCCGTCTTCGAGAACGAGAGCACCGTGCGACTGCGCGGTCGGACGTCGGAGCTGCGCATCGCGGACGCTGCGCCTGGGCTGACACCGTTCACCGGAACCTATTTCTTCACAGACCCGGTCGATGGCGCGGCGGTTTTCACCTCGTATGAGTCGGGCCGTCGGTACCGGGTCACGTCGCTGACCGGCACTCTTACCACCACCGGGACCGAACTCCTCGGAGCCGGCGAACGGTCGATCGTCGCACGCGGCGACGAATGGGAACTCGCTATCGAAGAATACGAGACCGCCAGAGCTCCCTATGTGCCCGCCTTCTCCTTCGACGATGTGGTCGCAGCAGTCGCCGCAGAATTCGACGAATACGTCGACCGCATTGCGCCGTGGAGGAGCGACCGCACCCCCGCTGCGTCGATGGCGTGTTATGTTCTCTGGTCAGCGACCGTCTCGCCGCGCGGGTTCCTCCAGCGCGAGTCGATTTTCATGTCGAAGCACTGGATGGACAAAGTGTGGAGCTGGGATCACTGCTTCAACGCGCTCGCCCTCGCGCCGGGGTTGCCCGAGGAAGCCCTCGATCAGTTTCTCGTCGTTTTCGACTTCCAAGACGCGGCCGGCGCGCTGCCAGACTCAGTCACGCACTCGGAGGTGCTCTACAACTACGTGAAGCCGCCCATCCACGGCTGGGCGTTCCGCCGACTCAGGGCCGCACTCGAGAGCCCGCTCAACGAGCAGGTGCTGAATGAGGTCTACGACTCGCTCGTACGGTGGACCCGGTTCTGGCTTGACCGCCGGCGCGTGCCCGGGCATCCGCTTGCCCACTACCAGCACGGCAACGACAGCGGCTGGGACAACTCCACCACCTTCGACAACGACCGCGTGATCGAAGCCCCCGACCTCGCCGCCTTCCTCGTGGTGCAACTGGACGTGCTCGCCGAGCTTGCCGCCGAAATCGGCCGCACCGATGAGGTGCCGGAATGGCGGCGGGAGGGCCGCGCGATGCTGGACGCCTTGCTTGAGCTGTGGGACGGGGATACCTTCGTCGCCAAAGCGGCGACGGGCGGTCGCCCGAGCAAGAAGACATCGCTTCTAAACAACCTGCCGATCATCGCCGCCCCTCATCTTCCGGACACCACAAACAGCCTCATCACGGCCAGGATCTCGCGACACCTCACCGAATTCGGGCCC
The DNA here is from genome assembly GCF_057669685.1 of Leifsonia sp. Y878. Lineage (NCBI taxonomy): Bacteria > Bacillati > Actinomycetota > Actinomycetes > Micrococcales > Microbacteriaceae > Leifsonia > Leifsonia sp. Y878. The sequence continues at coordinate 81,009 of NZ_JBYHFS010000005.1, read as the reverse complement.
TCGACCCAACTCGTAGACAGCGACGAGTACGAGTCGGACGGCTACTGGCGCGGCCCCATCTGGGCACCATCGACGGCGCTCGTCGAAGACGGACTCCGTCGAGCCGGTCACAGCGAGCTCGCCGATCAGATCAGCGAACGGTTCCGCCGCCTCTGCGAGCGCTCTGGCTTTGCGGAGAACTTCGACGCTCTGACCGGCGAGGGCCTCCGCGACCGCGCCTACACCTGGACGGCGAGCTGCTATCTGATTCTCGGCCGGGAATTCGAGCAGCGCCGCCCGCCCGCACCGGCTCAGAGCTGAATGCGGCGACCGCGACCACCGTCATGCTGCTTTCTTCTCAGCCGCGTGTGAAGCGTCGACGAATAAGGTACGCCGCGGCGCCGAGGAGCAGAAGCACGACACCGGCAGCGAGGATGCCGCCAACCTCGGTTCCCGTTGCGGCGAGCGCCGATGCCGCCGCTACCGACGTCGCGACCGCCGCCGTCGAGACAACCGCCGCCGGGTCAACCGGCGCCGTACCAACCGCGAAGGTGTTCGACGCTACAACCGCGTTGCCGGCGCTGTTGCCGGCAGAATCCGCCAGACCCGTCAGGTTCACAGAGATCACGTTGCCCGTAGTGGCGGTGTTCGGGTCGGGCGTGAATATAGCGCTGAAGGTAACCCCGCCATCGGCGGATGCCACGGGTGACAGCGTGCCGTTCGCCACGGTCACGTTGGCGTTCGAGAACCCGACGACCGCCCGCGAGAAGCGGAACGTGACGACCGAGGTCTCCCCCGCGCCGATCGCTGTGTTGGAGACCGTGATGACGAGGGTCAGTGGCGCTGCGGCCACGTTGTCGACCGCGTAGTTGTTCGAGTCAACCGTGCCGACGCCGGTGTTGCCGGCGAGGTCGCTCACACCGGCAAGAGCAAGCGTGATGACGTTGGTTGCATCGGAGATGTCGGCCATCGGGGTGAACGTGGCCGTCCAGGTGATGCCGCCGTCTGAGGAATTCACGGATGACAGGCTGCCGTTGGCCACGGTGAGGTCGGTGTTGTCGAAGCCGGTGACGGCCTCGGAGAACGTGATCGTCACGAGGGACGTCTCGCCAGCCGCAAGCGCGCTGTCGGCCACGATGATGGTCGATGTCGGAGAAAGGGTGTCGATTGCGTAGTTGTTCGAGTCGGTGTTACCGAAGCCCGCGTTGCCGGAACTGCTGCTCACGATGCGGGCGAGGTCAAGCGTGATCCGGTTGGTGGAATCCTCGACGCTGCCATGGGGAGTGAACGTGGCCTTCCACGTTATGCCGCCGTCGCTGGAAGCGACATCCGGTCAATAGTGGTACGCCGCCGAGCAGGTCTGCTGATCGGCGGTCTGTCCTCGCAGCCCTTCGATGACCTCAGGAACACCGTCCGCAGCCGGGTCGGTTGGTGCGGCATCGTCAGGAGGTGTGTCGCTGGCATCCGCTTCGGGAAGAGGCGCCTCGTCGATTGAGGCGGGCGGCACGACGGTCACTTCCGCTCCGAGAGCGCCCTCGTCCAGGGCGAACGGTTGGTCCGACTGGATCTTCTCCATCAGCCGGTCGGCCAGCTCAGGATCAGGAATGACCTTGTTCTGGTCGTCAGGGTCGGTCATGTTCGGGAACTGAACGAAGACGAGCTTCTCCAAATCGAGATCCTTCAACGTCATCGCCATGCTGGCCATTCTGGTGAGGTCGGCCAGCGAGTCCGAGAGGCTGACATTCTCCGCCGCGGCGTTGGCGAGCTTCAGCACCTTCGACACGTCGGTCAATGTCTCGCTGCTTTTCATCACCCGCATCAGCGATGACATATAGGCCTGTTGCGACGAAATACGGGAGAGGTCGCTGCCATCTCCGACGCCTTTGCGAGAACGCAAATAGGACAGCGCCTGCTGGCCCGACACATTGGTGACTCCGGCGGGCAGGTCGAGCCCCGACAGCGGGTCGTTGACAGCCTCGTCCAGGCAGATGGGCACGCCGCCGACCGCGTCACTCATCGCCACCGTGCCCGCGAAGGTGAATGTGGCGGCGTACGGGATCATGAGTCCGGTGAGCTCCTCGACGGTTGCGCGCACACACCCGAGCCCGCCCCGCTCAAAGGCCGCATTCAGCGGCTGGGCGGACATCGCCCAGAATTCTTCGCCGCTGGCAGGGTCGACGCATTCGGGGTGAGGGATGACGAGATCGCGGGGCAGACTCAGTACGACAGCACTCTTGTGATCGGCCGCGACGTGGAAAACCATGTTCACATCGTTCAGGATGGCGTCGCCGCGGTCGCCGTATTCTTCGCCTTGCTCCGTGGAGTTGTCGGCGCCGACCACAAGTACATTGAAGCCGCCCTCAAACGCGCCAAGGGCAGGAAGCGGTTCATCGTTCCCGTTCGAGATGTCGACCGCGTTGCTGGAAACGCTGGCTCCCAGCTGCCAGACCGCGAACGCTGCCACGCCCGCCCCACTCACCAGGATGACGGCTAGCGAGGCGGCAACAGTTTTCAGAGCTGGCAGGCCGATCGCTCGCCAGCGGGACAGAGGTCTCTGATGCCGCGGTGTGTGCATGGCTGGCGTGCCGAGGTTCGCTGTGGCGGGGTTCTGTGGGGCAGGGCTGGGTGCTGTCTTGACTCGTTGCCTCGTCATCACGCTCCTTTAACGCACACTCGCGATCGCACACAGGAGACTAACGTGCTGCTCGCATGAACATGTTGCAGTCCGTGCGGAGCGTCGGTTCTTCGCGAAGACGCTGGCCCTAGGCGGAATGCCCGCGGGGAGCGCGGTGTCAGTGGCCCCTGTTTGGCTAGGCTCTTGCTTTTTAGGTATCGCAGCCGATGCCGTCCTTGTCGCGGTCGAGTTTGGTGCTGTAACCCGGTTGTCCTGCGTAGAGCGGAGCCGCTCCCGCAGCGCGCACAGCGTCGCAGTTGGCGTAGTAGACCTCGACTGGCGCAGGAGCAGGTTCAGGAGCTGGAGCTGGAGCAGGAGCTGGTTCTGGAGCTGGAGCTGGCGCTGGCGCCGGTGCCTGAGGTGCAACAGCCACTACAGGAGCCGGTGCCGCAGCGAACGAGGAGGTTAGTGCCAACTCGTCCGGGCAGGAGCCGAGGATTCGGCCCATAGCGTCGTGCTCAGCCTGGGTGACCCACAGACCGTAAGTCGCCTTCACTGATACCTGGCGGGCGACATAGCCACAGCGAAACGCCTTATTCGACGGCAACCATGTCGCCGTGTCTCCGTCGCCCTTTTGTGCGTTGGAGCTGCCATCCACAGCGAGGAGGTTAAGGGGATCGTTTGCCAGCGAAACGCGCTGGGCTTGAGTGAGCTGCTGAGCGCCCGTCTGCCACGCATTCGACAGAGCTACTACGTGGTCGATCTGCACGAACGCTGACGTATCCTGACCTCGAACGAACGCGATTGAGCCGGCCGTGAATGGCGAGACAAGGTCGCCGGTCATTACTCGGCAGGATCCCGATTTGGTGATTGCAGTCAGGTCTCGAGCGAGGATGTCATTGCGGGTGTCGCACCCGTTGCGATCAACGTCTATCCAGGCGGTGCCGAACATGCCAGTGCGGTCGTAGCCGGTCTTTGCGGCTTTGCCCTTGACGGGGAGAGTTGCGAGGAGACCGAGCGCTGTAGTGTCGGTGACGCTTGTGTCAACGGCTACGACTGATGCGTCCTCCGTCGGCGCGGAGACGGTCGAAGGGTCGACCGGTGCTGCTTCGGAGAATTCCGGCGCGGGTGTTGTTGTCGGGGTCGGGGTTGCACTGGGTTGCGCGCTAGCTGCGGGCCGCTCAGCCACGCGAGCTTCACTTCCACCAGTCGCCGCAGCGGCGACGCCACCTGAGATGAACAGGGCAAGACTGGCGACCAGCGCAATCGCAGCGGTCTTACGGGCTGGAATTGACGCCCCTGTCCGCCGGCCGGTGACTGTCACGTACACAGCCGTCACCAAACCGGCCATCCCAAGAATTACGAGAATCGCTGGGAAGCCGCCGACGATCGCGTACATCAGCGCGAAGAAAGCGACCAAGCCGCAAAGGATCCCGGTATTGAGAGTCGGCTTGAACCGCGCCAGCTTTGAGGTAGATACCTCAGGGCGCTGAGTCTTCGCTACCTGGTCTGTCCCGAGCATAAGGGCATCGAGCACGCTCTTCACTCGGGCACCCTCGCCGCGGGACATGCAGAAGTCGACAGCATTGCCTGAAGCAATCAACGACACTTTCGCCTTCAAGAACCCATCTGGCGAAGTCGTGACACTCGTCATGCTCGTGACGGGGATCGTCTCGGTCACGCTCTTGCCGCCCCTGACTCGAGCCACCAGCCCAGCTGCGGACTTCCCATCCGTTTTGTTCCGAGGCCGCGTCCACTCGATTCGATCCCGGAAAACGGAGACGGTGGCGTTCTTGTCGTCGATTCGAGCCGCAAAAATAAGGAATGGTGTTGTGTCGCCTGTTTGAGCCTTCATCGGCTCTCGTTGGTGCTCGCTAAAGTCAGTCATCTGGTCCCCTATCTCACTGCACTCAGTCCCGAGTCCAGATATGCCTCTTTGAACGTACTGGAGGCAGAGATAGGCCGAAGACCGGGCGCACCCCCCAGAAAGGGACGCAACCGACGCTGCTGGTGGGGCCATTCGGCTCGTGGCTATTCGCGAACATCGAGTTGTTCAGCTGGCATCAGACCGATGCGCCCAGTTCCCCGGTTGCGTCCTTTTTCTTGCTCTTCGCCGTGCTTGATCCCGGTCGCCCGGGTGACCCCGTCAGGAGCGCACCTCCCCCAGTACGGCGCCCTACTCCTCGACTGCGGGGATCGGTTCCTTCGGGAGCTTCCGCACCTTGGTGCGCCGACGACGGCGTTCGGGCACCATCGAACGCATCTCGTCGAGCTTGCCGAAGCAAAGCAGCCTGTCGCTGGCCTCAAGCACGAGATCACCCTTGGGGTTGGGCACGACAGTGGCCCCGCGGTGCAGCGTCAGCACCGTGATGTCACGCTCGCCCAATCCGGAGTCGGCCAACCGTTTTCCGACGAAATCGGCGTTGCTGTAGACGATGATCTCGGCGACGCCGTATCCCGTTGAGACGCTGAGACGCTGGCGCACGTCGATCTCGGGGAAGCCGACCTGGTCGGAGATGTAGTCGATGATCGCACCGGCCACATCCAGGTTCGTTGCCCGCTCGATACCCTCGAGACCCGGCGACGAGTTGACCTCCATGATCAAGGGGCCGTCGTTGCCCTCAAGCATGTCGACGCCGGCGACGCGCAGACCCATGATCTGCGCGGCCCGCACGGCGGCCCGGTGGTACTCAGGGGTCAGCTCGACCGGCTCAACCGTGCCACCACGGTGCACGTTCGAGCGGAACTCGTCGCCGCTGGCCACCCGGCGCATCGCCGCCACCACGCGGTCCCCCACCACAAGGGCACGGATGTCGCGGCCGCGGCTCTCCGAGATAAAGCTCTGAATCAGCACGTTCTGCTTCGTCGAGTGCAGCGTCTCGATGATCGCCTCTGCGACCTTCACCTCTGGTGCGAGGATCACGCCGATGCCCTGGGTGCCCTCAAGCAGCTTGATCACCACGGGGGCGCCGCCCACTCGCTCGATGGCCAGGCGAACATCCGCTCGGCTGTGTACGAACGCCGTCGCCGGCATGGCGATGTCGTGCCGGGACAGAATCTGGCTGGCCCGCAGCTTGTCGCGCGCGTTAGTGATGCCGTTCGCGGTGTTGGGTGTGTAGACATCCATCTGCTCGAACTGGCGAACAACGGCGGTGCCGAAGTAGGTGATCGAGTTGCCGATGCGGGGCAGGATGGCGTCGTAGTCCGACAACAGTCGACCGCGGTACTGCAGGTCGGGCTCTGCGCCAGACAAGTCGATCGCGAAACGCAGCGTGTTCAGCACCTTCACCTGGTGCCCGCGCTGCAATCCTGCCGCTTTGAGCCTCTGGGTCGAATACGACTGTGGGGCACGCGAGAGGATAGCCAATTTCATCGGTGGAACCTGCCAAGATAAGTGAGTGAGCGAACCGATCTATTCAACCACTATTGCGGGCTGGCGCGAGTGGATCGGCCTACCCGGTATCGGCGTGCCGTGGATCAAAGCGAAGTTCGACACTGGCGCACGCAGCTCGGCCCTGCACGCCTTCGACGTCGAGGAATTCACCCGCCCAGCCGACGTCGACAACGCAGGCGAAGCGGATGGCGCATCCGTCGACTGGGTGCGCTTTCGGGTGCGGCCCTGGCAGCGGTCGGAGAATGACGACGTCGTTGTCGAATGCCCGGTGCACGATCGCCGCGTGGTGCGCAGTTCTTCTGGACACACCGAGGAACGCATCGTCGTGCTGCTCGACATCGAACTCTTCAATCGGACGATCACGGCCGAGACGACGCTGAGCAACCGCGACCAAATGGGCTTCCGGATGCTCATCGGCCGCGAGGCGCTGAGCCAGGGATTCCTGGTGGATGCCAGCAAGTCATTTCTCGGTGGGCGAGCGCCGAAAGAGGTCCGCCGCCACAATCGCGGGCGTTCCTGACCGGTTGGGGCGCTCCCACGGTTCAGTGTCTCTTGCCCCCGAGACCAGGAACGGATGCGACCTGCTTCATCCACGCCGCGACCTGGCTTTCGTCAAGGTCGTCCACTGACTCAAGCTCCACACCCCGTGTCGATTTGCCCATGCCCACCGGCGTCACCGGCGGTACTGGCTCAAGCACCGCGCCATTGATAAACATCAGCTTGACGTGACCGGCGAATCCACCGCAGCTGAAGCACCACCCGTCGCCGACGCCGTAGTACGCCATGCCCCATTTCACGGAGCGCTGAAGATCGGGCAGCGTCTTGGCCGCCAGCGCATCGACCGCTTCGGCGATGTCGCGCTGCGGCTGCGGCAGGCTGGCGATGTACGCGAGGACCGGCTTGTCGCCGACCGCCGCTTTCGCGGGGCTCGCCCTGCCCGTCATGGCTTCCGGCAGCGTCCAGGCGGCGTCGTCTTGTGTCGCAGTGACCTTTGCCGGTTTCTGGACTTGGCTCTTGCCGATCCCACTGTCATCCATGGCCGAATTTTACGCCTGACACATTTGCGAGGGTAGGACTCGACGCGTTGCTACGCGACAGGCTGATGGGCATAGCGCTCGGGCAGCGGGCTGGGCCCTCACCGGATATCTCCTGAACTCGCCGATCCCCCGCATCCTCAGTGGTTCGCTGGGTGCCGCTATGGTCAGGTGTGCTCACCTTGGATATCGCCCAGTCAATGCTGTGGTTCTGGACGGCCTACGTAGTCGTCACCGCCGTCGGAATCGGCCACACGGTCTTCAACTGGAAGGTCCTCGGAATGAACGACGAGGGCGTCACAATCACGTCGGTGTACGACATCTCGTCGTACCGTCTTACGCTGCCGTGGCATCCGTTGTACAACATCCTGTTGTTCCCTCCGGCTGCGATTGCGTACTTCGCGATCGTGCGACCGGATGACGTCTGGGCTCACGCATGGACGTTGGCCATTGTCTGGGCGGTGGTCGCCATCGTCGTCGACGTGATCGGCTGGGTACTCATCCGGCACCCCTGGAGCATGACCTGGCACGGCATGTATGTGGCGTACCAGCCGTGGCTGACCCTCATCTATGCGGCGATCTTCGCCGCTCCCCTGCTGGCAGCGGTGCTCGTGTAGCAAGCCCGTTGGCGGATGCCGCCGCCTGACGTCTGACTCCTGACGCTTTGGTGGCATCATCAGAAATTTAGTGACCGCCTCGGCGAGCGCGTAGCCTGCGTACGTGACCGACTTCCCGCAGCTCCCCGACAGCGCACTCGCGATCGACGCGTTGGAACTCGCATCGACGCTGGAACACGCCGCGATCTTGGCGCACAGCGTCCGGGTCTTCCTTCTCGGCCGGCTGATCGCTGACCGACGAGGGTTTCGCCAGGGGGCGGACTTCGACGCGGAGCTGTTCTTCGTTGCAAGCGTCTTCCACGACATCGGGACCACCGAGCGTTTCAATGGGCCGCAGCGGTTCGAGGTCGAAGGCGCCGATGCGTCTAGCGCCTTCTTGACCTCACACGGGTTTTCCGGGTCTGACGTCGACGCGGTCTGGGAGGCGATCGCTCTGCACACATCGCCTGGGATCGCTGAACGGCGCGGGCCTCTAACCACACTCGTCCGCGCGGGCGTCCTGATGGACTTCACGACGCCGACGGAGGTGACCGATGAAGCGGTTGCCGCCATAGAAGGCGCCTACCCACGTGCTGCGATCGAGGAGGTTCTCGGCTCAGCGGTCGTGACTCAGTGCATCGCAAACCCAGCCAAGGCACCTGCCTCTTCATGGCCGGGAGATCTCTACCGCGCCTACTTGGCTGACCCGGCCCACCGTGGTGTCAATCCAGCCTTCTGACTCGGCTCCCGCGTTCCCGGCACCCCGGTTGTCAGAGCGGGCACGATGCCCGACGAGCTGTTTGCCTGACGCCGCTACGGCGGCGCCTGCCTGATACCAGCCGCCGGAAGCGTCACCTCGGTCACCCATGTTGACAGAACAGCAAAGATGTACACGGCATCGATGGCACGAAACGATGATCATGGCCAACACGAACCAAGTATGAGCAGCTTGGTAGGTCATGGCTTCGTGAGAGCCGAACGACGACGACGTTGTCGAATGCCCGGCGCACGATCGCCGCTGGTGCGCAGTTCCTCTGGACACAGCGAGGAACGCATCGTCGTGCTGCTCGACATCGCACTCTTAGGGCGAACGATCACGGCCGAGACGACGCTGAATAACCGCGACCAGATGGGCTTCCGGATGCTCATTGGCCGCGAGGCGCTGAGCCAGGGATTCCTGGTGGATGCCAGTAAGTCATTTCTCGGTGGTCGCGCACCTAAAGAGGTCCGCCGCCACAATCGCGGGCGTTCCTGACCTGTTGCGGTCTTCACCACACCTCGTGACGTGGAAACGCCGCTACAGGCGTCGTCGGCGTCTGCCCCGAGCCTGAACCAGCCGCCGGAAGCGTCACCCGACGCACCGATGGCGATGGCGCCGTCAGTTCCATCCGACTTCATCGCCTTCAAATCGACACATTCGGGATGAGGGATGACGACACCGCGAGGCAGGCTCAGTACGACAGCGCTCTCGTGATCGGCCGCGACGTGGAAAACCATGTTCACGTCGTTCAGGATCGCGTCGCCGCGGTTCACCATCAAACTCCCTCAACCATCACACGAAAACAGATCAGTCAATGTGCTGCGCGGCCGTTTTGCGGAACGGATGAAGCCATCACAACGACACGAGCCGACCATGACCAATAGGTCGACGCACCCCGATAGAGTTCGCATGGCTAGATAGGAGCAAACAGTGGGAAAACTCGCCGTCGAATCGATCGGTATCGCGGAATTGCTGGACAGGCTGCGCACTAACGCTTGGCTTGTACCCGCCTTCCAGCGTGATTTCGTGTGGTCGGAAGCTGACGTTACGAGCCTCGCTCTATCCGTAATAGAGGCACGACCAATCGGAATGGCGACTCTCTGGGAGCAGCCAGACGATAGCGAGCTCGCACTTGTGCCAGCCTCAATCCCAGATACGCAAAACGGCGAATCAATAGATGTGGCATTGTCTGTGGCCGAGGAGCGGCCAAAGAATTTCTTTGCGGTATTGGATGGTCGGCAACGCGCTACTGCCCTTGCAATGGTCTTTGGCGGATTGCGGGCAACAGACGCTAGACGGCGGTTCTCGGGCCGCTACTTCCTGGACGTGTCCCATGATGACCCGAGTGGTCGCGTTCGTTACATCCGAGAAGCGCAAGTGAAGAGCAACAAGTTCGACCAACTTGGCGTCTGTATTGGGGCTGGACTATTTCCCCTCGCGGCTGAATCCGATAGCGACTTGATGGGCCAGTGGTATACGTATATCCAGTCGATAAACGACCCGTCCAACTACCCTGACCAAGTGCTACCTGAGCCGGATGAGCTCGCACGGCGAAATGGCATCCTGAAGCAAGCTTTCAAAGGAATCACGGACACCGTCCTGGCGGTATACATCGTTCCATCGGAGTACACACTCGGTGAGATTTGCGAGATTTTTGAAACGCTTAACACAACAGGAACAAAGGTCTCCACCGTCGACTTGCTCCACAGCTGGCTTTACAACGACACGAGCACGGAACTCGAACCGATCCTTCTGCGCGATTGGATTGACAATTTGGGAGAGCTTGAGGGAGCTGTCGGCTGGGCCTCCAAGGCGAATCGCCCAGAAATTATTGCCCAAGCTGTGACGGCATGCTACGTCGCGTTGGATTCCGAGAAGCCCTCGCCTCGCGCAGTCGGCGGGAAATCAAAATCTATCGCAGTGACATCTATAAAGGCAGGCGACCTTCTCGCCACCCCGGCCGACTTCTGGAAGCAGGTCATTGCGAACGAGCGGAGCCTCGCTGCCTATATCGGCGACTTCCAGATGTGCGTAGCAGGCCGAAATTTCCCACTATCAGACTCGCCCTACCCCGTGACGATGGCAATGTACTCCGCGCTCCGTTGGTACATGGACCACGACAGTCGGTATGCAAAACAGTGGAATCTCGAAGAACTGAACGCACTGTTCAGAGCATTCTTTTGGCGCAACGCTCTTGCCACTCGATACGACCAAGGTTTCCTGAGCCAAAGTAGCACCGACATGAAGGTGCTAAAGGAGATACTCTTTCGGCGGGCAAAAGCACAAAACGCCAATAATTGGGCTACTACAGCCAACGATGAATTGCAGTCATCGCTCGACTTGCCCGTTCCTGAAGTGGCGTTTCTTAAGAACCAGCTGCTCCAGGCCAAGCCGGCTGGCGCGCTAGGACGAGCACTCACTCTTATAGTCCGGACCCGACCACCACAAGATCTCGTAGCCCCCGAGGTTTCGATCGCTTACCCGAGCTCGAAGCCGGTGGAACTTCACCATCTCTATCCTTTGAACTGGTGTGCCAATAATAAGCACGGAAAGCTCGGAGAGATCCTGGATTCCAACAAGGCAGAGTTCGACTATGCCAAATCGGTAGCCAATCTCACCCCCCTAACGCGCGAGAGTAACAATGCATGGCGGGCCAAGACTCCCGGGCTGGCAATGTCGGGAAACGGGGTCACATTTGAGTCAGCGAAGTCGCGGCTGGAGAACCATTTCATTTCCTCAACAGCATTTGCTGCACTAGTTGCTGACGAGCCTGACCCCCTAACCTTCTGGGAATCGAGGGCGTCCGCGATCGCAAAGGACCTGCACTCCAGGTGCACCGTCGAGCTTTAGCTAGATCATGATACGCGATACACCAGCAGCCATGGCTCCACTGTTAGCACGAGCTTTGACCACAGGGGTCGAGACAAGCATCGCCGAGCTCGCTAGTTTGCTTGGATTTCCGGCGGACGATCCTCTAGAGGCAGTGAACGCGGTCGTGCACACTATCGGAGCATGGGGGCTGGAACTGAACCCCGGCCAGGCTCGCGGAACCGTTGAATCTCCGCGAGTACTCCGTGTACCAGATGTCACCGCTTCCGACGCGATGTTTGCCAAGTTGATAGCCGAGGGCGAAGGGCCGAGCGTTGAGTTTAAGAGTTCCCTAATGTGCTCTATCCGCGATTGGCTCCGGGACGGAAGCCTGACGGAGCATGTTTCCCTACCCGGGGAGGTTCTCAAGACCATTTGCGCTTTTCTGAACAGCGACGGTGGCGACTTACTCATCGGAATCAACGATGACGGCGAAGTGTGCGGAGGTATCGAGCGCGACCTTGAACTCAAAGGCTGGGACTTGGACAAGTGGCAGCTGCACCTTGTTTCACTCATTGAGGGACGCTTTCTCGACGGCTCGATGGTGATGCCCTACGTCCGGATACAGATCCACCTACTCGGCAGCGCAGCGGTTGCGCACATTTCAGTGATGCACCGAACGACCCGCTCCTTCGCTCGAAGGGAAAAATCTAGCCGATACGAGTTCTTTGTCCGGAACGGTTCGCGATCTGACTCGCTCGAGCTCCCGGCCTTCTATGCCCACCTACAGTCGCGGGGAGGAATCTAGCCCTACCAGCGTCGATGATGTTCCAATAACACAGCCGGAAACGTGACCTTTATGATGCTCGCTGCTTGGGCTTGGCCCACGCCCGTGCTGACGCAGCCGTGTGACCGAGCGTTGCTGCAGCAGACTGCGCTTGCAAACTAAGAGCGTTCACCCGGTTTTCGACTCGACTGGGAATTACTGAGGCCAAGTAAACAACATCGATCACGTCGTGATGGCGGCGATCGCCCCGGCGATCCCCTGTGAGGATTGATCGAGGCGCGCGGGTATGACGCGGGTATGAATGGGGAGCGCGTTGACCCTGCACCGACCGGGGCAGAACGGAGCGTGTCCGGCTCGACTCATTCTCGCCTCACCCTCGCTGATTGCGACGCTTCGCCTCATGACCAACACAGCCACCCATACTCGGTCCAACCAGATCGTGACCTGCAGTACCTACGGATCGTTACCCACGTTGCCGTGAAAAACTCAGGTAAGACACCGAGGGGCTTCTCTGAGGGACCTGCGCACCGTGACGCATCAGCGTTCGTCCGCCAACGGACGCTGCTAAGGCGTCGTAGGCGCCTGCCCGATACTGAGCCAGCCGCCGGAAGCGGCGCCCGGTGCGCCCGTGGCGCCAGCGCCGCCAGTCCCCTGCGACTTCATCGCCTTCAGCTGACGCTCGATGTCGGCTCGTGACGCCAACTCGGACAGCTGACGCTCGATGTCGGCATCCGGTGCCGCTGTCAGGTCTTGCAGGGCGCCGCTCGACAGCAACTCGTCGGTGGCCTGCGCGCGGGCCTGCATCTGGGCGACGCGATCACGGGCCCGATCGAGGCTGGCGCCGACATCGTTCATGTTCGCGCCGACCCCCGCAACGGCCTCGTTCGCCCGAACCTGTGCCTCGGAAGCACTGTAGGTGGCCTTCATCGTCTCTTTCTCGACGCGGAACGCGGCAATCTGCTCGGCCAGCCGACGCTCCCGCTCCTGCAGCTGGGACATCTGCTTCTGCAGCGAACCGTGCTGCGCCTGCAGCGCCCCCACCTGGCCTTCGAGCGCGGCGCGGCGTTGAAGGGCCGTGCGGGCGAGATCCTCGCGCCCCTGCTCCATCGCTTCGATAGCTTGAGCGCCCAGACGCCCGTAGCGCGCACCCATCTCCTCCCCCTGCAGCTCGATGCGCTTCTTCGCCGTTGCAACTTCGGCGACGGCCTGGCGCACCTGGTGGAGCAGCTTCACCTGCTGCTCGTAACTGTCATCGAGGGCGTCGCGCGGGTCCTCCATGCGGTTCAGCGCCTTGGAGGTCTTGGTGCGAAAGATGGTGCGCACCCGTGCGGTGTTGTCACTCATGACTGGACTCCTCTGGTCTGGAAGCGATCAGTTGATTGGTACTTGGTGGGGGTGTCGGCGCGGAGGTAGCCGCCATTCAGATGCGCCAGCTCCTCCAGCCCCGCGTGCAGGGCAGCCGTCTCCAGGTCGACCTCGGCATGCAGGGAAGAAAGCGCGGCGCCGGTGGGGTCGCCGAGTCCGTCGGCAACGGATGCTCGCAGCTTGCGGATCATGTCGGAGATTTGGTCGACCGCCAGGCCCGCTGCGGCCAGTTCATCGGTCAGTGCGGCGGCATCCGTCTCGCTCTCCATCAGGCGCAACTGTGCCCGCAGGGCGGTCCCCTCTGCCTCGATGCGCCGGAACAACCGGGGAAGGTCGCCGCGACGGCCGTTGCTGCGAACGGCGAGGTCGATCGCCGCCCGTCCGCTGTCGAGGGCCTCATTGAGCTGCATCTGCAGCGCGAAGACCTTGCGTCGTGGACCCCAGCTCCACTGCGCGCGACTCTTTAGAACCGCCCCGTTTATCGTGCGGCTTCGGCGGATGCGGCGATACAGCATCCGCACAATCAGGAAGAAGGTGAGCGCCGAGACGGCAATGATGACCGCGAAAGAAATCAGCACTCCGAACAGGATGTCCATGATTTCCTCCCGCACCGCGTCGCAAGCTTCGAGTCCATGAGTTGCACCTCCGTGTTGTCTCGCGCGCGACCCCAGTGTCGCAATCGCGATATATCTCAACTTACGCGTTCGGGAGCGCGAGCGAAAGGAGTCTCGACAGATCCTCAGTGATGAAGTAAGGGAGCAATGCTTGAGGCCGGCGGAGTTCTGTCGGACGGGCAAGCGCGCACTATTCGACGGCCGTGCTCACCGGCGTGCCATGCGACTCTGAGACGTCGCCGGCGGAGCGTTCATCAGCTGGACACTCAACACAATCACCGCGTTAGCTACTTGGTCACAGCTACGCAATATTTTCGATCTTGAGTTGCGCCGCCTTCCGCAGGTCGCAACTGCTACTACTCGCTCAGACAATCCAAAGCTGTACCCCAAGGAGAAGCAATGACCGCCGAGATCACCATGGCCGGCGCAGCACCGGAGTCGTCTCCGAAAACTCCTCATAGGTCGAGCGAGCGGCGCCCCGGTCACCTCTTATGGTGGGGAATCGGACTCGTCGCCACCGCGAGCGCCGTCGGAGCGATCTTGGCCTTGAGCTCAGGCATGCCGTTCTTTCAGCCCTTGGATGACGTGTGGCGTCGAGCGGTGGGTGAAAGCCCCGATAGCGGGCTGCATGAGACGATCGTGCCGCTGTTTCTTGAGCAGCTCGGGGCGCTTTGGGGCGGCCTGATCTTCCTAGTCATGCTCCCGATTGGTGGTGTCATAGCTCTGGTCAGCGGTGACACGACACTGTTTATGACAATCGCCAGCGGTCTTCCAGCGCACTGGGGAGCGCTGCTGATTGTCGCCATCATGTTTGCAGTCCCCCTGTTCATCGGCCGCTGGCGATCGACACTCTTCCTGCTTAGCTCGATTGTGATGGCCGGCGTGCTTCCACAGATCCTGAAGAATGTCGCAGACCGTCCCCGTCCAACCGAGGATCTAGCAGCCGGACTCTTCGGCCCGCTCGGTCAGATCGACCATGGCTCGTTTCCTTCTGGCCATGCGGCGATGGCCGGCGCAATAGCCGTCATGATCGTCGCGCTTGTTTCCTCCGCTCACCGCCTCGCTGGCAGGATCGGGACCATCATTGCGGTCATGCTCGTCCTTGGAATGATGTGGCAGCGAACACTGGTGAACGCTCACTGGCTATCCGACACCTTCTTTGGATCGCTTCTCGGCATCGGTGGCGGGCTTTTCGTGTGGTGGCTGTTCTGGCCTTTGCTTCAGCGCGACAAGATCCGGCCGATAGGGTTTCTCCGCTCACCGACGTTGGGACTTCAGCAGCCCCGTTGACGTTCTTGTAGATCGTGTTCCACGTCGTGAACCGACAAGTCGCCTCCTCCTCGAGTGTGAACCGCGTCTAGCTGCAACAAGTCATGAGGTTAGTGAACCTCGGCTGAGCAACGAGTAGGGCCAGCGACAACCCCTTCGGCAAAGCCAAGGTTAAGCAGTAGCCGGCTGCGTGGTGGAATACGCGCATTGTTTACGTTATCCCCGGCTCCTGCGAAAAATGTCAGCTCCCGTCACGACGGATGCAATTGCTCCAATGACCGTGAATGCGAATTTCAGCCGCCCAAAGTAACCGCCGAGCTAGCCGCGAGCCCTGCGACTCCCGTGGAGAACACAATGCACCGCGCTGGCGGGTTGGGGTGCTCGGTCGCGACGGCCAGGGCTGATCACCGCTCCATGACTTCACCACAGACGCCCGCTCGAGAACCTAGCGGAATAATCTTCCAGTTCTCAATGGCCAGCGGAACGTTTGTTCCATTTGGCACGCGGGACACCGCGTGGTAACCATCGATTCGTAGCTTGGCAAGCATGAAGAGCACGATCGAGCAGGCCGCGACCACCGGGGCCGTCGGCCGTGCCGCCGTCTCCATCGACGTTCTCGAAGTGCTTCGAGCGGCGCTGCCGAACCTCTCGGCCCGTAGCCGCCAGAGTGCGCAGTTCGTTCTTGAGTACCCCGATCGCGTCGTCGGGATGTCCGCCGCCCGCCTGGCCGCCGAGACCGGCACTTCGGTCGGCACTGTGGTGCGTCTCTGCCACCAGATCGGGCTGCCAGGCATCCAGGCGCTCAAGCTGCGCCTCGCCGCCCAACTCGGTCACGGCCGCGTTGCCGACCTATTGACGGACGACCGTGTGGGAACGGTGATCCTCGCGCACATCCTCGAGGACATCCGTCGCACCGCTCTCGCCGTCGACCATGCTGCGATCGAACGCGTCGCCGCTTCGCTGCGCGACGCAGATCGCGTATTGATCGTCTCCAGCGGAACGTCGCAGCCGCTGGCGATCGATTTCGGCAACTGGCTGAGTTCGGCAGGCCGCGCCGTCTCCTACCCGACCGATGGTCGGACGCAGGAGGCCGTCGCCCAGCAGCTCAGGGCGGGCGACTTCTGCTTCGCGATCAGCCACTCAGGGAGCACTGCCGCCACGATGCGTCCGGTGCAGATCGCCGCAGATCGGGGCGCGTTGACCGCCGCCCTGACGAGCTACTCCGGTGCGCCGCTCGCGCGCCTCGTGGACACGGTCGTCACCGCCGGCGCCGCGGGTGACGGCATCCGCGGCGAGGACATGGCCAGCCGCATGGTCCACCACGCAGTGCTGCAGGTGATCACTTCTCTTGTTTCCCCTTCGTCCACCATCCACCAGGTTCCACTTCAACCAAGGAGCAACTGATGTACAAACGAATTCTGCCAACCGCTGCCGCCCTCCTGCTCGCCACGGTGGCGCTCACCGGCTGCGGCGCAAGCGCCGCAGGTAACGACACGGCTGCGGCCGCGGGCGCGATGCCCGACAAGATCGTCATCTCCGCGATCCCGACCGAGGATCAGACGGCCCTCGATATTGAGAGCTCGGTGACGTTCAAGGTGCTTGAGCGCGAGTTGGGAATCCCGATCGAGTTCCACGAGGCCACCAGCTATGCCGCGACCATCGAGGCGCAGCGTGCCGACAAGGTCCAGATCGCAACGTACGGCGCCTTCTCGTACGTCCTCGCCGCGGACAGCGGAGTGGATCTCGACATCATCGGAACGCTGATCTCTGCCCCGGAGGCTGAACTCGGCTACTACTCGGTCGCCAGCGTGGCCGCCGGCTCCGACATCACATCGCTCGAGGATGTCGCCGGCAAGACCGTCTGCTTCGTCGATCCTGCATCCACCTCCGGCTATCTGTTCCCATCCGCCGGCCTGCTCGACGTCGGCATCGACCCCGAGACCGACATCACCCCCGTGTTCGCCGGCGGCCACGATGCTTCGGTGCTCGCCCTGGCCGATGGGCAGTGCGAGGTGGCGTTCAGCACGGAGGGAATGGCCACCAAGCAACTGATTGAGTCCGGGCAGATCGCTCAGGGGCAGCTCACTCAGATCTGGAAGTCAGAGCTGATCACCCCTACGCCCGTCACGGTCAGCAAGAGTCTGCCCGCGGCCCTGCGTGAGCAGATCAAGACGATCTACCTCGAGCAGCTCAACGTCGACGCGCTGAAGGCCAGCGGCGACTGCGACGAGACCGCGGAGGACGGCTTCTGCGGCATCGGCGGCTGGGGCTATGTCGCCATCGACGATGCGGCCTACGACGGCGTGCGCAAGGTGTGCGAGGTCACGAAGTCCGACGCCTGCGAGATTACCAACCTGTAAGCAGCGAACGATCACCCAGCCGAGCAGCACCAGAGGAGAACAGACATGACGCATACGCCTGGCGAGACCGCCATTCGGCTCCGCAACGTGACGAAGCAGTTCAATCAGGACGTCCGCGGCCTCGATGATGTCTCTTTCGAAGTGCCCAAGGGGCAGCGACTGGTGCTGCTCGGCAAATCCGGTTCGGGCAAGTCGACGATGCTGCGAAGCATGAACCGGCTTCAGCAGCCGACTACCGGGATCGTCGAGATCTACGGGCGCGACATCAACGCCGCCAGTCGGCGCGACCTGCGTCGCACCCGCAGGGAGATCGGCTTCATCTTTCAGAACTTCCATCTCGTCGGCAGCATCTCCGCCCTCGAGAACGTCTGCACCGGGTTCCTCGGTGGGCTCGTCGGGCCCCGTTCCGGGCTCTGGATGTATCCGAAGTCGGATCGGCGCACTGCCCTCGAACTCCTGGATCGCGTTGGCCTCGCCGATCGCGCATTCCAGCGCACCGACACTCTCTCTGGCGGGCAGCAGCAGCGCGTCGCGATCGCCCGCGCGCTGGCGCAGAGCCCCTTGATCCTCCTTGCCGACGAACCCGTGGCATCTCTCGACCCCGATTCGAGTGCGGCGGTTCTCGACCTGCTCACCCGCATCAGCGACGAGGATCAGCTGACTGTGGTCTGCAGCCTGCACCAGGTCGAATACGCGCTCGCATTCGGCGAGCGGATCATCGGCCTGAAAGACGGTCGGGTCGTGTTCGACAAGAACACTGACGGGTTGAGCCGCGAAGAGGCGATGACGATCTATCGCGAGCCGATGAGCGCCACAGGTCTTCCCACCACGGCGCAGATCACGCAAGTGGCACAGCCCAATGCGGCAGCAGCGATCTGAACATGAGCACACTCCTTGAGCGCACCCCGGTCGGTTCGACCGGGGTGCAGCCTTCAATGCCCAAGAAGCCGCCGATGTCGTGGAGCAAGCGCGGCCTCATCGTCGTGATGCTCGGCGTGCTCGGCTTGGGAATCTGGTCGACCGTCGAGCTGCGTATCAACATCGCCACCTTCATCGACGGTTGGGACAACGCCGTCGACTTCCTCAGCCGCACAGTGCCGCTGAAGTTTCCCGAGCCGACGCGGATCGTGGAGATGATCGGCCAGACGATTGCGATCGTCGTGCTCGCCACCGTTCTCGGGCTCGTGCTCAGCCTGCCGATCGCCTTCCTCGCTGCGAAGAACACCACCGTCAACCCGACGGTACGCGCCATCGCTCGTTCGCTGATCGTGCTCGAGCGCGCCGTGCCCGACTTCATCATCGCCATCTTCTTCGTGCGAGTGTTCGGCCTCGGAGCTCTCCCCGGCGTCCTTGCCCTCGGCATCGGGTCGATCGGTTTCATGGCGAAGCTCTTCGCGGATGCCATCGAAGAGGTCGACCCCGGACCCCGCGAGGCGCTGCGCGCCGCCGGCGCCGGGATCTTCCAGCAGATCGTTGGCGGGGTGTTGCCGGGGCTTCGCCCCACGCTCGTCGCCACGACGCTGCACGCCTTCGACATCAACCTGCGCGGCTCGGTGATCCTCGGCTTCGTCGGCGTCGCCGGCATCGGGATGTACATCTCGGCAGCCCTCGACACGATGAACTACCGGCTCGGCCTCGGGCTGACACTGATCCTTCTGGTCCTGTGTCTGCTCGCCGAACTCGTCTCCGGCCTCGTGCGCAAGGCCCAACTCGGACACCAGTCATCGTCGTCGCCGAAGTCGCGGCGCTGGCTCGCCGTCTTCCTGCCGCATCTGCCGGAGAAGGGCTGGGCGAAAGGCAGGTCAACGCCTGCCGAGCGCCGCGCGGCGACGGCGGGGCGCATCTCGCCGCCCTGGAATCGCCAGCGCATCAATCGCACCCTGTGGACAGCACTCACCGTGCTGCTCGTCCTCGGCTCGGCGATGGCATCCGGCATCACGCTCGATCAGCTCACCGGCGGCCTCGCCAAGGCGCTCGCAACCATGGGGCTGTACTTCCCGCCGTCCGACGGAGGCATTCCCCTCAAGCTCCTGAACTCCATGGTCGAAACCGTGCAGATGGGGTTGGCCGGCACCGTCATCGGCCTCATCGTCGCGATCCCATTCGGTCTGCTCTCCGCACGCACGATCGCGCCGAATGACACGGTGGCAGCGATATTCCGTGGCATCGTCGTCACCATCCGCGCTATTCCCGGCATCATCGTCGGCATCTTCTTCGTGGTGATCACCGGTCTCGGTGCCACCGCCGGCGCCCTCGCGCTCGCAGTGGGAGCTATCGGGTTCTTCAGCAAGGTGATCGCCGATTCGCTTGAGGAGGTCGACGTACGTGTGGCGCACGCCATCCGCTCTTCTGGTGCCAGCAGCTCTCAGACCTTTTTCGCCGCCACACTGCGCCAGGTCGCACCGGCGTTGTCGGCCCACACGCTGCACCAGCTGGACTCCAACCTGCGAGCCGCAACCACCCTCGGTGTGATCGGTGCCGGCGGAATCGGCTTCTACATGATGAACGCCTCCCGCGTACTCGACTACGGCGTCGTCACCACCTGCCTCCTTCTTGTCGTGATCACCGTGCTGCTCTCCGAAGCACTCGCGGTGTGGGCGCGGCGCGAAATCCACTAACCCTGATCCACACTCCTCGCGGAGAAGAAAGGTCGAAATGACAGACACACTCACGAGGTCGGAGATTGTCTCCGAGCTCAACATGGCGAATGCCGCCGAGGTGATCGCACTCTCTCACCTCTGTCTCGAAGACGATTCCGACGTCGTGGTCACCCGCCCCCCGGTCGTCGGCACTGTCGTCACGCAGGTGCGTGAGCCGATCGCCGAGGAGCGCTTCATCCTCGGTGACGTGATGGTCACGCAGTCCGAGGTGCGCCGTCGCGGCGTCGATGGCTGGACGATGCGGATGGGTTCTGACCGGCTCGCCGCGCTCGCCGCCGCGATCTGCGCGACCGAGTTCCACGCAGACGGCCCGCGCCGAGAAGAAGTCGTCGCGCTGTGCGAGAACACCAGGGCTCGCCGCGTCGCCGCCCGCGCCGTCGAGTGGGAGCGACTTTCCCCATCCATCGTCGAGTTCGAGGAGATCCCGTGACCACCATCGACACCTCTCTCGCCCCGGTTGTTGCAGACGGATGGCAGCAGCTGCGAGAGCTCACCCCCACGGCTTCACAGCAGGTGTTCCGCAGTATCATGAACGCCTTCGCCCGTCCAGGGACGGTGCATCGGCTTCCGGCTGGTGAGCTGCCGACTGGCGTCTCGGCCGCGATCCTGCCGATGCTCGCCCTCGCCGACATCATGACCCCGGTGAGCGCGCTGCGCGCGACCGAGGCAGGTTCGGGCACGCAGTCCGAACGCGGCTTTGTGCCCGACGCGGCAACGGATGCTGTGGCCGCGATCGCTCGCATCGTCGGTGCCCCGGTGACCGCGGCATCCACCGCCCGTTATGCACTTGCACTCACCGAATCCACCGAGATGAACGTGCTGTCCCCCGGCACGCACTGGTCGCCGGAGACGGCGGCCACGCTCGTGCAGCGCGTCGCCGCAATCCACACAGACGCGATCCGCACCGACGATGTCACCTCTGGCTGGCGCCTCACCGGCCCCGGCATTCCCCCGCACTCCCCCGTCGAGATCGCCGTTGCCGGGCTCAGCACGCAGTTTGTCGCCGTGCGCGCCGCGCTCATCTCTGACTACCCGGCTGGCATCGACAGCATCCTCGTCACCGACGACGGAACGCTCATCGCCCTGCCGCGCACCACTCGAATCGAGGAGATCTGATGTACGCAGGAACGAACAAGGGTGGCACTGAGGCGATCATCGCCGCCGAGCGTCTCGTGCTCGAGCGTCGCGCGCAGCTCGACTCCGGGCTGACCGCAGAGTCCGTCATCGCGAGCTTCCCGATGGCGATTGACCGCATCATGGGCGAAGGCGGGCTCTGGGACCCGTCCACCGCGGCCGCGGCCTTCCTGCAGGCCAGTGGCGACATTTCCGAGGCCGTGCACCTGATCCGCGCACACCGCTCGACGCTCCCGCGCCTCGCGCACAGCGACCCGCTGCGGCCGCGCGAGATGAAGCTCCTCCGCCGCGTCGTCTCGACGCAGCGCCAGCCAGACGGCCCGATATTGCTCGGGGAGACGGTCGACTACACCGCCCGCATCCTGCACGACGGCCCCGAACTGCCGTTGCCGATCGTCGAACCGCTCGACGACACGCCGCTGGAGCATCCGGCTGATGAACCGTTCCGGCGCTTCCGCGACTACCTCTTCGACATGGGTGTGCTGGTGGACCGCACGCTCGAATCCGACGAGGAGCCGTTCGACATCCAGATGGTCGCCGCCCGTCTGCCCGCGAAGCGGTCCGCAGTACTGTCAGCCTCCGCGCAGGCTGACAGCGGTGCGCTGATCAACATCTGGTACCAGTCGGTGCTCGGCCCTGACGACTACGCCGCTGAGCACGTGACGCTCGGCGAGGTGCGTCACGGCCGGCTGCCGTTGCGGGTCGCCGATCCGCACACCGGCGAGCTGGTGCAGATCGGCGAGCTGCGGGTCTCCGAGTGCGAGGCGGTCTCGCATCTCGGTTCGATTCGCGGTGAGGACCCGACCACCTACGACATCGGTTACGCGATGGCATTCGGGCACAACGAGCGCAAGGTCATCGCCGCCGCGAGCCTCGACGTCTCCATCGTGCGCTACTCGGGCATGGAGGCCGGCCGGCGCCTCGAGCAGGTCATGCTCTTCACCACCGATGGCCTTGCCGCGAGCGGATTCCTCGAACACCTGAAGCTGCCGCACTACGTCACCTTCCAGTCGATGCTGGATGCCTCGATCGCTGCTCGCGACGAACAGGGCGCTGCCCTCGAACGACTCCTCGCCTCGAACGGCGACGACCACGCATCCGATTGCGACTGCGAGAACCACCAGGAAGGAAACAGCTGATGACCATGCTGACCGAATCACGGGCAGGCGACGTGGAGGACTCGGGTGTCGCGGCATCCGCTGCCATGCTGACCGCGCTGCTGCCACCTGACCCGCATGCAGGACGCCCCATCGTGATGGACGAGCAGGCCAAGCGCGAGTCGCGCCGTGCTGTCATCGCGGGCATCTGTGTGCCCGGGTACATCGTTCCATTCGGCTCACGCGAGATGCCGGTCGCCCGCGGCTGGGGCTCTGGTGGACTGCAGGTCACGCTCGCCATCGGCGGCAGTGACGACAATGTCAAGGTCATCGACCAGGGCGATGAGGAAGGCGTCAACGCGGTGAACCTGCGCCGCCTGATCGTCGGCACGCTCGGCAGCGGGTCGACCGCGGACACCGACGAATCCACCATCGTGCAGTCCAGGCACCGCGTCCCAGAGGAACACATGGGCGCGCACCAGACGCTGGTGCTGCAGGTGCCCCAGTCAGAGCCGCTGCGCGCCGTTGAGAAGTCCGTCTTCGAATGCAAGCGTCGTCACGCTGAAGCGGACTACGCCAAGATGTGGGTCGCGCTCTACGAGCAGCTTGCGCTGACCGGTGTGATGGGTGCCGGGGCTGGTCACCCGGTGCTCGTGCATCACCGGCACCTGATGTCGCCGAGCCCGATCCCGCGCTGGGATATTCCGCGACTGCACCAGAGCGATCATCTGACACTCCTCAGCCACGGCCGTGACAAGAAGATCTACGCTGTGCCGCCGTACACCGACGTCGAGCCGCTGAGCTTCGACGATGTCCCGTTCGAAGTGGAGCACACCGAAGGAGTGCGCTGCGCGAAATGCGGCACGGAGGAATCGTTCATGGTCGAGACGAAGACCAACGAGTTCATCTGCTCCGACGTGCAGTTCTGCCTCAAGGTGCGTGCGGGGGTCGCCGATCTCGACGCCCACGAGCGGATCATCCCCCGTCAGTACTACCCCGATCCCGCGCTGCGCGTGCGTGCCAGGGCGAGCGTCGAGGTCGGCATGCCGAGCGCTCCCGCGAAGGGCCAGTCGGCCCCTGGGGAGGAATGGTCACTGAAGGTGGAGCGCCTCGGGAAGGTGTTCGCCGGCAGCCGCGCGTCCAGCGAGGTCATCGCTGCGGCTGACGTCTCCTTCGACGTCGCCCCCGGCGAGGCGCTCGGAGTGATCGGCGAATCCGGTTCAGGCAAGTCGACGGTGATGAAGTGCATCATCGGCGACGAGGCGGACGCCACCGGATCGGTGCGTATCGGAGCAGTGGGCGATGGGAAGATCAACCTCCTCGACCTCGACAGCTCTGCGCGCCGCCGACTGCGCACCAACACACTCAGCGTCGTCTACCAAGACCCCGCCATGGGGCTCGACCTGAACATCTCGGCGGGCGGCAACATCGCCGACGCCCTGATCGCGGCCGGGTGGCGCTCGTACCACGCGATCCGGGCCAGGGCCGCCGAGCTGCTCACCCGGGTCGACGTTCCGCTGGAGCGCATGGATGACGTGGTCGGCCAGTTCTCCGGCGGCATGCGCCAGCGTGTGCAGATCGCCAAAGCGCTGGCCACCGACCCGCAGGTGCTGCTGCTCGACGAGCCGACCACGGGACTGGACGCCTCGGTCGCCGCCGGAGTCCTCGATCTGCTGCGCGAACTGCTGAACGAGCGCGAGCTCGCCGTGGTCGTCGTCAGCCACGACTTCTCGGTGATTAAAGCGCTCACCGACCGGGCCGTCGTGATGCGTCAGGGGCACGTGATCGAGCAGGGCCTCACCGACCAGCTCCTCGCCGACCCGCACCACCCATACACCCAGCAGCTCGTCGCTGCCGCGCAGAGTTGAGAGGAATCATGAACACGAGCATCCAGAGGCCCATCCTTTCGGTTCGAGAGCTGACCAAGTCGTTCACCCTGCACGCGATCGACCGCACGGTCGCCTCGCTGCGATCGGTGTCGTTCGACCTCATGCCCGGCGAGCACCTCGCGCTTGCCGGGGCCAGCGGTGCGGGCAAGTCCAGCCTGCTGCGCTGCATCTACCGCAACTACCTTCCCGACTCTGGCACCGTTGTGCTGCACGACGGTGAGCAAGACTTCGAGCTCACGTCGCTCGATGACCGCGCGATGGCGCGGATCCGGGGTCGTGACTTCGGTTACGTGTCGCAATTCCTGAATGCCCCGCCACGGCAAGGGCCGCTCAAGCTCGTCGCGGCGGCTGCCCGTCGGCGCGGTCTGGATGATGCGGATGCCAGGGATGCCGCGGTCGGCTCACTGCGCAAGCTCGGGATCGAGGAGCGATTGTGGGATGTCGACTGTAGCGTGCTCTCCGGTGGTGAACGTCAACGGGTGAACCTGGCAGCGGGCACCGTCAGCCCGCCGCGCCTACTGCTGCTCGACGAGCCGGTGTCCGCACTCGACCCGGCCAACCGCGTGCTCGCTCTCGAGGTGATCGAGGAACTCCGGCACCGGGATGTCAGCGTGCTGGCGGTGTACCACGACATGAACATCATTCGCCGGGTAGCCAACAGAGTGATCTACATGGAGGACGGCGCGATCACCGCGGACGGCGAAGTCGACGAGGTCTTGGATGCCGGGCACCGCGTACTCGAGGAGGTCTACGCATGAGCGGCGTCATCGCTGAGGCGCGGCTCGAGCCGACGGAGCACGCAACCGGAAATGCGCGCTGGGCGCTGGGCGCAAACCCGGCGAGCTACGTCCTCGGTGATGTCCGCGTCGTGCTGCCGAATAGGGTCACCGCCTCGGCGAGCGTCGTGGTCGAGGGCGGTCGCATCGTTGAGGTCGTCGAGGGCGGCGCGCTGCGGGCGGATGTCGCGGGCTCAGGGCTGCTGCTGATGCCCGGGCTCATCGACGTGCACAGCGACGCCCTCGAAAAGGAGCGGGTGCCGCGTCCGGCGGCGCCGCTGCCTCTGGACTTCGCGATGCGCTCATTCGATGCGAAGGTGGCGGCGGCTGGCATCACGACGGTGTTCCACGGTGCGGGCTTCCACAACAAGGTCGCCGACGGCGTGACGCGCACCCCGGTAACGGCGCTCGAAGTGTGCGAGGCGATCGACGCCTACCACAGCGACCGCGTCGACCACCGTGTGCTGCACCGCTTCGACGTGCGTGCGGCCGAGGGAGCAAAGCTGCTGCGCGCTCGCCTGGACGCACTGCCGGCAGATGCTGAACCGATCCTTCTCTCGCACGAGGATCACACACCCGGCCAGGGGCAGTACGCCGACGTCGAGCACTTCATCGAGATGCTCGTCGCCGGCGGCGAAGACCGCGACGTCGTGAGGGAGAAGGTGGCACAGCGCATCGCTGACGCCGAGCTCACCGATCCGATCCGCGACGAGAATCTGGCATGGGCCGGCAACCAGGCACGCCTTGGACGCGTCCGACTCGTCGGGCATGATTCCGACTCAGCCGCGGAGATCGATGCGCTCGTCGAGCGCGGGGGGTCGGTCGCCGAGTTCCCCACCACCATGGAGGCCGCACGGCGTGCGCGGGATTGGGGATTGGTCACGGTCGCGGGCGCCCCCAATGTGCTGCGAGGCAGCTCGCACTCTGGCAACGTCTCGGCGGCCGAACTCATCGCCGAGGGACTGGTCGACGCATTGGCGTCCGACTATCTGCCGAGCAGCCTACTCACCAGCGCGATGCTGATCGCCCGAGATGGTCTGCTCGATCTTCCTGCAGCTGTCGCGTTGGTCACCTCGGGGGCCGCGAGAGCGGCTGGGCTATCAGACAGGGGCGCGATCACAGCGGGTGCGAGGGCTGACTTCGTGCTGGTCAATGATCGTGGGCCATGGCCGACCGTCGTGACGACATTCTCCGCACCGAGAGGCATCGAATGCTGACCCCGGTGATGGGCGCCGAGGTGCACCTCCCGAATGGCGTGGATCAGATCCTGGTCGACACCTGTCGAGCGGCGGCTCGTGCCGCCGCCGGCGCATGGACGAGCTTGAGTCGCGAGGAGCGGGCGCGCGAGGTGCGGATGGGCGCAGACGGCACCCCGACGATGATGATCGATCAGCTCGTCGAGGATGCCATCCGCGCGGAGACCGATCGGCACCGCGTGAACCTGCTCAGTGAAGAGGTCGGGTTCATCGACCACGGCAGCGCGCGCACGCTCGTGGTCGATCCCCTGGACGGCTCAGCGAACGCCGCCGCCGGTGTTCCGCTGTCGTGTTTCTCGGCGGCCATTGTCGAGGACGGCGTTCCGGTAGAGGCGCTGAGCTTCTGGTTGGAGGGTGGCGCGGTGACGTGGGCCCGACGGGGAGAGGAGCCGGACTTCCGCACCTCACGCCGCACGACGTTGAACGGGTCTGCGCTGTCGATGCTGCGCCCGAAGCTCGGTCCGCTCGGTGACAGCACGTCCGCCTGGCTCGACCTGTGCGAGGGTGCAGGTCGCATCCGCGTGTTGTCGTCGAGCTGCTTGGAGGCGATGCTTGTCGCCGACGGGTCGATCGACGCCTTCGCGGATCCCGGTTCGGACACGCATCGCATCGTCGACCTGGTCGCGGCGATGGTGCTCGTCCCCGCCGCCGGCGGATGGGTGCAAGACGCGTTCGGCCGCGAGCTGGAGATTTCAACCGATCTGACACTGCGCTACTCGGGCGTGGTGGCAGCATCCCGTGAGCTGGCGGACGAGATCAGCGAGGTGATCGCTGCCTGGACCTCGATCCCCGTCATCAATCCCACCATGATTCCGATCGCCAACAACGAAGGGCTCTCATGAAACGTCGTCTCCTCCTCATCGGTCTCGACGGGCTGCGCGTAGACCGCGCGTTCGGCACGGGCCTCGCCCCCACCCTCGATGCGCTGGCCGCACGCGGCAGCATGCAGGCGGCGAGCGTTGAGGGGCCCACGATCTCGGGCCCCAGCTGGGCCAGCATCCTCACCGGTGCCACCCACGAGCAGCATGGCGTGTTCGACAACTCGTTCCACGAACACCGAATCGAGCCGGATGGTGATCTGCTCAGTCGCGCGTGGCGAGCGGATGCCGCCACGAAGACCCTGTCCGTCACGAGCTGGCAGGGACTGGCGCACCCGGAGGGCCCTGGCCCGATCATCGCGAACCGGCCGGAACAGATCGCCTCCGGCATCCACCGGGTGATCCTCATCGAACCGGATGCCCCACGCGACGGCGCACTCGACGCGGAGGCATGCGAGCGCGCCATCACCGAACTCGACACGGACGTGCCCGACGTAGCCTTCGTGTACTTCGTGGACTGCGATGACGCGGGTCACACACACGGCGGTCTGCACCCCGAATACGATGAGGCGGTACGCGCGACCGATGCGAATGTCGCGCGAGTGCTCGACGTGATCCAGCGCCGTGCCTCTGAGTCAGGCGAAGAATGGATCGTGGCGCTCACGACCGACCACGGACACACAGACGCCGGCGGCCACGGTGGGGACTCGGAAGTGGAGCGGCGCACGTTCCTGCTGGTGGACGCGATCGGCACCGACGCGGTCGAAGTGCCTGCCGGCATCCGTCCTGTGGAGTTCTCGCCGTTCCTCTTGGCACTCCGCTGACCCACGCAACCTCGGGCAACGAGTGACTCAGCCGGGCGAGACCCGCCGAGCGGTTCGCCCTAGGGTGTCGTTCGTCGAGACGCAGCTCGTGTAACGACGGCCAGCAGGAACCCACAAACGACGCTCCCGGCTGACCAGAACTGCACTGTTCCGTCAATCACCCAAATGACAACTACGAGCGCTAGGGCGAGGAAAGCCAAGGCGAAAAATATCCAGGACAGGAGCTTCAAGATCCACCGCCTACTTGTTGTGCCACTGAAAGCTTGTCACTCGTGTTTCTTGCCGCCGAGACCCGGCACCGACGTGACCTGTTTCATCCATGCCGCGATCTGGGTTTCGTCGAGGTCGTCCAGGGATTTGAGCTCCACGCCCCGGGTCGACTTGCCCATGCCCACCGGCGTCATCGGCGGAACCGGGTCGAGCGATGCACCATTGACGAACATGAGCTTCACGTGACTGGCGAAGCCTCCGCAACTGAAGCACCACCCGTCGCCGACGCCGTAGTACGCCATGCCCCACTTCACGGAGCGCTGGAGGCCGGGCAGCGTCTTGGCCGCGAGCGCGTCGACCGCCTCGGCGATACCGCGCTGCGGCTGCGGCAGGCTGGCGATGTAGGCGAAGACGGGCTGGTCGCCGACCGCTGCTTTCGCGGGACTTGCCCGGCCGGTCATGGCTTCCGGCAGCGTCCAGGCGGCATCGTCTTGTGCCGCGGCATCCGTCGCCGGTTTCTTGGCCTCGTTCTCGCCGCTCTCCCTGCTGTCCACGGTGGGATAGTACTCCCGCCACGTCGCGAGCAGGGGTGGATGTCGAGGCACTAGACAGGCGACGCTGAGGACTGGTGGCCACTGACTGGTGGCGTTCATAACTCAGGCTATTGTCCCGGAGCCATTTCGACTGCCCTCTAATTCCGCGGAAGTATCGCGCGCGACGTCGCCGCCAGTGCTAAACAGCCGGAGTTATGGATACGGCGCGGCCATGCCTCGACACGGCTCGGAAGACTGCGGTCTCGCCAGCGCCGCCGCATCCGCGTAGCTTGGACGCACACCGCAACAGTGCGAACGAGGAGGTTCCCATGGCCGAGCTCTCACCCATCCAGCCGTGTCTGTGGTTTGACGATCAGGCCCGCGAGGCGATGGAATACTACGTCGGCGTCTTTCCGAACTCCCAAATCCTTTCGATCGACGAATATCCCGACGAGTCGCTCGACGAGCATTTCGTCGGCATGACCGGCAAGGTGCTGAACGGCCAGTTCCGTCTGAACGGCGTGGACTTCGTCTGCCTCGACGGAGGGCCGGCCTTCACCTTCAGCGAATCCGTCTCATTCGTCGTGTCCTGCAAGGACCAGGAAGAAATCGACCACTACTGGTCGCGGCTCTCGCACGTGCCCAAGTCGGAGCAGTGCGGGTGGTGCAAAGACCGGTTCGGGCTCAGCTGGCAGATCATCCCCGCGAACATGGGCGAGTTGATCCGCCGCCCGGAGCAGATCCAGGTGATGATGCAGCAGAAGAAGATCGTGATCGCCGAGCTCGAGAACGCTTGATCGGCGTCGCAGACGTTTGCAGCATCGGGGGCACGATGACTGCTCACCCGAGCCCGCGGGCTGCTCTTCCGCCAAACCGTGAACGACGGAGCGCTCATCCGCTCAGGCGACGTGGACGCGCAGCTGGATAACGTCCTCAGCCGTTCGCCCCGCGGCTCGTGCCGCGGACACGGTGCCTGCGCTGCGGGGCGCTCCTCGCCGAGGTGCCCGCCGCAGAGGTCGCGGCCCAGCTTGAGCCAGAACACTTCGCACCTATCGCTCGTTTTCGCGGTGTACCGGTTGTGATCGGGTGTACTGGTGCGGCGCGCAGCCAACGACTTGAGGCGCTCGTGAGTGGGGCCACCAGACACTAGCCAGGGGCGAGGGCTCCCGCGTTGAGAGCGCCACCACCACCGGAACTAGTCAAAACGCCCCAGAAACTAAAAATCGCCCCTGATTCTCATCAGGAGCGATTTCTTGTGGGCAGTTTGAACCAAGCGGTTCGCTGACGCCGACCCTATCCGGTCGGTTCTGGTCGATTTTCAGTCGCTGCGACGGCGGCCGGCGTCGTAGTCCGGCGCCGGGCGAACCCGAGTCGAAAACTGATCACCAGTATCCACAGCAGGACCAGCAGGAACGGCCAGAGGAAGCCATCCTCGCCAACAGAAAGCCCGGTTGCGGCGAGCACGACAATGCTCGTGGCGCCGATTGCGATGCCGACCCAACTCAGCACCCGTCCGAGCGTTCGGGTCACCAGCGCTGCGGCAGAAGCGAAGAGCGCAAACACTCCAAATGGCAAAAGTTGTACCAGGTGTCCGGATCCATCAACGTCTGTCAGGGCCCGGGCCAACTCCGGTGAGATATCGTCCCGAAGGACGAACACGGTAATCACCAGTGTCACAGATGTGAGATTCACAAAGATCGCGGCGATCCCTCCGATGAGCGCCGTAGTCGCGAACCACCCGGAGTCCCGCAGGCGCGAACACAGGTATCCAACGAAGATGATTAAGGCCAGCTGCGCGAGGATCAACACAGCAAACGCTACGTTGGTCCACGGGTTCTCGACAATCCTCTGCTGCTCATCCAGAATCCGCTGTCCGGGTGATCCCGCACCGGTGGAACCCTCACCCACTATCGCGCTGCCAATGAGAGCCAGCAGCACGTACGCCGCTCCGCTGAACGCTCCAACCCTATCCATGGCGTTCACGCGTCGCCGTCCCCCTGTTAGCCCTCGCTCGGCTCCACTAACGACCCCAACTCCATCCATAACAGCCACGGTGTGATCCGGGCGTTTGGTCGTAACTTTGCTCATGATGGCTCCTTCCGATGCACAGCACGTTACTGGCGTTGGGGATCCCAGCGGCATCGTGCTAGCCCGAGAGTCGTTGGAGGAATTCCGCAATTCATCTGAGGCAGATCCCCCGGACAGCCGCATGCGGTCGGGTTTATCATGGAGGTGCAATGGCCATGCGTGCGCGGTCCGACGAAACGCCCGGTCTCCCCGCGTGCGGGGGTGCGAGCGCTGCCGCTGTCGTGCGCCGCACTGGGGCGTGGGCGATCGTCGGGGCGAGCACCGTCTGCTGGGTGATCGTCATGGTGGTCGGCCTTCCGAGGTATCCGCTCTATCTGCTGCCGTGGATGCTCGTGTACGGGGCAGCGGTGGCCGTGGCCTTGGTAATCCTGATACGGGTGCCGTGGCATCCGCTCGCTCTCTGGCTAGCTGTCGGATCACTGATTGCTGCGCAGGATGTTGTCCTCCCCGTGCTCGAAGTAGAACTCGCCTCCGCCGCACCCGCGACCTCGATCGCACTGTCGAACCTCGTACTGCAATGGATTTCGCTGCTGCCCGCCATCGGCATCGCCCACGTGCTTGGACTGTTCCCGGATGGTGAAGTGCATCGTCGCTCCGAACGAGCGACGCTGCGACTGACCTGGCTGATCCTGGTGATTCCGGTTGCGCTCCTTGCCTGCAGCCCGACCGTGGTTACCCCGTTGACCGTCGAGGGCAACGCGCCGATCGCGAACCCGTTCAAGATCCCTTTCGTGAACCTTGACGTGGGGGTGGTGACCGCGTTGCTTGACGTCTCGGCGCTGGCGGTCGTGCTCGCGGGCGCCGTGCTGCTCGTAGTGCGGTACCGATCTGCGGACGCACGGACGCGCCGGGCGATGCGGTGGCTACTCGCGCCGGTCGCGCTTCTGCCGATTCCGGTCGTGGCACAAATCCTGCTCATCGGCGACGCCGACGTCATCATCTCGCTGTGTTGGGCGGCTGTCATCGTATGCTTCATGGTCGCGCCCGCCGTCGGTATTCTGCAGCCGTCAGGCTTGAATGCCGACCGGGTCGTCCGCCGCTCGATCGTGTACGGCTTGTTGTGGACATCGATCACCCTCGTCTACGTAATCGTCGCGGCGACCGTGGGCGCTGCTGCGGGAACGTTGCTGCCGGTTGGCTGGGCTGTCGTTATTGGACTGATTGTGGCCGTCGTCTTCCAGCCGGTGCGCACCCGGCTCGAAGGGCTTGCCGACCGCTGGGTGTTCGGGTCGAAGACGGACGCCGCCCAGCTGGTCGTGGGTCTCGGCGAATCACTGGCCGGCACCTATGACCTCGAGACTCTGCTGCCGCGAATGCGCGCGACGCTTGAGGACGGCATGGGCCTTCGCTGGGTTCGCATCCGGCTCCTGCCAGGAGTGGGTGAGATCGAGCCGCCGAACGCCGACCAACAGTCGGTGCTGACCTTGCCGATCGAGGTCGATGGGGAGCGGATCGGTCTCATCGAGTGCGGTCCCAAACTGTCGGGGCACCTCAGCTCGGCGGATGCGGCCATTCTCGAAACGTTCGCACGACAGGCGGGGATGGCCGTGCGCAACGTGCGCCTGAAGGAGGACCTCGAGGATCAAACCGCCCTGCTGCGAAGCTCACGCGCGCGAATCGTGCATGCGCAGCAGCAGGAACGCCGTCGCATCGAGCGCAACATCCATGACGGCGTGCAGCAGGACCTCACGTCCCTCATCGGGCTGGCCGGACATGCGCGCTTGGAGTTCGAGCACGACCCCGCCGCAGTCGGGGATGACATCGAGGTGATGCAGGAGGGTCTGCGCCGTGTGCTCGCAGACCTTCGCGACTTCGCGCAGGGCATCCATCCGTCGGTGCTCAGCGACCGGGGCCTGCTAGTAGCGATCGAGACACTCTCGGGTCGGCATCCTGTTCCCGTGTCCATCCGAGCGGATGCCTCGCTGCGCGCGCTGCGCCTACCCGACGAGCTGGAGGGTGCCGCGTACTTCACGATCGCCGAGGCGTTCGCCAACACCCTCAAGCACGGCCGGGCCGACCGACTCGACGTCGAACTGAGCGAGAACGGTGACCGTCTCATCGTGCGTGTGAGTGACGACGGCACAGGATTCGACGCCGCTCGGGCACGGGGCTCGGGCTTGGCGAACCTCCGCGACCGGGTCGCCGCGGTCGGCGGTGCGCTCCAGATCGACACCTCGCCCGGTGCAGGGACGACCGTTATCGCCGAGTTCCCGCTTCCCGGCGAAAGGCGCGGTCAATGACCGGGCGGTTGCGCGTTGTCGTCGCCGACGATCACTACCTGGTGCGGGAGGGCGTGCGGCGCGCGCTCGTG
Organism: Leifsonia sp. Y878; assembly: GCF_057669685.1. Lineage (NCBI taxonomy): Bacteria > Bacillati > Actinomycetota > Actinomycetes > Micrococcales > Microbacteriaceae > Leifsonia > Leifsonia sp. Y878. Next base: position 47,833 of record NZ_JBYHFS010000005.1, on the reverse strand, counting down.
AGCGACGGTTCGATCGATGTCATCGCCGTGGTCGGTGACGCTGCGGAACTTGAGCTTGTGGTCGACCGGGAACGACCGGATGTGGTGGTGACCGACATCCGGATGCCGCCCGGTCATAGCACGGAGGGTATCGAGGCCGCTCATCGCATCCGTGAGAGCCATCACGGCGTCGGCATCGTCGTGCTGTCGCAGTACAACGATTCCACCTACGCGCTGGACCTGCTCCGCAATGGCACAGCCGGGATGGCCTACTTGCTCAAGGAGCGCATCGGCGATCCGCGTGCGCTCCTTGAAGCGGTCAAGGAGGTCGCATCGGGAGGGTCGCGCATCGATCCCGACGTCGTGGCATCCCTCGTCCATGCCGGGCGATCGTCGTCGCGACTGGCTAACCTCACCGAGCGGGAGCGGGACGTGCTGGCCCTCATGGCGCAAGGTCGCACCAACGCGGCGGTGGCCCAGGACCTGCACCTGTCCGAGTCTTCGATCGAGAAGTACGCCTCGTCGGTATTCGCCAAGCTCGGCCTGTCCGACGAGCGACACGTCCACAAGCGGGTCGCGGCCGTGCTGGCCTATTTGCAGGACCAGCAGAGCGCGCAGCCGTTGGACGGGTGAAGAGAACCGGGACTTCAGTGCCACAAGCCGTCAGCATCGCTCAGGGGCCGAGACGTGCACCGGAAGCCCGATGCGACGAACCATTCAGTCAGTTAGCCCAGCGAGCGCCCATCTTGAACAGGCACGATGTCGAGGTGCCGCAAGTCATCGTCGAGGTCGACTCTTCGCTTCGGTCCCTGCTGCCCAGGCGAGACCGCGGGGACCACGTCGTACGTGACGCTGCTCCCACAGAGACGGTGGCGCACGTCCTCCAGATCGTGGGCGTGCCGGTGACCGAAGTCGGGACCGCATCAGTGGACGGCCACCGGATCGGCCACGAGGCACTTCGTACGACGCACATCGGATCCTCGTCGACGCTCAACGTCGAAGCTCGGGAACGACCGCAGCCAAACTCCGGTCGCTTCCTGCTCGACGTGCACCTGGGCACGCTGGCGCGACGGATGCGGCTACTCGGCCTCGATGTGGCCTACGAACCTCAGAACGACGACTCCACCCTTGCCGTCCGTTCCGCCGCCGAGCAGCGTGAGTTGCTCACCCGAGACCGCGGACTGCTCTTCCGCAGAATCGTGCACGACGGTGCGCTCATCCGCTCAGGCGATGTGGATGCGCAGCTAGATGACGTCCTCAGTCGCTTCGCCCCGCGACTCGCGCCGTGGACGCGGTGCCTGCGCTGCGGGGCGCTCCTCGCTGAGGTGCCCGCCGCAGAGGTCGCGGCCCAGCTTGAGCCAGGGACCCTCCGCACCTATCGCTCGTTTTCACGGTGCACCAGTTGTGGGCGGGTGTACTGGCGCGGCGCGCACAGCCAACGACTTGAGGCGCTCGTGAGTCGGGCCACCAGACACGAGCCAGGGACGAGTTTCTCGCGGTAGCCACCAACATCGACGCATCGCGAGCCGCACGCATTTCCCCTAAACACCGAACGGCGCGTTCCTGGTGCAGCCGGTCCTTGCCGGACACGGGCCGACGTTGCTTGCCGGTCTGCATGAGCGCATCCAGCTCGAACTCGTGGACCGCCATGAGTTCCGGTCGGGGGCAGTCGCCCTGCGATACCGGCCCACGCAAGTGGCAGCTTGACGTGATTGTCCTGGCACGTTGGCTTGCTCAGTTGAGTAGCGAAACCGCCCGAGCAATGACTAGGGCGAGGAGGACGAATCCTCCGGCGGCTTCCAGGCCCATCATGACTTTTGCCCTGCCCGAGAGCGGCATGGTGTCAGTCGGGCTGAAGGCCATGGAATTAGACAAAGAGAAGTACAGGTAGTCGACGAACGACGCCACCCACCCTGTCCGCTGGGAGGACCGCGCCGCCACCTCGTCGATTGCATCGTGGTCTTCGTCCTGGGGGAACCGAAAGTCTGCCACCGGCATGTCTTTGCGGTCCGCGTGCCGGCGTGAAACCGGTCCGCCGCGATCCAGCTCCCAGAAGACCAAGGCGAACGAAATGATGTTCGTGACCCAGATCTGCAGGGCGGCAAGCAGGATGGTGGGTCCGTCGCCATTGCCGGAAGTGGTGAGCAGAATAATCAGCTGCACCAGAGCCACCCCGTTCGCCGCGACAAGAAGCAGCGCCTGCCCAGTGGCGAGGTTCTTTGACCACCGGGTTTCCTTCTTGAGCCGGTGGGGGTTCAGAAGCAGGAGCGGGATCAGCATAGCGAGGCCGACGAAGACCACCACGTACCGCAGTGCCGGAACGAAAGCACTGGGCAACGTGGCGTACAGACCAAGGGCGATCAACAGCCCGATGACCGCCGGCCAGCGGTGCTCCGCGCGCACTTCTGTATCGGAGCGCACTTCTGTTTCGGTCTGAGGCATTGCCTGAGTCTATTGGTCCCCAAGCAGCCGCTCCCGCCATGGCTCGAGCGACTGGCGCCCTGACAATTCAGCCGTATACAACGGAGCCGCTCGGCGACCCGGACCGCTCGAATAGAGGAAGATTGACGTCGTGAAGATTCTCTCGATTCAGTCCGCCGTCGCATATGGTCACGTTGGCAACTCGGCGGCGGTGTTCCCCCTCCAGCGCATCGGTGTCGAGGTGCTGCCGGTCAACACGGTGAACTTCTCCAATCACACGGGGTATGGCGCGTGGCGCGGATCCCTCATCGCCCCCGAGGATGTGCACGATGTGATCCTCGGTATCGAGGAACGTGGCGTGCTCCCCCAGATCGACGTGGTGCTTTCGGGATACCAGGGCGGCACCGGAATCGGCGACGTCATCGTGGATGCGGTGCGCAGGGTGAAAGCGGCGAACCCCTCGGCCATCTACGCGTGTGACCCCGTAATGGGCAACGCAAAGTCCGGGTGCTTTGTGGCGCCCGAGATCCCCGACCTGCTGCGGGATCGCGTGGTCCCCGTGGCCGACATCATCACTCCGAACCAATTCGAGCTGGGGTTCCTCACCGGAACCGAGCCGACAACGGTGGCCTCAACACTCGACTCCGTCGACCTCGCCCGGGCGATGGGACCGAGCACCGTTCTCGTGACGAGCGTGGAGCGCCCCGACCGCGAGCCCGGCACCATCGAGATGCTCGCAGTGGATGCTGCGGGCGCGTGGATCGTGCAGACTCCCCATCTGCCTTTCAAAGCGAACGGATCGGGTGACGTCACCGCGGCGCTCTTCTCGGCGCACTACCGCGCGACAGGTGACGCCGCTGCAGCGCTGGAACGGACCGCATCCAGCGTGTTCGATCTCATTGAGCTGACGCATCAATCGGGTGAGCGAGAACTGCAGCTCGTGCAGGCTCAGGACTTCTACGCTCATCCGCGGATGCAGTTCACCGCCCAGCGCGTGCGCTGAGAAATCAGATCTCAGCTCGGGTTACGCCTTAGGACTCTGAGGGCACCTTGGGCAGTTCGGCTCCGTAGTTCCAAGACAGGATGGCCGGCTGCTCGCGGTAGTAACTGAGTACGGAGACCGATCCAGCGTCCAACGTGATTTGAGCACCGAATCGAGGGGCCAACCTGAGGTACACGGCTGTCAAAATGCGCAGGAAATGGCCGTGTGCGATCAGGGCGACATCTCCGTGCTCCAACGCGGGCAGCACACGCGTGAGCACTCGCGATGCGCGGGCGGCGACCTCCTCGACTGTCTCACCGGGCGTGTCACCACGAATCACGCCGTGGGTAAATGCGCTCCAGTTGTAGCCGAGCTCGCTGCGGATTTCGCGCGTCGTCCGGCCCTCGTACCCGCCGTAGTCCCACTCAACGAGAAACGGGTCGACCTCGGCATCTAGGCCCGCGAGTTCAGCAGTGTGCCGCGCACGCTGCAGGGGCGAGGTCAGCACGAGCGAGAAATCGTATCCGGCCACGAGCCGGCCCGCGCCGCGGGCAAGGTCCTCTCCCCTGGCCGTGAGCGGGACATCCGTGAGCCCTGTGTGTTTTCCATTCTTCGACCACTCCGTCTCTCCGTGGCGCAAGAGAATCAGCTTCCCTGTCGGGTTGTCCGGAGCGGGATGGTTGGGCAGTGGATCGTTTATGGACATACGGCAACAGTAGTATCGCGCCCCGGATCCCAACCGAGAGATGGGACTGTCCGTTGAGCGTCCGGCATGGGGGCGTGACTTGACGGAGCTGTCACACCCGTGGCTGCCGGGCCGCACTCGGCGTAGCGTGGGCGGAGGTGCCGCGTCCGCGGTTCCTCGTCGAAGGGTGGCCATGAACCTAGGGGCTTGGCACGACAGCACTCGCGGCACTCACAGCGCTCACAGCGCTCACAGCGATCCGAGTCGGCGCAGAGGCTCGATCTCTTCGCCCGCGCTCCGCGAGGCCGGAGGCGATGTGCGGTCTGCCGACGTCCCCTTCATCGGCCCCGTGGCCGCGCCCCGGATGCACGTGATGACGCTCAATGTGCGCCGACGAACGCATTGGCCCACCCGTGCCGCAGACCGATGGAGCGCTCGGCGCCCGCTCCTGCACCGCGTGCTGGAGGCCGAGCGACCGACCATCCTGGGCCTGCAAGAAGTGCTGCCCGCACAGTCGGGCGATATTGACCGGATGCTCGGGCGGCGATACGCGACGGTGGGCAGCGGTCGAGGCGCGAACCACGATGGCGAGCGCTGCGAGATCCGATTCGACATCACACGCTTGCGCCTTCTCGGCTCGCGAACGTGGTGGCTCTCTGATCGCCCCGATGTGCCCGGCTCCCGCTCGTATGGGAACGTGTTGCCCCGGATCGCGGTGCAGGCAGAGCTGGAGGACAACGAGCTGGGCACGCGATTCCACGTCATCGTTACGCACCTCGACCACCTCTCCGCGCGGTCGAGGCTGGCGTCGGCCCGCCAGATCCGCCGGGTCGCGAGCGCCCTCGACGGGCCCAACATCGTCATGGGTGACTTCAATGCCGGACCCTCGTCCGAAGTATCCCGCGAGCTGTGCGCCGATCGCCTTCTCTCCGACACGTGGCTCACAGCCTCCCGGCGGCTGAGCCCGGCGTGGGGCACATACTCGAGTTACGGACCTCCTCGTCAGGGCGGCCGCCGTGTCGACTGGGTGCTCGTGAGCGAAACCGCCCGGGTGGAGGCCGTCGGGGTGAACGCCGTACGGTTCGGTTCCGCGGCTGTCTCCGATCACGAACCGGTGCATGCGCTCATCCGCTGGGAGGTGAACCCGTGAAGTTCACTGCACGCCGTTCGGAGGAAGGAGCCGTGATCGCGACCTTTCTGCGACCACCCGTGCTCCCCGGCGAATACCTCGCGGACGGCGTCCGCATTCTCGTTGCGATGAGCGTCGTCGCGGCCGGATGGGGATGGGGAGCGGTGCAGGTCGCGATCTTCATGCTTGCGCTGCTGGGTGCGTTGGTGCCCCGGGCGCTCGGTGTGCGTTCCGCGGTCGACGTCGCCACCGGGCTCGTTGTGCTTGTCGCAGCGTGGAGCAACGTCTTTGACCTGTACACCGAGGTCTTCGGCTGGGACAAGCTCATCCATTTCCTCCTCATCGGGCTCCTGGCCTCTCTGGCCACGATCACCGCGCAGCGTAGCGGGCTGCTCCCGGCCGGTCCCGGCCATCGCGGCGGGCTGGTCATCGTCACGATCGCATTCGGGGTGGCGGCGGGGGCGCTCTGGGAGGGGCTCGAATGGGCCGGCTACACTCTCGCAATCGCCCCTATTTATGTCGGCTACAGCGACACGATCGGCGACCTCGCCGCCGATGCCAGCGGGGCACTCGCGGCCGGCCTGGCCCTACCGTTCCTTGCCGCGAACGGCGCCGCTCCCCCGGGAGCATCTGCGCTGGCCGATTCCGGCGCGGCCGTTGTCAAACGGCGCGAATTCACGTGACCGTCGGCATCTCGTGGGCCGGCGCCCCCACGTGCGGCCGCCCTCATGTCGATCCCTTTGCGGGCCGGGCCGTGGTGTGAGCCCTTTACCAGGGGACGGTGCCGTTGCGGTCGGTGTATGTCCCGGTGGGTGTTTCGGCGCCGAGGCCTTAATTCAGTCGTTGCCGAATGTCTCCGAAAGCCCTCGGATTCCCTTCAGCCGATGCAGCGTCAGCCGGCACCGGTGAATCCGAGCTGGAATTCCTCAGCGTTCGTTCTCGCCGGAGTTGCCGAGAAGACCGCTGAACAAGTGGCTTCCTTGACCCTCGCGGCTTGCGCGCTCGACTTCCATCGGGTCTGGGTCTGGGGCACCGTCGGGTAGCGGAGCCAGCACCTCCAGCTGTTCGACCGGCGTGCGGGATTCTTTGGCTTCTTTCTTCAGCCGTCGCTTCGCTGCCTTTTCGACGAGGACGGGAACGAAGTCACGGACCCGACCGTCATCCAATTGCCCGTGCTCATCTTGGACGACATCCGCTATGTGTTCGCGTTCTAAGCTCGGAAACCGTTGCGTCAGGCGGTCGATCACCTGGTCGATGGCCTGAGTTTCGTCTAGCTCGCTCATGAGGACATTCTTTAGCGCGAGTGCTCCCGCAGCAACGGTCTGAAGGTGAACTTTCGCTGTGTGTCGGGATCGAGTAGTGGAATCCACTCGATCGCTCCTCCGGATGCGAACTAACGGAAGGGGACAGGGATGCTCGCCGCCCTGGCCCACTCAAAACGCACCTTGTGGCCTCCGCTTTCCTTTCGGACGCCAGCCTCCAGACGAACCACGCGTTGGGCCATGCTGGCCAAATCTGATCCGACGATATCGAACCGGTACTCCCGCAGCAGTTCAGTCACGAGGACGGCCCCGACACCAGGGAAGATCACGAACATCTGGTCCGTGAACAAGAGAGTGTGTTCATAATGCCGGCGAAGGTTCCGACCCAATGCAGGGAAAGCGTAGAGCGACTCAAGCGGTCGCACGGTAACTGTCATAGCGATCATGGGCTCAGAGTCCGCCATCAAGGTAAGCACCAGGTTAACTCCGGATGGGTGTCTACTGAGAATCTAGACGGCTGCACGCTCACCTGCCAGGCACGCCCTCAGTGCTTGACGACTTCGCCCGCGCTATCGCCCGACGCGACCGCTTCACGCCACCGCGTACAGGCCCTCGAGTGCGCTGGTGATCGAGTCGAAGCTGCCAATCGGGTGCGTCTCGTCATTCCTCAATAAGTAGCCTCGAGGGGTGCGTTGGATGACGCCGGCCAGTTCATTGGTGACTTCATGCCGCACCTCCCACAGTGCGGGGCCCGCCACGACAACTGAGAACAGCTCTGCGTAGTTCATCGAAATCCCTCACTTGTTCGATTTCCCCCGCGGATGTCTTCCACAACACAAGCTTGATACCGGTTCGTGTGGGACGTGGTTGTCCGATGGAAGAACAACAGATGACGAGTGTCTGATTTAGACCGCCGCAGTTTCCACGATCGCCATCGTTGAAGTGTTCCAGGGGCGAAGTAGCTGAGGGGCCGCCGCGTTGTTCTCCAGACGGATTTCTGGGCGCCCCTGGTTGTTCGCTGAATGTCTCCGGTCGTTCACGAAGCGGATCTATCTTCAACCTGTTCCGCGTCTGCGGGAACAAAGAGACCCCAATGGAGAATCCGTGAACCCGTTTAAACCCCTCGGAGCCGTCGCTGCCGCGGCGATCATAGCGACGATGCTCGCTGTGGCGCCTGCTGCCGTCGCGTCTGGCCCCACCGTCGTCACCACGTATGACGAGCTTAAGGCCGCGGTCGCGGCGGCGACCGACCCGAGCGTGCCGACCGAGATCGTGCTGTCGGGCGATCTCGTGGCTGACGCGATCCTGAAAATCTCCGGCAATGTGGTGCTCGAGGCGGACCACCCGGTCACGCTCAACCTCGGGGCCTCCACGGTCGAAGTCGGTCCTGGCTCCGCCCTCACCATCGACGAGAACGTCACGATCTCGCAGCCCGAGGTGGGCAACACCCACCCCGTCCGCCTGCTCGACAACACCCACCTCACCGTGAAGGGTCGCATCCTGAGCGCCGCGACGGGCCGCAGCGTCTACACGGTCAACGCCGGGGGCACGGGCACCCGGGTGGACGTTATCGGCGGAGAGGTCACGACCGTCAATGGCCGCGCCCTTTACAGCAACGACGCGGCGAATGTCTGGACCCTCGAGGGCGCCACGATCACGGCGACCGGCACGGGGGCCGCCACCTACCGTGGCTGGTACGTCGTCCGCGGCGACACCGCGATCACGGGATCGGTCGGCGGCGGTGCGCAGTACTACGACTTCCGCGGCTACCAAGTGGACGCCTCCCCGGCGCCCCGCGCCTTCGAGAGCGGCGACCTCGTCGCCCTTGCCGGCAGTGGTTCTTCGAAAGATAATGCGGTTGACGCGCAGCTCTTCTATACAACGGACGGTAGCGACCCGGCCAGTTCCGCCACGACGAAGCCCTACACCACGCCCTTCCCCATCGCGGTCGGCACTACGGTGACGGCGACCTTCATGAAGGACGGCTACCGCGGACAGAACGAGGCCTTCGTCTACGATCGCGACAACGACTCGAAGCCCGGCGCTCTCGCCTCGGTGCAGTCCTTCGCGCTCCTCACGGTGCCTGTCGGCACGCCCGTGGACGAGATTCCGCTCCCCGAGCTTGCAACCGCGACCCTGACCGACGCACGCACCAAGGTGCTCGCCATCGACTGGGACGATACGGCCGTCGACGCTTCGGTGGAGGGGACCGTCGAACTCACCGGAGCACTTGTCGTCACTCCCTCCCTCAGCAACCCGCAGAACATCGCGGCAAGCATCGTGCTGCACGTGGGCGAGTCGGCCATCTCGGAGTTCGCTCTCACGCGCGAGCCCCTTCTCACCGCTGGCAAGAGCAACACCCGCGCCGGCACCACTGTAGGCTCCTTCTCCGCCGAGGGCGGCGATAGCACCTCGTACGCCTACACCCTCACAGGTGGTGCGGATGACGCCTCCTTCACGATCGACGGAGGCCGCCTCGTGGCCGCGCAGGACCTTGCCGGACGCGTTTACACCGTCGAGGTGAAGGCCGCGAGCGGCCGTCAGGAGCTCACACGGTCCTTCACTCTCTCTGTCGCCCCCGAGGGCGAGCCGCTCGCGATCGCCGATCCCTATGAGGGCGTGGACTGGGAGACCGTGCAGCAGCTCAAGGCCTCGTTGCACAATCACACGGAGAACTCACGCCGCGAATGGCCGAACGAAGGCTCTACCGGCAACGTAGCCTCGCGCATCGGGGTCTACGAGGGCCTCGGCTACGGTGCCGTCGCGATCACCGATCACGACTTCGTGTCCTATCCCTGGGATAACTGGGGTCTCACACGCTCGCCGGTCATCGCCATCCCCGGCAACGAGGTAAGCAAGAACGCCCACATCCTGAGCTTCTTCTCCACCTACATGGACAGCCCAGGGCAGGGACCGAATCACACCGTGGGGATGGACCAGAATATCCAGAACACAGGCGCCCTCGGCGGCTTCCTCTACATCGCGCATCCCAGCCGTTCCGGCGGCGCGACGGAGGACCCGAACTACACTCAGAGCCTGCTCGAGGAATACCCGCAGGTGCGTGGCTTCGAGGTGCTCAATGCCGGTCAGTTCACGAACAATCACAGCGAGGAAATCTGGGACGACCTGCTCACCAAGATGATGCCCGAAAGGCCCATCTACGGCACGTCCTCGGACGACGCACACGGTGACAGTATGTCTGCCATCGGCACAGGATGGACCAACATCCTGGCCGCTGAGAAGGATCAAGCCTCGGTGCGCGACGCGCTCTTCAATGGGCAGACGTACTTCTCCACTTACCGTGTCGACCCGGCCAAGGATGACAATAAGCCCAACCCGGGCGTGCCAGCCCCCCGGATCGACAGCATCGATGTCACGGGTAGCACGATCACGATTGCGGCGACCGGCGCGGAGGCAATCCAGTGGATCAGCGCCGGCGGCAAGGTCGTGGCGACCGGTCCGAGCATCGACGTGAACGACGTCGCCGGGGCCTCGAAGTACATCCGTGCCCGTCTCTACGGGGTAGGCATGCAGACGCAGACGCAGACGCAGCCCTTCGGCCTCTTCGAGCAGAGCACCCAGGACACGACTGACCCGGTCATCACCCTGAGTACGGAGCCTGCCACCACGGTCGAGCCTGGCGACGAGCTCGACGTGCCTGCGGCCTCAGCGATGGACGACCGGAGCGGTGCCCTTGCGGTGCCGTCCACGGTCATCACGCCCGAGGGCGACCGCGTGCTCGCGATCGACAACCGCTACACACCCGCTGAGGAGGGCGCATACACGATCGAGTACGCGGCGACGGACGCGGCGGGCAACCGTGCGATCGTCACGCGCACGGTGACGGTCTCGGACGAGCCCGGCGCTGGCGAGCCCGGCGCTGGCGAGCCCGGCGCTGGCGAGCCGGGTGCTGGCGAGCCGGGTGCTGGCGAGCCGGGTGGTGGCGAGCCGTCCATCCCGGCGGCACCCTCCGAGGACGACCTCACCGACACCAACCGCGGCGACGTGAGCGCTCCGGATAGCGTGCAGCTCGGCCAGCCGTTCACGCTCGTCGTAGGCGAGGAGCACTCGGGCGAACCCGTGCGCGTGTTCGCCTTTTCGGAGCCGAAGCTCATCGGCGCTTTCACCGTGGCGGCGGCCGGTTCGCTACGGATCGCGCTGCCGGAGAGTCTGTCCGTGGGCGAACACCGCATCGCCGTGCAGGCTGTGGACGGCACGATCATCGGCTGGACCGAGATCACCGCGACCGCTGCGGCCCCTTCAGGCAGCGGTGGACCCGGCGTCGGAAACGGCAACGCAGGAAGCGGAAGCGGATCTCAGGGTGACCTGGCCACCACGGGTGGTGAGCTGCCAGGCGGCGTGATGATCACGACCGTGCTGCTGCTCGCCCTCGGCGGCCTGTTCCTGTTGCGTGCGCGCCGCCGCGCTGCGCGCGACTGATCGCCTCGGCATCCTGACACCGGCCCGGCCGCTCCCGCAGAGCAGCCGGGCCGGTGAACCTGGCGGTTCACTGACTCCGATTGCACTCGGTCAATTCAGCCAAACCTTCGCCGCCGCTGGGGAGAACCCCGAGCTCGGGCAAGTCGCCATCTAAGCTTGGTCTTCTGCCCACGGAAGGAACCTCAATGAGCATGGAAGGCGCGGCCTGGAGCTCGCTGTACAAGATCTCTAGCGCCAGGGACGGCAAGCACGGCTTCTCCCGTGAGTCCGTTCGGCGGATCCTGACGTTCGCGGTGCCCTACCGGTCGAAGCTGCTGACCTTCATCGCCCTCTCCACCGTGGGAGCTTTCCTCGCGGTCGCGACGCCGGTACTCGCCGGCCAGGTGGTCGACGTCATCGTCGCCCAGGGCCAGGTCACCACAATCGTTTGGCTCGCCGTCGTCATCGCCCTCGTGGCCGTGGCCGACGCCGCCGTGTCACTCGTGACGCGCTGGTACTCGGCGCGGATCGGCGAGGGCGTGATCCTGGACCTCCGCACCGCCGTCTTCAACCACGTGCAGAAGATGCCGATCGCGTTCTTCACCCGCACGCGGACGGGCGCCCTCGTCAGCCGCCTCAACAACGATGTGATCGGCGCTCAGCAGGCCTTCAGCGGCACGCTGTCCGGCGTGGTCACGAACCTCGTGGCGCTGATCCTCACCCTGATCGTCATGCTCAGCACGTCCTGGCTCGTGACGGTGCTCGCCGTGATCATGCTCCCCATCTTCCTGGTACCCGCGCGCCGCATGGGCAGCCGCCTCGCCGCGCTGCGCCGCGAGGCTGCCGATCACAATTCCGCCATGAGCACGCAGATGACCGAGCGCTTCTCGGCGCCCGGCGCCACCCTCGTCAAGCTGTTCGGCCGGCCCGACGAGGAGGCCGAGGAGTTCCGCGTTCGCGCCGCCCGTGTCCGCGACATCGGGGTCCGGACCGCGATGCTGCAGTTCGTCTTCTTCACCGCGCTGATGCTCGTCTCCGCTCTCGCCCTCGCGCTCGTGTATGGGCTCGGCGGCTTCCTCGCACTCGCCGGCCAGCTGAATACCGGTGACGTGGTCACCCTGGCGCTCCTCCTCACCCGCCTCTACGCGCCGCTCACCAGCCTCGCAAACGCACGGGTCGAGATCATGAGCGCGGTGGTCAGCTTCGAGCGCGTCTTCGAGGTGCTGGACCTCGATCCGCTCATCAAGGAGAAGTCCGACGCCGTCGCCGTGCCCGAAGGCCAGGTGGCCGTCGAGTTCGACAACGTCCGCTTCGCCTACCCGTCCGCGGACAAAGTGTCCCTCGCCTCTCTCGAGGAAGTTTCCACGCTAGACACCCGCGGCGGCGAGGAGGTGCTGCACGGCGTGTCCTTCAGGATCGAGCCGGGGCAGACCGTTGCCCTCGTCGGTACGTCCGGTGCCGGCAAGTCCACAATTGCGCAGCTCCTCTCGCGCCTGTATGACGTCGACAGCGGCGCCGTGCGCCTCGCGGGGACGGATGTCCGCGATGTCACCTTCGCCTCCATGCGGCACACCCTGGGCATGGTGACGCAGGACGGCCACCTGTTCCACGAGACGATCCTCTCCAATCTGCGCCTCGCGAGGCCAGAGGCGTCCGACGACGAGGTGTGGGACGCCGTCCGCCGTGCGCGGCTCGAGCCGCTCATCCGGTCTCTGCCGGACCAGCTGGACACCATGGTGGGAGAGCGTGGCTACCGGCTGTCCGGGGGTGAGCGCCAGCGGATGACCATCGCGAGGCTCCTGCTCGCCCAGCCGCGCGTCGTCATCCTCGACGAGGCGACGGCGGCGCTGGACTCGACGTCTGAGGCCGCCGTGCAGGCAGCGCTCAGCGAGGCGCTCAAGGGACGGACGGCGATGGTGATCGCACACCGCCTCTCCACCATCCGCAGCGCGGACCAGATCCTCGTGGTTGAGGACGGCTCGATCGTGGAGCGCGGTACGCACGAGGAACTGCTGGCTGCGGGTGGGCGGTACGAAGAATTGCACCGGACCCAGTTCGCCGTGCAGAAGAGTGTTGCGGCCGATGAGGCAGCGCTGAGCGGGGCCTAGTAGTACTGAGCCGACAGGTTGGTGACAGTCAGGGTTGAAAAGGGAGAAGCACCGGTTCCAGTGGACGCACCGCAACCGTACGAACGAGGAGGTTTCCATGGCCGAGCTCTCACCCATCCAGCCGTGTCTGTGGTTTGACGATCAAGCTCGCGAGGCGATGGAGTACTACGTCGACGTGTTCCCGAACTCCCAAATCCTCTCGATCGACGAGTATCCCGACGAGAAGCTCGACGAGCATCTCGTAGACATGACCGGCAAGGTACTGAATGGCCAGTTTCGTCTGAACGGTGTGGACTTCGTCTGCCTCGACGGCGGGCCGGCCTTCACCTTCAGCGAATTGGTCTCCTTTGTCGTGTCCTGCAAAGACCAGGAGGAAATCGACCACTACTGGTCGCGGCTCTCGCACGTTCCCGAGTCGGAGCAGTGCGGGTGGTGCAAGGACCGGTTCGGCCTCAGCTGGCAGATCATCCCCGCGAACATGGGCGAGTTAATCCGTCGCCCGGAGCAGATCCAGGTGATGATGCAGCAGAAGAAGATCGTGATCGCCGAGCTCGAGAACGCTTGATCGGCGTCGTCGACTTTTGCTGGTCTACCGCGAGGTACGGCGGCCCATAGAACGAGGCCGAGGGGGGGCGGATGCCGCCGGCCGCGACCACCGCGCCATCCGTCGCCTGCTCAATATCGACTGAAAGTTCACGCGGACCAGCGGTGGACTATTGAACGGGCCGCCTGCTCAGTGAGCCGAGGAGCTGACCCGAATCGCGCTCAACTACGGAATATCGCACGTTTCCCCGCGATTGTCATCGCAGTGACCGGGGCAGATAATTCCCGACAAATGCCTTGTGGAGGCGTTTTAGCGGTGCGGCTCAATGGGGCCGCATGAGGCCCTCTTCGAAGTGCGTGCCCGGAACTATCTCGTGGTCCCGCAGGAAGTCTCGCACTTGGATTCGCCCGGCCCGAATGTGATCAACAACCTCTTCGAGCGACATATGCCCAAGGTGCCACCCCTCGAGCCGGCGCTGGATATCGTCAAGAGTCTCGAGAACAGTCTCCGGGTGTGGCGACTGGCGAGAGTCCAGAATGTATCCCACGCAGTACCGCGAGAGGTGTTCCGCCCCGCCACGAGTAGTGAGCTTAACGAGTTCGGCCCGGATCTGATGGTCGCTCTCACTACCTGGAACTCGCGCCGCCAAGTCGGAGTACTCGGCTATCGCGGACACGATGCCTTCAATCACGGCTGCGCGAGCAGCTTCGGCGTCGCGCGCTTCGCGCCGCAACCGCTCCTCTTCGCGCTCGCAACGTTCTTGCTGTCGCTCCGAGTCTCGCGAACGCATCTGCATTCTTGTCACACCGTATGTCGTCGAGGCTCCGACGATGGCAATTCCCAGGGGCAGACCAACCGAGATGGCAAATTGAAGCAAGTCGGCGGGAGGGTTCATATGAGAAGCATTCCAACTCGGCATCCAAAAAGGCAGTCCCCTTACGGGATGTTGGACGGTAGAGGAATAATCGCACCCGCCCTTCTTACACTCGTTCACAGCCAAGTCCAATTGCTGAGATATGGCCGCATACCAACGCCTCGCGAATTAGGAGAAGTACCTAGTTGGTGGCGGCGCGGGGAAGTTCTGGGGCTTCGCGCGGCCATCGACGTAGATGCGCTGAATGAACTGCCCTTGTGCCGCGCCAGTTTTGAATACCTAGAGCTGAAACTGAATCCTGGAAGGTCACCCCTTCTGGGGAGTCAATCCCGGCCGTTGCTCTGTCGTCCGAGACATGCCGACGAAGTACCGGTGCAGAACTCCGGCCTTTGATGGTGATCTGTTCCGCCAGCGCAAACCGACCCATCGCAGCGAAGTAGTAGTGCGAATTGCGACGAATGGCAATGTCGGCAGTTGCAAGTAGAGTTCGACCTACCAGCGCCGACGTTGGCCCTAAGGTGAGAGGAAACTCACAATCATCAGGAGTAAGCATGGGCAGCGAGATCGAGTTGGTGAGCGACGGCGACAGTCTCGTGGCTCTTGGCACCTCAGCCGACGTCGAACGTCTTTTCCTCTCAATGGGACTGGACCATGCCCCGTCGCGGGGCATTGATCTTCATCGTCTCTGGTCTTTCGCCGGCACAAGCGCGGCCGCCATCGAGGTCGGCGCTAACGTAGCCGCGAATTCCGGACGTTGGGTCAAGCTAACCGCCGAGTCGGCGGAGGCCGTAAAGAAGTTTGGATTGATGCCAACGAAGACCCCGGGTGTCAGCCACGCAATGATCGGTGATTCAGGCGACATCAAACAGTGGCTTCAGATCGTGAAAGCCCCGTCCGTGTTGCTTAGCGGACCACTTGCCCTGACGGCACTATCCACGATGATGCAACAGCGCGCGCTGCAGCAGCAAATGGACGAGATCGCCGAGTACCTTCAGGAGATCAACGAGAAGGTCGACGATGTTCTGCGGAATCAGAAAGATGCCGTGCTGGCGGACATGATCGGTGTCGACCTGATCATCGAAGATGCTTTGACCGTCCGTGACAATGTCGGTCGCGTCTCTGAAGTCACGTGGTCGAAGGTGCAAGCGAGTGCGATGACGCTTGCGCGCACGCAGGCCTACGCGCTTCGCCAGCTCGACACCGTCGCCGAGAAACTTGAGAAGAAAGCCGACCTAGGCGAGATCGCCAAGGCGACGAGGATTGCCGAGCCGAAGATTCACGAATGGCTCCGGGTCCTTGCACGCACGGTGCAGCTCCAAGACGGTGTCTCGATACTCGAACTCGATCGAGTGCTCGACGCAACGCCTGAGGACTTGGCGAGCCACCGGCTCGGTCTGAGCACAGCCCGTCAGAATCGTCTCGCACTCATCACCCGCAGTACGGCGCGCATTCTCTCCCAGATGAACGAGACAGTACAGCGTGCCAACACTGCGGTGCTTCTGAATCCCTTCGATTCTCCGGCCGCTGTTAAATCGAGCAACCAGGTTGCGGCGGGCGTTCTCGATTTTCGCGGACGACTTGGGATCGAATCGGG
This sequence comes from Leifsonia sp. Y878, assembly GCF_057669685.1. Taxonomy (NCBI): domain Bacteria; kingdom Bacillati; phylum Actinomycetota; class Actinomycetes; order Micrococcales; family Microbacteriaceae; genus Leifsonia; species Leifsonia sp. Y878. The sequence goes on along the minus strand of NZ_JBYHFS010000005.1, from coordinate 31,836 downwards.
TCACGAGTCTACGGTTGCAAAGCGTTGGGTTCAGGCTGTTGGCGAGGTACGGGATAAGGCTCTCGCCTCGGCAACGGGAGGAGTCGCTGCCGCCGGGCGCGCAGGAGCGGAGTCTTTCGACTGGGCCGCAGGAGCGTTCCGCGCAGTCGACGTCGACGGGGACGGTAGCCCTGATAAGTCACGGGTTGCGGTTGCTGCAGGCAATGCCAACGCCGCGGTCAAGGGGGCGGCAACCAGTGTTACCGGTGCGATTGGATCGATGTTCACGCGCAAGACAGACCAAAGTGCCTCTTCTGAAGCGCCAATCCCTGAGATCTCCTCTGAAAAGCATTGATCCTCGCCAGCAGCGACCAACGAGCGAGCGATTGCGCCTCATGCGCGCCCAACCTGTACTGAGTCATGACGTTGGTGACAGTCGACTGATCGGTGTTGCTCCGAGTTAATACGGTGCCAGAACCCTTGTAAATCAGCGCGGAGACTGAGACCGGTTCAGCTCCGATATCCCACCGACCGACCGCTGATGCGCTGCTACTCGCGTTCACGGGTCCTCCGCCCGTGAACTCGAGTCGCAATGATGGGTACGCTCGTTGAGGCGCGTTGCATTTCACGTGCCGCTCGGCGGGCAATGTCCCGTCGCGCTCAGCTCGAACGAGAAGGAAACACCGTGTCTGATCACGCAAGAATCAAAGGCCACACCGTGACCCGCACCGTGCACATCGAGGCCGCGCGCGCGAGCGTCTGGACGGCGCTGACCGACCCCGAGGTGATGGTCAAGTGGTTCGGAGACGGTGTGGGGTTCGCCGCCCTCGAGCCCGGCGCTACCGGCAGCATCGACTGGGAGGGCTACGGCAGCTTCCCGATCGAAATCACCGAAGTGGTGCCCGACAGCTCGTTCGGCTTCCGTTGGTCAGGAATCCCCGCCGAACAGCTCGACGAGTACTCGACGCACGTGCGCTTCACCATCTCCGATGCTGGCACCGGAACGGATGTCACGGTGATCGAATCGGGCTTCGACACACTCCCCGGCGGTACCCGCTACCGTCGCGCACGTCTTGAGCAGAACCGAGAGGGCTGGGACGTCGAACTCGACGAGCTCGCGCTCCTACTCGAGGGTGTCGCCCAGTAGTTCACGATTACGGGGGGCGCTCGACGAGTTAGCCACCTTGCTCGGCCGGTAGAGGATTATTTGGCAGAGCGCAGAGAATGTGCGCGAAAGTGCTGAAAATCGTCCAGTGATTCAGCGGCCTGTGAATTTTAGGAACAACTCGCCCCGACGCGTCCACTCGCCGCTGACCGTGTCACGGCCGATGACCGTGAGACCGAGATCAGTGAAGAAGGCGATTGCTGCTTCAAGGTCGCGAACGGCAATCCCGACGTTCTCGAGTTTGATGGCCATGCGCTGAAAGCTTGTCACTCGTGTTTCTTGCCGCCGAGACCTGGCACCGAAGCGACCTGTTTCATCCATGCCGCGATCTGGGTTTCGTCGAGGTCGCCCAGGGACTTGAGCTCCACGCCCCGAGTCGACTTGCCCATGCCCACCGGCGTCACCGGCGGAACCGGGTCGAGCGATGCACCATTGACGAACATGAGCTTCACATGGCCGGCGAAGCCTCCGCAGCTGAAGCACCACCCGTCGCCGACGCCGTAGTACGCCATGCCCCACTTCACGGAGCGCTGGAGGCCGGGCAGCGTCTTGGCCGCCAGCGCGTCGACCGCCTCGGCGATACCGCGCTGCGGCTGCGGCAGGCTGGCGATGTAAGCGAAGACGGGCTGGTCGCCGACCGCTGCTTTCGCGGGGCTTGCCCGGCCGGTCATGGCTTCCGGCAGCGTCCAGACGGCATCGTCTTGTGCCACGGCATCCGTCGCCGGTTTCTGGGCCTCGTTCTCGCCGATCTCCCTGCTGTCCACGGTGGGATACTACTCCCGGCGCGCCCTTGAAGTGCGGGGACGGACTCGCCTCGCCCGAAGCGGGTGCTGCGCTAGGCATCACCGTCGAATTGCCGCTACCTACTCAGTGTCCCATTGCTCGCTCAGTTCTTGATCGACTGGTTTCAACGCGCTGCCCGCCTCGTTGTCTATTAGACCGAATGGAGGAAGATTCGGGTCGCGGGTGTAGCGCACGATCACGTCCCCTTCTGCTGTCGTAGGCGGGGTGTTGTCGACGACAATGACCTGAGCGCCACTCCCTGCTCCCGTCAGCCACTTCTCAATGTGGACGTAAAGCCGCTCAATTAGATGGATGTCTGCAAATTCGTCGTCGTCGGCGAGACCCCCAAGGTTCTTCTGGGGCGTGTCGATCATTAAGTACCCGGGATGCGCACCGTTCGTCTCGTATGCGACTTCGAAGACTGCGAGCATCCAAGCAAGCGTCAGGAGAACTTGCCCGCCACTACTCGCTTCATTGAAATGTTCACCCTTAGCAAAGGGCACGAGCTTATCGTCGAGGTAAGGAGGAAGAGTCCCAGGTTCGTCAATCTTCGGATATTCGATCTCATGTAGTATCGCCGAGAACCTTACGCTCAAGTCCGATACGACTGAGTTCCGATCCGGACGAGCCTTTGTCTCCTGCTGTTCTCTTCGAAGTACATCCAAGTTGCGTCGTGCTCGATCGAAGTTGGCCTCTCGCGCCTGGAGACCGGTTCGAAGCTTGAGCCCGCTGCTCACGGCGCTGCGAAGAACGAGGTTGGCCTGGCGGCGCCCTTGGAGTTCGTTTCGCTCGCCCAAGAACGGACTAACGGCCGAGCGCGTGGCGGCGTCTAGTTCGCGGCTGGCATTCGATTCGAGATTTGCCGCCGACTGGGCGATTTCCTGCAAGGCCGGTAGGCCGGCGCTGAGGCGCTGCCAGTATTCGTCGAGCTCTTTGTAGCGCCTCTTTGCCGCTTTGAGCTCTTGGCGCGCGAGTTCAATTCCCACTCGAGAACCATGGGCAGCGAGTGGCTCTTCGTCAGCGACAGCGTGTACGGCGTGGTGGCAAAGGCTGCAATATCCGTTGTCCCGATTCGGGACTGTGTCAAGCGAATTGAAACAGACCGGGCACGTGGTTACTGACAGCTGATCGAACACGCTTTCTGCGTCCGCGAGTAGCGAGAGCTTGCGAACGTCGTCCGCATACTGGGCCCGTAGGCTTGCAAACCTGTCGACCACAGAAATCCGATCGCGCACAAGCGCCTCCGACTCGGCGGCTTTGGTTGCCATCGTCGCATGTCGTTGACGCAGCTCCTGCGCAAAGTCGGATGCAGCAGTTTCACGCTGAGTAAGGAGGCGCAGCTTATTGGTCAGAGAAGCCAGTTCTTTGTCGAGGTCTTGAGCCTCGACCTCGAGTGCGTCGTGGCTCTTCGGCTGTTGTTGAGCGACGAACTCTTGCAACGCTTCTACTGACTTCCGATGAAAAGTAAGAGCTGTCTGAGCTTCTTTGATCCGTCGGGCGAGGTCGGCTTGATAGTTGTCGTGAACGCCGAATACTGCGTCCACAACTTGACGAAGCTTGAGCTCTTTCATCCTGTGGCCGGCGTGAAGAAGCTGCAGGCTGCCCACTCGTTCGTTGTAGAACAGTGTCAGCCAAGTGAGGTCTCGAAAGCCGAGGGCATCCGCTCCCGAGTCATCCTTGGATGGCGCTTCTTTCAATTTCACGTCTTGCAGGCCAACGGTGGTGAGCAACCATTGCGAGATGCTGTCGCTATCGCTGATGGGTTCAACGATTCGACTCGACGCCGTCAAGCCATCCGCCACATCCATGAGGGACGGATAGACCAGGACGTTATTCGCCCCCAGTGCACGCTCTAAGGTGTAATACCCGTCCGGCGTCTGTAGCTCCACGACTACAGCACGCACTTGGCGCTGCACTTCCTTATTCCTAGGGAAGGAACTGGCCCCTAGCGCGTAGTCAATGAACTTGAAAATGCTGGTCTTGCCGGTGTTCGTGCGACCTGCGATGATGCCGATAGGGCGGTGGCGACCACTTGCTCGTTCACGAAAGTCGACGTCGTAGTTTTTCGTTACCCCTAGGAGACGAAGGCGTCGCACACGGATTCCGCGGCTAAGGGAACGGCCCTCGGTTGAAACAGCTTCGTTGAGACTCTCTTGGGAATGTCCCAAGTTCGAACGCTCGTGGCCTGTATTAGAAGTCATTGTCTACTTCATTCTGAAATCGATTGGTTTGAACTTTGACTTCGAGATTGTCGAAGCCGATGTCCCAGCTGCCATAGAGGTCGAGTAGAAGGGGTGGGGTCTGCAGCCATTGCCGAGCTGACGCCGCGAGCTGCGAATCGCTGAGTTTCTTGAATTTCTTGTGGACAACACGGACGGACTCCCGATACTGATCGGCGTACAGTGCGGTAAGCGCCTCCGCAAACTCGTTGCCTCGAGGTGCAATGCCGTACCCATCCCCTCGGGGTGCTACAAACCCATACGCGACTAGAAGGGAGAAATCATGTTGAAGCCTCCGTCGCCTGTTCGCAAATCGTGGTCCAGTCGAGGCATATGAAAGCTGCCGCTCGTCGAAAGCGGAGCGGTGGAGTCTGGCTCGATCCGCTTGGTCGTCGTCTCCGAAAATTGCGAAGGGATTCGCCGCGAAGAAGTCGTAATAAGCGATTCGTTCGAGATCGACGCCTTTCGAGTCTGTCGGGGCAATTTCGTCGAGCAGGATCACTAGTTGAGCGATTCGGAACACCGGGCTTTCCTCAGGAGTCCCGTGTGAATCGAAATCGTCAAGTTCGGATGCGTCCGCACTGAACTGAAACTCGTTGCCGGTCACGCTTCGGGCGCTTCATCGAGAATCAGGCTGCCACGATGTTCTGCCGCAACATCGCGCCAGTCGTGAACCCAGCCAGCGCGTGAATCTTCGACGATGCGATGCATGAGTCCTCGTTTGTGGACGTCGCGAAGCGGGAGCTCGGGAGGGGCTACTAACTTCTTGGTTTGACTCATTACGCCGGCAAAAAGTCTACGAGCGGAATCGGAATAGGCCTCGGCTGTCGGGCCCGTTGCTGGGTCGGCGAGAGCATCCTCCCAAGTGCTGAGCAACGTGGAGTCGATTTCGGCGACCGCTGCCATTTCGGAAGGCATCGAACGCGCTACGACGTCTCGTACGAGAAGGTCGGCATTGAAAAACGCCGAACGCTGCCCATCCATCTCTTCGATTCCGGCGACAGCCATCTGACGTGTGAAAAGGGCGCCTTCGTAGTCGGGCGTCTCCTCTAGGGAAATCATCGGCGGAGCCGCTGCCGACGAACCAATCGTCGCATTGCGCGCTTCGACAATGTCCTTATTGGGACCGTAAAACTCCGCCCAAACATCCTGTGCATCCGGCGACGCAAGTTTGCGCCGCAGCCGAGGCGCGTCCCATAGGTCGAGTTGCACGTGGGGGTATTGCTTTGTCCATTCCCGCACCTTGCCGTCCCACCATTTTCGCTCGGCGGGACTCAGCTCGCACGCCACGCAGAGGGTCCATGCGTCAACCGAGTACCCGTTGAGGTCGGCATGGCGCATCGCAGAAGCAAACGATTCGCGGATCTGTTTCTTCTGCGAGTCCCCAATTTTCTCGTGGAAATACTTGGACTGCCAGATCAGTATCGTGTTTACCAGGCTACCGACCATGACATCGATACCCCAGTCGCCGGGATCCGCCCGAAGGTCGGTGGCAGTTGGATGCTCCATTCCCACCAGGCCGGATAGCATCCGGTGAAAGACAACGCGTCCGCCGTCTTCGCTTCCGGCATCGATGGCGTGGATTCTGAAATCGATGTTCGACGGTTTCGTCATGAAATAGCGACCATCGCGGGTTTCCGCTTCACTGCTGAACTCCTCAATCGCGCTCTCTCGAGGCCTTGTCAGAGTTTATTGCGTTGTGACGGCCCTAATTAGCTCCGAAACACCCCCTAAACAGGTGAACGCTCGGGCGAATCGTATCGCGGGCAAGAGGCGGCATACGGGGCCAAAACCCTCAGGCTGGCGGCCAAGAAGCAGATCAAAGCGGACCCGCCAGACTACGATCGGCGAATGACAACTCCGAGGAATGCTTGGCACTACACCACCAGCCAAGGTCTAGTTGGGATGCTCACCAACCATCGCGTGTGGGCGACTTCAGCTGCGTATATGAACGACAGCGCTGAAATCCGTGCCGGTCGAGAGGCATTGCATCGTGCAATCGAACAGCATGAGCCGCCTCTCGAAAAGTGGCAGACGGAACAACTCTCTCGTATGGGGGTCAGCCGCATCGGACGCCCCGACGATTTGTTTCTCCTCTGCGCCTCCAGCGACGGCGATGCACTTACGCTTTGGCGCTCATACGGCATCGGGAGCGAAGCCGAATACGCTGTCAACTTTGATCCGAGAGTCAGTCTGCTCCCGATTCAGCAGAATGACGCGGAATCTCATCCAGAACCAGTCCCACGTGGGTGGATAGAGGACTCATACGAGTACGCCGACGACGGCGAACAGTTTATGGCTTACGACCCTGACACGCCTTTTTCATTCGGAGGGGACTGGGTCGAGGTTGCATACCTGCGCCCCACAAGCACTGTCGCTCAGGAAGAGCTCGCGAGTCTCCTCAAGTTGTTGCGCAAGCCTGGCAAGGCGAATTCCCGAGTCGTTCCATTCTTTCTCGACTACCTTGCAGGCCCGGATCCCACAGTGCGGTTCAAGCATCCTGGCTTCGAGGACGAGGACGAAGTGCGTGCGCTGTGGAAGGTCTCGCCGTGGTGGCGGTTCGTGAAGTACCGACCCGGGCGTTTCGGGGTCACTCCGTACATCGAAGTCGGAGCTTTCAATGACCCCAAGAATATAGACGAACGGGAATTCAAAAACTTTGTGCGAAATGAACAAGTTGGTCGTCTTCCCATACGCTCTGTGCGCATAGGGCCGACCCGCGCCGCCAAAGAAGCTGAGAAAAGCCTGCGGATGTTGCTAGATGCAAACGGCTACGGCGACGTGAAGATACAGCGCAGCTCGACTCCATATCGCTGACCTAAGAACGCCTTGGGCAGGAAACGACATTCAGAATTCAGCGCGCTGGCGAAAGCGAGCGAAATGACTAGAGGGTGCCCCAACTACGTGGGCTGGCGCTACCACTAAGCACTACTCGCCAGCCAAGTCGTTCCCGGTCAGGTTGAGGGCGCGCCGTGTCAGTCCGCTATGGTTCGATCATGATTACGATCACGACCGAGCCGGTCGACTTGCATGCAACTGCCGCTATCCGCTCGATCGAAAGCAACACTGTTCTTGGTGAATTCAGCTACAAGGTGGATTTCGACACCCCCTCACACGAGAGCGACCGTGTAATCGTCATCTATGCGGAGAATGGTATGGGGAAGACTAATTTCCTCAAGACTGTTCATCATCTGCTCTCCCCTCGGCTAGAGAGCCTGCAATCCCTAGCGGACCTATTCGTAGATGACATGGTTATCAAGTTGCGAAATGGTGCGACAATTTCTCTGCTAAAGCCATCCGAGCCCGACTCGCTATTCGAGTGCAGGATCGATCGCGGGACAACAGATGACGTTATTGCTGTCACATTATCTGTACGACAGGAAGACATCGACGCGCGTGCATTTCGTCGGTCGTCCCCTCGTTCTGACATCGCGATATACCTTGACGAGCTACGCGAGCTAGTGAACCCCACCATTTTCGTTGGTGACGACAGGCTTATCCTCGTCGCGGGCGACTCTGCGGCTCCTCAGCCGGCACGCTCGTACGAAGGCGACTTGCGAAAGGCGACTAGATCTGGACTGAGCGTCCGAGACGCGCTCGATTTGGTGGAGCGCCACTTCATACAACGTGCTATTCGTACGATATCAAACGACTCCACGCAGGCAGGTGAGGGCGTTTACGTTGAGATTACCAAGAGGGTTCTCGAAGGGAGCAACCTTCAGGTTCTAGCTGCTGAAGCGCGAACCGCCTTGCTGGGACAGGCCCAGGATCTTCTCGATAACGCCGCTGAATTCGAGAAGTACGGACTCCTTTCCTTTAGCCAGGTTCGTCGAATCACCGAGATGATCGAAGCCACTCGAGCCAATAGCCAGCGGCTCCGCTCGCTGCAGGGCATTCTTGAGCCGTATTTGTCAAGCGTGGCGGATCGAATGAAAACTCTCGCCGAAACGCAGAAGTTGATCGATACCTACGTCAGCTCGGTCAATTCGTTTCTTGAGCGTAAGACCCTTCACTTCTCAACCAGCGAAGGAATCCGACTACTAGGCAAAAACCGGGAGGAACTAGAGCCTGACAACTTGTCCAGTGGGGAGAAACATCTGTTGCTGCTCTTGAGCCATGCCGTGCTTGCGCGTTCGACGGGGGCTCTGGTGATAATCGATGAGCCGGAGTTATCGCTTGGTCTGCGTTGGCAGCGACAACTCATAAAGGAGCTACTGCGCTGCACCGAAGGCAGCGGGGTTCAGTTGCTGATTGCGTCCCATTCGGTTCAGATAATGGGTGATCTGGACGATGTTGTTCGGCCCACCGAGGTGGCGTGAATTGGCCGCGAAGCCATTAGTAGCACTGAGCGAGTTGCTCATGGAGGCCGAACTCACATCCGCTACGTATCTGATAGTTGAGGGCGTGACCGACAAAGCGTTCTATAGAGAGTGGCTCATTCAAACTGCTGATTCACGCAGCGTGAAGGATCTTGTGATTGAGGCGGTGGGTGCTATAGATGTCGATCAAACGCGCACCGACGAGCTTGGCCTTCCGCGTGGCGCTCGTAGTTCCGTCATCGTCGTGGCTCTGGAAGCGTCTTTGCGACAGGTAGATCTACGTTGCATAGCGGATCGCGATTGCGGCCATCGCGTAGGAGACTTCCAGGTCGACAACCTTTGGTGGACCGATTTCCCCGCCCTGGAAAGCTATCTCTTTGACGACGCTGGCCTGGACACGGTCAACCGCATGGTGCTCGGGGAGCGCTTACCCAGCGGCAGTGCGTTGGTTGCGAGCCTCGCGCCTGTGCTTCGCGAGCTTTACACCGTTCGGCTCGCCAATGAGAGCCTTCCATCCCCCATACTCAGCAAGGGTTTCGACAAATCCAAAGATCCGTCGAAATTTGACGTCAAGAAGACCGTGGCTCCCGATGTGGCTGCCGTGTCCGACACGTACCCGCGACCAACCGATGCGGATCCGAGATCGTATGCGTATGGCCATGACATCGCTGACTTGCTTCTGTTCGTCTATGCAAACGAGATTAAGAATCAGGCCAAAGTTCCTCACCGAGACGCGTTCGAAGCGCATTTCCGCTTATGTCTTCTTCTTTGCCGAACCTTTGAGTCGTCAGATCTAGCAATGGGAATAACCTCTTGGCTCGCAATGGGCCCAAACGCCGGGGATGCCAGCAAGACTTTTTGAAATCTTGGCCATACTGGCCCAGTCAGTCTCGACTAAACCCCCGGATAGCGCGGTGCAACCACCGTGGCGGCACTGAGTTCAGTCTTCTTCCTCCTTCGCGAAGGAAGAATCGAGGAGTGCGGCGGTGGCCGAGCAGTTCCGCGGCCAGTTCGATGCCGGCGTTGTCGTTGACCGCGGTCGCGACCGTGCGGCGGAACATGTGCGGGGTCACCCCAGTAATGCCGCTCCGTCGAGCAGCTGACGGCGCACGTTCGCGGTCGTCTGCGGCGTGCCGTCCCGGGACTAGAACAGCGGTGAATCCAGACCCATGCTCCCGGCCGTGGCGAGCCGCCGGCGCACCGCGTCGGACGTGAACGTGGGCAGAGCCACGACGCGGCTCGACCGGCGGTCTTGGGGTGGTCCTGTCGGAAGGTCGGTTCGCCGTTCCGGCTGACGATCGTGCCGGCCAGGCGGATGAAGGGCACGGGGCTGGTGATGTCGATGTCGCGGCGCCGAATGGCCAGCACCTCACCGATCCGCGCCGAGGTTGCCGAGCATGACCTCGACGATCGCACCGAGCTGGCCGTCGGGCTTGGGGCCGGAGACGTGATCGACGGCATTCTCCCGCTGGGCGATCGCGGCGCGGATCACGGTGACCTCGGGGGGGACGCATCGGGGATGTGCGGCTCGCGGTACAGGCGGGAGGCGTGGTCCATCGGGTTACGCGGCAGGACCTCGTGCCGCACCGCCAACTCCAGCGCCAGCCGCAGCACGACCCGGGCCTGCTTGGCGCGGTTGTAGGAGAGCTTCGCCAGCTGCTTGATGAACTTGTCGCAGCGGGCCACACCGATCTCGCGGAGCGTGAGGTGGTCGAACGCCGGTGCGACCAGGGTGCGCATGTTGCGCTCGTACAGGTTCCGGGTGGTCCGGGAGACCCGGCCCTCCAGGTCGATGTCCTCCAACCAGTAGGTCACCAGGTCGCTGAACAAGCTGTCGGGCGTGAGCGAAGTGTCGGCGGGTTGGAACAGGTCCCGCTCGGAGTCAGGGACGATTCGGGACTGGTTGAGTGGGCAGTGTTTTGATGACCATATAGGTTTGGTATGAAATTCCGCGACGAGCTTCAGGACGGTGGCAGCGAATGAACGACATCGCAACAGTAGAGGAGCTGCGCGCGGCATATCGCGAGCTGGTGATCGCCTGGGCAGCGGCCTCTAAGCCCAAGATCGCCAATCGGTACTTCGATCGCATTCACCAGCGATTTCGGGAGCATCGCGAGACAGAAGCTGGACGCGAGGCGATCACGGGCCTCCTTGACGACCCGTCGCCTGCGGTACGGCTGAAAGCGGGTGTTCACACTCTCTACTGGGCGCCCGAACTCGGTACGGCGGTGCTTGAGGAACTGGCGCAAGGACCGGGTATTCACCCTTTCACGGCGAAATATACGCTTCGGGTCTATAGGTCGGGCAAGCTCAATCTCGAGTAGTTCGATGGGCATCGACATACACGTGTTGATGGCGTGTTCTGTGCAGCCGCGCACAGCGCCGCCAGCATGCCGATTTGGACCTGCGACTCGTCGACTCTCAATCAGATCGGAAGGACCGAATCGCGGGGCGCGAGCGAACGAACACCGGCAGTTCCCCCGAAAATCAACGATCTGAGCGCATCGGTCACGGGCGGACAACCGATGAACAGCCGCTAAGAAAACTTCAGACCCACGGGCGAGGTAGTAACACAAACGAAAAAGTCCCGATAAACCGAAGTTCATCAGGACTTTTCGTTTGGTTTTTGGTCGGGCTGACAGGATTTGAACCTGCGACCCCCTGACCCCCAGTCAGGTGCGCTACCAAGCTGCGCTACAGCCCGTGGCCACTCCCAAACACCGTCCGGCGAACCGAACTGCATCTGCAAGAGACAACTCGAATAGCTTACCGCCTCCACGGAGCACTTGTGGACACGTCGACCCGAATGACGCCCCGAAAGCACCTGTCACCACCAAATTCTTCCGCTCGTGTGCCGCTCCCACTACCGTGGACGACATGCCAGCCCTCCCTGATATCACGGTTCGCTCCGCCGCCGACGTGCCCTGGGACGACGTCCGCACCGTCTTCGGCACCCGCGGCGACCCGGCCACGTGCTGGTGCCAATACTTCAAATTGAACGGCGCCGAGTGGAAGGCCGCCACGCCGGAACAGTGCCGAGACGACCTGCGCGAGCAAATCGCATCCGCTGCGCCTTCCCCCGGCGTTGTCGCGTACCTCGGCGACGAACCCGTCGGCTGGTGCGCCGTCGAACCCAAGGCGCACTACCCCCGCCTGCAACGCAGCCCCATCGCCGCCGCCGGCAGCCCCGCGAGCAGCCCCACAGACTGCACAGCCGGCACAGCCAGCACGGGCAGCACAGCCAGCACAGAGACAGCGGATGCCGCATCCGTCTGGGCCATCACCTGCTTCGTGGTGCGCGTCGGCTTTCGCAAACGCGGCGTCGCCAGCGCGCTGCTCGACGGCGCGGTGCAACACGCGAACAGTCACGGCGCACGCCTCGTCGAGGCCTACCCCATCGACACCACCGCACGCCCGAAGACTTCGGCGGCCGATTGTTCCACGGGCCGCTCTCCCTGTTCGAATCCTCAGGATTCACCGTGTCGGCCAGGCCCACCCGCGATCGCGCCGTCGTCACCCTCGACCTCGCCTGATTCCGGGGGCATCATGGCTTAGGTGACTGGCTCACTGCCAGCACATGCCTTACAGAGCGGGCCGCACACCCAGCAGCACCCGAACAGCACCCGAGCAGCCGTCACGCACCGATATCGGCAGCCGACCCGCTCAACATCCGCTAGTCTGCGGAGGCGGCACTGGCAACGCAGTGCCCGCTCATATCCGATTCATAGGAATCGCCCCTAGGTTTAATGGAGTGGCCGGCCTGGCCCGCATCTCAACAGCAAAGGAACTCATGTCTCAGAACTCATCCGTAGCAACGAAGATCAACATCCCCCTCATTGTGCTGTGGGTGGTCTCGATTGTTGCAGTCGTCGGCGGATACCTGCTCGTGACCACCTCCAACGCCTCGCAGGCCGACCTCTACACCGCCGGCACCGCTGACTACCCCGCCCTCTTCGCCTCGCAGTCTGGTGCCTCCATCGGCACCACGATCATCGGCGCTGGCGTCATCGGCATCCTCCTCGCTCTGGCTCTCCACGCGCGCAACGCCGCCGTGAAGGCAACCGCAGCGTCGACGTACGCTGTCGCACCGCACACGCACGACGACGACGAGGACTTCACCGTCGCCGAGGTCGAGGCCGCTGAGCGCACCGCGCCCGCTGCTGCCGTTCGCCCGGCCACCGTTGCTGACGCTCCGGTCGTTGCAGACGCTCCCGTCATCTCGACGGATGCCCACGCCGCACCGAAGATCGACGACGCACCCAAGAACTAAGTCTCGTTCTCTGAACGGGCCGACAACCGCTGAGGTTGTCGGCCCGTTTTGTGTTTGGGCGGGGGCGGCAGTTCAGACGGCGGGCGCCGGCCGATCGACAGCAGGGCGGTGAACGACTCGCGACTCGCCAGGGCGGCCACAGCGCGACGTGCGGCGCCTGCAGACGTTGGAGGCTCACATCCGCTTCAACCACCGCCCTGAGCCCCGCTGGGCGGCGCCACGGAGTAGCCTGATCGGCACAGTGCACTCCCGCAGAGAAAGCAGGCGCCATGGACGACGTATCAGGCCGGCTCCGGTTCGACCACTCCGCCATCACCACCTACGAGGCCCGCCGTGCGGAGGGCAAGGCCGCCCGCAAGACGCTGCGTCGATCAGCACACTCCGTCTATACGAGTAAGAGCGGCCGCGACCCGCTCGGCGTTCTCAAGACCCAGAACGCGTCCCGACTCCCCTGGCTCGTCCCACTCCGCCTTGAACGGATGCTGCAAAACCCCTTCGCCTTCTATCGCGGCTCTGCCGCGCTGCAAGTCGCGGACCTGGCTGGTGCGCCAACGACCGACGCCGGCGTCGTGCTCTGCGGCGACGCGCACATCGCCAACTTCGGCCTCTTCGCCTCGCCCCAGCGCACCATGGTCTTCGACCTCAACGACTTCGACGAGGCCGCATTCGGCCCGTGGGAGTGGGACGTCAAACGCCTCGTCACCAGCGTCGTCATCGCCGGCCGACACAAAGGCTTCTCCAAGAAGAAGGTGCGCGCCGCCGCGCTGAATGCTGTCGCGTCGTACCGCACCGCCATCAAGGAGATGATGCAGCTCGACGCGCTGGAGCGCTACTACCGGCGCGCAGAGGTGCGCCTGGGCGTCTCCCGTTTCGGCAAGCGCACCCAGAAGATCATCGACGCGGCCATCAAGTCGTCTGAGAATCGAACATCCGCTCGTGTGCTCAACAAGATCACGGTGCGCGCCAACGACGGCACGGTCTCGATCGTCGAACAACCGCCCACCCTCACTCACTTGCCAGAGGAGATCGAAGACCTGGTCGCCGACCTCGTCGAGACCTACCGACATTCCGCGTCACCGGATATCGCATTCCTCCTGTCGCAGTACACCGTGACGGATGCCGTTCGCCGCGTCGTCGGCGTCGGTAGCGTTGGCACCCGCTGCTTCATCGTGGTGCTGACCGGTCCGCGCGGCGAATCACTGATCCTCCAGGTGAAGGAAGCCGGGCACTCCGTGCTGAACGAGTTCGGCGGCATCGAACCCGTCGAGATCTCCCACGGTTCTGACAACTCCAGCGAGGACCACGGCTTTCGCGTGGTCTCGAACCAGCGCATCCTGCAGGCTGTCTCCGACCCGTTCCTCGGGTATTTCAGGGCGGAAGACATGGGGTTCTACGTGCGACAGTTCCGCGACCGAAACGTGTCGGTCGACATCGATGCCCTCACGCACGGCCAGTTCATGGATTACGTCAATGCCTGCGGCCAGCTGTTGGCCAGGGCGCACTCGCAGAGCCCGAATGGCGCGTTCATCACCGGCTACCTCGGGTCGTCAGACGTATTCGACACGGCGATCGCCGAGTGGGCCGACGCGTATGCCGACCAGTCGTATTCCGACTACATCGCCCTGCGGGAAGCGGTGGAGTCCGGCGAGTTCACCACGAAGGTACGGGCGCCGGCCAAGAACGCCGGGGCCACGGTCGGGAAGATGACCGCAGAAGAAGTGACGCGCATCACGGAGGCAGCGGCGAGCTAGCCACCGGTGGTCGAGGAGGCCCGCCAGGGCCGTCTCGAGACCTCCACTGCGCGCCTGGTTTCGAGACGCGTCCTCGTTCCTCGGGCGCTCCTCAACCGACGGATGGGGCAACGACGAAGCGGCCGCCGACCCGAAGGTCGACGGCCGCTCTGTACGGGCCTGCTAGGTGCGCTTGCGCTTCTCGCGCACGCGCATGCTGAGGTTGATCGGGGTTCCTTCGAAGCCCCAGATCTCGCGCAGACGACGCTGGATGTAGCGACGGTAGCCCGCGTCGAGGAACCCGGTGGTGAACACCACGAATGTCGGCGGACGGCTCGAGGCCTGGGTACCGAACAGGATGCGCGGCTGCTTGCCACCGCGAACGGGGTGCGGGTGCGCCGCAGCCAGCTCGGCGAGGAAGGCGTTGAACTTGCCGGTGGGGATGCGGGTGTCCCATGACTCGAGCGCGAGCTCGAGGGCCGGAACCAGCTTCTCCATGTGGCGACCGGTGCGAGCGGAGATGTTCACGCGCGGGGCCCAGGCCACGTGGGCCAGGTCCTGCTCGATTTCACGCTCGAGGTAGCGGCGACGGTCGTCGTCGATCTGGTCCCACTTGTTGAACGCGAGAACGAGCGCACGGCCCGACTCGAGAACGAGGTCGATGATGCGTACGTCCTGCTCGGAGATGACCTCGGTCACGTCGATGAGCACGACGGCAACTTCGGCCTTCTCCAGCGCGGCGCTGGTGCGCAGCGATGCGTAGAAGTCGGCGCCCTGTGCGAGGTGCACACGACGACGGATACCGGCGGTGTCGACGAAGCGCCACACCTTGCCGCCAAGTTCAACCTGCTCGTCAACCGGGTCACGCGTGGTGCCGGCGAGCTCGTTGACAACAACGCGCTCTTCGCCGACGAGCTTGTTCAGCAGGCTCGATTTGCCGACGTTCGGGCGACCGAGCAGGGCGACGCGGCGCGGGCCGCCGACTTCCTGCTTGGCGACGGTGGAGATCAGCGGCAGAACCAGCAGGATCGCATCCAGCAGGTCGGCAACGCCGCGGCCGTGCAGGGCAGACACCGGGTACGGCTGGCCGAGGCCAAGCGACCACAGGTTCGCCGCTTCGGGCTCCTGGCGGATGTCGTCAACCTTGTTCGCAACGAGGAAGACGGGCTTGCCACTCTTCCGCAGCATCCGCACGACTGCTTCATCGGTCGACGTCGGGCCGACGTTGGAGTCAACGACGAACATGACGACGTCAGAGAGGTCGATAGCGATCTCGGCCTGCAGGGCGACGGATGCGTCGATGCCCTTGGCATCTGGCTCCCAGCCGCCGGTGTCGACGACGCTGAAGCGGCGCTCGTTCCACTCCCCCTTGTACGTCACGCGGTCACGCGTCACGCCTGGGGTGTCTTCGACCACGGCTTCGCGGCGACCGAGGATACGGTTCACCAGCGCGGACTTGCCCACGTTCGGGCGTCCGACGATGGCGATGACCGGCAGGGCCGGCAGGTACTGGATGGCGTCGGGATCTTCCGTCGTCAGGTCGAGTACGTCGAAGTCTTCTTCGTCGAGTTCGTAGTCGTCAAGCCCGGTACGGAGAGCTGCTGCTCGCTGGACGGCCAGGTCTTCGTCGAGGTCGGTCAGGCGCGAGACCATCCCCGAATCGAGCTCGGGGATCTGGTCGTCGTCGTTGAAGGCTGAGTCTTTGGAGACTGAGTCGTTAGTCATGCGAGTTCCTCGCGGTTACGTGTGGTGATGACATCGATAACCGCGTCAACGGTCTGCTCGAAGTCGAGATGGGTGGAGTCGACGGTGGTCACACCGTCTGCGGCGCTCATGAAATCGACTACTTGAGAGTCGGCGCGATCCCTCGATCGCAGTTGCTCCGCCACGGCTTTAGCCGATTGGGTCGATATTTCTGCAGAGCGCCTAGTCATTCTAGCCTCTTCAGATGCGGTAAGCAGGATTCGCACCGGAGCCTCAGGCACAACCACCGTTGTGATGTCCCTGCCCTCGATCACAATTCCGGGTTTCGTGCTCTCCCGAGCGAGGCTGCGGAAGAGTTCCGTGAGGTGAGCGCGCACCTCAGGGACACGTGCGATTGCACTCACGGATGCCGACACCCGCGGTTCCCTGATGGCCTCCGTCACGTCGGTGTCTCCCACGCGCACGAAGTACTCGTCTGGGTCTGTGCCGATGGCGTAGTCGAAGTCGTCGAGGGCGGCGACGACGGCTGCGGCATCGTCGGTGTCGACGCCACGGTCAAGCATCAGCCAGGCGAGCGCCCGGTAGGCAGCACCGGTGTCGAGGTAACCGAAGCCGAGCTTGCGGGCAGTGGCCTTGCTGACGCTGGACTTGCCACTGCCGGCCGGGCCGTCGATCGCGACGACGATGGGTGCATCCGTCTGTGGTTCTGCTGCGGCGGGCGCCGCGTCGTGTGAGTGTCTGCCCATGCGGCTAACCTGCAATCCGCCAGCCGCGTGCGACCAGCTCTTCGGTGAGGCGGGCGACCGCCTCGGGGAGTACTGAAATTTCTACCAGGCCGATCTGCGCGCCCGGCGAGTGCTCGAGACGGAGGTCTTCGAGGTTCACCCCGACTTCGCCGATCTCCTGCAGGAGTCTGGCCAGCTGGCCTGGGGTGTCGTCGATCATCACGGTCATCGACGCGAAGCGGCGATCCTGGCCGTGCTTGCCAGGCAACCGGGAGACACCGTCATTGCCGCCGGCGATCTCCTCGGCGATCTTGCGCCGGGCACCGGGAGCGGTGGGGTCGGCGATGGCCGCGATGAAGCGGTCGAGGTCGTCGCGATATGCCACCAGGATGTCGCGCACGGGAGCCGCGTTCGCGCCCAGGATCTGCACCCACAGCTCAGGGTCACTGGCCGCGATGCGCGTGACATCTCGCACACCCTGCCCTGCGAGGTTGAGCGCGGCGTGCGGGCCGTTGATCAGGCGCCGGGCCATCAGGCTCGAGATCACCTGCGGTACGTGGGAGACCAGGGCGACGCTGGCGTCGTGCTCTTCCGGCGTCATCTCAACGAGAATGGCACCGAGGTCGAGGATCAGGTCGTCGATGGCGTTGGCGCGCTGGTAGCTGATCGCATCGTGCGCGGCGACGACCCACGGGCGGCCGACGAACAGGTCGGCGCGTCCGGAGAGCGGGCCGCCGCGTTCGCGCCCGGCCAGCGGGTGCGAACCGATGTAGCGCGACAGGTCGGCACCGAGTGCGCGCAGTTCGGCCAGGGGTGCCAGCTTGACGCTGGCGACATCCGTCACGATCGCGTCGGGGAAGGCTGCCAGCTCGGCGGCCACCACCTGGGCGGTGACATCCGGCGGCACACAGACGACGATGAGCTGCGGGGCGTCGCCCGTGGCCGGCAGCCGACCGGCGCCGTAGTCGACGGCGATGCTCACGTGGGTCGGCGACGCATCGGCCAGGATCACGTCGATGCCGCGGCCCTGGAGCCCGAGGCCGATGCTGGTGCCCAGCAATCCGACGCCGACGACGCGAACCGGTCCGACCAGGCGACTCTCAACCACGTACCGGCTCCTGCCTTCTGCTTGCTAACGGTTCTTGCGTGCTGCGGGGTAATGCGAGGGCTGGTGCCCTACTTGGTGGTCTCTGGGTCTGCAGAGCTCGGGGTGCGGGAGACCGTGAGCAGCTGGCCGAGTTCTACCTTAGTAAGGTCGCGCACGTCGCCCACCTTGAGGGTGCCGAGGTGCAGCGGGCCGAACTGGCGGCGCACGAGGTCGACGACGGGGTGACCGACTGCATCCAGCATCCGTCGCACAATGCGGTTGCGTCCGGAGTGCAGCGTGATCTCGACCAGGCTGTAGCCGTCGCCACTCTGGCCGGAGAGCACGCGTGCCTTGTCGGCCTTGATGGGGCCGTCTTCGAGTTCGATGCCGCTCTGCAGCTTCGCGATGGTCTGGGCACTGACGCGACCCTCAACCTTGGCGATGTAGGTCTTCAGCACGCCGAACGACGGGTGGGCGAGCACGTGCGCGAGGTCGCCGTCGTTGGTCAGGATGAGCAGGCCGCTCGTCATAGCGTCGAGGCGGCCGACGTTGAAGAGGCGTTCCTCATACTTGTCGGTGAATTCGCGCAGGTCGGGGCGACCGCTCTCGTCCTGCATCGACGACACGACGCCGACGGGCTTGTTGAGCATGACGTAGCGGCGGGTGGTGTCCAGCTGCACGGCGATGTTGTCGACGGCGACCTGGTCGGTCTCCGGGTGGATGCGACGGCCGAGCTCAGTGACGACCTTGCCGTTGACGCGCACACGGCCGGCGGTGATCAGGTCTTCTGACACGCGACGCGAGGCAACACCGGCGGATGCCATGACCTTCTGCAGACGCACGCCGTCTTCGGCGGCTTCCGGGTTCGTCGGTCCGTGGCCGTCGCCTGCGGCGTTGCTGGTGTTGTCTGTCATTTCATATCCTCAAATCCGTCTGCACCGTCCGAGAGGAGCGGCGAAATAGGGGGCAGCTCGTCGAGCGAGTTGATCCCGAGCTGCGTGAGCAGCAAGTCTGTGGTGGCGTAATTGATCGCACCGGTCTCACTATCGGTGAATGCTTCGGTGATCAATCCGCGGCCGAGTAGGGTCCGCACGACCGAGTCGACGTTAACTGCACGAATCGACGCTACCGCGCCCCGGCTGATGGGTTGCTTATAGGCGATGACCGCAAGGGTCTCCAGCGCAGCCTGTGACAGCTTGCTCGGGTTCTGCGTGAGCACGAAATCGGTGACGACAGTGTCGAACTCCGGCCGCACGTAGATGCGCCAGCCGCCGGCGACCTCGCGCAGTTCGAAACCGCGGCGCACCGTCGGCACGCCGTCGGTCACGCTCAGTCCGTCGAAGTCGGCGGCGATGCGCCCGATGGCCGCCCGCACCGCTTTCAACGGCTGGTCGAGTGCCGTCGCCAGATGCATGAGGCTCTGCGGCTCGTCGGCCACCATCAGGATCGCTTCGAGCTGGCGCTCGAGGTCGAGGTCGGAGCGGTCTACCGTGGCGGAATCTGACGTGGCGGCATCCGCTTCGGTCTGGTCGGTCAGTGACGTGTCAGTTGTCATAGTCGGCTCCGAGATTGGATAGGTCTTCGTCTGACCAGGATTCAGCGCTCCAGCGCAGGGTGAGCTCGCCGAGCGGCTCGAGCTGTTCGAACGAGATGGCTGAGCGACGGTAGAGCTCGAGCACGGCCAGGAACCGGGCGATCACGACGCCCTTCTCCTCGATGCCCGCGATGAGGCGGCGGAATGAGATCGGCTCGCCAGAGCGCAGGATCGCCACCACGTGCGCGGCCTGCTCACGGATGCTCACCAGCGGCGCATGCAGGTGGTCGAGACCGACGGTGGGAATCTCCCGCGGCGTCATGGCGATCGTGGCGAGCACGGCGAAGTCGGCGGCCGAGAGCGTCCAGACGAGTTCGGGCGTCTGCTGACGGAACTTCTCCTCAAGTCGCACAGAGCGCACGTGCCTCGCCGACTCGGTTTCCAGACGTTCGACGAACCAAGCGGATGCCAGTTTGAAGGCCCGATACTGCAACAGTCGAGCGAACAGCAGGTCGCGGGCTTCGAGCAGCGCAACGTCTTCGGCGTCAACGAGCTCGCCCTGCGGCAGCAGGCCGGCGACCTTCAGGTCGAGCAGGGTGGCGGCGATGACGAGGAATTCGGTGGCCTGGTCGAGCTCTTTCTCCGAGTCGAGGCCGCGCAGATAGGAGATGAACTCGTCGGTCACCGTGCTGAGCGACACCTCGGTGATGTCGAGCTCGTGCTTGCCGATGAGCGACAGCAGCAGGTCGAACGGTCCCTCGAAGTTGCTGAGCGCGACCGAGAACCTGGGGGTCGCCGTGTTTTCCGGCTGATCACTCGCGTGATCAGTGAGCTGGTCGAACTCGCCGGCCGCGCTAGGCGACTGCGCCACGAACGATCAGTTCCCGCGCCATCTGCCGGTAGGCCTTGGCCGCGGCGTGCTCTGGCGCGAATTCGGTGATCGGAACGCCGACGACGCTGGCATCCGGGAACTTCACGGTACGGCCGATGACCGTCTCGAGCACGCTGTCGCCGAACGCATCGACGACGCGCTCCAGTACCTCACGGGAGTGCAGGGTGCGCGAGTCGTACATGGTGGCCAGAATTCCGTCGAGCTCGATGGCGGGGTTCAGGCGGTCCCGAACCTTGTCGATGGTCTCGATGAGCAGTGCAACGCCGCGCAGCGCGAAGAACTCGCACTCCAGCGGGATGAGCACGCCGTGGCTGGCGGTCAGCGCGTTGACGGTGAGGATGCCGAGCGACGGCTGGCAGTCGATGAGGATGACGTCGTAGTCGGCCGAGACCTTGCGCAGCACGCGCGAGAGGATTTGCTCACGGGCGACCTCGTTGACGAGATGCACTTCAGCGGCGGACAGGTCGATGTTGGCCGGGATCAGGTCGAGGCCCTCAACGCTGGTGCGCTGGATGGCTTCGTGCGGGTCTTTCGATCCGCTCAGCAGCAGGTCGTAGATGGTGGTGACGTCGTGAGTCTGCACGCCGAGGCCGGCGGAGAGAGCGCCCTGCGGGTCGAAGTCGATGACGAGCACGCGGCGGCCGTAGCCGGCCAGCGCTGCACCGAAGTTGATGGTGGTGGTCGTCTTACCGACGCCACCCTTCTGGTTGCAGAGGGAGATGATGCGGGCAGGACCGTGGCTGTTGAGTGGTGCGGGGACCGCGAAATCCTGAACTGGTCGCCCGGTGGGACCGACAATTACGTCGTCGAAACCGGGGAGTAGGTCACCCTGCTTTTTCGCCACTGAGATGTCCTCATTCCGTCCTGCGCCCATCACTTCGTTGAGTCTAGCGAGCCTGCGCCCTCTGAACGGCGCGCATCGCCGCAGCAGCGCCGATCCAACTCCTCTCCCCCGGTGGTCGAGGAGGCCGGCCACGGCCGTCTCGAGACCTCCCCGGCCGTCGCGCGGGTCGTGCGCAGCGTCGCGGGTGTTGCAACATGCGCGTCGCTGCGTTCGTACCGCGTGGCTCAACCCCCGGTGGTCGAGGAGGCCGGCCACGGCCGTCTCGAGACCTCGCCGGCGCTCTACTCATCCAGCGGATGGGTTTCGAGACGCGTCCTCGTTCCTCGGGCGCTCCTCAACC
Organism: Leifsonia sp. Y878; assembly: GCF_057669685.1. Lineage (NCBI taxonomy): Bacteria > Bacillati > Actinomycetota > Actinomycetes > Micrococcales > Microbacteriaceae > Leifsonia > Leifsonia sp. Y878. The sequence continues at coordinate 10,245 of NZ_JBYHFS010000005.1, read as the reverse complement.
GACGGGGTGGGTGGGTGGGCGACAGGGTTACGCGCGGGCGCGCGGATGCGCCGTCGTGTACATGTCGCGCAGGGTGTCCGCGGTCACCAGGGTGTAGATCTGCGTGGTCGCCACCGACGAGTGACCGAGGAGTTCCTGCACCACGCGCACATCCGCTCCCCCGGCCAGCAGGTGCGTGGCGAACGAGTGTCGCAGCGTGTGCGGTGACACCTCGATGTCGAGTGCTGCCCGTTCTGCGGCGGCCTTGATGATCAGCCAGGCGTTCTGCCGGCTCACCCGCTGGCCGCGCAGCCCGAGGAAGAGGGCTGGCGTTGACTTGCCTCGCACGGAGAACAGCGGCCTGGCCCGCACGAGATACGCGTCGATTGCGGCCTGGGCGAAGCTGCCGACCGGCACGATCCGCTGCTTGTCGCCCTTACCGGTCAGCCGCACCACGTCGCCGTCGATCACATCGTCAACGTTGAGGTTCACGACCTCAGACACGCGGGCGCCCGTCGCATAGAGCAGCTCGAGCAGCGCCTTGTCGCGCAGTTGCTGCGGATCGTCGCCGTCCGTTGCCGCGAGCAGCCGCCCGACCTGTTCGATGCTGATCGCCTTGGGGAGGCGGGACGCGAGCTTTGGGGGTCGAGTGTCGCGGGCGACATCCGTTTCAACCACGCCCTCATCGAGCAGGAACCGGTGCAGGCCACGCACCGTCGAGAGCACGCGGGCGATGGACGACGCCGTCAGCGGCGACTCCTCGCGGGTGCCGAGGTAGCGCACGAACTCCGACACGTCGTTCGACGAGATCTCTGCTGGGTTGTCGCACTCACGGTCGGCGAGCCATCCAGCGTAGATCACCAGGTCGCGGCGATACGCGGCGACCGTGTTCTTCGACAGCCCGCGCTCCACCGAGACGTGCCGCAGATACAGATCCACGGCCGCCTCGATGATCATGAGCGGTCGGCTGAATCGGGTGTGGCCCAGTGTGACGGATGCCGCGGCCACGGCTCATCCGCCGGCGCCAGCGTCGACCAGCCACGCGACCTCGAAGCCTGGGCGGCCAGCACCGACAGCACGAGCGACGGGTTCTGCACCCGGCGCGCAAGCACAGCGTCAACGCACTCGTCGAGGGGAACCCAGCGCAGCTGGATATCCGCTTCCTCTTCTGTGCGGTCAAACGCCTCTGCGGTGGCACTCAGGCCGCGCGCGAGGTAAATACGAATCGCTTCGGTGCTGCCGCCTGGCGACGTGTAGAACTCGGTGAGCACGTTCCACTCCGCGGCGACCAGGTCGGCCTCTTCGGCGAGCTCGCGCTTGGCCGCAACCAGCGGATGCTCGTCGGCGAGATCCAGCAGACCAGCCGGGATCTCCCACTCGCGAGCACGCACCGGATGCCGGTACTGGTTGATCAGCAGGGCGCGATCGTTCTCATCGATGGCCAGCACGGCAACCGCGCCGGTGTGATCGACGTACTCGCGCACAATCGGTTCACCGTTGTAGTCGAAGGTGTCGGTGCGGACGTCCCACACCTTTCCCTTGAAGGTGATCGAGCTCGCAGACACGTGCGCGAACGCGGGCGTGTCTGCCAGAAGCTCGGAACCGGAGCCGGAGCCGGCCCACGCGGAACCGGCCGACGCAGAGTCGGCCGGTGTCGAAAGGTTAAGCATCCGCCTTGACTTCGAACAGGCGGCTGGCCTGCTGGCGGTCAAGTGCCGCGCCGATCAGGCCACGGAACAGCGGGTTGGCGTCGTTCGGGCGTGAGCGCAGTTCGGGGTGCGCCTGCGTTCCGACGTAGAACGGGTGCTGGTCGCGCGTCAGTTCGACGTACTCGACGAGGGCGCCGTCTGGCGAGGTTCCGGAGAACCACAGGCCGGCTTCAGCGATCTGGTCGCGGTAGCGGTTGTTGACCTCGTAGCGGTGACGGTGACGCTCAGACGCCTCAGTGGCGCCGTAGATCTCCGACACCAGCGAACCGGGCGCGAGGGCGGCCGGGTAGAGGCCGAGGCGCATGGTGCCGCCCAGGTCGCCGCCGGCGATGATCTCGACCTGCTCTTCCATCGTCGCGATGACGGGGAATTCGGTGTCTTCATCGAACTCGCTCGAGGAAGCGCCGGGCAGTCCAGCCTTGTTGCGGGCGTACTCGATGACCATGCACTGCAGGCCGAGGCACAGGCCGAGCGTCGGGATGCCGTTTTCACGGGCGAAACGCAGGGCGCCGAGCTTGCCTTCGATGCCGCGCACGCCGAATCCGCCTGGGACGCAGATGCCGTCGAGTTCGGCGAGCATGCGTGCAGCGCCCTCTTCGGTTTCGCACTCGTCGGAGGGGATCCAGTGGATCTTGACCTTGCTCTGGTGGGCGAACCCACCGGCGCGCAGCGCTTCGGTGACCGACAGGTAGGCGTCTGGCAGGTCGATGTACTTGCCGACCAGGCCGATGTTCACCTCGAACTTGGGGTCGTGCACGGCGTCGAGCACCGGCTGCCAGCCAGCCCAGTCCACGTCGTCAGCGAGCAGCCCGAGGGTTTCGATGATGTAGGCGTCGAGACCCTGCTCGTGCAGTGTCGTCGGGATGTCGTAGATCGACGGCAGATCGACACAGTTGACGACGGCGGATTCTTCGACGTCGCACATCAGCGCGATCTTGCGCTTGTTCGACTCGGAGACCGGGCGGTCGCTGCGGAGCACGAGCGCGTCTGGCTGGATACCGAGCGAGCGGAGTGCAGCGACAGAGTGCTGCGTCGGCTTGGTCTTCTGCTCACCGGATGCGTTCATGAACGGCACCAGGGACACGTGCACGAAGAACACGTTCTTGCGTCCGAGTTCGTGGCGCACCTGGCGGGCGGCTTCGATGAACGGCTGCGATTCGATGTCACCAACGGTGCCACCGACCTCGGTGATGATGACGTCTGGGCGCGGTTCGTCGCTGGCCTGCAGGCGCATGCGGCGCTTGATCTCGTCGGTGATGTGCGGGATGACCTGCACGGTGTCACCGAGGTATTCGCCGCGGCGCTCCTTGGCGATGACCTGCGAGTAGATCTGGCCGGTCGTGACGTTGGCCGCCTGGTTGAGGTTGATGTTGAGGAAACGCTCGTAGTGGCCGATGTCGAGGTCGGTCTCTGCGCCGTCGTCCGTCACAAAGACTTCACCGTGCTGGAACGGGTTCATCGTTCCAGGGTCGACGTTCAGATAGGGATCGAGCTTCTGCATGACAACGCGCAGTCCGCGTGCCGTGAGGAGATTGCCGAGGCTTGCCGCCGTCAGGCCTTTGCCCAATGAAGAAACGACACCACCGGTCACGAAAATGTGCTTGGTAATGCCGTCTGAGTTGTCCGCGTTAGAAATGTTCACCACGGGCTTCAATCCTATCAGTTCGTGTGGGCAAGGGAGATCAGTTCGCGAGCATGTTCGAGCCCACTCGCCGAATCGGGAAGCCCCGAAAGCAGCCGCGCCATCTCTGCAGCCCGCTCATCACCATGCAATTGGCGGACACTGCTGGCGGTGACGGCCCCGTCGCTGTCTTTCACCACGCTCAGGTGATTGCCAGCGAATGCCGCAACCTGGGCGAGGTGGGTGACCACGATGACCTGGGCCGTTTCGGCCAGCTTCGCCAGGCGTCGCCCGATCTCGATGGCGGCCGCCCCGCCGACTCCGGCATCCACTTCGTCGAAGACGAATGTCGGAACAGGATCTGTCGCGTTGATGACCACTTCGATCGCCAGCATGACCCTGGAAAGCTCACCCCCGGATGCCCCGCGCGCCAGGGGCCGCGGCTCTGCGCCGACGTGTGGCTGCAGCAGGATCTTGACGCTGTCGCGCCCGGTTGCCGTGAATTCGTCGAGGCGGTCGACCAGCACGACGATGGAGGCATCCGGCATGGCCAGCGCCGCCAGTTCCGTCGTCACAGCGGAGGCCAACGCGGTGGCTGCGGCTTCACGGAACGCCGTGATCTGGTCGGCGAGTCCGTCGACGATCAAGAAATCGGATGCCGTCTGCTCTGTCAGCTGGTCGATGCGATCTGAGTCGCCGTCCAGTTCAACGAGGCGCGCACTGCCGGTGTCGAGGAACTCGATGGCTTCGTCGAGCCCGCCGGCGAACTTGCGGGCCAGCGCGGTGAGGTCGGCGCGACGTTCCTGCACGATCTCGAGTTCCCGCGAGCCGTCCGCGTCGAGGCCGGCCAGGTAGCTGGACAGCTGCGCGGCGATGTCGGCCACCAGGAAGCCGGCGTTGGCGATGGCCTCGACGATGGGCGGCAGCTCACTGTCGTGGCTGGCCGCGCGTTCGAGTTGGCGACGGGCGGTGTCGAGCAGGGCGACGGCATCCGGTGCGTCGTCTGGGTTCTCCTCAGCGGAGAGCAGTTCCCTGGACTGGGCAGCGGCGACGCGCAGCTCTTCGAGGTTGCCGAGCCGCTCTGCACGCTCGGAGAGTTCGGTTTCTTCGCCGGACTGCGGCGCGATGGTCTCGACCTCCGCGATGGCGATGCGCAGCTGTTCGGCCTCGGCGGCCCGCTGGTCGCGCTCGAGGATGAGACGTTCAAGCTCGTTCTGGTTGGCGAGCCAGCGCGTGTGGGCGTGCTGGTAGTCGGTGAGCGCTGCGGCGAGGTCTGGGCCGGCGAAGCGGTCGAGGGCGTCGCGTTGCGCGGTCTGGGAGCGCAGTCGAATCTGGTCTGACTGCCCGTGCACGACGACGAGTTCGCCGCCGAGGTCGCTCAGCACGCTGGCCGGTGCGCTGCGTCCGCCGACGACGGCGCGGCTGCGACCCTCAAGCGAAACGGATCGCCCCAGGATGAGCTCGGGGCCGTCGAGGTCTCCCCCGGCGTCGCGGACACGCTCGGCGACGGGACCGTTCGGATCGACGATCCAGCGGCCCTCCACCCAGCTCTGCGCTTGTCCCTGGCGCACGCGCCCGGCATCCGCTCGCTCGCCGAGCAGCAGCCCGAGCGCGGTGACGACCATGGTCTTCCCAGCGCCGGTTTCGCCCGTGACAGCGGTGAAGCCAGGGCCAAGCGGCAGGGTCGCTTCGGCAATGACGCCGAGGTCCCTGATGGTGAGTTCCTCAATCACGCGATCTCACTCATCTCGCTCACGGCCAACAGGCCCCCTCCAGCCGGTGACCGGCAAATTGAATTTATTGACCAAACGGTCGGTGAACGGGCCGCTGTGCAAGCGCGCCAGCCGCACCGGAATCGGTGAGCGGCGAACGATCACGCGCGCGCCCTTTGGCAGCTCATACGGGCGCCGGCCGTCAGCCCACAGGATCGCTGTCCCGTCGTTGCGGCCCAGCACTTCGACGGCCAGCGACGACTCAGGGCCGACGACGAGCGGCCTGGCGAAGAGTGCGTGGGCGCTGAGCGGCACGAGCAGCATGGCGTCAAGGCTCGGCCAGACAACGGGTCCGCCGGCCGAGAAAGAGTACGCGGTGGAGCCGGTCGGTGTCGACATGACGACCCCGTCGCAGCCGAAGGAGGACAGCGGGCGTCCGTCGACCTCGATGACGACTTCGAGCATCCGCTCTCTGCTGGCCTTCTCGACGGTGGCCTCGTTCAGGGCCCAGGTTTCATAGACGACTTCGCTGTCGATCTTGACCCGCACCGAAATGGTCATGCGCTCTTCGACGAGGTAGTCGCGGGCGAGCACCCGGCGAACGGCGTCGCCGAGGTCGTCGCGTTCGCTCTCGGCGAGGAAGCCGACGTGGCCGAGGTTGACGCCGAGCAGCGGAACGCTGGAGCCGCGCACCATCTCTGCGGCGCGCAGGATGGTGCCGTCTCCCCCGAGCACGATGGCCAGTTCAAGGTCGGTCACGGCGATTCCCGGCTGGGCGCTCGTGCCGAATGTCGCCAGGGAGTCGGCGAGGCTCGGCGTTGAGCGCAGCAGGTCATCACGTTCGTCGGCGGCCAGCACAGGCATGGCTCCGGCGGCGACAAGCTGCTCGCACACCGTGACGGCTGCCTCAAGGGAATCAGCCCGGCCGGTGTGCGCGACAACAAGAATCATGCGTGGCGCTGCTGTCATCTCGTCACGCTCCTACAAGTGCGGTTATGCGGTCAAGCCATTCTGTCGGATTGCTGCCCGCTGTGCTCGACAACCAGCACAGATATTCGTGGTTTCCTGCTCCCCCGGCGATCGGCGATTCGATCAGCCCGTTGGTGCGAAGCCCGAGGTCCCATGCCGCCCACAACACGTTCGCGATCGCCTCTGAGCGGAGCGCGGGGTTGTGCACGATGCCTTCTCGAATGCTCTCCTTGCCCACCTCGAATTGCGGCTTGATGAGCAACACGAAGTCGGCGCCCTCTGCGGCGGTGGCCACGAGGGCCGGCAGCACGGTGGTCAGCGAGATGAACGACAGGTCGCCAACGACGAGGTCTGGCCGTGTGGTGACACCGGATGCCCCTGCAATGGTTTCAGGGGTCGCATACCGCAGGTTGAATCCCTCGACGAGAACCAGCCGCGGTTCGATCGCGAGAGTGGGAGACAGCTGGCCGTGTCCGACGTCGACGGCGATCACCGTCGCTGCATCGCGTTCGAGCAGCACCTGGCTGAAGCCGCCGGTTGAGGCGCCGGCGTCGAGCACCGTGCGCCCGGCGACGGGCACCTCGAACGCGTCGAGGGCGGCGATCAGCTTGTGCGCACCGCGGCTCACGTAGTGGTCGGTCGCCGCGACGTGCAGCAGCTGCCCGTCTTTCACAGGGAAGGAGGCCTTCACGACCGGAATGCCGTCAACGGTCACCAGGCCATCGGCAATCAGCTTGGCCGCGACGGTGCGCGACCTGGCAAGGCCGCTGCTGGCCAGCGCCGCGTCGAGACGCTGGGTGGCCGGGCGCGCCGGAGCGGCATCCTGAAGATCAGAGTCGGCGGGCGTTGGGCTGCCGGGCGTGTTGCTGCCGGGCGTTGGGCTGTCAGGAGTCTGGCCGTTGGGCGTGGCTCCGCCCGGGGTCTGTGGCACGTCACTCATGCCGTGGCCGACCGTGGCACGTCAGAACCTTCGAGCGCGCCCTGGAGCTGATCGTGCAGCTGCGCGTAGGCGACCGCACGGGTTTCGAGCGGCTGGGCCTCAATGGCGGCTAGCTGGGCTGGTGTCGATTCTGTCGCGACATCGGTGGAAGCATCTGTGGAAGTCACAGGCCTAGGTTACCGCCAGAGGCTGAGTCGTTCGGGTACGTTCAGCCCGTAGATCGGTCGACCGGATGCCCAAATCACCGCACACGCAGCGCGCAGCAGGTTGATTCCACCGTCGCCCTCCGCCACGATCTCAACGTCGTTCCCCGAGATCGCCACGCGCGCACCGGCCACGGTGGCCGACGACTTGTCCTTGGAGAAAACGGTCTCCGGGTACGGTTCGTGCAGCTCACGGAGATCGGACAGGATGAACGTCGGCCGCGACTTCGCATCGGCGGCCAGCGTGTGCTTGGCCTTGTCGATGCCCGTCAACACGAGCACAGACGGGATCCCAGCGCGGTTGGCGCCGAGGATGTCGGTGTCAAGCCGATCGCCGATGAACAGCGGGTTCGTCGTGTCGAAGCGCTTGATGGCCTCTTCGAAGATGGCGACCTCCGGCTTGCCTGCCACGATGGGCAGGCGTCCGACGGCCGTGTGCACAGCGGACACGAGCGTGCCGTTGCCGGGGGCAATGCCCCTGGCAACCGGAATCGTCCAGTCGGTGTTGGTGGCAATCCACGGGATGCCGCCGCCCTCGACCTCGCTGTGCAGCGCGAACGATGCCTCAGCGAGCTGGGCCCAGCCGATGTCGGGCGAGAAGCCCTGGATGACCGCAGCGGGCTTGTCGTCAGCGGAGCGCGTGACAGTGAAGCCCGCCTTCTCCACCTCGACGACGAGGCCTTCGCCGCCGACGACCAGGATCGTTGACCCGGCCGGCGCCTGCTCAGCGAGCAGACGCACGGCGGCCTGCGGTGAGGTCACCACGTCTCGAGCTTCGACGTTCAGGCCGAGCTCGGTGAGGTGATCAGCCACTGACTGGTCGGTACGCGACGCGTTGTTGGTGATGTACCCAACGCGGATGCTCTCCGCGGCACGATTCAGGCTCTCCACGGCGAACGGGATGGCCGCGGGACCCGCGTACACCACACCATCCAGGTCGGCCAGAACCGTATCGATGCCGTCAAGCGGCGTCCGCGTGCTAATTTTCCGGCCCAGCCTGAGCATCCCGCTCCTCGTCGCCCTCGTCAGTTTCGTCAGCATCAGCCTGGTCTTCGTCGGTCTCGTCAGCGGCGGCGGTCGCATCCGTCGAAACTTCGTCGGCAGCCTCGGCCACGTCAGCAGCGTCGTCAGCCGATGCGTCGTCGCCCAGCACGACTGCCACGTCGTCGTCGCCATCTTCTTCGTCGATTTCGACGATCTCAATGGTCTCGTCGTCATCCATGTGGGACAGAGCGGCGTCCGCGCGAGCGGCAAGCTGGTGCCACTTCTCTGCCTCGTCGGTGCGGCCGAGTTCTTCAAGCACCTCTGCGTATGCCAGGAACAGTTCAGGGCTGTACGAGAACGCCTTGCTCGCGTCGAGCTGCGGGATCTCCAGCTCGAGCAGTGCGGCCTCTGGCTGGTTCAAGTCGAGGCGGGCACCAGACATGGCGATCGCCAGCGACACCTGGACGGCGGCGGGCAGGGTGGAGCGTTCGACCGAACGGCCGAGCTCAAGGGCGCGGTCCGGACGGCCGACGCCACGTTCGCTGTCCACCATCAGCGCAAGCTGGTCGTTGGAACCAGAGATGCGACGGTAGGTGCGCAGCTCGCGCAGCGCGAGGGCGAAGTCGCCCACGGAGTACGCGGTGATCGCGAGGCTTTCACGCACGACGGCGATACGGCCGGCACGACGGGCAGCGGATGTCGCGTGCTTGTGTGCTTCTTCTGGGTCAGTCTCAATCAGGCGGGCGGCCATAGCCAGGTGCTTCGCCACGAACTCGGCGTTGTCCTTGGTGAGGGTCTTCAGCTCGTTGCGGGCGATGCGGTCGAGGTCCTTGTCGGACACATCGTCGGGAAGCTCAGGGTCGTCGTGACGTGAGCGAACCGGGCGCAGCTCGTGCTGCATCCGCTGCTCGTCGGTCATTTCTTCCTGGTACTGGGCCTCACGAGCTTCACGGTCGTTACGGGCCGGAGCGCCGTCGCGGGTCCAGAGCTTCTGCTCGCCGTCGCGGGGAGCTGAGTCACGGCGCGGACGGTCTGACCGCACGTTCTCCTTGTCCCAGGGCTTGCGGGCACCATCACGGCTCGGGCGATCTACGCCGCCACGGTAGGAGGAGTGTTCCTTACGGTCGCCATCCTTGGCCCAGGGCTTACGCTCGCCATCGCGAGGTGCGCCGGAGCGGGGTGCGCTCGAACGGTCGGAGTTGCCGCGGTATGGAGCGCGTTCGCCATCCTTGGCCCACGGCTTACGCTCACCGTCACGAGGCGCGCTCGTGCGGTCAGAGTTGCCACGGTAGGGAGGACGCTCGCCATCACGGGCCGGACGATCGGAGTTGCCACGGTACGGAGCGCGTTCGCCATCCTTCGCCCACGGCTTACGCTCACCATCACGAGGAGCGCTCGTGCGGTCTGAGTTACCACGGTAAGGAGCGCGTTCGCCATCCTTCGCCCATGGCTTGCGCTCACCGTCACGAGGCGCGCCGGAACGAGGAGCACTCGATCGGTCAGAGTTACCGCGGTACGGAGGACGCTCGCCATCACGAGCCGGGCGATCGGAGTTGCCACGGTACGGGGCACGCTCGCCATCACGGGCCGGACGGTCAGAGTTGCCGCGGTACGGGGCGCGTTCGCCATCCTTGGCCCACGGCTTGCGCTCACCGTCACGAGGCGCGCTCGTGCGGTCAGAGTTGCCACGGTAGGGAGGACGTTCGCCGTCACGGGCCGGGCGATCGGAGTTGCCGCGGTACGGAGGGCGTTCGCCATCACGCGGTGCGCCGGAGCGGGGTGCGCTCGAGCGATCAGAGTTGCCACGGTAGGGAGCACGCTCACCATCACGGGCCGGACGATCGGAGTTACCGCGGTACGGAGCACCGCCTGAGCGACCTGCGCCGCCCTGTGCGCCCCTCGAACGGTCGTCACGGCCTGCGCCGGACGAGCGTTCATCCCGGCTGCCGCCGCGTGGGTCGTTGCCGTTGGATCCTGAAGGGCTCACTGTATCTCCTGTGTAATTTGTGGTGCCGTACTGTGTTGCTCTTCTAGCGTACGGCTTAACGCAAAATGGCCACCCGTAGGGTGGCCATTTCACATTTTTCTAAGTTAAGTCCGGCGGTGTCCTACTCTCCCACAGGGTCTC
>NZ_JBYHFS010000004.1:0-400665 GCF_057669685.1 Leifsonia sp. Y878 | reverse complement strand
GGACGCACCCGACTTCAGGCCTTACGGCTGTCGCTCCGGGGCAACGATTTGTAACTTTTTCGTTCTGACTCCCAAGAGAGAAACTCTCTCGAAAAACCGAACTCATCAAGCAGCGAATGAACGAATTGCTTCGTTTTGTTCTGCTTGGGATTGGCCCCGCTTGAGGCCGGTAAGCTTTCCGCTTTCCGAACCTTTGGGGTGACAAGAGAAAACAATACGCTGATCCCCCGATCCCTGCAAACCAGCGCCACATCCCGGGCGTGTCGACGTGTTCAACGTTGATTTTCCGCGGTTTAACGACCATCGCCCCCTGCCGGCATCTACAGATGACGACAGAGGGCGATTGGGGCTTTCGCGACGAACCGGGTGACTAGTCCACGAGGTCGTGGCGCACGACGATCTCGTCGCGGCCGGGGCCGACGCCGATCACGGAGATCCGGGCACCGCTCATCTTCTCCAGGGCCAGAACATAGTCCTTGGCCGTCTGCGGCAGATCCTCGAACGTCCGGGCTCCGGTGATGTCTTCGGTCCAGCCAGGGAACTCTTCATAGATAGGAGTCGCGTGGTGGAAGTCGGACTGCGAGACCGGCACCTCATCGAAGCGCACGCCGTCTACGTCATACGCGACACAGACAGGGATCTTCTCGATGCCCGTCAGCACGTCGAGCTTGGTGAGCACGAAGTCAGTCACGCCATTGATCCGCGCCGTGTAGCGCGCAACAGGAGCGTCGTACCATCCCGTGCGGCGAGGCCGGCCGGTGGTCGTACCGAATTCGAAGCCCTTGTTGCGCAGGAAGTCGCCTGACTCATCGAAGAGCTCTGTGGGGAACGGTCCGGCTCCGACGCGCGTCGTGTACGCCTTGACCACGGCGATGATGCGGTCGATACGGTTCGGCCCGATTCCCGAACCGGTGATCGCACCGCCCGACGTGGCGTTCGATGACGTGACGAATGGGTATGTGCCGTGGTCGACATCCAGCATCGTTGCCTGTCCACCCTCGAACAGCACGGTCTTGCCGTCGTTGAGTGCGTTGTGCAGCGTCAGCGCGGTGTCGTCGACCATGGGGCGCAGGCGCTCCGTGTAGCTCAGCAGGTCTTCCACGATCTCGTCGACCGTGATCGCACGACGGTTGAACATCTTGACGAGCATGTTGTTCTTCTGCTCGAGCGCGCCCTCGACCTTTTGGCGCAGGATGTTCTCGTCGAACAGGTCCTGGATGCGGATGCCGACGCGGTTGATCTTGTCGGCGTACGTTGGGCCGATGCCTCGGCCTGTCGTTCCGATCTGGCGCTTCCCAAGGAACCGCTCGGTGACCTTGTCGATCGTGCGGTGGTACTGGGTGATGACGTGAGCGTTTGCGCTCACCTTGAGCTTGGAGACGTCGACTCCGCGGGCGCTCAGCGCATCGAGCTCTTCGAAGAGAACTTCAATGTCGACCACCACGCCGTTTGCGATAACCGGCGTGACCCCGGGAGTCAGGATGCCGGAGGGCAGCAGGTGCAAGGCGTACTTTTCAGTGCCGACGACCACTGTGTGCCCGGCGTTATTGCCGCCGTTGAACTTCACAACGTAGTCGACGCGAGGACCGAGAAGGTCCGTCGCTTTTCCCTTGCCTTCGTCGCCCCACTGGGCTCCGATCAGAACGATCGCTGGCATGTGTCGTGCTCCTCCTGATGAACTCGCTGGCCGGCCCCCGAAGCGGCGCCGTGCAGCGCAGAATTCACCCCATCTTACCCGGGCGCTGCCCCCGGCCTGCTGGGGTGGCTCCGCTATGAAACAGGAAGCTTCAGGGAATGCAGCAGCGAAAGCGTGTCAGCGCTCAACAAGACCAGCGCGGGATGCGAGCTCGACGTCAGTCCCTTCCAGATCTGGTTGGCACCACTTTGCCTGCTGTACATCCCGGGCGTGCTCGGGGTCAGGTGCTTGTACAAATCGAGGTAACTCGACGTCGCACTCTTCAGGTGACCGTCGCTTTCCAGAGTCCAGACCTGCGACCCGGTCGTGACAGAGCACGACGTGAGTGTCGCCGGCGTGCCTGCGGTGAGGCACAGACCAGGTAGCGCAGCGTTGTGGATAGCGCCGCGCTCGTCCGTGATCCAGCGCTGTTCCTCCACATCGGCACACAACTTACTCGTGGCCGTGGCAACGACGCTGTTCTTCCCGCCGACATCGTCGACGCTCAGGCACCGCCCGCCGTCCACGGTGAGCTGGGCACCCTGTGGCAGTCCAACGGATCCGTTCTCCGTCATGCGGTTGTTGACCAGCACCTCAACCAGCTTGTCCCTCGCTGCCGCATCGCCGGCCACCAGCGCCACCTTGTTCTTTTTCACGAACGATTCAACGTCGCTCGCTGCGACCTGCTGGGACATGTAGCGTACGACCACTTCTGCGGATGTCGCGCTCAAGCCGCTGAGATCGCTCGCCCAGCTGGAGAGCTGGAGAGCCGCTGGTGCGGGCAGGATAGGGACGGCTGCGCCGACCAGCTTCTGCAACGACGTCTCAAGTTCGACGATCTCGACCGCTCGGAGTGCGCTGTAGCCCTGGGCTTCGCCCACGATGACGGCCGGGCTTAGCGCCGCGAGGTCGGTAGCGATCGTGATCGAGTCGCCCAGCTGGGTGGTTACGCCATCCGTGCGGCAGTTGATTCCAGCACCGGTCGGCTTGTCGCCGTCTGCGATGTTGACGTTGAACTGTTTGACGCCATCGGTGGCCAGCAGTGCACTGTTCTCTACGTGTCCGTCGAGGAAGGACACGGAGATCCAGCACTGGCGCGTCGAATTCATCACGGTCGTGTCTACTGACCCAGTAGCCGGAGTGAAGACGTTTCCGTAGTTGCTGCGGAAGGCCGGGTACATCACGGTCTGGTCGTCCTTGGCCGGGTTGTATCCGCCGAGCAGGGTGAAGACGGGAACGCCGACCTTGCTGGGCTTCGGCGAGCTGAACGTCGGGTTCTGAACCTTGGCATCGACATACGTGCCGGTCGTGGTGTCCCAGTCGCGGTATCCGCTCGGGTAGGCAAGGTCGGGCACCACAGTCTTGAGCGAGCGCTGGATGATGTCAGCACTGTAACCCGTGTAGTGGGTGTACTCCGAGAGCGTGCTGGTGACCCAGCCACCGGCCATCGAGTCACGGTTGTAGTTGTAGGCGCCCAGGTAGTTCTGCAGGAACGGATCGCCATTCACGTCGAACCCACCGGGCAGGAATGCGCTGCTGCCCGCCAGATTGGACCGCATCCGATCGCGGTAGGCGATGTAACCCCAGCCGCTTTCGCTGTGGTGACTCGCGTTGATGACCTTGTCATCACCGGTCTTGGAACTGTCGACTCCGGGGAAGTGGCCGAGACCGTAGGAGTGGCCGAGTTCGTGGCTGAACTCGTTGCCCATGGAGTCGTAGAGCGTCGCCATGCCGTTGCCACCGCTCAGGCCATGCGTCTGCACACCGTTGGAGTATTTGCCAGCCGAGTGGTGGATGATCCGCTCATTGAACGTGCCCGGCTGCACCTGGTTCATGCTGGAGCTCGACGTGCCGAAGTTTGCGAGGTTGATGCCTGTGCTCACCTGGGCCTTGCCCACGTTCTCACGCAGGTCGCCGCTGTAGACGTCGCCCGTTCCTGTACTGGCATCGGTGTAGATCGCGCCGCTCGCCACGATGACCTTCGAGAGGCTCACTGGTTCGTACTTGGCGACGATCATCTTGGCGACGGGAACTGTCTGGAAGTAGTCTGACCCGGCTTCTTCCGGTTCGTTGAGCAGGTAGTGGCCACTGGACTTCGGCGCGTCAGTCAGCATTCCGAGTTCGATGGAGCTGAGGATGAGCTCAGTGGGAGCGGCGAACTCGAATTTGTCCGCAGCCAGCACGCCTGTCTCGCCGGTATCGGTTGTGAACTTCAGGGACAGGCCGGTCTTCATCACGTCCCACGGAAGCTCGGTTGTCCAGGCCATCCGCGTGTAGACGACGTCTTCCCTGTTACCCGTGATGTCCATGTCGGAGCGCGGAATCCTGGTGGGGTCGTCGAGTGCGATCGTGCGGGTGACGACACCACCGATACTGACCTCGACTTTCACTGAACGTGCAGCCTTCGCCGGGGAGAACAGCAACAGTGCAGCGCGCTGCGTGACGAGGGTCGGCATGTTCTTCGCGCGATTGCCATTCGCGTCAATCGTGTGGCTTTGGGCGAACTGCACCTGGCCGCTCAGCGCCCCAGACAGGTCGTTGCGAAGCACTCGCTCAGCACCGGTGGCCGTGGTGTCGTAGAACCCAGTGGCAGCAAGCGTCGACAGGTCGTAGCCGTCAATCGGTGCAGGGGCCGGCGTCGGCGACGGTGTCGCAGTCGGCGTTGGAGACGGCGTCGGAGCCGGCGTCGGAGCCGGCGTCGGAGCCGGCGTCGGTGCTGGACTTGGAGCCGGCTCTGGAACAGCCGTCGCCGCAGGGCTCGGGGACGCACTCGGCGCCGGGCTCACCGTCGGTTGCGTTGTGGGTATCGCGGTCGGCGTGGTTGTGGGGCGTGGCGCTGGCTTCGCGTGTGGCCTCGATGGGGATTTCGGGGCCCCCGTCGGCCCCGGGCGCGATGCGGCCGAATTGGCGGCGGCCTGTGTCACCGATTCCGCGTTGGACGATGAGACGTCAGTGGCGCCATCCGATGCAATCCCCGAGCACGCGCTCATTCCGAGGAGAAGCGCTCCAGCACCGGCAATGGAGACGATCCGTCTGGTCAGACGGGTGTTGAGATGTGAGTGGCGGGGCATCGGTGTCCTCGGGGCTCGGATCCCTCGCACTCATGAACGCTGGGGAGTCAGTCATAACTGCTGCAGCAGCACGGACGTAAGTATGACGTCAGACAATGGATGCCAACAATACCCCTACCCCGTATTTGGGGGGTGCCGCATTTTCGTCGGCCGGATACACCGTGGTGGCCAGTCGCTACCGAAGCAGCCGGAGCCGGCGGGGCGCCTAGTTCGAGGAATCAGCCTGGTCGAGGGCGGAAGCCAGCTCTTCTGGCCTGATCACGGAGATCAGCTGCGTGCTGGTGTGCAGCGATTCAATGCGAGCGATCGCTGAATCGTCGGAATCATTGAGAAGAGCGGTCAGTCTCTCAACCTCGTCGAGCTCACCAATTTCCCTGGCGGCCCTGCGAAGCGCGAAGAAGGCCCGCAGAACGCCACGGTTGGGCTCGTGGCTCCAGGGAATCGAGCCTGCTCCACGCCATCCGGCCTTGCGCAGCGCGTCGAGTCCGCGGTGGTACCCGACTCTGGCATACGCGTACGACTCGAGGTAGCGCCCCTCAGAGTGCGCGACATCGGCAAGCTCCGCCCATGCCATCGGTGACGTCGGATGCGCGATGACAACAGCCGCCACATCATCGCGGGTACCCGCGCTCAGCGCCGCTAGTACGTCAGCCTCAGCGGGAAGAAGGGTCTCTGGCTTGTCGAGCAGATTTTTGCCGGTCACCTGCTCAGGCTACCGCGCCACCCTGTGAATGCTGGCGGTTGATTCTTCGTGAGCGCTCGAACACGCGACAGATCAGGGTTTCAGGCTCCCGCTGAGTGAGCTCAGGATGATCGCAGCCACGTCGTCGCGTGACCGCTCCGATTCGAACACCAGCCATTCGAGTCCGCCCATCAGCACCGCACCGAAGACGCTGCTGGCCATCAGGTCACTCGTCGAGCGCGCCTCTGACTCCGGCAAAGCTTCCGCGATGGCTGACGCAAATTCACCCAGCGCGTTGTGGCGAAGGGCAAAGAGCGTTTCCTGCCAGGCCCGATCCGTTCGGAAGATCTCCGCGGCCATCAGTTTGGCCAGCGCCGTGTTCTCTGAGATACGGAGCAGCAGGGTGTCGACGAGTACTTCAATGGCTTCCCAGCCGTGCAGGCCGGAGCGGGCCTCGCGAAGAATCTCCGCGAGGGCACCGACTCCTTCCTCCAGCAACTCCTCGAACAGCTGGTCCTTGTTCGTGAAGTTGTAATACAGGCTGCCTTTGGCCACGCCGGCGAGCTCGGCGACCTCGTCCATGGTCGTTCCGGTGATGCCTTTCGACGCCGCAATCTGAAGGGCTGCGTCGAGGATGGCCTTCTTGGTTCCGCTCACCCGTGGCATGGCAGCACCTTTCCGCGCTTAGATCGTGAGTTCGGGGTGCAGGCGAGCGATCGTCCACATCCGCTGCCTGGCTGCACTCCACGAGCTGATGGCAAGTGAGGCGACCAGGAGCACGGCGAGTAATCCCACCGAAAGCCACAGCCTATAGTCGATCCCGCCCGTGATCAGTTCTCGCAGCCCACTGACGACCCATGACGCCGGCATGTACGGGTGCAGCACCTGGAAGAACGTCGGCGTCGTTTCGACCGGGTATGTGCCACCAGACGAGCTGAGCTGCAGCATCAGGAGCACCAGGCTCACCACGCGGCCGGCCGCAGAGCCAAGCAGGATGATGAACATCTGCTGCAGGGCGAGGAACGCGAGCGTTGTCAGATAGATGAACGCGCTGGTCGCCAGCCAGTGCACGGGTTCGAGACCGACCCCGTAGACCAGCACGAGCACCATGATGATGACCTGGCCAAGGCCGATCGCCATGGCCGGGAGGAACCCGGTCATCACTGTGCGGAGTCCACTGGCGGATGTCGCCAGGGCGCGGGTGGGCAGCGCCCGCAGGATCAACCACGAGATCAAAGCACCGACGAACGTGGCGAGTGCGATGAAGAACGGGGCGAAACCTTCACCAAAGGTCGATGACTCGTTATCCCAGGTCTGGTCGAGGGTGACCGGGTCGGAGATGATCGACGACTTTTCGTTGATGAGCGATTCTGAGTCATTCGGAATCTGTGCTGCACCATCGGTGAGACCGTCGGCCAGGGTGTGACTGCCATCGACGAGTTGGGTGGCTCCACTCTCCAGCTGGCTTCCGCCGTCGAGCAGGGCCTCGGAACCGTCGACGAGCGTCTCAGTTCCGGTGAGCAGGCTGTGGGCGCCGGTAGCCAGTGTTGCCGCACCAGACTGGGCGGTCGAGATTCCAGCCGATACCTGCTGTGCACCAGCGCTGAGCTGGCTCGCACCGGTCGCCAGCGTTCCGCTGCCGGCTGCCAGCTGTGCTGCGCCGGCATCCGCTTGCGCCGCGCCAGCCTCAACCTTCGCCGCGCCCTGCTGCAGCTCGGTGAGCTTCGGCACGATTGCTGCCGCCGGAGTGCCAGCGGGGAGCGAGTTGATGGTGTCGATCATGGCCTGCACACTGCCCGTAACCTGGGCGGTTCCGGCAGCAACCTGTCCGGTGCCGTCCTTGAGCGTTTCCGCCCCGGACGCGAGGGTGCCCGCACCAGCAGCAAGCTCACCAGACTTGGCGGAAAGAGTCGACGCGCCGGTCGACAACGTGCCAAGGCCATTCGACAGGGAATCCGCTCCCGTGGCGAGCTTGCCGGCGCCGTCGTTCAGGGACGCGGTGCCATCAGCCAGGGTGGACAGGCCGACAACCAGGTCACCGGCGCCCGCCTTGGCCGTATCGAGGCCGTCGGCCAGCTGGAGCGCACCATCGGCTGCATCCTGGAGACCGGCTCCTGCATCGTGCAGCCCGACGAGAAGAGTGTTGACCGTCTGGTCACCGATGGTGAGGGCGACCGTGTCGCGCAGCTGCACCATGGCCTGCTTGCCGAGCGTGGAGGCCAGGAAGCTGTTGCTGTCGTTGTAGTTGACCTGCAAGACAGACTGCGTCGGAGTGTCGGTGCCCGCAGAGATGGCGTTCTCGGAGAAGTTCTCCGGGATGGTCACCGAGAAGTAGTATCCGCCGTCTGACACACCAGCGGCCGCGTCGGCCGCATCCGTGACCTGCCAGTCGAGGTCGTGGCCGTCGAGCAGCTTGTCGACGAGGTCGTCGCCCGCCGTGAGAGGGTCACCATCACGCTCTGCACCTGCGTCTTCGTTGACGAGGGCAACGGGCAGGTTCGTCAGCTCATCGGTTGGAGCCCAGAACGCCCAGAGATAGAGGGCGCCGTAAATGAGTGGGATAAAGAGGAGCACGGCCAGCGAGATCTTCGGCAGGGTGCCCTTGCGGAACCGTTGCAGTTCGGTGCCGGAGGAAAGGAAGGCAAACACGGTTAGTTCTCCTCGCTGATCGCGATGACGGTGGGGATGTCGCGCAGGGTGGTCCAGAGCTCTGGCTCTCCTGCGGTGGCCGCAACGACGACGACAGTGCCGCGTTCCGCGATGGCCGCGAGGCTCTCCCAAAGAATGCGGCGAGATGCGGATTCGTGGAGCTGCTCGATTTGGTCGACGAAGAGGACTTCGGGGTTCGACAGCATGGCCAGGGTGATGCGGAGCAGAAGGGACTGCAGCTCGGTGAGGTCCCAGATGGTGTCACTGACCTTCGGCAGCGGTGCTGAGCCGAAGATCGGCGTGGCCATGGCGGCGAAACGCCGGTCACTCGGCTTCGATATGAACTTCCACCAGGGTGCGATCCAGGATTCGCGCTCACGCACGGCCGCGCCGACGCTCACGGACTCTTCCAGGGAGTCGATGCCGTCGAAACCGGCAATGGCAGTGCGTTTCTGCACGCGGCGGGCAGCACCCGGAAGTGAGTGGCCGAGAACCTCTGCTGAGCCAGACGACTGCTTCATTCGGCCGGCAAGGGTGAGCAGCAAGCTGGTGCGGCCACTGCCGGATGGTCCGCAGAGGGCGGTGACGCCCGACCCGATGTCGAGGCTGACCGGCCCGAAAACGGGGCCACGTTTGGCTTGCACTGCAAGGCCATCCGTCCAAATAGTCGACTGCACGTCGAATCCTTCTTTCTTTTGTACTGACCAGTCAGTCTAACCCCACTACCACCAATGTCAATGCGGGACTACTCCTAACAAGTTCGACAACGCCCGCCTAGGCTGAGTGCACTGCAGGTGGGAGGGCGCATGATTATCACGCTCACCGGGGTGAGTAAGGGCCGCCGAGGATCCGCGCTGCCCGAAACCTCAATCGAGTTCAGCAGTGGGCGTGCGAGTCTCGCGGTGGCCGAGACCGCCCAGCGGCCCAGCGTCCTCGGCCTCCTCGCCTCTGGCCGCATGCGACCAGACACCGGCGAGGTGTCCATCGATGGGCAAACCGACTACGCCCAGATGCGCAGGCGAATCGCCCTGATTGACGCACCGGACGTCAACGACCCAGACGTCGACGTCACCGTCTACGCCATCGTCGCCGAGGAGCTGATGTTCGCAGGGCGACCGGCCGGACCTGTCTCTGTGCGTCGCGCCATCTCTGAACTCGGCTACCACGACTGGCAGAGCTGGACCATCGGTACCGTTCCCGCCATCGTGCGCATTCGACTGCTGACGGAACTGGCCACCATGCGCCAGGACGTCGACGCCCTCGTGATCACGGCCCCCGACCGGCACGGCGGAGACCCAGCAGATTGGTGGACACGGGCGACCGATCTTGCCGCCAGGGGCTTTGCCGTTCTTGTCATCGCCGGCGTGGCCTCCGCAACCGCTCTCGGACTGCCGACGATCGCGGGCGGGGTCTTTCATGCGCCGGCCCTTGGCGCGAGTAGCCCCCAGGCCATCGCGACACGCGAAGCCCAGCTCGCCCTTGAACGCGATCGCGAAGTGGAACTCGAACACGAACGGCCAGGTCTGTCCGACCAGTCGGACTACACCGCCAGGGATGCAGATACCGAGCAGTAACGTCAGCAGCATCAGCAAGGAGGAGTCATGAAGATTCCAGCCATGATCGCGGCCGAATTTCGTCGCCTCACCCGCACCCCCATGGCCGTGCTTGCCCTGATCGCCCTCGGGATCGTGCCACTTCTGTATGGCGGCCTGTACCTCTGGGCCAACCAGGATCCCTATCAAAAACTCGACGAGATTCCCGTCGCCCTCGTCGTGGAGGACACGGGCGCATCCGTCAACGGCACTGAGACGAACTACGGCGATGAGATCGCCACCGAACTGCTGAAGGGCAAGGTCTTCGACTGGCATCGGGTGTCGGCCGAGGACGCCCAAAAGGGTGTCGACAACCAGAAGTACGAGTTCAGCCTCACACTGCCAGCCGATTTCTCGCAGGATATTGCGTCATCGTCCGGGGATTCCCCGACGCAGGCGCAGGTGATCCTCACCACTGACGATGCCAACAGCTATTTGGGCACCACTATCGGCGAACAGGCGGTGAAAACCATCGAGGCCGCCATCGTGGCGAAGGTCAACGAGGAGGCCGCCCTCCAATTCCTTGATGGACTCGCCACCATCAGGGTCAGCCTTGTCGAGGCAGCGGATGGCACGCAGAAGCTCGTGGACGGTGCCACGACAGCGGCAACCGGAGCAGCGAAGCTGGCCGCCGGCAACGCTGAACTGGCGACCGGATCGGCGACCCTGCGGAACGGACTGCAGACACTGGCGTCTGCAACCGCCACGCTTCCATCGGAATCCGCTGAGCTTGCGAGCGGGGCAGCCCAAGTCGCCGCCGGCGATGCGCGGATCGCCACGGTGGGGAACGACGTGGGTGCGGTGTCGCAGGATGTCGTCAATCGGCTTCCGCAGGCGCGCGCGGATATCGCGCAGCAACTGACCAATTCGGGAGTGCTGACGGCGGACCAGATCAACCAGGTCCTTGCAACCCTTGACGAGTTCGGCACGCGGGTGAAAGAGGGAAACTCCCGCGTGCAGGGGGTCGTCGGCCAACTCAATGAACTCTCCGGTGGGGCAGCAGAGGTGGCCTCTGGTGCTCGAGAACTCGCCAATGCTGCTCCAGCGCTGACCCGCGGCATAGCGACGGCGGCATCCGGTTCGAACACCCTGGCCACCGGTGCAGCCCAGGCGAGCTCTGGCGCCACCGAGCTGTCCAACGGCCTCCCTGAACTGG
The DNA here is from genome assembly GCF_057669685.1 of Leifsonia sp. Y878. Taxonomy (NCBI): domain Bacteria; kingdom Bacillati; phylum Actinomycetota; class Actinomycetes; order Micrococcales; family Microbacteriaceae; genus Leifsonia; species Leifsonia sp. Y878. The sequence goes on along the minus strand of NZ_JBYHFS010000004.1, from coordinate 389,840 downwards.
TCAGCGGACTGAATACGCTGCTGACGGGGCTGAACTCTGGGATCGAGAAGATTCCGGATTCATCGCCGGAGCTCCGCGCGGCGCAGGCCAAGAACATCGCGAACCCCGTCGACGTGCAGACCTCGACGATTGCGCAGGCCGGTACCTACGGCGCCGGCCTCGCGCCGTTCTTTGTGGCCCTGGCGGCGTGGATCGGAATCTATTCGCTGTTCCTCATCGTCAGGCCAGCATCACGTCGAGCGATCACCGCGCTGCACTCCCCCATCAAGATCACCCTGGCTGGCTGGCTGACCCCCGCCGGAATCGGGGCGCTGCAGATGGTCGCACTCTTCTTCGTCGTGTCGGCCGTACTCGGCTTCAAGGTCGAAAGTCCGTGGCAGACGTATCTGCTCATGGCGCTCTTCTCTGCCACCGCAGCTGCGATCATCCTTGCCCTCAATATCTGGCTGGGCAGTGTGGGCCAATTCCTGGGGCTGGTGTTCATGGTGGTGCAATTGGTGACAGCCGGCGGCACCTTCCCCTGGCAAACGCTGCCCACCCCGCTCGCAGACGTTCACCATTTCCTGCCGATGTCGTTCGCGGTCGACGGCCTTCGACAACTCATGTACGGCGGCAATATGGCCTACGCCATGAATGACATGGCGGTTCTGGCCATCTGGCTGGTCGGCGCCCTGGTCATCGCGGCTCTCGGCGTGGCACGGATGACGCACTTCCGCACCCTGCGAGACCTGGAGCCGAGCCTGATCGAGTAGGTCATGGCGAGCACCGCAGCGGGCTACAGGGGCGTCTGTTGGTGTGCCGCGACTTTCCAGCCACCGCCCTCGTACAGGTAAGTCGTCGACATCCGGAACTGGCGCGTGTCATCCCCGCGGCTGGCGATGGCGCGATAGACGACGACACCTGCGTGAGTTCCGAGGCGGATGATGGCGGGCTCCATGAGCTCGTAGCTATCCCATGGCACGAACGATTCGAATGCTTTTCCCACTCCCTCGCGGTCGTAGACGCCATCGGGGACGATGGTCAGGGCATCCTTCGTCATGAGGCGCTGGTAATAGTTGCCACCGCGACCGGCGAGAATCGCCTGCCATCCGGCATGTTCCTCGTTAAGAAGGCGGGCGGGCAGATCATCAGTGATCTCAGTCATAAATCCACGCTAGCGCAGCAGGTCGCCGTCGGCTCAGTTGATTCTCACAAACCTCAGGAAGGCTGCCGACTCTACTCCTGGGCGCGAGCCCCTGCAGCCGAAGCTTCAATGCCGTCGAAGATGACAGACAACGAATTCAGGAAGGTGCTGTGGTAGTCGAGCGCGATGAGTCGGGCCCACAGGGCAGTGGCGTTCGGATGCTCGTCACGACTGAGCATGGCCGCCGGCTGAACCCAACCAGGCACGCTGGCCTGCGTGCGTGGAGCCAGTAGATTGCGGGATGCTGTTGCACAGAACGCGAAGGTGAAGCTGGAGTACGCCGCGTAAAAGCGCAGCATTTCGCTGTCGTTCAGCCCGGCCGCCCTCAGAGCGCCAAGCACCGCTTCCATCATGTCGAGCTCGGCAGTACCGACGGTTCTTCCCGCAGCAGCTTCGGCGCCCAGGCACGGATACTCGAGAAAGACCTCAAGGCATGTCTCTGCGCCGGTCGTCAGCAGTTCTCGCCACCGTGCCGGGTCAACGGTGACTCGTTCAATGACGATGCGAATGAGACGGTCGAACAGGGCTGCCGTGAGATCGTCATGATCCCTGAACTGCTTGCTGACAGTGCCTGCATCCAAGCCGATTTCCGCGGCGATATCCCGAAAGCGCACTGCCTTGGTTCCCTGGCGCGCTGCAATGACCATCCCCGCGTCAATGAGCATCTCACGACCAACCGGTGCACTCGTCTTCACGAGTCGCCGCGTCCCCCAGCCAACAACCATGGTGCCTATTGTGCCCCACAGGAACGCACCCGTAGAACGACACGTCTAGTCGGCTCACGAACAACACTCAGAAGGTGACGTGCTGCATGACCCAACTGTGCATCGTCACTGCCGCAGCGGCCGATGCATTGATCGAGCGAGTGGAGCCGAACTGCGTGATTTCGACCACCGCATCCGACGCGGCGATTGCCTCGTCGGAGAGACCGGGGCCTTCCTGACCGAACACCAGGACGCACCGTTCAGGGAAAGCGAATGTCTCGATCTTCACGCAACCGGGCACGTTGTCGATGGCGATGACCGGGAGGTCTTCACTCTTCGCCCAGGCCAGGAAGTCCGCGACGTCCGGGTGGTGCAGCACGTGCTGGTAGCGGTCGGTGACCATGGCGCCACGCTTGTTCCAGCGCTTGCGCCCGATGATGTGCACGGTGTCGGCTGCGAACGCGTTGGCGCTGCGCACGATCGACCCGATATTCATGTCGTGCTGCCAGTTCTCAATGGCAACGTGAAACGGATGCCGGTGCTCGTCGAGATCCGCGACGATGGCCTCCATCGTCCAGTACCGATAACGGTCGATCACGTTCCGAGTGTCGCCCGTCCGGAGGAGTTCGGGGTCGTACTGCGGCTCGTCCGGCCATTCGCCTTGCCACGGGCCCACTCCATGGGTCGACAATTCCGCGGTCGGGTTCGATTCGGCACTCGGATTCTGGGGCTGCTGCACGTCTGTGATTTCCACAGTTCAACCGTAGCTGGCCCGGATGAGCAGCTGTACCGAGGCATCCTCACCCCTTTTCGGTATCCCTAAATCAGGTTAGGCTTTCGGCATGCCTAAATCTGACCAGACCATGGAAGAGTCTCCTGCCACGGGTACGCCCGTCCGCAGCACGGCATCCGTGCGCCTCGTCTGGCTGCTTGGTCCTGCACTGGTGGCCGGGGTCGCCTACCTCGACCCCGGAAACGTCGCCAGCAACATGACGGCGGGCGCGGCCTATGGCTACCTGCTGGTGTGGGTGGTCATTGCCGGAAACATCATGGCCTGGCTGATCCAGTACCTCTCGGCCAAGCTGGGCATCGTCACAGGCAAGAGCCTGCCCGAGATCCTCGGCCTGCGCATCCGTCGCCCAGCCGCCCGGCGGCTCTACTGGCTGCAGGCCGAACTCGTCGCCATGGCGACAGACCTCGCGGAGATCATCGGCGGCGCGGTCGCGCTCAACCTGCTGTTCAACGTTCCGCTCCTACTCGGCGGCATCATCACGGGCACCATCTCCATGCTCGTGCTCACCGTGCAAAGCCGCCGTGGCCCACACGTCTTCGAGCGCGTCATCATCGCGCTGCTTCTCATCATCGCCGTCGGCTTCACGGCCGGCGTCTTCGTCTCCCCACCGGATGTCGCTGGCGTGGCGTCAGGGCTCGTCCCCCGTTTCGAAGGCACCAACTCCGTGCTGCTCGCGGCGTCGATCCTCGGAGCGACAATCATGCCGCACGCCATCTACGCGCACTCCGCACTGGCCCGCGACCGATTCCCCCAGTTCGTCGGGCGCTCTGACACGCGTCGACTGCTCTGGGCGACCAAGTGGGACGTCTCGATCGCCATGCTGATCGCCGGAACGGTGAACCTCGCCATCCTGCTGCTGGCCGCATCGGCGCTCCAGGGCGTTGCGGGCACAGACACCCTCGAGGGCGCATACCAGGCGCTCTATACGACGCTCGGACCGGCCATCGCGACGATTTTCGCTGTCGGCCTGCTGGCATCCGGTCTCGCATCGACGTCTGTAGGCGCCTATGCAGGAGCCGAGATCATGCATGGGCTGCTGCGCATCCGGATGCCGCTGCTGCTCCGCCGCCTGGTCACGCTGATCCCTGCACTGTTCATTCTTGGCTCCGGCTTCGACCCCACTCAAGCCCTCGTGCTCAGCCAGGTGGTGCTGTCATTCGGCATACCGTTTGCCCTCATCCCGCTCGTGTGGATCACGGCCAAGCGGGGCATTCTCGGCGCGTTCCGCAACCGCTGGTACACGACAGCGGCCGGCGCCATCGCCGCGGTGCTGCTCGTTGCGCTGAACGTCATGCTGCTCGTCCTCGTATTCAGCGGCGCATAGCAAACCCGCGCGCCGAGCGCCCTAGCTAGTCTGAGAGTCAATGAAACCGAGGGCCAATGAAGCAGACCACCCCGGCCGCTGAGGATTACCTCAAGACCATCTACTCCCACACCGAGTGGCAGACCGAGCCGATCACGCCCTCAGCGCTGGCCACCCGACTGGGAGTCGCCCCGTCGTCGGTGACAGAAATGGTGAAGAAACTTGCAGCGGCGGGCCTCTTGACGCACGTGCCATACGGTCCGCTCACCCTGACAGCTGCCGGACGCCAGCAGGCGACAGCCGTCGTCCGTCGCCACCGCCTGATTGAAACCTGGCTGGTGAGCGAGATGGGCTATGCCTGGGACGAAGTCCACGACGAGGCCGAGGTTTTGGAGCACTCGATCTCAGACCGGCTCCTCGAATCGATGTCGGCCAGACTCGGGCATCCGTCGTCTGACCCGCACGGCGACCCGATCCCAGCGTCAGATGGCACGGTGCTGTTGCCGACAGCGATCGTGCTGACGGATGCCCCGCTCGGCCACTCCGGTACCGTCCTGCGGGTGAGCGACAGGGACCCAGCGGTGCTGCGGCTACTCGCTTCCGCGGGGGTCAGCCCCAGCACGCCCGTCACCGTGGCCGATGCCGGAACGCTGAGATTGGCATCCGGAACCACAGTGAACCTGCCAGCGGAGGCCTGCGCGGCTATCTGGGTTTCGGCCTAGCAAACGTCACAAGGGCGAAACCATCCGCCGATAGGCTGGGGACCGACGAGAGGAGCTCCCATGGCACGCCGTGACGAGATCGAATGCTGGCTCACCGACATGGACGGTGTACTGGTTCACGAGAACAGCCCACTGCCGGGAGCCGCAGCGCTACTGGCGCAGTGGACCGACTCCGGAACCCCGTTCCTGGTACTCACCAATAACTCAATTTTCACCCCACGCGACTTGAGTGCGCGCCTCCGGGCTTCAGGGCTGATCGTTCCAGAGGAACGCATCTGGACCTCTGCGCTCGCGACAGCCGATTTCCTGCGCTCGCAGAAGCCGGACGGCAGCGCCTTTGTCATCGGCGAGGCTGGGATCACGACTGCCCTGCACGAAGCCGGCTTCATCATGACGGAGACCAGCCCCGACTACGTGGTGGTTGGCGAAACGCGCAACTACTCGTTCGAGGCGATCACCAAGGCCATCCGCTTGATTCTTGGCGGCTCCCGATTCATCGTGACGAACCCGGATGCCACCGGCCCGAGCGCCGACGGCCCGCTGCCGGCGACCGGCGCGATTGCCGCACTCATCACGAAGGCCACCGGCATGGAGCCGTACGTGGTCGGCAAGCCGAACCCGATGATGTTCAGGTCGGCCATGAACCGTATCGGCGCGCACTCCGAGAACACCGGCATGATCGGTGACCGGATGGACACCGACATTGTGGCCGGAATTGAAGCCGGCCTCCACACCATCCTGGTGATGACCGGAATCAGCGACGAAGCAGAGATCAACCGTTACCCGTTCCGCCCAGACGAGATTCTGGACGGCGTTCACGTGCTGGTTGCCAAAGAGCCCGTAGAGTCAGACGAAATCTGAGTCTGACGAAATCTGGGCCAGAGATAACTTACGAAGGGCGACGCCATGAGCAGCGATGACGACACCACGATTTACAGCGACAAGCGCAAGCGACGCCAGCGCGTCATTGTCTGGACGATCGTGATCGTGCTGGTGCTCGGCAGCGGCGGCGCGACCGTGCTCAGCCTCATTTTCAACTAGCCACACGCACGTACTGAAACGCCCCCGTCTCCATCGGAGATCGGGGGCGTTTTGTGTCAGACGGATGCCGTGGGTCAGGCCGTGGGGCCAGGACCGGCAACACTCCCGGTCAGCGGCTCACCAGATGAACGGGTGATGAAGCAGTAGTAGCTTCGCTCGCCATTCGCCCACTGCTCGGCTGTGATGGGGTAGGTGCCCTGCAACTGCAGGTCGGGGAAGGCACCTGCCGCGCTCATGTCGATGATGCCTGGCACGGTGCAGAGCACATTGATCTGGGCGGCCAGGGCTGCGTCGCCCGGGAACTCGGCTGCCGGGTCGTCGCCGAATGAACCACGGGATACCAGCTGGGCCGAGTGCGATTCTGCACAGTCGACGACCGTGAACTCTTCGTCCCACGGCGATCCGAATGGCTGCAGGCACTCTGTGCCGAACATGGTGTTCCACGCGTGCACGCCAGGTGCCTGCGGCGCGGTGACCGCCGGCGTCTGGGTGGGTGTCGGTGTGGGAGTCGCGGTCTGAGTCGCTGGCGCCGTGGGCGTCGACTCCGCGATCGGGTCGCCGACCACGCGTTGCCCCAAGAAGAAGAGCCCGACCAGAACGAGCACGCCGACGAGCGCAGCCGCAACGCTCAACAACAGAACGGTGTGTTTTGCGGCTGGCGGCTTCTGGCCCCCACTTCCGGAATCGCCCGCAGGAATACCGGGACCTGATGCGCCTGCGCCGTTACCAATGCCGCTGCCGTTGCTGCCCACCGGCGTCAGGGGTGTGGGCGTCATGAGCTTCGTGGCAACCGGCATGGCGTCGACGGTGGCCGACGTGACTACGGGAACGGCGGGCATGACCGTGGTCGCCGCCGCAGGTCGCTCAGGGGTCAGTCCGAACGGTGAGAACGTAATGGGCGCCTCTGCTGTGCCAGCGGCCGAGGCATCATTGCTCGCCGCGGTGTCGATCGCACCGAACTCGACGGCCGGCCCTGCCAGCAGCGCGCTGAACGGGTCCAGGTCATCCGTGCGTTGGTTGCTCTGCGGGGAGTCAGCCGCGATCTGTGCGGCAGCAGGAACCGCATCGAGGATTTGGGTCTTCTCGGCCTCAGCGTCGGCCTCAGCCTCGATCCCCGCCGTCAGTGCGGTCTCGGCGGTTGCATCTGGAGTGGCGTCGTCAACAACCTCGGCCTGCGCTTCGGCCTCGATCCCCGTCTCAATCGCGGCCTCGGCCTCGATCTCGATCTCGGTCTCTGCCTCGATCTCAGCTGCTGGCTCGAGTGGACGGCGTCGTCCGAAAAGCCCGACCTTGGCAGCGGGGGCAACCGCGGCAACAGGCGCGACGTAGAGCGGTGGCACCGGTGCGCCACCGCGACGGGCAGCCTCCTCCTCAGGGGTGAGAACCAGTGGGGCCCTGGCGGCAGTGGTCCACCACGGCTCTGGGTCAGCCGCGACGGCACGGATGCCGGGTGCCGGCTGGTCAGCCACCTCGAAAACAGGAGCGGTCGCTTCGACCGACACGGCTACGTCGGCGGGCACAGGCATGTCAGCGGGCGGAGTGACCGGAGGCTGAGTGAGAGAAGACGCAGCGGGAGCAGATGCAGCGGGAGTCGACGCTACGGGAGCAGATGCAGCAGGAGCGGGGATCTGTCGCGGCACGGCGATCTGCCCTGGGCCCCACGGCTGAGGCGCCGCGGCGCTCGGCGATGGGGCCGCTGCCGGGACATGAGGAGGAGCAGGAACAACTGGAACAACCGGGGCTGCGACTGCCTCGACAGGTGCAACGGTCTCTGCACCGTCATCAGCCTGAGCTACCTCTGCTGCATCTGCTGCGCCTGCAACATCGGCCGCGTCGTCGACGCCGTCGCCTGCGCCTGCGCCCAGCTGAGCTTGCAGCCAGGCGAGGTCGCCGGGCTCCCGTTCATGCCCCTCCGGCACTAGCTGAGCCCCAGGTCTTCCAACCCGATCGCAGCGTAGTACGGGTAGCCGGCTGCTTCGATGATCTCCTTGGCGCCCGTGTTGCGGTCAACGACCACGGCGACGCCGGCAATTATCGCTCCGACCTTCAGCAGCGCTTCGATGGCCGCAAGCGGCGACCCACCGGTGGTCGAGGTGTCCTCGAGCACGATGACGCGCTTCCCGTTCAAGTCAGGTCCTTCGACCTGCTTGCCGCGGCCGTGGTCCTTGGGCTCCTTGCGTACGACGAAAGCGTCATAGCTCGCACCGCGGGCTGCGCCCTGGTGCAGCACGGCGGCGGCAACGGGATCTGCGCCCATCGTCATGCCGCCGACGGCGGCGACATCCGGAATATCGGCGATCAGGTCGAGCATGACCTGGCCGATCAAGGGTGCCACTTCGTGGTCAAGGCTTACTCGACGCAGATCTACGTAGTAGGTGGCCTTCTTGCCGCTGGTGAGCGTGAAGTCACCATGGAAGACTGCCTTGTTCGAGATGTGGTCGATGAGCTGGGTGCGTGCGTCTGTCACGTCCACAACTTTAGAGTACGAAGCAGCGAGATGCGCCGCGTTACGCGGGCATGCGACACGCGCATCGCCACAGAATCGAAGACCCGGCGCAATCTCGGCTAGTAGATGCGAACGAGGGGACGCTCAGGGGCAGCTCGGTAGCCGTCTTTGCTCACTTCAATGACGCTGAGAACGATTGCTGCAACAGCGATGAGGCCGAGGGCCGAGAAGAAAACAACCACGAGAATGCCTTTCAGAAGTCTGCGCATGTCGAGGGTTCTCGGCGCATCCCTCTTATTTGAGCAGCAACAACTGTTTACGACAATCGAATTATTTTGCACTCATTGTGTAGCTTGGCTACATGGATGTACAACGCCTCGAGCTACTGCGTGAGCTCTCTGAGCGCGGCACGGTCACCGAGGTCGCCCGCGCTACCCACCGCACGGTGTCAGCGGTGTCGCAGCAGCTCAAGGTGCTTGAGCGCGAGGCCGGTGTTCCCCTTACAGAGCGGGCAGGTCGAGGCCTCGTTCTCACGGATGCCGGTCGCGCGCTGGCCAGGAGCGCGACCGATGTGGCCGTTGCCCGCGAACGCGCAACGGCACTGTGGGACGAGTTCCGCAACCATGCCACCGGCGAAGTCAGTCTCGTCACCTTTCCGACCGCAGGGCAGATGCTGCTTCCCGGCGTCCTGAACGACCTGGCAGCGACCTCTGACCTGATCGTCCACTGCACAGACCAGGATCCGGAACTCGCCGACTTCCCCGCCCTCACCTCCGACTTCGACATCGTGCTCGCGCACAGCATGAGCGGACACCTGAGCTGGGGCGGGAGGGGGCTGGCCGTCATCCCGCTCATGACAGAGCCACTCGACGTTGGACTGCCGGCCGATCACAGGCTGGCCGCTCGCGCCTGGGTGAATTCAGCGGATGTAGCGGGCGAAACCTGGATCGGTGTCCCCGACGGGTTCCCCTTCCAGCGAATCCTGCACGAGGTCGAGCAACTGGCAGGCACACGCGTCACCGTGTCGCAACGGTTCTCCGACATGCGCATCATCGAGGCCTTCATCATGGCCGGGCTCGGCATCGCGCTGGTCCCTCGGTACACGTCGGGCGGGAGCCAGCCAGGCAAGATCGTGCTGAAGCCGTTGCGCGAGGTCAGTTCAGAGCGCCAGATCGTCGCCTTGATGCGACCAGACAAGGCCGAGCGTCTGGCGGTGCGCACTGTCGTGCGCGCCCTCCAGGCCCGCGCCGCCGCGGTCCAGGCTGAACATACGGTGCCAGCGCCCTGAGCGGCCATTGCCACTCCACGCGGAAGAACCTAGATTCATCAGCGAAGCCGGATGGCTGCCAACAGGATGAGGTAGGTGCATGGGACCGCTCTTTGGTTGGCTGCGTCGGCATCCGCTGCCCGCCATCGCTGGCGCGGTGCTTGCTGTTGCGATGGTCGTCGCTCTCACGCTCGGCATCACGTCTGCCTTGACGAGGAGTGCCACGACGCCAGAAGCGGAGACAGAGGCTCCGACCGCGTCACCCAGCGAGACTCTGCCGCAGACGAGCGCCAGCCCCGCTCCGCCCCAGAGCCCCACCCAGACCCCGACCCCCGGCACTGCCACACCGAACCAGCCAACCCCTGAGCCCGCAGTGAGCGCGAGCCGCATCTACCCGGTGCACACCGGCATCGTGGCCACCACATTCTGGGTGGGCGAGATCTTCGACCCGAGCGCCAGCGATGGCAGCCAGATGCTGTCCACCTACGACGGCTCATGGTTCGCGAATTACGGCGGCTGCGATGGGATCACCACGGCCGGCGGATGCCAGACAGAGGCCAGGACAGCAGCCAATGGCTACTTTCCAACGGCCATGACGCCCCGGCAGAACCCGTTCTACCTCGACCTGCCGTATGACGACCTGAACAATGCGGCGGCCTTCGCGAGCCGGAGCACCACCATCCCCTGGGCCGGCGACCCCGGCTATGCGGGGCACGAAACCGACAGCTCATTTTCGTACATGAAGAACCGCTGGGTTCGCATTACCCTCGGCAACCAGACGTGTTACGGACAGATACAGGACGCGGGTCCCGGCCAGTACAACGACGTCGCGTACGTGTTCGGCAGCACCGACGCGCGGCCGGCCAATACCGAGTTCAACGGCGCCGGCATGGATGTCTCCCCGGCTTTGAACGGATGCCTTGGCTTCCGTGACCTCAATGGCGAGAATGACGTCGTCAGCTGGCAGTTCGTTGAGGCGTCCGACGTGCCCCCAGGCCCCTGGCTCAACGTCGTCACGACGAGTGGAATCACGAACTAGCCGAGCCTCGACGCCTCGGCTACGACGATGCCCGCCGCACCGGGCTCGTCCACACCCCAGACGAGCGGGCGTACCACGCACGCGGCAGCGACCGCAGGCAGATCCACGCGTCAACGACTCGCATGAGCGGGAAGAAGATGCCATACAAGAGGTAGAGGGGCCGCTTCAGAATGAGTGCGGTGACGGCGGTGAGGATGTAGTCGGGCAGGATCACCCCGATCAACACATGCTCAGGCTTCAACACGTGCGAGAACCACACCAGCGTCTCACTGGGATTGGCCGCGACATCCGCCAGTATTCCGGCGGTCAGCGTGAGCAGCAGCAGCGGAACCAGCAGAATCAACATGACGCTGCTCGTGATCAGTTCGACGATGTGCAGCCCCAGCGCCACCCAGAAGGTGCGAGCCCGAAAGTGGTGCCGGCGCACGGTCTGCCAGAAGCCCAGCGTCCACCGATTCACCTGCTTCACGTATTCGGGCAGCTGATCTGGATCCTGGGTGTACGCCACAGCCGACTGCGGATGAAAGGCAATGCGACCGAGCTGCTTGTCGTGGATCTCAAACGTCATGTTGAAGTCTTCGATCACGAGGCCAGGTGCTCCGATGTCGATCTTCGACAGCACGTTCGCCCGATACATGCTGGCGAAGCCGGGCACGATCGAGATGGCGTTGACGCGCTTGGCGGCTTGTCCGTATTTCAGCATGAGCTGCACGATGACGTAGAGACGCTCCCGGTAGGCCACCAGAAAACGGCCGAGCAGGGTCGACGGATGCGGCCTTTCCATCGTGCTCACCCTCCCGGCAACGGCCACCACGGTCGGATCGGCGAACGACGGCAGGCCTGTGGTCAGGTAATTGGGAGAGAGCCGGGTATCCGCGTCCAGCAGGAGCACGACTTCAAACCGGGTACCGAGTTCGAAATGCTCGATACCGGCAACCAGCGCTCCCGCCTTGCCCCTGTTTGGGTTGAGCTCAAGCACCTGCGCGCCGGCCTCCCGCGCGACCTCTGCCGTATCGTCGCTCGATCCATCCGAGATGACATGGATGTTCTCCAGCGGAACCAGGGCGACCGCCGAGCGAATAGTGTCCCCGATCACCAGAGCTTCGTTGTGCGCGGCAACGATGACGGCGACCTCCGCCGGCGTCGGAATCGCGCCCTGGATCGCATGAGCGGCGTGGGCGCCGTGGACAGCATCCGCTTCACCCGGAATCGCTGCGCTCGGCCCCCCGAGGAACGTGTGCTCTGCGAGGAAACGGAGCCCCCCAACGACCAACCAGAAGGTGGTGCTCACCCCCAGGGTCAGCACCAGCAGGAGAACGGTCATTGTCTGCCCCTCATGGCCTGTTACTCCCGGTCGGACCGCCGAAACTCCGTGGGGGCCGGGGTCATGTTTGACCAGCTTAAGACCAGTACCGCCTACCCCAACCCCCCGTTGTGGGGGTAATTTTCCCACTGGGTGGCCGTGGTGGCCGGTGGTACTTTTCATCGCACAACTAAGGATTGCTCATTTATCTGGAACCCGAATCCCGGTGTGACATGAGCACTCCTAGACAAGGTAGATCCCCCATGGTCATTCAGACTTCGGAATTCACCACAGTGCGCCCGCGCAATTGGTTCCCCACAACAGAGACCCGGTTCGCGGGCGATTCCGATGCCACGGAAACCCCGTTCGCCTTCGACGTTGCCATCCTCGGACTGGGATATGTCGGCCTTCCAACCTCCCTTGCATTCAGCGAACGCGGCTCACGCGTTCTCGGTCTCGACGTGAGCGAGAAACGCCTCGCGACCATCAGGGAAGACCGCGCCGACCTGCTGAGCGAAGACAGGGAGCGACTGGCTCGCGCCCTCGACGATCCGTCGTTCGAGATGTCGAGCGACCTGTCCATGCTGCGCAATGCCGCGGCCGTGATCGTGTGTGTGCCGACCCCGGTTGACACGTATCTGGTGCCGGACCTGGCGATCCTGCGGGCAGCATGCGCGAGCGTTGTCGAGCACGCCGTCCCCGGCCAGACCATCATCCTGACCTCCACGACGTACGTCGGGAGCACCAGGGACATGATCCTCGGCCCGCTCGCAGACCGCGGCCTCATCGCCGGCGTCGACCTCTTCGTTGCCTTCAGCCCCGAGCGCATCAACCCTGGGAGCGACGGATTCGCGCATGAAGACGTCCCACGTGTCGTGGGAGGCGCAACACCAGCCTGTTCCGAATCAGCCGGCGCGGTACTCGGCGCATACGTCAAGCTCGTGCACACCGTTGGCTCGATGGAGGCCGCGGAGATGACAAAGCTCACCGAGAACATCTTCAGGGCCGTCAACATCGCCCTGGCCAATGAGCTGGCCGACGTCTGCCGGGCCCTCGGGCTCGACGTCGTCGACGTCATCGACGCGGCGGCCACCAAGCCCTATGGGTTCATGCCGTTCTATCCGGGGCCCGGCGTCGGCGGCCACTGCATTCCGTGCGACCCGCACTACCTGCTGTGGCAGCTTCACAAGGCACGACTGGGCGCCCCGATCATCGAACAGGCTATGACGGCGATCGCCGCGCGGCCACGTCGAGTTGTGGATCGGGTGCGACAGGTTCTCTCCGGCCACAGCAGGGGCATAGCGGGAATACGCGTGCTGGTTGTGGGCGTCGCCTACAAGCCAAACGTTGAGGACGTTCGGGAATCCCCCGCGTTGGAGATCATCGAGGAGCTCATCGACGAGGCGGCAATTGTCGGGTACTACGACCCGCTGTGCCCCGCGATCACGCTCCCGAACGGTAGGGGCCTCGACAGCGTCGGCGATCCGCAGAGCTTTAACGCCGACGTTGTCGTGCTCCACACCGACCATGACTCCGTTGACCTGTCGTGGCTGCATCGTGTGCCTGAGGTCATCGACACGACGTTCCGCCTCACCGGTGTCCCTCAGGCCGTACGCCTCTGAGTGAGCGGCGCCTGTCGCCGTGTGTTTTCTTGCTACACCTGTGCGTTCCCTGCTCCACTTCCCGCCCCACCCGAATTCGACGGAGAGCCCGATGAAACTCGTCCACAACCACCCCGCTGCAGGTTCAACCTCGACAGAGGTGGTCGGCCATCATTCGGCCAGACGAGCCAAACGTCGGCTGAGGCTCCTCGCCTCTGGAACAGTGCTTGCCGTCGTGGCATCCCTCTGCGCGGCAGTCGGATTCGCCTTGCCGGCCCAGGCAGCTGCCGGCGACACCGTCGTCTCGCTGACCTTCGACGACGCCAACGCAGATCAGCTGGCCGCCGCCCAGACCATGAAGGCGAAGGCGCTCCCCGGCACGTTCTTCATTCCCACCGGGTTTGTTGGATCGGCGGGGCATCTCACCCAAGCGGATGTCGCCACGATCGCCGGTCTCGGAAACGAGATCGGCGGACACTCGGTCACCCACCCAAATCTGCCCACGCTGCCCACAGCCGACGCCAAACGTGAGATCTGCAACGACCGGGTAGCACTGACGGAGTGGGGCTACAGCGTCACGAGCTTCGCGTATCCGTTCGCAGAAGTGAACCCCGCGGTCGAGACCCTTGCCGCAGAATGCGGCTACAACAGCGCGCGTGGCCTCGGCGACTTGCGAACCGCAGCCGGCGGAACCTGCGCTGACTGCGCGTTCGGCGAGAGCGTACCTCCGGCAGACCCCTTCCTCACGAAGGCAGCTGACCAGGTCGACTCCACATGGACACTGGCCGACCTGCAGCGCTACGTGACGCAGGCATCAGACAACAACACAACGGCTGGCAATTGGGTCCAGTTGACCTTCCACCACGTCTGCGAGAACCAGTGCGACGGTGCCACGCCGTCGCTGGCGATCACACCCGCCCTGTTCGGTGAGTTCACCACCTGGCTTGCAGAGTGGGAGAACGGAACCAACCACACCGTGAAGACGGTCAACGCGGTGGTCGGCGGAGCCGTCAAGCCGACGGTCACCGGCCCTCCGCTCGTACTTCTTCCGGCACCCGGCGCCGGAGTCAACGGCGTGCAGAACCCGAGCCTCGAAACAGCAGGAACCGCCGGGTTCCCCCAGTGCTGGAGCAGCTACCCCTCAGGAAACAACACGTCCACGCTCGCGCCAGTGACGCCGGGTCACACCGGCTCCGTCGCGGTCACAGCTACAGTCGCCAACCGAGTGGACGGGGACGCGAAGGCAATGCAAACGTCACCGTCCTGCTCGCCAGGTGTGACGGCCGGCGCAACCTATTCACTCCGTGCCTGGTACAAGTCTGACGTGCCAACCCAGTTCGCCCTGTACTACATCGATATCAACGGTCGCCTCGTCTACGCCACGGCCAGCCCATGGTTCGCGGCATCCGCTACGTACACGCAAGCGGAGTGGATCACACCAGCTATCCCGGCAGGCACCGCGGCCATCAGCTTCGGTCTCAGCCTGTTCAGCAATGGAACGCTCACGACCGACGATTACGCGATGTACAACACGGTTGGCGCTCCCGTCATTGGCCTTCCGTTTACGACCACATCGGCGCCCACCATCACCGGAACCGCACAGGTCGGATCCGTCCTCACCGCCGCGACCGCGCCCTGGGTCCCTGCAGCGGACAACGTCGCGTACCAGTGGTTTGCCGGCGGCGCCCCCATCACGGGTGCGACCGCAACGACATACACACTGACTGCGGCAGAGGTTGGTAAGACCATCACGGTGACAGCGACCGAAACCAAGGTCGGATACGACACGGCGACGACGACCAGCGCCCCAACTGCCGCCGTCACCGCCGCCGCGATTCCCAACGTCACATCTGCCATCCCGACGATCAGCGGTACCGCGAAAGTGGGTTCAGTACTGACAGCCGAGCCTGGGGCCTGGGGACCGGCACCGGTTATATTCGCCTACCAATGGTGGGTCGGCGGCGCAGCAGTGACCGGAGCAACGGCCGTGACGTACACCCCGACACCGGCCGACGTCGGCAAGCCCGTCGCCGTCGCCGTCACCGGCACCAAGGCGGACTACACCCCTGCGACAGTGTCGAGCGTGAACACCGCTGCGGTGGTTGCGGCCACCACGACTCCCCCGCCAACACCAACGGCGTCGCGACTGTCCGGCTCTGACCGCTTCGGCACGTCAGCTGCCATCTCGGCCGCGAACTTCGCGACAGGGGTTGCGGTGGCGTACATCGCATCCGGCACTGATTTCCCCGATGCCCTTTCAGGGTCTGCCGTCGCCGGCAGGGAGAAGGGACCGGTGCTCCTCGTCACGAAGACGTCGATCCCGCCCGTCATCGCTGCCGAACTGAACAGGCTCAAGCCCCAGAAGATCGTGCTCCTTGGGGGGCCGGAAGCAGTGTCGAACGCGGTCCAGTCAGCACTGACAGCAGTTGCGCCCACAAGCAGGGTGTCAGGGGCTGACCGGTACGCCACATCGGCGGCAGTGTCGGCGGCGAACTACACGACGGGAGTTGAGGTCGCCTACGTGGCATCCGGCACGAACTTCCCCGACGCCCTCTCTGGGTCGGCCGCGGCGAGCGCCAACAAGGGACCGGTGCTTCTCGTCACTGGCTCGTCGGTTCCACCCGTCATCGTCGCTGAGCTGAACAGGCTGAAGCCGAAGAAGATTGTTGTCCTCGGTGGTCCTGACGCCATCAGCAACGCCGTCCAGTCCGCGCTGACCACCATTGCTCCCACGAGCAGGACATCGGGATCTGACCGGTATGGGACATCGGCGGCGGTCTCCGGCTCAATGTCCAGCACCGGCGGGGTCGTCTACATCGCTTCAGGGGGCGACTTCCCCGATGCGCTGTCAGGCGGCGCCGTAGCCGGCACCCACGGCGGCACGGTCCTGCTCGTCACGAGCACGAGTATCCCGCCCGTCATTGCCGCTGAACTGACCAGGCTCAAGCCAACGAAGATCGTGATCCTCGGTGGACCGAATGCCATCAGTAGCGGCGTGCAGACACAACTCGACGGCTATGTCCGTTGAGTCGATTCGACAGGAGAACCACGACATGCACACTGTAGTAACCGGAGGGGCCGGCTTCATTGGCGGGCACCTCGTCGAGCACCTGCTGGAGCGCGGCGACTATGTGACCGTCCTCGATGACCTCTCCACCGGTTCCCTCGACAACCTCCGCGCCGTGAATGGCCACCTTCGGCTGCACGTGGTGATCGGGTCCATCCGTGATCGCGCAACGGTCAGACAGGTCATGCACGGTGCCGACCGGGTGTTCCACCTCGCCGCAGCAGTCGGCGTCCGGAACATCGTCGACCATCCGCTCGAGAGCCTGCGCACCAACATTCATGGCACAGAGGTTGTTCTCGACGCGACGTTGGAAGTCGGCGCCAGCCTGCTGCTCACGTCGACCAGTGAGATCTACGGGAAGAACACCTCCGACAGCCTCTCAGAGGATGCCGACCGCATTCTGGGCTCACCGTTGAAGTCGCGGTGGACGTATGCGGCGGCCAAGGGGATCGATGAGGCATTCGCGCATGCGTATTGGCGCGAGCTCGGGTTGCGGGTTGCGATTGTGCGGCTCTTCAACACCGTGGGGCCCCGCCAGACCGGGCGGTATGGCATGGTTGTGCCCAACCTGGTCGCTCAAGCACTGCGCGGTGATCCGTTGACCGTCTTCGGGGATGGCCAGCAGACCAGATGCTTCTCGTTCGTGACTGATGTGGTGCCGGCCATGGTGCGCATCGCAGAGGAGCCGTCAGCGATTGGACAGGCATACAACCTGGGCGGCACCTTCGAGGTATCGATTCTCGACCTCGCCAGCCGAATCATCGAAGTACTCGGCAGTCGGAGCAGCATCCAGTTGATTCCATACGACCAGGCATACGGCGACGGCTACGAAGACATGCGTCGCCGGGTGCCAGACAACTCGCGTGCACGCGCTCTCGTCGGCTTCCACCCGAACACAACGCTCGATGAGCTCATCCTGAGCGTGGCGTCCGGTCTGCCGCGCGAAGACCTGGCTGAAACCGGGTTACTGGTGGAGCACGCATAGTCGGGTCACCCGAAAGGAGGACGGCCGCGCCCCCGGCGCGGCCGTCCTTGTGTGTGGACTGCGCCGCAACGGTGCGGCTAGCCCATGTGGTTGAGCATGGGGAGGATGCCGCTGTCCTGGGCATTCTCCGACGAGCGTGCCGCCTGCTCGAGTGCGAAGAGAATGTCGTCGGCCAGGTCGTCGACGTGTTCGAGGCCGATCGACAGCCGGACGATGCCGGCTCCTGGCCTGGCGTCGGGGGCGACGGGCCTGTGCGTGAGTGAGGCCGGGTGTTGCACCAGCGAATCCACCCCGCCGAGTGAGACGGCGTGGGTGATGAGCGTGCACGACTCGGCGAACCGACTGGCAGACTCGTAGCCGCCCGCGAGCTCAAGGGTGATGAGTGAACCGGGGCCGTCGAGTTGTCGCCCCAGCAATCCCCTGGGGTCCTGGCCCTCCAGCCCCGGATAGAGAACTCGCGTGAGAGCTGGGTGCCCCTCCAGCCGACGGGCGAGCTCGAAAGCGGTGGCTTGCTGCGCCCGGACGCGCACGGGCAGCGTCCGCAGCCCCCTGTGCAGCAGGTATGCCGCAAACGGATGCAGCAATCCACCCGTCAGGGCGCGAATCCCGCGCAGGCGCCGCGTCCATTCCATATCGGTGGCGATCACGCCGCCCATGACGTCTCCGTGCCCGCCGATGTACTTCGTCGCGCTGTGCAGCACGAGTGTGGCCCCGTGTTCGATCGGGCGCTGCATGATGGGCGTGGCGAACGTGTTGTCGACCAAAACCGGTACACCATTCGCCTGCGCGACGACCCTGCTGATGTCGATGAGTTCAAGCGTCGGGTTGGCAGGGGTCTCGAAGATCACGAGTCCGGTGTCCGGACGAATCGCGGCAGCGACGCCATCTTCATCGACCCAGGTCACCTCTGTGCCGAGCAGCGATGAGTCGAGCACGTGGTCCGTCCCGCCGTAGATCGGTCGCAGCGCGACGATGTGTGGTTTGCCAGCAGAAACGGATGCGATGAGGCAGGCACTGAGCGCCGCCATCCCTGTCGCGAATGCCACTGCCCGCTCGCTGCCCTCGAGTGCCGCGATGCCGTCTTCGAGGCGCGCAACCCCTGGCTGCCACAGTCGCTGATAGACGGCGGAGTCTCCCGGCCCGAGGTCGCCGCCTGTCGCCAGGTTCTCGTACGAGTCACCGCCGCGCTCGACGTCGGGAAGCGGATTGGTCGTCGACAGGTCGATCGTCGGAACGTGGGATCCGGATTCGCCGACCCCCGCCATTCCGGCGTGCACGGCAACAGTCTCAATTCGAAGGTTCGGTGACTTCATTCGGTCAATCAAGCAGATGCTGCGAGTTTGGTCAACTGGTCGTGAAGCTCCTGCATAAGTAGCGGCTCAGGCCACACACCCTGCGCTCGATTGCCGGTGGTAACCCGCGAGCTGCAGGATCTTTCGCGCTGTCGCGGGCAGGGCGTTGCGCTCGTGCGTCGACAGCTAGGCGCGGCCGTGCGAGACGCGCGTTCGCCGTGAGAGCGAGTCGATGATCACGGCGAGCAGCAGGACGACACCGGTGACCATGTACCGCACCGACGAATCGAGGTTCATCAGGGTCAATCCGCTGGAGATGGACTGGATGACGAGGATGCCGAGCAGCGCGGAGAACGCGCTGCCGCGACCACCGAACAGGCTCGCACCGCCGATGACCGCAGCCGCGATCGCGTTGAGGTTGGTGTCGCCACCACCGCTGCCCTGATTGGCGGCCGCCAGCCGCGCAGCGGCCAGGATGCCGCCGACTGCCGCGAAGGTGGAACAGAGCACGAATACCGATACATAGATCCGGTTGACGCGGATACCCGCGCGCCTGGCGGCCTCGACATTCCCGCCGACCGCGAAGACTGACCGCCCCCATTTGGTGCGCGTCAGGAAGAAGTTCATGATCACCACAAGCGCCAGGAAGAACAGGAACATTACCCCGACGCCGCGGGCCTGGTTGAGATACCAAGCCGGCACACCGAGCAGGATCAGCAGGCCAACGCACCGCACGATGATCGATGTTGTCGTCATCTCGGAGAGGTCTGCCCGCCCCCGGCTCCTCGCGGTGACGAACAGCTGCGCCCCGTACGCCACGACGACGACCACGACGATCACATAGGACAACCAGGCTGGGAGGAACCACTGCTGCGCGAACTGGACGATCCAGGAATCAAACGGGATGTTGATGGAGCCGGTGTCACCGAGAACCCAGAGCTGCAGCCCTAGGAAGCCGAGCAATCCGGCCAGCGTGATCACGAAGCTCGGTACGCCGAATCGGGTATAGAGGAAGCCATAAAGCAGTCCGACCAGGATTCCAGCGATGACGGCCGACACCACGGCGAGGGCCAGCGGCCAGCCAAGGGTGACGAATCCGACGGCGAGGATTGCGGAGGCCAGCCCGCTGACCGAGCCGACGGACAGGTCAATTTCACCGAGCAGCAGGACAAGGACAACCCCGATGGCGATCGTGCCTGTCGCGGCGGACTGCAGAGTGAGGTTCACCAGGTTGATACTCGAGAGGAACGTTGGATTGATCAGCTGGAAGACGATCCAGATGACGACGAGCCCGACGATGACGGGAAGCGATCCGAGGTCACCGCTTCGGATGCGGGTCCGGAAGGCCGCGAGCGATCCGCGAATACCGTGAGACTGGACGAGTCGCTCGTCCTGAAGATCGGCGGCGACCGCGGCCGGCGGCTCTTCCTCATTGACGCTGGACACCTTGTTGACACTGGATGGATTCGGCCCTTCTGGAGCGTCTGGGCCACCAGGTGCTGTCGGGATCGTCATGGTTTCGGCTCCTCTGCGGCTCGTGCGCTGGCCCGCCTGCTGACTGCGTTGTCTGTTGCCCCTGTAATGGCAGCAATGATCTCTTCTGAGCTGACCTCACCGACCTTGAACTCACCGTTGTTCCGACCAAGTCGCAAGACCACCACCCGGTCAGCGACAGCCTGGACATCCGCCATGTTGTGGCTGATCAGCACCACGGCCAGCCCGCGCTCCCGCAGGCGTTCGATGAGGTTCAATACCTCAGCGGTTTGTGCGACGCCGAGGGCGGCCGTTGGTTCGTCGAGGATCACGATTTTCGGTTCGCCGATGAGTGACCTGGCGATCGCCACGGTCTGGCGTTGCCCACCAGACAGCGAGGCAACCGCGATGCGCACAGAGGGGATCTTGGCCGAGAGCTGCTTGAGCAGGCTCCAGGAGCGCTTCTCCATCTCGACCTCGTTGAGAGTCGCGCCCCTCAGTTCGTGGCCGAGGTAGAGATTGGCGACCACGTCGAGGTTGTCGCACAGCGCGAGGTCCTGGTAGACGGTGGCAATGCCAAGAGCGCCGGACTCAGCAGGATTGGCGATCGTCACCTGCTTCTCACTGGTGCGGATTTCACCGCCGTCCTGCGGGTGCACGCCAGCCAGGATCTTGACGAGCGTCGACTTGCCCGCACCGTTGTCGCCCACAATCGCGACGACCTCGCCGCTGTAGATGTCAAAGTCGATGTCGGTCAGCGCCTGGACGGCACCGAAATTCTTATCGATGCCACGAAGGGAGAGCACCAGCTCGCCACGCGGCACAGCGACTGGGGGAACGGGGACTGGCATGCTCATCATGACTCCTGGAAGCCTGTTCGGACCGGAGTCCACCATGTCGGTGGACTCCGGCCCGTTATCTCATGCTGCGTGGTGTGCTTGTTGTGCGCCTGGGCTACTCAAGCCCGGCGGTCTTGCAGGCTTCGGCGTAGTCCGGGGTGCAAATCTGCTCCACGGTGTAGAAGCCGTCCTTGATGACGGTGTCCTTGATGTTGTCGACGGTGACCACGACCGGTGTCAGCAGGGTGGCCTGAACGCCGTCCACCGTGGTGTCCCCTGTCAGGGTCTTGCCATTGGCGAGGTCTGCAGCAAGCTGCGCAGCCTGTTCAGCCTCAGCCTTGATCGCTTTGTACACGGTCATGTATTGCGTACCGGCGACAATGCGCTGAATACCCGCCAGCTCCGCGTCCTGCCCCGTGACGGGCGGGATGGGGGTGACGCCCGACGCCTGGTAGGCGGCAATCGCGCCACCTGCTGTGCCATCGTTTGCGGCGTAGACCCCCTGGATCTCCGTGCCGAACTGGGTGATCTGGCCAGCAGCCCAGTCCTGGGCCTTGTCCGGGCTCCAGTCTGGGGTGTCATACGACGCCAGGATCGGGATTCCGCTCGGCTCGATCACCGACAGCGCGCCCTTCTTGAAGAGAGCGGCGTTCCCGTCGGTGGGTGAGCCGTTGATCATGATGAGCCCACTGACCGTGTTGTCGGCCTTCATCTTCTCGACCAGCGCGGTGCCCTGCAGCACGCCCACCTCCTCATTGTCGAAGGAGATGTAGTACGCGAGGTCTTTGCTGGTGACCAGGCGGTCATAGGAGATGACGGGCACGTTCTGCGCCGTGGCTTCAGCGACGATACTGGCTGCGGCGGCCGCATCGACCGGGTCGAGCACGAGAACCTTCACGCCCTGGGTGAGGGCGGATTCAGCCTGCTGCTGCTGCTTGGCGGCATCCTGGTCTGCGTTGGCGTAGATGACCTCAAAGTTTCCGAGGGAGGTGAGCTTCGACTCGAAGAGCGGCCGGTCAAAAGCCTCGTATCGCGCAGTCTTGGTCTCGGGCAGGAGAAGCCCGATCTTGATGGCATCGCCGGAGGAGCTCGACGTCGATTCGCTCGAGCCGCCGGACGTGCACCCTGTCAATAGTGTGGCAGTTGCGATCAACGCGACTGCCAGGACGGCAAATCGTCCCTGTGGTCTTCTCATTGCCATGCCTCCACTCTGAGCGCCCAATCAGCGTGGTACGAGCCTGCTCTCGGGGCTGAAAGTGGTCAAGGCGTTGGCAACAAGAACGTTATCGGGCCGACATCCAGCGGCTCGCCGGGCTCCTGCGCCCTGCCGGCCAACCGCGTTTGCACGGTTGGCCGGCGGGCCTCGCGAGTCACGACTGCGAGCGGATGCCGCGCTAGTGGTTCTGCGGGAAACCGAGGTTGATTCCGCCGTGGCTCGGGTCGAGCCAGCGGCTGGTCACAGCCTTCTCGCGGGTGAAGAAGGCGACGCCGCTCGGGCCGTATGCCTTGGCATCGCCGAAGGAGGAATCCTTCCAGCCACCGAACGAGTGGTACGCGACGGGCACGGGAATCGGAACGTTGATGCCGACCATGCCGACCTGCACCTCGTTCTGGAACCGCCGTGCAGCGCCGCCGTCGTTGGTGAAGATGGCCGTGCCGTTGCCGTACCGGCCGTTGTTGATGATGTCGAGGCCCTCTGTGTAGCTCTCCACCCGCACGACGGAGAGCACAGGGCCGAAGATCTCGTCCTGGTACACCGCAGAGTCGAGGCTAACCCTGTCGAACAGCGTCGGGCCCAGCCAGAAGCCTGTCTCCTCGCCGTCCACCTCTATGCCGCGGCCGTCGACGACGACATCGGCGCCGTCCTCGAGGGCGATGTCGATGTACGTGGCAACCTTGTCGCGGTGCGCCTCTGTGATGAGCGGGCCCATGTCGCAGCCGCGCATGCCGTCGCCGACCTTGAGGCCGCTCATCCGCTCGGTGATCTTGGCGACGAGTTCGTCGGCAACAGGCTCAACGGCCAGAATGACGCTGATGGCCATGCAACGCTCACCAGCGGATCCGAAGCCGGCGTTGACTGCGGCATCCGCTGCCAGGTCGAGGTCGGCATCCGGCAGCACCAGCATGTGGTTCTTGGCACCGCCGAGTGCTTGCACGCGCTTGCCGTGGCTCGATGCGGTCTCGTAGATGTAACGCGCGATCGGGGTGGAGCCGACGAAGGAGATCGACTGCACGTCTGGGTGCACGAGCAGGGCGTCGACGGCTTCCTTGTCGCCGTGCACGACGTTGAAGACGCCGTCGGGCAGACCGGCCTCTGAAAAGAGCTCAGCCATCCAGTTCGACGCCGACGGGTCCTTCTCGCTGGGCTTCAGCACGACGGTGTTGCCGGCGGCGATAGCGATGGGGAAGAACCACATGGGCACCATGGCGGGGAAGTTGAACGGGCTGATGATGCCGACAACGCCGAGTGGCTGGCGCAGCGTGTACACGTCGACGCCGGTCGAGACGTTCTCGGAGAACTCACCCTTCGACAGGTGCGGCATGCCGAGTGCGAACTCGACGACCTCGATACCGCGAGCGATCTCGCCGAGCGCGTCGGAGGTCACCTTGCCATGTTCGGCGGTGAGGATGTCGGCGAGCTCACCCTTGCGGGCATTCAACAGCTCGCGGAAGTTGAACATGATGCTCTGGCGCTTGGCCTGTGAGGTGTCGCGCCAGCCCGGGAACGCGGCATGGGCGGCGGCGACAGCAGTGTCGACGTCGCCTGTGCTGGCCAGGCGGACATTCTTGGCAACACGGCCAGTGGCCGGGTTGAACACGGGAGAGGTGCGAGTGGACGCGCCATCGTGTGCGGCGCCATTGACCCAGTGACTGAGGGTGGGGATGTCGTTCATGGGAGTGCTTCTTTCGTTACGTTCGATGTGTTGTGGTCTTACGTGGAGTGGTTTCGAGACAGCCTGGCGGCCTCCTCAACCAGCGAGGGTGAGGAGATCGAGGCTCAGAACCTCGTCGTAGATGGCCAGGGCTTCTGCCACCTCTGCGTCGGTGACGACGCACGGCGGCACGACATGGATTCGGTTGTCCTGGAGGAATGGCAACAGGTTGCGCGACAGCAGTTCAGCCTTGATCCTGCCCATCACCGCGGCACTCACCGGTTCCCGGGTGACGCGGTCGGCGACGAGTTCCAGAGCCCAGAAGACGCCGAGGCCCCGTACGTCGCCGATGATCTCGTGCTTCTCCTGCAGGGCGGCGAGCCCCGGCGCGAGCACGTCACGGCCGATGCGGGCCGCGTTCTCGACGATGCCTTCGCTCTCCATGGCGTCGAGCGCGCCGACGATGGACGCCATGGCCAGCGGATGCCCGCTGTACGTCAGTCCGCCGGGGAACACGGTGCTGTCGAAATCGGCAGCAATGGCGTCAGAGATGATGACGCCACCCGTTGGCACATAGCCGGAGTTCACACCCTTGGCAAAGGTGATGAGGTCGGGGGTGACCCCGAATTCCTCGAAGGCGAACCAGTGGCCCGTGCGGCCGAAACCGGCCATCACCTCGTCGAAGATGAGGATGATCCCGTAGCGGTCGCAGAGCTCACGCACTCCGGCCAGGTAGCCGGGCGGCGGCACCATGATGCCAGCCGTTCCTGGAATCGATTCCAACAGCACGGCCGCGATGGAGGTCGCTCCTTCGCTCTGGATCACTCGTTCGAGGTGATGCAGCGCGCGCTCGGACTCCTGCTCCGGCGTCTCCGCCCAGAATTCGCTGCGGTAGAGGTATGGACCGAAGAAGTGCACGTGTCCGCGGGCGAACTCGTTGGGGATCCGGCGCCAGTCCCCTGTGGCGACAATCGCGGCACCGGTGTTGCCGTGGTACGACCGGTACGTCGACAGCACTGTGTCGCGCCCGGTGTGGAGCCTGGCCATCCTGATCGCGTTCTCGTTGGCATCCGCACCGCCGTTGGTGAAGAAGACCTTGTTGAAGCCGTCAGGGGCGCGGTCAACGATGCGCCTGGCTGCTTCGCCGCGCACGAGGTTGGCCGTTGCAGGTGCGACCGTGGTCAGCGTCTTCGCTTGCTCAGTGATCGCATTGATGACGGCAGGATGCTGGTGGCCGATGTTCACGTTGACCAGCTGGCTGGAGAAGTCGAGGTAGGTGCGGCCGGCGTGGTCCCAGACTCGGCATCCACTGCCGCCGGCGATGACGAGCGGGTTTTGCACCGCGGCCGCTGCCTGCGCAGACCAGGAGTGGAAGACATGAGCCCGATCGAGCTCAACTGTTCGTGCATCGAGAGCCTGGCCAGAGCCAGAGGCCGGGGATTCTGGCATGGTGTCATTCACAAATATCGTGGTCCTTTTCTCAGATGGTTCATGGTGCGGATGGTGCGCTGAGCATGATGCTGGTTGTTCGGTTTCGTGCCGGTCGTGCGATCGTGCTGGTGGTGCAGGGTGGGCGGCCGCGTGGCCGCCCACCCATGGGTGAGACTGGTTACTCGCCGCCCTCCTTCAGGGTGACGGTGAGCGGCGTGAAGTCGGCGCCGGTGACGTCGACTCCGTCTGCGGTGAGCTCGTCGAGCGCCTTCTGCACGTACTCGTTGGAGTATGCGGTTGCGGGCGGGTCTGCGGTGATGATCGTTGCGCCGGTCTCGTTCTTGGTGTTCATGGCGATGTCGACCGTGTTGGCCCATGCAGCCTCATCGATCAGGCCGATGCCGTTGGTGGACGGCCAGATCAGCTTGTTGACCTCGTTGGTCATCCACAGCTGGTGGCCGGCTGGGAGCGTTGAACCGGCGCCAGCGACGATGTCGGCTGACTCCTGCGCGTTGTCCCTGGCGTAGATCCAGCCCAGGATGGAGGCCTTGATGAACTTCACCGTCTGGTCGGCGTATGCCTCATCGTCGGCGAGCTTGTCTGCGTTGGCCCAGATGGCATCCTGCAGCATGGCTGTTCCGACGTCGTTCCAGTTGATGACGTTGAGTTCATCGGGCTGGTACAGCTCGCCCGTTGCCGGGTTGATGGTCTCAAGCACCTGCGCGTACTCGTTGTACGTCATGGCCTGCGCTGCATCGATGTCGCCGGAGAGGAATCCGTTCATGTCGAATGCCTGCTGGACCAGCGAGATGTCGTCTACTGCGACACCTTCCTTCTGCATACCGGCGAAGAGCTCCCACTCGTTGCCGTAGCCCCAGCTGCCGACGTTCTTGCCCTTGAGATCGGCAGGCGTCGTGATGTTCTTGTCCTTGAACGAGATCTGCGTGGTGGCGCTGCGCTCGAAGATCTGGGCGACATCGGTGATGTTGGCGCCCTGCTCGATCGAGCCGAGCACCTTCGGCACCCAGGAGATCGCGTAGTCGACGTCGCCGGCCGCCAGGGCGTCCTGCGGGACGATGTCGGCGCCACCCTCGACGATGGTGACGTCGAGGCCTTCGTCTTCGTAGAAGCCCTGGTCAACGGCGGCGTAGTAACCGGCGAACTGGGCCTGTGCGACCCACTGCAGCTGCAGCTTCACCGGGGTGAGCTCGCCGGAGGCGCTGGTTGACGTGTCGTCGCCGCCGCTGTCACCGCTGGTGCAGCCGGTGAGGGCGAGGGCGCTGATTGCTGCCATGGCGCCGAATGTTGTGAGCCATCGTGTGCTGTGTTTCATGACTTCCTCCAGGTGAGAGATCGTGGGAAATGCTGCTCGTGGTGGTGCGATTCATGATGGTGCGTGTGTTGGGGCGGTGTTGGTGCAGTGGATTGGTGCGGTGGTGCGTACCGGCACAGGCCGTTTAGCCGCCAGATCGGCGGCTTACCAGCTTCTCCAGGCCGAGAGCGGCCGAGTAGAAGAGGAGTCCGAGCAGGATGGACCCGAGCACGTATGCCCAGGCCAACCCGTAGTTGCTGCTGGATGCGGATGAGGTGATGGAGCGGCCGAGTCCGCCGACAGGTCCGCCGAAGTACTCGGCGACGAGCGAGGAGATGACGGCCAGCGACGACGCGATGCGGAGGCCGGTGAAGACATACGGCACCGCGGTCGGCAACGTCACCGTGCGAGTGGCCTGCCAGCGGGTGGCTGCATAGGAGCGCATCAGGTCGCGATGTACTGGACGCACCTGGCGGAGGCCCTTCAGCGTGTTGAAGAACACCGGCACGAAGACGGCGAGCGCAGCCACGATCTGACGCGCGGTCTCCGCTCCTGCCCCGAACATCGTGTACAGCACGGGCGCCAGCGCCACGATCGGCACGACGGCAAGAGCGGCGACGATCGGGGCGAACATGGCGTCGGCGACCCTGACCAGCGCTGCGATGATCGCGAAGGCGACGCCGAGGATCGACCCGATCACGAGGCCGACGAACGCATTCCAGCCCGTCACCGCAACACCGGTCAGCACGCTGGCGAAGTTGTTCACGAACTCAGTGGAAATCTGGAATGGGCCAGGCAGGATGAACGGCTTGATGGCGAACGCCGTCACCGCGCCCTGCCAGAGCAGCACGGCAAGGACGCCCAGGATGATGGGGGGCCAGATCGTGCGACCGAACGCTCCCTGCCTCATCGCGTTTCTACCCCACGGATGCCGGTGGGCGCTTCCCCATGCAGCAGCTCGCGCACCTGGCTGACTCCCTCGAAGAAGCCAGCCTCTTCGCGCAGGTTCTCGCCGCGCTGGCCGGTGTCGCCGAGTTTCACGCTCAGGATGTCGCGGATGCGGCCGGGGCGCGGTGACATGACAACGACCCGGTCTGAGAGGAACACCGCTTCGGGGATCGAGTGGGTCACGAAGACCACGGCGGCGTTGGTCTCGCCGCAGATCCGGACGAGCTCATTCTGCATCCGCTCACGCGTCATCTCGTCGAGGGCGCCGAACGGCTCATCCATGAGCAGCAGGCTGGGGCGCTCGGCCAATGACCTGGCGATGGCCACGCGCTGCTGCATTCCGCCAGACAGCTGGTCTGGGTAGTGGTTCGCGAAGTCGGTGAGGCCCACGAGTTCGAGCAGCTCGACAGCCCTGGCCTTGCGGGCCGCCTTCCCCACCCCGTGCAGCTCGAGCGGCAGCTCGATGTTGCCGGTGACCGTGCGCCACGGCAGCAATCCGGCCTGCTGGAAGGCGATGCCATATGCCTGGTCGAGGCGAGCCTGGCGAGCGGACGTACCGAACACCTCGATGCTGCCCATCGTTGGGGTGTCGAGATCGGCAATGAGGCGCAGCAGGGTTGACTTGCCGCATCCGCTCGGCCCGATGAGCGAGACGAACTCGCCGGGAGAAACGGTGAGGCTCACGTTGTCGAGGGCGGTGACCGCCCCACGCTTGCCGGGGAAGATCCGGCTGACGCCGGTGACCTGCACGGCGAACGTGGCCTTGGGGGTGGCCGAAGCCGCCGCCGTTGTCGGTGTCTGCACGCTCATGCTGCAACCTCTCCCCTACGGAATCGACGAAGGAACAAACCAATCAGCCCGACGAAGCCGGCCGCGACCAGTCCGACCAGGATGGAACCGAAGATGGGCGCCCATGGCTTGCCAGGGTCGCCGCCCGCTGCGCCGGCGTACTCGATGATGAGCCGGCCGATGCCGCCCCGCAGCCCGATGGACACCTCGGCGACAACGGCGCCGATCACGGCGCTGGCCGCAGCGAGCCTCAAGGCCGGCAGCAGGTAGCCGACGCTGGCCGGGAGCCTTAAGCGCCACAGCGTCTTCCACCAGCCGACCGCGTAGCAGCGCATCAGGTCTTCGTGGGCGGCCTCTGGTGAGGCCAGGCCTCGCAATGCGCCGACGGAGACCGGGAAGAAGGCAAGGTAGCTCGCGATGAGAGCGACCGACATCCAGTTCTCCCAGGAGAACTCGCCGAAGTGGATCTGCGCACCCCAGCGGCGAACAAGCGGGGCGATCGCGATGAGCGGCACGGTCTGGCTGAGGATGATCCACGGCAGGATCGCCGCTTCGGCAACCTTGAACCGCTGCATCAGCAGCGCGAGGGCGAGTCCAACCGTCACGCCGACCAGCCAGCCGACGGCCGCGATGCCCAAGGTAAATAAGGACGCGGACAGCACCGCCTGCCACATCGGCACCGCGTTGGCCGCGCCGGTGACGGGTTCGAGCACGCGCTCCCACATCGTCCAGAGGTGCGGCATGGCGATATCACTCGTGCGCGGCAGGATGGTCAGCCCGCCGACGACGACGCCATCCGCTGGGCCGAGGAACTTGTAGAGCTCCCAGATCACGCCGAGCAGCACGATGCCGAGCGCGCCCCAGAGGAGTCGCCCGCCCCATGCACGCTGGCGCTCTGTCATGCCTTGGCCACGATGTGGTTGGCGAGTGCCGGGATCACCGTTTCCCCGTACACGCGCAGGGTTTGCTCCTTGTTGTCGTGCTGGAGGTATCCTGCGAACTGGTCGACGCCGATGTCCTTGAGCGCCTTCAACTTTTCGATGTGCTGCTCTGCAGTGCCGAGCAGGCAGAACCTGTCGACGATCTCATCTGGCACGAAGTCAGCGTGCGAGTTACCCGCACGGCCATGCTCGTTGTAGTCGTAGCCTTCGCGACCCTTGATGTAGTCGGTCAGGGCTGTTGGCACCTCTGAATCGGCACCGTACTTCGCCACGATGTCGGCCACGTGATTGCCAACCATCCCGCCGAACCAACGGCACTGGTCGCGCATGTGCTCCCAGTCATCGCCGATGTACATCGGAGCTGCGACGCAGAATTTCACGGACATGGGGTCACGACCGACGTTGGCTGCGGCATCCCGAACCGTCTTGATCATCCACTCGGCCACGTCGAGGTCGGCCATCTGCAGGATGAACCCGTCGCCGACCTCACCCGCCAGCTTCAGGGCGAGCGGACCGTATGCGGCCACCCACATGTCGAGGGTTGAGCCGGTGCTCCAGGGGAACTGCAGCGTGGCGCCGTTGTACTCGACAGGGCGAGAGTTCGCCAGCTCGCGGATAACGTGGATCGACTCCCGCAGCGTCTTCAGCGTTGTCGGTGCACCGTTGGTGACGCGCACCGCAGAGTCGCCACGGCCGATGCCGCAGATGGTGCGGTTGCCATACATCTCGTTGAGCGTCGCGTACGTGGATGCCGTGACGGTCCAGTCGCGGGTGGCCGGATTGGTCACCATCGGCCCGACGATCACCTTGCGCGTCTCGGCGAGAATCGCGCTGTAGATCACATAGGGCTCCTGCCACAGCAGGTGCGAATCAAAGGTCCAGACATGGCTGAATCCGTGGTTCTCCGCCAGCTTGGCCAACTGAACTGTCCTGGCCGACGGTGGATTGGTTTGGAGCACTGCGCCGAAATCCATCTGGTTCCGTCCTAGATCAGGTACTGGCTCAGACCGCGCTTGACGTACTTGCCGTCGCCCGTGGTGCCGAGGTACTGGTTGTCGTCGATGATGACCTTGCCGCGGGAGAGCACGGTGTCGACGTGGCCGTCGATCTCGAAGCCCTCCCAGGCCGAGTAGTCCATGTTCATGTGGTGCGTGCGGCCGGTTGGCTGACCATTGGCATCGACGGGCAGGCCGATGGAGGTGTGCCCGTTCGGGTCGTAGATCACCACGTCGCCGTCTGCACCTGGCTGGATGACGCCCTTCTTGCCGTACATGCCGAACATGCGCGCCGGGGTGGTCGAGGTGACTTCCACCCAGCGTTCCAGGGAGATCTTCTTGTCGACGACGCCCTGGTAGAGCAGGTCCATCCGGTGTTCGACGGAGCCGATGCCGTTGGGGATCTTGGAGAAGTTGCCCAGGCCCATGTCTTTCTGGCCCTTCATGCAGAACGGACAGTGGTCGGTGGAAACCATCTGGATGTCGTTCGTGCGGAGGCTCTGCCACATGTGGTGCTGGTGGCCCTCTGCCTTGGAGCGGAGCGGCGTTGAGCACACCCACTTCGCGCCTTCGAAGCTGCCCCATTCCTCACTCTGGGCGCCGAGCTGGTCTTCGAGGGAGAGATAGAGGTACTGCGGGCACGTCTCGCCGAAGACGTTCTGGCCGTTGTCGCGGGCGATGGCGATCTGGTCGACGGCCTGTTTGGCCGAGACGTGCACGATGTAGAGCGGGGCACCGGTGAGGTTGGCCAGCATGATCGCGCGGTGGGTGGCCTCCTCCTCTGCCTGCCACGGACGCGTCACGCCGTGGTAATAGGGAGAGGTGTTGCCCGCCTCGAGCGCCTGCTGCACGAGCAGGTCGATCACGCTGCCATTCTCGGCGTGCATCATGATCATGCTGCCGTTCTGGCTCGCTCGCTGCATGGCCTTGACGATCTGGCCGTCGTCAGAGAGGAACACGCCCTTGTATGCCATGAACAGTTTGAAGCTCGAGACGCCTTCTTTGACCAGCTCATCCATCGCCGTGAGGGAGGAGTCCTGCACGTCGGAGAGGATCTGGTGGAAGCCGTAGTCGATCGCGCAGTTGCTCCGCGCCTTCTCGTGCCACAGGTGGTACTGGTCGAGCACGTTCTCCCCGGCGTACTGCACGACGAAGTCGACGATGCTCGTGGTGCCGCCGTGCGCCGCGGCCCGGGTGCCCGTCTCGAAGGTGTCTGAGGCCTCTGTGCCACCGAACGGCATCTGCATGTGGGTGTGCGCGTCGATGCCGCCGGGGATCACGTATTTGCCGCGAGCGTCGATGACGGTGTCAACGTTGTTCTCGATGTCGAACCCGAGCAGCGTCGACCCCGGCGCCAGCACGGCCGCGATGGTTTCGCCGTCGATGAGCACATCGGCCGCTCCAGCGCCGGTGGCGTTGACGACGGTTCCGTTCTTGATGAGAGTCTTCATCGTCTTCTCCTCTGTGTCGTTTCCCGTGTGGGGCTGGCGCTACGGCTTGGGGATGGACGTGTAGGACTCCGGGCGACGGTCACGGTAGAACTGCCAGTCGTCGCGCACCTGGCGGATCATGTCGAGATCGAGGTCGCGGATGACGATTTCTTCGCTGTCTCCGCTGCCGTATTCACCCACGATGTTGCCCTGCGGGTCGGCGAACTGACTGTTGCCATAGAAGGTGACGGCGAGATCGCCGTACTCGTTGTCTTCCGTGCCCACCCGGTTGGGGGCTGCGACGAAGTAGCCGTTGGCCGCGGCTGCGGCCGGCTGCTCGAGCTGCCAGAGCCGGTTGGACAGGCCGGGCTTCGTCGCGTTCGGGTTGAACACGATCTGCGCGCCGTTCAGGCCGAGCTCGCGCCAGCCTTCCGGGAAGTGGCGGTCGTAACAGATGTAGACGCCGATCGGTCCGACGGCCGTCTCAAAGACCGGGTAGCCCATGTTGCCCGGGCGGAAGTAGAACTTCTCCCAGAACTTGTCGAGGTGCGGGATGTGGTGCTTGCGGTACTGGCCGAGGATGCTGCCATCGGCATCGACCACAACGGCGGTGTTGTAGTAGACACCCGGCATGTCTTCCTCGTAGATCGGAAGAACCATCACGAGGTTCAGCTCCTTGGCGAGCGCGGCGAAGCGCTGCACGATGGGCCCGTCGGCCGGCTCCGCGTAGTCGTAGTACTTCTTGTCCTGCGTGATGCCGAAATATGGGCCGTAAAAAAGCTCCTGGAAGCAGATGATCTGGGCCCCGTCGGCCGCAGCATCTCGAGCGAACTGCTCGTGCTTGACGATCATCGATTCTTTGTCACCCGTCCACGTGGTCTGGGTGATGGCGGTTCGTACTACGGTCATGTGTTGTCTCCACTTCGTGCTCGGCGCTGAGCGAGTGCAGTATGCAGGTTGCAGTGCAGCGCCGAAATTAGTTGAGTCGAACCGAACTGCGTTGTCCGGTTTTGTTATTATTCGACGTAAACATTTCTGATGTGTTTCTGTGTATGACGCACGCGTTAATCATCCTGTCGAGCAGAACAGGTAAGAGCAAGAGAATATGCAGACTTTCCTCGACGAGATCGAGCACCGCACGCCGGCAGGGATTGCCGCGGCACTCGGCCGACTCATCGCCGCTGGCCGTCTGGCACCTGGCGACCGTTTGCCGACGGTCCGCGAACTGGCCGCGGCCCTCGGCGTGAGCCCAGCCACCATCAGCCACGCGTGGCAGGCACTCGCCTCCGTCGGGCTGATCGAATCGAAGGGGCGCAGCGGCACCTTCGTGCGCGACCTGACGCCGCACTGGCTGCCGGCGAGGAGCCAGTCGATGGCCGGGCACCAGCAACAGACCCGCATCGACCTGTCGAGGGGAACCCCTGATCCAGAACTGTTGCCACCGCTCGGGCCTGCGCTGTCACGGGTCTCAGAGCGCGCGGCCACCCCGACCTATCAGGACCTGCCGGTCATTCCGGAGCTGCTCGACCTGCTGACCACGTCGTGGCCGTACCCGGTGGAGTCCATCACCGTCGTCGACGGCGCCCTTGACGCGATCTCGCGGAGCCTTGAGGCCGTTACCCGCTTCGGCGACAAGGTGATTGTCGAGAGCCCCGGCTTCCCGCCGTTCTTCGATCTGCTCGACCAGCTCGGCCTGGAGCGCATCCCGGTCGAGGTCGACGAGTTCGGGATCGTGCCAGCCTCCTTCAAAGCTGCGCTCTCGGCGTCACCGACGGCCATCATCCTGCAGCCACGCGCCCACAACCCGACAGGGGCGTCGATGACGCCAGAGCGGGCAGAGCAGCTGGCGCAACTACTCACGGCGAACAAGCGCAATGCCACGACCGTCGTGATCGAAGACGACCACTCCGGCGCAATCAGCATCTCGCCAGACGTGAGCCTTGGCCAGTGGCTGCCTGAACGCACCCTGCATGTGCGCAGCTTCTCGAAATCGCACGGACCTGACCTGCGGATCGCAGCCCTCGGCGGCCCGTCTGCCCTGGTCGACCCCATCGTGGCCAGGCGGATGCTCGGCCCCGGCTGGACCAGCCGGATGCTGCAGAAGATCCTCTACGACCTCCTCACCAACACCGACTCGATCGAGCAGATCAACGACGCCATGCGCATCTACTACGCGAGGCAAAAGGCGCTGGCAGATGCGCTCTCTGGGCTCGGAATCGACGTCGTGCAGGGCGATGGCATCAACATGTGGCTCCCCGTCGACGACGAGCGTGACGCGATTGTGCAGCTGGCGGCATCGGGCATTCGTGTCTCTGCCGGCTCCCCCTTCTGCGCCACCGACCCAGCCCAGCCCCACGTTCGCGTGACGGTGGGGGCGCTGGCCGACGACATCGGCCCTGTCGCCCAGGCGCTGGCGAGCGCGGCTGCCGGACCCCGCCCCGGCGTTCACACGTTGGAAACGAGATGGGCCTAGGCTGGAAGAAGACCACCGGTTAGATCTGACCGGATGAGCAATCCCGGATTTGGGTAGCGGGTCACGTTGTTAGCCGCCTCTTCTGCGGCATCCGTACCTGCCGGCGTGCCCGGCCCCACCCCGTCACTGTCGGGCAGCACGGCGCATGCATGTCCCGCCGGCACCCCGTCACAGACCGACCATCATCCAGAGGACTCATGAAGCGTCGTCACATCGTTAGCCTGGCTGCAGCATCCGCTCTGCTTCCCGCGCTCCTTTTCAGCGGATGCGCATCGACCGCCGCGCCAGGGCCTGACTCGGCGGCCCCAGCCACGGCGCCCGCAACCGCGAGCTATCCGGTCACCGTTGACAACTGCGGCACTGACGTGACAGTCACGGCCGCGCCGAAGCGAATTCTGACGGTGAAGTCGACGACCACCGAGCTGTTGCTGGCGCTCGGGCTCGGCGACAACATCGTGGGAGCAGCCTTCCTCGACGGGCCCCTGCCCGACGCGCTGGCCGACATGCCAGGCGGCTCATCGCTCAACGTCGTGAGCGATTTCCTGCCGAGCCAGGAGGCCGCACTCGCGCTCACCCCCGACTTCATCTACGGCGGCTGGGAGTCGAACTTCAGCGCGGACGGCGTCGGAGAGCGCGACCAGCTGGCCAGCATGAATGTTGGCACGTACGTGTCACCTTCCGCGTGCAAGGAAGAGGGCTACGCTCCAGACCCGCTCACGTTCGACACGGTCTTCGCAGAGATCACGGAGGCCGGCGCCCTGTTCGGGGCAACGGATGCCGCGGCCGCGCTCGTCGCCGACCAGGAGGCACAGCTGGCCGCACTGGAGCCGGCCGCCGACAGCCCGACAGCCCTCTGGTACTCGAGCGGGACCGACACCCCCTACGTCGGGGCAGGCACCGGTGCCCCCGCCATGATCATGAACGCCGCCGGACTCACCAACATCTTCGGCGACGTGCACGACAGCTGGACGTCGGTGGGCTGGGAATCGATCGTCGCAGCAGACCCGAGCGTGATCGTGCTCGTCGACGCCACCTGGAACACCGCCGCGTCGAAGATCGCCTCGCTGGAGTCGAACCCGGCGACCTCTGGCCTGTCGGCCGTGCAGAACAAGCGCTACATCGTGCTGCCGTTCGCCGCGACCGAAGCCGGCACGCGCAATGTGGAGGCTGCGGCATCCGTTATCGACCAGCTGAACGAGCTCGACGGCGAATGATGACCCACAACGCCGAGAGTCGCCCGTACGACCGAGAATCGCCGTTGCACCAGCGATTCTCGGCGGAAACGGCGACTCTCGGCGGTGAGCGCGGGGCCGCTGGCACTGGCACTGGCAGGGGCACGGGCACCGGCCGACGCGGCGGCTTCGGCTGGTTGCTGGCTGCAGGGGTCGCCCTGCTGCTGCTGGTGATCGGCGTTGCCGTCACCATCGGCCCGGCCGACATTTCACTGGCGGATGTCTGGGGCAGCGTTGCCGGACACCTTGGATTGCCGAATGCCGCCGCTGGGATCCCGCCGCTGACCGACTCGATCGTCTGGCAGCTGCGACTGCCGCGGGTGTTGACCGCCGCCGCCGTCGGAGCCGGACTCGCGCTGGCCGGCGCCGTCATGCAGAGCGTGACACGCAACCCGCTGGCCGACCCGTACCTGCTCGGGCTGTCGTCTGGGGCCTCGCTCGGCGCCGTGGCCGTGCTCATTCTCGGCGTCGGCTTCGCCCTGCCAGCCGCCGCCTTCGTTGGGGCACTGCTCGCGCTCGTTGCCACCCTCAGCATCGCGCGAGTCGGCGGCACCATCACGCCAGGGCGGGCCGTGCTCTCCGGGCTCGCCATCGCCCAGCTGGCTGCGGCCGGTACCTCGTTCGTCATTTTCTGGGCGGCGAAGGGTGATTCCTACCGCGAAATCCTGAACTGGCTGCTGGGGTCTGTTGCCGGTGCGTCGTGGCAGAGCGTCGCGATCTCCGTCGGCGCGCTAGTGGTCGTTGGCACCGGCATCCTCTTCACCGCCAGCCGCCTCGACGCCTTCGCATTCGGCGACACGGCCGCGGCGTCGCTCGGCATCAACGTGAATGCCACCCGGTGGGGCCTCCTGACCGCGGTGGCCCTGCTGACCGGCGCCATGGTCTCGGTGAGCGGGGCGATCGGGTTCGTCGGGCTGATCCTGCCGCACCTTGTGCGCGGGCTCACCGGCCCCGGTCATCGCCGCCTGCTTCCGCTCGTGATCGTGGCCGGAGCGATCTTCCTCGTCATCGCGGACACCCTGGCCCGCACGGTGTTCGACCCGCGTGAACTGCCCGTCGGTATCGTGACGGCGTTCATCGGGGTGCCGGTCTTCATCGTGCTGATCAAGCGCAAGCGATCGGCGGCCTGGGCATGAGCGCCGAAACCGTGCGCCACGCACACACCGGCGAGTTCAGAGGCGCGCACGGTGAAGCGGATGCCGCCACGACCGCCACCCGTACCGCCTCCCCTACTGCCGCTGGAACGGCGGTGACCATCGACCGGGTCTCGTTCGCCATCGGCGGCTCCCCTGTGCTGCAGGAGGTCTCTGGACACCTCCCCGCCGGGGCGGTCACCGGTCTGCTCGGCCCGAACGGCGCCGGCAAGTCGACCCTGCTGCGGTTGATCGCCGGCATTGAAACCCCCTCAGCGGGGTCGGTTCTCCTGCAGGATCCGGCCAGCGGCGCTAACGCCGGGGCTGCTGCTGCAGGCGCTGGCGCTGGCATCGCCCTCACGTCCCTCCCGCGCCGCGAGGTGGCCAAGCGCATCGCACTGCTTGAGCAGACAGCCTTTCCGAACGTTGACCTGTCGGTGCTCGAGGTGGTGCTGCTCGGTCGGATCCCGCACCGCTCCCGCCTGCTCGGCAGTTTCGGCGGAGACGACGACCGCCAGCTCGCCCTCGATGCCCTCGCCGCTGTCGGCTCTGTCGATCTGGCCGAGCGCGGCTGGCACACCCTCTCTGGCGGACAGCAGCAACGCGTGCAGATAGCGCGGGCGTTGGCCCAGCAGCCGACGATCCTGCTGCTCGATGAGCCGACCAACCACCTCGACATCAGCGCCCAGCTCTCGCTGCTCGCGCAGGTGCGCGGCCTCGGGCTCACCTCGGTCGCGGCCCTGCACGACCTCAACCTCGCTGCTGCGTACTGCGACCACATACTGCTGTTGCAGGAGGGTCGCGTCGTGGCCGCCGGGCCGCCGGAGGATGTGCTGCGACCGGAGATCATCGCATCCGTTTATGGGGTGGACTGCGATGTGATCCCGCATCCGCGGGGCGGGCACCCGGTGATTGTGTACTCGCCGACCGCTGCGTCGTAGGCGAGCACCCCGCACCCCCCGTGCACCCTTCGAGCGGGTGCTGCTCTGCGTCTGCTCTACTTCTTCGTCAGGTCGAGCAAGAATTCGACGAAGCCGGTGTCTTCGACCTTGACGAAGTTGAGGTTGGGTGCGGTGACGTTGAAGTCGGAGAAGGTGATCGGGATCTGGCCAGCCACCTTCACCGTGTCGCCGTCGAGGGCGGCCGTGATGTCGACCGTCACGTCGCGGCTCACCCCGTTCAGCGTGAGGGTGCCGGTGGCGGAGACCGTCTGCGGCTGACCAGACGTCGGATCGGTCTCCGATGTGATCGGCTCTGTCAACACGAAGGTGGCCGTTGGGTACGTGGCTGTGTCGACGGCCTGGCTGCGGAAGTACGCATCACGCGGCGGCTGGTCGGTGGAGATGGAGGCGACATCCACCTCAACGGATGCGGCCGTGATCTCGGTCGTCGTCGCGCTGGTCGTTGCCGTGACCGTTCCGGTGACGGTTTCGGTGCGGGCGGTGACCGTGACATCCGTGCCGTTCAGTACCTCGTCAACGCGATAGCCGGCATATGACCCTGCGCCCACCGCCCAATCGCCAGTGAGTTCGGCGGCGGTGAGGGTGCTGGGTTCGAGAGTGCCGAGGTCGTCGACAGGATCGGCGGCGGCAGGACCGACGATGACATCACGGTAGAAAGCAGGCCCGAAGACCAGGGCAGCCCCGCCCAGCACGACAATGACCGCCGCGATGCCGGTGAAGACCTTGGCCCTGGTGCTCATGCGCTTCATCGTGTCTTCTCTCTTCGTCTTCACTCTCGGAGGCAGAATGCGAGTGGCGATCATCCAATGTAACCGGCTCGCATATGCATCCGCTATGGATTGGCCATGAGGGTCCGCGAGCAGCGACCCGGCCGCGAAAGCGGATGCCGCCCCGTACGTGAGCGGATGCCGCCCCTCCCGGTGGGAGAATCGACGGCATGCAGAAGATCACGGTTTTGGCCGGCGGCGTTGGCGGGGCGCGGTTCAGCCGCGGGCTGCTGCACCTGCTCGGGGAGCGCACCGAGGCAATCACCGAGGCGGCATCCGTCACGGTCATCGTGAATACCGGCGATGACATGTGGTTGAACGGCCTGCGCGTCTGCCCCGACCTCGACACCGTGATGTACACGCTCGGCGGCGGAATCAACGAGGAGCAGGGCTGGGGGCGGCCAGACGAATCGCGGCGCACCTCAGACGAGATCGCAGCGTATGGCCGCGGCTGGTCGTGGTTCACGCTGGGCGACCTTGACCTGGCCACCCACATCGTGCGCACCGACCTGTTGCGAAGCGGATCGACGCTGACCGAAGCGACCCGATTCTTGTGCGAGCGTTGGCAGCCTGGTGCACGGCTGCTGCCGATGAGCGACCAGCCCGTCGAGACCCACGTTCGCCTGGCCACGGCCATCGATGAGCATGCGGCAGGTGACCTGATCCACTTCGAGGAGTGGTGGGTGCGCTACCGCGCCCACGCCGACGTGACCGAGTTCGTGCAGGTCGGACTCGAGACGGCAACGGCGGCGCCGGGCGTGATCGAGGCGATCCTGGAGGCCGACCTGGTGGTGCTGCCGCCGTCGAACCCCGTGGTGTCCGTGGGCACAATCCTGGCCGTGCCCGGTGTTCGTGCGGCCCTCCTATCGACGAGCGCGCGTGTCGTCGGGGTGTCGCCCATCATCGGCGGCGCCGCCGTGCGCGGCATGGCGGACCACTGCCTGCAGACGATCGGTGTCGAGACGTCGGCCGAGGCCGTCGGGCTGCATTTCGGCTCGCGGGCAGCCGACGGCGTGCTCGATGCCTGGCTTGTGGACGAAACGGATGCCGCAGCCATTCCGGCGTTGGAGGCCGCCGGCATCCGTGCTGCTGCCGTACCGCTGTGGATGCGCGACGTCGCGACGACGGCGGAGATTGCCAGGCAGGTGCTCGCGATCAGCGGGCGAGACTAAGGGTTCGGTAGAGGCGCGATCGCCGGCGCAGTGCTCGCGATGAGCGCACTCGTGTAGCGGCCAACGCCGAGGCGCAGCGCATCGGCCAGGTTCGCCACGGTGTCGACGTCGCGCCGGATCGAGGCGGTGGGCGGCACATCCAGCGGAACGTGTCCTGCCGCTTCGTGGGCCTGACGCGAACCGCCGCCAAAGCGCGGAACCAGCGATTTCCCGGCCAGGGCGAGCAGGGTTGTCGTTCCGGTGCCCTCCTGATCGGGAATCATCGACAGCTCATGCGTCGCGGCCAGGGCAAGGGCGGCTTCGAGATCGGGGACGCTCAGTGCGGGCAGGTCCCCCGTGACGACGAGCAGGTTGAGCTGCGGCCATGCCTCGCGCGCCGCATCCACGCCCTGGCTGATCGCCCAGTTCAGCGGGTCGATGGGCGCGGCATCCCCTGCAGCGGATGCCGCGCGCTGCCTGGCCGCCCGCCCGGAGTCCTCTGGGATGACCATGGCGCCGAGGTGCAGCATCCGAGCGGCCACGACCTCATCGGCCGTGACGACACAGACGCGGGAAACGGAGGGCGCCGCCATCAGCGCGGCGACGGTATCGAGGGCGAAGGCATCGGCAAGGCGGGCCCGCTCTGGATGATCGCCCAGTCGGCTCTTGGGCGCTTCGGAACCGGCAGCGCCCTTCACCGGCACAATGGCAGCCCAGCTCACGCGGGTGCGTCCCCAGACTCAGGCTTGTCACCAGATGCGGGCGAGTCGGCGTCGGTCTCAGCTTCGGGGGCACGGGCGCTGTCGCTCCCTGGCGTCGACGCCTGGCCGAGGCGGGCGCTCGCGCGTGCCGCCGCCATTCCGGCAGTGAACCCCGCGGCCTGGCCCTGGGAGATGCCCTCCTCGAATCCGGCCGCATATCCTTCGGCGTGCGCTTCTGTGCTGCCGAGCCGGAACATGTCCTTCTCACTCGGCCGCTGCAGAATGCGAGCGTCCTGGCCTCCCGCCGTCGCATCGGCAACAACCAGTCGCGCCAGGCCGCGCACCACGGCGACCGGGTTCTGGCTGGTCTTGCCCTTCACGAGGTCGGCGGCTCCTGCGATCTCGTCGCCGGCGGCAGCGGCCGTCACGTCGAGTGGGCGACCGAAGGCATCCGTTGTGCCGCGTAGGTCGTCGAGCACGAGCACGCCGGCCGACCCGATGGCGATGTCGGTCTGACCGTCGCGCCAGGCGCGCCCGGCGGTGTCGGTGATGATCACACCGAGCAGCAGGCCTGTCGACACCCGCAGGGCGTAACAGAGCGCGCGAGCGGAGGCGTTCGGATCCTCCGGCAGCAGCAGCACGGTGCCATCGGCGGTATTGCTGGCGTCGACGCCTGCGGCCGCCATGACGAGCCCCTGCCGATTCTCCACGATGCGCGTGATGCCGTTCGGCGTCGCCCTCGACGCGACGACCCGAACTGTCTCGTCGGTGATCGCCCGTTCACGATCGGCGGCCGCCACAATCCTGCCCTCAGATTTGGACACGATCTTGCTGGTCACGGCGAGAATATCGCCATCACGCAGTACGGTCCTGGCGGCAGTACTTGCAGCGGCAGCACTAGCGCCAGCACCTTCATCGCCCGCCGCAGCGGCACCGAGAATCAGCGCCGCAAGGTCATCCCCCGGTGCCACCTCACCGATACCCGTGAGCACGAAGACCTCAAGTCCCGCAGAACCCGTCATCGCGGTCTCCCCACTCATCAGCGCACCAGCTTTGGCAGCACATCGCTACCGAACACGTCAATCCACTCACGCTGGTTGCGGCCAACGTTGTGCAGGTA
This sequence comes from Leifsonia sp. Y878, assembly GCF_057669685.1. NCBI lineage: Bacteria > Bacillati > Actinomycetota > Actinomycetes > Micrococcales > Microbacteriaceae > Leifsonia > Leifsonia sp. Y878. The sequence goes on along the minus strand of NZ_JBYHFS010000004.1, from coordinate 348,524 downwards.
GATGCGGTCGAACCCGAGGTCCACATACTTCTGGATATACGCCCGGTGCACATCGGGGTCGGCAGACACCGTTAGGCGCCCGCTGAAATCCTCCGGCCGCACCATCTTGGCCATCTGCTCGAACTCATACGGCGAGCGGATGTCGGACTTCGGAAACCGCATGCCACCGTTCGGCCACTCGTGCATGGCATTGGCCATCGCGAGCTCATCGGTTTCGGCCCAGCTCAGGTGCAGCTGCAGCGCCTTGGGCATGGTCGATGGGTCTTTGCCAGCATCACGCGCGCCCTCGCCGAATTTGGCCAACAGCATTGAGATCTTCTCCGGTGCGGCTTCGACGGTGATCAGGCCGTCGGCCACGCGTCCGGCGCGCTTGGCGGTGAGAGGGCCGGCCGTGGCCACGAGAATCTCCGGTGCCACCGGCGGCATGCTCCACAGCCGGGTCGATTCCAGCTTGTAGTACTGCCCGGAGTGCTTCACGTCTTTGCCGGCGATCGAGGCCGAGAACAGCTTCGAGATGATCTCGATGGCCTCGAACATCCGGTTGATGCGTTCGGGCGCCTCTGGCCAATACGTCGCCATGATGTGCTCGTTCAGCGCCTCGCCGGAGCCGAGGCCGAGCCAGTGCCGGCCTGGGTACATCGAGGCCAGCGTTGCGGATGCCTGCGCCACCATCGCTGGGTGCCACCTGAACGTCGGGGCGGTCACCCCTGGCCCGAAATTGCCTGCGGTGCGCTCTCCCACCGCCGCCAGCACACTCCACACAAACGACGATTCACCCTGCGCTGGGACCCACGGCTGAAAGTGGTCGGTCGCCATCACACCGACGAAACCGTGTGCCTCTGCGTATGCCGACAGCGCCACAGCCTCTGCCGGCGCGAATTGCGCGAGCATGGCGGCGTAACCGATCTCAACGTTGGTCATGTGTCCATTTTCGTACGTAATCGAGAAGCGGGAGCGAGGTCTCGAGACGGCCCTGGCGGGCCTCCTCGACCACCGGGGAACTACCCCAGCGCGCGCAGGCGCGGCGCCAGGTCGCGCTCGAACAGGTCGAGGAATCGCTTCTGGTCTGCGCCTGGACCATGGAACACGAGGTGGTTCAGGCCGGCGTCGATGTACGGCTTGATCTGCGCGACGGCCTCGTCGGGGTCTGAGGCGACGATCCAGCGCTTGGCGACCTGTTCGATGGGGAGGGCATCCGCTGCCGCTTCCATTTCGATCGGGTCGTCGATCGAGTGCTTCTGCTCAGGGGTGAGCGACAATGGCGCCCAGAATCGGGTGTTCTCCAGGGCGACGGCGGGATCGGTGTCGTAGGAAAGCTTGATTTCGATCATGCGGTCGATGTCGTTGACGTCGCGTCCGGCCTTCTCTGCGCCTTCGGCCACGGCAGGCAGCAGCTGCTCGGTGTAGAGCTCCATGCCCTTGCCGGAGGTGCAGATGAATCCGTCGCCGGCGCGGCCGGCGTACCGGGCAACGACGGGGCCGCCCGCTGCCACGTAGACGGGGATGCCGCCCTCCGGTACGTCGTAGATCGATGCGCCCTTGGTCGTGTAGTACTCACCCTCGAAGTCGACGCGGTCGCCGTTCCAGAGCTCGCGCATCAGCGTGACGGCTTCGCGCAGCCGGGCAAAGCGCTCCTTGAAGTCGGGCCATTCGCCGACGAAACCGGTGGCGATCTCGTTGAGGGCCTCTCCGGTACCGACGCCGAGCATGATGCGTCCAGGGTAGAGGCAGCCCATGGTCGCAAACGCCTGCGCCACGACGGCGGGGTTGTAGCGGAACGTCGGCGTCATCACCGAGGTGCCGATCTGAATGTTCGAGGTTCGCTCACCGACGGCCGTCATCCAGGCGATCGAGAACGGTGCGTGACCGCCGTTGTGCCGCCACGGCTGGAAGTGATCGCTCACCGTGACGCTGTCGAACCCGTGTTCCTCGGCCATGACACCGAGTTCGACCAGCTCGCGTGGCGCGAACTGTTCTGCCGATGCCTTCACTCCCAATTTCAGCACTTCATGCCTCCGCTACCGGGACGCCAATGCCCCATCCGATTCCTGACTTGTGCCCTGCACGCACTCGCGAACGAGTACAGGTACTACTTTCCCACTCCGAACGCCTGCGCAGAACCGCTACTGGCCGGTGCGCGCCGCGAGGAAGGCGAGCGTCTCGGTGAGCGCGTGCTGCGCTTCATCGAGGCGCAGGTGGAACTGGTACTCGTGCGGCAGGGCCGGCTCGTGACTGGCGGGCCAAAACAGCTCGGTGACATCCACTCCGTTCTGCTTGAGCGCATTCGACATCGGGACCGACTGGATCCACGTGAGGGCGTCACCGTTGCCGCCGCTGATGAACGTGGGCGGAAAAGTCGCAGAAGCGAAGCGGATGCTCGACATCGTCGCGCCCGCATAGGTGGCCGACCATTTCTTGGTGCCGGTGTAGCCCCACAGCGCGATCTTGAATCCCCACGCCTCGATGCCGGTGAGGTCGGTCATCGCACCCAGGTCGTAAACGCCACAGTGCAGGATGGCGCCCACCAGCTGGTCGGGTCGCAGCCCCGGCGTGAGTCCGAGCAGGTGCGCGTACTCTGGGTTGGTCGTGAGCGTGGCGAGCTGGCTGGCCAGCTGTGCGCCTGCCGAGTCCCCGGCGAGCACGATCCTGCTGCTGTCGATGCCGAGTTCAGCGGCGTGCGCGGTGAGGTAGCCGAGTGCGGCGTTCAGCTCGGTGATCGCGACCGGGTAGATCGCTTCGGGGGAAATCGTGTAGTTCACCCCGACAGTCGCATAGCCGTGTGAGGCCAGGATGCGCAGGTACGGGGCCACGTCTTCCTTGCCCCCAGAGATCCACGCGCCGCCGTGAATCCACACCACGGTCGGCAGCGGGCCTGTGATTCCGGCGGGGCGGAAGACATCGAGCGTGGTGCTCGCGCTGCCGGCGTCACCCTCGTCGGCATTGCTGCCATCTGCATAGCTGAGGTCGAGCTTTTCGACGAGCTGGACATCCGGTATGAAGGGCTCCATCTCGGCGATCGTCGCCCGCGCGCCCTCCTCGAACACTGAGCGGATGAGCATCGCAGACGGCTTGGGCGTGAACGACGACAGCATGGCGCCGACGATGCCAGCGGATGCCACACGCAGCGTCTTCAGCAAGGGCGGACGCCTGTCAGAGCCTTGGGGAACGGCCTGGCCGGGGTCGGGGCTCAGCGGCTGCCCGGCATCCGAAATCACATCGACCATGGGTCACCCCTCTCACGGTGGAGCCTTACCTTGGGCGAAGGGAGCTGCGCTCTCGATCGCCTGCTCGCTCATCTTATGACGCCGGTCTCCCAACCGCGTTGGCATGCCAGAGCTCGCAGCCACGTTTCGCGATGCCGGGTATCAGGATGAGCGAACCTACATCCAGAGCAGGAACGTCCTGTTCACGGCACATGATGGGAACCGGGTGATGCTGGAATTTGGGGAGTTCGCCCTGCGTGGGCGTCGGCAGCCTCAGCCGTCGGTCGTGAGTGTGTCGAGAAAGCTCAGCGTCTGGTCAAGCGCTGTGTGCGCCTCTTCGAGGTCGAGGTGGAACTGGTACTCGTGCGGCAGCGCTGGCTCGTGATTGGCCGGCCAGAACAGTTCCGTGACCTCCACGTTGTTCCGCGTGAGCGCCTGGGACATTGGGATCGACTGGATCCACGTGAGTGGGTCACCGTTGCCGCCACTAATGAAAGTGGGCGGGTACTCGGGCGAGATGTACGAGATGCTCGACATCGTCGACCCCGCGTAGGTGCCTGACCAGCCCTTGGTGCCGGTGTACCCCCAGAGCGCCACCTTAAAGCCCCAGGATGCGATGCCGTTGAGGTCGGCCATTGCTGTGAGGTCGAAGACTCCGCAGTTGAGGATGGTGCCGATGATCTGGTCGGCCTGAACCGTCGGTGAGATCCCGAGCAGGTGAGCGTATTCGGCGTTTGTCGTGAGGATCGCGAGCTGGCTGGCCAGCTGGGCGCCGGCCGAATCGCCGGCGAGCACGATCTTGCTGCTGTCGATCCCGAGTTCCGCGGCATGCGTGTCGAGGTAGCCCATGGCGTCATTCAGCTCGGTGACGGCACTCGGATACGTCACCTCCGGGGACACCGTGTAGTTGAGGCCGACGGTGGTGTAGCCCTGAGCGGCCAGGATACGCAGGTACGGGGCGACGTCGTCTTTGTCTCCCGAGATCCAGGCGCCGCCGTGAATCCAGACCACTGTCGGCAACGGTGTAGTGGTGCCAGCGGGGCTGAAGACATCAAGGGTGGTATTGGTGCCACCGTCTCCGTAACTGATGTCGAGCTTCTCGTCGAGCGGGACATCCGGTACGTATGGTTTCATCTCGGCGACGGTGGCACGTGCGCCGGCTTCGAATACCGTGCGGATGAGCAGTGCTGAGGGCCACGGCGTCACCGAGGACACGATGCCGATGACCACGACAACGGAGGCCAAGCCGAGGAGCCCCCGGCGTGCGCGACGACGACGGCGCGACGTGCGGGACAGGGGCTGTGGCTGTGGCGGCTGAGACTCGGGGGCGCTGGCGGCGGTTTCGGTGTCCGGAACCCTGTCGTTGGGCGCCTCCGGGGTGGTGGTGTCCAGAGTTTCGGTTCTTGCGCTTGACTCGACGTCCAGCTCTGCTGGCTGCGCACCGGAATCTGAAATAGTGTCGGCCACTGCTTGCCCCTTACCCGTTGAGCTCGCAGGCCCGACGGCATACGGCAATTCGTTCATCCTATGGGCTGGTCTGAACGGGCCAGCTCGGCCGTCAGACACAGGTGCCGAGGCCTCGGCCGACACAGCCGCTCAGTCGGCGTCACCGAATAGGCTGGGCCTATGCGCATTGCCACCTGGAACGTCAACTCCATCCGTGCCCGATCCGGCCGAGTCGTCGACTGGCTGGTGCGCGAGGACATCGACGTGCTCGCCATGCAGGAGATCAAGTGCAAGCCGGAGCAGTTTCCGACAGAGCCCTTCGAAGAAGCCGGTTACGAGTTGGTCATCCACGGCCTCAACCAGTGGAACGGCGTGGCGTTCGCCAGTCGCCTTCCTATGACGGATGTCGCCACCAGCTTCCCCGGCATGCCCGGTTTCCTGAAAGGCCAGGAGGGCCCAGACCAGCCGCTCGAAGCGCGGGCCATGGGTGTGACCGTTGAAGACATCCGCTTGTGGAGCCTGTATGTGCCGAACGGCCGCGCGGTGGACGACCCGCACTACATCTACAAGCTCGACTGGCTGGCCAGGCTCGACGCGCACGCTCGCGACGAACTCGCCAAGAACCCTGACCTCGCGCTCGCCCTGATGGGTGACTTCAACGTCGCCCCGACGGATGCCGATGCCGGCGACCCCTCGTTCGTTCCCGGGGTGTCCACCCACATTTCTGCGCCGGAACGCGCCGCGTTCGAGGCCTTCGAGGCCGCAGGGCTCACCGATGTCGTGCGGCCGATCGTGCCGGAGGGCTTCACGTTCTGGGACTACAAGCAGCTGCGCTTCCCGCGCAACGAGGGCATGCGCATCGACTTCATCCTGGGCTCACACGCGTTCGCCGACCTCGTGACGGATGCCAGCATCCACCGCAATGAGCGGAAGGGCGACGCCCCGAGCGACCACGTGCCCGTGGTCGTCGATCTGGCGCTCGACGGCGAGGACGACGACCGCCCGATGATCTTCTAGGGCCGGGCCCGATCTGGCTTTAGCCCTAGCCAGCTCTGGCTCTGGCTCTGGCTCTAGCCCAGTCTCAAGCCCAGGCCCAGGCCCAGGCCCAGGGTTGTGCGCTGCACAACACCGCTTTCTGCGTTCGCGAGTGCATAACTCCTGCAGATTGCTCGGACCCCCGACTGCAGCCTGCGGATTTACGGGGCGCTAGTGAACGAGCCGCACCGAATTGCAGGAGTTATGCGTGCGTGCGCTCGGACTCGGCGCGGCTGGACGGGGCGGGCGGGCTCGGATTCGGCGGGCTCGGATTCGGCGGGGCGGGGCGTATTCCGGACGGTCTCGGGCCGTCGTGTATTCCGGACGGTCTCGGGCCGTCGTGTATTCCGGACGGTCTCGGGCCGTCGTGCTGCATAACTCCTGCAGAACGAGTGGCCCGTCTCTCGTCCCGCCCGGAATCATGCGGAGGCTGCCCCCGGACGTCCTCGAATTGCAGGAGTTATGCACTGGGGCGGCGCTTGCCCGCAAGAACCTGGGAACTCCCGAACTCGAACCCGAACCCGAACCCGAACCCGATGATCTTCTCCGGCTGCGGCGAGCCTGGCCGACGACGTCGGCGTCGGCGTGGGCGTGGGCTAGCCGGGTAGCCGGGTAGCTGCCTTGCCGCCATGTTGGTGCGAGGCCTCGTGGCCACGTGCCCAGAGGCACGACGCGGGAATGGTGAAGTGCGGTTAGCCGCCCAGGCGCTCGTCGAGCTCGCGCACGACGTCCCAGGCGCCCTCTTCGGAGTTGCTCAGCACGACGACGTCGAGTTCGGCCTCGTAGTAGTGCCGCAGGATGCCGCTGGCGCCTGACGCGACGCCATCGGTGAAGTATGAGCGCACGGAGTTGTCTTCTTCGAGGTCGAATTCGAAGCCGAAGCCGTACCGGGTGGCCTCATCGAGCTCAACCTGGGGGCTGAAGAACTCCTCGGTGAGCTCCGCGTTCAGCAGTTCACCGTTGCGCAGCGCCTGCAGGAACACGATGAGATCGCCCGCGGTGGCGTGCGCGCCCTCGTGCGGGGCGCCGACGGGAAGCGCGCTGTACAGGTTGGAGGTCCACAGCCCGTTCTCGCCCTGGTCCCAGCCCTCTGCGACGTGAGGGGCGACATCCGTTCGCTCATAGAAGGCAGCGTTGGACATGCCGGCGCGCGTGAAGATCTCGTCGTAAACGTACTGGCGGAAGCTCTGGCCGGTGACCTTCTCGAGGGCGAGACCGGCGAGGATGTAGCCCGCATCGGAGTAGTTGCTCTCGACGCCGGGGCCGGAAATCGGCTCCTTGTGCGCGAACAGCGGCAGGAAATCGGCGGTGTTGCGCAGCGTGTAGATCGGGGTCTTCGCCCAGAGCGCCGCGTAGTCTTCGCCGGCTTCCTCGTCGACGATGTCGGCGATACCGCTCGTGTGGGTCAGCAGGTGCAGCAGCTGGACGTCGGTGCCAATCGTCGTGCCCGTGAGGTCGACGTAGTGGTGAATCGACGTTTCGAGGTCGAGACGACCGGCTTCAACCTGCTGCAGCACGGCGACGCTGGTGAAGAGTTTGGTGATCGACGCGATGTCGAAACGGGTGTCAAGCGCGTTCGGGATGCCCCAGCGCTGGGTCGCGAGACCGGCAGCGGCCTCGAAGACGGTCGCGTTGCCCTTCTTGACGAGAACAACCCCCGAAAATTCGTTGTCGGCGAGAAACTCGTTCAATCCTGTTGTATCCACTCCCTAAGTTTACGTAAGTACCAGCCGGGTTAGCATCGTCGGGTGCCCTCGTCCTCGCCGCCCAACTCTTTCGGGCCAACGCTGCGCTCGCTCGACGACGTCGTTTCAGTGATCGAGGCGCGGGTCGCGTCGGCCTCCCCGCAACATTCCCGCGTGATTGTAGGGATCGCCGGGTCGCCGGGTTCAGGGAAATCCACCCTCGGCGCCGATCTCGTGACGCAACTGAACCGGCATGCGGGCGCGCCAGACTCCCCCAGCGCCATCCTGCTGCCCATGGACGGTTTCCATCTGCCGCAGGCCAGGCTCGTCGAACTCAGGCGCCGGGACCGCATGGGAGCACCGGACACCTTCGACGCCCCGGCCCTCGTACGGACGCTGCTCGCCATCCGCGCCGATACCGGCCCTGTGCCGGCGCCCACCTTCGACCGCAGCATCGAGGAGCCGGTAGCGGATGCCATCACCATCGACCCAACGCATCGGCTCGTCGTTGTCGAAGGCAACTACCTGCTGCTCGACAACACCGGTTGGGAGCCCATCGCACCGCTTCTGGACGTGAGCCTGTTCGTGGACGTCGGCTACGACATCCGCTTAGCCAGGCTCGTTGCCCGGCATGAACGCTTCGGCAAGAGCCCGGCTGACGCTTTGGCCTGGGCAACAGGGCCAGACGAGGCCAATGCCACACTGATCGAGGCGACGGCCGCCGCGGCGACGTACCGGGTGACGCTGACCTAGCGGGGCCGCACCGACGACGGAGTGGGGCGAGCCCAAATCACGACCAGGGCAGTGGCGATCGGCCCGAAGAGCAGCCCGAGGACGAACCAGATCCAGCGCCGGCGCCCCTTCGTTTCGGCGAGGCCAGCCGTGACGATGGCGAGCGCAAACCACCAGCCGCTGTTGTCGTAGATCGTCGTTGTATCCATCAGGGCAGCCTACGGTGTCGGCGGACGTCAACTGGATTTCGAAACGCGGCCTCGTTCCTCGGGCGCTCCTCAACCACCGGATTGGTCCCCGGTGGTTGAGGAGAGAGCGCCAACGAGCGTCTCGAGACCTCGGTTAGGCGCTGCGGCGGCGAAGACGCACGCGGATGAGCACACCGGCGAGTCCGGCGAGGATGAGCGCGCCTGCTGCGCCCAGCCAGGGCACCAGGTTCTGCACGCCGGTCGATGCCAGGCTGTCTGCCACGCTGCCCGCGCCGGTGAGCGCGGCGACGGTCACTGCGATTCTGGCGACCTCGACACCGCCGACCGATGCCACGATCGTGTGCTGACCTGCCGGCGTCGCTGCCGGAATCTGCAGCGTTCCCGTCACGACACCGGCCGTCGAGGCCCTGAGCGAGCCGAGGGCGACCGGCGCGGAGTGGAGGACGAAGTCAACGCTGGCACCTGACGCGAAGCCCGTGCCGGAGATGGCCACGCTGGCACCGGCAGCGACGATTCCCGTGCCAAGGGAGAGCGCTGTTGAATCGGTTGGTGTTGGAGTCGTAGTCGGCGTTCCTGTCGGCGTCGGCGTCGCAGTTGGGCTCGGTGTCGCAGTCGGCGCTGGCGTCGGAGTCGGTGTTGCAGTCGGCGTCGGCGTCGCAGTCGGTGCGCCGGTGCCGAAAATCGCCGCTGCGGTACCGATGTTCAGGAACACCGTCTCGCCGGTCGCATCCTTCAGGCCGTCGTTGTCCGTGACCATGTAGACGTTTCCGTCGGCGCCGATGGTCAGGCCTTCGAGCTTCTCCTGGGTCCAGCCGTTCAGCGAACGCAGGGCCGGAAGGGCATCAAAGGCGAGGGTCTTCTTCAACACCGGGAGTGGAGCGCCTGCAACCGGATCGGTTGCAGGCAGTTCGACGGTGTAGATCCGCTTGTTGACGGCGGCGGGACCGTTGAGCTTGTCACGCTCGATCACGGCGAGCGTGTTCGAATCGACGGCGACGATCTCAGAGAGACCGACCCAGTCGGAGGGCGTGCTGGGGGCCTCCAGCTGGTAGCCGAACCAGGTCCAGCTCGACGTCGTCACGTCGTAGCGACCGATGCGGGTCACCCCGTCGCCGTCAACCGTGGAGGCAGTGGATGCCGGGTCGGTCCAGAGCGGACGCTGGATGGCGACGAATACCTGCTCGTGTCCGTCTGCATTTGTGATGGCCGTCACACCCTCGTAGCCCCACTTGTTGATGTGGTCTGAGATTTCGGTCGGCAGGTTGACGGTCTCGACGACGGCGCCGGCGGCATCCGTTCGGTACAGCTTATTCGCCGCACCGGTCGCGCCCTCTGAGGCGAGCCAGAATCCGCCCTCCGGCCGTGCGAAGAGTCCCTCGATGTCGAAGTTCGCCGGCGTGCCGGCCTGCGTCACGACAAGCCCAGTCGTGATGCGGGCGGGCTTCTTTGTGGTGTCAACGGTGAAGATGGTGCTCGGCTTGAGTGCGCTGTCGCTCGCCGTGTACAGGGTGCCTGGCTTGCCGGGCGCTGCACTGAGGGCGCCGAGGGCGCTCCAGCCGATCGGTGCGCCAGTCGCAGTGCCGTCGACGGTGTCGGAGATGATGGTGGGCGCCTGGGCGACAGCGGATCCCCGCTGGTAGATGGCAACGGATGCGCGCACGCCGACGCTTGCGTCATCGGTCTCGCTGGAGACGACGAGCAGATCCCGCGACGGAATGCTGAGCACGCCCTCAGGGCCATTCGTGGTGAACAGCAGCTGCTGGAACACCGGGTTGACCGGGTTGCTCAGGTCGTAGACGGCGACGAAGTTGCTGCGCTCACTCGCGACGAAACCGTAGCGGACCCCGTTGACCGTCGATACGGCCAGGCCCTCAGGCTCTGAACCCTTCTTTGCTGCCCGGTCGTCGTTGTAGACACCGTGTTGCACGGCGAGGCGCTCGAACGTGTTGCCGGCGTCCCAGCTGACCGTGCCGCTTGTGGCGTCAAAGATGGTCCAGCCCCTGGTGCCGCCCTTCCAGTCGCCCTCATTGGCCGTGGCGACATGAGTGTCGTCGACCCAGGCGATGGAGTCTGGCTCGCGGGGCGTGGGGGCAATCGAACCTGTCAGGTCGATCTTGCCGTCCTTCTTGCTGTCAATGCCGGAGACGGCAACGGATCCTGCGCTGAACACGTTCTCGATCGCGCGCGTCGCCAGGTCGATCACGACGATGCCGTTGTTCTCCTGGAGCGTGAGCGCCAGCTTGTTCTTGCTGTTGATCGCCACGTATTCCGGCTCTGGGTCGGTGGCCTCGACAATGCCGGCGGTGGTGAATGCCGGCAGCGCGGAGCCGTCGTGCGCGACCAGGTCGATGGGTGTGGCCACCCAGCTGGTCGGGCTGGCGTTCAGGTCGATCACCTGCACGAATCCGGCGGGGAGCTGCGGCAGATCGCCCTTCGCGCGGCCGGCCGGGGTGGCATTCTCGTCGCGCTGGTTCTCGATGGCGATGGCCGCAAACTGCTTGTCTGCGCTAATGGCAATGGAATCTGGCTGGCCGTGCAGGTCGATCGAGGCAACGCGAGTGCGGTCGGAGATCCTCAGCACGTCGAGCCGTCCTGACGGGTTGGCGAAGTCGCCGCCAGATTCGTCGATCACCACGAGCACGTAGTCGCCATAGACAGCGACAGACGTTGGCTGGTCGTCTGCGTGACCGAGGGTGGCCAGGGAGATCGTGCCGAGGCCGGTGGGCGCCGCAGGATCGGTGATGTTGAGGAACCCGATCCGTTTGCCGAGGGCGTCCGTGTAGATCACCGTGTTGCCGTCATCGGTGACGGCGGAAATCTCGGCGACCGTCGGCAGCGCGGCATCCACACTGGCGGGCACATTCTGGAAAACGGGGTAGGTAGCAACCCTGTTGTAGGCAGATGCGGCCGGCGCGGCCTGGGCGGCATCCGCTCCCTGCCCAGGAATGGTACCGAAGGCCCCGACCACGATCGCCCCGGCCAGGAGCGCGGTGGCTCCTCGGGTGAACGTTGTCTGACGCTGAGATGTGGTGGCAGTGGGTGCGCGCATGCACTCAACGTGGCAATGACGTCCAAACCGGAGCGGGCTCGCAGATGGACGACGGATTGCGTAGAGGTGAACAAGGGGTGTCTGGGGCGTCGGCTGGATTTCGAGACGCGGCCTCGTTCCTCGGTCGCTCCTCAATCAGCGGGAAGCCCGATGATCAGCGCCCGGTGAACTTCTCCATCGAGCGGTAGACACCGAAGACGTTGCCTGCGACGGCATCCCACACCGGCAGCGGAAGGGTGCCACGAAGAGCCTGGGCGAGGCCAACGCTCCAGGGCATCCGCAGCAGTGGACTGCCGGCGAGCATCGACTTCCACACCCGGTTGACCACATATTCGGGCGTCATGATCGGGGTGAGCAGGGGGCCTCGTGCCCCAGCGAACATACCGGTCGAGATGTAGCTCGGGCAGACTGTGGTCACCTTCACGTACTCATGACCCTGCTGCACCAGTTCGAGGCGCAGCGAATCACTCCACGAGATAAGTGCAGCCTTCGAGGCCGCGTACACGCTCATGCGAGGATTCGACAGGGTGCCGGCAGCGGATGCGATGTTCACAATCCGCGATTCCCGGTTCGGGTTCTCCATCATGGCCGGCAGGAACTCACGGGTGATGTACATCGGGGCCAGCGCGTTGATCTGCATGGTCGGGCGGGTGTCTTCGCCGTTGTCGTGTTCCCAGAAGTACTTGCCGCGGATGATGCCGGCGTTGTTGATCACGATGTCGGGGTTGCCGACCTCCATGCGAACGCGCTGGGCAGTCTGGGCGATCGCGCCCATGTCGGCAATGTCGACGACGTATGGGGCGATGCGGGTGCCAGGCCAGGCCAGGTCGTTCAGCTCTGCGGTCGTCGCGGAGAGCGCCGCGGAGTCACGGTCCCAGAGAATGACGGCTTTGGCGCCTTCTGCAACGGCGCGCTCTGCGTAGAGCCGCCCCATTCCCATCGCAGCACCAGTGATCAACACGCGGGCTCCGGCAACGGTTCGAGTCATAGTTCCATCATCCCAACAGTTGCGGGAAACACCGCACCGAGTGCGCTGTTACTTTGCGTTGCACTCCGAATGGCCAGCACCCAGCGCTGCCGTCATGCTGCTGGAGGAGTCGCCTCTCCATAACACGCGACCGCCTGCACCACACCAGGGATCACAAGGAACATCACCATGACGACGACCAGCCCGACAATCTCCAGCCTGGCGACCGAGAACCGTCGCTATCCCGCCGATCCCACGTTCGCCGCCCAGGCCAACGTGGACGCAGGCTGGTGGGAGAGAGCGGATGCCGACCCGGTCGCCTTCTGGGCCGAGCAGGCCAGACGCCTGGACTGGGAAACGCCGTGGCACACCGATCACAGCTGGCGTCCGGCCCGTCAACCCGGCACCGATGGCGTCCGTGCAGACGGTGCCGGCGCGCTCGGCATCCCCCGCGCCGAGTGGTTCGCCGGCGGCACGCTCAACGTGGCGGTCAATTGCGTCGATCGGCACGTGGCCGCTGGCAAGGGCGACAAGGTGGCGTTCTACTTCGAGGGTGAGCCGGGCGATCGGCGCACGCTGACCTACAGCGACCTGCAGAGCGAGGTGAACAAAGCAGCCAATGCCCTCACCGCGCTCGGCATCGTGCAGGGCGACCGGGTGGTGCTCTACCTGCCGGTCATCCCAGAGACCATCATCATCACCCTGGCGATCGCGCGCCTCGGCGCCGTGCACTCGCTGGTCTTCGGCGGATTCTCGGCCGAAGCGCTGCGCTTCCGAGTTGAAGACACCGGCGCGAAACTGCTGGTCACCACAGACGGCCAGTTCCGGCGCGGCGCGGCTGTACCGGTGAAGGCGGCCGCCGATGAAGCGGTCGCCGGTGTCACATCCATCGAGCACGTGCTCGTCGTGCGGCGCACCGGCGAACCGGGCGCCCATGTTCCCTGGACCCCGGGCCGCGACGTCTGGTGGCACGACATCGTCGATTCGGCCCCGGCGCAGCACGAGCCAGAGTTCTTCGACGCCGAGACGCCGCTTTTCATCATCTACACCTCTGGCACGACCGGGAAACCCAAGGGCCTCGTGCACACCAGCGGCGGCTATCTCACCCACGCCTCCTGGAGCCACTGGGCGATCTTCGACGCGAAAGGCGACGACGTGCACTGGTGCACGGCCGACCTCGCCTGGGTCACCGCACACACCTACGTGCACTACGGGCCGCTTTCGAACGGAACGACGTCGGTCATCTACGAAGGCACCCCGAACACTCCGCATCCGGCCAGGCACTTCGAGATCATCGAGCGCTACGGCGTCACGACGTATTACACGGCACCAACGCTCATCCGCACATTCATGACCTGGTTCCCGAACGGGCTGCCGGCCGAACACGACCTGTCGAGCATCCGCTTGCTCGGCTCGGTGGGTGAAGCGATCAACCCGGAGGCCTGGGTGTGGTTCCGCGACACCATCGGGGCAGGAACCGCCCCCATCGTCGACACCTGGTGGCAGTCAGAGACGGGAGCGGCGGTGATGGCACCGCTGCCCGGCGTGAGCACGCTGAAACCCGGCTCTGCCCTGCGCGCCATCCCCGGCCTCACCACTCGCGTCGTCGACGATGCCGGGGTGCAGGTGCCGAACGGCTCAGGCGGCTACCTCGTCATCGACGGCACCTGGCCGGGCATGGCCCGCACCGTCTGGGGCAACCCAGAGCGCTATCGCGACTCGTACTGGGCGAAATTCGCTGAACAGGGTTACTTCTTCTCCGGCGATGGCGCCAAATATGACGACGACGGCGACATCTGGCTGCTTGGCCGAGTGGATGACGTCATCAACGTCTCAGGCCACCGCCTCTCGACGATCGAGATCGAGTCGGCGCTGGTCTCGCATCCTGCCGTCGGCGAGGCTGCGGCGGTGGGCGTGGATGATGCCATGACAGGCCAGGCCATCGCGGTCTTCGTGATCCCGACCGATGCGTCGATCCTCGGCCACGCACCGGATTCGGATGCCGCCACCGCGCTGGCCAGGCTGCTGAGGGCTCACGTCACGCGGGAGATCGGGGTGATCGCCAAACCGCGCGACATCTTCTTCGTTTCTGACCTGCCGAAGACCCGATCGGGAAAGATCCTGCGACGCCTGCTCGGCGATCTGGTCGACCAACGCCCCCTCGGCGATGTGACCTCGCTGCAGGACGACACCGTTCCCGGCCATATCTCCGCAGTCGTGGCGGCGTCTCGTAGCGGCATCCGCGGGTAATTTCGGCCGCCACACACCACGGCACAGCCTCGCTTCGGAGTGTTACGCCGGGTTTCGTTGCCCGCAGACGAACTGCCCAGTGCTGGATAACGTCGAAGAATCTTCCAAACCGATTGTTGATTCCCACCATGTCCATTCACACCGCATCCCGTCGGAACGCAGGCGCTGCCACGACCGCCGCCGCGCCTGCGTCCGCGTCCGCGTCGAGCGGCCCCGCCAGCGTCGCCCCGGCCGCCCACCTGAATGCCACCGGAACAACCACTGCGGCGATCCCGGCCGACAACACCTCGTTCACCATCGAGTTCGCCGGGGTCGGTCGTGACTTCGCCGCCGACCCGAAGCGCACAGCCACCAGACGCGCGACAGGAGCGCGCCGCGGCGGCACGCGAGCTGCCACCCGCGGCGTGCAGAGCTCGCTGAGCGTGCTGCAGGATGTCTCACTCACCGTGCACGCCGGCGAGATCCTCGCGATCCTCGGCACCAGCGGATGCGGCAAGTCGACGCTCTTGCGCATTGCCGGCGGCCTCGACCGCCCGACATCCGGCCAGGTGCTGATCGATGGAACTCCCGTGAGCGGAATCGACCCGCGCTGCGCCGTCGGTTTCCAGGAACCGCGGCTGCTGCCCTGGCGCACAGTGGCCGACAACATCGCCCTCGGTCTGCCTCGCGGCTCTGGTCGCGCCGCAGGTCGGGTCCGCGTCACCGAACTGCTCGAACTTGTCGGCCTTACCGACTTCGCCGGGCACCGTCCCCGCGAGATTTCCGGTGGCATGGCGCAACGGGCGTCACTGGCCCGCGCGCTGGCCCGCAACCCCGGTGTGCTGCTGCTTGACGAACCGTTCGGCGCGCTCGATGCACTTACCCGGCTCAAGATGCAGGACCTGTTGCTTGAGGTGCATCAGGCGGCCCCGACGACTGTGCTGCTCGTGACGCACGACGTCGACGAGGCGCTTCAGCTGGCCGACCGGATCATCCTGCTCGGACGCCCAGACGCCGACAGTGCCGCCGGCATCCGCCAGGAAATCATTGTGCCTGGCCACCGCCCCCGCGACCGCGGTTCAGCAGAGCTCGCCGAGCTGCGGGCCGACCTGCTCGCCGGACTCGGAATCGACCGGCACAGCGGCGCCTAGCCCGAGCCACACCGCATCCGTCCCACACACTCACCGCCCGACAGCATTCATCACACACACAGCATCCGCCCCACCCAACATCTATCCCACACAGCATCCATCGCCCCACCCAGCCGAGAGAATCCCATGACAACACGACGCGTGACAGCATCCGCCCTCATCGCAGCCGCAGCCGCCGCCAGCCTGCTGCTGACCGGCTGCGTTGCCGGTGAGAACCAGTCGGCCAATGCCGATGCCGCCTCTGAAGATGCCACCGTCGCCCAGGGCGGCACCCTCAACATCGACTTCGCCACCTACAACCCGCTCAGCCTGGTGATCAAGGACCAGGGTTGGCTCGAGGATGCCCTCGCCGAGCAGGACATCACGGTCAACTGGGTGCAGTCAGCCGGCTCGAACAAGGCCAACGAGGCTCTGCGTGCCGGTGCCATCGACGTGGGCTCAACTGCCGGGTCAGCCGCGCTGCTCGCCCGCTCGAACGGGTCACCCATCCAGGTGATCGACATCTACTCCCAGCCGGAGTGGGCAGCCATCGTGGTCCCAGACGGATCGGCGATCACCTCGGTCGCCGACCTCAAGGGCAAGCACGTCGCAGCCACCAAGGGCACCGATCCCTACTTCTTCCTGCTGCAGTCGCTGGAAGAGGCGGGCCTCACCCAGGAAGACATCGTGGTGGAGAACCTGCAGCACGCCGACGGTTGGGCTGCCCTGCAGAGCGGCGCTGTCGACGCCTGGGCAGGACTCGACCCGATCATGGCCGGCGCAGAAGAGGCCGGCGCCCAGCTCATCTACCGCAACGTCGACTTCAACAGCTACGGCTTCTTGAATGCGACCGAGTCGTTCCTGGAAGAGAAGCCAGATGTCGCCCAGACAGTCGTCAACGCCTACGAGCACGCTCGTGAGTGGGCACTGGCCAACCCAGACAAGACAGCACAGATCCTGTCGGATGTCGCGGGTCTCGATATTGCCGTCGCCACCAAGGTCATCGCCGAGCGCACGAACCTCGACGTCGACAACGTTCCCGGTGACGCGCAGCTGAAGGTGCTCACCACGATCGGCCCGATCTTCGTCGAAACCGGCGATGTTCCCAACCAGGCCCAGATCGACGACGCGCTGTCCAGCCTGATCAACCAGACCTTCGCCACGAAGGCCGACGCCGGAGCGATCAAGTAGTTCCCTCTGGGTGGGGTGGCTCGCTCCGCCCCACCCAGCTCACCAGGACCTGCACCCACCAGGACCTCCTCTCACCAGGACCGGAACGATGACTGACACCAACGCCCCTACCGATGCGCTCGCCCTGAGCTCGTCGGCCGCGACGGCCGCGTTTGGCGACGGCTCGACACACGGCTCGACACACCTGCCGACCCCACCGGGTGGGCAGGACTCGTCCACGACCGATCGCTCGCCCCGTGCGTTCAGTCAGCGTCGTTGGGTCATCGTCCTTGGCGGGCTGCTGCTGCCCGTGCTGATCCTCGCGGTCTGGCAGTTCGTCACGACGACAGGCCTGGTGCGCACGTCGCAATTGCCCTCCCCCGTGATGGTCTGGGATGCCGGAGTCGACCTCTACAACCGCGGACAGCTCACCCTCTACGTTGCGATCTCAACCCAGCGGGTGCTGATCGGTTTCGCCATTGGAGCCAGCCTCGGCCTGGCCCTCGGCGCGCTCGTCGGCCTCTCCCGTGCCGCAGACATCCTGCTCGCCCCGAGCCTGGGCGCGATCAGGGCTGTGCCGTCGCTGGCCTGGGTACCGCTGCTGCTGCTCTGGATCGGGATCGGCGAAGACTCCAAGATCACGCTCGTCGCGATCGGTGCGTTCTTTCCCGTTTACACGACCGTCGCGCAGGCGCTGCGGCACGTCGACACGCACCTCGTCGAGGCAGGCCGAGCGTTTGGCCTGCGCGGGGTGAAATTGTTCAGCACTGTGCAATTGCCGGCCGTCGTGCCCACTGTCATTTCCGGCCTTCGACTCGCTCTCGCCCAGTCGTGGCTGTTCCTGGTGGCAGCCGAACTGCTGGCGGCTTCCATGGGTCTCGGCTTCCTGCTCACCGAATCGGGCGGCAACGGCCGGATCGATCGCATCCTGCTCGCCATCGTGCTGCTGGCCGTGCTCGGCAAGATAACGGATGCCCTCATCGGCGTGCTCGAACGCTGGGCGAACAAGCGCTGGGCGTAGCGCGCGGCGAACGAACGGCCGGTCCCGTCCCTCTAGGCTGATCGCATGCGATTCGGACTCTTTGTACCCCAGGGCTGGCGACACGATCTAGTCGGAATCGACCCCGCAGAGCAGTGGGCCACCATGAGTGGCCTGGCCGCGCACGCTGATGCCGGCCCCTGGGAATCGATCTGGGTATACGACCACTTCCACACCGTTCCAGTGGCAACGGATGAGGCCACTCACGAGGCCTGGACCCTCATGGCCGCCTTCGCCGCCACCACCTCGCGGGTGCGTCTCGGCCAGATGTGCACGTGCATGAGCTATCGCAACCCGGCATACCTCGCGAAGGTCGCGGCCACGGCCGACCTCATCTCTCGAGGACGCGTTGAGATGGGTATCGGCGCCGGCTGGTACGAGCACGAGTGGCGCGCATATGGCTACGGATTCCCGCGCGCCGGCGAGCGCCTCGCCCACCTCGATGAGGGCGTGCAGATCATGAAGCAGGCCTGGACCACCGGTCGCGCCACCCTGAACGGCGAGCACTACCAGGTGGACAATGCCATCGTGCGGCCGCTCCCACTGCAGGAGGGTGGCATCCCGATCTGGATCGCCGGCGGCGGCGAGAAGGTGACGCTGCGCATCGCCGCGCAGTACGCGAACTACACGAACTTCGACGGCACAGCGGCTGGCTTCGCGCACAAGAGCGCCATCCTGCGCGGGCACTGCGACACGCTCGGCACCGACTTCAATGCCATCACCCGCTCGGCGAACTACAACACCATCGTCGCGTCGACCGAGGCCGAGGTCGCCCAGCGGATCGACGCCATCGAAGCCCGCGTGACGCCGTACCTCGGCGCAGAGACGGCCGCGGAGTTCGTGTCTGAGTACCGCAGTGGCACGGCGATCGGCGTCGGCACCCCTGAGCAGGTCGTTGAGCGCCTGACCGAGCTGAAGAACCTCGGCCTTGGCTACGCGATCCACTACTTCCCAGAGGCGGCGTACGACCGCTCCGGAATCGAGCTCTTCGAGCGCGAGGTCATGCCGGCGCTGCAGTAGCCGGATGCGGGGTCTCGAGACGGCCGTGGCCGGCCTCCTCGACCAACGGACAACGCGCATCCGCTCGCAAAAAATCGACCCAAAAATTCACGTATAGGTCGATTTCTTGCGAGTGGATTGCGTGGAACCACCCGGTTACCTTGACACTCATGTGAAGGTAGTGTGATGGGGACGCGCTGACCCTTGCGCGACCTGAGATGCGAGAGGCGGCATCCGTGAAGATAGGCGAACTGTCGGCCCGCACAGAGGTCTCCACCCGGCTGCTGCGGTACTACGAGGAGCAGGGCCTCCTCGAGTCAACCAGGGGCAGCAACGGGTATCGCGACTATGCGGAGTCAGCCGTCGACCGCGTGACCCAGATCCGCGGACTCATCGATGCCGGCATCCCCACCGCACTGATCAAGGACATGATCCCCTGCCTGCGCGGCACACAGTCGACCCAGGTAGAGCAGGTCACACCTGAAATCATCGAGACGTTGAGCCTGCGCCGCGAGCAGCTCGCCCGCAAGATCGCGTGCCTCACCCGAAACCATGATGCGGTCGATGCGTACCTCACCGATGCGGTGAAGACGCTCAACTAGCGCGCGGAACGCCCAGGCGCGGAACCCCCGGCACAGAATCCCCAGGTGCCGCCGCAAAACCACGCCGGGAGCCCAGCACTACGGCAATGCTGACCAGAACCAGGCCGAGGGCAACCCACGGTACCGCGCTCTCCCCCACGCCATCGAGTACCAGGCCCCCGAGGAAGGCCCCTCCCGCGATCGCGCCATTCCATGCGGTGACGATCAGGGATTGCGCGACATCCGCTGCGGGTCCGGCCACGCGGGCAGGGGCATTCTGCAGCAGCGACGGCGCACCGCCATAGGCCGCACCCCAGAGGCCGACAGCGACGATCGTGGCGATCGGGTTCCCGCCGAATATTCCGATGGCGAGCATGGCAACACCGAGGGCAGCGGATGCGACAAGCACCAGCATCCGCAGGTGGCGGTCGATGAGGATGCCGACCACCACGAGTCCGGCGATGGCGCTCAGCCCGAAGACCAGGAGCACGACGTCGACCCGGTCGGCCCAGCCGGAGGCCCGCATCAGCGGAGCGATGTACGTGTACGCGACATTGTGGCCGAGCACGAAGGTCGCCGTGACGACCAGAATTGCGAGAATCCCCGGAGTGCGCAGCACCTGGCCGAGCGTTGCACGGCCTGCTGCCCGTTCGCCAGGGAAGCGCGGAACAGCGATCAGCACCCACACGATAGCCGCCACCGTCGTGACGGCAATGAGGGCGAAGATCATCCGCCAGCCGAGGAGCGAGCCGAGCAGGGCGCCAAGCGGCAGGCCCAGAGCGAACGCGATGGGTGTGCCGGCCATGGCGACCGACAGCGCGCGTCCGGCCTGAGCCGCCGGCACCATCCGCATCGCGTAGCCAGCCATCATCGCCCACAGCAGGCCGGCCAGCGCTCCACCGACCATGCGCGCGATGAGGATGACCGTGTAACTGGCCGAGATGGCCGTGACCACGTTGACGGCGAGGAATCCGAGCGCGACCGCGATGAGCAGGGCGCGGCGCGGAACGGCGCGGGTCGCCGCAATCAGCGGGATGGCCCCCAACGCCGTGGCCAGGGCGTACACGCTGACCAGCGACCCGATCTGAGATTCGGAGACGCCGAGCGAGCTGCTCATCTGGGGCAGCAGCCCGGCCGGCAACGTTTCGGTGAGCACCACGAGGAAGATGATCGACGCGAGGGCGAGCAGCCCGCTGAGCGGGAATCGGGTCGCGGGAGGGGTGGGTGAGGCTGTCATCGCAGGCGCCATCGCGGGCGCTGGATCGGGCGCTGGATCGGACTTGACACGATCGATCGGAAGCCTGGATGGGGTTGCTGAAGGAGACATATCTGCAGTGTGCAACCTTCGCACTAATGTCAAGGTCAAGGGCAGGCGGAGCGCATTCAACAGGGGGCGCATCCAGCTGAGGCTGCGATACTGGAGCAGACAGCGACGCGTTCCGCCCGCACCGTCCCGCGTGCACGAACGGGGGCTGGGTTGTCCCCGTAGTGTCGTGTCACAGGAACGGGCACCATGTCCAGCACACCCTCCTCCGCAGCAGCATCGCAGCCCGACTCATCCGTCGCCGCGACAGCTGCCCCCTCGACATCCGCTCGCCCTTCCGCTCCTACTTATGTGGAGTGGGATGAGGCCGACGGCCATCACCGAGCGCTCTGGCGTGCAGAAGGCGGCTGGCCGGCGCCGACCCGCGTCGTCATCGCCGATGACACCACCACAGCGGATGCCGCCTACCGCCTCGTGAAGTCGGGCACGTCGCTGCTCTGGCGCGGCGACTTCAACAACGCCCGCCAGCTGCTGAGCGCGCTGGCCAGGCGCATCGACCAGCGGAAGCGCTCGTCACGCACCGACCTGACCACCGCGTTCCACACCCACCGAACGGATGCCGTCACTCGTGCTCGCCTGCTCGGCATGCTGCTCGTTCCTCTCGACGCCGGGTACGTCGTGCCGCTCCGCCGGGCACCGGACGTTGCTGCCGCCTGCATCGAAACCTTTGGCGCGGTGGGCGGATCCGAAGACTCCGTGCTGTCGCTGCGCGAACTCCTGGGCGTGATCGGCGCCCACGAGTGGCGCACCAAGGGCGTCTTCGTTGAGGCGCTCGGGGCCAAGATCCACCCGCACTACGGGGTATTCTCGCCCATTCGCGGCGAATACCTCGCCCTGGTTGCCACGGCTCCGCTGCCGGCCGCCGCGACCGCACCCACCGGAACCGCCTTCGACATCGGGTCGGGAACCGGTGTGCTGGCCGCCATCCTCGCCACCCGCGGTGTCACCAGGGTGATCGGCACCGACCTCGACGATCGGGCGATCAACTGCGCCCGCGCCAACGTCGCCAACCTCGGGCTCAGCGACCGCGTCTCGATCGTGCGCGCCGATCTCTTCGCCGAGGGCCGCGCCGACCTCATCGTCTGCAACCCGCCGTGGATTCCCGCCCCGGCAACCACCTCAACCGACCACGCCGTCTACGACCCAGACAGCCAGATGCTGCGCGGCTTCCTCAGCGGACTCGCTGCGCACCTGAATCCCGGCGGCGAAGGCTGGCTCATCATCTCCGACATCGCAGAGCGCCTTGGACTGCGCTCGCGCGACGAACTGCTCGACCTGATCGACGCGGCCGGACTCGAGATCGTGGCGCGCCTCGACACGAGGCCGACGCATCCGCGCGCCTTCGATGCCACCGACCCGCTGCACGCGGCTCGGGCGGCAGAGGTCACGTCACTGTGGCGGCTCCGCGCGGCTGGCTGAATAGGCCGCAGCACCGCCGCGGGTCGAACGCAGCCGTGCGGGTGTTGTAGCTACCGCGACGCTGCGTTCAGCCCGCGCAGGTCTCGAGACGGCCTGGCGGCCTCCTCGACCAGCGGGGACGGCAGCCTCCTCGACCGACGGAAGGTCAGCGCTGGCGATAGGCCAGGCGCTGCTCCGGCGACAGGTGCTCTGTGGCGTAGCTGAGCGCCGTGCGCGGCATCCGCTTGGCGTACTCGTCGAGAAAGCCGGTGAGCAGTTCCCGGTCGATCCGCTTGCCCACTTCGCGCAGGGCCCATCCGACGGCCTTGTGCATAAGGGGTTCTTTGTCGTCGAGCAGCAGGGCGGCCAGCTCAAGGGTGGTCGTGGCGTCGCCAGCCTGAATCAGCCAGAGCGTCGACACCATCGCCACCCGGCGTTCCCAGAGCACGGCACTCGCCGCGAGCTCGAACAGCACATCACGAGGCTGGTCGACGAGGTAGGCGCCCAGGATGCCGGGTGCTGAGGCATCCACGAGATCCCAGTTGTTCACCCGACCACGTCGAACGAGCGTGAGGTAGTAGTCGACAATGGCTGCGCGCTTGGCGTCGTCGCGGGTGCGCGCGGCACTCGCGCGCTCGAATTGGGCGAGCAGGATGAGAAGCCCGGCGAGGCGATGCTCGTGAATCTCGCTGTTCATCAACGCGTCGATCTCTGACTGGGGCAGTCCTGCATGCCGCTTGACAACCTGGCGAGTGTCGGGAACCCGCACGCCGATGAAGATGTCGCCCTCGCCATATTCGCCCGGCGCCGTCTTGAAGAACCGCATGGCGCCGACGGCCCGCTCTGGATCGGCCACGGCGGCGAGCGCCGCCTTCACATCGTCTGCAGTCGGCATCCCGCGAGTCTATGCGCCGGCGGCCATCTCACGTGCGCGTATCCTGCGCCCGCGACACCCATCGGCAGTGAAAGAACGCGCCCGCTGAAATGTGACGCAGATTCCTTGCGGACTCACGCACGAAAACGCGGGTTAGACCCCGATACGCTGGAGGTGATGCGCACACCGCGCTGTCAGTGCCGACCCACGTTCACACACGGGCGGCCGATTCACGAGGACGGGAGGTTCCCATGTCGAATTACATTGCAGAAGCACTGGTCGGTGAGCCCGAGGTCGTCGAGGATGCCCGTTCCCTGTCCGCCGGTGTCGAATCACATCCGGCCTGGCTGCGCCTCAAGGACGCCGCGACCGCACTGCAGGCCGTACAGGTGCAGGATGGCTCGATTCCGGATGCCGCCGACCACGCCAACGCGCAGGCCAACGTCGAGACGATCACCGGCGCCATTGCCGAACTCGCCCCGCTGTTTCCGCACGATGCCGCCTATCTCGACGCGCTCGTGGTCGACTTCGACCGCTGGGCCGCCGGATACGACGAGACGGCCGCCTTCGGTGTGCCCGACTTCCTGGATGCGCTGATGGCCTTCCAGCCGCAGGAGCACCGCGCTGACGGCGTCCGCCACCTGGTCGTCTTCCCGATGTACACCCAGAACGGCAGCACCAACCGGTTCGTCGAGGCCGTGCTGGTCGAGGTCATCTGGCCAGAGTTCATCGGCGAGCTGGAAGAGGAGTACACGAACAAGCTGTTCGTGCCCATCCGCTTCCTTGATTTCACGCCAGGCTACGACACCAACTCAGCTGTGCTGTTCCCGGAAAGCGTCGCAATGCGCCAGATTCCGACCTTCACGTGGGGAGCGATCTTCCAGGATCGCGAAGCCGCGAGATTCCGTCGGGTCGTGCGCGCGGCATCCGAGATCACGCGTCTCGACCTGCCGGAGGATGCGGTGGCCATGCTCGACGACCAGCACCTCACCGAGGAAATGTTCGTCATGTGGGACCTCATCCACGACCGCACGCACATGCGCGGTGACCTGCCGTTCGATCCGTTCATGATCAAGCAGCGGATGCCGTTCTTCCTCTATTCACTGGAGGAACTGCGCTGCGACCTCACCGCGTTCCGCGAGTCGGTGAAGATCGAGCATGACGAGAACGCCAGCCCCGAGGCCCGAAAGCACGCCAAGCTCGTGCAGTACGGCGTGATCTTCGACCGGATCTTCCGGTTCTCGATCACCGGCAGCCGGGTGCGCAACTACGACGGGCTCGGCGGCCAGCTGCTGTTCGCGTGGATGCACCAGCACCATGTGCTGCACTGGACGGACACGAGCCTCAGCTTCGACTGGGACGCCGTGCCAGACGTCGTCATCGCGCTCGGAGCCCAGATCGACGAGCTGTACTGGAAGTCGATCGACCGGCCGAAGAAGGCACACTGGCTGGCTGCGTACGAGATGCTCACCGAGACGCTCACTCCCAATCCCGCATCCGTGTGGGCGCGGGGCCTGAGTGACGACGTGCTCGCCGGGCTGCCGAAGGGCTACACGGATGCCGTGCTCGACGACGAATTCCCGCTGTCGATGTTCTTCGAAGCACTCGACAAGAAAATGAAGCCCGTCATCGAATCCACCATTGGAATCACCGGCCGTGACTAACGTCCGGCCCAATTCAGTCGCTGGTCGCACCGTGCTCATTGCCGGTGCGACCAGCGCTGCTGGAATCGCGGTCGCGAGCGCGCTCACGGCCGCCGGCGCGCGCGTGATCGGCGTCGGCTCGAACGCCGAGCGTTTGGCCGGGTTCGCCGAGCAGGTTCCGGATGCCATCACCCGCGTCTGCGACCTGGCAGACTTCGCGGCGGTGACCGCGCTGGCCGCCGAGGTTCGCGAGACGGCAGCCAAGCACGGGCATGGCAGCGTCGACGGACTGATTCACCTGGTGGGCGGATGGCGCGGTGGCGGCGGACTCTCCGGCCAGAGTGACGACGACTGGGACTTCTTGCACCGCAACGTCGTCACGACGCTGCGCAACACGACCCGCGCGTTCAACGCCGACCTGCTGGCCTCTCCGGCCGGTCGGCTGGCGATTGTGTCGAGCGTGTCTGTCGACAAGCCGGCGCCGGGCGGCGCGAACTACGCAGCGGCGAAAGCCGCGGCCGAGACGTGGACCCGCGCGGTCGGGCAGGGCTTTGCGAAGACCGCCCCCGAGGCCGCCGCGGTCATCTTCGTTGTGCGCTCACTTGAGGGGCTCGAAGCCGAGCTGGCAACCCAGGTAGTCGGACTCTGGAACGCGGATGCGGCATCCGTCAACAACTCACGGGTGCGGCTCGGCGCGTAGCTACCCCCACTTCGGGGCTTGGGTCCGTGAAACCCGCGCCCCCGCCGATAGGCTCACGACGGAGCCTTTTCGGAACAATGTGTAGTGTTCATTTGTCGTCAGTCTCCGTTTACAGACAACTTTCACCAGTGAATGAGGACCAAGACACGTGAAGAACAACCCCATCAGCAGGCTGCGCGGCATTGCCGCCATCGGCCTGAGCCTCGCCATGGTCGGCGGCCTCTCCCTCGTCGCCGCGGCGCCCGCGTCGGCTGTGCCCGTGCCTTCGACGTACGCGGTAACCGGAACAGTCTCCAGCGTGACCGTGGCTGGCCATGGGCCCCTGGCCGGAGCTGAGTTCGCGGTCGACGGTGGCCCGACCGCCGTCACGGACAACGCAGGCGCTTTCGCTCTGTCAGTCGAAGATGGCCACTACACCTACACAATTTCCGCAGTCGGCTACCTCCCCCACTCAGGAGATTTCGACGTGGTTGGCGCAGCCATTGATTTCGGCGAGTTTAATCTCACGCAGGACCTGCCTCCCGCACCTGCAACGTTCTCGATCAGCGGCGTAGTCACGGCCAAGGACGCCAACCCGGCGTTCGCCCCCACTGTTCTGCTCAGCGGCATCAAGGACTCCTCCCCGTGGCAGACCCCGCTAGACGCAGACGGACACTTCACGTTTCAGTACCTCAACCCGAGCGCCGACCTGTCGCTGACGATTTCAGCAGCGGGATACGGCACCGAGGTCGTGGCTGTCCCGATCGCCGACGCGGACGTCACTGTGGCGATCGAACTCCTGCCCAATTTGGTGGCCGGCACCGTCTCACTCTCCGGCACCCAGACCCTGGGCAGCACGCTCACTGCGAGCGCCGCCGGTTGGCCTGCAGGCACCACGTTCACCTACAACTGGGGCGCCGTTGCTCCGGGCCAGCAGAACTCGGGCGACATCTTCGGGTTCGACGCAGCGGCCCTGCCCGTGACCGCCGACATCGTGAACAAGCGAATCTGGGTAGAGGCCGTTGGCCACCTGGACGGCTTCGCAGACAATTACTCTGCCCCTGCCTTCGCCGCCACCCCGCAGATCCCGATCGCAGCCGCTCCGGTCGCGAACTCAGCCGATCTGGCGGCATTCCTGGCGGCCAAGGGCTCCACGCCGGCGTCCCAGACGTCCGTCGGCCTGCCGGCCGGTAGCCTGGACCCGAACAAGGGCCACACCGCCAACGTCCCGTTCACGGGATCTGACACCTTCGTCGACGCGTACCTCTACTCGTCGCCCATCAGTGTCGGCACGTTCCCCGTCGTGAACGGCGTCGTCCAGGTCACCCTGAGCGCCAGCGTGCTCAGCCAGCTGGCTGCTGGCTCGCACACGCTCGTCGTCGTCGGACAGTTCGACGGTGACGTGTCGAGCGTTGCGATCAATGTCGCTGCCACTAGCGCCTCTCTCGCAGAGACCGGATTCAACCCCGCCGTGCCGTTCGGCGCCGCTGCGCTGATCCTGCTGCTCGGCGCCGCACTGGTACTGCGTCGTCGCGGCCTGCACGCCTAGTCTGCAGTCCTAGTCTGCAGTCCTAGTCTGCAGTCCTAGTCTGCAGTTCCGAACGAAGGGCACGGCCGAAAGGTCGTGCCCTTCGTCATGCCGCTGCCACCCAGATTCCCCCGCAGATTCCCCCGCGCGACGGATCCGCCACGGCGCCTCAGCCGCTAGCGTGTCAGCATGACCGACAGCACCGCCGATCTGCGCCATCTCGATCTGCGCGGGCCCGATCCGCGCGATTCCGACTCGCTCGGCGCCGACTGGGTGCGCCCTGCTCCCAGCGCACGCGGGTATCGAACGGATGCCTGGGCAGCGCTCGCCCTGCTCGCCGGCACCGCCGTGAGCGCCACTCTCACCCGGGTGGCAGGCGTCTTCGACGAATCACCCACCTGGCTGGTCGTCATCTGGGTCGCCGCCATCACCCTTCCCCTGGCTGTGCGGCGGCGCTGGCCTGAATTCGTTGGCGTCGTCATCGCTGTGGTGTTCAGCGGCGGCGCAATGCTCGGCAGCATGGACCTGCTCTTCGCGAACATCTGCCTGTACGTCGCCATCTATTCGGTCGGTGCCTGGTCGCGCAATCGCACCCGCGCAGCCTGGGTGCGCGCCCTGATCATCGCGGGCATGTTCATCTGGCTGTTCTGGAACCTGCTCATCTCTGCCAACCAGGTGAGCACCATGCCCGACCTGTCGCGTGACGGATTCTTCTCACCGTTCGCCGCATACGGCCTTCTGCAGGTGCTCATCAACCTGCTCTACTTCAGCGCGGCGTACTACTTCGGCGACACCGCGTGGCGCTCGGCCAGACAGTCTGCTGCCCTGAGCGCCCGCACGCAGGAGCTGGCTGACGAACGACAGCGGAGCGCCGGCCAGGCCGTGACGCTGGAGCGCGTGCGCATCGCCAGAGAGCTCCACGACGTTGTGGCGCACCATGTCTCGGTGATGGGCGTGCAGGCCGGCGCGGCCAGGCGCATCCTGGCCCGCGATCCTGAGCAGGCCGTCGTGGCTCTCGAATCGATCGAGCGAAGTGCCCGCACGGCCGTCGATGAACTGCACACCATGCTCGGGACTCTCCGCTCCGCCGACGGCGATGACGCCAACCGCGCCACCACCAGTACCCACGGAATCGCCCAACTCGCCGAGCTCGCGGACGAATGCACCGCCGCAGGCGTGCCGGCCACTGTGACGGTCGTCGGCTCGGCTCGCGATGTGTCGAGAACCATCGAACTCTGCATCTATCGGATAGCCCAGGAGGCGCTCACCAACACCCGCAAACACGCCGGTGCCGGTGTCCGCGCCGATGTGCGGCTGCGTTACGAAGCGGATGCCATTGAGCTCGAGGTGACGGATGACGGCAGCGGCAGCCGGGCCGCGTCTGCCAGCGGGCTCGGACAGCTCGGCATGCGTGAGCGGGTCGCGGCCGTCGGCGGCGATATTGAGCTCGGTCCCCGGCCCCGCGGCGGCTATCTCGTTCGCGCCCGCTTCCCGACGCATCGTGCGGTCCCTGGTGACAGTGCGAGTGGTGACGCTGTGACCGACCCCCCGGTCGACCCTTCGTCCGACGCACCGACCAACGCGCCGACCAACGCCGAGACCGACGCTCCGACCACCACCACCACCACCACCACCACCACCACCACGACCGTCCTCACCTCGCCGGGAGCCACCTCATGACCGCCGACGCGATTCGGGTCCTGCTGGTCGACGACCAGGCGCTGCTGCGCGCCGGATTCCGCACCATTCTCGAGTCTGAACCTGGCATCGTTGTTGTCGGCGAGGCATCCGATGGCCAAGGCGCCATCGACCAGGCTCGTCTCCTCAACCCCGACGTCATCTGCATGGACGTGCAGATGCCCGGCATCGACGGCCTCGCTGCAACCCAAGTCATAGTGGCAGACCCCGCCATTGCCTCTGCGGTGCTGGTGCTCACCACGTTCGACCGCGAGGACTACCTGTTTGCCGCCCTGCAGCATGGCGCGAGCGGTTTCATCCTCAAGAATTCGACCCCTGAGGCCCTCATCGAGGCGGTGCAGGTGCTCGCCCGCGGTGATGCCCTGCTGGCACCGGATGTCACGCGCAGGGTCATCGAGAGATTCACCGGCACCCTGGCGCCCGGCGCGACGCCTGTCCACATACCCGTCGCCGGTGGCACATCCGTCGGACGCGCTAACGCTGCCACTGCCGCTGCCACCGCCGAGCTCACTGCCGAGCTCACTGACCGCGAATCAGAGGTGCTCGGACTGCTCGCACTCGGCCTGGCCAATGCCGAGATCGCTGGGCGCCTCTATCTCGGCGAGGCCACCGTCAAGACGCACGTCTCCAAGGTGCTGATGAAGCTGGGCCTGCGCGACCGCATCCAGGCGGTGGTCTTCGCGTACGAACATGGCATCGTGGTCCCGGCTGCCGGAACCGCCGTCGGAACCGCTGTTCAGGATGTGCACGAGCACACGCAAATCAACGGCAGAATTGATCCATGACCATCCCCCTCTCCGGCACCCAGTTCGAGCTCACCAGCGGCGAGTACACCGCCTCCATCGCCAGTGTCGGCGCCTCCCTGCGGGCGCTCCGCCACAAGGGGCGCGACCTCGTCGTTCCGTTCGATGCCGATGAGATGCGTCCGGCATACCGCGGCGCCACCCTCGCTCCGTGGCCGAACCGCGTGGTCGATGGCCACTACAGCTTCGACGGCAACGACTACCAGCTTCCGTTGACCGAGCCCGGCCGCGGCCACGCCCTGCATGGCCTCGTCGCCTGGCACGACTTCATCGCCCTCGACGAAGCCGACGACCGCGTGATGCTGGCCACCACCATTGAAGCCCAGGACGGCTATCCGTTCCGCGTGCAGGTGCGCGTCGAATTCTTGCTCGACGCCGACGGCCTCCACACCACGGTTGCTGCCCGCAACACCGGAAACGCCGCCGCTCCCTATGGCACAGGACCCCACCCGTACCTCGTCGCCGGCGAAGGCACCGTCGACGACTGGACCTTCCTCCTCCCCGCCGAGAAGGTGCTCACGGTCACCGAAGACCGCCTGATTCCGGTTGCGCTAGCGGATGTCGCCACAGAGGCGGCCGGATCGTTCGACTTCCGCACGCCCCGCGTCATCGGCGACCTCTTCATCGACCACGCATTCACCGGCCTGGTGCGCAACGAGAACCGCACAGCAGAGGTGCGCCTGACCGCGCCATCCGGCACCGGCGTCGTGATGCACTGGGACTCCTCCTGCCCCTGGGTCCAGGTGCACACGGCCGACCAGCCGACCCCGGAGACCAGCCGACGCGGCCTGGCGATCGAACCGATGACGTGCCCGCCCGACGTCTTCAACTCCCACGACGACCTGATCGTGCTGCAGCCGGGCGAGGTCACCTTCGCCTCGTGGAGCATCGCCGCCCTGTAGCATCGCCGCCCTGTAGCATCGCCGCCCTGTAGCCGCCGCGCCGTAGCCGCCGCGCCGGCCTAGTAGCCGTCCTAATAGCCGTCCAGTAGCCGGCCGTGTCTGCCAATAGCCACCCGTGTCGCATAACTCCTGCAAAACGCATCCGCTCTCTCCGGCCGACCCGGACTCACGGGCCAGCCCCGCACAGGACGCGCGTTCTGCAGGAGTTATGCAAAAAAGGGGGGGGTTGACTGCGGGCTGCGACCGACTTACGTTTAAGCAATTCATTAAATAAGGAGTTGGTTACGTGGCTGGCGCAAAGGACGAGTTGAGTCTCGTCTTCTCTGCTCTCGCCGATCCGACCAGGCGTGCGATGCTGTCGCGTCTCGCGCAGGGTCCGGCGACGGTGGGAGAGCTGGCCGCACCATTCTCGATCAGTCGGCCAGCTGTCTCCCAGCACCTGAGGGTTCTGGAAGCCGCTGGCCTGATCGAACGAACGACCGAAGCGCAGTGGCGCAGGTGCACCATACGCACCGAACCATTGGACGAGGCATCCGTCTGGGTCGACCAGCATCGGACCGCGTGGAACGAGCGCTTCGACCTGCTCGATGAACACCTGCAGGGTCTGCAGCAGAATCAGCAGCACCAGCAGCAGCGCCCGCACGCCAGCGGCTGACCTTCGGCACCCGCGGCCACGTCGGCAACTCCTGTCGAGTTGAGAAGGAGGCCATCCCATGGATGACCAGACGGGCACGACAACAGCGCCCCAGTTCACCATCACCCGCGTCTTCGACGCACCCCGTGACGCCGTGTGGCGGGCCTGGACAGACCCGGTGCAGGCATCCGTGTGGTGGCATCCACGCGGCATATCCACACCGGCGAATTCCGTGCACCTCGACCCCAGAGTCGGAGGCCACTACTCGTACACGATGGTCAACGACGCGACGGGTGAGGAGTACCCGACGGCTGGAACCTACATCGAGATCTCGGAGCCAGAGCGCCTCGTCTTCACCTGGGGCAACCCGGGCGATGAGGACGCGCCCGTCATCTCGATCACCCTGCGCGAGGTGGGCGAGCAGACCGAGATGACCTTCCACGTCGCAGGCATCGCGGGGGCGCCAGGCGACGGGTCCGTTTTCGACGGCTGGTCGAGCGCCTTCGACATTCTGACGGACGAGTTCGACTGACGGACGAGTTCGACTGACGACCCCGATCGGCCGAGGCGCGGCATCCGTCGTGTGGTTGAGTGCAGGCCCCCTGCACGTTCACCCGCGCGACGGATGCGCGTGGCCGGCTGGTTTTGTAGCGTGGAAGCACCAGCGACGAAAGGGCGCCCATGCTCGAGATCAGAGACGTCAACAAGCACTACGGGAGCCGCCAGGTGCTCCACGATGTGAGCTTCACCGTCGGCAGCGGCCGCATGACCGGCTTCGTCGGGGGCAACGGTGCGGGCAAGACCACGACGATGCGCATCATCCTCGGCGTGCTCGACGCCGACTCAGGCACCGTGCTGCTCGACGGCACGCCACTGACGGCGAGCGACCGACGCCGCTTCGGCTACATGCCGGAGGAGCGCGGGCTCTACCCGAAGATGAAGGTTCTTGAGCAGCTCGTCTACCTGGCCAGGCTGCACGGCCTCACGCCAGCGGCGGCCAAGCGAAACGCGACCACCCTGCTCGAGCGGCTCGGACTCGGCGAGCGCAGCAACGACGCCGTCGAAGCGCTCTCGCTTGGCAACCAGCAGCGCGCCCAGATCGCCGCAGCGCTCGTGCACGACCCTGAGTTCCTGGTGCTCGACGAGCCGTTCTCCGGTCTCGACCCGATGGCGGTCGAGGTGGTGCAGAGCGTGCTCACCGACTACGCAGCGCAGGGTGTTCCCGTGCTCTTCTCCTCGCACCAGCTTGATATCGTCGAGCGCCTCTGCGACGACCTGGTGATCATCGCGGCCGGCGAGATCAGGGCGAACGGCGAGCGCGACGCCCTCCGCGACCAGTACAGCACCGCCCGCTATGAGATCCACACCGCTGGAGACACCGGCTGGATCCGCGACGTCCCCGGCATCTCCGTGATCGACTTCGACGGCGGCTACGCGGTCTTCGAAGCTGAAACGGATGCCGCCAGCCAGCACGTCCTGCAGCGCGCCATCACCGGCGGAGCCGTCGAATCCTTCGGGCTGCAACGCCCGTCGCTAGCCACCATCTTCAAGGAGGTCGTGAAGTGAGCACCCAGACCCACTCCGAAAACCAGCCGCAGGCCGGGAACACGACCCAGGCAGCCCGGGTCGCACGGCATCCAGCACCCACCTTCTGGCAGAGCGTCTGGCTCGTCGCCGTGCGCGAGATCATGGCGCGGCTGCGCAGCAAGGCGTTCCTGATCTCGACGGGCATCCTGCTGTTCGCGGCCATCGCATCCGTTGTGGTCGGTGGACTGGTCAGCGCGAATCCAACCCTGCCCAAGGTCGCCGTGGTCGGCAGTGCGAGCGAGATCGCCCTGAGCACGAACTCGTTCGAGATCGTCGAGGCGGCCGACGTGGCCGCGGCCGAAAAGCTGGTGAGAAGCGGCGACGTGTCTGCCGCCATCATTCCAGTCGAGCCCACCCCGACCTCGCCCCTGGCGGTGTCGGTGATCGCCCTCGACTCGCCGCCCTCTGATGTGCTGGGGGCCCTCAGCGTGAGCCCGGAGATCACCCTGCTTGAACCTGCGAGCCAAAGCGGGATGCTCGCCTATCTCGTTGCCCTCGGCTTCGGCCTGGTCTTCTTCATGTCGGCCATCACCTTCGGCTCGACCATCGCGCAGAGCGTCGTCGAAGAGAAACAGACGCGCGTCGTTGAGATCCTGATGTCGGCCATTCCGGTGCGCGCGCTGCTGGCCGGCAAGATCCTCGGCAACAGCATCATGGCGTTCGGCCAGATCGTGCTGATCGGGCTACTGGTCTCAGCTGGCATGGCGATCACCGGGCAACGGGTCTTGTTGGCGGATGTCGGCCCAGCCATCATCTGGTTCGCCGTCTTCTTCGCGTTCGGCTTCGTGCTGCTGGCCGGCATGTATGCGGCGACGGCATCGATGGTGTCGCGTCAGGAAGACGTTGGCTCTGTAACGGCGCCGGTGATGATGCTCGTGATGATTCCGTACTTCCTCGTCATCTTCTTCAACGACAACCCCACGGTGCTCGCGATCATGTCGTACGTGCCATTCTCAGCCCCGGTGGGCATGCCGATGCGGATCTTCATGGGCACCGCAGAGTGGTGGGAACCGCTGCTCTCCCTGCTGATCCTGCTCGCGACCACCTTGGTCGTCATCCTCCTCGGCTCGCGCATCTACTCGAACTCCCTGCTGCGCATGGGCACCCGGGTGTCATACCGCGAGGCGCTGCGCGGCTAGGCCCGGCCCGGTGAGCGGATGCCCGGCGAGCATCCGCTCACCGGCATCCGCTTGCCCGCCCGCAGCTTTCATGCAGCGCACGCACAGAATCGGCGTGCCGATGTGCGGGAAGATAGTGGGGTGACTGATGAACTCCACGACCTGACTTCCCGCGGCTTCGCCTCCGACAACTACTCGGGCATCCACCCAGACATCCTGGACGCGATTTCCCGCGCAAACGGAGCGCACCAGATTGCGTACGGCGAGGACGTCTACACGGCGAAGTTGCAGGATGTGTTCGCTCACCACTTCGGCGAGGGCGTCGAGGCATTCCCGGTGTTTAACGGCACAGGCGCCAACGTGCTCGGACTGCAGGCGATGCTGCCACGCTGGGGCGCGGTCATCTGCGCCGCAACCGCGCACATCAACACGGATGAGGGTGGCGCCCCAGAACGCATCGGCGGCCTGAAATTGCTGCCGATCGTCACCCCGAACGGCAAGCTCACCCCCGAACTCATTGACCAGGAGGCCTGGGGATGGGGCGATGAGCACCGCGCACAGCCCCTCGTCGTCTCCATCACCCAGACCACAGAGCTCGGCACCGCGTACACCGTCGACGAGGTCAAGGCCATCGCAGACCACGCACACGCGCTCGGCATGAAACTGCACATGGATGGCGCCCGCATCTCCAACGCCGCCGCCAGCCTTGGTGTGCCGCTGCGTGCATTCACGCGCGACGCCGGCGTCGACGTGCTGAGCTTCGGCGGCACCAAGAACGGCCTCATGCTCGGCGAATGCGTCGTGGTGCTGAACCCCGATGCTGCGACCGGCCTCAGCTACCTCCGCAAGCTCAACATGCAGCTGTCCTCGAAGATGCGCTTCATCTCCGCGCAGTTCATCGCCCTGCTCGAGGGCGATCTCTGGCTGCAGAACGCCAGCCACGCCAACGCCATGGCGCAGCGCCTGCGCGGCGCACTCGAAGCTGGCGTCGCGTCCGGTGAGATCCAGGGCGTCTCGTTCACCCAGGCCACCGAATCCAACGCGATCTTCGTCGTGCTCCCCACCGGTGTCGCCGATCGCCTGCGCGAGCACTTCCGTTTCTACGATTGGAATCCGGCCACCGGTGAAGTTCGCTGGATGTGCGGCTTCGACACCACAGAAGACGACATCGACGCGTTCATCTCGGCCCTGAAGCAGGAGCTAGCTGTGTAATGAATGTTTTCGAGAGCAAGCCGTGGATCGCCTCGTACGCCCAGGGCGTGCCAGCAACCATCGACCCGCCCACCGAAACGCTCATCGACATGATGGATGCCTCCATCAAGCGATTCGGGTCGTCTATCGCTCTCGAGTTCTTCGGCGCGACCACGACGTACCGTGACCTCGGCGACGAGATCGCCCGCGCCGCGAATGGACTGCGGAAGCTCGGCGTGAAGGCCGGCGATCGCGTTGCTCTCGTGCTGCCGAACTGCCAACAGCACATCGTGGCCTTCTACGCCATCCTGCGGCTCGGCGCCATCGCAGTCGAACACAACCCGCTGTACACAGAGCGTGAGCTGCGCCACCAGTTCGAGGACCACGGCGCCCGCGTCGCGATCGTCTGGGACAAGGTGCACGCCACGGTCTCCGATTTCCCGTCCGACCTCGGCATCAACACCGTCATCGCCGTTGACGTGACCAAACGGATGCCGCTCAGCACGCGTCTGGCCCTCAAACTTCCGGTCAAGAAGGCAAAAACGTCACGGAACGCGCTGACCAGCGGCCCGCTCGGTCGCGACGCGCTCATCTGGGAGTCTCTCCTCGAGAACCGACGCCTCAAGCGGTCTCATCCCCGGCCTCGCCTCCACGACACAGCCGTTCTGCAGTACACCAGCGGCACGACGGGTACGCCGAAGGGCGCCATCCTCAGCCACTTCAACCTGCGCGCGAATGCCCGTCAGGGCCAGGCATGGGTCCCCGGCCTCCGCCCAGGCAAAGAGGTCTTTTATGGGGTGTTGCCCATGTTCCACGCCTACGGCCTCACCCTCTGCCTCACCACAGCGATGAGCATCGGCGCACGTCTGGTGTTGTTCCCGAAGTTCGATCCAGAGCTGGTGCTCACCGCCGCCAAGCGCACCCCTCCGACGTTCCTCCCCGCGGTTCCGCCGATCTACGACCGCCTCGTTCGCGCCGCAGCCGAGCGCAATGTGAACCTGTCTGGCATCCGCTACGCCATATCCGGCGCCATGAACCTGCCCATCGCCACGGTCGAGCGGTGGGAAAGCGCCACAGGGGGGCTGCTGGTCGAGGGCTACGGCATGACGGAATCCTCACCGATTGCTGCCGGCAATCCGATGGGGCCAACGCGCCGACCTGGCACTGTTGGCGTCCCGTTCCCCAGCACCGAGATCAAGGTTGTCGACCCAGAGAACTCGGCCATCGAGCGCAGCTACGACGAGGAGGGCGAGCTTCTCATCCGCGGCCCACAGGTCTTCTCCGGCTACTGGAATCGGCCGACAGAGACCGCCGCCGTGCTGCTGGCCGACGGGTGGCTGCGTACCGGGGACATCGTGCGCGTCTCACGGGATGGCTTCATCACGATCGTCGACCGGATGAAGGAACTCATCATCACCGGTGGATTCAATGTGGCCCCGACCGAGGTGGAAGAGGCGTTGCTGTCGCACCCCGACGTCAAAGATGCAGCCGTTGTCGGTCTGCCAGCTGCCGGCGGCGGCGAGAACGTCACGGCCGCTGTGGTGTTGCGGCCAGGCGCCGTACTCGACGTCGATGCGCTGCGGGACCACTGCCGATCCCGACTGTCGGCCTACAAGGTACCGAAGCAGATCATCGAAGTGCAGGACCTGCCTCGCTCCATGATCGGCAAAGTACTGCGCCGCCAGGTGCGCGAGCACCTGAAGGGCGCCTAGCCCGCCGCCACGGAGCGTCTATGTGGCCGACATCCGTCAGGTCTGTGCGATTGCATGGAATAGCCGCGCCCTGACGTCGGTTGTCTGCTGATGGGTCAGCGTTGCCCCCAGCCATATTCCTCGCATTGAAAGAAGCAGCACTTGACCCTCATCACTGACACGATCAGTCGCGCCGCGAACACCGACGCTCCCCTCCTCGCCACGCTCGCTGAGCGTTGGAGCCCACGCGGCTACGATGCGAACGCCGTCATCGACGACGACGTCCTCACCACCATCCTCGAGGCAGCGCGCTGGGCGCCGTCAGCCGCCAACTCGCAGCCGGCCCGCTTCATCGTTGCCCGCCGCGGATCTGAGAGCTTCACCGCGATCCACGCAGCACTGCTCGGCTTCAACCAGGCATGGGCCGACTCGGCATCCGTGCTGATCGCCAACGTCGTCGAGAGCGGCGAGACGCCCACCCCATGGGGTGCATACGACCTCGGCCAGGCCGTTGCCCACCTCACCATCCAGGCGCAGCACGAGGGCATCCACACCCACCAAATGGGTGGATTCGACGCCGCTGCACTCGCCAGGGCGTTCGAGCTCAAGGAGAACCAGGTCGTGGTCTCCGTCACCGCACTCGGTGTGCTCGCCGCGGTCGAGACCCTGACTCCCGAGATTCTCGAGCGCGAGTCAGCACCCCGCACGCGCAAGTCGCTCGCGGAACTGCTGCTCGTCAACGACTAAGCACACGCGCCACAAGGGCCGGCGCTCGTCACCTCACGGTGATGAGCGCCGGCCCTTCTGCGTTAAGTGCGGCTGTTGTTCAGATGCCCCGTTGATTGAGGAGCGAGCGCCAGCGAGTGTCTCGAAATCCCACCGGCCAATTACCTCACTGTGGGTCTCGAGACGGCCGTGAACGGCCTCCTCGACCAACGGCGTGGAGGTTCGCGCGTCCGACCGGCCTCCTCGACCAACGGCGTGGAGGTACGCGCGTCCGACCGGCCTCTTAGTTGGTGCCGACGCGAACGACCATCTTGCCGATGTTGCCACCGCGCATGAGGTCGAGGAATGCGTCGACGGTGTGGTCGATGCCGTCGACGACGGTCTCGTCAAAGACGACCTCGCCGTTCTGGAACCAGCCGGTCATCTCGCGCATGAACTCGGGGAAGTGGTGCACGTAGTTGCCGACAGTGAAGCCCTTGAGGGTCAGGCCGCGCGTGATGATGTTGACCATGTTGTCGGGGCCGGGTGTGCGCTCGGTGGTGTTGTAACCGACGATCGCGCCGCAGAGTGCTGCACGCCCACCGTCGCTGAATGCCGCGAGGGCTGCTTCGAGGTGATCGCCGCCAACATTGTCGAAGAACACGTCGATACCGTCTGGTGCAGCAGCGGCGAGCTGGTCGCGCACCGGTCCGTCGTTGTAGTTGAACGCGGCGTCGTAGCCGTACTTCTCGGTGAGAAGCGCGACCTTCTCGGCCGTTCCCGCTGAGCCGACGACCCGCTTGGCGCCCTTGAGCCTGGCGATCTGGCCGGCTGCGGTTCCCACGGCGCCGGCAGCGCCGGAGATGAAGACGGTGTCGCCTTCCTTGAGCGCGGCGACATCGAGCAGGCCGACATAGGCGGTGAGGCCGGTCATGCCGAGGATGCCGAGGTAGGCAGACAACGGCACACCGGGAATCTCGGAGACGACGCGGAATTTCGCTGCGTCTTCCTGAGCGACGTCGCGCCATCCGAAGTCGTGCACGACAACGCTGCCGACGGCGACAGTCTCGCTAGCGGATGCGACGACGCGGCCGACCGCGCCACCGGTCATGGTCGCGCCCAGCACGTATGGCGGGGTGTAGCTCTTGACGTCGTTCATCCGGCCACGCATGTACGGGTCGACGGAGACGAACTCGTTGACAACACGAACCTGGCCGGCCGCGAGTTCCGGCAGCTCGACGGTGACCGTGCGGAAGTCGTCGTGGGTCGGCCAGCCGACCGGGCGGGTAACCAGCTGAATCTGGGTGCTGATGGCGGTGCCGGAGTTGCTGGTGTTGCTGGGTGTTGCTGAATTCATGGTTGAGCTACTTCTTTCTTGTTCTGTGCAGCTTGTTCTGTGGATCTAGTTCAGTGCAGCGCGGTGCTAGAGGCCGATCACGAGTGCGATCAAGCCCAGCGCCGGTGGGACGAGCTGCACGAGCGCCGGGCGCGCCTTGTCTGGGGACGAGATGATCAGCACGAGGCCGGCGAGCACCATCGAGCCGGCTCCGGTGAAGAGCAGCGCCACGCCGGCGACGGTGGCACCAGTGGCGAACAACACGATTCCGATGACCGACACGATCGCAAGGAACAGGTTGTAGAAACCCTGGTTGAACGCGAGCGCCTTGGTGGTGTTTGCTTCGCCGCTTGTGGTCCCAAAGGTTTTACGGGCGCGAGGTGTTGTCCAGAGGACGGACTCGAGCACGAAGATGTACACGTGGATGAGGGCAGCCACGCCGATGAGGACGAGTCCGAGGATGGTCATGGGCGCTCTCTCTGTGTTGGGCGAACAGCATGTCGTGGCCAATAGTGTGTTGTGGCCAATAGTGTGTCGTGGCCGACGCCGTGTGGGAATGCCCTGCACGGCGTCATCCGTTTGTGTACCGTTCGTTCCAATATATACTGGATCGAACGATACGCAACTCTTGAGAGGCAAACTGATGGGCCGAACCCAGACTTTTCGCACGAGCGAGGTGGTTCATGCCGCCCGTGACGTGTTCTGGGACAAGGGCTTCGACGGCGCATCTCTGCCCGACCTCGAAGCGGCCACGGGCCTCAGCCGGTCCAGCCTGTATCACGCATTCGCGAGCAAGCGAGGGCTGTTCGATGCCGCCGTACAGGACTACCTCGACACCATCATTCGCCCGCGACTTCGCGTACTCATCACGGAGCCGATCCCAGCGGATGCCGCCCAGCGCTATTTTGCCGGGCTCATGCAGGCGATTGACACGCTGCCCGATGATTCACCCCGCCGCGGTTGCCTGCTCGTGAACAGCTCGGGCATCGCGTCGCATGACGACGCACTTCGCGCCGTGATCGAGGATTACCGCGCTGAGCTGACGGGGGCAATGGAGCAGGCGTTGCGCAGCAGATTCACGGATGCCCCCGCCGAGACGATCGCGGAGCGTGCGCGACTTCTCACATCGCTCTCCGTCAGCGCACTGGTGATTGCGCGCATTAATCGGGGAGAGGCCGTCGCGATCCTGCAGAGCGCCCTGGATCTGCTTGCGACCTGGGAGTGACTCCCGCGCCGCGCCAGACGCCCGGCTGCCGTCGCATCAGGCCGCGTTAACGACTGAAGGCCGCAGTGACCGGGATGGTCACTGCGGCCTTCAGGGTCGCGGCGCTGGGGATTAGCCCAGGGCGATGCCGTGCTCGGCCATGAACGGAACGGCGTCGATGGCTACACCATTCACGCGTACTTCGAAGTGCAGGTGCGGGCCAGTGGCTGCGCCCGTCATGCCGACGGCTGAAATGACCTGGCCAGCAGAGACGGTCTGACCAACACTTACGTTGATTGAGCTGTTGTGGGCATATCCGGTCTGAACGCCGTTGCCGTGGTCAATGAGGATCCAGTTGCCGTATGAGCCCTGAGGGCCGGCTTCGACAACGGTTCCGCTGAAGGCCGCGACGACGGGCGTGCCGGACGCCGTTGCGATGTCAGTGCCCTTGTGGTTCGGGTTCACGCCAGCAACCGGCTTGTCCGGACGCGGGCCGAACGGGCTACTGATGTGCCCAACGGTGGGCAGCATCCAGCTGACGACAGGTGCGGGAGCGGGCGCCGGGGCGGGAGCAGGAGCCTCCTCGACAACCGCAGCCACCTCAGCCACGGGGGCTTCCTCGACAACGGGAGCAGCTTCCACCGGGGCTGCAGCCACCGTGTATCCATCGCGCTGGATGGCGGACGCTGCGACCGAGCCGGTCACCTCAATCGTCTGGGCAAGCGGGGCGACCGAACTCACGGTCTCCATCGGGGCCACTGCTTCGGATTCCACGGCACCGGCGGGGGTGGACGTGCTTACTGACATCACACCGACAGCAAGCATCGAGGTGATACCGAGAACGGTGGACTTACGGGAAAGGAGGTGGGACAAGCGGGTGCTGAGCAAAGAATCATCCGAAATCTCGCCGGAGACGGCGTCATTGAGGTGGGAATCCTCGCCCGTGGGGAGAATTCGGGGCACGTGGGGGACGCGCCCACCCGAACTTCGCTGGAGTACCGGGCCATGTGCGGGAATCAGGCCGAATCTGGCCGGCCTTTCCCGCAACACATTCGAACTAGCGTAAGTTGCACGACTGTAAGAAACCCCGAAGATGAATGTATTTCACCTGTGTACTACGCCTAAAGCGACTTCTCTGCCCGCTTTAAAATGGCGGCTGACCAGCAATTAAGCGGACTTGTGAATCAAGCTGAACTATTTTCACATTGCCCGCGAACGCTTACGGTCTCGTGGCTCCGACCAGCCAATCGGCCCACATGGGCCAGCTCGTCAGTGCCACACATGACAAAGGCCGCAGTGACCGCGATGGTCACTGCGGCCCCTGTGGCCACTGCTGCCTGGCTTAGCTTCCCAGGGTCACGCCTCGCTCGCTCAGGAACGGGACGGAGTCGATGGCTTCGCCATTGACACGTACTTCGAAGTGGAGGTGCGGGCCGGTCGATGCGCCCGTGCTGCCCATCAATGCAACGAGCTCGCCTGCCGCGACAGTCTGGCCAATGCTGACGTTGATTGAGCTGTTGTGGGCGTATCCGGTCTGGATGCCGTTGCCGTGGTCGATGAGTACCCAGTTGCCGTATGACCCAAGAGCACCGGCCTGGACAACAGTGCCACTGAAGGCGGCATAGAGGGGTGTGCCGGATGCGGCTGCGACGTCTGTGCCCCTGTGGAAGGCACTGACACCTGGCACCGGCTTATTCGGACGCGGGCCGTATGGGCTCGTGATCGTCCCCGTGGCGGGGTTGACCCAGCTGACAACGGGAGCAGGGGCAGGAGCCTCTTCGGCGACAGTCTCTTCGGCGACCTCAGCGAGTGCAGCTGCCGCCGTGTAACCATCGCGCTGAATCGCAGAGGCGGCAATCGAGCCGGTCACGTCAATCGTCTGGGCCAGCGGCGCGACCGAGCTCACGGCCTCCATCGAGGCTGCTGCGTCGGATTCCGCAGCAGCGGCAGGGGCAGCCGTGCTGATCGACAGTGCACCGACAGCAAGCGCCGACGCGATGCCAAGAACGGCGGACTTACGGGAAAGGACAGAAGGGGACAAGCGGAAGTTGAGCAAAGAATCATCCTGAATCTCGCCGGGGACGGCGTGGTTGAGGTGGGATCCTCGCCTGTGGGAAAGAATCCGGGGCGCGTGGGGACGCACCCATCCGGACTTCGGTGAAGCACCGGGCATGCGCGGGAGCCAGGCTCAGATCGGCCAGTACTGCCCGCAACACTTCAAGTACCCTAATTTGCAGGGCTGCAAGAAACCCCGAAGATGAGTGTATTTCACCTGTGTACTACGTCTGAAATATCTGGGCTCGCTGCCTCAAAAATGGCGCGGACCAGCACCAGAGCGTCCCCACTTCCCACAGGGATGCCGTCAATCGCCCTCGCTATGGGCGCAGCATCACCTTCACCGCACGACGCTCGTCCATGGCCGCGTAGGCCTCGGCGACCTGGTCAAGCGGGAGCAAGAGATCGAAGACTCGTCCGGGGTTGATCTCGCCAGCCAGCACCTCAGGGAGCAGCTCCTCGATGTAACCGCGCACCGGCGCGACACCACCATTCACACCAACGTTGCGGTTGAAGAGTGTGCGAATGGGAAGCTCAGCACCGCCATTCGGCACTCCAACGTAGCCGACCATTCCCCCGGGTCGAGCCGAGCGAATCGCCTGGTCCATCGACTCCTTGGTTCCCACGCATTCGAGCACGAAGTCGGCTCCGATGCCGTCGAAGAGTTCCTGAACCCGCGCGACACCCTCGTCGCCGCGCTCTTCGATGATGTCTGTTGCACCGAACTCCCGCGCAATTTCCTGGCGGTCTGCGTGCCGGGACATTGCCACGATGCGCGATGCGCCCAGGCGCTTGCTGGCGATGATCGCGCACAGCCCGACTGCTCCATCACCGACGACGACGACAGTGCTGCCGGGAGTGACGCCTGCCGAGACCGCGGCATGGTGGCCGGTGCCCATCACATCGGAGAGGGCGAGGAGGCCGGCGATCTGTTCCTCTTCCGGCATCCGCGATGTGGAAACGAGCGTGCCCTCTGCGTGCGGAACCCGCACACGTTCGCCCTGGCCACCATCCGCGAATGCACCTGCG
This sequence comes from Leifsonia sp. Y878, assembly GCF_057669685.1. NCBI lineage: Bacteria > Bacillati > Actinomycetota > Actinomycetes > Micrococcales > Microbacteriaceae > Leifsonia > Leifsonia sp. Y878. The sequence goes on along the minus strand of NZ_JBYHFS010000004.1, from coordinate 305,651 downwards.
CGATCGGGGGCGCCCCACCAGCCGCCGTTCAAGCACGAGGTGCTGACGCCGTTCTGGCAATTGATGCACGTGTTGTCGCAGTGGTAGAAAGGCGCGATGACGAAGTCGCCTGGGGCGAGCAGCGTCACGTCGTGGCCGATCTCCTCGACGATGCCGACGAACTCGTGGCCGATGCGGTGCGGCTCGGTGACCGGTGTGACTCCGCGATACGGCCACAGGTCTGACCCACACACGCAGGCCGCGACGACTCGAACAATCGCGTCACTCCCGGTGGATAGTTCGGGGTCTGGGACTTCTTCGACTCGGACGTCTCGTTCACCGTAAATCACTGTTGCGCGCATGAAAACAGCCTATGCCTCTTAGCGCGAGTGGCGGTATCGCCGGGCGTCCGTGGCCAGTCGTGAGTCCGCGACCGGCGCGCCGATGGCTATGTCGCGCCTTCTGCACGGGAACAGGGGCAGGATGTGACCATGAGCGACTGGCAGAAGATCGCAACGCAACGCCCTCTCGTCCTCGTGGTGATGGGCGTATCCGGCTGTGGGAAGTCGACCGTTGCTGCCCTGCTTGCCGGTCGCTTGCACTGGGAGTTCGAGGAGGGTGACTCGTTACACCCGCCGGCAAACGTCGAGAAGATGGCTGCGGGGCATCCGCTCACGGATGCAGACCGGATGCCATGGCTCGAGAAGGTCGCCGACTGGATCGATGACCGCCACGCTGCCGGCGAGAACGGCGTGATCACCTGCTCAGCCCTCAAGCGCTCGTACCGCGAGCTGCTCAACCGCCGGCACGCCGGCGTGATCTTCGTGTATCTCTCCGGCAGCCGCGACCTGATCGCCAGCCGGATGGCCGCCAGGCAGGGCCACTTCATGCCGACGGCCCTCCTCGACAGCCAGTTCGCCGCCCTCGAAGAGCCCGCAGCGGATGAACCAGCGATCAGCATCGAAATCGGACGCAAGCCGAAGGCGATCGCCAAGGCGATCATCACCGAACTGCATCTCACCGATGTGCCGACTATCCCCATGCGAGCCCTGAAACAGCACGACTGACCAGGTTGGAGAAGGCGATGGACGTTCTGGATCGCGCAGTGACTGCGCTCACCTGGCTCGGTGCGCACAGCGCAACGGACCCCGTCGACGAACCGTGGAACGCCCACGACACGCAAGTGTTGATCGTGGCCGCAGTGGGTATCGCCATCGTGGTCGTACTCATTGTGTGGGCAAAGTTCCACGCGTTCCTGGCCCTGACCATCGGCGCCCTGTTCGTGGGCATCGGCTCTGGCATCCCGCTCGACAAGGTGACTGCCTCGTACGAGCTGGGCGTTGGCGGTGTGCTGGGCTACGTCGGGGTGCTGATCGCGCTCGGCGCCATGCTGGGCAAGCTGCTGGCCGATTCGGGAGGCGCCGACATCGTGGTGCGCACAATCCTGAAGGGCCGCCCGGCCACGCTGCCATGGAAGATGGCCCTGATCGCCGGGATCATCGGCATCCCGATGTTCTTTGAGATCGGGCTCGTGCTCCTGATTCCCATTGTCATGTTGGCGGTCCGCCGCACGAATTCGCCCGCGATGCGACTCGGTATTCCGGCGCTGGCCGGCCTGTCTGTGCTGCACGGTTTCGTGCCGCCCCACCCTGGCCCGCTCGCCGCGATCGGCATCCTGGGCGCCAATGTCGGGTTCACGCTCGCGATCGGGCTGGTCATTGCGATTCCCACGGTGATCGTTGCCGGGCCACTCTTCGGTCGTCTCGCCGCCCGCTGGGTGCCCGTCGGTGCCGGTGGCGCCGCACTGGCCGTGACCGAGTCAAGCGCGGAGGCCGATGCCGACAAGGGGACAGAGCACGCCGGCGCATCGCAGGACCCAACGGCCACTAGAAGCCCCAGCTTCGCCTGGACGATGATCACGATCCTGCTCCCCCTCGTGCTCATGCTCTTGAAAGCGGCCGCCGACATCTGGCTTCCGAAGGACACCCCCGCGCGCACCATTCTCGACTTCATCGGCGACCCCGTCGTTGCGCTGCTACTGGCCGTACTACTGGCCATGGTGACGTTCGGAACGACCGTGGGCTTCTCGGCATCCGTTCTCGCGGCCAAGATCGGGCAGAGCCTGCTGCCGATTGTGGGCGTCGTCTTCATCGTCGGCGCCGGCGGCGGGTTCAAGCAGGTTCTGATCGACGGCGGCACGGGAACAGCCATCGCCAAGATCGCCCTGGCCGCCAGCCTCTCGGCGTTGGTCCTCGGCTGGATGGTGGCCGTGCTCATCCGGCTGGCCACCGGCTCTGCCACGGTTGCCACGGTGACCGCGGCGGGCATCGTCGCGCCGCTGGCCGCCGGGCTTCCTCCTGGGCAGCTGTCCCTCGTGGTGCTTGCCGTTGGCGCTGGGTCACTGTTCTTCTCGCATGTGAACGACGCAGGGTTCTGGCTGGTGAAGGAGTATTTCGGCCTCACCGTCGGCCAGACCATCAAGACCTGGTCTGTGATGGAGACCATCATCTCCGTGATGGGTCTCCTGCTGACGCTGCTGCTCTCGCTCTTCCTCTAGCTGCCGGGCTTGTCCGCATCCGAATCTGGTGACTCCGGTGGCGGTCCCTGCCCGTGGCCAGAGTCGGCCCCGCTGATCCCCGTCACGTTGTCGATGCCAGGCCGCTCCGCGATCACGGGAAATGTGCCGGTGTGGCCCTCGCGCAGCAGAGCCGCCGCCAGGATGCGCGGTTTGGCGAAATGCCAGCCGATCAGCAGCGCCGGGATCACCACGATAAGTGACGCGACGGTGAACGTGCCGACCGGGTAGTCGAACGCCATCAGCACGAGTACGAACACGAGGAATGCCAACGTGAGGTACGAGCTGAACGGGGCAAGCGGCATCCGGAACCCCGGCCGTTCCATGCGTCCCTGGGCCGCCCAGCGTTGCAGCTTCATTTGGCACAGGATGATCGTCGCCCAGCTCGACAGGATGCCGAGAGCGGCAATGTTGAGCACGATCTCAAATGCCTGGGAGGGGACGATCGCGTTGAGGCCGACGCCGAGCAGCGCGATCCCCGCCGTCAGCAGGATGCCGCCGTACGGCACCCCGGACGAATTCATCTTCGCGGTGAATCGCGGTGCAGCCCCGTTCACCGACATGGAGCGCAGGATGCGACCTGTCGAGTAGAGCCCGGCGTTCAGGCTCGACATGGCGGCGGTGACCACGACGAAGTTCATCACCGATCCGGCAATGGCGGCCGTCTCTGGGGATCCGATATGCGAGAAGAACGTGACGAACGGGCTCTGCCCCGCCTGATACTCGGTGTACGGCAGCAGCAGCGAGAGCAGCAGGACCGAGCCGACGTAGAACACCGCGATGCGCAGGATGACAGTGTTGATCGCCTTGGGCATCACCTTGCGGGGGTTCTCGGTCTCCCCCGCCGCTGTTCCCACCAGCTCAATGGCCGCATAGGCGAACACGACACCCTGCAGCACGATCACCACGGGCAGCAGGCCCTGCGGGAGCCAGCCACCGTTGTCGGCGAGGATCGAGATTCCGGTCGGGCCGACATCCGTTGGGAAATTGAAGGAGAGAAACACAATGCCGACGATGAGGAATGCGACGAGGGCCGTGACCTTGATGATGGCGAACCAGAATTCCATCTCGCCGAAGACCTTCACAGAGACCAGGTTCAAGCCCAGCACGAGGGTGAGCGCGATGAGGGCAAGCACCCACTGCGGCACCGAGGTGAAGAACGACCAGTAGTGCACGTAGAGCGCCACCGCCGTGACGTCGACAATGGCCGTCATCGCCCAGTTGAGGAAGTACATCCATCCAGCGATGAAGGCGGCCTTCTCGCCGAGAAATTCCCTGGCGTATGAGACAAATGAACCGGATGACGGGCGGTGCAGCACCAGCTCGCCGAGGGCGCGCAGGATGAGATAGGCGAAGAATCCGCAGAGCGCGTAGCTGAAGACCAGGCCGGGACCCGCGATGGCGAGCCGCCCGCCGGCGCCCAAGAAGAGCCCGGTGCCGATGGCGCCGCCGATGGCGATCATCTGCAGCTGCCTGGATTTCAGTGCCGTGTGGTAGCCAGCCTGTTCGGACGAGAAGTCCTGCACTGCCATGATCTCGTCACCGAGATGCTCCCTGGGGTTCTCGAGGAGTTCGGCAGCGTCGTGCGGGTCGGGCTCAGGAAGGTGTGGATCGAATTGTTCGTCGTCTGGGCGGCCCGGCCCCGGCGGATTCTGGTCAGCCATGTGCCCTCCGATGCTGGGTCTGGTGGCGGAACGTCAGATCACGAGACTACGCCCGGCCAAGAGCGGCGGCCAGAGGTGTGGCCGCCGCTGAGCATCGACATCCAGCATCCGTTATGTGATCACTCGACCGGATCGAAAACCGGTGCCGGTTCGGAGTCGACGGCCAGGCCCTGTCCCCCCGGCGCCAGGTCGACCCGCACCAGTTCGCCGTCGTGCACCGTTCCGGAGAGCAGCGCCATCGCCAGCTTGTCGTCGATCTCTTTCTGCATGAGTCGACGCAACGGACGCGCACCGTAGATGGGGTCGTAGCCGCGCTCGGCGAGCCAGGCCCTGGCATCCGGTGTCACCGCGAGCTGCAGCCGGCGGTCGGCGAGCCGACCCTGGAGGCGCTCAATGTACAGCTCAACGATCTGGCCGAGGTCGTCCATCGACAGCGGCGAGAACATCACGATGTCATCGAGTCGGTTGACGAACTCCGGCTTGAACGCCTGGCGCACCAGCTGCTGCACCGACTCCTCGCGCTCAGCCTGCGTCAGCGATGGGTCGACCATGAACTGCGAACCCAGGTTGGACGTGAGGATGAGGATGGTGTTGCGGAAGTCGACGGTGCGGCCCTGGCCATCGGTCAGACGGCCGTCATCGAGCACCTGCAGCAGCACGTCGAAGACCTCTGGATGCGCCTTCTCCACTTCGTCGAAGAGCACCACGGAGTACGGTCGGCGGCGCACAGCCTCGGTGAGCTGGCCGCCCTGCTCGTAACCGACATAGCCGGGAGGAGCGCCGACGAGGCGGGAAACGGCGAACTTCTCGCCGTACTCGCTCATGTCGATGCGGATCATGGCTTTCTCGTCGTCGAACAGGAAGTCGGCGAGCGCCTTGGCCAGCTCCGTCTTCCCAACGCCAGTCGGGCCGAGGAACAGGAACGACCCCGTTGGACGGTCGGCGTCTGCGATGCCGGCACGGCTGCGGCGCACCGCGTCGGCGACGGCGTGCACCGCCTCCTTCTGGCCGATCAGGCGGTGGCCGAGTTCGGCCTCCAGATTGACGAGTTTCTCGCTTTCGCCCTGCAGCAGCCGACCAACGGGGATGCCGGTCCACGCGGCGATTACCGCGGCGATGTCTTCGGCAGTCACCTGGTCGTTGACCATGAGCGGTCCGCTCGCTTCGGCCCGCTCGGCATCCTGCAGCTCGCGCTCGATGACGGGGATCTCGCCATACAACAGGCGTGATGCCTGCTCGAGGTTACCTTCGCGCTGCGCACGCTCTGCGCGACTGCGGGCGTTGTCGAGCTTTTCCTTCAGCTCACCGATGCGGTTGAGGGATGCGCGTTCCTTGTCCCAGCGGGCCTGCAGCTCGGCAAGCGTCTCCTGGCGCGTCTTGAGGTCTTCGCGCAGCTTGACGAGGCGCTCCTTGGAGGCGTCGTCCTTTTCTTTCTTGAGCGCCAGCTCCTCGAGCTTGAGCCGATCGACGCTCCGACGAAGTTCGTCGATCTCCACGGGGGCGGAGTCGATCTCCATACGTAGTCGGCTGGCAGCTTCGTCAATGAGGTCGATCGCCTTGTCGGGCAGCTGGCGTGACGGGATGTACCGATTCGACAGCGCGGCCGCGGCGACAAGCGCTTGGTCGGCGATTGCCACCTTGTGGTGGGCTTCGTAGCGCTCCTTCAACCCACGCAGGATGGCGATGGTGTCTTCCACCGACGGCTCACCGACGTAGACCTGCTGGAAGCGGCGCTCAAGCGCGGCATCCTTCTCAATGAACTCGCGGTACTCGTTGAGCGTTGTGGCACCGATCAGGCGCAACTCACCCCGTGCCAGCATCGGCTTCAACATGTTGGATGCCGCGACGGAACCTTCGCCGCCGCCCGCACCCATCAGCGTGTGCAGCTCGTCGACGAAGGTGATGATCTCGCCTTCTGCGTCGTTGATCTCCTTGAGCACGGCCTTCAGCCGCTCTTCGAATTCACCGCGGTACTTGGCACCGGCGACGAGAGCGGCGAGGTCGAGTGAGACCAGCTGCTTGCCCTTCAACGAATCGGCGACGTCGCCGGCGACGATGCGCTGCGCGAGCCCCTCGACGACCGCAGTCTTTCCGACGCCTGGCTCTCCAATGAGCACCGGATTGTTCTTGGTTCGGCGTGTCAGCACCTGGCTCACCCGGCGAATCTCGGCGTCACGGCCGATCACCGGGTCGAGCTTGCCGCTCTTGGCGACATCGGTCAGATTGATGCCGTACAGCTCCAGGGCGGACTTGGCCTCTTCCTGGGGTGGTTGTTGTCCTGCTTGCATCGAACTTCCCTCCAAAGTTGAGTCTGCTGGACTCAATTTTAGCCGCAGCACCGGCATACTGCCAAGGGAGCCGCCGAAAGCGGATGCCCCGTGCAGGACTGCGCATTGCACACCAACGGCCGCCAACGCCGCAGCGGCGCCACCCGAGAACCGAGTGACGCCGCTGGACGAACTGCGAACCCTACTTGGCCGCCCGCTGCAACACGATCAGACCGGTGGGGAACCTGTCCCTCGCTGAGACATAGACCGTGCCGAGCTTCGGATCCACCGACACCCCGTAGACCTTGTTGCCGTAGGCGGTCGCCGTGTAGTCGTGGATGGTGCTGAGATCCGTCGACGACAGGATCAGCACGCCGCTCGCCTCGAACGCGTCGCTCTGGTGGCCCAGGTATAGACGGTGAGCCACCGGATCGACGGCGATCGACCGCAGGTCAGGGGCAGCGGATGTCGCCACCTCGGCGACCACCGCGTAACTCGCGTCGTCGTATGCCCGGACTGATGCGGTGGCATCAGTGACGTCCGAGTTGCTGACGAAGATCCGCTTGGCGTGCTGGTCGTACGCAACACCGTGTGACTTCCAGTTCGCACCGGTTGTCGTCACCGTGGTGATGAGCGCGCCCGTCGTGGCGTTGAGCACGTCGAACCCGGTGGCACGGGTTGTGCCGAAGACCCGATTGCCGGCCAGGTCGACATCCATGCCGCGCACGTTGCCGCTGAAGGCGAACGGCCCGCGGAGCACCGCGTCGGTCTTCACATCGATCACCACAAACGACGCTCCATAAGCCACGTAGAGCTCACCCTTCGCCGAGTCAAGGGCGACATCGCGCACCCCTTCAGCCGTTCCGCCCGGGATGAGGTGGGTGGCGACGAGGGTGTCGGTGACCGGGTCGATCTCGAGCACCCGAGCCGGGCGCTGCTCGTTTCCGACGAACACGTGACCGGTCACCGAGTCGACGACCGAGCCGACAGGCTTCACGTCGAGGTCCGCGTTCGACTCCATCGACGGGATCACCTTCAGTGACGATGCCGTGTACGTCAGGCCGACCGGCGGGGTTGTCGCCGGGTCGGTCGGTGCGGGCGTCGGCGTGGGTTCAATTGTCGGGGTCGGGGTCGGCGTTGGCGTTGGCGTTGGCGTCGGCGTGGGTGTGGGCGTGCTTCCACCCTTCATGACGCGCTTGCTCACCGTCACCGCAGCAGCCGTGAGCTCTGATCCGGGCGGATTGAGCCTGAAGTCCCGGTTGGAGACGAACACGCGCTGGTGCTCCTCGTCGACGGAGATCCCATAGCCGTCCTTGCCGTAGGCCGGATCGTTCATATCGGCCAGCATCGCCCCGGTGCGCACATCATGCACCGAGAACCCACCGGTTCCCGCCGCGGTGCCGGTGTACCCGACATATACGAGGCCGTGGGTCGAGTCAACGTCAAGCTGACGCGGATTGGCCCTGGTCGTCTTCTCCCACAGCGTGGTGAAGCTATTCTTCAGATCAAACGCAGCGATGTTGATGGCATCGGGGACGTCCTCGAAATAGGCGGCCGTCACGATGTCGTTCTCGGGGTCAGCGGCCACGTAGTACGCACCGACTGTGCCGTTGATGACACCGATGGATTCACCGGTGAGCGCGTTCAGCACCTCGATGCCTCTGGACGGCACTGCGCCATAGACATAGCCGTTGACCGGGTCGACATCGATCGACCTGTTGGACTCGATGAACGGGAACGGGCCGCGCACGATCTGGCCGAAGGTGGCATCCGCAATCGACACGACAACCCAGTTGCGGTTCTGCTGCCCCACGTAGAGCAGCTGGTTCTTGTCATCGATACCCAGGTCACGGATGTTCTCCGGCAGGGTGATCTCTCGCGTCACAGTGTCGGTGTCTGGGTTCATCTCGAAGATCTTGCGTGAGTTCTGGTCGCCCAGATACAGCAGGTCCTTGCTCTCCGAGTACGCGGAACCGGCCGGGAGTTGGGCGGTTCCCTTCGCCACCGAGGTGAGGCTGGCCTCCTTCGCGTAGTCGTAACTGTCATCGAGCACACGCTCGCTGATCGTCACGGCAACCGGGGTGAGTTCTGATCCCGGCGGGTTCAACCGGAAGTCGCGGTTCGACACGAAGACCCGCTGGCTCTCTTCGTCGACCGAGATCCCGTAGCCGTCCTTTCCATATGACGGGTCTGCGAAGTCGCCGAGCACTGTCCCGGTCTTCGGGTCGTGCACCGAGAATCCGCCGGATCCGACAGCGGTGCCGGTGTAACCGACATAGAGCAGGCCGTTCGTCGAGTCGTAGTCGAGCTGACGCGGGTTCGCCCTGCTGGTGGTTGACCAGACTGAGGCAAAGTCGTGGTCGACATCGAAGGTCTCGATGTTGGTCGCGTCTGCCGCATCGCTGAAGTACACGGTCGAGACGCGGCCGCCTTCAGGGTCTGCCGCGACGTAGTAGGCGTCGGCAGTGCCGCTCACGACACCGATCGACTCGCCTGTTTCAGCGTTGAGCACCTCGATGCCCCTCGACGGAACCGCCCCATAGACATAACCACGCACCGGGTCGATGTCGATCGACCTGTTGGACTCGATGAACGGGAACGGGCCGCGCACGATCTGGCCGAAGGTGGCATCCGCAATCGACACGACAACCCAGTTGCGATTCTGCTGGCCGACGTAGAGCAGTTGCTTCGCGTCATCGATGCCCAGGTCACGGATGTTCTCCGGCAGGGTGATCTCGCGCGTCACCGCGTCGGAGTCTGGATCGACTTCGAAGATCTTTCGCGAGTTCTGGTCACCCAGGTACAGCAGGTCTTTACTCTCGGAGTATGCAGAACCGGCCGGGAGCGTGGCGTTGGTCTTGTTGACCGACTCCACACCGCCGATGACGGTGTAGTCGACGGTCTTTGCCGGGGTCTCAGGATCGGTGGTGCCGGGATCCGGGTTCGGGTTGCAGCCCAGGCACGGACCGGCATCGCCCGGCTTGATGACCTGCGGCACCGTGTCGTCAGTCACTGCCTTGCCTGAGGCGTTCTTGACGATGGTCAGCCCGTCATAGTATTCGCCGTCGGCCGTGCGCGACTCGTAGCGCAGCTCGTCTCCCGACACATCGATCAGCTGGTAGAGCTCGATGCCGCCACCGAGCTTCTTGAGGTGTGCGTCGTTCGAGGTCCACAGGCGCGGACCTGCGCCCGAGTACATCTTCGAGCCCACGACAGAGACGGCGTAGACCGGCCCGTTGTAGTTGAGCTCGGAGTTCCAGTCGGCCGGGTTGCCCTGTTCTGCGGCGTTGGTGTTTCCTCTGCCGTAGTTGTGGTCGTGGCCCTGCAGCACGAGGTCGACGTTGTTCGATTCGAACAGCGGCAGCCACGCTTCGCGGATCGCCCGGTTGTTGCGCCCCTCGTCCAGCGAGAAGACGGGGTGGTGGAAGAACACCACCGTCCACTTGTTCGGGTTGTTCTCGAGGGTCGACTTAAGCCAGGCGGTCTGCACGGCGAGCGCGGGGGCATCCGTGATGTTGCTGTTCAGCGAGATGAACCGCACACCCTGGTAGTCGTTGTAATAGACGGTGCCGTCGAGCAGCGCTTCGATCTCGGCAGAACCCGTCGGTCCGTTCTGGGGGTAGGAGAACTGGGCCTGCCACTGCTTCGAGAGCTGTTCACCCTCGTATTCGTGGTTTCCCGCTGCGGCCAGGAAGTTCTGCGTGCCGAAGTTGTAGCCGGCGGCGTCGAAGACTTCACCCCACTGGGTGTCATCGTTGGCGTCGTCGATCAGGTCGCCGGCCTGCAGCACGATGCTCGCGTCAGGGCGATCCCTGAACGCATTGCGGATGACGCGCGAGGCGTCGGACTTGATGCCGTTCTGCACATCGCCCAGGTAGATGAACGAAAAGTCCTCCGCCGTCGCTGCTGCAGTGGTGAAGTGCTGCCACTCGCTGAAGTTGGTGCCGTCACCCACCCGGTACATGTACTGGGTGGCCGCCTTCAGGCCAGTGAAATTCACGCTGTGGAACAGCTCTGAGTAGCCGAGGGATGTCGAGACAGTTTCACTCTTCGACGCATTCACCGTCGAATAGTCGGTGCGATACGGCTCGGCGGTCGCGACCCGGATCTGCGCCTGGGCCGTGGTGACCCCCATGCTGGTGCGCCAGGTCACTGCCTGCGAGTTGGACAGGTCGCCGGCCGGAGTGAGGACTATTCGGTCCGGAATCCGGGATGGAGCGTGTGCGACCGAAGCGGGAACCGTCGCGGCCGAAGCCGGTGCGACATCTCCCAGCACGGGTGTGGCCAGCGCGCCGGCCACCGCCATCGCCGTGAGCACGGCGATGAGTCGGGGTCGTCGGCTGCGCCGTGATGACGGATGCGTCATGGTGAAACGGCCTTTCCTGGAGCTGGACGGTGTGGCTACGGGTAGGGAAACGGTCGCTGCGTTGCCGGGCAGACGGATCATGCGCGGTCACCGGCTGCGGGGCGACGGATGCGACGTGACACGATGAGCGCCATCATTCCCGCGAGCAGGGTGAGCCCGGCGATGGCGAGAGAGACGCCGAACCAGGCGAACCCGGTGCTGGCGAGGTCCCGCACCCCGATGCTTGCCGCACCGACGGGCAGTACGGTGATCGACGCCGTCACCACCACGCCTGACTCGAGTCCACGCGCGATAACCGTGTGCTCACCGGGCGTGATTCCTGCGGGGATGTGGGCGGTGAAACTGAAGTTGCCCGCGTCATCCGCGCTCGGGTAGCCGAGGACCACCGGATCCGAGTGCAGGATGACCTCGATGTCTTCGTTCGCTGCGAAGCCCGATCCCTTCATCTGAAGCGTGCCGCCTGCCGCGATGCCCGTTGCAGAGAGCTGGAGAGGACCTGCTGCCGGAGCGGTCGGGGTCGAGGTGGGGGTTGCCGTCGGGCTCGTGGTTGGGTTTGCCGTCGGAGACGAGGTGGGAGTTGCCGTCGGCTGCGTCGTGGGAGTTGCCGTCGGCACCGTCGTGGGTGGGGTGGTCGGCTCAGGCGTCGTGGGTGGGGTGGTCGTTGGTGGCGTCGTCGGCTCAGGCGTGGTGGGTGGCGTGGTCGGCGTACTTCCTGGCACGACGACATCCGGTCGTGCAGGGGCATTGATCGTTTCCCGCGTCGATCCGGGCCCGGATGCCCGGGCGACGGTCTCATCGGTCACGAGCTTGGCGCCGTCGTCCGACTTGGTGATGGTGAACGCGTCGAACAGCTCGCCCGTCACTTTGTGGCTCTCGACGTGGATCTCGTTCGCCGTCACATCGACCGTCTGGTACATCTGGGTACCGCGGTTCATGCTGCGCAGGTTCGCGCCGTTGGTGATCCAGTTGTTGGTGGCAGGGTCGTCCGGGATGTACATCTTCGGGCCGGCAACGGTGACCATGTACACCGGACCGGTCTGGCTGGTTGCCGGATCAGCACCCGCCGGCAGGTTCTGCTCGTTGGCAAACAGGTTTCCGCGGCCGTATGCATGGTCGTGGCCCTGCAGCACGAGGTCGACGTTGTGTGCCTCAAAAATGGGCAGCCACGCCTCCCTGATGGTCTTGTTGTCGCGGCCAGAGGTCACAGAGAAGACGGGCTGGTGAAAGGAGACGACCGACCACTTATTGGGATTCTCGGCCAGCACTCGGTCGAGCCAGTCTGTCTGTGCCTTCAGGTCGGCCGGGTTGATCTGCGAGGCGTTCAGCGAGATGAAGCGCACGCCCTGGTAGTCGGTGAAGTAGGTGTTTTCGCTGAACTGCGCTTTGATCTGCGGGGTGTCTGCCGGGCCGTTCTCGGGGAACTCGAACTGGGCCTTCCAGTATCTGGTCAGCTGCGGCCCCGGGTAGTACTCGTGGTTGCCCGGCGTTGCCATCACGTTGAGGTAGGCGTTTTCGTAACCGGCTGCGGAGAACCACTCTCCCCACTCGGCATCTGCGACATCGGTGTCGATGAGGTCGCCGAGGTGCACGACTGCCTTCGCGTATGGACGCGCCTCGTACGCCGCCCTGAACGCGCGAGAGGCGTATGACTTCACGTCGTTCTGCGCATCGCCCTGCACCAGGAAGGAGAACGGCGCGATGCCGGCCGCCGCTGACTCGAACTCGAACCACTCGCTCCATGTCTCGCCGTCACCGACTCGGTAGACGTAGCTGGTCGATTCACTCAAGCCGGTGAGTACAGCGGTGTGGTACTTGATCGTGTAGCCCAGGTCGGTGGCGAATTCCGTGGTCGACGTTGCGGTGAACGTTGACGCCGGGGTGATCGGTCCGTCGGTCATCGCGGCGAGCTGTGCCTGCGGAGCCGTTACGTCGGTCGAGGTGCGCCACGACACGTTCTGGCTCGTCGCGGGAGTCGTCGTCGGGGTCAGGATCACCCGGTCTGGGATGGCAGAGGCGAGGTGAATCGTCGCCGGATTGACCGGGGGCGGAGCCAGGCCGCCCGCCGCGTATGCAATGCCACCGCCGACGGAGGTGAGGGCGAGCGCCGCCACAATCCCGCAGGCCAGTACGGCAGTGCGCTTCTGTGGTGATTTCACCATGTTTATCAATCGATCGCCGATCATGCCTCTGAAAGCCCCTTTTGAGTGGTGTGGTTCATGAGTGCGCTTGTCCTGCCGTACACATTCCGGAACCCGATTTCAGGCGCGACAGATCGGCCGACTGAGACGGGAGGAATGAGTGTGCTGCGAAACGCGACGCGAGCGCGCAGTCAGACGCGACAGTTCGGCGGCCGACAAGGTCAAGCTATCGCGACGCTTCATCGCATCCGGGTTGGTTGGCAGGAACTTCAACAGAAGTTCATAGAAGCCCAACAGGATTCAGATCGCCGTTACTGCTCCTGAACGCAGGCGTCACTTCGTGTTTATCTGCGGAATGGGCCGACCCACATCGGGCAAGCCATCGCCTGCGCGCAACTAGTGGATGGAGCACGCAATCCCCTTAGGCTTGCAGCGTGGACCACTCGACGCCAAACGACCGCACAGCCCTGGGGCCCTGCCCATGCTGAGCGCATTCTTCAACGGTATTGGCCTGCTGCTGCGCGGCTTCGGCTTCTGGGGCCGCCGACCACGCGCCATGATGCTCGGCCTCATCCCAGCGGCCATCGTGTTCGCACTGGTGCTGGCCGCGCTGATCGCCCTCGGATTCAACCTGCAGGCGATCGTGGACTGGCTCACTCCCTTCGACGAGAGCTGGCCGCGCCCGTGGCAGAACATTGTCACCACGGCAACCTCGGCCGTGCTTTTCGGTGCGGCCATAGTGCTGTCGGCCGTCACATTCACCGCCCTCACGCTCGCGATCGGCGACCCCTTCTATGAGCGGATCTGGCGCGCGGCCGAAGACGCGGCCGGCGGCCCCATTCCCGAGGAGGGAGCCGGCTTTTGGCGGGCGGTGCGCAGTTCGCTCTGGCTGCTCTGCCTTGGCGTGGTCACCGCGCTCGGGGTCGGGCTCGTCGGGTTCGTGCCGCTCGTCGGCGGAGTGCTCGGGCCCGTCCTTGGCGTCACTCTCTCCGGGCGATTGCTCGCCGTTGAGCTGAGCTCGCGGGCTTTTGAGGCGCGCGGAATACCGAGCGCGACTCAGCGGATGCTGCGCCGCGGCATCCGCTGGCAGTTGCTCGGCTTCGGCGTTGGAACCCAGTTGCTGTTCATGATTCCGTTCGGCGCCGTTTTCAGCATGCCGGCCGCCGTTGCCGGATCGACGTTCCTCGCTCGCCTGGCGCTCGACACCGCACGCGTGGCGGGTGCGACGGCAGTGGGCCAGGCACCAGCAGCGGCGCCGCGCGCCACCCTTCAAGAGCCCCTTCAGGAGCCGCGAAACCTGTAAGGAACGGCTGAGAGCACTCTCAGGGCAAACCCCACATCGTCGGATACCGGCCATGTGCTTTTCACCTCTGGCTCTTAAACTCCACGGTGTGGCCGCTGGTTGCCACAGTCGTCGGCTGAAAGGCACGCTATGTCCGCTTTCTTCGATCGTGTCGACCGAAGGATCAATGGTTCCCTCTCCACGGAGCAGCGCACCTGGCTGCACACGCCGCGCGGTCTTGTCTTCGGATTCACCGCCGTTCATGTTGTCTTCCTGGTTGCCCTGCTGCCGGTCATCCTCACCGGGCACGAACTCGGCGACCTGGTGCTCTACCGAACCTGGGCCGAACAGGGCCTGAACCTTGGCGTCTGGCAAGGCATCAACACGGAGTGGGTGTATCCCATCGGGGCGCTGGTTCCCATCGTCTTTGCGGCACTCGGCGGGCCGTACCTGTACCAACTGCTCTGGTTTCTGCTCACGACGGCGCTGAATGCCGTCGCCGTCGCCGCGCTCACGAATTGGGGGCGCAGCGTCCGCGGCTACACGGCGGCCTGGTGGTGGCTGGGCTTCACCTTCGTGCTCAGCCCGGTCGGCCTGCTTCGACTGGAAGGCCTCACCGCCCCGCTCGTCATCCTGGCCCTGGTCCTCGTGGCCAGGCGCCCTGTCGTGGCCAGCGTGATTCTCACCATCGCCACCTGGATCAAGGTATGGCCGGCGGCCGTCATCCTCGCCGTCGTCGTCGCGTCGAAGCACCGCCTCACGGTCATTGCGACCGCGATCGCCGTCACCATCCCGATTGTCGGGTTTGTGTGGGCGGCAGGCGGCATCCGTTTCATTGCCGGCTTCGTCACGATGCAGTCCGGCCGTTCGCTGCAGCTGGAAGCGCCCATCGCCACGCCGTGGGTGTGGCTGGCCGCCTTCGGGCAGCGGGACACGTATATCTATCAGAACTACGCCATGGCGACGCGGGAGATCGCGGGGCCAGGAGCGAATGCCGTCGCGGCCGCCATGACGCCACTCATGTTCGTTGCGATCGCCGGGATCTTCGTGCTCATGGTGCTGGCCGCCAGGCGCACGGCCGCGCGGTCTGAGCTGCTGCTGCTCGGTGCCCTCGCGCTCTCGGGGGCCTTCGTCGTGTTCAACAAGGTCGGGTCGCCGCAGTACATGCTCTGGATTGCGCCGATCGTCGCCGTCGGCATCACCCAGAACTGGCGCCGCTGGCGCACCCCCGCCTACCTCATGTTGGCGATTGGCGTGCTGACCACGCTCATCTTCCCCGTCTTCTACCTGCCGTTGGTCGACGGCGACCCCTTCGCGGTGGTGCTGCTCACGGTGCGGAACGCACTTCTGGTCGCCGTCTTCGCCTGGTCGGTCGGCAAGATCTGGCAGCTGATCACGGCTTCCACACCCACATCCGCACCGGTGATGGCGCAGCAATCACCGCAGATGACTAGGCGCGCTTCGACACCGTGACGGTGAACTTCGTGTTGCGGCCCACCTGCTGCGTCGGCCCAACGATGCGCGTGAGCGGTGACCGATAGCCGAGATGGCTGTTCCACACGGTCCACAGTTCGCCCCCTGGCCGCAGCACCCTGGCCGCGTCCTCAAACAGCTTGAGCGCAATGCCGGCGTGCACCGACGAGCCAATGTGAAACGGCGGATTCAGCACGATCAAGTCAGCGGATGCGTCAGGCTGGCTACTCAGCGCGTCATCCTGCACGACCTCCACGCGCTCAGACACACCGTTCGCCGCAGCGGTCGCCTGTGCCGACAGCACGGCGGCTGCCGACTGGTCGCTGGCGATCACGTGAACGTCAGGACGTGCCCGCGCAATGGACACGGCCAAGACGCCGGTTCCGCAGCCGAGATCGATGACGGATGCCGCATCGGACGTCATCCGGTCGATGAACTCGAGCAGGTAGCGGGTTCCAATGTCGATAGACGTGCCGGCGAAGGCGGCGCCGTGCGCGCAGACCGTGAGGTCGAGGTCGGCGTGGTACTCGCGGTGCGGCCACGCGGAGGGGGCGGCGGTGGCATCAGAGGTGTTGGCGGCGGGGCTCAGCGGGTCACTCGCGATGAGCACGCGGGACTTCTGCCTGGCCAGCGACGCCGTGACGCTGCCGAAATGCCGGGCAAGCACGGTGTTCATGGCGGGGGTCATGTGCTTGAGGCGTCCGCCGGCGAAGACACGCACGTCTGGAGCGGCGAACCTGGCGATCGATTCGGCGATCTCGTCGAGCGCCCCCAGGCTGCGCGGCAGCTGGAGCAGCACGACGCGGGCGCCTGCGAGCAGGGCGGCGTCCAGTGGGAGCGAGCGGTAGGCATCCGTCAGCCCTGCAGCAGCGGCGTTGGCGGCGAGGGCGCGTTCGCCCGACATGCCGTCCTGGTGCACCCGGATTCCGGTTGCGCCATGCAGCGCTGCGGCACCAAGCGTGAGCGCGCCGTAGTGGTCTTCGAGCACCACGACCTCGTCAGGGGCGACCGCCTCCAGTGCGGCGGCGGCCTCATCGAGGATCAGTCGGTCGCTGGCGTCGAACGCAAAGAGGTTGTCGGCTTCGACGTCTGGCCATCGGCGGAGCTGCTCGAACGAGAATTCTGTCACTTACGCAACGGTACCCGAGCCGGGCACCGCCGCGGATGCTGCGAGCGTGCCTCGACACCCGCAGCACCCGCTGCGCGGGTCCAACGCAGCTTTGCGGGTGTTGTAACTACAGCGCGGCTGCGTTCGACCCGCGTGGCTCGATTTCGAGACGCGGCCTCGTTCCTCGGGCGCTCCTCAATCAACGAAAGAGGAGCGAGTTCGCAGATGCTACCTGTGGTCGAGCGGGCGCCAGATCGCCACGGCGTTCGACCGCCGCGTGCGCGTGCCGGCCCGCATTGAGATGACGTCGCCTGCTGAGCCCGCCGCGAACACGCGCCGACCAGGGCGGTTGAGCAGTTCGTCGGCCAATGCCGATTCGAGCTCGCCCACCCTGGCCCGCAGGCCGTTCACTTCGTCTTCCAGGTTGAGAATTCGCCGGATGCCTTCCAGGCTCACGCCCTCGCCACTCAACTGGGCGATCTCGCGCAGTTTCGCGACATCGCGCATGGAGTATCGGCGCGACTTACCGAGCGTGCGGCCTGGGCTCACCAGCCCGATCCGGTCGTACTGGCGCAGGGTCTGCGGATGCATCCCGGCCAGTTCGGCCGCCGTTGAAATCACGAATACCGGCGAATTCTCGTCCACGTCAGCCTCTGGCCCTCGCCAGGAGATCCTCTCGCGGATTCTCCTTCGGCAGAGCCTCGACGAAGGCAGCGAGTTTCTCCTCTGCCTCCTTCGACAGGTGTGATGGCACGGCAACCTGAACCACCGCGAGGAGGTCCCCGGTGCCCTTTGCAGAACTGACACCGCGGCCCTTGACCCGAAGCACCCGACCGCTCGGCGTGCCGGGAGCAACCCGCAACTTCACGGGGTCCCCGCCGAGGGTAGGCACTTCGATGGTCGCGCCGAGTGCAGCCTCAGCGAACGTCACGGGAACGGCCACCCGAAGGTTCAGCCCGTCACGTTCGAACACGGGATGCTTGCGCACATTGACGGTCAAGATGAGGTCTCCGTTCTCGCCGCCATCCGGACTCGGCTGGCCCTTGCCACGCAGCTTGATCTTCTGACCGTCGGCAACGCCAGCCGGAATCTTCACCTTGAGCGGGTGACCATCCTGCGTCTGCAGGGTGATGGTGTCACCCTTGGTCGCCGTAATGAAATCAACCGTTGCGGATGCCACAACATCGCGTCCGCGACTCGGCCCGCCATAGCCACGGAATCCGCCGCTGGCGTTTCCGTAGCCGGGGTTGCCGCCGCCGAACATGCCACCGAGGATGTCGTCAAAACCACCCTGCTGGAACGAATAGCTCTGCCGCCCGCCGGTGCCGCCGCCGAACATTCCGCCGAAGACATCGTCGAAACCGCCCTGCTGGCCGCCACCGCCACCAGGGGCAGTGAAGCGTGCTCCACTGCCCATGGCGCGAACCGCGTCGTATTCCTTGCGCTGTTCTGGATCGGAGAGCACGGAGTGCGCCTCGCTGATCTCTTTGAACTTCGCTTCGGCTGTCGCATCTCCCGAATTGGAGTCCGGGTGATACTTACGCGCGAGCTTGCGGTAGACCTTCTTCAACTCGGCCGGGGTGACGTCTTTCGAGACCCCGAGAACCTTGTAGAAGTCTTTGTCGAACCAGTCCTGGCTAGCCATCGCTCGGCACCTGGACCACGACCTTGGCCGCGCGAAGCAGAGTGGAACCGAGGCGGTAACCCGTCTCAGCGACATCCGCTACGGTCTCAGTGCTTACGTCAGCGCCTGGCAGCTGGAAGATCGCCTCGTGGATGGTGGGGTCGAATGGCTCCCCCACTTCACCGAACGAGGTGAGTCCGAGCTTCTCGACGCTGCTGCGCAACTTCGCGGCGATGGTGGCGAATGCCGAATCGCCCTCGAGGTCACCGTGCTTCTCAGCGCGGTGCAGGTCATCGAGTACCGGCAGCAGTACCTTCACGACGTCGCCTACAATGCGCTCCCGCTCAACCTCACGGTTAGCTTCGGTGCGCTTGCGGTAGTTGGCGTACTCAGCCGTGATGCGCTTGAGGTCGGCAAGGTGCTCGTTCGAGGGATCTGCAGCCTCGATGTTCGCCGCGTCCAGGATGTCCTGAACCGTCAACTCGTCTTCTTCGATCCCGTCGGCCGTCGCCTCGGGGGCGCCAGACTCTGGCGCCCCTTCGGCCAACGACTCATCCACGGGCTCGTTCACGGGCTCGTGCTCGTGCTCATGGCTGTTGTCAGTCATTACTTCTTCGCTTCGTCTTCGTCTTCAACAACTTCGGCGTCAACCACGTCCTCGTCGGAGGAAGCGGATGTCGGCTGCTCGCCTGCATCGCCGGCGGGAGCCGAAGCGCCCTCAGCCTGGCTGGCAGCGTAGATCGCTTCGCCGAGCTTGCCCTGGCTCTCGTTCAGCTTGTCGAACGCGGTCTTGACTGCGTCATCGTCGTCACCGGCGAGCGCCGACTTGAGCGAGTCGACATCAGCCTGGACCTCAGACTTGACGTCTGCGGGCAGCTTGTCGTCGTTGTCCTTGATGAGCTTGTCGATCGAGTACGCGAGCTGCTCGGCGCCGTTCCGAACTTCAGCGGCCTCACGGCGACGCTTGTCTTCTGCAGCGTTCTCTTCACCCTCGCGAACCATGCGCTCGATGTCTTCCTTCGCCAGCGCGGTGCCGCCGGTGATGGTCATCGACTGCTCCTTGCCGGTGCCCTTGTCCTTGGCGGACACGTGCACGATGCCGTTGGCGTCGAGGTCGAAGGTGACCTCGATCTGCGGGATGCCGCGCGGAGCCGGTGCGATACCGGTCAGCTCGAAGGTGCCGAGGTTCTTGTTGTCACGCGTGAATTCGCGCTCACCCTGGAACACCTGGATCGCCACGGACGGCTGGTTGTCATCCGCTGTGGTGAACGTCTCGCTGCGCTTGGTCGGGATGGCCGTGTTGCGCTCGATGAGCTTGGTCATGATGCCGCCCTTGGTCTCGATACCGAGAGACAGCGGGGTGACGTCGATGAGCAGAACGTCCTTGCGCTCGCCCTTCAGCACGCCGGCCTGGAGTGCGGCGCCGACGGCGACGACCTCGTCAGGGTTGACGCCCTTGTTGGGGTCCTGTCCACCGGTCTCCTGCTTCACGAGCTCTGAGACGGCGGGCATACGGGTCGATCCACCAACGAGAACGACGTGTGAGATGTCGCCGACCTTGATGCCGGCTTCACGGATGACGTCCTGGAACGGCTTCTTGGTGCGGTCGAGCAGGTCCTGGGTCATCTGCTCGAACTGTGCGCGCGTGAGCGTCTCGTCGAGGTTGGCGGGGCCGTTCTCGGTGAGCGACAGGTACGGCAGCTGGATGCTGGTCGACATGCTGCTGGAGAGTTCCTTCTTGGCCTGCTCCGCGGCTTCCTTCAAACGCTGCTTGGCGATCTTGTCGTTCGAGACGTCAACGCCGGTGGTTTCCTTGAACTTCTTGATCAGGTAGTCAACGATGCGCTGGTCCCAGTCGTCTCCACCGAGGCGGTTGTCACCGGAGGTGGCGCGAACCTGGATGGTCGAGAAGTCGTCGTCCTTGCCCACTTCGAGGAGGGAGACGTCGAACGTTCCACCACCGAGGTCGAAGACCAGGATGAGCTCGTCTTCCTTGCCCTTGTCGAGGCCGTATGCGAGGGCTGCAGCGGTCGGCTCGTTGATGATGCGCAGAACGTTGAGGCCCGCGATCTCACCGGCTTCCTTGGTGGCCTGGCGCTCAGCGTCGTTGAAGTAAGCGGGAACGGTGATGACGGCATCCGTCACCTTGTCGCCGAGGTACTGCTCAGCGTCGCGCTTCAGCTTGGCGAGGATACGTGCCGAGATCTCCTGCGGGGTGTACTTCTTGTCGTCGATGGCGACGGTCCAGTCGGTGCCCATGTGGCGCTTCACGGAGGAGATGGTGCGGTCGACGTTGGTGACGTTCTGACGCTTGGCGGTCTCGCCAACGAGCACCTCGCCGTCCTTGGTGAATGCGACGACAGACGGGGTGGTGCGAAGGCCTTCGGCGTTCGCGATGACGGTGGGTTCTCCACCCTCAAGAACGGCAACCACCGAGTTGGTGGTTCCGAGGTCGATACCTACTGCACGTGACATATGTGCGTCTCCTTCATTGCTTTCGGTTGTGGTGCTGTATTTCAAACTTGTGCGGCGCTTCAAGACTTGAGCGCTGCTGGCTCAAGTATTCCATCGCGGAGATTTTGTTGTCAAGACGGCCAACTGAAAGTTGAGTGTGAATGGCTCAACTTTGAGCGAATGCCGGTCAGAGGTGTTTTCTGCCGGTTCCTGGTACGGGGGCCAGCGATCGTCCCTATGCTGTGCACATGCAGCGATCTCGAGGCATTCTGACCACGCTCCTTCTCGTTACCGCCACCGCGCTCACGCTCAGCGCGTGCGGTGCGACGCCCGACGTCCCTCCAACGTCGAGTGCCACGGCTCCGTCGCCAGCCCCTGCCAATACCCCTGTGTTCTTGGGCCCTGGCACACCCGTGCCCACCGCGGCTGCGGCGCCCAACTCGGCTGCCGCGCCCACCTGCGACACCGCGCTCGAGCCGGCTGCGTACGACGATTTCGCGGCATCCGGCCTGACGTCGAAGGAGTTCACGCAGTGGTGGAGCACCGACCTGCAGTTCATCCTCGACGACGGCGGCATGGTCTGCCTCTGGGGCAACATGGGCGACGTGATGGTCGTCTTCGGGCAGCTCGCCATGTCTGACGCCGAGTGGGACACCTTCAGGGCCTCGCTCCTCGACACCGGATATGTCAGCGACGACGCGTCATTCCCTGGCTACTTCAATGAGCCGGACACCGATCCGAACTACGTTGACGGTGGCTTCGTGCATCACGATGGCCAGCTGTACTACGCCAGCTTCCCCGACATGCTCGAGTGGGTGCCCGGACTCCCGTCCTGACCCTGCTTCGGCGGGTTTCCGCGGCGCGTTCCTTCGCCTCGTTTCTGCGCCCCGTTCTCCCCATAATTGGGGCCAGTTCTAGCCTGCGCCGCGCTGCGCCGCGCCGCTAGCCTGTGCCTACATATCTAAATAAGGGGACTTCAACGATGTTTGCCGCAGCACGCGCCACGCCTGCCCGTTTCCAGCACACACCAGTCGGACGGACAGCGGCAACCCTTACCGTCACCGCAGCTCTGCTCGCGTTCGGCTTCACCGCTGCCCCTGTGCAGGCCGCGTCGGCCGCCACGACGGTCACCGATGCCGCTGGCCTGATTGCGGCATTCGCCGCGGGCGGAACGGTGACCCTCGGCGACGACATTGACGTTCTCTCGGGTCCCGCTCTCAAGGTCTCCGCCGGGTTGCCGGTGACGCTCGATTTGAACGGTCAGGATTTGACGGCCGTCGGCGGGTTTAACCTGGCCGGGGTCGGAGTGCCTGCTGGTACGGAGTTGGTCATTGTCGACAGCGGAGCCAATGGATCGCTCACCGCCACCGGCGGGGACGACGCCGCAGGAATCGGCGGCGGGCCGTTTGAAGATGGTGGCACTGTCACGATCAACGGCGGAACCGTCACCGCACGAGGAGGAACCGACACCATCGGCCTCCTCTCCGGCGGCGCCGGAATCGGCGGCGGCTTCCTGGGCGAGGGCGGAACCACCACGATCACCGCGGGAACTGTTACCGCACAGGGTGGCGCTTCATCGGCCGGAATCGGCGGCGGCTACAGCGGCAGCGGCGGGACGACCACGATCAGCGGAGGCACCATAACCGCGACGGGCGGAGACCAAGGTGCCGGAATTGGCGGTGGCAACGGTGGAAAGAACGGCGGGATCACAACCATCTCCGGCGGCACCGTCACCGCGCAGGCAGGAATCTACGCCTCCGGAATTGGCGGAGGACAGGGCAGCGTCGGCGTCGGCAACGGCGGCACCGTCACCATCACCGGAGGCGTGGTTACGGCCAACGGCGGGTTGCAGGGTACGGCAATCGGCGGCGGTGCCTTCACTGGTGACGGCGGCGCATTGACCATCGGAAGCGGCGCGCAGGTCACGGTCTCCGCGTCATCCGCTCCCGGCTCGTTCCTGATCGGCGGCGGCGACAGCACAGCTGCATTCGGTTCGCTCTCGAACAACGGAACCCTGACAATCACGCCCGGCAGCACCCTGACCATTCCGGCGGGCACCACCGTGCAGAACTCCGGCACCATCGTGAACAATGGCGCGATCGGCGGGGCAGGGACGATCACCAATACCGGTGCGATCGTCAACACCGGCTCCATCGGCTTGACGGGCAACATCGGCTCCAACAGCTTTGAGCTCACCTTCGACACCACGGGCGGCTCCGGCGCTACGCCAGCGGCCGTCCCTCCGCTGCGCGTATATGCCAGCACGCTTGCCGCGGCCCAGCTCACCCTTCCGACGCTGGCCGCGCCCCTGCACTACGGGTTCAGCTGGTCAACGGATGCTGCGCGCACCACCGCCATGACGCCGACGACGGTCCTGACCCGCGACCTCACCCTGTATGCCACGTGGACCCTCGACCGCCATGTGATCAGCTTCGACGCGCAGGGCGGCAGCGCCGTCGCATCCGTCACCACCGACTACGGCACGACGATCGCCGCGCCTGGCGCGCCGACTCGCACAGGGTTCACCCTCAACGGTTGGTACACGGCCGCGACCGGCGGCACGAAGTGGAACTTCGCGGGCACCGTGACCGGCGACGTTGTCCTCTACGCCCAGTGGACCGCCGTCGCAGTAGTCACGCCGCCCACGAGCACCCCAACGCCGACCGTCACACCCAGGGTCACGCCGGCGTCAGTCGACCCGAAACTGGCATCCACCGGTTTCGACGGCGGTGCGGCAGGGCTCGGAGCGCTCATTCTCCTCATCGCAGGGCTCGCCGGAGTCCTCGTGCGCCGGCGCCGCGCCAGCGCGGTCTAAGCGCCACATTTGGGCCTCGTCATCACACGAAGGCGAGGCCCCGGACGTCCGTCCGATCGGCTAGCGGCCGATCGTGTCCAACTCGGCGACGTCGTCTGCCGAGAGCGTAATCCCTGCGCCAGCGATGTTCTCGCGCAGGTGCGTGACCGACGATGTTCCGGGAATCAGCAGGATGTTTGGTGACCGCTGCAGCAGCCACGCCAGGGCGACCGACATCGGCGTCGTGCCCAATCGCGACGCCACGGCTGAGAGCGCTTCGGACTGCAGTGGGCTGAAGCCACCGAGCGGGAAGAAGGGCACGTAGGCAACGCCCTCGCCCGCGAGCATGTCGATCAGCTCGTCATCATGGCGGTGGGCGAGGTTGTACATGTTCTGCACGCACACGATCGGCCCGATCGCCATGGCCTCTGCCACCTGCTCAGCCGTCGCGTTGCTCACGCCGAGATGCCGGATCAGGCCCTCCTCCTGCAGCTCGACGAGCGCTTCGAACGACTCGGCGATCGAACCAGCCTCTGGCCCCTCAGCGTTGCCGAGCCGGAGGTTGACGAGGTCGAGCGTTTCGAGGCCGAGTGCTTCGAGGTTCTCATGCACAGCACGGCGCAGGTCTTCGGGTCGACGGGCCGCAGGCCAGCCGCCCTGCTCGTCGCGGTTCGCACCGACCTTGGTCACAATGTGAAGGGATTCGGGGTACGGGTGCAGCGCTTCGCGGATGAGCTGGTTGGTAATGCGCGGCCCGTAGGCGTCGCTCGTGTCGATGTGTGTGATTCCGAGTTCTACGGCCTCACGGAGCACGGCGAGTGCTCCATCGATGTCAGCGGGCGGGCCCATGACCCAGGGGCCGGCGAGCTGCATAGCGCCGTATCCGAAACGCGAGACCGTCAGGTCGCCGAGAGACCAGGTGCCGCCGGGAAGTGTGGTTGAAAGCGTGGTCAAGTTTTTGCCTTTCCGTGGAATGGGGCTGGTGCCGAATGGCTCCTTGCCCCAGTATGAGGAAGTAACTTCCCGTCGGGAAGTAGGCACTTTCAGGTGCGTTAGTTACCCGCGGGTGGAAGGAACCATCGATGGCAACCATGACCGCCGCCGCACAAAAGGCGCAGAACAAGACGAACTACGACGCCTTCCTGGCCGTCTGCCCGAGCCAGAAGCTGCTGGACCGGATCTCCGACAAATGGGTCACGCTGATACTCACCGCGCTCGGAAGCGGCCCCGACTGCATCGGCGAGGCCGGGCCGATGCGCTATTCGGAGTTGTCCCGCACGCTGGCCGGAGTCAGCCCGAAGATGCTCACCCAGACGCTCCGGTCGCTGGAGCGCGACGGATTAGTCAGCCGCACCGCGACACCGACGGTTCCCGTCACGGTCACCTACGAACTGACAGATCTTGGACTGTCGTTGCACCAGATGATCCGCGGACTCAAATCGTGGGCGGAGACGCACATGGATGAGGTGCTTTCCAACCGCGAGTCCTACGCCAGCTAGCTAGCACTCCACCACGTTGACGGCGAGGCCGCCGAGCGCGGTCTCCTTGTACTTCGAGCTCATGTCCTTGCCGGTCTCCCGCATGGTCACGATCACCTCGTCGAGTGACACCCGGTGCGTTCCGTCTCCCCAGAGCGCCATCTTCGCGGCGTTGATGGCCTTCCCGGCCGCGATCGCGTTGCGCTCGATGCACGGGATCTGCACGAGGCCTCCGATGGGATCGCAGGTGAGGCCCAAGTTGTGCTCCATCGCAATCTCGGCCGCGTTCTCCACCTGCTCTGGCGTGCCGCCGAGCACCTCGGCCAGGCCGGCGGCGGCCATCGACGACGCAGACCCCACCTCGCCCTGGCAGCCGACTTCCGCGCCTGAGATCGACGCCTGCTCCTTATAGAGGACGCCGACGGCACCGGCGGCGAGCAGGAAGCGCACGACGGCGGCGTCCTTCACCTCCTGGCTGGCGGTATCCATGCCGGGCGCATAGTGCGTGGCATAGAACATGACCGCGGGAATGATGCCGGCTGCTCCGTTGGTGGGCGCGGTGACCACCCTGCCGCCCGTTGCGTTCTCCTCATTCACGGCGAGCGCCACGAGGTTCACCCATTCCTGCCAGAACTTCGGGTCGCGGTTCGGGTCTTCGACGAGCAGACGCTGGTACCAGGCCGGCGCGCGGCGGCGCACATTCAGCCCGCCTGGCAGCGTTCCGGTGCGCGCGATGCTGGAGTTCTTACACTCCTCCATCACGTCGCGGATGTGCAGCAGCCCGGCCGTCACCTCGGGCTCAGTGCGGCTGGCGAGTTCGTTCTGCAGCATGACACCGCTGAAGTTCAGCTCCTGCTCCCGGCAGTGCGCGAGCAGCTCGGCCGCGGTCCGGAAGGGCAGCGGGAGGTCCTGCTTCGACGCAGCCAGTTGCTCGGCCTTGGTCTGCTCCTCCCCCTCGCGCACGATGAACCCGCCGCCAACAGAGAAGAAGGTGGCCGCGTGCACAACAGCGCCAGCGGCATCCGTCACCTCGAATTTCATGCCGTTCGTATGGCGTGCCAGCACGGTGAGCGGGTGCAGCACCATATCGCTTTCGGCATACGGCAGTGAGCGGATGCCGGCGAGCACGAGCGCGCCGTCGGCCGCGATCCTGACCAGGCTGGCTTCGACCTCTTCCGGCAGGATCAGCTCTGGATGGCGACCTTCGAGGCCGAGCATCACGGCCGTCATGGTGCCGTGCCCACGGCCGGTGGCGGCGAGGGACCCGTACAGGTCGACGCGAAGTCCTACTGCGCTCTCGGCGAGACCGCGCTCGGCCAACTCGCTGGCGAACACGGCGGCTGCCCGCATCGGCCCAACGGTGTGCGAACTCGAGGGCCCGATGCCGACGGAGAAGAGGTCGAAGACTCCTACAGCCATGAGCTGTTCGATGCGAAGAGGGAGCGGAAACGGGATGGGGTCACGAGGATCTCCGATGGTCAGGCCGCGCAGGGCGCGGGCAATCGTTGAGTCCTCCCCGCTCTGTATCGGACCTGAGAGTTTCCGCGCCGGCCCTGGCTGGGCTGACGCTTGCACCGTCGGTGGGTCAGGGTGAATGCCTGGCCACTTTTCAGAGGTGCCTACCGCAGCGGTACAGGGGCCTGAGAGATTCCTGGGGAGGATTTGCTCCTACGGCGCCTGCCGAAAACTGCCGGCAGAACTCTCCCGCAGCGGATGACTGGCGTGTGAAATTGTGGGTTGTCAAAACCATACCTGAGTTCCCTCCGCTGCGGCCGGTGAGGCCGAGGCCACAAGGGGGTCCCCGTTCGGGTCACCTTCCCCAATTGTTCACCGCTCGCCAGTAGCCTGAACTCATGAACGAGCACTCCAAGCCGGAGCCCACGAATTCGCCCCGCAACTTTCCGCCGTCGCACCTGACCAGGCCAGACGGAGCCGCCGCGACGATCGGCGTGGATAACGCCCAGGTGGAGTCGGTCGCCGCCCAGAAAGCGCGCAAGGGCAGAGTGCTCTCCTGGAGCTTGTGGGACTGGGGCGGAGCGGCCTTCAACGCGGTCGTCACCACGTTCGTCTTCACGGTCTACCTCACCGGCGAATCCTTCGGCGGCGAGGCCTTCGTCTCCAGCCAGCTCGGCTGGACACTCGCGGCCGCCGGCCTGATCGTTGCGCTCCTCGCACCCATCACCGGGCAGCGTTCCGATGTCTCCGGGCGTCGCAAGTTCTGGCTGGCCATCAACACGTATGTCGTCGTTGCCGTCACCGCACTGATGTTCTTCGTCGAGCCCTCCCCCTCCTACCTGTGGCTGGGGCTGCTCCTGCTCGCCGTCGGTACCGTCTTCTTCGAGTTCGCGTCGGTCAACTACAACGCCATGCTCGTGAACGTGTCCACCCCGCGCTCCATCGGCAAGGTGAGCGGATTCGGCTGGTCGATGGGCTACTTCGGCGGCATCGTGCTGCTACTGATCGTGTACTTCGGCTTCATCAACCCCGAGGTCGGCCTGTTCGGCGTCACCAACGAGAACGGCATGGCGGTACGCGTCTCGATGCTCATCGCCGCCGTCTGGTTCGGATTGTTCGCCCTCCCCGTGCTGCTCGCCGTGCCCGAGTACCACGCGCCGGCCAAGGTCGCCCGCGACAAGGTGGGATTCTTCGCCTCGTATGCTCGGCTGGGCCGCGACATTGCAGCGCTCTGGAAGACCAGTCGGCAGACGGTTTTCTTCCTCATTGCCAGTGCGGTGTTCCGTGACGGCTTGGTAGGCGTCTTCTCCTTCGGCGGAATCCTGGCCGCAGGTACCTTCGGATTCACCGCCGGCGAGGTCATCATCTTCGCCATCGCCGCGAACGTGGTCGCCGGTGTCGCCACCGTGTCGATCGGGTTGCTCGACGACAAGATCGGTCCGAAGCCGGTCATCGTCGCATCGCTGATCGGATTGATCGTCTGCGGATCTGCCGTGTTCATCCTGCACGACGGCGGCCAGATCATCTTCTGGACCTTCGGCCTTGCACTCTGCCTCTTCGTCGGACCAGCGCAGTCGGCCAGCCGCTCGTTCCTGGCCAGGGTCATCCCTGCCGGGCGCGAGGGCGAGGTCTTCGGCCTCTACGCCACAACGGGCAAGGCTGCCACGTTCCTGGCGCCGACGGCGTTCGCCCTGTTCGTCACGTTCGGTGGCGCGCAGTACTGGGGCATCCTCGGCATCGTCCTCGTGATCGCCGTGGGCCTCGCCCTCTTGATCCCGGTCAAGTCGAAGCAGGAGCAGATCCGCTAGCCGCAACCCACGGCATCCGCTTGGCGTAGCTCGATTTCGGGACAGTCTCCGCCGGTCGAGGAGGCCGCCAGGCCGTCTCGAGACCCCTTGGTGGGCCGTCGGCGCACCCACGCAGTCGCAGCGCGGGTCGAACGCAGCTGTGCGGGTGTTGCAGCTGCCGCATAGCTGCGTTCGATGCGCGTAGCTCGATTTCGAGACACTCGCTGGCGCTCGCTCCTCAATCAGCGGGGTCGCCCGCAAAGGTAGGATCTTTGCATGGCGGTCACCGACGAAGCGATCCTGAAGATCAAAGACATGATTCTCTCCGGCGAACTCTCGCCAGGCGACCGGCTGCCCCCGGAGAAAGAACTCAGCGAGGGGCTCGGGCTGAGCCGCAGCTCATTGCGTGAAGCGGTGAAGGCGCTCGAGGTGATTCGGGTGCTCGACGTGCGACGCGGCGACGGCACCTACGTCACCAGCCTCGAACCTCGCCTGCTGCTTGAGGCCATGTCATTCGTGGTCGACCTGCATGACGACTCGTCCATCCTGGAGCTGTTTGCCGTTCGCCGCATTCTGGAACCGGCTGCCGTCGCACTCGCGGCCACACACATAACAGCGGATGTCGTGCGCGACCTCCGCACCCAGATTGAGTCGGTCAACGAGAAGACGAGCGTCGAGGGCCTCGTGGCACACGACCTGGAGTTCCACGGCGCCATCGTGGCGACGTCGGGCAACTCGTACCTGTCGAGTCTCATCGATTCGCTGTCGAGCAACACCGTGCGCGCGCGCATCTGGCGCGGCCTCACCCAGGAGCACTCCGTCGAACGCACCCTCGACGAGCACAAGGCCATAGTCGACGCTCTCGAACGCGGGGATGCCGGGCTGGCCCAGGCGCTCACGACCGTGCACATCTCCGGCGTCGAGCAGTGGCTGCGTGACGCGGCCACAGCATCGTCATAGCGAGCAGCTTTCGAACGCGCAGAATCGCCGAGGTCAGGTCGACCTCGGCGCTTCTGCGGATCCGCTACCAGGCCACGGGGCCGTAGTCGTCGGTGAAGGTTCCGGTGGGTCCGTCTGCCGCGATCGTCGCCATGCGCACCGCTGATGCCGCGCCCTCCGCAGGAGTGCGGACGCCGTGGAAATTGTTCAGGTCGGTTGCAACGAAGCCAGGGCAGACCGCGTTCACGAGGATATGGTCTCCGACGAGGTCGCGGGCGTACATCATGGTGACGGCGGTCAGCGCAGTCTTCGAGGCGACGTATCCAAGGCCGATCGGGTCTGTATTGGCGAAGTCGGAGATCGATGCGAGCGAGCCCGCGCTGCTTGAGACGTTCACGATGCGAGGTGCGGACGAACGGCGGAGCAACGGCAGGAAAGCACTCGTGACGGTGATGACGCCGAAAACGTTCGTCTCGAACACATAGCGGACGTGATCGACGTCAGCGGATCGTGGCAATTGACCAGCGAAGTCGGCGCCGGGCATGTGGCTGACACCAGCGTTGTTGATCAGCGCGTCGAGGCGGCCGAACTGAGCCTGGACCTCGGCAGCTGCGGCTGCCGCCGAAGTCGGATCTGTGACGTCGAGAGCTACCGCGGTGACGTTGCCGCCGCCAGCGCGCAGCTCGGCAGCTGTTGCTTCGCCCCGTTCGAGGCTGCGTGCGCCGATTACTACGGTGTGACCGAGCTCGGCGAGCTTGGCGGCGATCTCGCGACCAATGCCTTTGTTGCCACCGGTGACGAGGGCGATCATTGTGTCATTCATGGGTATTCCTTCTGTGCCGGGGCGCGTGCCATGGCGGTGAGTGGTTGTGTCGGAGGCCGGTCTTTTCGGGCCGTGTCCAGCCTGATGACACGGGCGTGGATTGTGAATAACGAGGAGTCCTGTTTTCTTGCTCTATAGTCCAGTGCATGTCCACAGATCGGTTGTCGGAAATCCTGGATCTCATCGAGGTCACAAGCGTCGTGTCCGGCGGCTCGGTAGTACGCGGGCGCTGGCAGACGGACAGCAGCATCAACGATGACCTCAAGTTCATCGCCGTCGTCCACGGGCATGCCTGGCTGAGCACCGATGGCCTGGACAAACCCATCAAGCTGGCATCAGGTGATGTGGTGGTTCTGAACGGGCGATCCTGGCTGGCATTGGAGGGTGGAACCGGCGACGAGACACCGGTTCGCGTTGAGCCGCCATCGGCGGGGTCCGTGATCTCGCCTGATGAGGCGAACGCTGACGGCGCGGATGTCCTCATCGGCGGACGGGTGGACTTGAACCCAACTGGCCGAGAGCTCCTACTCCAGGCTTTGCCCCCTGTCCTGCACATCGGTCGTTCGAGTGCCGTCGGGCCTCAACTTCGCGGACACATTCAACGGCTGTTCGAGGAGATGACCGCCAACCGCATTGGCTCTGACTTCGCGATCCGCCAGTACGGCCAACTACTCGTGCTCGATGTGGTTCGCGGCTTCATGAGCGACTCGAACATGCCGGCCGGATGGCTCAGGGTGCTCTCCGACACGCGGCTTGGGCCCGCACTGGCACTGATCCACGAGCAACCGGCCAAGGGATGGAGCTTGGAGGATTTGGCCCGTGCCGCATCCATGTCTCGATCCAGCTTCGCAGAACGGTTCCGTCACGCCGCAGGCACCCCGCCGCTGTCGTACCTCATCAGTTGGCGAATGCTCCTCGCCCAGCGAGAACTGCGATCTGCGGATACACGAATCGGTTCGCTCGCACTCGAGCTGGGCTACTCGTCCGAGAGTGCCTTCAGCACCGCATTCAAGCGACACGTTGGCGAGTCCCCGTCGAGCTACCGCTCTCGGGCCCACACCGACCAGCAGCGGCGGGCTTTCGAGCACGTGCACTGAGCACCTGTGCGGGGCACGACGAAGCGCCGAGGTCATGTCGACCTCGGCGCTTCGTCGTGCGTGGTGACCCCTCAGCGAGCGAGTCTCAGGCGTTACTCGTAGATGACAGCCTTGATCTTGTCGCTGTCGATGTTCGTCTTGTCGTACCAGTAGAAGCCGGTGTCGATCGTCTTTGCGACCTTCTCGCCATTGATTGCTGCGACAGCAGCCTTGACGGTCTCGTAGCCGATGCCGACCGGGTTCTGCGTGATCGCGCCGGCCATCAGGCCGTCGTTGATCGCGTCGATCTGGGCCTTGCCCGAGTCGAAGCCGACGATGGTGAGCTTGCCAGAGAGGTCGAGCTCCTTCACAGCCTGCACGACGCCGATGGCCGAGCCCTCGTTCGAGCCGTAGATGCCCTTGAGGTCAGGGTTTGCGGCGATGATCGCCTTCGCGAGGTCAGCGGACTTGGCCTGGTCGCCGGCGCCGTACTGCACGTCGACGATCTCGATCTTCGGCTCGTTCTTCTCCATGTATTCGACGAAGCCATCGCGGCGGTCAACACCGGTGACCGAAGTCTGGTCGTGGACGACGAGCGCAACCTTGCCCTCGTGGTCGATGAGGTCGGCCATCTGCTTGGCGGCCTCGCCGGCTGCGGCCTTGTTGTCGGTCGATGCCGTGGTCACGGGGATGTCACTGTCGACACCGGAGTCGAAGGCCACGACGGGGATGCCGGAGTCCTTGGCCTGCTGCAGGAGCGGACCGGCGGCCTGGCTGTCGAGGGCGGCGAATCCGATGGCGGCCGGCTGCTTGTCGAGAGCGGTCTGCAGCATCTGGATCTGCTGGTCGACATCCGCTTCGGTGTCAGGGCCCTCAAACGTGATGGTGACGTCGAATTCTTCGGCGGCCTGCTCTGCGCCCTGCTTGACGGCCTGCCAGAACTGGTGCTGGAAGCCCTTCGACACGATGGCGATGTACGGCTTGTCGCCGTCTCCGCCAGCGGCGCCGGACGCTTCCGCCGAGCAGCCGGTGAGCGCTGCGGCGACGGCCGTGATGCCGACCATTGCTGTGATTAGTCTCTTGTTCATCGGGACAAACTCCTTTGTTCGATCACTCAGATTGCGTGGGAAGTGCGTTGATATAAGAGGTGCGAGGTGCGATGTGCGGGTAGAAGCGCGGCGACGCGCAGGTGAAAACGGAATGACGCGCGGGCGTTAGTTTCCCCTGCGACGCAGCATGTCGAGGTAGACCGCGAGCAGGATGACGCAGCCGACGGCCACCGACTGCCATTCCTGCGGGATCGACATGATGCGGAGGCCATTGGTGAGCACGGCCATGATCAGGGCACCGATAACGGTTCCGACGATCGAGCCCTTGCCGCCGGCCAGCGACGTGCCGCCGATGACGACGGCCGCAATGGCTTCGAGCTCGAGGCCCATTCCACCGGTGGGCTGCGCGGAGCTGAGCCGGGATGCCGCCAGCACACCGGCAACGCCCACGAACACGCCGGAGACCGTGTAGATGACGATCTTCCACTTGTTCACGTTGACGCCCGACAGCGCGGTCGCGGCCTCGTTGCTGCCGATCGAGTACGTGTAGCGGCCGAAGATCGTGCGCGACAGCAGCACCGCAGCGATCACGATCATCAGGATGAAGATGGCCACGCCCAGCGGGAAACGGATGCCGGGGATGATCGACAGGTTCATGATCGACTGGAAGTCGGGCGTTTCCTTGAAGTAGATCGGCTTCGTGCCGCTGATGACGAGGGCGAGGCCCGCGGCGACCAGCATCATCGCCAGGGTGGCAATGAACGGCGGAATCTTGAGGATCGCGACGTTGACGCCGTTCACGAACCCGATCAGCGCGCCGAAGGCGACGGCGCCAAGCACACCGGCCCAGAGCGGCCAGCCCCAGTAGGTGAGGAAGACGCCGGCCATCACGCCGCAGAGGATCATTCCCGTGCCGATGGAGAGGTCGATACCGCCGGTGATGATCACGAAGGTGGTGCCGAGGGCCAGGATGCCGGTGACCGTTGCGGCCACCAGGATGCTGGTGATGTTCGAGGCGGTGAAGAAGTGCGGGCTCGCGAAGGCGAAGAACGCGACGATGATGATGAGGCTGGCGAAGGCCAACAGCTGCTGCAGCTGGCCGCGGAGCTGGCCGAGAATTCGCGGCGGTGAGATCCGTGCTGCATCGGACGTGATCGAGGTCATGCGTTTACCGTTCCTTCGGAGCTCATTCGGGTCGCGTAGTCCATGATGTTTTCCTGGGTCGCGTCAGCATTGTCGAGAATTGTGGTGAGGCGCCCCTCGCACATCACCGCAATGCGGTGTGACATGCGAAGTACCTCTGGCAGCTCGGAGGAGATCATGATGATCGCCTTCCCCTGGGCGGCGAGCGACTCCAGCAGGGCGTAGATCTCGTCTTTCGCACCCACGTCGATGCCGCGGGTTGGCTCGTCGAAGATCAGCACATCGCAGTCCTTGACAAGCCACTTCGCGATGACGACCTTCTGCTGGTTGCCACCAGAGAGGTTCTTCACCAGCTGCGCCGTTGACGGTGTCTTGATCGACAGGGCTGAGACATAGTCGGATGCCGTCGACTGGATGTCCGCCGCCTTCATGAACCCGAATGCCCTCGTGAACTTCGGCAGCGAACTCAGCACGATGTTCTCTTTCACATCGCGGTCAAGCAGCACCCCCAGCGCCTTCCGGTCCTCTGAGAGGTAGCCGATGCCGAGGCTGGCTGCCACGGCTGGGTTGCCGATCTGCACGGTGGCGCCGTTCAGTGCGATGGTGCCCGCAGACTTCGGGTCTGCACCGACGATGGCCCGTGCGACCTCGGTGCGACCGGCTCCCATGAGCCCGGCGAAACCGAGGATCTCGCCGCGGCGCAGGTCGAAGCTCACGTCGTTGAGCAGGTGCTTGGTGCTGAGGCCGGTGACCGAGAGAACGACGTCGCCCACGGCATCCGTTTGCTGGGGACGGGCCTCGCCCGTGATCTCGCGGCCGACCATCAACGAGATGACCTCGCTCATCGGGGTGGCCTGGGCGTCGACGGTGTCGATGTACTGGCCATCGCGCAGCACCGTGATGCGGTCGGAGATGACCCGCAGCTCGTCCATGCGGTGCGAGATGTAGATGACGCCGGTGTCTGGGCTCTTGAAGCGGTGGATGAGCTCGAACAGGGTCTCGACTTCGGCGTCGTTCAGCGCTGCGGTGGGCTCGTCCATGATGAGCACCTTGGCGTTGAACGACAGCGCCTTGGCGATCTCGACCATCTGCTGCCTGGCCACGGTGATTTCACCGACGGGTTGACGCGGGTCGAGCGCCAGCCCGAGCCGGTCGAAGAGTTCCTGGGCCTTGGCGTTCAGGTCGCGCTCGCTCAGGAAGAACCCGCCGATGCGCGGCTCCCTCCCGATGAAGATGTTCTGTGCAACGGTGAGGTCGTTGGCCAGGTTGAATTCCTGGTGGATGATGCTGATGCCGAGTTCCTGGGCGTGACGCGGGCCCTCGATCGACAGCTTCTGGCCGTTCAGGAAGAACTCGCCCTCGTCAGGCGTGTAGATGCCGGAGAGCAGCTTCATGAGCGTCGACTTACCGGCGCCGTTCTCGCCGACCAGGGCGAGTACCTCGTCGTGTCGCAGGTCGAGCCGGACGTCTTGCAGGGCTTTCACGCCGGGGAAGCTCTTGCTTGCGCCAACGATCTCCAGGAGGGGTGCGCGGCCGGTCATCCGTCGCTCCGCACTGAGGTGCGCACCGAGTCATGACCAACGACGCCCTTGCGCAGCAGTGCGTTCCCGTATTTCCGGGTCTCCCCGGTGCGCACGATCAAGAAAGCGGATGCCGCCACCTCGTAGTACCTAAACCTGTCGACGAATCGCACATCGGCCTCAGTTGCGGCGGCCGCAGCGATGAGTTCGTGCTGTACGGGGAGCACCTCCCCATCGGCGCTCGTCATGAGATCGAGCCCTGGGGCATCGTCGAGCGGGATGACCGTGCGGATCGCGGCGAGCACGTCTGGCGTGCTGAGCATCGGCAGGTCGACAACGCGACTGCCGAGGCGGTGGGCCGGGAAATGCGCGTCGGCGACCACGACGGCGTCTGAGTGACCCATGGCATCCAGGTGGAGCAACAGCTCCCCCGTTAAGATCGGATGTAT
This sequence comes from Leifsonia sp. Y878, assembly GCF_057669685.1. Lineage (NCBI taxonomy): Bacteria > Bacillati > Actinomycetota > Actinomycetes > Micrococcales > Microbacteriaceae > Leifsonia > Leifsonia sp. Y878. The sequence goes on along the minus strand of NZ_JBYHFS010000004.1, from coordinate 270,208 downwards.
ACCGTCGAGCAATGGGATCTCTCTTCCTTGAGTGAAGCGTCTTGGTCATACTAGGTATGGCTGTTCTGGTGTGTCAATCTCAGGGGCGCCGGGATTGGTAACGGTTATACATCAGATCTTTGCAGGGTGCGCCACTGGGTCAAGTCGATAGGTGTCGATTGCGTTCTGCGTGAGGATCTGCTGCTGTTCCGCAGGGCTGAGTTCGCCGATAAGGCCGCTCAGCACCCTCCAGGTTGGCAGGTAGCCGCCGGCCGGCACCGTCATGGGCCAGTCGCCTCCGTAGAGCAGCCGGCTCGGGCCAAAGGACTCCAGCGCGATGCCCCAGACGCCTCGGACGGCGTCTGTGCTGAACTCCGCGTTCGCGGTACCGAGCCCCGACACCTTCGCCACGACGTTCGGCCTGGTCGCCAGCACGCGGAGCTGCCGCTCCCACTCTTCGAGGTCGGCCGTACCTCGCGGCGGTTTGCCGAGGTGGTCGATCACCAGGGTGAGGTCGGGCAGCGCGTCGGCGAGATCGAGGGCGGCTCCCAGGTGCCTCGGCCAGGCATCCGGCACGTCGAAGGCGAGATCGCGCTCGGCGAGCATGCCAAGGGAGGTGCGCACACCGGGGAGCGAGAGGAAGTCATCACGCGGGTCGTCGTGCACGAGGTGACGCACACCGACGAACACCGGATGCTGCTGCCAGCGGTCAAGCGCCGTCTCGGCTGCCGCAGGGTCGTCGAGCTGCACCCAACCGACCACTCCGGCCACCCAGTCGTGGGCAGCAGCGACCGAGAGCATGACTTCGGTGTCGCGCAGTGAATCTTCGGCCTGCACGAGAATGGCCGCGTCGACCCCGGCCTCGTCAAGCTCTGCCCTCGCCTGCACCGGGGTGAAATCGGCATAGAGCGCACCCAGCTCTGGCGTGAGCCAGGCATAGTCGCTGACCTCTCTATTCCAGAGGTGCAGGTGCGCGTCGATTGTCATGCGGGGATGAGTCCTCTGTCGGCCAGTGCGCTCCACAGTTCTGCGGGCACGCCCTCCTGCATCCGCTCGGCGTTCTGCGTTATCTGCTCAGGGCGGCTGCCGCCGACCACGACGGTGCGCACCGCGCTGTCCCTGAGCGAGTACTGCAGTGCGGCCGTCGGCAGCGAGACGCTGAACTCGTGGCACACGGCGGCGATGGCCTGCACGCGGGTGAGCAGCTCTGCAGGCACGCTGCCGTATTCGTAGCGGGCATCCGTACCAGGGCTGTCGGTGGCGAGCAGGCCGGAGTTGAAGACGGAGGCGTTCACGATGCCGACCCCGATGGCCGCGCAGGCCGGAACGACGTCGGTGAGGGCCGGCTGCTCGGCGAGCGTGTACCGGCCGGCCACCATGAGCAGGTCGACCAGGCCGGTGTTGGCTGAGGCGAGCAGGGCGTCCGTTGTCATCGAGCCGACGCCGATCGCGTCGACGACGCCTTCGTCACGCAGGGCGGCAAGCGCTGGAATGCCCTCGTTGATGCCCTGGGTCAGGTCATAGCGCTCCGGGTCGTGCAGAAACAGGATGTCGAACCGGTCGAGGCCCATGCGCTCCCGCGACTCGTCGACGCTCTGGCGGATGCCGTCGGCCGAGGCATCCCAGACCCGCTTCACGTCGGCGGGCACCGCGAAGCTGTTGTCGAGGTCGAGGGTGCCTGCGCCTTCGGGGTTCGGGCGCAGCAAGCGGCCGACCTTGGTGGAGACGAGGTACTCGTCACGCGGCTTCGTGGCCAGGAACGCGCCGAGGCGTCGCTCAGACAGCCCGAGTCCGTAGTGCGGAGCGGTGTCGAAGTAGCGCACACCGGCATCCCACGCGGCGTGCAGGATGTCGCTCGCCGCGTCATCCGTCAGTTCGCGGTACATGTTGCCGAGGTTCGCGGCGCCGTAGCCGAGGCGCGGAAAAGTGAGCTCGGGCATCTCAGACAGCTCTGGCATCTCAGACAGCTCCGGCACGGGCGGTGAACTCATACTCTGCGCGGCTGGCTGCGAGCATTTCGGTGCCTGCGCCCGGCGTGGTCGGGGCCTGGTACGCGCCGCCCCGCATGACGACGGGGGTCACGAAGTGCTCGTGGAGGTGGTCGACAAACTCGATCACGCGCCCCTCACTGCTGCCAGAAACGGCGACGAAATCGAACATGGACAGGTGCTGCACGGCTTCGCACAGGCCGACGCCGCCGGCGTGCGGGCACACCGGCACGCCGAATTTGGCGGCCAGAAGCAGGATAGCGATGTTCTCGTTGACGCCGCCGACGCGGGTGGCGTCAATCTGCAGCACCTGCAGTGCGTCGGCCTGTAGAAACTGTTTGAACATGACGCGGTTGGCCATGTGCTCGCCGGTGGCGACCGGGATGGGGGCGACGCCGCGGGCGATGGCGGCGTGAGCCAGCAGGTCATCGGGGTTGGTCGGTTCCTCGATCCAGGCCACGTCGAACTCGGCGAGGTGACTCATCCACTCAATGGCCTCGGCCACGCCCCAGCGCTGGTTGGCGTCTGTGCCGATGCGGATGTCGGGGCCGACGACCTCACGGGCCAGTCGCATGCGACGGATGTCGTCCTCGAGGTTTCCGCCCACTTTGAGCTTGATCATGCCGAAGCCCTGCTCGACGGCTTCCTTCGCGAGCCTGGCCAGCTTCTCGTCGCTGTAGCCGAGCCAGCCGGGGGTCGTCGTGTATGCCGGGTAACCGGAGGCCAGCAGCTCCGCCTCGCGCGCGGCGCGTCCCGGCTCAGCGGCGCGCAGGATCTCGAGGGCGTCTTCGGGGGTGAGGGCATCGGTGAGGTAGCGGAAATCGACCAGTTCAACGAGCTCCTCAGGGTTCATCCGGCCGAGCAGCTGCCAGAGCGGCAGGCCGGCGCGCTTGGCCTTCAAGTCCCAGAGGGCGTTGACCACGGCGCCGATGGCCATGTGCATGACGCCCTTCTCAGGGCCGAGCCAGCGCAGCTGCGAGTCCCAGACGAATTCACGCCAGGTGGCGCCCATCGTGGCCAGCAGCTCCTCGGCGTTCCGGCCGACGACGTGGTCGGCCAGCGCCTGAATGGCGGCGACCTGAACGTCGTTGCCGCGGCCAATCGTGAAAACGAAACCGTGTCCTTCGAGCCCGTCATCGGCATCCGTCACGATCCGCACGTAAGCGGCCGAATAGTCGGGGTCGAGGTTCATGGCATCAGAACCGTCAAGCGACGTGGACGTGGGGAAGCGGACGTCGCTGGTTTCCAGCGCGATGACAGTGCTCACAGTTGGTTCTCACTCACAGGGTTGTCTCACTCGCAAGGTTTCGTCTTGCTTGGGCATCCCGAGCATAAACATCGGATGTATAGGATGTCAATCAGCAGGACAACGTCGTTCTCGGCCACGATTCGCGGTTCAGCGACGATATAGTTCTGATGTTCCGGCAGTGTGAGCAGTGATTCCGCAGAGAGAGATGAACCATGAAATTCGCCCGCCTCGGCCCCATTGGCCAGGAAATTCCCGCCGTGCTGGTGGACGACACGTACTTCGATATTTCGGAGATCACCGCCGACATCACCGGTGACTTCCTGGCGTCTGGCCGAGCGGATGACGTGCGTGCGGCGATCGAGGCCGGCTCACTGCCCGCCATCGCGAATGCCGACTCCCTGCGCATCGGCGCCCCGATCGTGCGGCCGAGCGCCGTCATCTGCATCGGCATGAACTACGCGGCGCACGCGGCGGAATCTGGCTCGCTGCCGCCGGAGATCCCGATCATGTTCCTGAAGACGCCCAACACGGTGGTCGGCCCGAACGACTCGGTCGAGATCCCCAAGGGCAGCACGAAGACGGACTGGGAGGTGGAGCTCGGCATCGTGATCGGCAAGCGTGCCTCCTACCTCGACTCCCCCACCGACAGCATCGACCACATCGCCGGTTTCGTCGCGGCCAACGACGTGTCGGAGCGCGACTTCCAGATGGCGGTCTCCGGTGGCCAGTGGTCGAAGGGCAAGTGCGCGCCAGGCTTCAACCCGACAGGGCCGTGGCTGGTCACGCCCGATGAGGTCGAGTACCAGAACCTCTCCCTGAACAGCTGGGTCAACGGTGAGATCCGCCAGGATTCGACCACGGCCGACCAGATCTTCGACGTGAACTTCGTGATCTGGCACCTCAGCCAGTACCTCACGCTGGAACCGGGCGACCTGGTTCTCACGGGCACCCCTGAGGGCGTCGCGCTCTCCGGCCGCTTCCCCTATCTCTCCGCAGGCGATGTCTGCGAGATCGAAATCGAAGGGCTCGGCCGCCAGCGCCAGGACTTCACCGCGTACGAAGGAGTACACAAATGAGCCAGGAATTTGAGAACCTCGTCGCGGTCGTGACCGGCGGGGCATCCGGCATCGGTGCGGCCATCGCGGCGCGCCTGCACGAGGGTGGGGCATCCGTTGCCGTGCTCGACCTGCAGCCAGGCGCAGCGGATGCCGCCCACTTCGCCGTCGAGGCGAACGTGGCCGACACCGCGTCGGTGCGTGCCGCCATCGCCGCCGTGGCCGAGAAGTTCGGCCGCATCGACATCGTGATCAACAACGCCGGCATCGGCGCCATCGGCACGATCGCCGACAACGACGATGCGGAATGGGCCCGGGTGCTCAGCATCAACGTGACGGGCATCGCCCGCACGACCGCCGCGGCGCTGCCGTGGTTGCTCGCGTCGCCGTCCGCCGCCGTGGTGAACACATCGTCGATCGCCGCGACGGCTGGCTTGCCTGCCCGCGCGCTGTACACCGCGTCGAAGGGCGCCGTCTTGTCACTCACCCGCGCGATGGCCGCCGATCACCTGCGGGAGGGCATCCGCGTCAATTGCGTGAACCCCGGCACGGCCGACACCCCGTGGGTCGGGCGCCTGCTCGACGCGGCCGACGACCCCGCAGCTGAGCGCGCTGCGTTGAACGCACGCCAGCCGCACGGTCGCCTGGTGACGCCGGAGGAAGTCGCCGAAGCGGTGGCGTATCTGGCCAGCCCGCGTTCAGGGTCGACAACGGGCACGTCGATCGCCGTCGACGGCGGAATGCAGAACCTGCGACTGCGCCCGGAGTAGGCTCTGGGTCTATTGCTCCCAAACCGGAAGGCGCCCATGAGCACGAGTCTGGATCGTCGCATCGGCGTCGTGCTGCCCCGCGACATCCCCGCCGCGCAGATCATTCCGTTTGCGCAAAAAGCCGACCGGCTGGGCTTCGATGAGCTGTGGATTGTGGAGGATTGCTTCTTCAGGGGTGGGATCGCCCAGGCCGCAGTGGCGCTCGCGTCGACGACGCGCATTCACGTCGGTGTCGGGATCCTGCCGGCCGCAGCGCGGAACCCCGCGTTCGCGACCCTGGAGATTGCGACGCTCGCCGAGCTCTTTCCGGGCAGGATCACCGTCGGCATCGGGCACGGGATGCCGGCGTGGATGCGACAGGTCGGCGCCATGCCGGCCAGCCCGTTGACCATGTTGGAGGAGTCGGTCACCGCGACCAGGGCGTTGCTGGCCGGTGAGACCGTCACGGTCTCCGGCCGCTACGTCTCGCTCGATGAGGTCGTCCTGGCCTCACCGCCCCGCGTCGTGCCGCCGATCCTGACCGGCGTGCGCGGGCCGCGATCGCTGGCGCTGTCTGGCCGTTCGGCCGACGGGACCATCCTCGCTGAGCCGGTCACACCGGAGTACCTGGCTGCGGCGCTCGCCCACATCGCCGCCGCAGGCGAGCACAGAATCGTGGCGTACAACGTGGCAGCGATCGATGACGACGTCGCTGTCGCGCGCCAGGCAGCCCGCGCTGGCCTCGAGTGGATCGGCGACCCTGACTGGGCGCCGCACATCGTGCCGCTGCCCTTCGCCGCCGAATTCGCGCAGCTACGGGCCGGCTCATCCTCGCGCTCCGAGTTCGCACAGCGGATGCCAGACGAGTGGGTGGACGCGCTGTCGTTGGCCGGCACCCCGGCCCGTGTTCGGGAACGCATCGCCGAGCTGCAGGATGCGGGCGCACACAGCGTCGTGCTCCTCCCCGTGACCATAGATCCGCTGGCGGAGCTGGACTCATTGGCGCGGGTGCTCTGACCCGTTTCGAGACGCGACCTCGTTCCTCTGGCGCTCCTCAACCACCGGAGTCCGTCGGTTGAGGAGGCCGCCAGGCCGTCTCGAAACCAAGTCAGCTAATGCGCACGGCCTCGTTGTGCCCGATGAGCGCGAACGTGACGCCGTCGTCCTCCGACACCCAGCCGTCCCAGCGGTAGGAGTCAGGGGTGATCGAGGTGAAGTTCCAGCGGATGGCCTTGCCGTCTGTGCGGGTGCCGTCCTGGCGAATGCCGTGCCGGTATGGCGTGGCGATCAGGTGTGAGTACTCGCCCGACAGCGGCGAGAAGTAGCTCACGCGCCACACTCCAGCGTGGGCGTCGTAGACGCGCACAGCGGTGGCGACGGTTTCGAACCCAGACGGATGCGTCGTGCTCGCGACAACCTCGACGTAAGGACCGCGTGAACCCAGACACGTAGCTCGTTCAATCGTCATGTATCAGGGCGGTTCGCCCGGATTGGGCAAACGGCACTAAAGCCAGCAGCGTGCCGTTCAACAACCCGGCGGTCGGCACGCTGCAACCCCACATACGCTTTCAGTCAGCATGAGACTCCCGCGGAGTCAGAATCGCTTCGTTAATGACATATCGCTGACATTACAACGACATATCGCCGATAATAATGATTATGTCAATAGATCTCTGGCGTATTCGCACTATCTACGAATCGTCTGTTGAGTCGATTTCCTAAATGCCCGAGATGCGGCGCTGGAACCACTCCCATTGGGCGCCAACGCACGAGCCGAGGATCGTCACCAGAGTGCCGCCGTCATCCGGCCCAGAGGTCGGGGTGAGGCTGACGCTGGCCGGAATCGGCCCGGCCTGCGACAGGTAGGTGTAGCCGCCCGCAACGCCGGCGTTCCTGCCGAGGACTCCGTGGCATGGTTACGAGCAAACTAAGCGGCGAGGGCAGTCGAGACTCCGTGGCAGCCGGCGATTCGCGCGACGAGTGAACCTCGCCCGCTAAAGGGCCACTCATCGGGCACTTGAGGTCCCCGCTCAGGCCGTAGCCCGGCGTCCGGCCCACGACGGCGCCACCATCGCCGCGACCACTATCGCCGCAACCGCCGCCGTCAGCACCCCGTACACCGCCCAGTCGATCGCCAGCGAGAAGCCACCGAGAATGCCGTAGGCGACACCGAGCAACGCGGGTAGTACGGACACGGTTCCGATGACCAGGGCCGCGAGCACCACGAACATCGACTCGATACCGATCATCGAGTTCAGCTGGCGACGGGTGGCTCCGATGCGGCGTAAGAGGGCGAACTCCGACCTGCGCGCGCCCGTCAGCATCACGAGGGTGTTGGCGGCAGCGATGGCGATGAAGAAGATGAGTACGAACAGCAGCACCGCTCCGAGCTGTTGCGACGAGGCCGCGCCGGCCACCGCCTCATCCGCGTACTCGTCGACGGTCATCGTCTCCAGTCCGGGGAGGTTGACACGAGAGCCCTGCGTGAAGACTGCGTCGGCGACAACTGGCGTCGTCGGCAGGCTTCGTCCGTCGATGATGTAGTCGCCGAAACCGAGGCCGCGCTCGTAGACCGCGACGATCGTCGCGTCGAGCAGAGCATCACCGAAGCGAAGGGAAACGGTGTCGCCGAGCTGGATGCTCGTGCCGAAGCCCGATCCATTGCTCGCGGCGATCGTGCCGGGTTCGGCCAGATCGTCGAGCGAGCCGGACGTCACATCTGGGTCGATCAGGCCCGCGGGGCTGCCGGTCAGGGCGCTCACGCCGGAGGCCTCCCATGTGGCCAGCCCGTCCATATCCCGCGTGAGTACGTCTGCAGGCACTGCCGAGCTCGCGACGAGGGAGTCGACTCCGGGCGCGGACGCGATTTCAGCCAGTTGATCGGCGGTCACGCCGTCTGGCGAGGTGATGACGAGATCCGATCCCAGTCCTTCGCGTAGGTGCATGGCTGCGCCCTGCACGAGGCTGCTGTTGACGCCGGTCTGCACTGTTCCCAAGGCGAGAAACAGAGCGAGCGGGACGATGGCAGCGGTTAGTCGGCGGGAGAAGCCCCGGGCATTGACGACAGCCAGCATGAGCGAAGCGGAGCGCGACGACCGGAATACGCGTGCCGCCCGACGAGCCGCGAAGGCGACGATCGCCGGGCCGGCGAGGGCCGCGGCGCTGATCAGCAGGAACGCGGATGTCGATCCGGCAGCGCTGCCCATCACGCCCGGCATCACGAACGGAATGCCGGCGACCACGATTCCGGCGGCCAGCAGAACGACCGCAGCAAGGCCACGCGCAGGAGAGAGGTGCGCCGACTCGGCATCCGAACCACGGACGGCCGCCGTGGGGCTGACGCTGGTGACCTTGCGGGCAGCCAGACGGGCGGCGAGCAGGGCGGTCGGAAACAGCAGCAGTAGTGCGCCGATGACGGGCAGCGGCGAGACGACGAGGGGGAGGCCGACAGGGATGATGCCGCCCGACTCGAGCACGGGAGTCAGCAGGTTCGCTGCCCCAAGCCCGGGTAGCGCGCCGAGCGGCGCCGCGATTGCGAAGACGATCGAAACCTCGGCGGTCACCATCGAGCGCACCTGCGAGGCGGTGGCTCCGACAGCCCGCAGTAGCGCGAACTGCTCGTGCCGTTGACGCAAAGCCGACGCGAAGGTGGAGGCGACCACGAGCACGACCACGAGAATGGCGGTGCCGGCGAAGGAGCCGGCAACGGCCGACAGCAGCGGCGCGTCAGAGCGTAGGCCGGTCTCCATAAGCACTCCGTTGGCCGAGAGTAGGGCGGCTGCGAACATGACGATGAGAAAGCTGCCGATGAAGCTGCCGCGGTAGGCGCGAACTGCTGAGCGGGCGAAAGACCACATGGTGTTACCGGCCCAACTCGATCAGGCGGGCCGCGATCTGGGCGCTGGTGGGGGCAATGATCTCGCCGGCCAGGCGTCCGTCGGCCAGGAAGCGCACGTCATCCGATGCCGCCGCGACGACAGGGTCGTGCGTGACGACCACCAGGGTCTGCGCGAAGCGCTTGGCAGTGCTGCGCAGTACCTCGAGCACCTGCTCGCCGGTTCGGCGGTCGAGCGCACCGGTCGGCTCGTCCGCGAAGACGACCGTGGGCCGGGTGATCAGGGCGCGTGCGATGGCGACGCGCTGGGCCTGGCCCCCCGAGAGCTCGCTCGGCAGCCGGTCGCTCATGCCGGTGAGTCCGACCGAATCGAGTAGCGACTGCTGCCACTGCTCGTCGGGGCGGCGACCGTCGAGCAGCATCGGCAGCTGGATGTTCTCGCCGACGGTCAGGTGCCCGATGAGGTTGTACGACTGAAACACGAAGCCGATGTGGCGGCGGCGAAAGCGCGTGACGGTATCCGATGACAACTCGGTGATGTCGGTGTCGCCGATCAGCACGTGGCCACTCGTGGGCGTGTCCAGGCCGGCCGCGATGTTGAGGAAGGTCGACTTGCCCGAACCCGACGGGCCCATGATCGATGTGAATGACCCGGCTGCGATCGATAAGGAGACGCCCTGCAGCGCCGTGATCTGCTCCGGCCCGTTGGGGTAGGTCTTGGTGAGGTGAATGAGGCGCACGGCGGTATCGACCGTGGTGGCGTTGATCGTCGAGGTCATGGCTGGCCTTTCTATCGAGGGTGCCGATGAGCACCTTCAATCGAGAGTAGGAACACCGGCCTGGCTCTTCTACGTGCCTTCGGATGAACTGCGGCGCTTACAACTTTGGATGCAGTTTGCACCCTTCGATGGTTCTCCGGAGGTGCATCCTTTCAACTCTCGAGGGATAGGTCGGTGCCTTCTACCGTCGAAATGTGGCCGTTTCGCGCCACGGCAACGATGAGAGGACAGGTCATGAAGGTAGTCACACAACAGAGGGGGCTCAGGGGTGTCATCAAGCGGCATCCCCTCGTGAGCTTCTTCGTGCTCGCAAACGCGCTCAGCTGGAGCGCCTGGATGCCCTTCATCCTCTCGAATAACGGGCTGGGCGTCTGGGACTACACCTTCGAGCTCGGCCAGTTGACCGGGATGCTGCCTGGCGCCTACCTGGGGCCCATCACCTCGGCCCTGATCGTCACAGCGGTCACCGGGGGTGTGGCCGGGCTTCGCCAGTGGGGGGCACGCCTGTGGCGCTGGCGGGTTCGCTGGCACTGGTATGCCATCGCCCTGCTCGGCGTGCCGGCCGCGCTGATTCTCACCGGTCTGGTGGTGTCGGGCGGTCAGGTCATGCCGCCGTCCCTGACGGTGCTCGCTGCCTACGTTCCGATGCTCATCGTGCAGATGCTCACCACCGGCCTCGCCGAGGAACCGGGATGGCGCGACTTCGCCCTGCCCCGCCTGCAGGACAGATTCGGCCCGATGCGCTCTGCTTTCATCTTGGGCCCGATGTGGGCGCTGTGGCACATGCCGCTGTTCCTCACCGAATGGGGCGGCTACCCGGATGCCGACTGGACACGGCCCGTGAGCTTCGCCGTCTTCTGCATCGGCTTCAACGTCGTCATGGCCTGGATATTCAACAGAACAGGTCAGAGCCTCCCGCTCGCCATGTTGGCGCACGTGGGCGTGAACACCTTCATGTCGGTCGTCTGGAGCGAGATGTTCCCGACCGTCAGCGAGAGCGTCACCTCCAACGCGCTGGCGGTCAGCGCGGTGATCGCCGCCATCATCGTGATCGTGGCAACGCGGGGACGGCTCGGCTATCTCAAGGAGCCGTCAGGGAAGATCGACGAAGCGGTTCTGGTACGCCCAGACGACCGCCTGAAGGCGGGAGCGGACGCCTAACTTGGGCAGCATGCGGGCGAGGTGCGACTTCACTGTCGACAGCTCGACCACCAGGGCCTGCGCGATCTCCTCGTTGGACAGGCCCTGGGCGAGCAGCACCAGAACCTCCTGCTCTCGGCCGGTGAGCATGTCGCTAGTCAGCGATGTGGTCACCGGCCGCAGGCTGCGCCGCTGCACGAATTCCCGCATGATGCGGCGGGTGAGGGTCTGGTCGATGGTGCCGATGCCGGCGGCCACCTGGCGAATCGCGTTCGTGATCGTGTCCGGATCGGCATCTTTCAGCAGAAACCCAGAAACCCCCGCCTCGAGAGCTCCGAAGACGTAGTCGTCGAGGTCGAACGTGGTGAGAATCAACACGGGAATCGGGAACTTGGCATCGGGCCCGCATAACTCACGTGCAGCGGCGATACCGTCCAGGCCGGGCATCCGGATGTCGAGGCACGCCACATCAGGACGCAGCTGCCTCGCCATCGCCAACGCCTCGATGCCATCGGCTGCCTGGCCCACCACCTCCAGGTCGGCTTCCATGTTAACGAGTGCCGACAGGCCGCCTCTCACGAGGGGCTGATCATCGGCGATGAGGACGCGGATCATGCTTCTTCTCGTTTTACGGTCAGACGAACATCCCAGCCGGATTCATCGGTGGGGCCGTGCTGTAGCTCGGCGCCGATGAGGTCGGCGCGCTCCTGCATGCCGACGAGGCCGAACCCGCCACCTGGCCCCAGGTCGAGTGCGTGGGATCTGTCGTTGGCGATCAGCGCCACGAGCGCGTCAGGCGCGCGGTCGTCGATCCGCACCACGCAGTGCGCGCCCGGCGCGTGCGCGACCACGTTGGCGAGAGCCTCCTGAACGGTGCGGTACACGACCAGCTGCGCGAGCGGGCCGATACCGGTCCCGAGGGTCTTCTTGCCGGTGAGCACCTCGTACTCGAGTGGCAGCCCGGACTTCTTGCGCAGCGCGATCAGATCGCCCACCGAAGCCAGCGTCTCGACAGCGCGGCTGCTGTCGGCATCCTCGCGCAGCAGGCCGATCACCCGTCTGAGGTCGTCCAACACCATCGTGCTCTGGGCGCGTACCTGCTGCGCCGAGGTCTTCGCGGCCTCCGGGTCGGTATCGACCTGGCGGTAGATTGCGGATGAGAGCAGCGCGATACCCGACATGTGGTGCGCGGCGATGTCGTGCAGCTCGCGCGACATGGCCATGCGCTCCCTCGAGACCGCAGCCTGGATGAGGGCGTCGCGCTCGCGCTTCAGCGCGAGCGTCTCGTTGCCGCGGCTGACTCGGGCGTCTCGACGGGCGGCGAAGTACAGCGCGATCACGAGTGGCCCGACGACGACGACGAGGGCCTGCAGCGCAGCCATCCCCACGGTTGCGACGTCCAAGGGCGCTCCCGCACGCACATCGTTGACGACCTGCGAGAAGGCTACGAGCACGATGGTGACCGGCAACACCGCGGAAAGGTGCCGCAGCGTTTCGCGCAGCACGGCGAGGAAGACAGCGAACGTGATGCCGAGAGCGGTGAGGTTGAAGGTGGAGGCCGGCGCGGCGAACGCGAGAACCAGCGGCGCGGTGGCCACGGCCACGAGCACGAGCCGCGGCGACCGTTTCGCCCACAGCAAGGCGGTCGCCTGAACCGCGAAGACGGCGACGAGCACCCACCACCCGAAGGCCGCGGGTGAAAGCGGCATGACACCCACTTCGGGCTCAGCCGCCTGCAGCAGCGGCAGGAGCAGCAAGCCACTAAACGCTATCCCTGCAAATACCAGGGCCGGCGCGACTTCGCCGAGGCTGAGGCGCTGAGGATGCTGCGGTGTGGTCTGCACTCCACCGATTATCGCAGCATCGGCGCCGTCTGAGCGTGCGATCGTGCGCCAGACGACGTCCCGAGACCCTTGGGCCGGGGCGCCGAGCTCATCTCCTCCGGCCTCGAAAAATAGACCCAGCACAAAAACGGCGCGCAACCGAGGATGTCCTCGGTTCCGCGCCGCAGGTCTGGATCAGATCGTGCGCGGTGCCTTTGCTAGGTTGGCCTCAAGCTCAGCGATGTTCTGTCGCGTGCCATAGGCTGGGCGGTCGCGCTCGACGCGCCAGCTCTCGGCGAGTGGACCGATGTTCACGGTGTCGAAACCGAATTCGTCATAAAGCTTCGTGACGAAGTCAGAGGCATCCGCAAAGTCGGACGATGTAGCGAGCGCACGCCGTGCCGGGTCACCGGTCGGGAATGAGTCAGCAGTGATGTCGGCGGCCGTGATGTGGTTGAAGCCCTTCGCTACGCGCGAAGTCGGCAGGTGCTCCTGCAGCATGCCGGTAACGGTTGCCTCACCGTTGTCGAGGGCCTCGATGTGGCCGTCGCGTTCGAAGTAGTAGTTGTTGGTGTCGATGACGATCTTTCCGGCGAGCGGCTGGACAGGCACGTCCGCATAGACCTTGAGCGGCACGGTCACGACCGCGACGTCGGCCGCCTGTGCCGCCTGTGCTGCGGTTCCGGCGGTCGCCCTCGGGCCGAGTTCGGCGACGAGGGCCGCGAGTGTCTCGGGGCCACGGGAATTGCTGATCACGACGTCGTAGCCGCTCTCGATCGCCTTGCGGGCGACCTGGCTGCCAATGTTTCCTGCACCGATGATTCCGATAGTTGTCATGCTCGTGGCAACGGGCCCGGCGTCGAAAATGTTCCCGATGCCAGGAGGCCGGCGTGGTGGAGGCCTTCAGGATCCTGACTCGTCCCCGCCGGAAGCGCCGCTTCAGGCCCTGTACCCCAATCTCGATAGGGTCTCTAGATCAATATTCAAAATGGGCACGGTGAGTAGAAGCCGAGTGAACCGATCTCTGATCGGGTTGGCGCTTGTCGCGGCCGCCATTACGGCGCTGATCGTAGCGAGCACTCTATGATCACCTGCCCCGGCAGCGCTGTGCCCTCCACGTTTGAATTCTCAACCTGGCTGATAGATGAAGCACGGCTCAGCAGACCGCGTGGTCCAAGCACATGCGCCCTGCTCACGCCTAAATAGGCCAACTGTGTTCCCGGCCAGGGGACAGCGAGGTCGTTGATGCCGTCTTAGAACACCTTCACTTGAACCGTTTGCTGCGCTTAAATTTCGGCCTGGTATCGAGACTTTCACTCTCAGGCACCGCCAAACTGATCGTGAAGCATTCAGCTGAGCCAGGCGGCACGCGCATCGGAAATGTCCTAACCGTGCAGGCTCCGTAGCTGGTCAGTTTTTCTGGTACTTCTCGCGTATCGCGGCCTCGACAACGCTGCGGATCGTTCCGCGGTCCTCCGCGGCTGACGCTGCGTCGATGAGGTCGAGAACATCCGGAGCCAGCCGGGTGCTGAACGGCACCGTGACCTCGCGGCGTGGGCGGCCGCGCCGCGGTGCGGCGCCGGCCGTAGCCGTGGGGGCCTGAGATGCCACAGGGGCTGGCTGCGGGGTCGGTGCGTTCTGGCGATAGTCCACCGGGTCTACGCGTTCGTCAGGGGTCGCCTGCGGCTTGCGGCGGCGGCTGAGGTCTGGTCGGTCCTGCTGCTGGTCGCTCATCGAATCACCTGTTTCACGATCTGTGTGTACGCGTCCAAGACAGGCGCGCCTTTCCTGTAGTTGCCGTACCACTCCCCCGTAAGCCGAACCTCTTGAATAATCGCCCGTTCGGGAACTAGGGATGCGGGCGCACACAGCGTGGTGCTCCTCCCCGTGACCGCGGATCCGCTGGCGGAGCTGGACTCATTGGCGCGGGTGCTCTGACCCGTTTCGAGACGCGACCTCGTTCCTCTGGCGCTCCTCAACCACCGGAGTCCGTCGGTTGAGGAGGCCGCCAGGCCGTCTCGAGACCGGGTCAGCTAATGCGCACGGCCTCGTTGTGCTCGATGAGCGCGAACGTGACGCCGTCGTCCTCCGACACCCAGCCGTCCCAGCGGTAGGAGTCGGGGGTGATCGAGGTGAAGTTCCAGCGGATGGCCTTGCCGTCTGTGCGGGTGCCGTCCTGGCGAATGCCGTGCCGGTATGGCGTGGCGATCAGGTGGGAGTACTCGCCCGACAGCGGCGAGAAGTAGCTCACGCGCCACACTCCGGCGTGGGCGTCGTAGACGCGCACAGCGGTGGCGACGGTTTCGAACCCAGACGGATGCGTCGTGCTCGCGACAACCTCGACGTCTTGAACGGCGCGCCCGTCGAGGATGAAGTCAACGATCCAGGTGAACTCGCGCTCTGACCACTCCCCCGTTTCCTCGTTCAAGCGAGAGCCCTTGGCCGCCCAGCTACCCACGAGTTGCCCGAATCGCTGCATGCGACCGGGGTAGTCGGGGGTGGGGCCAGACGCGATGAGTGCGTCGGCCAGGGGGGACAGCGGGGCGGGGGTCATGAGCTGATTTTACCGGGGCTGTGTTGCATCCGTATTAAGTAGCTCTCCACGTGAGGTATTGAGGTCGCGTGGCACAGCTTCTACCGTGGACTGTACGGAAGCAAACGGGCTGCACTGGAGCCGCTCAGATCATCAGCCGAACAAACCAGCGTTCGGCGGCGAGGTTCTGGAGGGCACGCCATGCTCACCGCAAAAGTAGACACCCTGTGCGACAACTGCGGGCTGCGCACGACGCATCCGACGCAGTCCAACGCGTTCAGGTCCATGAAGGCACACGAGGACGAAACGGCACACGACTCGCAGCTGTTCAGCACTCCCTACAGCAGCGGATGGGTCCGCTACCGCGGCCCACGCTACCTGGCAGATGTGAAGTGATCAGCGCGTGACGTGAGCAGCGCGTGACGTGAACAGCCCCCGCTGAGCCAGGCTTCACGCCGGGGGACCTGGTTCTCCGCGATCTGGCAGATCCTCGACATCCGCTTTCGACAGCGGGTCGTGCTTGACGATCTCTTCGACGTCGTCAGTGGAGACGCCGTCGGGTTCGGCATTCTCGGCGAGCAGGGTGCGCTCGTTTGCGTGCCGGGGCACATCGCTCGCCTTCGGTGGCACCGGTGGCACTCCGGTAGGCGGCGGGGCAGGGCGCCGGAACCGACGCATCCACTTGGGCGCGGATCCGAGGATTCCGTGCTCTGCGTGCTCTTCAACTTCGAGTCCGTAGTAGGTGCCGATGTGGTCGACGAACTGTGCGCGGCGTGCCCGCTCATATGCCCGGCGTTCGCGACTGAACGCGACAATCGTCGACCAGCAGATCATCAGCATGATGATGCTGAACGGCAGCGCAATGATGATGGCCACGGTTTGCAGGGCCAGCAGCCCGCCGGAGAGCAGCAGCGAAATGGCCAGCACCGCCGTGATCACGGTAAAGAAGGTGCGGGTGAACTTGCTTGGGTTGAGCTTCCCGCCCGTGGCCAGCATGCCCATCACGAGGGCGCCGGAGTCGGCGGAGGTCACGAAGAAGATGCCGATGAGCACGATCGCGCCCACGATGAGCACCGGAGCCCCCGGAACGTTCGCCAGCATCTGGAACAGGGCGGTCTCGACGTTCACGTTGCCGTCGGCGTCGAGCAGCGAGCCGGGGTCGGCCACCTCCATGGCCAGGGCCGATCCGCCGAGCACGGCGAACCAGAGAATGCCGAGGAGCGTCGGCACGAGAATGACACCGGCCACGAACTCGCGAACCGTGCGCCCCTTGGAGACGCGGGCAATGAAGATGCCGACGAACGGCGCCCAGGAAATCCACCATCCCCAATAGAAGGAGGTCCACGAAGCTTGCCAGGCCTCCCCCTCTGCGCCCGTGAAGGCGTTGGTGTTGAATGCCAGCCCAATGAAGTTCTGCACGTAGTTACCGATCGACTGTACGAATTCGCGCAGCAAGAACGTGGTTGGCCCGGCGAAGAGCAGGTACAGCAGCAGCGCGGCCGCCAGTATGAGGTTGAAGTTTGAGAGCCATTTCATGCCTTTGTTGACGCCTGAGAGTACCGAGAAGAGCACGAAGATGGAGATGACAATGATGATGATGACTTCCGACGTCTGACTCGGGGCGATAATCCCGGCCACGTCGAGGCCTGCGCTGATCTGCAGCACGCCAAGCCCGAGTGACGTCGCGACGCCGAACAGCGTGCCGACCAGCGCAATCACGTCGATGGCGTTGCCCCAGCCGCCCTTCACGTGCTTGCCGAGCAGTGGCTCGAGGGCCCAGCGGATGGAGATGGGCCGCTTGCGCCGGTGAATCGCGTACGCCAGTCCAAGACCGACAACCACGTAGATCGACCAGGCGTGCACGCCCCAGTGCAGGTAGGTCTGGCTCAGTGCCTGTTGCGCGAGCTGTGCGGAAGTTCCGGTGACCCCTGGGCGCGGACTGACGTAGTGGCTGAGCGGTTCGCTGACGCCGTAGAACACCAGCCCGATGCCCATGCCAGCTGCGAAGAGCAGGGAGAACCAGGTCAGCACCGAGAACTCCGGTTTATCGTCGTCGTGGCCCAGCTTGATGTCGCCGAACCTGCTGAATCCGACAAACAGGCTGAACCCCACGAAGAATGCGGTGATCAGCACGTAATACCAGTTGAAGGTATCGACGATGCCACTTTGAATGGCACCGAATATGGTTTCGGCAACCCCGGGCGCGATGAGGGCGAAGGCTGCAACCAGGGTCACGATTACAGCCGCCGGCCAGAACACCCAGCGTTCGACCGTCGAGCTTTTCGTCTTCTCGGCCATGCATTCAGCGTAGGCACGGTGCCCGAATCAGAACACCCTTACGGCCGGATCGTGGCTTGTTGGCGAGCCGATTTGCGGTCCTGGCGACAGCCAGATGCGAGCGCTAGGAGCGCTAGGAGGCGGTCGGCTCCGTGACGAGGTCGCGTGACTCTGAGACATCCGTTCGGTGGAAATTCAGGTGGGATCGCGAGGCGGTCGGGCCGCGTTGGCCCTGGTAGCGGGAGCTGTAGTCCTGCGAACCGTAGGGCTTTTCGGCCGGCGACGAGAGGCGGAAGAAGCACATCTGGCCGATCTTCATGCCAGGCCAGAGCTTGATCGGCAGGGTGGCGACGTTGCTGAGTTCGAGCGTGACGTGGCCGGTGAAGCCGGGGTCGATGAAGCCGGCGGTGGAGTGGGTGAGCAGGCCGAGGCGACCGAGTGAGCTCTTGCCTTCGAGGCGGGCGGCAATGTCGTCTGGCAGGCTCACCTGTTCGTAGGTGGAGCCGAGCACGAATTCGCCGGGGTGCAGGATGAACGGTTCATCGGCCTTGGCCTCAATGAGGCGAGTGAGCTCCGGCTGGTCTTTGGCCGGGTCGATGAACGGATACTTGTGGTTGTCGAACAGGCGGAAGAACCGGTCGAGTCGCACGTCGATACTCGACGGCTGGATCATGCCTGGTTCGTAGGGCTCCAAACCAATTCGTCCAGCACCGAGTTCTGACTTGATATCACCATCCGAGAGAAGCACTGTGCCAGCCTACCGGCGGTGAGTTGATATGCTGGCACGGATCCGGTCTGCTGTTGATGGCTGCCGGCTCTGCGGATGTAGTTCAATGGTAGAACTTCAGCTTCCCAAGCTGATAGCGCGGGTTCGATTCCCGTCATCCGCTCCCTTTGTCACAGGCCCGTTGAAACTGTGAGTTCACACGCAAGTTGGGCCTTCTCGCTGAGCGGATGAGACCTCCGCTTGCAGCATGAGCCTGAGGTCGCTGACAGCGCTACGAGGTTATGCGACGTAGTTATGAGACTCGCTGCGCCACGAGATCCCGGTGATTTTGCAAAAGTGCTGGTCGTGAGGGTGAGATGTCTCATTTCCCTAGGGCGGTTTCAAACGGCGGAAACTCGCGGCGCGGCGAGTGTGACTGTTGCCGTTCGATGGCGGCGTTATGTTGCCGCTAGATGGCGAGAGCGAAGGAACGAAGGAGCGAAAATCGACGCATTGCGTGCTGGCAGTCGTGCGTCAGCAGGCAGTTTGGCGCAGCCTCGTAGGCATGAGCTCGCCGGAGGTCACGAGAGGTGAAGCTGTCCCATGAGGGTGTCGAGCAGATGCACCGGATCCGCTCGCCCGTCGGTCGCGAGCCAGGCGCGGGTCGCAGAATCGACGCAGGCGAGCCCCGCTGCTAGCAGCGCACGCGCGCGATCAGCATCTGCAACTTCCGGCGAGGGAGAAAGTTGCGGGAGTCGTGCGGCGACTTCGGAAAGCAGTAGATCCTCCCAATCTTGTCGCTTTTGCGCGCTCCGGGCCTGGATCGATGGGCTCGTCATGATCAGTCGCGTGAGATCGAACGAGTCCGCCGGCGCGAACACGGACTGCTCGACGAGCTGCCGAAACGCGATTCTGAGCGACTCCCACACGCTTTCGTCCGTCGGCCGGGATACGAGGGCGTCGCGAACGGGGCCGCCGGCGTCACGCAGGCGCGATAGGACGACGTCCTCCTTCGTCTCGAAGTACCGGAAGAACGACCGCGGGGAGATCCCGGACTCGTTCGCGATCTCAGCAGTCGTAACCGCGTCGAATCCCCTCTCCAAAAACAGCCGCATCGCCGTCGACGCGACTTCGTCACGCATCCGCTCTCTCGTGCGCTCCCGCAGTGAACCCTCAGCACCCATGACCCCAGAATAGCATTCGCCGCCTAAGTGGCATACACTGCCACATGAGCATTCGCTGACAGATTGGATCCACAATGAAGCCCATCAGGCATGCCGCAGAGACCGTGCTGGTCACAGGCGCAAGTAGCGGGATCGGAGCAGCCTTCGCCCGCCGGCTCGCGGCGAAGGGCTCGAACCTGGTCCTGGTCGCCCGACGCCAGGATCGCCTCGACGCCCTCGCCGACGAAATTCGAGTGCGGCACAAGGTGGCGGTCAGCACGATCGTGCTCGACCTCGCCGCGGAAGCACCGGGCGAGAGCCTCCTTCGAGAGGTCGCCCTGCGCGGTCTGGTCGTCACCAGTGTGGTTAACAACGCAGGTGTGGGGCTCTGGTCGAAGTTCGCCGACTCGGATCCGGCACAGCTACGTCACAACGTTGCTGTGAACTCCGCCGCAGTCATGGACATCAGCCGCGCGTTCCTGCCCGGCATGCTCGCGAACGGTTCCGGGTACCTCTTGAACGTGACCAGTCTCGCCGCATATTCGTCGATACCCATGCAGGGTGTCTACTCGGCCACGAAGGCGTTCGTGCTGAGCTTCACCGAGGCCCTCTGGGCCGAGACCCGCGGCACGGGTATCCGCGTTCTGGCCTTGGCGCCGGGGATCACGACGTCCGAGTTCTTTGACGGCCTCACCGACGACCCCGCCGCCCAAGCCGGCCGCGCGCAGACCCCTGAACAGGTTGTCGACATTGGGTTCCGCGTCCTCGAACGTCGAGACCCGCCGCCTAGCTGGGTGTCCGGTCACATGAACCACGCCATCGCCCTCTCAACCCGCTACCTCACCAGACGGCGCGCAGTCCTCACCACGGGAGCAATCACTATGCGCAGCGCCTGACGGCAGCCCGCTCATAACCAGCACTCAAGCCCACCCGGGCCCCGTCGATGACTGGAGGCCTGACCGTCTTCAGGAATGGGCGTGGTCGACTACGCGATGATCATTGCGGGTGGATTCGTGCTCCTCGCCACGCTCATTCTTGTGCCCATGGCGGATCGAAAGCTCCGGGACGAGACCGCCTGATGCCCTCGCCGCAATTTGACGATCTGCTTCTCAGCCCAAAGCGGTTTCGGATCTGTGCGATTCTTCTGGCGGCCGATGAGGTTGCGTTCTCTCTGGTGCGCGAGGATCTCAAAGTGACTGATTCAGCACTCAGCAAGAACCTGCGGATTCTGCAGGAGCACGGCTACCTCGTGATCTCGAACACGACCAAGAACTCCAAGGCCGTCACGTGGCTTTCGCTCACGGCAGTTGGAAGAAATAGAATGTTGGAGCACGTTAGAGCCCTCTTGAGCTATCTTGGATGACGGTCGCCAGTGCCTTTCCTCCGCCAACGGATTCCGCTTTCGGGCAGCGCTGACATTCAAGCCCGCGCGGGTCACCCGCCACATTCCGATTCATATGTGGAGTGTCTCGAAACCTAAGTGTGTCGAATCACATGGGATACGAGACGCTGACTACTCGCTCTGAGCCAGGGCCAGCAATCGGGTTGGTGCTCAAAAATAGCGATCACTGAACGCCGCCGTAAAGCGCGGAAAGTCTCAGGTCGAAGACCTGCCGATTGCACCTAGCGTCCCCGCAACGGTCACCCGCACCAGGCGCAGGGATCCGGGCCCAGGCGCTGCGCGCCGTGCTCCACGTCGTCGCTCGGGCTGGGTTCTCCTGCGTCTCACCGGGCCGGCAGCACCCCTACGCCTCCGACCAAGCCGGGGTGCTACCTCGTGCCTGCCGGTGAGGCCCGAAGAACACGGGCACTCACCGGCCGACCGACGCGACCACGAGACGGCTCGTGTCTTCGAGCTTCGGTCGAGGGACATCGACGTGGCGGTCCGGGACCAGGTGAGCGGGATCGGGCTCGAATCCGCTCACCACGCGAGGCAGCGGTGCCCGCTCAACGTGCGAGTCTCCTCCACCGTGGATGGTCTGACTGTCTCAGGACTCCAATGAGGCCAGATAGCCGCCGGCGACGCCGCGCACGGCGGAGTCGGTGAGTTTCCTGATCTGGTCGGCGGGAACCGCGATGCCTGGGTTGTCGAGGGCCCAGCGGGGTGTGGCGTCCTTGGGGGGCTTGCCGGCGAAGTACGGCTGGACGTAGACCGGTCTGTTGGGTTCGCTGCGCCAGCTGTCCGCGAGGGTGCCGATGTACACGGCGTCGTAGCCCAGGGTGTCCAGCAGCGCGGTCACCCGCGTCTTGGCGACGGCGTCGTCGCCGGCGATGGGCAAGCCGCTGCGGTCGGGATCGCCTGCGGGCCGCCCCCGGCTGCCGAGGCTGATGTAGGCGATGCTGTTGAACGCCTTGACCAGGAGGGAGCCGGCCAGGTGCTGCTGCACCAGCTGGCTCGAGGTCAGCTCGTTCGAGTCGAGCACCGGGATCCTGCCGTCGCGTTGCGGGTAGTAGTTCGTCGCGTCTATCACGATCTTGCCCGCCAACGCCTCCGCCGGAAGCGACTCATAACCGTTGAGCGGGATGGCGACCACCACGATGCCCCCCTCCCGCGCGGCGTCCGCGGGGGTGCCGGCACGGGCGTGCTCACCGAGTTCTGCGACGAGTCCGGCGAGCGTGTCGGGGCCGCGGGAGTTGCTCAGCACGACGTCCAGTCCTGCAGCAACGGCCAGGCGGGCCACCGTCGTACCGATGATGCCGGCCCCGATCAATCCGAGTGTTTTGGTAGGCTCGCTCGTCAATCGCGCTCGTGACGCCGGCGCGATCCGCACCGACATCACCGGCACGGACGTGTTCCTGCTGATCTGCGCGCCCGTGCACACGACGGAGTTCCTTGCAGATCCTCCACCGGATGTCTGGCGACGTTACCTCGGCATCATCTTCGACGGGATGCGCCCGGAGGGGGCGACTCCGCTGCCACGGCCGGCACCCAGCTGGCCCTGACCTCCGTCACCCGAGTCCTCGCGTTCACCATTGATGAGCTGCCGTCGCTCTCGTCGAGGTGAGCGGCACCGCCGAAACCCAGCAGTTCGTCGCAGCCGCCGGAGGAACCTCCGCTTCCTTCACCGTGGACGGCACGGTCGCTGCCTGCGCGAGTGACTGCGATCGTAGGGCTTCGAGCCAGACGTCTGCGTTGGGCGCAGCAGACAGCCGACTCTTGACGAGGCGTCATCCCGTATGAAATCGACGACGCGAGGTCTCTTCCGTTCGACATGCGTCCGCCGCTAGGATCTGGCCATGACCGTCAAGACCGCTCGAATCGCCCTCGCCGTCACGGCCGCCTTGGCCATGATGACTCTCACTGGATGCGCTGCGTCCGGTTCAACATTCACTGGAACCTGGGGCGAGGATGCTGCCGGGGAGCCGTCGCTGACGATCGAAGCCGACGGGACGTTTTCCGGCACAGACGGATGCAACCCACTCACAGGCGAAGGCACCGTCTCTGGCGACACCTTCACGTTCGGCCCGTTCGCATCCACCCTGCAAGCCTGCGAAGGGGTTACCCCCTGGCTCAACCTTGCTTCCACCGCCGAGGTCGACGGCGACACCCTCACTGTCTACCGCACCGATGGTGAGGAAATCGGCAGCCTCGACAAGCGCTAGCTCTTCCATCGCCCTGCTGACCTGACGATTGCTTCGTCAGTGCCGATAAGGTTCAGCCGCGCGGCAGCACACCAACGAGCGCCGAGGTGAAGGAGAACCGCAAAGCGTCACGCAGCTCGAGGTTGAGCGCGCCGAGGGCGGGCTCGTCCGCATAGGCGGCGAGGAGGCTGGGCGGCGGCGGGACGTAGGCCGACAGGGCGCCAGCCGAGACGAGGCTCATCAGGCAGAACAGTTGCGCGCCGTCGCCGACCTCCGGCACATGGCGGCGCACGAGCTCGGTCATGACCGCGAGCTTGGCGAGGGAAGCCCGTTTGTGCCGTTTGACGACCTCAACCGAGACATTGTGCTCCAGAACGCCGCCCTGCGCGCCGAGAAGGTCGCAGAGCACCACTCGGCTCGCCAGCGACTGGCTGAGGATCTCAGCCAGCTGACGCGCCCGCACTTCCGGTGCCGCGTGTGGCTCGATGCCCGCGGCCAGCTCGTCCGCCAGCTCGGCGAGCCAGCTTCCCAGGAAGTCGTCCAGCAGTTCGAGCAGCACAGCCTCGCGCGACTCGAAGTACCGCAGCACGTTCGACTTGGCCAGGCCCACCCGCCGACTGAGTTCGTTGAGGCTCACCGCGGCCACGGGCATCTCGTCGAGCATGGCCGCTGCTGTGTCCAGGATCGCCCTGCGGCGGATCTCCCGCTGCTCCTCGCTTCGTGCGCGTTGGAATGTCACACCATGAGCCTAGCTTAAAGACCGCCGGTCCTTTGACATTAGACCGCTGGTCCCTTATGGTGAGGTCATAACAGACCGACAGTATTTTAGGAGAGCATCATGAGCAACGACTGGACAGAGCAACACATCCCCGATCAGCACGGCAGGGTGGCGATCGTGACCGGTGCCAACTCCGGGCTGGGCTTCGAGACCGCCCGCATGCTCGCCGAGCGCGGGGCGGCGGTGGTCCTGGCCGTTCGCGATGTCGAGAAGGGGAAGCAGGCAGCCGATCGCATTATCGGCGACGTCACCGTCCAGGCCCTCGATCTGAGCTCGCTCGACTCGATCCGATCCGCGGCGGCCGACCTCCGCGCCGCCCACCCGCGCATTGACCTTCTGGTCAACAACGCCGGCGTGATGTACACCCCGAAGCGAACAACGACCGACGGCTTCGAGCTGCAGTTCGGCACCAACCACCTCGGCCACTTCGCCCTCACCGGCCTGCTGCTCGACCGGCTCCTGCCCGTCCCCGGCTCCCGCGTCGTCACGGTCAGCAGTAACGGCCACCGCATCCGGGCCGCCATCCACTTCGACGACCTGCAGTGGGAGCGCTCGTACAGCCGCGCCGGCGCGTATGGCCAGGCCAAACTGGCCAACCTGATGTTCACGTACGAACTGCAGCGCCGGCTCGCGTCGCACGGCACGACAGTCGCGGTGGCCGCCCATCCCGGCGTGGCCAACACCGCCCTCACCCGCGATACACCCGCCGCGATCCGGGTGCCCCTCACCTGGTTCGCGCCGCTGCTCAGCCAGAAGCCCGAAATGGGCGCCTTGCCAACGGTGCGCGCCGCCACCGATCCGGAGGTCGTCGGCGGCCAGTACTACGGTCCAGCCCATGGGGGTCAGAACCGCGGATATCCGAAGGTGGTCACTTCCAGCGCCGACTCCCACGACCAGGAAATCCAGCAGCGCCTGTGGACTGTCTCCGAGGAGCTCACCGGCGTGACATTTCCCGTGGGGGCTAAGCGGTGACTCCTTAGTGGGCGGGCCAGCCGGACGATGCGGACGACTTCCGCGTTGCCGGCGAGTTCATCGGCGATGCCTCGCCTAGACATAAGCTGCAGTCAACATTGGAGGTCACAATGAACACCCCGGCCGCGATCACCATCACGCCAGTCCACGTTGCCGACCTGCTCGCTGAGGGCGAGCGGATGCCGGTGTACGTGCACGTTATCGACCATCCCGATGGGCGCGTACTGGTCGACACCGGCATGACGGCCCTGCACCCGGCGGTGGCCGACCTCGATCCCCTTCTGCATCCGCTAAGCGAGCAGCACGACTTCGACCTCGACGGCATCGATATCGTCGTCAACACCCACCTGCACTTCGACCACTGCGGCGGCAACCACCTCTTCGCCGGTAAACCGATCTATGTGCAGCGCAGGGAGCTCGACGACGCGCGCAGCGAGGACGACTACACGATTCGCGAGTGGGTCGATGCGCCCGGCGTGCAGTACGTGCCGGTCGATGGAGAGCGTGAGCTGCTTCCGGGGCTCCGGCTCATCCCTGCCCCTGGCCACACCCCAGGCACGCAGGTAGTCGTCGTCGAGACTGCGGGGCGCCCAATCGTCATCGGCGGTGACGTGGCGGTGTGGTTCGGCGAGCTCGACGAGCCGCACACCGAAGGCCAGCTGCTCGTGCGCGCTCTCGACCCCGAACTGGTTTGGCTCGCCCACGAGCCCGAGCCGTGGCGACCCCGATCCGCCTAGGCCATCACGCCGACACGGCTAGGCGCGGCTGCTTCGTCGCTCGATGAGGATCGCGTCTAGCCGCAGCAGCTTCCCTGAGCGGATGTCGATGACGGCGTTCCGCAGGATGCGCCCTCGTTCGTCGCCAGCAGCGGCAGAGTTCCATCGTCAGTCGGCGGGGCGGTCGAGCACACACCGGTTTCGGGGAGAACGAGCTGCACGATGCGGGCCGCCTCCGTGTTGCCGGCAAGCTCATCGGCGATGGAGCGCACCTGCTCGTATCCGGTCAGCAGCAGGAAGGTCGGCGCACGGCCGTAGCTCTTCATGCCCGCAATGAAGAAGTTCGGTTCGGGGTGCGCCAGCTCGTCGACGCCGTGTGGGTAAACGGTGCCGCAGCTGTGCAGGTTCGGGTCGATGAGGGAGGCCAGTCGCGTCGGCGCCTCCACGATGTCGTCGAGGCTCAGCCGCACCTCGCGCAGCATGTCGAGGTCGGGACGGAAGCCGGTGGCGTTGACCACGACATCCGCTTCAATCGACGTTGCCTCGCGACGCCTGCGCCCGACAACCGTCACGCGCCCGTCGCCGGTCGGCTGAACGTCGTCGATTTCGAACCGGTCGACGAGGGTGACCGTGCCGGCGCGAACCAGGTCGTGCACCGCTGTGCCCAGCTGGCCACGGGCGGCCAGCTCGTCGTTCTCCGAACCGTAGACGCGGACGGGGCTCACCGAGCGCACCACCCAGGTGATGGTCGTTTCCGGTACTTCGCCGGCGAGTTGGGCCAGCTTGAGGAGCGTGTTCGCCGCTGAGTGGCCTGCCCCGACAACGACCGCGTGCTTGCCGGCGAACTGCTCGCGGTCGGCGCCCAACACATCGGGCAGCGCGTGTGTGATGTGCGCGGCGACGTCCGCTGCGGCCGCAGGCTGCAACCCGCTGGACAGCACACCGTTCGGGGTCGAGTACGTTCCGGAGGCATCGATGACAGCGCGGGCCAGCTGCTCGGTCGTGCCCTCTGGGGTCTGCACGCGGAGCAGGAAGGGAGCGGATGCCCGGTTGTTCGAGCGGGTGCGGTCCATGCCCTGGCGGGAGACGGCCGTCACGGCGCTGTTGTAGCGGATGCGCGCGGCGAGTTCAGGGGTTTCCGCGAGCGGAAGCAGGTAGTTGGCGACCAGGTCGCGACCGAACGGGAGTCGCTTCGCGGGCGGAGCCTCCCAGCCAGCGTTGTCGAGCAGCCTCGCTGCCGCCTCGTCGACGAGCACCTCCCACGGGGAGAACAAGCGCGTGTGGCCCCAGGCTTGCACCGCAGCACCGGCCGACGCGCCCGACTCAAAGACGACGACGTCAAGGCCACGCTCGATGAGCTGCGCAGCGGCAGCCAGACCAATGGGCCCAGCGCCGATGACGGCGACGGGGAGCCCAGTGAGGCGGTCGAAGGACGACGGCGTCGGCGCTGTCGTGAGTGGAAGCTCGGTGATGGTCATGCGGGTACTCCTCGAAACTGGTTTGTACGGATGCTGGCTAAAGCGGATGCCGGCGAAGCGGATGCCGGTCGGCGGGCGGCAAGCGCCTAGATCGTGATGAGCAGGCGACTGATGGAGTCGAGTGCCCCAGGCACGAGACGGTAGTACGCCCAGAGCCCTCGTTTGGAGCGGGTCAGGAAGCCGGCATCCACCAGGATTTTGAGGTGGTGCGACACCGTCGGCTGCGACAACCCGAGCGGCTCCGTGAGGTCGCAGACGCACGCCTCGCCATCTTCGTGCGCAGCGACCATCGAGACAAGTCGGAGCCTGGCCGGGTCAGCCAACGCCTTCAGCGACCCGGCCAGTGCGTCAGCGTTCTCAGCGCTCAGTGCCTCGCGAGTCAGCGGTTCGCAGCAGGCGGTCACGTCAGTCACGGGCAGCAAGTCGGTCAACGTCATACGACCATCCTGCCTCACTATATTGACAAACGTCAATGTAGTGCCGCGGATTTAAGAAGCGATCAAGAAGCGTTGTCGCGAAGGCCTACAAGTACTTCGTGGAGGATCCCGATGGTGAGAGCGTTGCCCGCATCGACGGACAAACGGTGGACCGGCATCCCGCCGATCATGGTCAGCGCCATTGGATTGGTCAGCAGCCCGACTGTCTGGCCTGACGGTTCAACCTCGAGAAGGCGGCGCGTCAGGTCGGGCCCTGCTTCCGGGTGGGACATCCATTCCGCGAGCGTTGCGTCGATGCTGAGGGCCGGCAGCCTTGTCACATTCGACTCGATGTCCACCGCAACCACGCAGCGGATGTCGCGTGACGAACAACCGATGGCGACCGTCCACTCCCCCGCGTCGAAGGCCCAGTCTCGAATCGACTCGTCGTACCGGGCGAACGCACGTCTGGGAATACGGATCGTGACGGTTGCGGACGCCCCGGGCCGGAGGTGCACCTTGCTGAATCCCCCGAGGGTGTGCGCCGGGCGCTTCACCTCTGTGGAGGGAGGTCGAAGGTACACCTGCACCGTCTCGGCCCCCTCAACGTCACCGCTGTTGGAGACGAGTGCTGATGCGAGGAGTACGTCGCCATCCCAGCGCACTGACGGTTCAGTCATGACGAAGGTGGTGTAGCTGAGTCCATGTCCGAAGGCATAGCCGACGGGCGCCGCGACGGAGTCGAAGTACCGGTATCCGACGAAGACGCCCTCCCCGTAGTAGCTCTTGCCGCCTTCTCCGGGGAAGGAGATGGCGGAAGGGTGGGACGCGAGTGACACGGGAATTGTCTCCGCGAGCTTTCCAGACGGGCTGCACACCCCGAAGAGCGCGTCAGCGAGTGCTTGAGGTCCGGCCTGGCCCGGCAGGCCGACGGTGAGGATGGCATGTGCCAGCTCTGACCACTCCGTTGAGAGCACTCCCCCGCTGTTCAAGACCACGACGAGATTGGCGGCAACGTCGGCAACTGCGTTGAGGATCGAGATCTGGGCGTCGGGCAACTGGATGCCGGTGCGGTCGTATCCCTCCGACTCGGCGTCGGCCGGCAAGCCCAGCACGAGAATCGTCGTCTCGGCGGCGCGGGCGGCCTCGACGGCTTCGGCCGTCAGATCATCGTCGGTAGTTCCCGCGTCGAGGTCGTATGCGCGGGCATACCGCGCTGACGGGTTGACTGCGTGGACCGCGGACAGCAACGAACTCGCCGTCCGCGCATTCACGGCGGAGCTGCCCCCGCCCTGGATGCGGAGGCGGTCTGCGAGCTCTCCGATCAGGGCAATCGATCCGCCGGCGGCAACGGGGAGCGCGCGGTCGTCGTTCTTGAGGAGGACGATTGACTCCCGGGCTGCGTCCAACGCGAGCGAATCGTGGTGGAACTGATCGACCACGCTATCGATGGTTTCAGTGTGTGCGCGACGAGCCAGCGCCACCAGACGGTCGGCTGATGCTCGCACTGCGTCCTGCGAGAGCACGCCGCGTCGAACCGCCTCCTCGATCTGACGATCGGAGGCGCCGGAGGTCGACGGCATCTCCAGGTCGAGGCCAGCGGCGAGGGACTTCACTCGATCATCGACTGCCCCCCAGTCGGACACGACGACGCCGTCGAACCCCCAGCTGTCCCGAAGCGTTTCGGTCAGGAGCCACGGGTTCTCTGCGGCGTAGACGCCGTTGATGCGGTTGTAGGACGCCATCACCATCCACGGCTGTGTGTCCGTGACCACCTGCTCGAACCCCGCGAGGTAGATCTCGTGCAGCGCGCGATCGGAGACCTCTGCGCTGACGCGCATTCGATCGGTCTCCTGGTTGTTCACAGCGAAGTGCTTGATGCAGGCTCCGACGCCTGCAGACTGCACACCACGCACGAAGGCGCTTGCAGCAGCGCCGGTCACGAGCGGGTCTTCGGAGTAATACTCGAAGTTCCGACCCCCGAGCGGCGAGCGCTTGATGTTCATCCCTGGCCCAAGGAGGACCTGCGCTCCAGCCGCGCGCGCCTCGAGGCCGATTGCACGACCGACGTGTTCGATGAGTTCGCTGTTCCACGTCGATGCGAGATTCGTCGCCGTCGGAAAGCACGTGGCCGGCACCTTCCCCGACCAGTCCGCCAGATTCATGGCGACGCCGTGAGGCCCGTCGGTCATGACGACAGAACGGATGCCGTGATCCGGCAGCGCCTTCGTCGAAGCGAAATCGGCTCCAGACAGGAGCGATGTCATCACGTCGAGTGGGAGCGCCTGCGTGGCCGTCTCGGCATTCATGACGCAATCCCCAACTCGATCATCTGCCTGCGCTCGTCTGGATTGTGGATGTTCCATCGCCGCGGCGCCGAGGGGTCGTCCTCGGCACTGCGCATTGAGGCGGTGAACGTGTGGTGACCCGCCTGCACGACTCGGACGTCGGCGCCGGGGAGCACGACGTCAGCTGTCACGCCGGGCGGGAGGGTGACGTGAACGGTGAGTAGCCCGTCTTCGCGTGTCCATCGCGTGGAGATCAGGCCGTATGCGCTCAGGTGCTCTGCAGAAGCATGGGTCAACTTCCCGCCAGGCTGTGGGGCAATTCGAACCCGGCGATATCCGGGTTCGACGGGTTCAAGCCCACCGATTCGGCGGTGCATGAAGTCGGCAACGGCCCCGAGGGCGTAGTGGTTGAACGACGTCATCTCACCTGGATTCAACGTTCCGTCTGGTCGCATGCTGTCCCAGCGTTCCCAGACCGTTGTTGCCCCCATTGTCACGGCGTACAACCAGGACGGCGCCTTCGTCTGGAGGAGGAGATGGTACGCGTCATCCATGTGCCCGGTCTGGGCGAGAGCATCGCACACGATCGGCGTGCCCACGAAGCCGGTCTGGATGAGGTATCCGCCGTTCTGCACCAACTCAGCCAACCGCCGTCCGGCCGACTCGCGCTGTTCGTCGTTCGCCAGCAGATCAAACGCGATGGCGATGGCGAGACTGGTCACGGTGTCGCTCACGACTCGACCCAGTGGGGCGACGTAGACCTGTTGAAAGGCCAGCTTCGCGCGTGCCGCGATGTCCGCATACCGCTGCTGACCAACCGTGTCTCCCAGAACCCCGGCAGCCTCGGCGACGATCGCCGCGGAGCGGGCGTAGTGCGCAGTCGCTACCAGGTAAGCATCGGTCGCGGAATCTCCGGGGCGATCCGGCGGGGCAGCAGGGTCCAGCCAGTCTCCCAGCTGGAATCCGGTGCCCCACAGGCCGGACGGATCGGCGAGCCCGGTCACCTGATCCACCCACGCGCTCATGCTCGCGAACTGATCGCTCAGCAGGTCACGATCACCGGTGCGCTGGTAAAGAACCCAGGGCACGATGACGGCAGCATCGCCCCACGCCGCGGAGGGGTCTTTCGGGAAGCCGCAGTCGATCCACGGGTGGAAGTTGAGGACCGACCCGTGTTCTTTCTGTTCGGCAGCCAAGTCCCTGAGCCAGTTGGTCAGCAATCCGATGCTGTCGTAGAGATAGGCCGCGGTTGGCGCGAAGACTTGGATGTCGCCGCTCCAGCCGAGCCGTTCGTCACGCTGCGGACAGTCCGTCGGCAGGTCAACGAAGTTGTCGCGCATGCTCCACACGACGTTTTCGTGGAAGCGATCGAGCATCGCGTTCGAGCTGGAGAACCAGCCGGTGCGCTGCATGTCGGAGTGGACGACCGATGCGTAGATCGCATCCGTGCCCTGGTCCTCCGGCCAACCAACGATCTCGGCGTAACGGAAACCATGCAGCGTGAACCGCGGCGTCCATCGTTCACCCGCTTCCCCGGCGGAGGTGTAGCTGTCCACCGACGTAGCTGTGCGAAGCGGGCGGACGGCGAGCTCATCGTGCTCCAGCACTTCGGCATGGTGCAGTTCGATCCGGTGCCCGGCTGGCGCCGTGACGTCGAAGCCGATCTTGCCGGAGATGTTCTGTCCGAAATCCAGTCGAAGCCTGCCGTTGGGACGACGTTCAATCGAGATCGGGGCCAGGATCTCAGTCACCCGCACGGGTGGGCCGGTTGGTGCTTCCAAACGGTGGGGGAACTCATCGCGCTTCAGTGTGGTCGTACCGTTCCATTCGCCCGCGACAGACCCTCCCGTCGACCAGCCTGCGATGGCGAGGCGCTGGTCGTGCTGCTCCCCTTCGTAGAGGCCCGTCGCCGTGATGGGACTCTCGGTCCACGACCACGAGAGAGGAACTACTCGGGTTCCGTCGTCGTCAGAGATCTCAAGCTGCAGGAGCAACGCGACGTCGGTTCCGTAGTTGTCCCAGAGACCGCCGTTGAATCCCAGACGGCCTCGGTACCAGCCGTCGGCGAGCCACACGCCCAGTGCGTTGGGCCCGGCCTGGATCATGTCGGTGACATCTATGGTGCGGTACCGAAGCCGATGCGAGTAGCTTGACCAGCCCGGAGAGAGGATGTCGGTGGCCGGGTGGCCGTTGACCTCCAGGTCGAAGACTCCGTGCGCTGTCGCATAAACGCGCGCGGCCGTGATCGCTCCCTTCACCTCGAACTCGGAGCGAAGGAGGAACGCCGGCCGGGCCTCGTCATGCGGAGATCGAATGGCTGGGGAGACGAAGTCGACGCTCCAGTCAGACGGGGAGAGGAGTCCGGCTTCGATGCGCAGGGATGGTGTCCACTCCGTGACGCTGCCATCGTCGAGCCTCGCGCGAACGCGGACCTCAGCGATTTCTCGGGAAACCAGGGGCTCGCCCACCCACGGCACGAGGACGCTCAGGTCGCTGAGAACCCTGGTAGAGAGTGGATCCCCGGCGGAACGAACGATCTCAATGTCGAACCCGCTTTGGGAGACACCGTTCGGTGCGTCGGTGATGGTCCAGCTCAGTCGGGGCAGAGCGGTGCCGACTCCGAGTCCGTTTTCAAGGTGCTCGACCCGCAGGTCAGATGTGAATGTCATGGTCAGCCCTTCACCGATCCAGCGGTCAGGCCCTTCATGACCCGCTGGTTGAGGAAGAGGTAGATCACGAGGGTGCCAAACACATTGACGCAGATCGCCGCGAAGGTCGGTCCGTACTGGACCTGCCCGAACTGGCCGGTGAAGTTCAGCAGTCCGACCTGGATGGTGCGGAGGTCATCTCGGTTGGTGAAGGTGAGCGCGATGAGGAGGTCGTTCCAGATGAAGAAGAACTGGACGAGGGCGACGGTGAAGATGGCGTTTTTGACGAGGGGGAACCCGATGGACAGGAAGCTGCGGAAGATGCTTGCCCCGTCGAGAGTAGCCGCTTCGAAAATCTCGCGTGGCACGCCTCGGAAGTACGTCGCCATCATGAAGACAGTGAGCGGCAGACCGATCGCTGTGTACGTGATGATCAGGGGCCAGAGCGATCCCGTGAGGCCGGTCTGGAAGTAGATCGTGAAGAGCGGAAGGAGGATCATCTGTCCAGGCACCATGATGCCGGCGAGGAACAAGAGCAGCACCGTTCCACGGCCTTTCCACACCATCACCTCGAGGGCGAAGCCTGCGGCCACCCCGAACACGATGGTGAAGAACAGCGCGGGAATGGTCGCGAGGATGCTGTTGCGGATGTAGGTGCCGAGGTTGCCGGTGGTGAACGCCTCGATGTAGTTGTCGAAGTTCGTCCAACTCTCCGGGAATGCCCAGGACGGGCTCGTGAGGAACTCGCTTTGAGACTTGAACGATCCCATAAGCAGCCAGAACAACGGATAGACCACGATGACGAGGAGCACGGCGACCAGGAGCCAGCCGGGGATGCGCCGCACGGTGCGACCCAATGCCTCGCGGCGTCGAATCGAGGTCACAGTTGAGGAAGTGGCTCTGGACATCGTCGTCAGCCTTTCGTGAGGTCGTTGCGCGACGAGCGGAAGATGAACAACGTGACGATGAGGCAGAGCATCGTGAGGAGAAGTGCAATGGAGCTGCCGTAGCCGTACTCGCCATAGGTGAAGGACGTCTGGTACATGTACAGCGTCAGCGGCGTTGTCGTATTACCCGGCCCGCCGTTCGTCAGGGCGAGAACGGAGTCGAACACTTTCAGGGTGCCGTTGACACTGAAGATGATCGAGGAGAGCAACACAGGCAGAGAAAGTGGAATCACGATATGGCGAACGAGTCGCCATCCCGCGGCGCCGTCGAGTCGAGCGGATTCGAAGAGGTCCTCTGGGATGTCGACGAGGCCGGCGTAGAGGAGCACTGCGTAGAAGCCCATTGACCGCCAGATGTCCATGATGATGATCACCCAGAAGGCGCTGCCGGCTGTCGAGAACCAGTCAACGGAGGGAATGCCGACCAGGTTGAGTGCCGAGTTGACCAGGCCATTTTGGGGCGCGTATTCGAACAGCTTCTGGAACAACAGTGCGACTGCGACGGTGGGAAGCACCACAGGGAAGAACACCAGGGTGCGGATGAGTCCCGATGCCTTCTTCAGCCAGAAGATGTACGCAAGTGAGAGCACGTAGCCGAAGGCCACCTGTCCGATGGTCAGCACGATGGCGTACTTCACGGTGAAGAGGAGGGCGTCGCCCACCTTGGGGTCGGTGAAGAGCGCAGCAAGATTGTCGAGGCCGACGAAGGTGAACCCGGTGATGGGGTTGCCTTCGAATACCGTGTAGCCCAGCGACCAGAGGATGGGCACGAGCATGACGAGTGTGTAGACGAGGAGTGCGGGGCCCAGGAGTATGGTGACGGCCCGCCAGTCACCGAGAACGCGATTCACGACATTGGTCTTTCGTTGTTGCAGCGGAACGCGGGCGCGCTGCAGGGTGGGAGTTCCACCCCGCAGCGCTCACGCGTCATTTCTGGTGTCAGTTGCCGAGGTCGGCTTGGACCATTTCCATGAACTTCTCCGGAGCGATCGCACCGGTTACGAGCTGAGATGCGTTCGTCTGGCTGGTGGTGGCCGCCTTCGCGTTGAAGAGGGCTTCGAACCAGAGCACGCTCTGCGTGGTGTTGTCGATCTGCTCCTGCACGGTCTTCGTGAGCGGTGGCAGGTCTTCGACCGGCGTGTTGACCTTGAAGCCGGTGATGACTCCCTGGTTCTTCAGAGAGCTTGAGCCGAAGTTGTCTGCGATGCAGCCAACCCACTTCGCCACGTCATCGGTGTAGCTCGCTTGTGAGAGCGCCAACGGCACGCCAACGTTGGCAGCGAGCTGGTCGATCGATCCCTTGCCGCCCGTGACCTCGGGGAACGGCATGAAGCCGATGTTGTCTGCGCCGATCACGTTCTGGGCGGGGTCTGCGTAGTTGCCGAGGATCCAGCTGCCCATGTAGAACATGGCCGCATCCCCAGAGAGGAATTGCGTAACCGCGGTCGTGTAGTCGATCGAGCCGACGGACGGCCCGAAGTACCCCTTCTCGCCGAGCTTCGCGACCTCGTCGGCCGCCTTGACGTACTCGGGGTCGGTGAGCTTCGCGTCTCCGTCAGCCACCTTCTGGAGGGCGTCGGGTCCGAGGTCGCGGAAAATGTAGTTTCCGACGAGACGGGTCAGAGGCCATCCGTCCTTGCCGTCGGCGGAGAACGGCGTCACGCCGGCCGTGTTGAGCGTGTCTGCAGCCGCGGTCAGCTCGTCCCAGGTTGCCGGAACATCGATGCCGTTGTCAGCGAAGATCTTCTTGTTGTACCAGATGCCTTCGACGTTGAATTCAGTCGGGAGGACGTACTGGTCGCCGTCGTACAGCGCGTCGATGGTCGACTTCGCGGCAGGGATGATGTCGTCGCTCTTATCGAGCTCCTTGAGTGCCGCTTCGATATCGACGAGCTTCCCACCCTTGTTGAGGTCTTTCGCGACCTGGGGCGTGTTTCCGCTGGCCATCAGTACGGGCAGAGCGTTCTGGCCGGCAAGTAGCTGCAGCTGCTGGTCGTAGCTTGCCTGCGGCTGGGTCGTCACCTTCAGAGGAAGGGCGTCGTTCTCTGCGGAGCACTCATCGGTGCTGAGGGCGGTCAGGGTGTCCTTGATAGATGTGTTCTCCGCGAAGGACAGGTAGGTGAAGTCCTCTGGTGCGGTAGTGGATCCGCCACCGCTACCACCGGCGCTGCAGCCGGTGATGAGAAGTGCGCTCGCTCCGACAATGGTCACAAGCGGCACCAAGCGACGCACACCACGCTGTGTGAAGGGTGAAGGCAATGTTTTCTCCTTTGAATGTAGGCCTCGTTTGAAGCGCTTCAAGCTGATGTTAGGGGCGCACAGTCACGACCGGAATAGCCGTCGGCCCCGTATCCATCGCCATCTGTAATACCCGATATGCCTCGCAGGCATACGCCGAGGTTTGAAGCGCTTCATGGCATGTCCCGGTAAGTTGGGCGCATGACCTTTGCCGTGCAAGTACCCGCAGGAGGAACCACACCTCCTCCGTCCAATGCGTCGATCGCCGACGTGGCATCGTTGGCGGGCGTCTCGCAGGGCACGGTGTCTAATGTGCTCAACCATCCGGAGCGAGTGACGCACGTCACGCTCAACAGGGTGCAGCGTGCGATCCAGATGCTCAACTATGTGCCGAATGGGCCTGCACGCTCGTTGGCGGTTGGCCGGACACCATCCTTTGGACTGGTGCTCTCGGATCTGTCCAACTCGCTCTTCGTGGAGATCGCCGCCGGGGCAGAACGCGCTGCGGAAGAAGCCGGCCTCACCCTCCTCCTGGCAAACAGTGACGGGCGCCTCGACCGGGAGAACACCTACGTGCGCCTGTTCGCGGAGGGACGCGTCGCTGGCGTCCTCCTCACACTCAACGATGAGTCGCACTACCGGGCGATCGCCCAGCGAGCGTCGCCAGGTGGCCCACTCGTGCTCCTGAATTATGCGGCAGATCCTGCTTCGTTCTGCAGCGCCCACATTCGCAACGACGTCGGCGGCTACATGGCTGCCCAGCATCTCCTGGAAACCGGCCGGCGCCGCCTGGCGTTCATCGGTGGCCCCAGCGGATTGCAACCGGTCACCGAACGGCGACTGGGCTTCCATCGAGCCCTGACCGAGCACGGATTACAGCCTGCACGCGAGATCGATCCGATCGGCGTCAACCGCTCCGACGGATGGGCGGTCGGTCTCACACTCATCGAAGACATCAATGCCGGCCGCATTGATGGCATCTTCGCCGCGTCCGATCTCCTTGCGGCCGGCATCGCCCAGGCATTCGCCGCCCACGACGTAAGCGTTCCGTCCCAGGTCGGCATCGTCGGCTACGACAACAACCAGGCAGCATGGGACAGTCCCATCCCGATCACCACGATCGGCCAGCCCGGCGACGAACTGGGCTATCGAGGAGCACAGCTCCTTCTTCGCGAAGTCGCTGAACCTGGCACCCATCGACACGAGCAGATCGAGTTGGAACCGACGTTGATCGTGCGCGAGAGCACCGGCATGGCGGCGTCTCACCCGGGCGTACGGTAGTCACCATGGAACCGGTCAACGTCGATCTGAATCTTCTTCTGCCTCTTCAAGCACTGCTCGAAGAGAGGAGCGTAAGCCGCGCCGCAGAGCGCATGCACATGAGCCAGCCTGCGCTGTCCCAGTCGCTGAGCCGCCTCCGTCGGCACTTCAATGACGACCTCCTCGTTCGTTCCGGCAATTCCTATGTGCTGAGCCCGCTCGCGGTGCAGCTCAGCCTTGAGATCCAAGCCACGGCCGCCTCCGTGTCCCGTGTCTTCGGATCGCAATCCGATTTCGACCCAGCATCCAGCCAGCGAGAGTTCCGAATCATCTGCTCGGATTATGCGGCCAGCGTCTTCGGAGCGCCCCTGTCCCGCCGCATCGCCAAGTACGCGCCCTCTGTCCAGTTGGTGTTCGAGCAGATGGAGGACACCGTCGTCGACAACGCTCCTGAGTCACTTCGAGACATTGATGGCCTCATCGTTCCCCACGGATATATCAAGGGAGCTGCGCACCAGGATTTGTTCCTGGATCGGTGGGTCTGCATCGCCGACACAGCCCGCCACGATGCACCGGAACTCTCCGAGGAGGCGCTGGGCCGGCTTCCATGGGTGGTCACGTTCAACGGGAGAACAGCGATCTCCCTGGCCATCCGTGAACTGCACACCATCGGGATCTATCCCCACATTCAGGTGGTGAGCCGAAACTTCTTGACCCTCGCAGATCTCGTCGTTGACACTGACCGAATCGCATTTGCTCCCGAATCCCTGGCTCGACGCCTCGCCGAGACCCGTCCAGTCGTCGTGCTCGACCCGCCAATCGACGTGCCAGACCTCCGCAACGCCTTCTGGTGGAATGCCGCTTTCGACGATGATCCGGGTCATCAGTGGTTGAGGGCCCAGATGAACCAGGTCACCGTGCCGGGAATGCGCCGCTAGCTCCTGTTCGATCAGGTGAGGGTGATGCGCACCGGCATGGTCTCCCATGCGCGCAGCGTGTTGTTGAGGTGGCGTGTGGGCCGGTCGGAGAGCTCGATCGTTCGCACCCGTCGCGCCAGCGCCGTGACGAGCGTGGCCGCCTCGAGGCGGGCTACATGCTGACCAACGCACTGATGGATGCCCATGCCGAACCCGACGTGCCCTGACGGATCGCGCGACAGGTCGAACACATCGGGGTGCTCCCAACGCCGTGGGTCGCGGTTGGCCGATCCGAGGAACATGAGGATCTTCTGTCCTTCTGGGATGAGGGTGCCGTCGATGGTCACGTCCCGTGTGGTCGTGCGGAAGAACGTCTGCACCGGGGATTCGAGGCGGATCGCCTCGTCGAAAGCTCGACGAGCCAGCCGCGGGTCGGCGCGGAGGGCCGCCCACTGTTCGGGGTGGGTTGCGAATGCGTGGAGCACTGCACCAATGGCATGAACGGTGGTGTCGACGCCGGCGGAGAGCAGGGAGCGGACGATGAGCGGCGCCTGGGCGCTCGTGATGTCGCCGCGATCCGTCGCCGCCCAGATGTTTGCCCCAAACCCGGTCGGGGAGAGGGACTCCCGTGAGCATTGTGCGTTCACCCAGGCTGACAGTTCCGGTGCGCGTTTCGCGCCCTGCTCGACCAGGAAGTTCTCGGGTCCGAAGGTGTTGAAGAGATGATCGCCATACGGAAGAAGGTGGTCGCGGTCTGAGCCTGGGAGGCCTACCGCGTCGGGGAAAACGCGAAGTGGGAATGCTTCCGC
Organism: Leifsonia sp. Y878; assembly: GCF_057669685.1. Classification (NCBI taxonomy): domain Bacteria; kingdom Bacillati; phylum Actinomycetota; class Actinomycetes; order Micrococcales; family Microbacteriaceae; genus Leifsonia; species Leifsonia sp. Y878. Next base: position 231,883 of record NZ_JBYHFS010000004.1, on the reverse strand, counting down.
CAGCGCTGCGACGGCGTCGAACTCGAGCGGTCCGTGCACCACATCGTCAACGAGGCGCTCCGCGTCATCCGCCCATGCTGGTTCCAGCTCACGAATGGATCGCGGGCTCAGGATCTTCGCGAGCACCTCACGCGGGGCGTCGTGGTGGGGCGGGTCGGCCTCGAGAAGCAGGCTCGGTGGCCGCCATGGCTTCTCCACCGTGAAGTTGGTCATGCCGACGCCAGCGGCGGATTGAAAGTCCTGCCAGTTCAGCAGGGCGGAACGGACGGTGTCGTACCTGCCCATCGCGTAGACGCCGTATTTCTGAAGGTGCACAACACTTCCAGCCTCGCGCAGCCGCTCCTGAAAGGGAAGCGGATCCTCGAGGATGTCGGCGCTGAACGGGTCTTCAGTGTTCTCAGCCATGGTCGGTGCGTCCGTGATGGTCATGTGGTGCCCTTTCATCAGGCGAGCGCGGTCAGACGGCGATGACAATGCGGTCGCTGCGCGAACGACTGACGCAGGGGAAGAAGCAGTCTCCGGCCACCTGCTCGTCATCGCTGAGAATTGAGTCGCGGTGATCGGGCTCTCCGGTCACGACGGTGGTCTCGCAGGTGCCGCACACCCCACGGGCGCACGACGTGAGGATGTCAACCCCCGCGCGACGCAGAGCTGCCGTGATGGAGGTGCCCGGTTCGACGTCGACCGCGATATCAGTCCCGAAGACCTGCACTTCGAACGAATCGGCGCGGATCGGCGCATCGAACGTGCGGGCGGTGAACCGTTCGGTTCGCACCCACCCGTGTCTCCACGAGCGAGTGATGTCGTTGACGGATGCCAGGAGCCGAGCAGGGCCGCACGCATAGACCTTGGTCGCTTCGTCGAAGCTCCCGATCCAGTCTGCAAGAGATATGCGCCCGCGTTCGGAGGCTGGATGCAGGGTGATATCGCCGTTCCGCCCACTGATCTCACGCGTCAACGCCATGGTGCTGAGATCCCGCCCGAGGTACAGGAGCCTCCAGCGGGCACCGAGCGCGTCAGCTGCGTGCAGCATGGGGAGGAGTGGGGTGATTCCGATGCCGCCGGCGACGAAGGTGAACGACGGGGACGGGACGAGGACGAAGTTGTTTCGTGGCCCACCGAGTCCGACTCGGTCACCTACGGCAAGCACGTCATGGATGAAGCGTGATCCGCCACGTCCCGCTGACTCACGCAACACCGCGATTCGGTATTCGATGCTGTTCGCCGGATCACCGCAGAGTGAGTACTGACGGGTGATCCCGTTCGGCAGGATGAGGTCGATGTGGGCACCAGGCGTCCAGTCCGGTAAGCGTCCGCCGTCGACACGGCGGAGCCTGATCGACACCACGTCCGACGCGATGACCTCTGTGGAAACGACGACGAGGTCCCCTACATTCGAACGCTCGGATTCTTGGGGTGCTGACGATGGTGGGGATTTCACTGGACTCTCCTGCTGTCACCGTTGACGACGAGTGACCACACGATATGACACGGGGCAGAAGCGCGGCTTTGGCTTTCCGATGAAAGGAAAATGTTAGGCTCGGCGCGGAGGATCAATGGCGAAGGCATCCGCAGGAAAATCGGCGCTGACCAGGCAGCTGCTACTGCTCGACTCGTTCTCGATAGGCCAGCCGTTCCTCACGATCTCCCAGCTCTCCCGAAGTAGTGGTCTGCCGCTCTCCACAACTCATCGTCTAATGGCCGAGTTGACTGACACTGGTCTTGTTGAACGGTTGGATGACAAGACGTATCGGCTCGGAGTGCGTCTCTGGGAACTCGCCTGCCGCACGCCCGGTGCGCTTGGCCTTCGCGAGACCGCGTCCCCCTATCTCCTGGAAGCGCATGCTGTTGTTCGACAACATGTCCAGCTCGGCATCGCCGACGGGCGAGACGTCCTCTTTCTGGAACGCCTTTCGATGCTCGACGCCGTCGTTTCATCGACGATCATCGGGGGCCGGCTGCCGCTGCATGCATCGGCGACAGGGTTGGTGTTGCTGGCGAATTTCCCACCGGATGCACTCGCAACCGTTCTCGCTGCACCTCTGCCGTCGTACACCGACGCGACCATCCACGATCCAAACGTGTTGAGGGCAGCGCTGTCCGATGTTCGAAAACAAGGATTCGCCGTGACTGACGGGCACATCCATCCCAGCGCTCGGGGCATCGCGGTTCCCGTGGTCGGGGCCGCTGGTGAGACGGTGGCCGCAATCGGAGCTGTCGTGCCGAATGACGACCAGTCGTGGCTGCACACCGTTGAGACGCTGCGGACAGCCGCCCTGCGAACGGCCACGGCACTCCGCGCGGCTGCGCTCCCGTCCAGCGACCCGGCGGCAAGCCCCGGAGGCCGTTTCCGGGCATTGGTGCATTCCTCGAGTCAGTCGATGGAGTTCCTCTCGCGGGACCGCCGCACCGGCAGCTGAGCCCGTCGCCCAGGCAATCGATCGACGCTATATGGTGTCCTTGAGACATCGACGTCGCTGATGCCGCGTCGATCCGATCTGCGAAGGACACGATGACGTGCCGACCCCACAGAGCATCACCCGACTTGACCTGAACCTACTCGTTTCACTCGATGCTCTCCTCACTGAGCGCAGCGTGACGCGAGCGGCAGAGAGGCTCAACCTCAGCCAGCCTGCGCTGAGCGCATCGCTGGCCAGATTGCGGATCCACTTCAGCGACCAGATCCTGGCGCGCCAGGGTAACTCGTATCAGCTGACCCCGCTTGCCTCACGCCTGGCGGAGCAGACGGGGATCGCCCTTGATGCCGCCCAGCGAGTGTTCGCGAGCCAGGCAGCATGGGACCCGAGCGAATCGATGCGGGAGTTCACCGTCTTCGGTTCGGACTACGGTTTCGCGACAGTCGGGAGGGTCGTCGCCGACCTCGCCGCTGAGCGCGCCCCGCAAGTACGCTTCCGCTTCATGCAGCACACCCCGAAGATCGTTGAGGATGCCGTTAGCAATCTCCGATCTGCCGACGCCATTCTCCTGCCGCACGGGTTCCTGTCTGACCTGCCGTTCGTCGATGTCTCCACGGATGGGTGGGTGATCATCGCGTCAGCTGACAACGATCTGATCGGGGACACCCTGTCGATGGCTGACGTTGCGGCAGCTCCATGGGTGTTCACTTATCAGTCCCGGTCTGCGTTCACCTCGGCAACGCGTCAGCTGCAGCAGCTGGGGGTCGAGCCAAACGTCGTCTGCGTCGTCGAGGGCTTCCTCGCGCTGCCATCATTCATCGCCGGCACGCGACGGCTTGGACTCATCCAGGCGCACCTCACGGAGTTCGCCCTGCAAAACCCCGCCATTCGAGTGTTGACTCCTCCGTTCGAGGCCACCCCGATCACGAACGCACTGTGGTGGCATCCGATCCACCGGCGAGATCCAGAGCACATCTGGATGCGCGACCTCTTCTCGGAGGCTGGCCGATTGTTCGAAAGCCCGATCGGGTCGGGACCAACCCGTTCTGGTCCCGACCCCACGCGTTAGCGCTGCACTGAGCCGAGGGGCGCTTCGGCGAACTCCTCGGAGCGAGTACGGAGCCCAAGCCCGAGGGCGACGGCCACGAGTGCGCAGGCGATGCCGACGACACCGACGGCCATGGGCAAGCCTCCGACAGCAGCGGCGATTCCGCCCATCAGGATGGGGGTCAGGAACTGACCGAAGAAGAATGCTGACTGCCACCAACCAGTCGCACGCCCGCGCTCCTCGAATCGGGTGCCGGAGAGCGCCCACGTGACCATGGAAGGCAACAGAAGTCCTGAGCCGAAGCCCGCGATGACAGCTCCGATCGCAACGCCGGGAACGCCTCCAACCAACCAGATGGTGAGCATGCCGATCGACTGCAGGGCGAATGCGAGTGGGAGGAGGAATCGTGGCCCCCGCTTGGCGAGTTTCGGAAATGACAGCGCTCCCGCTGCTGTTATCAGGGACGCAAGCGCTGCGACAGCCCCGATCGTGGCGGTGTCGTTTGCCTTGACTCCGTTCGCGACAAGGAGGTAGCTGGCCTCGATGAGCATGACGTAGAAGGTGAAACCGCCGAACAGCGCGACGATCAGGGGCAGGCGAAGCCGTCGCCACGGAACGGGTACCTTCGTCGCTGACGGGCTATGCGCGTCTGTAGCGTCGGCGCGGTTGGGCTCCCAGAGGAGGAAGATCATCGGAACGGCAATGATGAGGCTCAAAGCGTAGACCCAGAAAGGCGTGTGCCAGCCGCCGACTCCGAGGGCGCCGCCGAGGATGATGAAGACGGTTGCGGCAAGCGTGGTGACAACGGTCTGCAGTCCGAGGTATTTGTTGCGTCGCTTTTCCTCATGGAAGTAGTCGATGATCAGTGTGGTGCAGACGGTCATGATCGCCGCTTCGGTGATGCCGACTCCGATTCTGGTGACCAGGATGAGCTGCAGCGACTCGAGGTAGGCAGGAGCCGTTCCGACAAAGGCGTAAGCGATCATCGCGACGATGAGCAGCTTCTTTCGGCCCAGCCTGTCGACGATCTGCCCTGCGAACGGTGCGAAGATTGCGATCATAAGTGCCGGGATCGCCACGATCATCGGCACGAGAACGACGGCGCCGGCCTCTCCAGCAAAATGTTCACTGAGTTGGGCGAGGATCGGCGTGATTAGGACGGCGCCGAGCACGGGCATGCAGCTTCCTGCAAGCAACAGCACCGCCTGCCAGATGCCCGCACTGCGGACGGCAGCCCGCGGAGCTGCGATGGATGAGTTCGTCATTGAATCTCCTGTATTGGGAATGTGGGTGTTACGGAACCGCGTCCACGAGGCGCGGAGTTCTTGAGCGACTAGGCGTGCTCCCTGAGTCTGGGTCGCGCACGCGCCGGCGGAATGGGCGGCGCCTCTGCCGGGTGGCCGACCACGTTGCGGATCTCTCCGATGCCTTCGACCCGCATGACAACTTCGTCGCCCTGGCAGAGGGGAGGCGGTGAGACCTCTCCGCGTCGTCCCCACAGTTCTGCGAGGCAGCCACCGTTCCCGGCCGTGCCGGAGCCAAGCACGTCGCCAGGGACAACCCGAGAGGCGCGAGAGGCGTAGGCGATGAGGTCGGCGAACGGCCAGCCCATATTCGACAGCAGATCCCGGCCGATGAGCTGGCCGTTGACGAAGACTTCCATCACGATCGGAAGGAAGCCGTCCTCATCAAGCCTGCCGGCGAACTCGTCCGCTGTGACGATCCATGGCCCGAGGGTGCTGGCGAAATCCTTGCCCTTGCACGGGCCGAGTCTGACCTTCATCTCCCTGGACTGGATGTCCCTGGCCGACCAGTCGTTGAAGATCGTGTATCCGAAGATGTGGTCGGCCGCCTCGTCTGGGTGAAGGTCGCGGCCATCGGAACTGGGAACTGCACCGATCACGGCTGCAACTTCGAGTTCGAAGTCGAGCCGATCGGTGAGTGGTGGGCGAACCGTCGTCGCAGTCGGGATCATGGAGTGCGGATTGGTGAAATAGAAGGTCGGGAACTCGTACCATTCCGGATCGACACCGTGGCCGCCGCTGACGGATTGCACAACTCCCTCAACGTGTTCTTCGAAGGCAACGAAGTCACGCACGCTCGCCGGAACGATGGGGATCAGGAGCTCGACGTCTCCGAGAGCAACCGAGGTAGCTGACGTCACACGGTCGACGATCGCTGGAAGTGCCGCGAGACCGGTGGCGACGACATCGGCGACTGTCAGTCCGTCGGGAAATGGAACCACGCGTTCTCCGATGACGAATCCGTCACGGGTGTGACCAGCGTGGGACCACCGTGCGATTTTCATCGCGTCGCTCGCGCGAGCGCGGGTAGGAGCCCGTGCACATTGTCCTGCAGGATCGCGGTCTCGACGTCGACATCGAGTCCGGCGCCGCGCACGAAGTGCACCGGTCTCTCCTCGCCCATATCGAAGGGGTAGTCGCTGCCGAGCACCACGCGGTCGGCGCCCACGGCCGCGATGAGCGTGCGGAGGCCTGCCGCATCGTGGACGAGCGAGTCGAACCAGATCCGTCGCAGGTAGCTCGAGGGTGGGTTGGTGCATCCGTGGGCTTCGGGTCGTACCCGCCAGGCGTGGTCGCTCCGTCCGATGTAGCCAGGGAGATAGCCTCCGCCGTGCGCCGCGACGATGCGAAGTGTCGGGTGCCGATCAAGCACCCCAGAGAAAATGAGGTGGGAGAGCGCGACGGCGTTTTCAGTCGGTTGGCCGACAGTGTTCGACAGGTAGAAGCTGTCGAGGCGCTCATCAAGCGTGCAGCCGAAGGGATGCAGGAAGACCACTGCATCGAGTTCGGTCGCTCGTGCCCAGAGCGGCTCGAGGCGGGGGTCGGAGAGTTCGACGTCCCCGGCGCTCGACGAGATCTCGACGCCGGCGAGTCCCAGTTCGTTGACCGCGTACTCGAGCGCCCCGACGATGAGCTCAGGATGCTGTAGCGGCACGAGCCCCAGACCGAGAAGCCGGCCGGGTGCTCCCTTGATGTGCTCTGCGGTCATTCGCGATGCTTCGCGGGCGGCCCAACTCGCCAGTTCTGGTGCTGCCCATGGGTAATAGTGCGAGGGCGATGGGGACACGACCTGGATGTCGACGCCCTGCTCATCCATGTCGGCCAGACGAAGCGGGAGCTGCGTCAGTCGGGGGATTCGCTCGCCGATCATCTGCCCGGAGGCAGCCATCGATTCCGGCCCGTTCCTTGTGGCCTCGAGAGCCGCCGCCGCCGCGAATCCGGTTGGATCTCCTTCCCGTATCGCGGCCTGCAGTGCGGGAAGGAGAACGTGGGCGTGTACGTCGACGATGCTCATGCCGGCTCGCTGACCAGAGCGCCGATCCGACCCATGAGGCCGGGGATATTCGCGTCCCGCTGCTCCTCGATCAGCCAGGTACCGAGCTGCACGGAGGCCTCGACGACCTCGGTGACTCGTGGGATCCGTCGTTCGTGGAAGTCATCCCACAGCTCCTGATCGACGGTGTCGCGTGCGAGGAGCAGTTCCGCCAGAACAGTTGCATCCTCCAGCGCCTGGGCGGCGCCCTGGGCGAGGGTGGGGGGTGCGCTGTGTGCAGCTTCACCGATAAGGACGACGCGCCCGCGATTCCAGGCATCGTGGACGAGGTGCTCGGTGAACCACGTGTAGTTCACACGCGATGCAGTCGACAGGTCTGCGCGGAAGTCGTCCCACGGACCGTGGTACCCCTGGGAGAGGCCACGCATGATCTCGACCGCTTGTTCTTCCGTGACGTCCGATCTGTCCTCGGCCTTTTCCACGAGGTACGCGTACATCGTGTCGTCACCTGTTGGGCAGTAACCCGCGATGTAGCAGGGTCCCCCGTAGTAGAGCTCGGTGTGCGTGACGGATGCCGGACGCTTCACGAAGGCGCGCCAGATACCCATTCCCGTGCGGAGCGGAGTGGCGTGGACGCCCAGGAGTTCCCGCACCCGGGAGTGCAGCCCGTCGGCCCCGATAAGCAGGTCGTATCGTTCGGTCCGCCCATCGGAGAGCGTGACGTCCACGCCAGCCTCGTCGGAGTTGAACCCGGTGACGGTGGTCCCGAAGTGCACGGATGCTCCGACGGCCACCGCGCGGTCGACGAGGATGCGCGCGAGATCCGGCCGGTACATGCCCATTGTTGCCGGGTACTTCGGACCACCCGTTCGTTGGTCCGGGATCTGGGCGATGATGGTCGCGTCTGGGCCTGGTGCGCGCAACCCCACGACATCGAACCCATATCCGTGCTTTTTGGCCTCGTCCCACACGCCCAGCTGGTCGAGGACTCGAAGCGCATTTCCTTGCAGGGTGATTCCTGACCCGAGGGCGGTCAGGCTGTTCTTGGCTTCGAAGACGTCGACGGTGACGCCCTTCTCGGCGAGGAGGATCGCGGCGGCGGTTCCGGCCGCCCCGCCTCCGGCGATTGCGACTCGTTCAACTGCAGTCATGTTTGTTCCTTAGTCTGGCGAATAGCGGGTCAGGTGAGGGCGATGGGGTTGACCGGTGACCCGACTGCCCCTGTGATCGGTAACGGAGGGGCGGTGAGGAGGAAGTCGTAGTTTCCGGATGCAGCGCAGTACTCGGCGAGTGCGTCGAGATCCCACATCTCGCCGATAGTCAGTCCGATGTTGGGGATGGCGATCTGATGCAATGGCTGGAAAGCCTCGTCGAACTCGTTCGGACGGACTTCGAATCCCCAGGTATCGGTGGCGATCGCGGCGATCTCAGTTCGATGCAGCCATCCGGCGGTGGTGAATGACAGCCCGGCGCTCGGTCCGCCGGCGTATCCGTTCCAGCCTTCGCGGCGCGCACGGGTGTAGCGCCCTGTCCGTACCAGCACGATGTCGCCGCGGCCGACAGCACTCGTCGCTCCCTGCGCTTCGATGCAAGCGAGGAGCTCAGCGGTCGTGATGGCGTATCCGTCGTCGAGCTCTCCTGAGTCGGGTGCCAGGTGCCTGCCGAGATCAAGCAGGACTCCGCGTCCGGTGATCACGCCGGCTGCATGTTCGATGCCCGTGACAAGATCTCCCTCGCTCGTGACGACGGACCCGGCCGGGCGCCCGTTCCACGCGACTCCGTTGTCGAAGATGTGGCCGAGACCATCCCACTGGGTAGAGCATTGCAGGGGCATCGCGACGACGTCGTCTGCTCCGCCCAGGCCATGAGGAAACCCTTGGATTCCGGCGGCGGCATCGGTGCCAGTGTCGAGCATGGTGTGCACAGGATTGGTGCGGCGCCTCCATCCCAGCTGCGGACCGTTCATGTCGAACGGCTGTGACAGGGAGAAGCTGCGTCCAGATCGCACGAGTTTTGCCGCACTCGCCCGGCCGGCGTCGTCGATGAAGTTCAGTGTTCCGATGGCGTCATCGTCGCCCCATCGACCCCAGTTGCGGAAGGCTTTCGCGCTCTCGGCAACATGGCGGCCAGCGTCGGTGCGGTCGAGTTCGGCGGGGTCTTCCGTCGGTGAGGTCATCGTGTGACCTCCTCGACGCACCGGACGGTCTGAGTGCCGAAGCCGTCAATCGTGGCAACCATGACGTCTCCGTCTCGCAGAAGCCGTCCCCATTTCGCGCCGTTGCCTGCCGGGCTACCGGTGAGCAGCAGATCACCTGGAAGTAGAGGCATATTCTGCGAGGCGCCGGAGATGAGTGCAGGGATGTCGAAGAGCAGATCGCTCGTCGTCGCGTCCTGCATCGTGTCGCCATTGAGCGTGAGCGTCAGGCGCAGGTCACCAGCGTCAGCCACCGCACCCACCGGCACGAGGAAGGGACCGACCGGAAGGAAGCCCGGTGCGTTCTTGGCGCGATACCAGTCGGTGCCGATCTCCTTCATGTCGGTGCGGAAGACCAGGTCGCGGGTCGTGATGTCATTCGCGATCGTGTAGCCGGCGACGTGCTCAAGCGCGTGCTCCCGATCCACCCTGTATGCCGGCTTGCCGATCACGATGGCGAGTTCGATTTCCCAGTCGTGTTGGTCGCTGTACCCGGGAAGGACGAGGTCGACGTCGTCCCCCACAACGCACGCCGGGAGCCCGATGAAGAAGTACGGAATGCCCTCGCGTGCCCGGGTGTCCATCATGTTCCCTGCCCATTCACGCAGTTCCTCGACCGGACGGGGATCAGACTTCTGACGACCAGCGACGACCAGGTCGATCACGTGCGTCCGGTAGTTCGCGCCAGTCTGCAGCACCTGTTGGGGCTCGACGGGGGCCGTGAGCGTGACGTCGGCGAGTGGGATCCACGGAGAACCGGCATCCGTCGTCTCCGCGTCAACCAGCTGAGCAAGTCGATCCCACGCGGCCGGGCACTCGGACAGGAAGCTGTTCAGATCGGCCGCGCCGAGTTCAGTCGAAGTGAGCGGCCGAATGCGATCAGCCACGACCAGGCCGAGGATCGGCGGGTTGGTGCCTTCGCGAGCTGGGGCATCCGGCGAGGCCGGCGCGCCGAGACGGTAGCGGGCAAGTGCGAAGGGGGCCGTTAGGCCTGTTGACGACGATGTCACGTAGATCTCCGATCACGGCCTCGCAGCGTCGCGGGGCGTGATGCTCATCCAAGCGACTCTGACGCCATCAGTGAAGTGCATATCGCTGATGCTCGTCATCGACTGGGCTGATACCCGTGTCAGGGCATCGGCGACCCATAACCCAACCTGATGATCGGCATCAGGAGTTTCAGCTTCCTTGATGGAACAGGGGAAGCGACAGTGGGTGGGCTGGCAGAACAATGCCCGCCGACTTTCACGAACCGAAGGGATCAATGATGATCAAACTGCTCTCTCACTTGTCGCACGTCGAAATTACGACTCCGGATGTCGCCGCTTCCGTCAGCTTTTACGAAAAGCAGGTGGGGCTTCGCACCATCCACACCGAGGACGGCAAGCACTACCTGCGGGCGTGGGGCGACTATTACACCCACAGCCTGGTGATCTCCGAAGGGCCGGAAACGACTCTCGCGGTCATGGCCTGGCGCACCGCCAGCGACGAGGCTCTCGATGAAGCCGTTCGTCGGATTGAAGAGGCTGGCCATGCTGGCACATGGAACCAGAAGAGCTTCGGGCACGGCCGCTCCTACACGTTCACCGGTCCATACGGACACACCATGGAGCTTTACTGGGATGTCGAGAAGTACAAGGGCGAGGGCGAGTTTGCTTCAATCTACCCTGATCGGCCTGAGCGCCGAAGCACGCACGCCGTGGCACCTCGACAGCTCGATCACGTGACCGTTGCCGCAAGCGATGTCAAGGGATTCGCCCAGTGGTACGGCGACGTACTCGGCTTCAGGTCGATGGCCTTCACCGAGCTCGATGAGGCTCCGCTCACCGTCTTCGGCGTCATCACAACGAACGAGAAGTCGCACGACCTCGGCATCGTCTATGACGGATCCAGCCGCGCCGGCCGCGTCAACCACTACGCGTACTGGGTCGACACCAGGGAAGAGCTCCTCCAGGGTGCTGACATCCTCATGGAGAACGGCACCAACATCGAGTACGGTCCGTCCATCCACGGCATCGGAGAGCAGAGCTTCCTCTACTTCCGAGACCCGAGCGGCATGCGGGTGGAGGTCAACACCGGCGGGTACCGCAACTACGTCCCCGACTGGGAGCCCCACGACTGGAAGCCGTCGCAGGGGTCGAACAACTTCTACCGCAACGGCTCGATGCCGATGTCGATGACGGAATCGTTCCCGCCAGCCGACGGCCCCAGCGCAACCGAAGAGGGCGTGCACCCGGATACGCTCGCCGCCATCATCAACCCCTATGCAGAGCAGGGTCGCGGCTGAGAAATCCGTTCGTGTGAGAGAGCCCGGTCCCGTTGCGGGGCCGGGCTTTCCGCACTCAGCTTCGCTTCTGCGTCAGGAACGGCACTATATTGACAAACATCAATGTAGTTCTTTACGCTGTGAAATAGACAGTTGTCGATGTTTTCCCGATGAAGCGTGGCGCTGAACCACGCGGAATTCCACGCAGAATGGCGTCCCACAATGCCCTTGAACACCGAGCCCTCGAACATCGAAGCACCCGAGAAGCCCACCGTTCTCTTCGTGTGCGTGCACAACGCCGGCCGGTCACAGATGGCCGCCGGCTACCTGCAGGCCCTCTCCGGCGGACGCGTCGACGTGCTCTCTGCCGGCTCGGAGCCGAAGGACCAGATCAACCCGGTTGCAATTGCGGCCATGGCTGAAGACGGCATCGACATTGCGGGCAACATCCCCAAGATCCTCACAACGGATGCCGTGCGCGATTCCGACGTCGTCATCACGATGGGCTGTGGCGACGCCTGCCCCATCTTCCCCGGCAAGCGCTACGAGGACTGGCAGCTTGACGACCCGGCCGGCCAGGGCATCGACGCCGTGCGCCCCATTCGAGACGACATCAAGCGCCGCATCGAGCAGCTCCTCGCAGAGCTTCTCGCAGACCAGCCAGAGGCCTGAGCCGCCAGGCCGGGAGTACTGACAGGACCTGCCTCCCCCGACAACGCAGGCATAGTGTCGGACCATGGACACACACACCATCACACTGGCCGGCGGCGTCCCGATGCCGGCCCTCGGGTTCGGCGTCTTTCAGACCCCACCAGACGTGACAACGGATGCCGTCGAAGCAGCCCTCCAGACCGGCTACCGCCTCATCGACACGGCTGCCGCATACGGCAACGAGCGTGAGGTCGGCGCGGCCATCCGCAACTCAGGGCTGGACCGCGACGAGATCTTCATCGAGACGAAGGTCTGGATCAGCGACTACGGCTACGACGAGACGCTGCATGCGTTCGAGAAGAGCAGCCGGAAGCTCGGTGTCGAGACCATCGACCTGCTGATCCTGCACCAGGCGCTCCCCGGCGAGTTCGACCGGACGGTGAACGCATACCGGGCGCTCGAAACCCTGCTCTCCGATGGGCGAGTGCGGGCGACCGGCGTGAGCAACTTCATGCCGCGGCACCTGGCGCCGCTGCTCAAGCACATCGACGTCGTCCCAGCGCTGAACCAGGTGGAGGTGCATCCGTACTTTACCCAGCCAGATGTGCAGAAAGCGGATGCCGACAACGGCATCGTCACGCAGGCCTGGTCGCCGATCGGCGGCATCACCTCGTACCGGGGAGACGAGCGTCGCAGCACGTTCAACGATCCGGTGCTGCTGCGCATCGGTGAGGCGCACGGGAAGACGGCCGCCCAGGTCATGCTGCGCTGGCACCTGCAGGAGGGTCGCTCCGCGATCCCGAAGTCGGTCAGGCCAGAGCGCATTCGGGAGAACTTCGACGTGTTCGACTTCGAACTCACGACTGATGAGCTGCGCGAGATCGACGCCCTGGATACCGGGGTGCGCGGCGGACCAGAGCCTGAGGTGATCACGCTCGAGACGTTCGGGCGCCCAATTCCAGAAGCCTAGGCAGGCTGGCGGGCGGGCAGGCGGGCCGACAGGTGGGCGGTAAAGGTGCCCGACCGCGCCATCTCCGCTATTCTCGACGTGGTGACCGACCCGACGCTTCGCCTGCCAGCGACCACCTTCCGCGCCGTCCTTAATCTGGGACATGTTCCGGTCGGCGGCCCATCGCTGCCCGCCCGATTCCAGCACCCCGACTTCGACGCTGAATTGCTCGAAGACGAGGGCAAAGAGTTCGCGGCCTTCTACATCGAGTTCCCAGACGGGCAGCTCCACCTTGAGGTCAGCGGCGATCGACTCGACCACCATTTCCACGACGGAGCTGGCGAGCCACTCGACGCGAGCCCCTGGCCCGCCGCCGACACCGAAGCGCTCTTCGAGTGGATCACGCGCCAAATTGCACACGTGCTTCCGCTCCTGCCAGAGCTGCTTGACGACATCGAGGAGGCGGCGGAGTGGTGCTACATTGGCCTGCCCGTCTACGCGCGCGACTACGAGCCTGTGCCCCTCGAAATCATTGAAGTGCAGGTGGAAGGCGACCTGTTGATGCTCCCCTGGCTCGGTGCCGGCCAGGTTGACCACACGCACCTCGACGGCGCAGACCAGCCGATCGCCCTGCTCTGGACGCCGGAGCACGAGCCGGCCGACGTGCCGATTGCGCGAGCCTGGCTGAACAGCGAAACCGGCCATCCGGCATCCGCTGCAGAGCCGGGCATCGACTGGGAGACCATCGGAATGCCGGCGGCAGAAGTGCTGGCCTGGTTCGAAGGTTTCTACCTCAACCACCAGGTGATCGCCGACCCTCGCGACCTCATCAGGCGCGCAGCGATGAACCGGATTGCCGGCTTCGGCGCGTAACCAACTCCGCTACAGGCGATTCAGTGGATGAGCGCTTTCAGCGCAATGATTGCTATTCCGAAAGCAGCGGTTCCCACGCAGCCGAGAATCCGAACCGGCAGGCTGCTCCCCCGCAGCGTGAAAGCGCTGTAGCCGATTACTCCGAGGATGACGACGCCTAGCCAGAGCGCGATCCACATCGATAGTTCGTCGGGAATAACCTCGAGCGCCCCGAGGAGAAGAACAACCATGGGCAGCACGGCAGACGTGAGGAAGCCCAGCGAGCGGTGGATGGATCGCTGGAGCGCGGGGCGAATCCTCGTCTCTGCCTCCGCGCTCTCCGCGTGGGCAGCGATCGTGCCGGCGTACACATGGGCCGACCAAAAGACCAGAACGGTGCCGAGCATCGCGAGGAAGGTGTGCCACGCTGTCGCGTCGACCGCCCCGGAGCCAACGACAACACCTCCGACAAGGATCGTGCCGTAGACAGACTCTGGCGTGATCAAGCCCGACCAGAAACCCTGTGTCGACGGCGTGCGTGCTGCGCCCACCTCTACCCCCTTCCGAGCACTAGCATCCTGTCACCGCTCGAGCTCGTGCGCCAGCGCCTCCAGCTCATCGCCGCCGGCCATGAGCCGCGTCATCTCATCGATCGCGATCTCAGCCTTGGTGAAGGTGCCGATGCTCGTGCCGCGTTTCAGCAACAGGAATCGGTCGCCAACGGGATAGGCGTGCTGCGGGTTGTGCGTGATGAAGACCACGCCGAGTCCGCGGTCGCGTGCCTGCGCGATGTAGCGGAGCACGAGGCCGGCCTGCTTCACGCCGAGAGCGGATGTCGGCTCATCCAGAATGACGATCTTGGCCCCGAAATACACGGCGCGCGCAATCGCCACCGACTGCCGTTCTCCCCCGGAGAGCGTGCCGATCGGCTGGTCGACGTCGCGCAGGTCGATGCCCATCTTGCCGAGTTCGTCCTTGGTGATGCGGCGCATCGCCTTCACATCAAGCCTGCTGAGCGGACCGCGCCCGCGCGTCTTCTCCGACCCGAGGAAGAAGTTGCGCCAGACCGGCATGAGGGGAACGACGGCCAGGTCCTGGTAGACGGTGGCAATGCCGAGGTCGAGGGCGTCCCGCGGGCTCGAGAACGTGCGCTCCTCGCCGTAGGCGAGCAAGGTGCCCTCAGAATGCTGGTGCGCACCGGCCAAAATCTTGATGAACGTGGACTTGCCTGCGCCGTTGTCGCCCAGCACGCACAGCACCTCGCCAGCGCCCACCGACGCGCTGACACCCCGCAACGCGATGATCGACCCGTAGGACTTGCCGATGTTGCGCACCTCAAGCAGCGGCTGCGCGCTGGCGCCTGTTTGTGCGACGGCGCCTGCCTGTGCGGCTGCGCCTGCCTGTGCGGCTGCGCCTGCCTGTTCGGCAGCTGGCACGCCAGCGGATGCCTCATCCTGGCTCATGAGCGCACCCCTGCCTGCCTGCGCACCGAGAGATTGACGAGCACCGCGAGCAGCAGCATCCCGCCGAGGAAGGCCTTCAGCCAGTTGTTGTCCCACTGGGCGAAGACGATGCCCTGCAGCGTCATGCCGTAGATGAGCGCGCCGAGAGCGGCACCGATAGCCGAGCCGTACCCGCCCGTGAGCAGGCAACCGCCCACAACGGCGCAGATGATGTAGATGAACTCCTGGCCAATGCCGGTCGTGGCCTGCACGGTGGAGACGTCGAAGAGCTGCAGCATCCCGACGAGCCAGCCGGCACCCGCCGTCGTCATGAACAGCCCGATCTTGGTCTTCATAACCGGGACACCGGTCTGGCGCGCACTCGCGGCATCGCCGCCGACGGCGAAGATCCAGTTGCCGGCCCTGGTACGGAGCAGCACCCAGGTTGCGACGGCGACCAGCACGATCCACCAGATGACGGAGACCTTCAGGTCCATGCCGAAGACGGGGACGGACGATCCGAAGAAGGTCTTGACCGTGTCGAAGCCGGGAACCGCGCCCATACCCTGGATGGCGACCGTGCCGGTGATGAGTTTGGTCACCGCCAAGTTGAGACCCTGCAGGATGAAGAACGTGGCCAGGGTCACGATGAAGCTGGGCAGACCGGTCTTCATCACGACGTAGCCATTGGCCGCGCCAATCAAGAGCGCCGCCACGAGGGCGATGGCCATCGCGAGCCAGATGTTCATGCCCCACTGCGTGGTGATCACGCCCACGATCAGGCCGGTCGTGCCGGTCATCGCGCCAGCGGAGAGGTCGAATTCGCCGCCGATCATGAGGAGCGCGACGGCCACCGCCATGATGCCGAACAGAGACGCGGAGTACAGCCAGGTGGACACCCCGGCCGGAGTCAGGAATGCGTCGGTGATCACCGAGAAGAAGATGAAGATTGCGAGTGCGGCGATCGCCGCGCCGATTTCAGGGCGGCGCAACAGTGTGACGATCGGGTTGGTCGCCTTCACCCGTTCATCGGCCGGTGTCGTTGTGAGGGCAGTCTCGCTCATCGGATGCCGCTCATCGGGGCGTCGTTCATCGGGTGTCGCTCATCGGATGCCATTCATCGGGTGCCGTTCTTTGCGAACGCCGCCACCTGCGCGACGTTCTCCTTGGTCACGAAGCCAGGGCCGGAGTAGACCGGCTGCCCGCCACCGACGACGTCGCCATTGCGCGCCTGCAGCACCAGGAACGTGACAGGCAGGTAGCCCTGCGAATACGGCTGCTGGTCAACAGCGAAGAGGATCTTTCCGTCGGTAATGAGCTGCGTGACATCCGCTGACACGTCAAACGTTCCGAGCACGGCCTTGCTCTTCGCCTCTGTCACGGCCTGGCTGGCGGCCACGCCGATCGCGGAGTTGAGCGCGAGCACGCCGTCGATGGACGGGTCGGCCAGCAGCTTGCTCTTGATGGTGTTCTGGGCATCCGCGAGATTGGAGATATCGACCTGCACGTTACTCATCGTGCCGCCGAGTGTGTCGGCTGCACCGTTGCAGCGATCCTCAAGTCCCGTGTTTCCGGCCTCGTGAATGACGCAGATCACGTTCTTCGCGCCGGCATCAGCGAGCTTCTCGCCGGCACCCTGCCCGCCGATGAATTCGCTCTGGCCCACGTGGGTCTGTGCGCCGAACTCCTTCGACCTGTCGAGGCCGGAGTTGATGGTGATGACCGGGATACCGGCGGCGACGGCCTTCTCGACGGCGTCTTTGACGCCATCCGGGTTGGCCATCGACACGATGAGACCGTCTGGCTTCATGGCGATCGCCGATTCGATGAGCTGGCTCTGATTGACCGGATCGCCGTCACCCTGATAGGTGACCGTGGCGCCGAGGTCTGCTCCCGCCTGCTCTGCCCCGCTCTTGACGACATCCCAGAAGGCGTCGCCGGCGGTGCCGTGCGTGACGACCGCGATCGTGACCTTGTCGCCTGAGCCGGAGCCGGAGGCCGACCCGGCCGACGCCGTGCTCGCGGTGCCGGTGGCGGTGCAGCCCGCCAGGGCAAGCGGCAATGCGAGCGGCACAGCGATCAAAGCCGCCAGCCAGCGTGTTCTCTGCTTCACGATGCGTACTCCGTTGGGTTGTTGGTGGTCTGAGTGATGTCTGCCGGATGCCCACCTGGCACTGGCCGATTGATCGGCTGGTACCTACCGCTACCGAAATCGCCCCCTGTAGATGGTACGGGTGCGACGCCTGTGTGCTGAATTCAACGCTGCACTGCACGCGGCGGCAAGGCGCGTACCGCCTACCTGAACGAGCTACCTGAACGAGCGCAGACGCAGGCTGTTGCCCACCACGAACACGCTCGAGAACGCCATGGCAGCCCCGGCGAGCATGGGGTTCAGCAGTCCAAGTGCGGCGAGCGGAATCGCCGCCACGTTGTACGCGAACGCCCAGAACAGATTGGTCTTGATCGTGCCGAGCGTGCGACGGGAAAGCCGGATGGCATCCGCTGCAGCGCGGAGATCACCACGGACGAGGGTGATGTCTGCGGCTTCGATCGCGGCATCCGTTCCCGTGCCCATGGCTAGGCCCAGGTCGGCCTGCGCGAGGGCAGCGGCGTCGTTGACACCGTCGCCGACCATCGCGACGACCTTGCCTTCTGACTGCAAGCGGATGATCACGTCGACCTTGTCACTCGGCATCACCTCTGCGATGACGTCGGTGATACCGACCTCCGCAGCGACCTGTTCGGCGACGGCGCGGTTGTCACCGGTGAGCAGGACCGGCGTCAGCCCGAGCGCCCTGAATTGGGCGATGGCTTCGGCGCTGGTGGCCTTGATCGCATCGGCGACGACCAGCACACCGCGGGCCTCACCGTCCCAGCCCACCGCGACCGCGGTCTTGCCCGCGGACTCGGCCGCAGCTTTCGCGAGGGCGAGCTCCTCTGGAAGCTGCTGCGACCAGTCGGCCAGCAGGCTGTCACGCCCGACGAGCACGGCATGCCCATCAACGATTCCCTGTACGCCCTTGCCCTCGACGTTGGTGAATGACTCTGGAACGGGCAGCGGCCCGACCTGCTGGGTGGCAGCCTTGGCAATGGCCTGGGCGATGGGGTGCTCTGAGGCGTCCTCCAGCGCGCCGGCCAACCTGAGCAGGTCTTCGCGGGAGGTGCCGTCGACGGTCAGCACGTCGAGCAGCGTCATCTTGCCCGTTGTCACGGTTCCGGTCTTGTCGAGCACGATCGTGTCGACCGTGCGGGTGGACTCCAGTATCTCAGGGCCCTTGATCAGGATGCCGAGCTGGGCACCTCTGCCGGTGCCGACGAGCAAGGCCGTCGGCGTTGCCAGTCCTAGCGCGCACGGGCAGGCGATGATGAGCACGGCAACGGCGGCCGTGAACGCGGAGGCCAGCGGGAAGCCGAGCATGATCCAGGCGCCGAGCACGGCGAGCGCGATGACAATGACGATGGGCACGAATACGCCGGATACCTTGTCGGCGAGCCTTTGGACATCCGCTTTGCCCGACTGGGCGTCTTCAACGAGTGTGGCCATTTGGGCCAGCTGGGTGTCGGCGCCGACACGGGTGGCACGAACGACGAGGCGT
The DNA here is from genome assembly GCF_057669685.1 of Leifsonia sp. Y878. Taxonomy (NCBI): domain Bacteria; kingdom Bacillati; phylum Actinomycetota; class Actinomycetes; order Micrococcales; family Microbacteriaceae; genus Leifsonia; species Leifsonia sp. Y878. The sequence goes on along the minus strand of NZ_JBYHFS010000004.1, from coordinate 213,171 downwards.
CCGCTGGCGTTCAGGGTGGCTCCGGTCACGGCGTCGCCCTCGCCCACCTCGACGGGGATCGATTCGCCGGTCAGCATGCTCACGTCAACGGCAGAGGTGCCGGAGACGATCACCCCGTCTGTCGCGATCTTCTCTCCCGGCCGCACGACGAACTCGTCTCCCACAGACAGCTGCTCAATCGGGATGCGGGTTTCGGCGCCATCTCTCAGCCGCGCAACGTCTTTGGCCCCGAGGCCGAGCAGTGCGCGCAGGGCGGCGCCGGCCTGGCGCTTGGAGCGTTTTTCGACGTAGCGGCCGGCCAGGACGAACATGGTGACGCCGGCGGCGACCTCGAAGTAGATGTTTCCGGCGCCATCGCTTGGCGCAACGGTGAACTCGAATCCGTGGGTCATGCCTGGCATGCCGGCGGTGCCAAAGAACAGGGCATACAGCGACCAGATGTAGGCGGAGAGGGTACCAACGGAGATGAGCGTGTCCATGGTGGCTGCGCCATGACGCAGGTTGGTCCAGGTCGCCTGGTGGAACGGCCACGCCGCCCAAAGGATGACGGGGGATGCGAGAACCAGCGACACCCACTGCCAATACGGGAACTGCAGCACGGGGATCATGGCCATGGCGATCACCGGGATCGACAGCACGATCGAGGCGACCAGCCGGGTGCGGAGGGTTGTGAGCTCGGGCTCTGGCTGGTCGGCGGGCAGCTCGCTGGGTTGCGCGGCCAGCGGGTCGCTCGGCCGCGCCGGGCGGGAGCTTGAACGCAGCCTGGTCGTGGACGCAGAGAGAGTTGCCGAGTATCCGGTCTTCTCAATCTCGGCGATCAATGCGAGCGGATCCAAGTCAGCAGGAGTGGTGACCTTGGCCTTCTCCGTGGCGTAGTTGACTGTTGCGACGACACCGTCGAGCTTGTTGAGCTTCTTCTCGATGCGCATTGCGCAGGAAGCGCAGGTCATTCCGCTGATCGCCAACTCGACGACGGCACCCGGTACGGCTGGCGCGGAGCCTGGTTCGGCGACCGTGGAACCCAGTTCGGTGGCGGGTGCGGAGGCCGCTGCGGATGTCGATTCAGAACTCATCGGACGGCTCACGGTATGCGCACCGCCTGGTATCCGGCCTCTTCAACAGCGGCGATCACGGCGGCGTCATCGAGGGTGTCCTGGCTGGTCACCAAAAGTTGACCGGTCGCTGCAGCGACAGTGAGGGAGTCGACGCCCGCGATCTGGCTGACTTCTTCTCGAACTGACATCTCGCAGTGGCCGCAGGTCATTCCGGTCACCTGGTATTCACTCGTAGTCATAGTTGTCTCCTTTGCTGAATATACCCGTGAGGGGTATCGGAATGTACAACCACGATACCCCCGTGGGGTATTCCCGCACCAGTGGTTCGCCTCCGGGGTCTCGGGGACTCAGGCCGCGGGGTCTCGAGACACTCGCTGGCGCTCGCTCCTCGACCAGCGGGGCCACCGACGTTGGCTAGCCCGCACCCCAGACCAGGGTCGCGAGCGACTTCGCCGGCAGCGTTGCCGTCAGTCGCGCTCCGCCGGCGGCGACCGTGACCCTGGTTGCGGCATCCGCTGAGTTGTAGGCGATGAGGGCGAGTGACCCGTCGGGGTTTCGGAAAGCCACCTGCGCGATGGGGCTGTCGTCGCCGGTGTCAGAGCCGAGGCGCACAGCACCCGGCTGCACGAACTGCCCGGCCTGGGCGAGCAGGTAGTACTCGGCGTTCCGGGTGACCGTGCCGTCGGGGTGCACCGTCACCACGGCCGTGCACGTGTCGCATCCGCCCACGTGAGGACCACCGTCTGGGTCGAGCGCCAGGTTGAACGTCTGCACCCCCTGCGCCCAGTTGCGCGTGGCCGGAATCAGCAGGTTGGTCGACTGCCAGTCCAGGGTATCGGCGAAGATCTTCTCCTCGCTGTCCCCCTCACTGTGCGACCCTGAGCACTCGGTGACCCAGATGCCCTTGTCGGGGAACGCGTCATGCAGCTCGGACTGCGCCGAGGCCGAGCCGTAATAGCAGTGGAACGCGGTGCCGATCAGCCACTCGGCAGCCGGTGTGCGCAGCAGGTCTGCGGGGTATTGGTAGGCAGGGTCCTGTCCGTCTGGGGTGGCAGCGGCATCCGCTGGATTCAGCTCCCAGTTGTGGTCGAAGCCCATGATTCCGGTGGCGAGGCCGGCGTCTGTGAGCTTCGGGCCCAGGGTCTCGATGAGTCTGGCTTCCTGGAAGACCGGCATATCGGTTCCTGGATAGCCGTCGGGGTTGCGCAACTGAGGTTCGTTTTGAACGGTGAGCGCCCAGATGTCGATGCCCGCCTCCCGGTAGTCCTGCACGAACCTCACCAGGTACTGGGCATAGGTGTCATACGCCCGCTGGTCGTCGATCAGCGCACCGCCGTCGAGGCTGCCCGACGTCTTCAACCAGGCAGGAGGGCTCCAGGGCGACGCGATGATCTTGAGGTCGGGGTTCAGCTCCAGGGCTTGCCGCAGCAGAGGCTGCAGGGTGTTTTGGTCTGGGGCCGTGCTGAATTGCTGGAGGTCCCAGTCCTGCTCACCGCTCGGCACATCGTCGAGGGTGAAGGCCTCAGACGGAACGAAGTCTGAAGCGCCGATCGGGATGCGCAGGAGCGAGATTCGCACCGGCCCTGCCGGGTCGAACAGCTCGGTCATCAGGTCTGACCGGCGATCCTCCGGCAACTGCATCAACACGTCGGCGGCCGAGTGCGTGAGTGCGGCGCCGAAGCCGTCCATCGCCTGGTTGTCCGCACCCGTGTCGATGGCGATATCCGGCGTGCCCGACGAGCTGGTCGTGAGCATGACCGGCAGGTCGGCGAGCAGTTTTGAGCCATCGCCAGAGGTCACCCACCCCGCCGCGGGCAGCCCCCCGGTCCTCGACGGCGAGGGTGTGGGCGACGGTGACGTCCGCCCTGTACAGGCCGAGAGCATCACGGCAAGCAGCACAACGCCCAGCAACGCTGGCACGAGAACTCGTGACCAGCGCTGCTGGGAGCGGATGCTGTCAGCCCCTGCGGGAGAGCGTGTGCTCAACCCGCCCAATGGCTGTCACTCACTGGCGTCACCCTGCATCATCCGCTGCCGTTATCTTGTTGAGCTGGAAGGTCTGTGCCGCGTTGCCGTCCTCACAGGTCTGCTGCTCCACCAGCGCCCCGTTGTCGACAGATCCGCCGGTGACACCCAGGCACTTGCCGCTGCTCCTGATGACGAATTGGTAGCCTCCGTCACCGACGCGCACCGGCTTGAACTGCTGGTTGTCCTGGCCTGCATCTGTCCAGAGTTGGAGCTTCGCACCGTCCTCCGTTCCGGCTGGCCCGCCAGCGACGTCAAGCACCTTGGGCGATGCTTCCACGCCGGTGATCGTGAAGACGCCGCGTCCGGACTTCTCGAACTGCCATTGCTGGTTGAGTCCGGGCGCCGGGCAGTCGTACATCTGGATCGGGGTGCCATTCGAGGTGCCGTGATCCAGCGCATCGACGCACTTGGAGGTCAGCTGGTTGGTGATGCTGTAGCTCACTCCTTGCTCGATGCGGCCGCCGCCTTCCTTGTCATCCGAACGCACACGCACCTTGTCGGTGAGTACGAGGTCGGTAGCGGATGTCCCCACTGAGACATCAAGCCGACCAGACGGCATGATCCACGCGTTGGCGTATGAATCCCAGTACGACATCGACTCCTTGTTGAGAGTGACGGTGACCTCTGTGCTCTCACCGGGCTCCAGGCTGACCTTGTCCCACCCGGCAAGCTGCACCGGTGGTGTCGGAACATCGGTCGGGAGTGTGCCGACGTAGAGCTGCGGCACCGTCTTGCCAGCCACGCTGCCGGTGTTCGTCACGGTGAACGTTGCCGTCACATCCGTTCCTGAACTGACCTCAGCATTCAGGTCGCTGTACTCGAAGGTCGTGTACGAGAGACCATGGCCGAACGGATACTGCGGTTCGTAATCGTTGTGCTCGTATCCGCGGTAGCCCATGAAGACGCCTTCGCTGTACTCGACGGTGCCGGCCGGTGTGCCCGGAACCTGCGATTCGTCGACCGGAGCGGTGACGGGCAACCTGCCCGAGGGATTCACGTCGCCGAACAACACGCTGGCGATCGCGCTTCCCTGCTCCTGGCCTGGGTACCAGGCCTGGACCACCGACGCGACATTCTCGTCCCACGTCGACATGGTCGATACTGCGCCCGTCTCGATGACGACAATCGTGTTCGGGTTGACCGCGGCAACCTGCCGGATCAGCTGCGGTTGCTCGTTCGGGAGCTCCAGGCTTGGACGGTCAACAGCTTCGGTTTCATAGTCGCGAACGACGATGATCGCGGTGTCGGCCTTGGCTGCCTCATCGACAGCAGCCTGCATCGCCGGCGCCAGCACGTCCTCTGGGTGAGTCCAGAACATCCGCACCTGTCCACCGGTGTACTGGTTCAAGGCGGGCGCGTCATAGGTGATCGAGACCGTGTGCGGTTCGCCCTCCGTCAACGTGACTGCCTTGCCGACCGAGGAGAGATCGCCTGAGTGCGTGACGAACTCTTCGCCGTCGATGGTCAGCGTCGCATTCCCGCGAGCCGTGAGGCCCAGGGTGTACTCAGCTGTTGCCGGTGCGGTGAAGGTGCCGTCCCACTTCGCGGAGAGGTTCCCCAGCAGGGCGAAGTCGCCGCGAACTGTCGGAATCTTGGGCGACGCGACGTTGAATCCGGGGAAGTTCTGGAACCCGAAGTCCACGTTCACGTTCGTGTCGACCTGCACCAGATGCGGTTCGCCAGAGAACGTGTCGTTCGACCAGTACTGGGCCGAGAGCCCGTGATCGTCCGCTCCGCCGCCCACAGGAGTGAGAACGGATGACGGCACGGGGGCAGCGCCGGGAAGCAGTGCACCTTCTGAGATTCCATCGGTGCCGGGGCTGTACGTGACAGTGGCATCCGCCCCTGCACGCGCCGTGATTCCGGCCAGCGGGTTGTTGTCGGTCACTGTCGGCTTCGACACGGTCGATGAGCCACCGCCCTGTGCGGAGATGTCATCGGCATCAGGGCCGAGCACAGCGATCGAGTCTGAGTCGCCGCCCAGTGTGACCGGCAGCACCTCGTTCTCGTTCTTCAACAGAACCATGCCGTCTGCGGCAACTTGCTCGGCGAGCGCTGCGTCTGCATCGACCTCCAGCGGCTGGATCACCACGGGGTTGTCGATGAGTCCGAGTCCGACCATGCCGCGAAGGATGCGGCGGGCCATGTCGTCGACGCGAGAGATCGGAACCTGCCCGGCGTTGACAGCGGCGACCAGGCGGGCACCGAAGTTGGCCGTGTCAGGTCCCTGGTCACCAGGCTGTTCCTGGTCAAGGCCGGCATTGGCCGCGTTGTTCGTGTCTGGAGTGGCGTTGTAGTCACTCATGATGAACCCGCGGAGTCCGTCTGTTCCCTTGAACATGCTCGTCATCAACGAGTTCGCGCAGGCGTGAACGCTGTTGATCTTGTTGAAGGAGCACATTCCGGCAGCCGGGCGGCCGTTCTCCGTAGCGATGCTGAACGCACGGTTGTAGATCTCGTTCAGGGCTCGCTGTCCGACGAGCACGTTGACCTCAAAGCGGTCTGTCTCCTGGTTATAGACCTGGAAGTGCTTGAGCGTGGCACCGACTCCGACATTGCTCTGAACGCCGCTGATGAATTGACCAGCCATAAGTCCGGAGAGCAGCGGATCTTCGCCATACCCCTCGAACGCGCGACCCCAGAGCGGGGTGCGGGCGAGGTCGGCGCTCGGCGCGAGCGACATGTTGTTGCCGGTCCTGAACGCCTCATCACCAATGAGTGCGCCGTACTTCAGCGCCAACTCCGCGTCAAACGTCGCAGCCAACGAGCTTGCCGACGGCAGCTGGGTCGACTTGCCCTCATTGATCGCTGGGTTGGCGACCCGTACACCGACGGGCCCATCGGCCATGGTCTGGGCCGGGATGCCGAACTCCGGCTGGGCGTTGTTGTAGAACCCATAGAGGTTGTTGAGTTCACCCGTCGCCAGGTCGACCTTCTGCTCGAGGTTCATTTGGGCGAGTATTTGGTCGACCCGCGCCTCGACTGCCGGGTCGTTGTCCCACGTGACCTCGTCCGGCGGCTCCGGTGTCGGAGTCGGAGTCGGTGTCGGTGTCGGGTGATCCGTCGGGTGATCTGTCGGGTGATCTCCTGGCGACCCTGATTGGACCTGCTGCGGCACCGCTGACGCGGCCGTGACCGGAACTGCCACCAGCAGTCCGGCGGTGAGTATGCCAATGGCTGCCACGAGATGCCGCGGCGAGCCAGGACGACCGAAGATTTTCAACATGCGTGTACCCCTTTGTCCACAGTGAACGACCGATCGGGCCGATCTCAACCGGGGTAGGCGCTGCGGCCACACCCCCGGGAATTGGGCTCTTCGTGTGCGAGAGCTGTCCGCCACCAGAGCCCAACGTCGGACCCTCATATTGCGGCGAACCGGAATGCCCCAAGGCTGACACCATCCCTCAGAAGGGTCAAGGGAGACCCAAAAACATGCGTTCTTGCAATCTTTGTGCGCTGAACTCCAACGCGTTGCCGTGAACTCGGCGCGTAGCGATTTCCGATTTCGTTACCCAGGGGTGTTGCTTCTTCCCCTCCCCGACCGACATCCTGTTGAGTGGCGTGCATGGCCGCATCATTCCCGAGCTGCCAGCTCCCCTGCAGTTCGGAAGGATCCCATGAAGGCCACCCTGAAGAAGACTCTCGTCGTCGGCGATGCCGGGCTTGGGATCAGGGCCCGCTGAGATGGGCGAGCGGATCGGCATCATCGGCGGGGGCATCGTCGGCATCGCGCTGGCACGCGAGTTGGCCCTGCGCGGTCTCGGCGAGGTGACCGTGTTCGAGAAAGAAGCCCGGCTGGCAATGCACCAAACAGGACACAATTCCGGTGTCGTGCATGCGGGCTTGTACTACAAGCCTGGTTCTCTGAAGGCAGAGCTGTGCGCAGCCGGCCGCGTGGCCATCCGCGACTATTGCGTGGAGAAGAGCCTGCCCTACCGGGAGGTGGGCAAGCTTGTCGTCGCCGTTGACGACTCCGAGCTCGCGGCGCTGGCCGACATTGAGCGGCGTTCCATCGCCAACAACGTGCCAGACATGCGCCGCATCGATGATCGGAGCGAGCTGTCAGACATCGAGCCGCACGTCGCCGGCGTCGCTGCCATCCACTCGCCACACACGGCGGTGGTCGACTATGCGGCTATCACCGAGGCCATGGCACAGGACGTGCGTGCGGCCGGCGGAGAAATCCTGCTCGGGCAGGAGGTTATCGGCATCGATATCGACGGATCGGTGGTGCGCATGCGCACCGAAAGCGCTGAGCGCGTCTTCGACCGGGTGATCGCCTGCCCAGGCCTTCATTCTGACGTCGTCGCGCGCCTCACGGGAGCAGACAGCTCGCCCAGAATCCTGCCGTTCCGCGGCGAGTACTGGTCCCTTGCCGCTGACCGCACCGATCTGGTGCGCGGCATGATTTACCCGGTGCCCGATCCGCGTTTCCCGTTCCTCGGTGTGCACTTCACACGCGGCGTCTACGACGACGTGCACGTCGGACCCAATGCCGTCCCTGCGCTGGCGCGCGAGGGGTACCGCTGGCGCAGCGTCTCCGCGCGCGACACCTGGGAGTCACTCACGTGGCCGGGCGCATTGCCGTTGGCGAAACAACACTGGCGGATGGGGGCAGACGAGATCAGCGGATCCCTCATCAAGTCGCTGTACTACCGGAAGGCCAGGCGGTTCATACCGGAGTTGACCATGACGGATCTCACGGCGAAGACCGCTGCGGGAGTCAGGGCGCAGGCGTGGGGCAGGGACGGCACCCTGCTGGACGACTTCGCAGTTGACCAGGTCGGCCCGGTCACGTTGATCCGCAATGCGCCGTCACCTGCGGCCACCTCGTCAATGTCCATTGCCAGCTATGTGATCGAGAACTACCTGGCTGTGCGGTCGTAGGCTTCGCTGACACCTCAGACGGAGCCCGAGGCCCGCGCCGGCTCACCCAGCCAGTGGGAATGCGGCGAGCACCGTTCGGCCACCCGCTGCCGCCCTGGGTGCCATATCGACGAGCGCGATCTGGCCGAGCGTGAGCTCGTCACCCTCGTGCACCCTGCTTTCCCCCTTGATGGTGATGTGCGGGCGGAAGCCGGGCCCGGTGAAGGCAGGCTCGTCGGGAAACGTGGCGAGTGGGCGCATCGCTGCGACGAGATCCCGGTGCAGCCTCGTGAGCTCGTCGTGGTCGTCGACGAGTGTCACCGGCACGTTCTCTCGTCGCCCGAACATCTCGTCGCCACCAGCACGCACGGTCATCGCCGGTCGGTCGGCGACGACGGATGCGATGACCAACGCCACATCCGCCGGCTCGGCTTCCGTGTGGAAGGGCGGCAACACCGTGATGTGCAGCGGCCAGGCAGCCACCTCGAAGCTGTCACCCTCGTGCAGCGGAGACAGCGGAAGAACGACGACAAGACGGGGCATGCGCCGATTCTAGAGGCGAACGACAGTGCCGCCGAGCCGAGAGGCGGTCCCTGCCTCCCAGGTCTTGTAGCCGCCGTCGAGGTTTCGCACATCGAGCCCGTGCTGCGTCAGCAGCCGCGCGGCAGTGTGGCCGCGCTGGCCCACCTGGCAGTGCACGATGAGCGGCGCATCCGGTAGTTCACCAAGGCGGTCACGAAGTTCGTCGAGAGGCACGTTGATCGATCCGGCGATACCCCCATTCTCGAATTCGCCCGCGGTACGCACATCGATGAGAACCGCACCAGCCAGCTGCCAGGTCTCAAGCTCATGCCACTGGATGCTGTGCACGGTGCCTGCGGCCAGATTCTGGGCCACGTAGCCGGCGAGATTCACGGCATCCTTGGCCGAGCCATACTGCGGCGCATAGGCGAGCTCGAGTTGCGAGAGTGCGGACGCGCTGAGCCCAGCAGTCATCGCGGTCGCGATGACGTCGATCCGCTTGTCGACGCCGGCGCCGCCCACGATCTGGGCGCCGAGAATGAGGTCGGTCTCTGCATCAATCAGCAGCTTCAACGCCATCTGCTCAGCGCCTGGATAGTAGCCGGCATGCGACAGCGGATGCGTGTGCACCACTCGGTGGGCACGCCCGGCTGCCACCAGTCGCTTCTCACTCCATCCGACCATGGCAACGGTGCGATCGAACACTCCGACGATCGCCGTTCCAAGGGCAGGCGGGCTCGGCACGGCCACCCCGTGGATCGCGTCGGCCGCCGTGCGGCCATGCCGGTTGGCGAGGCCCGCCATGGTGACGAGCGTTGGAGTGAAGTCGACGGCATCCGTTTTCTCCACGCCATCGCCAACGGCATAGATGGCGGGATCGTTGGTGCGCTGGAAGTTGTCGACCACGATGCCGCCGGCCTGGCCAATGACCAGACCTGCCCCAGCTGCCAGTCCGGTATCTGGCTGCACGCCGCGGGCTTCGATCACGAGGTCGGCGGGGATCGTGGTGCCGTCGGAGAGGTGCACCGCTCGATCGCCCAGCTGCGTCACGGTGGAGTTCAAGCGAACATCGACGCCGTGGCTGGCGAGGAGAGCCAGGATGGGCGTGGCCATCTCCGGGTCGAGCGGCGACAACGCCTGCTCACCGCGCTGTACGAGGGTGACCTGCAGGCCGCGTTTCACCAGGTTTTCGACGGCCTCGAGTCCGATGAAGCCGCCGCCGACAACCACGGCGCTGGCTGTGCGACCCGAATTGGCTGGGCGACCCGAGTGGCCCGCCGCGGTCAGGATGGCATCGATGGCGTCGACGTCGTCGATCGTGCGGAGGGTATGCACCGGAATGGAGCTCCCGGTCAGCCCGGCACGCGCCGTTGCTCCTGCAGCGAGGACCAGGGCATCGTAGGGCTCCCGAAGCTCATCGCCGGTCACGAGGTTTCGCACGATGACGACCTTCTGGTCGCGATCGATGCCCTGCACCTCGTGTTCGACACGAACGTCGAGCCGGAACCTGGCCGCGAGCGAGTCAGGCGTCTGCAGCAGCAGGCTGTCGCGCTCCTCGATCACGCCGCCGACGTAATACGGCAGGCCGCAGTTGGCGAATGACACGTAGCGGCCGCGCTCGAAGACCACGATCTCAGCGGACTCATCGAGGCGGCGCAGACGGGTTGCCGCCGACATGCCACCCGCGACACCGCCGACGATCACGACCTTCGGGCCGGAGTGCATGCTGGGGGTTCCCTCATTCATGGTTCGCCCTACCGACCCGATCGGCCGGTGAAGAGGCGGGCAAAGAAGCCGCGACCGCTGGCCTGCGGCGTCACGTCGTCAGCGTGCCCCGTGCATCGATCTGACGCGGGGACTCCGGCCATGACCTGATCGACGTGCTGACCGCATCCAGCCCATGTCGTCTTGCCACAGGTTGAACAGGTGGTCGCTCTACACATGCATCTCTCCTTGACGTTTTCTCAAGGCTAACATACCCCCGGGGGTATATTTCTGTGCGGATGCTGTGGCAGGGGCGTTCGGAGCGGGGCGCCAACCCAGCGCAGGCCAGGCGTCAGGCCAGCGTCAGGAACAGCTTTTCCAGCTCAGCCTGGTCGATGCTCGGGTCATCTTGGGCCAGACACTGCTGGAGCGCAGTGGCAATGATCGCGAAGCCCGCCTTGTCGATGGCGCTGGATACGGCGGACAGCTGGGTCACGACGCTCTTGCAGTCGCGCCCCTCCTCGATCATCCGCGTCACGCCGGCCAACTGGCCTTGCGCGCGCTTCAACCGGTTGATGACGGCCCTCATGTCGTTGGGGTCGATGTCCACAATGCCTCCTGGGCTCAATACCTATCGGTGCAGGTTACACCCCCGGGGGTATTGAAGGCTGGTTACTTTCTTGACGCAACGTGCAGCGGATGCGGTAAGAACGAGATATGGATTTCCAGGACGTCATTGAGGTCGTCGGCAAGGTGATCGATGCTGCCGGCGTTGCGGCCATTGTCATCGGTGCGATTGCGGCGACGGTGTTCGCCATCGACGGGGCTTTCAAGCGGAAGCGCGGTGTCTACCAGTCGTTCCGCCGGTTTCTCGGGCGGTCTATTCTCCTCGGCCTTGAGCTGCTGGTCGCCGCGGACATCATCCGAACCGTCGCCGTCACACCAACGCTGGAAAGCGTTGCAGTGCTCGGTGGCATCGTGCTGATCCGAACGTTTTTGAGCTTCTCCCTCGAGGTCGAGATGACGGGCCGGTGGCCGTGGCAGGGGCGAGCCGAGACGCCGACGCAAACTCCGATACCGACGCCGACAACTACGGACCCTGCAGCTACCGAGTAACTCCTACGGCGTGACGATGTTGAACGCCGGATCTCCGCGACCCAACACTCCCAGAAGTGAATCAAGCGCGCCGCGATCTCCGGTGAGCTCGATGCCAGGCCCGTCTGTATCGCCGGCCATGAGGGCAAGCAGTCTGGCTTTGGTCAGTCGCAGGGAGAGGGCTGTGGAGGCGTCGGCGGGGCGTGTGCGATAGACCAGCACTCCGTTTCGGAGCGTGACGTGATAGTTGGTGCCCAGCTCACTGAACGTGAGGTCGATGGCCAGGTCGAGATCCCAGGCCGCGGGCCCGTCGACCGAAATGGCCAGCGAATCGAGCAGCTGCTCTGGGGTGAGCTGGGCGAGGATGGCAGGTGCGGCCGTCACCGCCGGCGTGCCGAAGTTCCCCTCTCGAAGTTCGGTGGTGCCGGAGAGGAAGAAGTTTCGCCACGTTCCGTTCTCGGCGCCATAACCCAGCTGCTCAAGGGTGTCGGCGTAGAGCTCGCGCGCCCCTGCATGGGTGTCGTCGGTGAAGACAGCATGGTCGAGCAGTGTCGCTGCCCACCGGAAGTCGCCGGCGTCGAATGCCACCCTGGCAAGCTCGACAACGCGGTCGATACCGCCGATCGCCTCGACGTATCGGGTAGCCAACGCCTGCGGTGGATGCGGCCACAGCCGGGCAGGGTTGCCGTCGAACCAGCCCAGGTAGCGCTGGTAGATCGCTTTCACGTTATGGCTGATCGACCCGTAGTAGCCGCGGGTGCTCCATGCCCTCTCCAGTGCGGGTGGCATCTGAAACATCTCGGCGATCTCTGGCCCCGTGAAGCCCTGGTTGAGCAGGCGGAGCGTCTGGTCGTGCAGGTAGGCGTAGAGGTCGCGCTGAATGGAGAGGAAGTCGTGGACGCGCTCCGTGCCCCACGTGGGCCAATGGTGGGACGCGAAGACGACATCCGTTCGCGCGCCGAAGGTGTCGATGGCCTCCGTGAGGTACGTGGCCCAGACGTGAGGATCACGCACCAGGGCACCCCGCAGGGTGAGCAGGTTGTGCTGGTTGTGTGTCGCGTTCTCTGCCATGCAGAGTGCGCGGTGCTTCGGGAAATAGAAATGCATCTCAGAGGGAGCCTCTGTGCCGGGCGCCATTTGGAATTCAATCTCGACGCCGTCAATGGTGTGCGTCTCTCCCGTCTGGCTGATGAAGAGCGTGGGAACGATCAACCCGACTTCACCGTTGGACGCGGTTTGCCCGAGGCCAGCACCAACCTGTCCCTGCGGCCCCCGCGCCAGGGCTGCGCCATACATGTACCCGGCACGTCGTCCCATGGCCGTTCCGGCGTAGACGTTCTCTGCCACTGCCGCCTCGACGAATCCTTCCGGCGCGATCACCTGCGTGCGACCGGCATCCACGTCGGCCTGCGTGGCCACGCCAAATACGCCGCCGAAGTGATCGATGTGGCTGTGCGTGTAGATCACCGCAACGACGGGTCGGTCGCCGCGCTCGTCGCGATACAGCTTCAGAGCGGCCGCTGCGGTCTCGGTGGAGATGAGTGGGTCGATCACGATGATTCCGCTGGCGCCCTCGACGATTGTCATGTTCGAGAGGTCGAGTCCGCGCACCTGGTAGATGCCGTCGGTGACTTCAAACAGACCCTGTTTGGCGACCAGGCGCGACTGGCGCCAGAGGCTTGGATTGACGGATGCGGGCGCGTCGCCCGTGAGGAAACCATAGGTGTCGTTATTCCAGACCACACGACCGTCGGCAGCGTGCACGATGCCGGGTGTGAGCGCCCGGAGAAAACCACGATCTGCGTCGTCAAAGTCGGCGGTATCAACGAACGGCAACGCCGCTAACAGGCGTTTGTGTTCGGCTGCAATGGATGATGTCGGCGGTTTCTGGTCCATGGCTCCTGCTTCCTCGCGCGAAGACTGCACTGTCAGTGACAGATTGCCACCGCGGACCTCCGAGGCAAGGGGCTGCAGGGGTTGCAGGCAAGGGGCGCCCGCGCAGGCTACGGCGTGAGCTTCTTCAGCATCCGCATCGACGTCATCTCGTAGCCGAGCGACTCGTAGAGTCCGCGTGCCGGCGCGTTGAACCCGAAGACGTTGAGGCCGAGCGTCGTTCCACCGTGGTCGCGAACGACCTCTTCGGCCAGCAGCATCGCGGCTCGGCCTAGTCCGAGCCCACGCTGGTCGGCATTGATCACGATGTCCCACACCCACCACGCTGAGGTTCCACCGTCGTTGTGCGGACCGATCCACAGGTATCCGGCCGGTGCTCCAGCTGAGACGACGGTGAAGACCAGGTGCCCGCCCACGGGAACACCGGCCGGAAAGTACCTCTCGAACGACTCGTCAACGCCGGCCTGGGCTGCATCGAGCGTCTCGCCTGCGCGGAGCAAATCATCGAGGTACTCAGCCTTGCTTGAGACGAACCAGCGCTGCAGGTCGGCAGGGCCCATGGGCGACAACGTTGTGGTCATGGCGCCATTCTTCCAGCCGCGTGCCCCATGGGGTGTCGGTTGCCTTCGCGAGAAGTCAGGCGAAACGTCAAGCCGCGGCGTACCGACCGGCAGAACGTGCCTTCGCCTTGGCCGCTTCGATGTCCCTGTCTTTCGGCGGCGCGGCGCTGACAAGGTCTTCGAGCAGATGGCGCGAGATATGGGCGATCTCCGCAACCGCCCTGTCGAAGGCTTCAGCGTTGGCCTTCGATGGCTTGCTGAAACCGCTGATCTTGCGCACGTACTGCAGTGCGGCGGCGTGCACCTCGTCCTCGGTGGCTGCCGGCTCGAAGTTATAGAGCGTGTGAATGTTTCGGCACATGCATTAACGCTAATAACCGATGCGCGAGTTGGGGAGGGGCTAGTCGTCGAAATCCCCGCGCACCCAGCCGATGTACCGGTGAAGGGATGTGTCGACGTTGGCGTGAGCATCCGCTTGGACGATGCCGAACGCGCTGTAGATCCGATCGAATTCGAGCGGGAAGACGGTGTCGAGGATTCGCCGGATTGCGCGCTCTGGCAGCGGAATGTTGTTCACGTAGCTCCGCATCGCGTTGATGGAGCGGTCGGCGCCCACCGCGATCGTGTCGCCGGTGAGCAAAGCGCCAGCGCCGTTCGCGCCCTGAGGCCAGTGCACCACGCTGCTGCCCGCGAAGTGCCCGCCGCATTGCAGCATGCGCACCCCGGGAAGCAGCTCGATCGAGTCGCTCCACAGCCGAATGACGGGGTCTGGCCTGCGGATCCAGGCCGCATCAGACTCAGCCACGTACACGGGGATGTGTCCGAACGCGTGGCTCCACTGAATCGACGAGCCGGTCAGATGCGGATGGCTCGCCGCGATGACGTCGATGCCTCCCCGCTCGCCGACGGCCGCAATGCCGGCGGCGTCGATGAACCCTGGCGGCTCCCACAGCAGGTTTCCGCCGTCTGTGCAGAGGAGAAGACCGCGTTGTCCGATGCCGAGTCGCGGGTTTGCGCTGACGCCATGGAGGTTTGGTTCGAGCTCGGACACCGTGATCCGATAGCCGCGCTGTTCCAGCTCATCTCGAGTAGTCCAGCTCTGACCGGATGCCGGCACGAACTGCCTCTCGTCGGCGCAGATTGCGCAGACGGCCGGTGGCGCGTCGGAGTCCGGATGCTCGATGGCACACGTTGAGCAGCTCCAGATTGTCATCGCCGTCCCCTCGAATGAATCCCGCGGTGGCTAGTCACGAATGTTTGCAACGGATGCCGCGGCGGATGTCTGCTTCCAGTAATGGCCCAGCACCCCAGGTCTGGGCAAGCAGTGTGCCGATATGGCTGTCTATGCAGTGGGCCGCGATCGCTGCTTCTGCGAGCGCAACCTTCCCCTCGAGAGTCGCCGTTTGTGCCGAGAATCGTCGTTAGAACGGCGACTCTGGGGCGTAACGGCGATTCTCGGCGAGCGGACGCACAGCCAGCGTTTAGCAGCACGGCGGACGCGAGTGTCGATTGGGGATCCCGTCATCCGTCATATGGATATCGGTCGCCTGGTGCGACCATTAACCAGTTGGACAAGAGGCCAGTTGGACAAGAGGAAGGACGCGTCATGCGCTACTCACTGCTTCTGCACAACCCCGAGGCACAGGATGCCGGTGTCACCGAAGAAGACATGGCCCCGATGCGGGCCGCTTTCGACGCCTACGCGAAATCACTCGATGCGGCGGGCGTGCTGGTATCGGCCGACATCCTGCAACCGGTCGCTGCCGCAACGACACTCACGCTGCGAAACGGCAGCCTCCAGATCCAGGACGGCCCATTCGCTGAAACCAGGGAGCAGCTCGCCGGCTCCTTCGTGATCGAGGTACCCGATCTTGACGCCGCGCTCGCCTGGGCCGAGAAATGCCCTGGCGCCCAGTACGGCGTCATCGAGATTCGACCCTCTGCCATCGTGTTCCTCGACGGGCAATGGAACGAGATCGGCAGTGTCACCGCCTGATGCGACTGACCTGACGCCGGAGGCGCGAGCGGCCGAGAGCGTTGCCCGCGCCTCCTACGGTCGGTTGCTGGCCATACTTGCCGCACCGACTGGCGATATTCCGAGGGCGGAAGACGCCCTGTCAGACGCCTTCGTCCAGGCGCTGACCACCTGGCCGACCTCGGGCATCCCCGATAATCCGGATGCCTGGCTCCTCACGGTCGCCCGCAACCGGCAGCGCGATCGGTACCGTTCTGCGGCCCAGCGCTTGTCGGTCCCGCTCGACGCCACCGAACGCACGCGGAACAAGACCAGCATGATCAACGACTCCAACTCCGACATCGACTCCGACATCGGCTCCGACAACGACATCGAGATCGACGCGATCCCCGACAAACGGCTCGCGCTACTCTTCGTCTGCGCCCACCCGGCAATTGAGGCCGGCATCCGCACGCCGCTGATGCTGCAGACGGTCCTCGGTTTCGAGTCGGCGCAGATCGCACAGGCGTTCGCCATCCCGGCCCCGGCCATGGCCCAGCGCCTCGTGCGAGCCAAGCGGCGCATCCGCGATGCCCGCATCCCGTTCGTCGTGCCAGATCTGGCCGACATGCCGGCGCGACTTCCCGCCGTTCTCGAGGCAATTTACGGTTGTTATGCCATCGACTGGCAGCTCGCGTCTGGCGAAACTGTGCGCTACTCGCTGTCGGCCGAGGCCCTCTACCTGGCGACCGTTCTCGCCGACCTCCTGCCCACAGAGCCAGAGGTGCTTGGCCTGGCCGCGCTCCTCTGCCTGTCGATCTCTCGAACGGATGCCAGGGCCTCCGAACCCGACGGAGCCACCTTCGTTCCCCTCTACGAGCAAGACCCGGCGCGGTGGAACCCGGCACTCATTGCCCGCGGCGAAGACTACCTGCGACGCGCGCACTCGTTCGGCCGGATCGGGCGATTCCAGCTCGAAGCAGCCCTGCAGTCGGTGCACTGCGCACGTGCTCGAACGGGCGTTACCGACTGGGCCGCACTTCGCACCCTCACCGACGCGCTCCTTAAGCTCGCCCCCACCCTGGGCGCCCTGGCCTCACTCGCCGCGATCGTGGGAGAGCTCGACGGCCCTGAGGCCGGCCTGGCCATCCTCGATGAGCCGGGAGGGCCGCCCTCTGCCGGCTCCGCTGACCGAGAGGCCTCCCCGCTCCAGCGGTTCCAGCCGGCGTGGGCGACCCGCGCGCATCTGCTGCACGCTGCCGGTCGCGATGCGGAGGCCGCGGCCGCCTACGAGAAGGCGATCGCCCTCACAACGGATGCCGCGCTCCGCCGCTATCTGCGAAAGCAAGTCGACCAGCTGTAGCGTTCCTCGGCGGTTGATTTCTCGGTGGTTGAGGAGGCCGCCGGGCCGTCTCGAAACCGTCGCTGGCTATTGGGATCGGCTCGTGTGGTTTCGAGACAGGGGCTCGCAAGCTCGCGCCTTCCTCAACCTACGGGTCATTTGCCTTGAGCGGCGCCGCCTACCCCGGTGTTCCCGTGATGTTCACCAGCCAGCTGACGCCGAACTTGTCGCTGAGCATGCCGAACGAGTCGCCCCACGGCGCCTTCTCCAACGGCATGGTCGCGGTACCGCCCGCGGTGAGCTTGTCCCAGTAGCCTCGCAACGTGGCCTCGTCATCGCCACTGAGCGACACCGAATAGTTGTTGCCAGGGGTCAGCGGCATGCTGTTCGGGGTGTCTGCCCCCATCAGCACAAGCCCCCCATCGGCCGTCAGCATGCCGTGCATCACCTTGTTCTGCTCTGCGGGGTCGTCGCTGACCTGGAACTCGCCGAAGGTGCTTATCGTCAGGTCACCGCCGAACACCGACTGATAGAACTCCATCGCCTGCCTCGCGTTATCGCGGAAGCTCAGGTATGGATTGAGCATGGTCGTCATGATGCGCACTCCTTCGCGTGGTCGGAATCCTGCGTGTCAGTACTCTGCGTGTCGGCACTCTCTGCATCGATGTTCTGCCGGTCGGCGTTGCACCCGATCGAAGCGTCCGACGCTCCGATTAAAGTCTCGTCACCCGCTTGCAGGTAACCCCCAAATCAGCTGAATGCGCGCATCCGTGAACGCCATGCGTACGGCAAGAGCATCCGCCGCCGTCTGATCGCTTCCCGCCGTCGCGAAAACAGGACGGGTGCTCTGAGAGAGCGCGATCCGTCCTGTTTTCGGTGACAGCAGTGCGATTCGTCCTGTTTTCAGTGCAGGTCGGCACCCGGTCAGACGGTGACCCCGTCACGCAGTGGGATGCCGCGCGTCGTACTCCCTGAAAGCCGGTCGCATCTTGAAGAGCACAGCGATCACCGCCACAATGACCAGCCCCCCAAGCAGCGGGGGGAACCAGAGCGCCAGCATTGACGCCACGATGCCGGCGTAGAGGTCGCCGACGCGCGGCCCGCCGCTGACGACGACCATGAACACGCCCTGGAGCCGGCCGCGCATCTCATCTGGTGTGGCCGTGAGCATGATGGTGGAGCGGAAGATCGCGCTGACTTCGTCGGCCGCTCCCATGCCGGCAAGCGCGAGGCATGCCAGCACCAGCGCGACGACATTCAGCTGCAGGTTCGATGTATTCGCGGTGTCGCCGAGGCCCAGTTGCGTGACGGCGATGACAATGCCAAACAGTGCCGTGCAGATTCCAAACACGCTGATTGCCCTGGCGACGGCCAAACCATGCCGGTAAACATGCTGGATCCGACCACTGAAGAGGCTCGCCAGGAACGCACCGACGGCTGCCGCTGCGGTGAGGAACCCCACGGTGACTGCCCCGCCGCCGATGACGAGTGCTCCGATCGCGGGAAACAGCACGACAGGGCGCCCGAAGGTCATCGCGATGATGTCGAACAGGAAGCTGGTCCGCAGGTTGGGCGCTGAACGCAGGTAACGTATCCCGTCTTTGAGCGACTGCAGCCCTGGTTTGGCCACTGTGGCCAGCGGGGCCAGTCGTGGCAGCCCGATGATGCCGAGGAACCCGGCCGTGAAGAGCAGCGCATCGACGGCAAACGCCGCGGGCAATCCAACGGTGGCAACGAGAATTCCGGCCAGGGCAGGCCCGACGGTGAACTGGAGTCCCCCCGAGATTCCGTTGAGTGCTGTCGCCCGCGACACCATGTCGGCCGGAAGGAGCCGGGGAATCACGGCAGACCGAGTGGCAAGGGAGATGGTGGACGACATCGTCGTGATCGTCGTCAACACATAAATCGGCCACACCGGCACGTGGGAGGATCCGCTCTGGGCCTCCACAATCGACAGCCAGACGAGGCCGAAGATGCTTACCCAGCTGACAAGCGACGTGACAATCAGCACCCGGCGCCGATCGAAGGCGTCGGCGAGCATCCCGCCCCACAGGCCCGCGAAAATCATCGGGATGAGGGCAATTCCGCCCACCAGCGACACCGCGAGCGTTGAATCGGTGATCGCATAGATCTGCAGGCCGACGGCGACGAGCGTCAGCTGGGCGCCGATGCCTGAAATCGCAGACCCGATCCACAACCGGGCAAAGACGGGCGATGAGCGCAGCGGTGCCAGGTCAACGAACTGACTCCTGAACGATGGTCTCGAGGAATTGGGCGTCGATCTCATGCGTCACTGCGAATCATTTGGCCCATTCTATGGGCAGCACAAACATGTTTGACGACGGCCAGAGCGCACAATTCGCCAGGTTACACACACCTGTCACGAGCTCGAGCTACGAACTCGAGCTACGAACTCAATGGCTGCTGCCACCCGCAATGCGGTTGATGAGCCCCGCCGCCTGCTCGATCGTCTCTGCCAATGACTGGTTGCCAGCCGAGCTGAACTGCTTCTGAAGCGAGAAGTGCAGTGCGCTCATGGCGAGGCAGACCACCATGCTGGCTTCGTCGGCCAGGTCTGGCGTGTCTATCTCTGAGCGGCCCTCCGCGCGAAAGCGCTCGCGCACCACGTCGGTGAGGCGTTGCTCCTGGGCCGCCATCCACTCCATATGCTTGCCCAGCAGTTCAGGAGAACTCGTGATCACGCGGAGGTGCGACTCAAGGAGGCTGGGATCCTGCGAGCCATCGACCAGCGCCTTCGAGATCATGCGCAGCAGGTCGAGCACGACGTCGTCGGTTCGGTCCTCGATGAACGACGTGGCCTCGGCATCCGTCATCGACGCAGCCCTGCGCAGGATGACGCCCTCCTTCGACCCGAAATAGTTGAAGAAGGTGCGCTGCGACACAACGCTCGCCTCGCAGATCATGTCAACCGTGACGTTCTCGTAGCCGTGCGTGAGCGCGAGGTCGATGGCCGTCTTCTCAATGGCCGCACGCGTGGCCGCGCGTTTGCGTTCGCGCAGCCCCACAGCGTGTTCAGTGCGGGGAGTGTGGCCGGCACTGGTCGCGCCTGACCCCAGAGGGCCGGCATCAGCTGCGCCGGCCCTCCGGTCGTTCACGTGATCTTGCTCCGTCATGTCACCCATTCATACCCCGCGGTTCGCGAGCGAGCCAGCCACGAGCCAGCCACGAGCCGGCGAGCCAGCCACCGCGTTACTCGTAGCGAAGTGCGTCGATCGGGTTCTGCTTCGCTGCACGCCTGGCTGGCAGCGTGCCGGCCAGGAAGGCGATGAGCATCACAATTCCGATGATCGTCGCAACGGATGCCGGTGTGAACAGCATGATGTTCAGGCCGGGCAATGTCGAGAGCACGGTGCTCGAGAGGAATGAGCTGATGCCCGTGCCGAGGAGGATGGCCACGAGTGCGCCAATCGCCGAGCCGAGGAAGCCGATGAAGATCGCCTCAAGGCTGAACAGGGCAAAGATCTTGCCGCTGCCCATTCCCATGGCCTTCATGAGGCCGATCTCGCGGGTGCGCTCCTGCACGCTCATGAGCAGCGTGTTGATGATGCCGAAGCCTGCAGCGATGAGCGCGATGACGGCGAACGCGTTCAGCACACCGATGATGCCGTTGATGACGGCCTGGATGGCCCCGATCTGGTCGGCGACGGTCAGCGCACTGTAGCCCTGGTCAGCCAGGTCGGCCTTGATCGCGTCGATCTGATCAGCGGATGCCGCACTGTCGATGTGCACGACAGCGAGAATGTAGCCGCTCGTGACTCCCGCAGGCATACCGGCGCGCTGCACGCTGTCGAGCGTGTCGCGGAGCTCAGAGTTGATGCCGACGCCTGAGCTGAACAGCGAGTCGTTCTGCACGCCCTGCACCATGGCTTCTTCGACGTGCTGGGTGCCCGCGTAGTCGGTGATGCCGATGGAAACGGTCTCACCGATCGCCGACTCAGCATCAGCGAATCCGAGGTTCTCGAGGTACGACTTCGGCAGCATGATCTGCTTGCCGTCTGCCGAGTCGTCGAGCTGGTCTCCCGCAGCGAGGTCAGCCTCGCTCAGCGTCGCCATCGGATTGACGCTCAGCTCGAACTTGCCGTTGTCGCCGAACTGAATGTAATCAGGCGCCAGCATCACGGCCGGCTGCACGTCGATGATTCCATCGGTCGCTGCGATGGCGTCGAGGTCGGCAGTGGTGAGCAACGACATTCCCTGTGCAGAGGTCTTCGCCTCAGGGTCGTACTCTGCCGGCCCGTCAGTGGTGGCCGCGGCATCCGCTGCCACGGAGACGGTCATCATGTCGTCGCCGCCGATGGATGCGACCTGGGTGTCGATGTAGTTCGAGACGCCGGCGCCGATGGCGCTCGTCAGGGTCAGCGTGAACGCGCCGATGAAGATCGCGATGACGGTGAGTGTGGTGCGCACCTTGCTGCGGAATGTGTTCGAGATCGCAGATCGGAGGATGTCAAGGAAGTTCATGCGTGGGCCCCTGCCGCAGTGACGATGGATTCAGGGTCGATATCGGGGGTCGCCTCACGCCCGTCCTTGATGAAGAATTGCCTGTCGCACCGCGCCGCGAGCTCAAGGTCGTGCGTGACGATGATGAGCGTGATGCCCCGCGTTTTGTTGAGCGAGAACAGGATGTCTTCGACGACGGCGCTGGTGGCCGTGTCGAGGTTGCCTGTCGGCTCGTCGGCGAAGATCACCGACGGATTGTTGATGAGGGCGCGGGCGATGACCGCGCGCTGCTTCTGGCCGCCGGAGAGGTCCGTTGCCTTGTTCTTGGCCTTGTCGGCGAGTTCCATCTGCTCAAGCACGGCCATGCCGCGCGCCTTGCGTTCGCGCGCGCTCACGCCGGCGATCATCAGCGGCAGCGTCACGTTCTCAAGCACTGTCGCGTTCGGCGTCAGGAAGAACTGCTGGAAGACGAACCCGAAGTCCTCATTGCGCAGGGTGTTGAGCTCACGGGACTTCAGCTTCTGGGCATCCCTGCCGCCGACGCTGATGGTGCCGGTGTCCGGGTCATCGAGCAGCGCGAGCAGGTGCATCAGGGTGGACTTGCCCGATCCGCTTTTGCCGACGATCGCGACGGATTCCCCGGTGTGCACGTCGAGGCTCACGCCCTTGAGCGCGTCGAAGCGGCTGTCACCTGTCCCGTAGGACTTCCCGATGTCGCGCGCCTGCAAAATGAGTTCTGTCATAGCGGCAGGCTAGCTGCAGAAGCTGAATATGTGCAGTGACTGCATCGAGCGTGGCGGTGCTGGCAGTCGCCCAGCTTTCCCGCCAGCTCTCGCCCAGCTGTCCGCCGCACCGATTCCGGTACGTAGTATTGAATGTCACCGTGTCTCACGGGACATCCGCGTCGTCTCTCGCCCTCTCAGTGGTGGTGCCGACCCTTTCCCGCACAGCGCGTCGGCATCCGCTTTCGCACGTCACACAACCAACGCCTGGACATCCGTCCTCGGAGGTACCGCGCATGACTCTCCCGCCATCGAGCACCGACCACACCGGGGCGACGAAGAAGCGCACCCTTCCGGTGATCGCGCTGGCCGGCCTTGTCGTGGGTTCAATGGTGGGTGCGGGCGTCTTTTCGTTGCCGCGCAACTTCGCGCAGTCAACCGGTGTGATCGGCTCGGTCATCGCCTGGGCCATTGCCGGGGTGGGGATGCTGACCCTCGTGTTCGTCTTCCAGCGCCTCGCCGTGCGTAAGCCTGATCTCAATGCCGGCATCTACGCCTTTGCCAAAGCCGGCTTCGGCGACTACGTCGGCTTCTTCTCCGCGTTTGGCTACTGGGCAAGCGGATGCGCGGGGAACGTCACATACTGGGTGTTGATCGGGTCGACCCTTGGCGCCGTCTTCCCTGGGTTCGGCTATGGCGACACGGTGCTGGCGGTCGTTGTCTCCTCGGCAGGGGTGTGGCTCTTCCACCTCCTGATCACGCGCGGCGTGCGAGAAGCAGCCATCATCAACACCATCGTGACGGTGGCAAAGCTGCTGCCCCTGGTGATGTTCATCGTCATCGTCGCCGCCATCGGCTTCAACTGGCCCACATTCTCGTTCAATCTCTGGGGCACAGCGCAGCCCGACCTCGGATCGTTGTTCGGCCAGGTCCAATCGACCCTGCTCGTGACGGTATTCGTGTTCATCGGTGTCGAGGGTGCCACCGTCTACTCGCGCTACGCCAAGAACAGGCGTGACATCGGGCGCGCGACCATGCTCGGCTTCTTGGGCGTGCTCGGACTGTTCCTCCTGATGAGCCTGCTCTCATTCGGCGTACTCCCCCGCAGTGAACTCGCTGTGCTGCGGCAACCGTCGGTGGCAGGGGTGCTGGAATCGATCGTTGGTCCGTGGGGGTACTGGTTCATCAGTATCGGCCTGGTGGTCTCGGTGCTCGGCGCCTATCTCGCCTGGACCCTGATGGCATCCGAGGTGCTGTATTCGGCCGCACGGAACGAGGATGCGCCCCGCTTCCTGGCTCGAACCAGCGCGCGCGGTGTGCCCGTTGCCGCTCTCGTGTTCACCGCCCTGTTCGTGCAGCTCCTGCTGGTCGTCACGCTCTTCTCAGAGGATGCCTTCACCCTCATGTTGAAGATGTGCGGCTCGTTGGCGCTCATTCCCTACCTGCTGACAGCCGGGTACGCGTTGAAGCTCGAAACGCGAGCGAGCGACGACCCTGGTGGCCGGTCCAAGCGGGGTCGAACTGTGGCGGTGCTCGCGACGATCTACACGCTGTTCCTCGTGATCTTCGCCGGCCCCAGCTTTCTCCTGGTGTCGTTCATCATCTACGCCCCCGGAACCATCCTCTACGTCATCGCTCGGCGCGAGCGTGGCCTGCGCGTCTTCACGCCCTGGGAGTGGGTGCTCTGCATCGTCTCGATTGTGCTTGCCATCATTGCCATCATCGCTCTCGCGACGGGCCTGATCACCCTCTAGCCCAGGGGGTACCCTGCAGGGCATATCCGCTCGTGCCCGCTCCCGTGGCGTCGCAGCGAACGAGCCGGGTGGAGGGCGGCGCGACATGGTGCAGGCAACGTGGCAGGAATTCTCCGACGAGATGACCTCGAAAGAGATCGCAATGCTCGAGGCGTTTCGATCGCTTGCCCTTCTGCATCCCGACGTCGAAGAGCGCATTCACCGCACCGAACTGCAGTACGTGCGCGTGCGTATTTTCGCGGCATCCTTCATCGCGCATCACCGCCTCGAGCTTGCGATCGATCTTCTCCGCGAGGTCGATCATCCGAGGCTGCGTTCGTCGTTTCCCACCACAGAGACGGTCTTCACGCACCGCCTGTCGATCGAGCAGATCTCCGATCTCGACGCGTCCATCGAAGCGTTGGTCACAGAGGCGTACGAGACGGTCGGGCCGGGGACGCGCTAGGCGCTCTGCATCACCAGGATCGGATCCGTCGTCGGCTGGTCTGAGCCGCCCTTCGGCTCCACGGTGACACCGACCGCATCGCCGGCCGACATGGTTCCGTCAAGCACGTGCCACGTTGTACCGACGGGCGACGGGGTAAAGGTTCCGGCCGATGCAGCACCGCCGTCGTCGATGTACCAGGCCTCGTAAACCTGGCCCGTTGGCAGTTCAGGGAGCCCATCGACCAGCACGGCAGACAGCCCGAGCGTGTTCGACCAGACGAGGGTGGCCGTGCCACCTGTCTCGATCGGAGCGGATGCGCGCTGGGCGTCATTCGCCGCCAGAATGTCGGCGAGCGCAGCGGCCGAGGCATCGATAGCGGATGGCGCGCTCTCACGAGTCACGATGCCGCCGACGACGCCCCCTCCCACGAAGAGCGCGACGGCGGCGACCGCGGCAACCAAAATGTTGGCCGGGCGAGTAAACCACCGCACGCGCGCACGCGTCTCGGCCTGCCCGGCGGCGGGAGAAACCGTAGCAGTCGCGGGCGCCGAGGCAGTCTCTGGCACCGAGGCAGGCGCGGGAAGTTGCGGCGTCGACGCGATCTTCGCCATCAGGTCGCTCTTCATCCACGCGGGCGGAGCAACAGGAGTGGCGGCCAGGCCAAGCAGGCTCGCAGTCTCCTGGAGGCCATCCGCTTCGGCCCTCAGTGACTCCGACGCGTCGGCCGCCTGCTCGAAGTCAGCCGCCTCGTCTGGGGTCACCGCGTCGAGCGCGTATGCGCCGCTCAGGTCGCGGGGGTCAGCGTCATCGTGGCCGGTGCCACGTGTGTTGTCGGTCATGATGCCACCCCCATTTCGTCTCGAAGCCTGATCATTCCATCTCGAAGTCTGGTTTTAACGGTACCGAGAGGTACTGAGAGAATCTCTGCAACCTCCGTATGGCTGTAGCCGCCGTAGTAAGCGAGCGTGATCGCCTCGCGTTGAAGCTCGGTCAACCGCGCCATGGCTCTCTTCACCCTTTCGTGCTCTATGCGGATCTCTGCTGTTTCGCTGACCTGGTCGTAGTCGGGCTCTGTGTCCCGCTTGCCGATTCGTTCGTCTCTGTCACGCCCGGCCTGCGATGCCCGCACCCGGTCGATCGCCCGGCGGTGCGCCATCGTCAGGATCCACGTCATCGCTTTTCCGCGTCCGACCTCGAACCGCGTTGCGGTCTTCCAGATCTCCAGGAAGACTTCCTGCGCCACTTCCTCCGACTGCGCGTGATCGACCAGCACCCGCCTGACAAGTCCGAGCACCCGCGGTGCTGTCCGGTCGTACAACTCGGCGAAGGCACTCTGGTCGCCGGTGGCGACGCCCTCGACGAGTCGATCAACGGTCGCCACTGCATCGTCAACGGCCTCGTCGACCTCGGCGTCGCTAGGTTCTCGATCATTGCTCACAAGCTCAAGCATGGCAGCACACCGGTCCCGCTATCCGAAAGTGAAGGAGTAGGCCTGGATACCGGGCGTCACCGACACGTCGATGGTGCCGGATGAGTCGGTGTCGTTCTTCAGGATCTCGTACGAATTCGGTGTTCCGCTCACCGACACCTGCGTTGCCGTGCCGTTGACAGTGACGGTGATCATGCCCTCGCCTGAGAGCACCATCCGCACCTCCTTGCCGGTGTAGTTGAGGCGCAGGGTGGCAGCGTCAGGGCCGACCGGGGCGATCGACTGGGTGCCGAGCGTCCACGATCCGTCGAGCGCGAAAGTGTCGGCCTGCTGGTTCTTCGGGAGGCTGAACTCGGTGGTCGCCGCGCGATACTTCTCAGTGCCGGCGAAGTTCACCTGCTTCGTCGTGCCGAGATAGGTCTCGGGTGTCGTCGTGCCCACCCCCGGCGTATCGTCGGCGATCTCTGTCGCAGCCGGCAGTGTCACATCCGGATTCGCCTGCGTCAGCAGCTCGCGGATGAGCTTCTCGGTCGTCGCATAGCCACCCTCACCGAGCTTGATGTTCCGCACGACACCCTCAGCATCGACCAGGTAGTGCGCCGGCCAGTAGCGGTTGCGGTAGTTGGTCCAGGTCGACAGCGAGTTGTCGATGGCGACCGGGTAGCGGATGCCGAATCCCTCGGCCCCTGCGATCACGTTGCGTGGCTCCTTCTCGAACGCGTACTCGGGCGAGTGCACGCCGATGACCTGCAGGCCAGAGTCCTTGTAGGTGTCGTACCAGGCGGTCACGTGCGGCAGGGATCGTTGGCAGTTGATGCAGGAGTACGCCCAGAAGTCGATCAGCACCACCGTGCCCTTCTCGTCGGCCAGGCTGATGGGCTGGTTGTCAGGGGTGTTGAACCACTGCTGGATGCCCGTGATGCTCGGTGCGGTGCCACAGCTCTCCAGCTCTGTCGCCCCGTCGGTGCACGTGTCGAGATCCTTGTTCTCGTCGTTCACCAGACCACCGAGGTTGAGCGCAGCCGTGACCTCCTTGGAGTCGGCGATCTGCGACTGCAGGTTGCTTGTGTAATCAGGCACCAGCTGCTGCAGCACCTGCGGCACATTGAAGACGAGTCCAATCGCCAGGGCGATCATCACGACACCGCCGGTGATCCGGATGCCCTTCTGGCGCTTGCGGAATGCCTTCACCCGCTCGGCCACCCCGCGGCCGGCCAGCGCGAAGATCAGCAGCGGCAGCGCGGCGCCGAGTGCGAAGGTCACGGTGAGCACGATGGTCTCGACGCCGATCCGCCCGGTGGAGCCGGCCACGGTGATCGCCGCGAGCACCGGACCCGCGCAGGGAACATAGACGGCGCCGAGTGCGAGACCGAGCGGGAAGCCGCCACGGTCGGTGCCGACGGCCTTCTGCGGGATGAGGGAGAAGGGCTTCTCGAGGATGTGCTGGAAGCCCGGCACGATCAGCCCGATGCCGATCAGGATCAGCACGACGATTCCCGCCCAGCGCAGCACGTCCTGCGGGAGGCCGAGCACGCTCAGGATCAGCGAGCCGATCAGCGTCACCAGGCTGAAGCTCGTGATGAGGCCGAGGATCACGAGGTAGGGCCGCCAGCGTGACGGCCTAGCGAGCGCATCGGCATCCGTTCTGGCCCCCTGCACGCCGCCCGAAAAGAAGATGACGGGCAAGACAGGCAGGATGCACGGAGAGATCCCCGTGATGAGGCCTCCGAGAAAGCCGATGAGAGCGAGCGTGAACACGTGTCCTCCAGATGTGGGTCACAAGGGAGTTCGGCACGAACAGCCAATTCGATTGGAAAAAAGAATCTCGAAAAACTTCCAATCCGTTCTGGATGCGTTTCCGAACGACCCTATGAAGGCCGGTTGCGCACCCACCGCGGTGAGCAGGACCAGCCGCCGAAGTTATCCACCGCAATACGCACTGATTTCACTCACAGGTCTCACGTGCAGGTCCCATCTATCAAGGAGAAGTACCATGCGATTCACTAAGCGCCACACCGTTGCAGCATTCGCACTCGTCGCTGTCGCAACGCTCGGCCTCTCGGCATGTTCGTCAACGGAATCATCGACAGAGGACACCAGCTCGCCGTCGTCCAGCGCCACCAGTTCCCCGGCTATGAC
Source organism: Leifsonia sp. Y878 (assembly GCF_057669685.1). NCBI lineage: Bacteria > Bacillati > Actinomycetota > Actinomycetes > Micrococcales > Microbacteriaceae > Leifsonia > Leifsonia sp. Y878. Next base: position 185,220 of record NZ_JBYHFS010000004.1, on the reverse strand, counting down.
GGCTGACCCGGCTGCCGACCTCGTCGGCGCAGGCTGCGCCGGTTATGCGGAGGCCAACCCGGACGGACCGGGATCTGTCGTCGGAATGTCGTCAGAGCCCGTCGCTGTCGCCGCATCCAACAACCCGATGCTCACAACCCTGACCGCCGCCGTCTCCGGACAGCTCAACCCGGACGTGAACCTGGTTGACACCCTCAACGGCAGCGAATTCACGGTCTTCGCACCGGTGGACGACGCGTTCGCCAAGATCGACCCCGCAACCATCGAGACGCTGAAGACGCCGGAAGGTGCCGCGACGCTCACCAAGATCCTGACCTACCACGTGGTCCCCGGCCAGATCTCGCCCGATGAGCTCACCGGCGACCTCACCACCGTCGAAGGTGGAACCGTCACCGTCAGCGGCAGCGGAGACGACCTCATGGTCAACGACGCCACCGTCATCTGCGGAGGCGTGCACACCGCCAACGCGACCGTCTACCTCATCGACACCGTACTGATGCCGACCGACTAGGTCGCACCACAGCACACACGCGGAAGGCCCGACCATGCAGGATGGTCGGGCCTTCTGTGCGTTGATCGCTGCTGCGTTGATCGGTGCTGCGTTGATCGGTGCTGTGGCGCCTACGCGCGGTGCGGTTCGTCCAGTCCCACGAGGATCGACTCGGCGATCTCGCCGAGCGACTCAAGCTGTGCGGGGGTCAGCGCTGACACCACATAGCGCTGCACAGCCCGGTCATGCTGGAGCTTGGCTTCCAGGGCAAGCGCACGGCCGGCATCCGTTATGCGCACGACCGAACCGCGGTTGTCCTCGACGCATTCGTCACGCGCGACCAGCCCACGCTGCTCCATACGACGCAACTGGTGCGACAGGCGGCTCTTCTCCCACTCCAGGCCGCAGCGCAGGGCGAGGGCGCGCACGGAATCGTCCGGCGACTCGACCAGGGCAAGCAAGATCTCGAAATCAGCCTCTGAGACACCCGTCTCCCGCGTCAGCTCGCGCCCCAACCGGCCGGTGAGCTTGGCACGCATGCGCTGGTAGCTCGACCACGACGAGGCCTGAGTTGCGGAGAGTGCGGGAACTGACATAGACCCAGTGTAGTTGATATGTCACCCAAAAGAGCTATGGTGGTTGACAGGTCAACCTATAAGGGTGGCCGTCGCAACGCAGATCGACCATTTCGGCTTCTGCAACAGGTAGGAGCAGATTTGATGACAACTATTGGCATACTCGGCGCCGGCCGCGTAGGCACCGCGATCGGTCGTGCCGCGCTTAAGGCGGGTTACACCGTGAATATCGCCACCTCAGGACCTGCCGAAGACATCGAACTGCTCGTCGACATCATCGTTCCCGGCGCTCACGCCATGACCGCCGCCGATGCGGTGCAGGATGTCGACATCGTGGTCGTGGCCGTGCCCCTCCACAAGCACCACACCGTCTCGGCCGACTCGTTGGCCGGCAAGGTCGTCATCGACACCATGAACTACTGGGCCCCGATCGACGGTGAGCTCGACACATTCGAGAACGACCCGCGTACCAGCAGCGAAATCGTCGCCGACCACTTCGCCGCATCTCGTGTCGTGAAGACCCTCAACCACATCGGTTACCACGAGCTGGAAAGCGACCCACTACCGGCCGGTGCCGAGAACCGTCGCGCCCTGGCCATTGCGAGCGACGATGCGGATGCCGCCGCTCGCGTCATGGAACTCATTGAGGGTTTCGGATTTGATCCGGTTTACAGCGGACAGCTCGCCACCGGTGCCGCGGTCCAGCCCGGCACCACGATCTTTGGCGGTCCGCACACCGCGGATGCACTGCGGCGCGAGCTGCGACGCGTAGGCATCGACACTGCAGGGCTCGACACCGCAGGACTTAACACCGCGGGACTCGACACCGCAGATGCCGGCTCGACCGGTTTCGCCCTCGCCGCCTCCTAGGCCAAGCCTGCCTGCGATCCTCGGCGCGGGACATCCGCTCGCCCCTCGCTATCCCACCATTTCCCGTTCACCATTGGACGTCTGAGCGTTCAACCCCACATTTTGGAGCACATCATGGAACTCGGCGTTTACAGCTTCGGCGACACCCAGCGCGAACCAGACGGCAGCCTGCGAACCACCGCAGAGGCCATCAAGAACCTCTTCGACGGCATCGTGCTGGCCGATGAGGTCGGCCTCGACTTCTTCGGCGTCGGCGAACACCACACCCTCGACATGCCGGCGTCGTCGCCCGGCGCCATGATCGCGGCGGCAGCCGGTGCCACGAAACAGATTCAGCTCGGCAGCGCGGTCAGCGTGATCAGCACGGATGACCCTGTGCGGGTCTTCCAGCAGTTCGCGACCGCAGATGCAGTCTCTGGCGGTCGGGTGGAGATCACGGCGGGGCGAGGATCGTCGGTGGAGTCGTATCCGCTCTTCAGTTATGACCTGCGCGACTACGACCAGCTGTACACCGAGAAGCTCGACCTGCTGCTGAAGCTCAACGCGAATGAGCGGGTGACGTGGTCTGGATCCGTCCGGCCACCGCTCAACGACCTCACCGTCGTGCCGCGCCCGGTCAACGGCAGCCTGCCCATTTGGGTCGGCACCGGTGGCAGCGCACCGTCATCCGCCCGGGCCGGCAAGCTCGGACTTCCCGTTTCGTACGGCATCATCGGCGGCGCCCCGGCTCGTTTCGCTCCACTTGCCGAGTTGTATCGTCGCAGCGCGGCCCAGGCCGGACACACCGGCGACAACATCAAGGTCTCCGTTGCCGCGCTCGGACTCATCGCCCCGACCAAGAGCGAGGCGCTTGAGCGCTTCTACCCCGGCTGGTACAACCTGAACATCGAGATGGGCAAGCTGCGCGGCTGGCCGGCACCGGACGAGCGCCAGTTCCTCGCGCAGGCCCACGGAGCCGGTGCGTACTACGTCGGCGACCCTGATGACGTCGCCGCACGGATCGTCGACCTGCACGGGCACCTCGGCCACATGAGGCACTTCCTGCAGATGGACATCGGTGGACTGCCACAGAAGCACTATCTGGAGTCGATCACATTGCTCGCCACCGAGGTCAAGCCCCGCGTCGAGCGCCTGCTCGCGCACAAGTAGTCTGGCTCGGATACCTCAAGCGGATGCCGCCGACCGCGTTTGCTACTCCGCCGGCGTGTAGGTGAGGATCGCAACGCCCCTCGTCGTGATCTGGCTCTTGACCAGTGTGAACGCTCGCCCCTTGCCGTCATCGAACAGGCGCTTCCCTGCTCCAACGACGACGGGGAAGACCATGAAGCGATACTCGTCGATGAGCCCGCGCTCGCCCAGGTAGGTGAAGAGCTGACCGCTGCCATTGATGAGGAGCGATTCGCTCGTCGTTGCCTTGATCCTGGAGACCTGGCTTGCCACGTCCCCGGCGAGGAATGTGGCGTTCCACTCCGGCTCTTTCAGGGTGTTTGTTGCGACGTACTTGGGCAGCGCGTTCATGCGTTCGCCGAACTCACCTGTTCCCTCCATCGTCGGCCACGCCGATTTGAAGCCCTCATAGGTGATGCGACCGAGCAAGAGGGCATCGCTCTCGAACAGGTTGTCGGACTGGAATTTCGCGAGTTCGTCGTTGAAGTAGAGCCCGCTCCACCCCGGCTCTTCCATGACGCCGTCGAGCGACAGGTACTCAACTGCGATGACCTTGCCCATCTCGGGCACCTCCGCTCACTCCCCCGACGCCGCTTTCGGGGATAGTAAAATTATCCGCCTCCGCAGCGCCGACCGACAGGTGCCAGCGCTACCGTTCCGGCCATTCAGAGCGCCTATTCAGAGCTGCCATCGAGGGCGCCATTCAGGGCGAATCTCCGGTAGCTGTTGCGGCTACTCAGGTCGCTTCTGCTTGGCCGGCTCTGCGGGCTCGTTCGGCCCGTTCCAGATCTTCACGATGCCCCAGGCCACGGCGGCGATCGGCACGGCGAGCACAGCGCCGACAATGCCGCCGACAATTGTGCCGACGGTCAAGGCGAGCAGCACCACGAGGGCATGCAGCTTGAGGGAACGCGCCATGACGACAGGCTGCAGGAAGTTGCCTTCGAGCTGGTTGACGGCAACGACCACGATGATCACGATCAGCGCCACGCCCGGCCCAATTGCCACGAGAGCCACCAGCGCGGCGAGGATTCCGGCCACTGTCGCACCCACGATGGGGATGAAGGCGGTGAGGAAGACGATGACGGACAGTGGCAACGCCAGCGGCACACCCAGGATCGCAAGGGCCACACCGATTCCGATGGCATCAACGGCCGCGACGATGGCCGTGCCGCGCACATAGCCACCGAGCGTTGACACCGTCGTGTCACCGACGCGGCGAGCGCGCTCATACTGGACACCGGTGAACGGACGGAGCAGGAACTCCCAGATCTTCGGGCCGTCCTTGAGGAAGAAGAACAGCAGCACGACCATCAGCACCAGGCCGGTGATGAAGCTCGTCGCCGCGGACACCCCGGCAATGGCGCCACTGCCGAACTGGCTGCTCGTGAAGAAATCGGCCGCGGTCTTCTGCAGGGAGTCCAGCTGATCGGAGGTGATCGCGAACGGCAGGTGCGAGATCGATTTCTGAAGCTCGTCCAGGCCATTGGTGGCCGAGTCGACCAGCTGTCCCCACTGGTTGCGCACCGCGTTGACGATCAGCCACCCCACACCGCCCAGGATGACGATGAGCGAGATGAGCGAAATCCAGGTCGCCAGGATGGCTGGCACGTGGTGCGATCGCATCCAGCTCATCAGCGGGTTAATGGCGGATGCCAGGATCAGCGCAATCACGATGGGGATGAACACCAAACTGAGCTGCGTGATGCCGAAAATGAGCACACTGACGACGATCAGTACGGCAATGATCTGCACGCTTCGGGTCGCGAGGCGCCCGAAGCCATCGTTCCACTGCGTCCGAATCGGGCGTGACGACGGTGACGGGGTGACATGCACCACGGTTCGTCGGCGATCGAATAGTCCCATGGCTGCCCCTCAGTACCCTGTCGGCCGATGCCGACGACCCAAGCAAAGCCCAGTTCCAGCGCCGGGAGTACGCTCCACGCCGATATTCACTGATTCATCAGGCGAATCCGTGATGCGGCATGATGCTCGGTGTCGATAGCATGGCCTTCACTCACGACTTCGGCCAGGTGAACCGGGGACTACCCCCGGTCAACCGAAAGGCATCCCATGCCAGTACGTCCGCTCTCACCCTCCCGCTCTGGCGTGATTCTTGCGCTCAGGGCTGCCGGCTGCGTCTTCGCTGAAGACGAAGCCGACCTCATCATCGCCGCCGCGACAACGCCGGCCGAACTCGCCGCCATGGTGGACCAGCGAGTGTCCGGTCGGCCGCTTGAGCACATCCTGGGCTGGGCGGAGTTCTTCGGCGTTCGCATCCACGTGGAAGACGGCGTCTTCGTCCCCCGCCGACGCACCGAGCTCATCGTGCAGGAGGCTCTGGCCGTCGCCATCGACCCCGCTGTCATCGTTGATCTCTGCTGCGGGTCTGGCGCCGTCGGCACGGCGCTGGCCACCGTGCTGGAGGACGCCGACGTCTACGCCAGCGACATCGATCCCGCCGCTGTGGCGTGTGCACGGCACAACCTCGAGCCGCTCGGCGGCCACGTGTATGCCGGCGACCTCTACGCGCCGCTCCCCCGAATCCTGGCTGGGCGCGTTGACATCCTGGCCGTCAATGCGCCGTATGTTCCAACGGATGCCATTGCCATGATGCCGCCAGAGGCTCGGTTTCATGAACCCCTGATCGCACTCGACGGCGGTGAGGACGGGCTCGATGTGCAGCGCAGGGTCGCCCAGGATGCCGCACGCTGGCTGGCCCCTGGCGGTCACGTGTTCATTGAGACGAGCATGCTTCAGGCCCCGCGAACCGCCGCACTCCTCGCCGACAATGGGCTGCCCTGCCGTGTCGTGCACTCCGATGAGCTCGACGCGACCGTCGTCGTGGGAACTCGACCGGCACGGTAGGCCCCGGCGCCGAGTGCCAGGCCCATTGCCCGGCTGATCACCGGGTATGTCAGGATGTGCACATCAGCGATGGTCGGGGGGCTTGAGTGGCGAGTGCACGTACCGGCGAAACCGCCTATGAACGGGCAATTTGCGATCAGCACTTCCTTGACGGCGTGAGGGACGCATACGCGGGTAGGAACGAGGTTCTCGACGCACTGTGGTGGATCGAGCATCCACTTGAGTCGGCGCCGAGTGGCTGCCCATCGCCCGCTCTCGAGCTTCGGGAACTGCAGAGGCAAGTGTTCTCTGCCGCCGGGAGCGCGGCCGGCGATCAGGATGCCGCAACGCGGCTCCGTGAGGTCGAGGCAGAGCTCCGGTTCGAACGCCAGGCCATCGATGCCGCCATCGCAGCGGCTGGCGCGCGCGGTAGCGCACCGACTGCCCCGGCGGATCGGCACAGCACCGACCGAGATTCCCCCGCCGACACCATATTAAGCAACGACGCATCCAACGACGTCGGCTTCGATGACGTCGTATTCGATGACCGTGAACTCGATGATGTTTCAACCGATGACGTCACGACCACCGACCCGGAGGAACCCGCTGCTTTCTGGCGCCGTCCCTCTCGCACTGCCATCGTGAGTGCTGGCGTTGTCGCTGCCCTCATACTCGGCGTTGGAATCGGCACCCAGCTTCGGTCGAGCAGCGCGGACGCGTCGTTTGCAGGCGGACCCGTGGTCTCCAGCACTCCAATACCTGATGCGCAACGGGTACCAGCCTTGACGGTATTCGAACGAGAACAGATCGCAGAGGACATCCCAGACGAGCATGTGCCTGCCGCATACGATGGCGTCACATTCCGGCTGTTAACACCGGGTGATCCGGGCGACTTCTACCCACGCCCATATGCAGCGCGGGTGGGAGCGAATCTGGTGTGTCTTGCGGTAGTCGGCGCTGACACCGAGTTCGTAGCGACCTGCGTACGTGACGAGGACTTTCCTGACACCGGTCTCCGGCTCTCCGCTACTGCGCGAGTGCCTGTTCGCGACAGGATCGACGTGTCGGTACTCACTGACCTGATCACCGTTTGGTATCCAGACGGCAGCCTGGAGGTGACCGGTACTGGGCGGGCCGAACCCGCTTCCATACCGGTACCGGCCGAGGCTGAGGCGTCACTCGGCAGCGCTGAAGATCAGGCGGTGAAAGCAGCGGAGGCCGCAGCAGCTGCTGCTGCCGAAGCCGCCGCCGCCGACTAAGTCACTGCGACACTGCAGCGGAACCCTTCTCGGCTGTCAGCTCGCGGTACTCCTTGTAGACAAGGTAGATGATCGCCGCATCGAGCACGGTGAAGACGATCATCCACACTGTCGGGTTGGTGACCAGCGCGTAGAGCTGGTAGACGAGGAAAAGACCCAGAAGAGCAAGCGCATACGGGTAGGCCCAGTAGAGCTTCTTGAGCAGGCAAAACACCAGGCCGAGTTTCACGATGCCGTGCAGCACGAGGAAAAAAATCACGAACGTGAGCGGGCCGTGCACGAGCGCGTCGTCAAGTCGCCCGAGATAGTGCGCGGCGAAATGCCCGGCCTCCGAATGACCTGATGCCGCGTCATCCGCTGCCCGGCCGATGAGCGCCGCAAGTGTGCCGGGTGCCAGCCACAACAGCAGTCCGACCAGCAGCTCAAGGGCACCGTCGATGCCCTTGATGACCACTCCTACGGCATAGACCCTGTCAAGCGTCGTCGGCTGCTTTCCACCCTGCTCAGGTGTTTCTTCGGCCGCATTCATGAGGCAATTCTCCCCCCTTAAACCCGCGAAAACACAGGCCTGTGAGCCCGCTATGCATCTTTTGCACAGGTGAAAGTGAGGGATCGTCCAGAATAATCTTGCAGTATTGCAACTTCACCTTTTGGCGAAATACGTCGGAATAAGAACCGAGAGCGACCAGGATGACGCGCGAAGCGCGCTGCCGGCTGCTCACAAATTGGAAGTTATGCACATCGACCCAATTGAAACATCCGCAACGCCCGTAGCAACTCGCACCACCCGCAACTCTCGCAACACCCAGGATCGCTCCAAGCGCCGCATCACCGTGGCCGCAGCATCCGTTCTTTCGCTCGGCCTGCTGGCCGGCTCAGTCTTCTTGCAGGATGCCGCAACGCCCGTCGCCAGTGAGAGCACCGCAGCGGCCTCAGTTTCCGATATTGCCGGAACCGCCGACGAGCACCTGCAGCTCACCTCATTCCTCACGCCGAACCGTGAGCGCACGCACCAGTACGCCGAGGCCACCATTGCCTCAGCCAACGAGGTGATCGCCGGTGTACAGGACAAGGTTGACGCCACACCGCTCGCCTCATCCGTAGCATCGCTCGGCAACTACCGTTCGCTCGATTCGGTCACAATCGCCACCCTGGCCAAGGCAACCCAGACGGAAACGCAGAAGGTCCAGGCCGCAGCGGCAGAAGTCGACCGCGTTGCCGCTGAAGCCGCAGCCGCTGCAGCAGCCCAGGCCGCCGCAGAGCAGACAGCGCAGCAGGCCGCCCAGGCCGCAGCAGAGCAGGCCGCCGCAGCCGCCGCCCAGGCTGCAGCCAACGCCGCTGCCGCTGCCTCCGCCGCCAAGACGCCAGCCGGCGCGCGTGCCATTGCGCGCGACATGGCCGCGTCGAGCTATGGCTGGGGTGAATCGCAGTTCAGCTGCCTCTCGCAGCTCTGGGAGCGCGAGTCCGGCTGGTCGTACACCGCGTACAACGCCAGCGGCGGTGCCACCGGCATCCCGCAGGCCCTGCCAGGCAGCAAGATGGCCTCGGCCGGCAGCGACTGGGCAACCAACCCAGCCACCCAGATCACCTGGGGCCTCCAGTACATCAAGAGCTCGTACGGCACCCCGTGCGCAGCCTGGGCCCACTCTGAAGCGGTCAACTGGTACTAAACACCACGCAACACCACACAGCGCGGCCCCTGGATCACTCTCCAGGGGCCGCGCTGTTGTGCGTGCCGTGAACAGCCGCCTCGGCGAGCGGGGGCGCTACTGCAGCCCCGACGTCAGACGGGCGAGATTGTCGAGAACTGTCGAGCGGAATGGCCGCTGCATCCACTCGTCGAGTGTGAGTTCACGGCTGGCCGCCCGGTAGCCGTCCTCAATCTTGCGCATCTCCGCCACAAAGCTCCGCCCGCGCACCATGAGCGACACCTCCATGTTCAAGCTGAATGAGCGGATGTCCATATTGCTCGACCCGATCACGGCCACATCGTCATCGATGGTGAAGTGCTTGGCGTGCAGGATGTACGGCGCGCGGTACATCCAGATTTGCACGCCAGCCCGAAGCAGCGCCTCATAGTACGACCGCTGGGCATGGAACACCAGCGCCTGGTCGCCGATCTCCGACACGAACAGCTGCACGTCGATGCCGCGCTGGGTCGCTGTGGTGATGGCATAGAGCATCGACTCATCTGGCACGAAGTACGGGCTCGTGATGATGATCCGCTCTTCGGCGTTGTAGAGCAGTGCGAGGAAAAGCCGGAGGTTGTTCTCCCCTTCGAACCCAGGGCCACTCGGCACGACCTGGCAGTCGAGCCGCGCGCTCGGCCCTGTGACGACATCCGCTCTGATCGGCTCTGTCTCCCTGGCGAGCAGCTCGTCTGTCTCGCTGAACCAGTCGGTGATGAAGATGGCATTCACCCCGGCGACGATCGGGCCGTGCAGCCGGGTCATCAGGTCTTGCCATTGCAGGCCGCGCCTGATGTTCTTCTTGATGTTGTAGCTGCGGTCGATCATGTTCTGCGACCCCATGTACGCCACGTGGCCGTCAACAACCAGCACCTTACGGTGATTGCGCAGGTCTGGCCGCTGGTACTTGCCCTTCAACGGCTGCACGGGGAGCATGAAACGCCACTGCGCGCCGATGCGATTGAGTGTGGCCACCGTCTCCTTGTGGCGGGGAGACCGCATGGATGCCACGTGGTCGAGCAGCACGCGCACCGTCACCCCGCGCGCGACGGCATCGCCCAGCGCCTTGAAGAAGTCGGCGGTCACCGTGTCGTACGACAGGATGTAGAACTCGCAGTGCACGAAGCGTTCAGCACGGTTGACGTCGGCTGTCATCGCCGCAATCGATTCGTTGTAGTCGCCGATCAGGGAGGCAGAGTTCGCTCCGACCAGCGGCATGGCGCCGAGGGTGCGATTGAGCCGCACCACCGACTCCAGCCAGGCCGGCCATGAGGGCTCCCGCACCACCAGGTCCATGCCCGCCGTGCTTTCAAGAATGAACGCGTTGATTTGCGACTGCTTCAGTCGCCGCTTCTTCGGCAGCTTGGAGCTGCCGATCACGAGGAAGAAAAACAGGCCGACATACGGGATGAAGAAGACGGCCAGCAGCCAGGCCATCGCCGCCGTGGGCTTCCGATTGCGCGGGATGACGATTATCGCGATGATTCGGATGATGAAATCGATGGTCAGGAGCGCGGGACTCACGAACACTGACAGGTCAATATCTTGCATTTAGCCTCCCCGAAGCGCATCCCTTTTGCCCTCACCGTACTGTGTATCCACGGGTTAGGGTGGGCACCATGGCACTCGTCCAGATCCCGTTCCCCGGGCTGCCCCTCGAGTACGGCAGAACCAGTCAACCCGTGGTCGTGGTCGTGCATGACTGGTATGGGCGCCTCCCGTGGTTAGAAGAGTACGGGCGTGCCATCGCCCAGCAGGGCTTTCACGTACTCATCCCCGACCTGTACAACGGATGGGCGACGACCGACGAACGCGCAGCCGAAGACCTGCTCGACGGCCTCGATCTGGTGGAGGCGCTCGACTATATCGGCGACCTCGCCCGCACGGAGCGCGCCGCCGGCGCCCCGCACGTTGGGCTGATCGGGTTTTCAATGGGTGGCTGGCTCGCGCTCACCCTCGCCAAGTCGGGCGAGATCGACGCTGCGATCTCCTACTACGCCACGCTCGACGACGATGAGCACCGGGTGCTGCCGTGTCCGGTGCAACTGCATTTCGCCGAGGTCGACGACTGGGCCCCATCTGGCGACCCCGACTCGTTTGTTGCACGCCTGCGGGAAGACGGCACCACTGTCGAGCGACACGACTACTTCGGCACAGAGCACTCGTTTGCAAATGCGACGGTGCCCGACCTGCTTGACAAAAACGCGGCGGCCCTGGCATTTGCCAGAACCGCCGCGTTTCTTCAACGTCAACTCGTCGACTGAACGACGCCTCTCTGACAGGAGCCGTGCGAGGTCCAGTCGCTCGGCGCCGCAACCGGAGTCGGCGCATCGGTGGCTGTGCTGCTCGTCGCTCCCGTCACTGACCAACGATTCCGAGTTCATAGGCCCGGATCACCGCTTCGACGCGATTGCGCAGACCGAGCTTGAAGAGAACCCGGCCGACGTGCGCCTTGACAGTCGACTCACTCACGAAGAGGGCCGCAGCGATCTCCCTGTTCGTCTCGCCGCGCCCGATGAGGACGAAAGTTTCGCGTTCGCGCTCGGTCAACTCTGACAACTCGCCGGCGTCAACAGTCCGCCGCACACCGAGGTGCGGGGCTGCGACCTCGATGAGTTTCGCAGTGATGCGGGGCGAGACGACCGCGTCACCCGAGTTGACCGCGCGAATCGCCGCAACGAGCTCATCTGGGCGAGTGTCCTTGAGCAGGAATCCGGCAGCACCGGCACCGAGCGCACCGAACGCGTAGTGATCGAGATCATAGGTAGTGAGCACCAGAACGCGCGTTTCGGGGCGGAGTCCTGTGATGCGTTTCGTGGCTTCGATTCCATCGACGCCTGGCATGCGGATATCCATCAGGACCACGTCAGGACGAAGCCGTTGGGCGGCTCCGATTGCCTGCGCGCCATCAGCCGCTTCGCCGACCACGGTCATCCCTGGTGTGGACTCGAGCATCAGCCGGAAGCCGAAGCGAACGAGTTCCTGGTCGTCGACGAGGAGTATTCGAATTGCGTCTCCCGCCACTACCGCTCTTCCCCTCGCAGTCGCGCGAATACGCGCCACCCACCATCTTCGTGAGGCTCTGATTCGACGATGCCGTCGTAGAGCGCTGCTCGCTCGCGCATCCCTAGAATGCCACGCCCGGCCCTGGCGGGCATCGCTACCGCGGCCGCCGCATCTCTGACGAGGATCGTCACGTCATCGGGCATCCACGTCACCTCGACCGTTGCTGAGCTCACCCTTCTAGCATGGCGCAGAACGTTGGTGAGTGATTCCTGGATGATCCGATAGACGGTAAGGCCGAGTGCCGGGTCAGCCGACGGAGCCCCCGTCATGACCAAGCGCACCGGCAGACCTGCTGCCACGAACTCTGCCACGAGCGAGGCCAACTGTGAGGCGTCGGGCTGCGGCGAATGCTCCGCAGTGGAGTTTCCCTGCTCACCGCGCACCGTCCCGAGTAGTCGACGCACTTCGCCGAGTGTTCTGCGGCCTGTCTCTGCAACGCGCGCGATCGCTTCTTTCGCTACGTCGGGTCGTTCTGCCGCAGCAGCGTGAGCACCGTCAGACATCGCGATCATGACGGAGAGGCTGTGCGCGATCACGTCGTGCATTTCTCGTGCAATGCGTTCACGCTCAAGGGCTTTCGCGATCTCGGCTTGTTGATCGCGCTCGTGCGCCAGCCGCTTCGCATGATCCATCAGCCCTTCGATGTAACGCCGCCGGTGCCCCGCATTCGTGCCCAGCAAGGTCGCGATCAGGAGAATGACCGTGATCATCACAGAGACGTTGGCCCAATCCAGGAACATGTCTCTGGGGTGATTCGACTGCTCGAGTCCCAACAGGGGAGGCCCGACGCTCATCCGAAGGGCGATGCCCCAGGCGCCGAGTGCCCCGCATGCCAGCGCACCAACAAAACTGAGCCAGGCGACAAGCGCACTCCGACGAACGCCAACGGCATACATCGCACTCACGGCAAGCACGGTCTCTGCCCCCGACCCTCCGGCCAACGACAGCACAGCGAGAACCATCGCGCACACGAACGCCGGCGATGGATATCGACGTCGTACCGCCACAACCGCGACGCCGCACAGGCCGAGAACGACGAGAGACCACAGCGGTGTCACGTACGGCGGTTCAGTTGAAAGAATTCCCGTTGCCACGGCGACCATCACGTACGCCGTCATGACCAGAGCATCCGTGATCCAGAGGCGGCGTCGTCGAGGGAGGTCGTAGAGCGCGCGATTGCGCGGCGCCTCGGTCGAGGCGCCGCGCAATCTATCGTGGGACAGGATCAGGCGTCCCTTCGTCGTAGCTGGATGCCGCCCATCACGATGAAGACAGCCGCCCAGACAGCCGCGACCATCCATCCGGCAGCCGGGCTGACAAACCCGGCAGCGAGATCGAGGAACCCCTCCGCGGCATTCCCAGGGTTGGACATGGCGTCACCGGCCTTCGACATGGAGAGGAGGTGAAGATTTCTGACCAGCGATGACGCGGGGAGAACGGACAGCACGATCGGCAGCAGGAGGATCACTGAGGTGACGGTTGCAATGCCGGCAGCGACAGAGCGCAGCATGGTTCCGATACCGAGCCCAAGGACACCCGAGAGGCCAACGTACACAGATCCGCCGATGAGGGCGAAGCTCACTCCAGGGGCAGCCAATCCGACCTCGATCCCGTTGGCGGCGAACATCGGGTACGTTACAGCCCACGAACCGAACGACGCGACGAAGGCCGCCACCGTCACAGCGAGGAACAGCACGACCGCCTTGGCGGCGAGCACCCTCAGCCGGGATGGAACAGCGATGAGTGTCGACTGAATCGTTCCGCTTGAGTACTCGCCGCTGATCACAAGCACTCCGAGAATCCCTGCGATGAGCTGCCCAAACAGGACAGTTCCGATCGTCACCTGGTCGAGCATGAACCCCGCCGACGCGGTGTCGGGCAATCCGGCATCCTGCATGGTCAAACCCAACGCCACACTCACGCCGAGCCCGAACACGACGATCGCGAGCAAGAGACCGATGGTCGAGCGAAGACTTGTGAGTTTGATGAACTCCGAACGCAAGACGCGGGCGAAGGTCAGGTGGTCGTGACCTTCGATGAAGGTCGCACGCTGCTTTTCCATTGTCCTCATTGGTGTGCTCCTATTTCCGCTGTATTCGACGAGCGGTATTCGACTTCTCCGGCGGTGAGTGCGAGATACGCGTCTTCGAGCGAACCCGACACCGAAGCGATCTCATGGAGCACGACGCCGGCTGAAGACGCTGCGACAGCGACCTGCTCAGCGGTCAGCCCCGAGATCTCGAGTGCGCCGTCTGCCAGGATCGAAACGACGACACCGGGTCCGGCGATCATCGTGATCAAGCGTTCTGCGTCTCGGGTGCGCACGCGCGTCACCGAACGGGTGGCACCAGAGATGATGTCGGCGATGGGGCCGTCCGCCAGGATCCTGCCACGTCCGATCACGATGAGCCGGTCGGCGGTCTGAGCCATCTCGCTCATGAGGTGCGATGACAGCAGCACGGTGCGACCCTCGGCAGCCAGGCTGCGCATGAGTGTCCTGACCCATCGCACGCCCTCAGGGTCCAGACCGTTTACCGGTTCGTCGAGAATGATCGTCGCCGGATCACCAAGCAGGGCGGTGGCAATTCCCAGCCGCTGGCCCATCCCTAAGGAGAATCCGCCCACGCGCTTACCAGCGACGGAGTCGAGTCCAGCCAGACCGATGACTTCCCGCACGCGGGAAGCACCGATACCGTGCGTAGCAGCAATCGAGAGCAGGTGCTTGTAGGCCGAGCGGCCGCTATGGGCGGCCTTCGCATCGAGCAGCACGCCAACCTCTCGGAGCGGAGCGCGATGCTCCTGGTATCGGTGCCCGTTCACTTCGACCCTGCCGGCGGTCGGCCGGTCCAGGCCGACGATCATCCGCATAGTCGTGGACTTCCCCGCCCCATTCGGCCCGAGAAAACCCGTGACCTGGCCGGGCCTCACCGTGAAGTCAATTGCGTCGACGGCGGTCTTATTTCCGTAGCGCTTCGTGAGCGCCTCTGCTGTGATCATGTTGTTTCCCTATGCATACTGCCGAGCGTACGTAGCCTTTCCATCGGCCACATTGGACGACGGTCTCGCATGTGCTCGATCAGTAGTACCTGGGTACTAGACAGGCGTCCTGCTCCGACGTTCCGCTAGGCGATGGCGGGAACCAACTGCCTCGTCGTCACCGTGCGCTTCCTGGCGATGGCCAGGGTGGTCACGGCCAGCGAGCCGAGCGTCCAGACGATGAGTCCGACGACGGCGCCGCCGCCTGATCCGCCCGCGATCACGGCGTGGAACGCGTCAAGGGCTGGTTGCACCGGCATGACGCTCAGGGCGCCGTCCAGGACGGCAGGGGCCGTCGCAATGATGCTCGTGCCGATCAAGACCAGGGCGATGATCATGGCGATGAAGCGACCAGCACCACCGAACAAGGCATTCAGGGCCTGGTTGGTGGCGGCGAATGCCACACCGACCAGTACGGCGATTCCGGCGAAGCCGAACCATCCGGCCAGGTCAAGGTCGACGACGCTCGAGAGGATGCCGGTGACGAACAGTCCCTGCAACGCGCCGACAACCGCAGCCGGCACCCACGCCTTCACGGCGAGGACGAGCGACGACCTGGTCGACCCGAAGGCACCGGTCGGTACCGCGCGCAACACGATGAGGCTCGCCAGCCCGCCCAGCCAGAGCGCGAGGACCGCGTAGAACGGAACACCGTTCGTGCCGAAGCCGAGTCCGCCCGAGTTGTTCGTGACGACCGGCTCTGCGACCACGGTCGCAAGTTGGGTGCGCTCGTCGTCTGAGTACGTCGGGATCTGGTCGACCGCCGTGCCGAGACCGGAGGCGAGCGAGACGGCGCCGTCGTTGACGCCGGACACGCCGTCGGCCAGCCCGGTCACACCGGTGGCCAGGGTGCCCGCACCGGTGGCGAGTTCAGCGGTGCCAGAGCTCACCGCGGAGCTGGCGTCGGCCAGCGCGCTGGCTCCGGATGCCGACTGGCCGATGCCGGCCGTCAGTGCCGGCATGCCGGCTGCGAACTGGGAGAGGCCGCTCGCGACCTGGTTGGCGCCGCTGACCAGGTCTGGCGACGAGGAGACGGCGGACAGTGTTCCGGCCGCAGTGCCAACGGCCGTCGCAACGGCGGTGACCTGCTCCTGCACTGAGGCGCACACGGCAGGGTCGGTGGTGGGCGACGAGCAGACATCGGTGGCGATGCCTGTCAGCGTGGCGAGCTGCTGCTGAAGGGCGGCAGCCTGTCCGGCCATCACCCCGTTCACCTGGTCGATGCCGCCAGCGATGCCCTGCGCGCCGCTGGCCAGCTGGTTCGTCTGGTCTGGCAGCGCTGCCGTCTGCTGCTGCAATGTGGTGAGACCGCCGGCGAGCTGGCTGACGCCGTCTGACAGCTGGGCCACGCCGTCTGACAGGCTTGATGCGCCGCTCGCGAGCTCTGTGGTGCCGTTCGCCAGGGCCGCGGCGCCGTCGGAGAGCTGCGTCGTGCCGGAGGCCAGCGAGCCGGCTCCGGTCGAGGCCTCCCCGAGCTGCTCGCCGAGCGTGTTGAAGCCGAGGTAGATGTTCTCGAGGTACGTCGTCGTGAGCTGGTTGCCGACGATGCCAGCTGCGGTGGTCGTGATGACCTGGCTGATGGCGTCATCCACGAGGCGGCTCTTGTCACTTGTCGTGACGTTGATGGTCGCCTGCTCTGCGTCGGCGGCGTCCCCGGAGAACGAAGTGGCCGCGGCGGAGAAGTTCTCCGGAATGGTCACGACGGCCGCGAACCGGCCGCTGGCCAGTCCGTCTGCCGCGTCGCTGTCGTCGGTGATCACCCAGTTGTAGTTGAGCGCGGCATCCGTTGAATCGGCCGACGAATCTGAGCTGTCGGTACCTGTCGATGCCGCATCCGCCCCGCCAACGAGCCCGGCGGAGAGCTGGCGCCCGAGCGGGACCGTCTGGCCGTTGAGGGTGACCGGCTCGTCGTTGTTGACGATGGCCGCGTTCACGGTGTCGAGGCGCTCCTGCGGGCTCCACAGCGACCAGATCAGGATGCCGGCGACCACGAGCGGCACCAGGATGATGCCAACGATGGAGAGCCAGGTCACCCTGCCGTTGGAGCGGGCAAACCCAAGTCGTGCGAGCGGCGAGCTCATGCGGTTACCTCTTTGGTACGAGTCAAGTCAAACAGGGGAATGTCAACGGTTTCTGCCGTGTCAGCGCCGGGAATCGCGTCGGCGACCAGGTCGGGATGCGTCGTGCCGGCCACGATGGCCAGCGTGCGATCCTCGCGGCTGGCCTTCACGCCCGCCGACACCAGCAGGTCGTAGATGTTGCGGCGCACGACGGCGTCGGTCACGTGGTCGAGCCCGTCGATGACTATGACCTTCGGCTTCTCGCGCAGGGCACCAGAGACAGCGCGCACCGGGTCTGCCGCCTCGCTGAGCGAGACGAACGCGACGCGTGAGCGAACGGATGCCGCCCGCACCGGCAACACGAAACCTGCCACCTTGAGGCGTCCGGAGTCGGCTTCCATGCGACCGGACATGGTGAGCAGCAGCGACGTCACGGCCACCTCCCGCTCACCGCTGACGACGAGCGTGCCGTTCTCAGGCAGGGCGAACGCAATGTTGCTGAACAGCGGGGTACCGCCGGCCGACAGCCTCAGGTCTTCGGCATTCGCGACATCGTGTGTACCCGCTGCCGGCCAGTTGCGCAGCGCGAGTTCCTTGTGCAGGCCGTCGCCCTCAACGTCGAACGACGGGAGCACGCGGTCGAGCCACTTCGGCATGTACCAGGCCTTGTCGCCGAGGAGGGCGAGCACGGCGGGCACCAGCGTCATCCGCACGATGAACGCGTCGACGAACACGCCAACGGCGAGGCCGAGCGCGATGGGCTTCATGTTCACGTCACCCTCAGGCACGAACGCCGCGAAGACGGCGAACATGATGATCGCGGCGGCCGTGACGACCTTGGCGGAGCCGACGAAGCCGGTTTCGATCGACTGCCTGGCCTTGCCGGAGTGCACGTAGTCTTCGCGCATGCGGGCAACGAGGAAGACCTCGTAGTCCATGGCCAGCCCGAACAGCACGCCCATCAGGATGATCGGCATGAAGCTGATCACCGGGCCTTCCTTGGGCACATTCAGTGCGTCGGCGAACCAGCCATATTCGAACACCAGGGCGACGACACCGAACGAGGCAGCAACGCTGAGCAGGTAGCCGAGCGTTGCCTTGATCGGCACGGCGATGGAGCGGAACACCATGGTGAGCAGGATCAGCGAGAGGCCGACGACGATCAGGCCGAAGGGAAGCAGCGCCCCGCCGAGCTTGTCTGAGACGTCGATGCCCACCGCGGTGAATCCGGTGACAGACAGGTCGACGCCGTATGTGTCAAGGAAGTGCTGGTGCAGCGAGCGCAGCTCTGTCACCAGGGCCTTGGTCTCTTCAGAGTCAGGGCTGCCGGTGGGGATCACCTGGACGATGCCGGTGTCTGCCGTGGCGTTCGGCGTGGAGAGCGGCACCGCTGCGACACCGTCGAGAGCGGCGATCTCGTCGCCCAGGTCGTTCATCAGGCCAAGAGGGTCTGTGCTCGACACGATGCTGCCCGTCACGATCAGCGGGCCGTTGAAGCCGGGGCCGAAGTGCTCTGAGACCAGGTCGTAGGTCACCCTGGCCGAGCTCTCCTCCGACAACCCGCCGGCATCCGGCAGCGCGAGGCGCAGCCCGAGGGCGGGGGCAGCGATGATGCCGAGTCCGGCGACGACGGCGATGACCGTCACGATCGGGAAACGGGTGACGATGCGCACCCACCCGACGTAGAACCGGTTCTTGCCCGCGTGCAGCTCAGCGGGCGCCACACTGGCGGATGCCGGGTGGCCGGCGTACCCGGCTGCGGCATCCGTTTCTGTGGCGGAGTTGGAACTGGAGTCGGAGTCAGAGGACGTCGCGCCTGATGCCGACGTGGCCGCGTCGCGCGCAGTGGCGCGGGCAGCTGCACGGGCGAGCGAGCGCCTGGACTGCTTGGGACGCAGGCGGTCACCGGCGAAGCCGAGGAACGCTGGAATCAGCGTGAGGGACACCAGCACCGCGACGGCGACGCCGACGGCAGCTGCGACGCCCATCGTGGTGAGGAATGGAATGCCGGCGACGCTCAAGCCAACAAGCGCGATCATGACGGTGAGTCCGGCGAAGATCACGGCGGATCCGGCCGTTGCCGTGGCGCGGGCAGCGGACTCCTCTGGATCGAGGCCGTCCTTCAGCTGTTCCTGATGCCGCGAAATGATGAACAGGGCATAGTCGATGCCCACTGCGAGGCCCAGCATGAGCGCAAGCATGGGGGTCGTCGACGTGATGGGGCTGGCGATGGTTGCGAGGAAGATCAACGCGATGGAGATGCCGACGCCGAGGAAGGCGGTCGCGAGCGGCATGCCCGCGGCCAGGAATGAGCCGAACGTGAGGATGAGCACCAGCAGTGCGACGCCGACGCCGATCAGCTCGATGAGGCTGAGGGTCGGCATGTTCTGGCTGAAGAGCTGGCCACCCAGCGACGCGACCGCCCCCTCTGGGAGAGCAGCCTGTATGGCATCCGTCTCGTCTTCGAGGGCCAGTTTGGTGTCGGCGGTGATGTCGGCGACCGCACCGTCCAGCTGAACGCTGATCAGGGCTGCGGTGGAGTCGTCGCTCACGGCGCCGGTCAGGTTCTCATCGAATGGCGAGATCGCCTGCGCGACCTGGTCGAGGCTGTCGAGGGAGGCGACGGCATCCGTGATGGCGGTCTTCACCGCGTCGTCGGTGACCGTGCTGCCGTCGGGCGCGACGACAATGATCTGCGCGGAGGCGCCACTCACCTGCGGGAACGTGGTTGCCAGCGAGTCGAGCGCCTGCTGCGACTCGGTGCCGGGGATGGAGATGGAGTTGTCCATGCCCTGGTTGAAGACCAATGCGCCGCCACCGAGAAGGGCGAGAATCAGAATCCACGCCGCGAGTACCCGCCGTCTGGCCCTGAATGCCCAGCGGCCGAGTGAATACAGCAGTGAGGACACGCGGTCTCCTTATGAAGAGTGAAGCGAGGGGGACGCGCATCAGGCAGCGCGCATGCCAAATACGGCGCCGTATTCAATACGCAAATGTATCCGATACATTTGTGTATCTCAATTTCTCCCAGCATTGTTTCAGCCTGCCAACGGATGCCGGGAGCTGCCCCGTCCCGTTGGCCGAGGAGCGAGCGACTTGAGACCTTGCGCCCCCCTGCGCCCACCCGGGTCCACTTCGGGCGGAGTTTTTGCGACACGCCGCGCTCACACGCCCGCACCCGGCGTTTCGCATTTTCTCCGCCTGAACGGCCCGCTGGTCGGGCAGCGAGCGCCACCGAGTCGCTCTCCGAGTGGTTCTGAGCGGCACTGGCCCGTTTCCGAGCGGCCAGAGCGGCTCTGACGCGTCTCAGAGCGATTTGCCACGTCGGTTTCATCTGGGCGCGCGGTTTTCCCTCAGGCGCGCGGTATTTCGCGCGCCTGACGGAAAATCGCGCGCCAGGATTCGGCTCGCGGCCGCGCGGCGCCCGGGTCACGTCGCAGCAGAGACCAGGTCCTTCGCCGGAACGCTGCGCTTCCGCGCGATCGCCAGCGTCGTCACCGCCAGCGACCCCGCTGCCCAGACCAGGATGCCGAGCACCGCCCCACCGCCACTCCCCCCGCTGACGACCGCCTGGAAGGCATCGAGCGCCGGCCGCACCGGCAAGACGCCGAGCAGAGAGGTGAGCACGGCCGGAACCGTCGAGATGATGCTCGTGCCGATCAGCACGAGCGCGACGATCATGGAGACGAATCGGCCGGCACCGCCGAACAGGGCAACCAGCGCCTGATTCGCCGCGCCGAAGGCGATGCCAACGAGCATCGCGATGCCCGCGAACACAAACCAGCCGCTGAGGTCGAGGCTGAGCACCGTCGACAGCACGCCGGTGACCAGCAGCCCCTGCGCTGCACCGACAATTGCGAGCGGAATCCAGGCTCGCACGGCCAGCATCAGCGACGACCTGGTCGAGCCAAGAGCCCGCGCCGGCACCGCGCGCAACACGATCAGACTCGCCAGTCCCCCCAGCCAGAGGGCCAGCGTGGCGTAGAACGGAACGCTGCTCGTGCCAATGCCCAGGCCCCCGGCATCCGTTGCCACGACCGGCTCCGCGACAACGCTGGCCAGGTGCGTGCTCTCGCTGTCGGTGTATGTCGGCAGCTGCGCGACAGCGCTGGCCAGGCCGGCATCGAGGGATTGCGCCCCTGAGTTCACGCTGGAGGCGCCAGAGGCGACCGACTGCGCGCCGTCTGACACTGAATCGGCGCCGGACGCGACCTCTGCAGCGGCCGAGTCGATCGTTTCGCCTGCGGCGGCAAGCGAGGTGGCAGCGGATGCCGACTGGCCGATTCCGCGGGTCACGGCCGGCATCGCGGTGGCCAGCTGCGTCGCCCCTGCGGCAACCTGGTCGGCAGCCGTGGCCAGACCGGCCAGCGACGCAACCGCCTTCAGCGCTGCCACATCGGTAGTCGCCGCCGCGAGGTCGGACTGCAGTGAGGCGCAGGCGTCTGCGATGCGCCCTGGCGCGCACACTGCCTGCGCCTTCATCGTTGCCTGCGCGAGCTGCGATTCAACCGCCGTGATTTTCTGCACGAGGGCGGCGTTGACGTCGGTGAGTGCTGTCGCCACCCCTGTCGCGCCGGCCGCGAGCTGGCTGGTCGCGCTCGGCAATGACGCCGTTTGCTTCTGCAGCGTTGTGAGTCCTGCGGCCAGCTGGTCGAGCCCGCCAGAGAGCTCGTCGGTTCCGGCAGAGAGGCTCGTCGCCCCGGCCGCCAGGCTCGACGCCCCCGCAGCCAATTCAGCTGTCCCGCTGTCGAGCGACGTGGTGCCGGCCGCCAGCGAGTCGGCCCCGCTTGCCGCCTGCCCGAGCTGGTCACCCAGGTTGTTGAAGCTCGTGTACACGTTCTCCAGGTACGTGGTCGTGAGCTGGTTGCCCGCCACGCTGGCGGCCGTCGAGGTGATGATCTGGCTGATGGCGTTGTCGACGACCGTGCTCTTATCGCCCATTGTCACGGTGATGGTGGCCTGCTCTGCGTTGGCGGCCGGACCGGAGAACGACGTTGCCGCGGCAGAGAAGTTCTCCGGGATCGTGATCACCGCCGCAAACCGACCGCTGGCCAGCCCCGCCTGCGCGTCCTCCGCATCGGTGATGACCCAGTTGTAGTTCATCGCGCTGTCAGCCGAGAGACCGGATGACCCCGCGGATGAACCAGCGGACGTTGGCGTGCTCGTTGCAGTCGGCGTTCCCGTCGCGCTCGGCGTGCTCGAGGCGCCGGGTGTGCTTGATGATCCCGGCGTGCTCGAGGCACCAGGCGTGCTCGTCGAACCGGGCGCCGTCGACGCCCCGGGGCCGTCGACGAGGCCAGCGGCGAGTTGCCGTCCGAGCGGAACCGTCTGGCCGTTGATGGTGACGGGGGCATCGTTGTTGACGATGGCCGCGTTGACCCGGTCGAGACGGTCAGCCGGGTTCCACAACGACCAGATCAGGATGCCGGCCACGACGAGTGGCACCAGCACAAGTCCGATGATGCTCAGCCAATTCACTGCGCCGTTTGGTCGGGTAAAACCAAGTCGTGCAAGTGGGGTGCTCATGCGCTCACCTCTGTCGGTTGGTCGGTCGTGGATTCGCCCGTCGTCGCAACGGTGACGATCTCAGCGGTGTCTGCGCCAGGGAGAATGTCGGTGATTCTGTCGACGGAGACGGTGCCGATGGCGATGGCGAATGAGCGCCCCGCCTGGTTGGCCGCAACGCCGGCGACGACCAGCAGGTTGCCGATATCGGCCCTGGCCGCGGCATCCGTCACATGGTCGATGCCGTCGACCACGACTATGAGGGGCTTCTCGTCCAGGGCGGCTGCGACCTCGCCGACCGGATCGATGGATCGTTCGAGGGAGGCAAAAGCGACCAGCGATCGAGCGGATGCCGCGCGCACCGGCAACACGAAACCCGCCACCTTGAGGCGGCCGTCATCGGCGCGAGCGCGGCCGGACAGCGTCAGAAGCAGGGCGGTCACGCTGGCTTGCTGCCCTTCAACGATGAGCGTGCCGTTCTCCGGCAGGGAGAATGCCACGTCGGAATAGAGCGGGATCCCGTCAACGGTGAGGGTGAGGCCCTCGGCGTCTGCGACGTGCCGAGAGCCTGCCTCCGGCCAGTCGCGCAGTTCGATTTCGGCGCGGAGGCCCTCGCCCTCGACGTCGAATTCCGGCAGCGCCTTGTCGAGCCAGGCCGGCATCCACCAGGCTTTCTCGCCCAGCAGCGTGAGCACGGCGGGAACCAATGTCATGCGCACCAGGAAGGCGTCGACGAAGACGCCGACGGCCAGACCGAGCGCGATGGGCTTGATGTTCGCGTCGCCCTCCGGCACGAATGACCCGAACACGCCGATCATGATGATCGCGGCCGCCGTGACGACCTTTGCCGAGCCGACGAAACCGGTGAGCACGGACTGCCTGGCCCTGCCGGTGTGCACGTAGTCTTCCCGCATCCTGGCCACGAGGAACACCTCGTAGTCCATCGCGAGGCCGAACAGGACGCCCATCAAAATGATGGGCATGAAGCTGATCACTGGGCCGATCTCTGCCACGTTGAGCGCGTCGGCCAGGAAGCCGTCCTCGAAGACGAACGACACGACGCCGAAGGCGGCCGCCACGCTGAGCAGGTAGCCGAGTGTGGCCTTGATGGGCACGGCGATCGACCGGAACACCATGGTGAGCAGCACCAGCGACAGGCCGACCACGATCAGCCCGAACGGGATCAGCGCGCCGGCGAGTTTGTCAGACACATCGATACCGACCGCTGACACACCGGTGACCGAGAGCGAGACGCCGTACTCCTGCTCGAAGTGGTCATGCTGCGACCGAATCTCGTTGACCAGCGCCTTCGTCTCTTCTGAGTCAGGCCCTCCCGTCGGAATCACCTGCACAATGCCGGTGTCCCCCGACTGGTTAGGGGTGTCCAGCGGCACCGCGGCCACGCCAGGGAGCGTGGCAATCTCCGCGCCAAGGCTGTCCATCAGGCCGACGGGGTCCGTGCTCGACACGACGCTGCCCGTCACGATGAGCGGCCCGTTGAAGCCGGGTCCGAAGTACTCCGAAACGAGGTCATAGGTCACGCGTGCCTGGTCATCCTCTGGCAGCGACCCGGCGTCCGGCAGGGCAAGCCTGAGCCCGACCGCCGGGGCGGCCACGAATCCGATCACCGTGACGATGACGATCATGGTCAGCAGCGGAATCCGCGTGACGGCCCGCACCCAGCCACGGTAGAAGCGGTTCCTGGCTTTCGGCTGAGGCAGCACCTCGGCTTCAGGCCCACGCCCAGCCTCACCGGATGCCGGCTCACCATCTGCAGACTCGTTCACGGCAGTAGCGGGCTCGGCAGTGACCGCGCCGGCAGCGCCCGCACTGGCCGTATCCGCGCCGGCCATAGTCGCAGCGGATGCCGCCCCACCGGCATCCGCTCTCGCTTGCTCGCGCCCGCTCCCCCTGCGCTTGCGTGCGCGGCGCTGGCGCGGTGTGCGCCGGTGCTTGGGTCGCAGCCGTTCCCCTGCGAAGCCCAACAGCGCGGGAATGAGCGTGAGCGAGACGAGCACTGCGATTGCAACCCCCACAGCGGCGGCGATACCCATCGTGGTGAGAAACGGGATGCCGGCGACGCTCAACCCCACGAGCGCGATCATCACGGTGAGCCCGGCGAAGATGACGGCAGATCCGGCTGTCGCGACCGCACGGGCAGCCGATTCCCGCACATCGAGCCCGTCGCCCAGCTGTTCCTGATGTCGGGAAATGATGAAGAGCGCGTAGTCGATGCCAACGGCCAGCCCCAGCATCAGCGCGAGCACCGTGGTCGTCGAGGTGATCGGACCGAACGCGGTGGCGGCGTAGATCAGCGAGATGGAGATTCCCACGCCCAGGAATGCCGTCATCAGCGGGATGCCGGCGGCGATCAGTGAGCCGAACGTCACGATCAACACAACCAGGGCGACCGCGATGCCGATCAGCTCTGTGAGGCTCACCCCGGCCAGGCTTTGGCTGAACACCTGTCCACCCAGCGAGACCACCGCCCCTGCGGGCAGCGCCTTCTGCAGTGCTGCGACCTCCGTCTCGAGCGCCTGCGTGGTGTCGTCCGTGATGCGGGCGACGACATCGTCCATCTGAATGCTGATCAGGGCAGCGGATGCGTCGGGGTTGACCGCGTCGGCAACGTCCGGATCGAACGGCGACGTGGCCTTCGACACCTGGTCGACCTGATTGAGCTCGGCGACGGCATCCGTAATGGCAGTGGTGATCGCCGGGTCGGTGACGGCGCCACCTGATGGTGCGACGACGATGATCTGGGCTGTCGCGCCACTCACCTGCGGAAACGTGGTCGACAGGGTGTCGAGTGCCTCCTGCGATTCAGTTCCCGGTACGGTGATCGCGTTGTCGAGGCCCTGGTTGATGAGCGCCGCTCCCCCGCCGATCAGGGCCAACACTGCTATCCAGCACCCGAGAACCAGCCATCGGGCCGCGAAGGCCCACCGACCGAGCGAATACAGCAGTGAGGACACGAGGTCTCCTCTGGCGGGAGCTGCACGTTGTCGACACGGGGTAGCACGCGCGACGTGCTCCTAGCAAATCACCGGCATACCAGAAGATCAATCCATTCGATACACTGGTGTATCGCAATCTACTCTCTATAAGGTGTCAGGATGCAGCACGATTTGGCCCCAGAGCTCGTCCAAGGTGAGAGCGCCAGAAGACGCAAGACCCGCGAGCGACTCTTGCAGGCGGCATATGAGGTGTTCGCCGAGACCGGCGTTCACGCCGCAAGCGTCGAAATGATCGCTGAGCGCGCCGGCTTCACCCGCGGCGCCTTCTACTCGAACTTCGACTCGAAGGAAGAGCTGTTCTTCGCGCTCGCCGAGCGAGAGATGCTCGCACGCTTCGACGACCTGCAGCACGGTATCGACGAGATCCTGCCCCGCGTTGATGCGTCGGCCGGACCGAGCGCATTCACCGTGGAGGCAGTGGTCACCGAGTTCCTGAAACTGCAGATGGACGACCGCCGCTGGACCCTCATGCAGTCCGAATTCCGACTGAACGCCATGCGCGATGCCAGCCAGTCCAGCCGGTTCCTCGCGTATGAACGAGACTTCTGGCACCGCCTGGCCGACCAGCTCGACGCAGGGCTCGCCAGCATCGGCCTGAAGTTCATCATGGATTCAGCGGATGCCACGCGGCTCATCATCGATGTCTGCGAGTCGGCGATGCAGGAGTCGATCCTGTCCAACGACGAATCGCCGAACGTCGCCACGTCGCCGTACGCGACGCGCACACTGCCGATCATCGTGCGGGCGCTGACCGCTCCGCTCTAGCTGGCCACGCTCCTGGCCAACCTCGGTGCTAGCCGACGTCGTGCAGGTGATGTGTCGGGTCGTGCACGAAGTACTGCCCGAGGGTCGTCACCGTGAAGGTTGCACCATCGCTGCGGCGTCCGAGCCGTTCACGGTCACCGACCGGCACTGCCCCGAACGCGACGGCTGCATTTTCAGCGGCCTCCGCGAGCTCGACGGACACAACCGCCGGGTCTTGCTCGTTGTACCGCTCGGCGACAGCCGTCGCATCCTGATCCCAATTGGGAAAGAGTGGGTTGTCGTCGCTGAGCATCAGGGCGAGCCGCCCGGTGAACGTGCGAAAGACATCCCGCACATGGGCGGCGTACTCGAGCGCAGACCACGTGTGGTCGTCGGGGCGCACCGCGACATCCGCTCGCTCGAGAACCGGCAGCCAGCCTGCCGCATTCGACCTGATCAGCTGCGGAATCTCGTCAAACGACACGTCGGAGGAGGCAAAACCGCACTCGGGGCAGGGGCGCTCAAGCACCCAGGTCCAATCTTTGGTGTCAGGCTCAATCGTCATGGTCCAACACTAGGGAAACGACAGCACTCGCTGCCCTCGAGATCGTGCCAAACATCGGCGAAGAACCGACAGCTCAGCCTGCCGCCGGCTGGCACACCGCCGCGGCCCGCATGGCAGCGTCTGTCTGCTCTTCTGACCATGGCAGCTCCAGCGTCGGTGCCGGCTCTTTCCCCACCGCCGGCGCCTTCGCCGCAACAGAGACCAGCCGCTCCGCGAGCGTCTCGGCAAATTCGGCACCGGCCGTTGAGTTGTTGAGTGCGACCACGACGGTCAGCCCGCTCTCCGGGTCGGCGTATGCCGCCGACATGAACCCGGGAATCGAGCCGCTGTGACCGCGCATCGGGCCGATCTGCTGCACGCCGAGCCCGTAGCCCTGCCAGGATGCCGCACTGGCGCCCTCGGGGATCGTCGCCCATTGCGCATCCGCTGACGCCTGTGACAGGAGCGACCCTTCGGCGAGCGCGCGAGTCCACTGCGACAGGTCTGACACGGTGGAGACGACTCCCCCCGCCACCCAGTCCATGGAATTCGACAGTTCGGTGTCGTCGACCATGGGGTCGCAGGCGGTAGAGCCGTCGTCGTTGACCGAGGCCGAATAGCCGTGCGGGCTCGGACGGGGCAGCTTGAAGTCCGTCGGCTGCGGCAGCGAGGTCTCGGTCATGCCAGCAGGGTCGAACACGTATTGGGCATACAGCGACGGCCAGTCCTGCCCTGTCGCCGCTTGCAGCGCGAGCCCGAGCATCACGAAACCGCTGTTCGAATCTGACCAGGCCTCGCCGGGCGCGGCCGTGGGGGTGGCAGCTGCCCCCGTCGAGAGCACCTCAAGCGGCGGCCACACCCGCGTGGGGTTGTGCACGAACTGGTGCGACAACTCTCCCCGGTAGTCCGCCAGTCCCGACGTGCCCTGACAGAGCTCGCCGAGCGTGAAATCCGTGGCCCCCGGCATCCGCGTCATGTATTTCGACACCGGGTCGCTGAGCTTCACCTTGCCAGCGTCGACCAGGCTGAGCAGCACGGTGCAGGTCATGGGCTTCGTGACACCGCCGATGCGAAAATGCATATCGGCGTCCATGGGAGCCGACCCGCCGATCGTCGTTGTGCCGAGCGCCTTGACCCACTTACCGCCCCACGGCGCCCACACCTCTGCGATGCCCCCAGAGGCGGCTGACAGCGCGATACCGTCACTCAGCGCCGTGTTCAGCTTGTCGGTGACGTCGGACCCAAAGGCAGCCGACAGGTCACCATGGCTATCCATCGCGATGTCTTCTGGCGACGTGCACCCAGAGACCAGCAGCCCCACAATCGCAATGATGGCTAGTGATGTGGCGCTCCGAGCGCACTTTTTCTGCAATTCCATGGCTTCCCCAAACCCGACGTACATTCCCCTGCACTGGAGCCTACCCGCGCACGCGCCGAGCGCATCCACCCATGGGGTGACGTTCTGGACACGAATGCTGTTCAGCCCGCCGCGCTCAGCCCGCCGAGGATCCGCCCGCCGAGGATCCGCCCGCCGCGCCCCAGCCCGCTGCGCCGGGACTCTTGCTGCGCGTTTTCGAGCCGAACCCCGGCATCCGGTGTCGTCAGCGCGACCCAGCAAAATTCTGCTGACCGACAACGGCGAGCAGTTGGAGTTTCTCGAATGCCTCCGACCGTGGGGTCGCAGTGAGCACAAGGAGCGCCTGGCTCTGGTCTTCGGTTAACAGCGCCTGGCAGTCAAGTTCGATCTGACCAAGCTCAGGATGAACAAGCGTCTTGTGGTCGGCAAAGCGCCTGGCCACATCCTGCTGTTCCCATACCTCGCTGAATTCGGGGCTCACCCTGAGCAACTCTCGCAACAGCTTCCCTGCCCGCGAGTGTGGTCCGGCCGCGCTGTATGCGACTCGCAGATTCGCGACCTGCGCCTGGCCCTGCCTGGCCCTGTCTGCAGGCGGATAGAACTCGCGCTCTGCGGGGTTGGTGAACCACCGAAAGACGCTGCTGCGCGCCATGCCCGTGTATTGGGAATGATCGCCGAGAAGCGCCGCGGCCAACCTGTTCTGCGCGAGGGTCTCGCCGAGGCTGGAAAGAATGAGAGCCGGCGTCTCGTCGAGGCGATCAAGCACGCGCAGGAGTGCCGGCGCCACGTGAGTGTCGAGCGGAGTGCGTGAGGGCGCACCGCGGCCGGCGAGGCGATAGAGGTAGTCCCGCTCATCGAGGCTCATGCGCAGCGCTCTCCCGAGCGCGGCCAGCATCTGCTCAGACGGCTGCGGACCCCGCGCTTGCTCCAGCCGAACGTAGTAGTCCGTCGACATCCCGGTGAGAACGGCGACCTCATCACGGCGCAATCCGGCTACCCGTCGCCTTGGCCCCGTTGAGAGCCCGACATCCTCGGGGCGCAGCCCCTCGCGGCGAGAGCGAAGAAAATCGGCGAGGGCGGGACGGTCCATATCTCTATCATCCGTCACTACCGGGCCATGAGACAGGGAGCGGCAGTCCTACGACAACAGCTCCTCTCCCGCATCCCGATGCCGCCGCACACACTTGAGTCATGAATATCACTGGGAACACCATCTTCATCCCCGGCGCCACGTCAGGCATCGGGCTTGCCCTTGCGCTGCGCCTGCAGGACGCCGGCAACACCGTCATCATCGGCGGCCGTCGCACCGACGTGCTGAAGGATCTCGCCACACGGCACGGCCTGCTCACCGTGGCGATCGACACCACCGACCCGGCGTCTGTGCTTGCCGCACGCGACCAGGTGCTGGCCGAGCACGGCGACCTCAACGTCCTCGTCGCCATGGCTGGCGTGATGACCATCGAGGACGTACGCGCCACCACCTTCCTGGCAGACGCTGCGCGAATTGTCGACACCAACATCAATGGGCCGCTGCGTCTGGTCGCAGCGTTCATCGAGCACCTTCAGACGCGCCCCGACGCGACCATCATGACTGTCTCCTCCGGCCTCGCCCACACTCCATTGGCGCACACCCCGACGTACAACGGGTCAAAGGCCTTCATCCACCAGTTCAGCGAGACGCTCCGGCTCCAACTCGCGGGCACCACGGTCAAGGTCATCGAGCTTGTGCCACCGGCCGTCCAAACCGAACTCATCCAGGGTGGGTCAGCGAACGAGCATTTCCTCCCCCTCGACGTCTTCGCCGACGAGGTGATGGCGCTATTGGAATCGCAGCCTGACGCGAAGGAGATCCTCGTGGAAGCCGTGAAGTTCCTGCGATTCTCCGAGGTCGAGGGACGCTACGACGCCACCATCGCGGCGCTCAACCCGGCGGCCTAGCTAGCCCTGGACGATGTGGGCTGCGCGTGCAGTGCTCGTCATGAAGCGCTGCACGTTCTCGTCCACCATGATGTCGCTCGGGCGCAGGGGCCTCGTGAGGTACAGCCCCTCGAGGCTGGTGAGCCGGCTGAGGGCAACATATGTCTGTCCGGGGCTGAACGCACGAGCGCCGAGGTCGACGACGGCCCGCTCATACGTGGCTCCCTGCGACTTGTGAATCGTGACGGCCCAGGCCAAACGCAACGGAAACTGCGTGAATTCGGCCACGACGTTGCGGCTCAGCTTCTTGGTCGTGGCGTTGTAGCTGTATTTGTGCTTCTCCCAGACCGCCGGTTCGACCTCGTGGGTGTGCCCGTCAATTTCGACGTACACAGTCGAGTCGATCTTGGTCACAGTTCCGATGCTCCCGTTGACCCAGCGCACGCCACCGTCCGCCGGTGAGTCATTGCGGAGGAACATCACCTGCGCGCCGACCTTGAGCTCAAGCGTCTCGTCAGCGGGGAACGTGCGACCGCCGAAATCACCCGTGACATCCGCTTTGGCAGTGAGCGCCTTGCCGGTGAGGCGTTTCAGAGCGGATGCGTTGATCCGGTTCACCGCATCATTGCGCGTTGCGAGGGTGATGACGCCTTCGGTCGGCGCTGGGCGCGCGCCCATCGAATTGAGCGCTCCGGCTATTTCGGCCGTGACCTGGCCGTGCCGCACGGCATTCAGCATGAACTTGAAGTCGGCATCGCTCTGGCGGTGCACCTGGGACAGCTCGAAGATGCGCAGTTCTGCGTCGCGCCACACCTTGGCGTCGAAGAACCACAGGGAGCGGTAGGTATCGGCGAAGTAGGCCCGTTCGTCGGCATCGCCCGGCACGGGTGCCAGCTGGTACGGGTCGCCGAACAGCACGATCTGCACGCCGCCGAACGCTTCGTTCGGACGTTGCCTGGCCTGTCTGAGGCTGCGATCGATGGCATCCATCAGGTCGGCGTTGACCATCGATACCTCATCGATGACCAGGGTGTCGATGGTGTTCAGGAGCTTCCGCACCTGGTCGTTCTGGTCGATCGGGTGATCGGCGATCACGCCGATGGGCAGACGGAAGAGCGAGTGAATGGTCTGGCCGCCCACGTTGAGCGCCGCAACGCCGGTGGGGGCTGCGATCACGATCTGTTTGCTGGTGTTCCACGAGAGGTGGTTCAGCAGCGTCGACTTACCTGTGCCGGCCCGCCCGGTGACAAACACGTTCTGCCGGGTTCCTTCGATTGCGGCGAACACTTCTGCCTGTTCTAGCGACAACGGAAACTCAGGCACTATGACACTCTCACTTGGGCTGGATGGGACATCCAACTGTAACCTCCCTGGCTGGTAACCGTCAGTTTGATCCCCCGCGGCACAGGCACCCAGAGGGGGATGAATAGAATGGGGCGGTGAACACTGGGGGCAATCGCAAGGCGCGCGTTCGTGTGCGCACGATTCTGGCCATTTGCCTCGTTTCGCTGCTGCTTCTTGTGGCGCTGGTGTCGGCCATCGGAGCCCTCAACCGCGACCTCTACAGCGCAGGCGGATTCGTGCGCCAGTACCTCGATGCGCTGTCGCGAAAAGACACCGTCGGCGCGCTCGCCCTCGACGGTGTTGTTCCCACGAACGCCGAACTCGAGGCGGCTGGACTCCCCCAGGATCTCCCCGAGACCCTGCTGCGCTCGTCAGTTCTCGGCGCCCTCGACGACGTCGCCCTCGTCAGCGACACCGAGAGTTCTCCCGGGGCGCACACCGTCGTGTACTCCTTCAGCGTTGCCGGGCAAAAATCGACCATGACATTCTCGGTCGAGAGCGCAGGCACCTTCGCCGGTGTCTTCAACAACTGGCGATTCACGAGCAGCCCGCTCGCCGTCTTGCAGGTCACCGTGTTGCACGCCTCGACATTCACTGTGAACGACCTGACCCTCGACACTCGCGCCCGTGACGAAGCGGATGCGCCGGCCACGTTCTCCAACCAGGCGGCATACCTCGCGTTCGCACCAGCCACGTACACGCTCGACCACGCCTCGACGCTGCTCGGGTCTGAACAGGTCGTCACCAGGGTCACGCAGGCCGGACCTGTCGATGTCATCCTCGACGCACAACCGAACGCGAACATGATCACGCAGGTTCAGGCTGAGCTAGACAAGTACCTGGACGAGTGCGCCACCCAAGAGGTGCTGCAGCCCTCGAACTGTCCGTTCGGCATTGAGATCAACGACCGCGTCACCGACCTCCCAACGTGGAGCATCGTCGATTACCCGCCCGTCGCGCTGACCGCCGGAGAGACGACGTTCGACATGCCGTCCACGCCGGGCGTCGCCCACGTCTCTGTCACAGTTCAGTCGCTGTTCGACGGCGACATCAGCACCAGGGACGAAGACGTCGACTTCCAGGTGAGCCTGAGCGTGACCATCAATGCGGATGGCTCACTGGCCATCCAGTTGCACTAGCCGCCAGTTTCAGTACTCACGAGGTCGCGCAGCGGCGAAACCTGTAGCGAATACAGGATGAATCGAGCAACTGTCACCGAATACAGGACGGATCGCGCTCTCTGCGGCAGAGTTTCCGGTATTCGCGACATCCGCCAACTCGAGCGCTACTTGTCGTGAGCGCTACTTGTCGTGCGCCGCCAGCTTGGCGAGGCGCGCGTTGTACTCGGCGAGTTCGGCTTCGCCGGTGCGTTCGGCATTGCGATCGCGACGGCGGGTTTCCTTCTCGTCGCTTCGACTCCACTGGATGGCCACGGTGATCGCCAGCGCGATGGTCGGCAGCTCGCCAATGCTCCAGGCGACCCCTCCCCCGTTCTGCTGGTCGACCAGTGGGCTCACGCCCCACGTGCGTCCCATGGCCCCGTACCAGTCCGCGAGGAAGAGCCCGGTGCCCGTCATGATCGCCAGGCCGAAGAACGCGTGGAACGCCATCGTGCCGAGCAGCAGCAGCAAGCGGAACGGATACGGCAGGCGATACGGCACAGGGTCGATGCCAATGAGGGACTGCACGAACAGGTACCCGGTGATCAGGAAGTGGATGATCATCCACTGGTGACCGATGTGGTCGGTCGTCGACCAGCTGAACAGCGAGGAATAGTAGAAGATCCAGAGCGATCCGGCGAAGAGCAGGGCCGCAACAATGGGGTTGGCCAGGAATCCGGCCGGCTTCGAGTGCACGGCGAGCAGCACCCACTCGCGCACTCCCCTGCTGCCGTCCTTGCGCATCCGCACGGCACGCGCGATGAGCGTCACCGGAGCGCCTGGCACCAGCAGCACCGGAACCAGCATGGTGAGCACCATGTGCATGAGCATGTGCGTCGAGAACAGGTACTTCTCATACACGCTCACGCCACCGTTGGTGATGTAGAACAGCGTGAGCATGCCGAGAACCCAAAGCACCGTGCGGTAGATCGGCCACTTGTCGCCGCGACGGCGCAGACGCAACACGCCGGCGATGTAGAAGAAGATGCCGAAGCCGCAGAACAGGATCCAGGCGACGTCGAAGTTCCAGGTGGTGAAGTACTGGGAGAACGTGAGTTCTGGCGGCAGGAGCTCCCCCGTGAGCAGCTGCGCAGGGGTAGAGGTCGGCACCTCTGTTGCCACGGTCTGGGCGACAGGCGTTGCCGTTCGCGCCAGGGCGGCAGCGACCCCGGATGCCAGTCCCATGAAGGCGAGTTCGGCCGTGACCAGCCACCAGAACCACCGCCCTGCCGGGTTCGCGCTCTTCTGCATCCGGTCAATGAAGAAGCGGCGCTGCATGACTCCGAAGGCGCCGAGCACGATGAGTGCGACCACCTTGACCAGCACGAGGATGCCGTATGGCGTCAGCAGCCTGTCGAGCGTGCCGATACGCAGCTCTGCACTCACATAACCGGATGCCGCCACCACGACGAAACAGACGAGGGCCAGCGTCGAATAGCGTCCGATGATGACGGTGATGCGACCGGCTGCAAGCTGGTTGCGCACCACGACGATGGTGAGGAGGCCGCCCAGCCATACGGCGGCGAAGGCCAGGTGCAGGCCGAGGGACGTGATGGCCGCGTCGTGGCCTGCTGCGCCGGCGGAGTGGCCCTGCTGGGCCATGGGCACCAGAGCGCCGACAGCCAGCACAGTGACGAACACCAGGGCCGTCTGGTTGCGTACGGCGAAGCACAGCACGGTGACGGCGGCTGCGATGAGGGTGGTGATCAGCCACGCCTGCCCGAGGGCGATGTCGGTGATGAACTGTCCGAGGGTTGCGCTGAACCGGTCGTCGAAGCTGAGCGGCACGTTCGTGACCTGCAGGAACGTGATGAAGCCGGTGGCAGCCGATGCCACGGTGAAGAACGCGGCGGATGCGGCAGCAAAGTCGAGCGCGGCATTGAACTCCCGCTCACGTGGACTCAGCGCGAAGCAGGTGAGGGCCAGGGCGCCGATCGTGCCCGCTGCACCGAGGTTGACGAACAGTTTGGCGATGGGGAGGCCCCATCGCACCATGGGCCCTGGATCTGACAGGAGCTGCGGAGCTGCTCCCCCGCCGTACGCAAGGCCGATGATCGTCGCAAGAACCGCGACGAGCAGCAGGATGCTGGGGCCGATGATGCGTACTGAACGGGACACTACCCAAGCTTAACTGCCGTGGTGACTGCTCCGAACCGCCCTGCGCTTTCGCGGGCCGTGATTGCGTACGGGCATGAAGAAAGGGCGCCGACCGAAGTCGACGCCCTCTTCTAAGCAGAAAGACTACTTAGCGGCAGCCTTGAGCTTGCTACCAGCGGTCAGCTTGACGCGGTGGCCGGCAGCGATCTTGATCTCTTCGCCGGTCTGCGGGTTGCGGCCCGTGCGAGCAGCGGTTGCGGTGCGCTCGACGCCGAGCCAGCCCGGGATGGTGACCTTGCCGTCGTTTGCAACGGTGTCGGCGAGGGTCGCGAAGAAAGCGTTCAGAACGCCATCGACGGAAGCCTGGCTCTGACCGGACGCCGCGGCAACGGCGGCAACGAGCTCGGTCTTGTTCAGCGACTTGTCAGCCATTGAGTGTCCTCCTCGGACCTTGGTCTGTAAAAACAGCAATTTCAGTGTTCCAGTGCGACTCAAAGAACCGCACTGTTGGTCGGTTCGACCGCGTTGAATCTAGCAGAAATCCATGAAGTTCCGCGTATTTACGCGACTTAAGACGCTTTTAGCCCGGCGAGTCGCGCCGTTTTCGCTCTGCGCGGAACTCTATGGGCAAAACCGCGAGAAAACAGGGGGAAAGCAAAAGGGGATGTCGACTCGAAAGTCGACATCCCCTAGAGGCAAGTTTCAGCTAAGAATTACCAGCTGGACTTGGTGATACCGGGCAGTTCACCCTTGTGTGCCATGTCGCGGAAGCGAACACGTGAGATACCGAACTTGCTGAGGTGTCCACGGGGACGGCCGTCAACAGCGTCGCGGTTGCGCACGCGCACCGGCGAAGCGTTGCGGGGAAGCTTCTGCAGGCCGAGGCGTGCAGCTTCGCGGGACTCGTCGGTTCCGGCCGGGTCAACGAGAGCCTTCTTCAGCTCAAGGCGCTTAGCGGCGTAACGCTCTACGATCACCTTGCGCTGCTCGTTCTTGGCAATCATGCTCTTCTTCGCCATGTTTAGCGCTCCTCGCGGAAGTCAACGTGCTTGCGCACTACGGGATCGTACTTCTTCAGCACGAGACGGTCGGGGTTGTTGCGACGGTTCTTCTTGGTGACATAGGTGTAACCCGTGCCGGCCGTCGAACGAAGCTTGATGATCGGACGTACGTCCTGAGCCTTAGCCATTAGATTTTCTCCCCACGTGCGAGCAGGTCCTTGACGACCGACTCGATGCCACGGGCGTCAATGACCTTGATTCCCTTAGCTGAAAGCTGCAGCGTGACGCTGCGGCGAAGCGACGGCACAAAGTACGTCTTCTTCTGGATGTTCGGGTCGAAGCGACGCTTGGTGCGTCGGTGCGAGTGTGAGATGTTGTGCCCAAAGCCGGGAATGGCTCCGGTCACCTGGCAAGTTGCTGCCATGGTCTTCCTCCAATTACCGAAGGGCGAATGCCCTTCCCAAGATCTCTTGTCGGCGAACACGAAGCCACTCACTTCACAAAGCACAGCTTTGAAAAGGGATTGGTTTGCGAGCCCGCAATGCGCGCACAGATATGCACAGCAGGGATCAACATTACGCAATCCGGGCGTGTCGCGCAAGTTGTGGGCTGCCGGCGCTACTCCGATGCGGCTGCCGTCGTCTCCGGCAGCGTTTCCTGTTGAATATCGTCGAGCTTCCGGGGCCGGGGGATGGCGAGAGTGGCGAGCAGTCCGACAATGAGCGCGCCAGACGCGGCGAACGCAACGATCTTGGAGGCGTCGACGAGGGCATCCGCTGCCGCCGTGCCCTGATCTGTCGTGCGAGGGTTGAGCTTCAGGTCGGGAATGACTGATCCATCGGATGCCGTCACAGAGTCGGTGATCTCGGTCACCTCTGCCGCGCTCAGGTTCTGGTCTTCAAGGGACTGCCTGGTCGACGAGCCGAGGACCGCGAGCAGGATCGCTCCCATAATCGCAATGCCGAATGCCGAACCGATCTGCCGCGCCGTCGACTGGGCACCGGATGCCTGGCCAGATTCCGATGCGGGAATCTCACTCAGCACGATGTTGGTCAGTTGCGAGCTCGTCATTCCGGTGCCGATGCCGTACAGGAAGAGCCAGGCGGCGATACCCCAGCCGGAGATGTCCGCAGAGAGGCTGAGCCCGAGCCCAAACAGCGCCACCGCCTCGATCGCGACACCGATGCGCACGATGGTGCGGGCGCTGAGGTGATGGGCGATGTTCGGCACGAACGCCGAAATCAGGAAGGTGCCGATGGCGAGGGCGAAGATCAGCCATCCAGTGCCGAGGGCGGTGAACCCGAGAGCGTTCTGCAGCAACAGGGGGAGCACGAACAAGAGCCCGTACTCGCCGAGCGCAATGATGAGGGCCGTGATGGCACCGAAGCGGAACGTCTTGATGCGGAAGAGAGCGAGGTCGAGCAGCACCGTCTTGCCCGCCTTCCTGCGGGAGCGTTCGACGATGACGAAGCCGATCAGGGCGACGATTCCGATGAGGAATGCGAAGGGAACCGGGGAAACCGCGCCGTCTTTCTGCACCCACCAGCCGTAGAACTGGCCTTGAATCAGCCCGAACACGAGTGCGCCCATACCGATGGCAGACAGGATGGCGCCGACGTAGTCAAGCCCGTGCGCTCCCTCCTCTGAGTTCTCCGGCAAGAAGCGGAACGCGCCGATGATCACGAGGATGGCGAACGGGATGTTCAACCAGAACGCCCAGCGCCAGGTCACATCGGTGGCGAGCCAGCCGCCCACGAGCGGCCCGACGGCCGCCATGCCGCCGATCACGGCCCCGTAGGTGGCGAAGGCAATGGAGCGGTCGCGGCCGACGAACATCACGTTCAACGTCGACAGGGCCGTCGGCATCACCATCGCTGCGCCGATGCCTTCGATCAATCGGGCGGTGATCAGCATGTTTCCACTCACTGACGCACCCGCGAGCACCGATCCGATGAAGAAGACAACCATGCCGACGATGAAGATCTTGCGGCGCCCATAGAGGTCGCCGATGCGGCCGACGGTGAGCAGGAGGCCTGCGAAGACGAGCGAATAGATCGCCGTCATCCACTCCACCTGCGCGGAGGTCATCGAGAGATCGCGCAGCACCACCGGGGTGGCCACGTTCGCGATGGTGGCATCCATGATGACCAGCGCGACGCCGACAACGATCGTGTAGAGGGCAGGAAGGCGACTGGGATCAAGTCGCCTGGCGGAGCGGCCTTTGGCCTTCCTGGCCGGTTTGCCGGCCGATTTCGGCTGTGCAGCTGAGTTTTCCATCTCTCACGCTCCCCGAATTCACGGGGCTCATAAACCCCGTGCATCGAGAATAGCGAGGTTTACTCGACTTGGGTCATCCCTGTTGCGGTCGCCATTCGAGCCGAACACGTAGCGCAGAGCCCGAAGACGTCGACGACGTGGGCGGCCTGGGTGAAGCCGTGCTCGGCGGCAACGCTGCGCGCCCACTCTTCGACGGCATCCGCTTCAATTTCGACCGTGAGACCGCAGTTGCGGCAGATCAGGTGGTGGTGGTGGCTGTCAGAACTGCAGGCGCGGTAGAGGCTTTCGCCGTCTGGAGACTGCAGGGAGTCGGCTTCGCCCTGGGCGGCGAGGTCGGACAGGGCACGGTAGACCGTCGCAAGGCCGATGGGCGACCCCGTCGCGTGCAGGGTGGCGTGCAGGGCTTGGGCGCTGACGAATCCACTCGTGGAATCGAGCGCTTCCCGAACGGCATCCCGTTGCCAGGTGTTCCGTTTCACTGCCATGTCGTTACCTATTCCATAAATTGCATACGCCCCATTTGGCGGCGTAACCGGCAGCGACGCTGCCGGCAGTGGCGTTACGTATAACCGTAATCCTCCGCGCCCTATGCCGGGCTGAGCACCCGGCCAGACAAGCCCCTGCGCGCCTTCGATGCCGCGATCAGCCGGCAGACCACGTAGATCGCGAACGAAATTGTCGTGACGTACGGGCTGATCGGAATCGACCCGCCAAGTGCGAGCATGATGCCCCCGACCAGCGAGACGACGGCGAACAGCATGCTGAGCAGCGGCGCGATGACGGGGGAGGAGGTGAGCCGGAGCGCTGCGGCCGCCGGGGTCACGAGAATCGAGAGCACGAGGAGCGAACCGACGATCTGTACTGAGACGGCGACGGCGAGGCCGAGCAGCAGCATGAAGAAGATCGAGAGGCCCCGCACCGGGATGCCCTTGGCCGCGGCCACGGCTGGATCGACGCTGGCGAACGTGAGCGGGCGCCAGACGATCAACAGTCCGACGACAACGATGATCGAGATCACGATGAGCGACTCGAGCCTCGGGTTGTCAACGGCTACGATTTGGCCGGTCAGCAGGCCGAACTTGTTGGCGGTTCGTCCTGGATACAGCGCAAGGCACAGGATGCCGAGCCCCAGCCCGAACGGCATCAGCACCGCGATGATCGAGTTGCGGTCGCGTGATTTCGCCCCCAGTATGCCGATCAACAGCGCCGCGATCATCGAGCCGATGAGAGATCCTTCGACGACGCCGATGCCGAACAGCAGTCCAGCGGATGCCCCGGCGAACGACAGTTCGCTGATGCCGTGCACCGCGAATGCCATGTCGCGCGACATCACGAACACGCCGATCAGGCCGCCTACGACGCCAAGCACCGCTCCGGCGATGATGGAGTTCTGCAGCAGGGCGAGCAGTTCGCCGTAGTCGGCGAAGTTGAAGATCTGCGACCAGAGGTCGTCCGAGGCGTCGAAGGGGATCACGGAAGTCGTTCCTCTGGCCTGGTGGCTGCGGTGTCGTCGTGGTGCGCGGCACCATCGGTGTCTGGCAGGCCGTGTGGACTGTCTGGAGCGCCAACCACGATCACGCGACCGCGGGTGCGGATCACGTCGACCGGCGAGCCGTAGAGGTCACTCAGCACGTCGGAGCGCAGTACGTCGTCTGGGGTGCCGATCCGGAATGACCCGCCGGCCAGGTAGAGCACACGGTCGACCATGCCCAGGATGGGGTTGATGTCGTGCGTGACGAACATGACGCCAAGATTGCGTTCGCGGCGGTGGCGGTCGATGAGCTCGCTGACGCCTGCCTGGTGGTTCAGGTCGAGTGAGATGAGCGGCTCGTCGCAGAGCAGCAGGCGAGGGTCTCCGGCCAGCGCCTGGCCGACCCTGAGCCGCTGTTGTTCTCCACCAGAGAGGGTGGAGATCGGCACCTTCGCGTAGTCGGTCGCCCCGACTGCTTCCAGCAGTTCGTCGACCTTGCGATCGCGCGCCTTCGATGGCCACGGCGGACCCCAGACGTGGCCGTTCAGCCCGAGCGCGACGAGGTCGCGGGCACGCAGGGGAGTGCCGTCGTCGGCCAGCTTCTGCTGCGGGATATAGCCGATCTGGCGGCTGCCCCTGGTGATGGGGTGGCCGAGGAACGAGATCTCGCCAGAGCTCAACTGGTTCTGCCCCAGGATGACCTTGAGCATGCTGGTCTTGCCAGACCCGTTCGCCCCAAGAACGGCAATGAACTCGCCGGCGTGCACGTCGAGGTCGAGGCCGCTCCAGAGCGTGCGATCGCCGAATTTCAGTTCGGCATCGCGCATGCGCAGCACCGACCCTGAGGGCGTCCCGAAGCGGGATCGACCAGCCGCGGCGGGGGAGGGGACGGAAGAAGTCATCCTTGGCAGGTTACTTCCCCGCGGGGGCTGGGGACGGCGCTCCTGCAAGCGCCCCAGCGAGCGCATCGAGGTTCGCCTGCATCCAGCTGATGTAGTCGGTGCCCGCCGGCAGGATCTCGGTGAACGCGACCACGGGAACGTCGTTGTCGTCTGCGGCCTCGATGACGGCATCCGTTTGCGAGCCAGACGTCTGCGCGTTGTAGACGAGCGCACCGATTGAGCCATTGCCCAGGAGGTCGGTGACCATGGCCAGTACGGTGGCCGGCACGTCGGTTCCCTGCTCGACGGCCTCACTGAATTCATCGGGAATCTTATTGACGAGCCCACTGGCTTCGAGCAGGTAGAGCGGCAGCGGTTCGGTGATGGCGACCCCTGTGCCGCCGTGGTCGGACTTGATCTGGGCTTCCTGCGCCTGCAGGGTACCGATCTCGGCGACGAAGGCCTGTGCGTTCGACTCGAACGTTGCGGCGTTGGCCGGATCGAGGTCGGAGAGCGCGACCGCGATCTCCTCTGCCACCGCGGCGACGGTCGGGAAGTCGTACCAAAGGTGCTCGTTGAACTCGCCGTCGGCCGGGTCTTGGTCGTATCCGGAGATCTCTGCGGCGTTCAACACGACAGCATCGGTGTTGCCCGATGCCGAGAGCATGGTGTCGACGAAGTCGTCGTAACCGCCGCCATTCTCGATGACAAGGTCGGCCTTCGACAGTGCCAGCTGGGTGCGGGCATCCGCGTCGTACTCGTGCGGGTCCTTGTCAGGACTGTCGATGATCGAGGTGACAGAAACCAGGTCTCCGCCCACCTGGGCCGCGATGTCCCCGTAGACGTTGGTGGACGCCACCACCCTGATGGTGCCGTCGTCGGTTTCTGCGCTGTCATCGGCGCTGCCGCTGCAGCCTGTCAAGGCCAGAACGGATGCCATGACAAGCGTTGGGAGGAGCAGAAAACGACGTTTCACCGTGGAATACCTATTTCAAAGAGCGGAACGGGACTCTCCGAGAATACGGTTATTGAGAATGATTGTCAAAGACGGTTACTCGAGAAGCAGTGCCGGTTCTTCGATGATGCTGGCGACATCGGCCAGGAAGCGGCTGGCCACATCGCCGTCGACCACGCGGTGGTCGAAGCTCGCACCGATCGTTGTGACGAAACGGGCGCGCACCTCGCCGTCAACGACCCACGGCTTCTGCTTGATCGTGCCGAGTGCCACGATTCCGGCTTCACCGGCGTTCAAGATG
The DNA here is from genome assembly GCF_057669685.1 of Leifsonia sp. Y878. NCBI lineage: Bacteria > Bacillati > Actinomycetota > Actinomycetes > Micrococcales > Microbacteriaceae > Leifsonia > Leifsonia sp. Y878. Next base: position 143,591 of record NZ_JBYHFS010000004.1, on the reverse strand, counting down.
GGCGTGCCGGTGTCCATGCCGAAGACACCGATGTTCGTGATCGTGATGGTGCCGTTCGACATCTGCGCCGGCGTGGTCTTGCCGTCGCGCGCCGTGATCGTGAGCTGCTCCAGCGACTGGGCAAGCTCAAGCAGGCTCATGTCCTGGGCTTCCTTGATGTTCGGAACAATCAATCCCCGTGGGGTGGCGGCGGCAATGCCGAGGTTCACGTAGTGGCGAACGATGATCTCGTCGTCGGTGAAGCTCGAGTTCACGGTGGGGTTGCGGCGCACGGCCCAGATCATGGCCTTGGCCATGATCAGCAGCGGCGACACCTTCACGCCGGCGAAGTCGGTCGACGTCTTCAGTCGCTTGACGAATTCCATGGTCCTGGTGGCGTCGACGTCGACGAACAGGCTCACGTGCGGCGCCGTGAACGCACTCGACACCATGGCCTGGGCGATAGCCTTGCGCACGCCCTTGACCGGGATGCGCTCCTCGCGGCTTTCCGGCCACTCAGGGGTCTGGATGTTGCGGAACACGCTGGCCTGGTTCGCCTCGCGCAGCACATCGTCACGCGTGACGTCGCCAATCGGCCCCGTCGGCGTCACCAGAGAGAGGTCGACGCCGAGGTCCTTGGCCAGCTTGCGGATTGGCGGCTTGGCGATTACCGGTCCAACGGATGCCTTGGGCGGCAACACGGGAAGCGGAACTGCGGCAGGCTGCTCGGTGTGCACAGGGGGAGGGGACATGGTTTCGTGGGCCACCGCCTGCGGCTCGTGGCGCTTCCGGCGAGTCGCCATCGTCGCCGAGCTGCCGTGGCCGACCAGCATCGCACCCTGCTTCTCGTCGGACGAGTCCGATTTCTCGTTGGAGATCGTGGCGGCGGTGTCCGCTGCCGCTTCGAGGAGGTCAGCAGCCGGGGAAGCGGCCGGGGCTGCCGATGCATTCACGGCCGGGGGAGTGGCTGCCGCGCCGGCGCCCGTTTCGGTCCCCGAATCGATGGTGATGATGAGGGTGCCGACATCCACTGTCTCGCCTTCGGCGACCAGGATCTCGCCGACAACGCCGACATAGGGCGACGGCAGCTCGACGAGCGACTTGGCCGTCTCGATTTCGACCAGCACCTGGTTGATCGTCACGGTGTCGCCAGGGGCGACCTTCCACGAGACGATTTCGGCTTCGGTGAGGCCCTCGCCGACATCCGGGAGGGTGAACTTTGACAGGCTCATCATGTGCCTTTCTTACAGATCTGCGTTCGTGCAGGGGGTGCGTTCATGCTGGGCGAAACTGACCCGGTTTGGCTAGTAGCAGGCCAATGTGGCTAGTAGGAGAGAGCGCGATCCACGGCTTCGAGGATGCGGTCAGGGCTGGGCAGGAAGTGTGTTTCCACCGCAGCAGGGGGGAACGGCGTGTCGAACCCTGACACCCGAAGCACGGGGGCTTCGAGCGAGTAGAACGCCCGCTCTGTGACCGTTGCCGCGATTTCGGAGCCGAGGCTGACGAATCCGGACGCTTCCTGGGCGATGACCAGTCGACCGGTCTTCTGAACGGATGCCAGAATCGGGCCGTAGTCGACGGGGGAGAGCGACCGCAGGTCGACGACCTCAATGCTGATGCCCTCGTCGGCCGCGATATCGGCGGCCTGGAGCAGCACGCTGATCATGGCGCCGTGACCGACGACCGTGATGTCGGTTCCGGTGCGCACCACGCGGCTGGCGTGGAGCGGAATTCCGCTGGCCGTGAAGTCGACCTCACCCTTCGGCCAGTAGCGGCTCTTGGGCTCGAAGAAGATGACGGGGTCGTCGGAGGCGATCGCTTCCTGCATCATCCAGTAGGCATCGTGCGGGTTCGACGGGCTGACCACGCGCAGACCCGGCGTGTGCGCGAAGTACGTCTCCGGGCTCTCCTGGTGGTGCTCGATCGATCCGATGTGTCCGCCGTACGGAATGCGAATGACCACTGGCATGCTGACGCCGCCCTCGTGGCGGTTGCGCATGCGAGCAAGCTGGGTGGTGATCTGGTTGAAGCCGGGGAACACGAATCCGTCGAACTGGATCTCGCACACCGGACGGTAGCCGCGAAGCGCCATTCCGATGGCGGTGCCGATGATACCGGCCTCTGCCAGTGGGGTGTCGAGCACGCGCTTGTCGCCGAATTCGGCGAGCAGGCCTTCTGTCACCCGGAACACGCCACCGAGCAGCCCGATGTCCTCGCCCATGAGCAGGACCTTCGAATCGTTCTGCAGCGACATCCTGAGCCCGGCGTTCAGCGCCTTGGCCATGGGAAGGTTCGCCGACGTCGCCTGAACGTCACTCATGCCTGGTCCCCTTCAAATGAAGCCTCGTAGCGATCAAGCCAGGCTTTCTGTTCTTCAATCAACGGATGCGGTTCCGCGTAGACATTGTCGAAAATGACCGATTTCTCTGGCGCGACAATCTCCAGGGCGCGGCGACGAACATCCGCGGCGAAATCGCTGGCCTCTTCGTCGACGGAGTCGAAAAATTTTGTGGGGGCGCCAAGGCCCTCCAAGTAGCGACGGAATCGCACGATCGGATCGCGCTCCACCCAGGCCGCGAGCTCGGCTGGATCGCGGTACTTGGTGGGGTCGTCGGCCGTGGTGTGCGCGCCAACGCGGTAGGTCATCGCCTCGATGAGTGACGGGCCACGGCCGGAGCGGGCGTCGTCCATCGACTTGGATGTCACGGCAAAGCTGGCGAGCACGTCGTTGCCGTCGATCTGGGTGCCTGGCATGCCGAATCCGCCGGCGCGCAGATACAGCGGCGTGCGGGACTGTCGGGAGACGGGAACCGAGATCGCCCACTGGTTGTTCTGCAGGAAGAACACCTGCGGGGTCTGGTAACTGGCCGCGAAGAGGAGCGCCTCGTTGGCCTCGCCCTCAGAGGATGCACCGTCGCCGTAGTAGACGATGACGGCCTGGTCGGTCTCTGGATTGCCGGTGGCCGTTGCGCCGTCGAACTGGATTCCCATGGCGTAACCGGTGGAATGCAGCGTCTGGGAGGCGAGCACCAGGGTGTACAGGTGGAAGTTGCCGTGCTCTTCCGGCTTCCAGCCGCCCAGGGTGACGCCGCGCAGCATGCGCAGGATGTCGACGACGTCGATTCCGCGAATCATGCCGACGACGTGTTCACGGTACGAGGGGAACACGTGGTCCTGGGGCTTGGTCGCATACGCTGACCCGACCTGGGCTGCCTCCTGGCCGTGGCTTGGCACCCAGAGGGCGAGCTGGCCCTGGCGCTGCAGGTTTGCGGCTTCCAGGTCGAACCGACGGACGACCGCCATGTCACGGTACATACGACGGTAGTCGTCGTCGCCGAGTCGCTCGAGGTATGGCAAGAATTCTGCCGACCGTTCTGACGTGACCAGCTTTCCCTCGTGAGAGAGGAGTTGGACCATGGGATCGATGTTTGGGGTGCCTGCCACCGTACTAACCTAGCTTCCGTGCTGGGTGGCCTGTTGGTAGGCCATCAACAATCTCTGTGCAGATCTGTAGAAGTTTTCCTACAGCGTCTTCTTCGCCGATGGACACTCGGATGCCCTCAGACGCGAATGGGCGAACGACGAGGCCGGCCTCCCCGAGTTGCTGGGCGATCTGGCTGGTCGCCTCGCCGGTCGGCAGCCACACGAAGTTGCCCTGTGGGTATGGGATGTTCCAGCCCGCGGCTGTGAGGCCCTCCCAGAGCTCTTCGCGCCGCGCGGCGAGAATCGCCACTCGCTCAAGCAGTTCGTCTTCCGCGTCGAGGGAAGCGATTGCGGCGACAGCGGCCTGGCCGGTCACCGAGAGAGGAATCGCCGTCGAGCGTGCGGCATCGAGGATGCTTTCCGCGCCGAGCGCGTAGCCGATTCGGAGGCCCGCGAGTCCGTATGCCTTCGAGAAGGTGCGCAGCACGACAAGGTTGGGGTAGCGCGACAGCAGCGCCGGACCGCGGACAGCCGAGGCCTCCGTCACGAATTCGATATATGCCTCATCGAGAATGACCAGCAGGTCACTCGGAACGAGTTCCATGAACGCTTCGAATTCTGCACCGGTGACGATGGTGCCCGTTGGGTTGTTCGGGCTGCAGACGATGATGACCCGGGTATGCTCGGTGATCGCTGCGGCCATGGCCGGCAGGTCATGGCCGTGATCTGGCCGGTTCGGCACCTGAACGCTGGTCGCGCCGGCGACCGCAACGAGGCTCGGGTAGGCCTCGAACGAACGCCACGAGTAGACGACCTCGTCGCCAACTCCCGCCGCCGCCAGGAGGAGCTGGGCGAGGATTGCCACAGACCCTGAGCCGATGTGCACCTCGTCTGCAGAGAGGCCAAAACGGTCGGCGAGGCGTTCGCGCACGGCCAGCGCCGTGGCATCCGGGTAGCGGTTGAACGACGTGATGGCAGAGGCCGCGGCTACGACGGAGGGAAGAGGTTCGAACGGATTCTCGTTGCTGGAGAGCTTAAAGGCGTCGGCGGCAGCAGGCTTGCCCTGCTTATACGCAGGCAATGCCATGATTTCCGGGCGCAGTCGGACGGTCATCGGGTCACGTTGGCTCACCCGGCGAGTCTACAAGTCCCAATATTCTGAGAGCCGTATGTACGGATGCCGATATCTCGACCCGATATCTCGGCCAGCGGATACTGTCGTGGCCGGCCCATAAGCTGCGAGGTGGAATAGTGTGGCTGTATGGGCTTCCTGATCAAACTCATCCTGAACGCGGTTGCACTCTGGCTGACGAGCGTCATCGTCGCCGGGGTGAGCATTGTGCCGTACGCCGACGACACGCTTGCGGTGATTGTCACCTACCTGCTGGTCGCACTCATCTTCGGTTTCGTGAACAGCGTCATCGGCACCTTCGTGCGGGTGCTCGCGTTCCCGCTCTACGTCCTGACCCTCGGGCTGCTGTCCTTCATCGTGAACGGGTTGCTGCTGCTGCTCGCCGCCTGGATCTCCAGCTGGTTCGGCTTCGGGCTTGAGGTCGACGGGTTCTGGTGGGGCGTACTCGGCGCCATCGTGCTCGGCATCATCAGCTGGATCCTCGGCCTGATTGTGCGCCCGGTCTCGCGTTCCGTCTCCTAGGTATCTCCTGGGCCGGTATCTCCTGGGCCGGTATCCTGGGCCGGTATCTCCTGGGCCGCTAGCGGTCACCGGAGGCACGGATTCCACGCCACGACGTGACGGATCCCGTGCTCGCGGCACCCGTACTTGCGGTCCCCGTACTCGTGGGCCCGATGGTCGCGGTCCCAGCGCCCACGAGCGCCGCTATTCCTGCGGAGAAGGCCACGAGCCGCGGTTCGCGTGACTCGTCGATGAGGCGCGCCGTCTCCACGTAGGTGGCCATGCCATGCGCCGGCAGTGAAACGTCGGTGGGTACCTGGCTGTCGGCGTACGCCTCCCGCCGCACCAGCAGGTGGGCATTCGAATCAGCGGTTGCGTCCCTGGCTGTGCCGCCGAGCGCCGGCACCAGGTCGTCGGTGTGGGCAACGGCCAGCATCGGCACGGCATCCGGAACCGCCACCTGGCCGGCCGGCGCCCCGAATGTCAGGACAGCGACGGTGTTGAAATCGCCGGATGCCGCCACTTGCGCTGCAATCAGCCCGCCCTGGGAGTGACCAACCTGTGCCACAGGGTCGTCAGGGCCGATTCCAGCCTGCGTCATGGCATCGACCACCGCGCGGTACGAGCCGGCGTTGTGGTCGGCGACAGCGGCGATGTTGGACGTGAGGTCCCAGGGCTCGCTGGAGGGCACCGCGCTCCAGTCCACCGTTCCGCCGATGTACACGACCCAGCCGGGCCGATCCACCGGCCCATAGCGTTCGATCCGCACCTGCGGGCTGTCGGTCGACGCCCGGGGTATCCGTTCAGCCAGGCCATGCACGCCGACGGGGGCGACGACGGTCCGGCTGCGCCCCACGGGAACCGCGGTCACCGCGGTCTCGCGCATGACACCCATGCGGTTCGCAGCGAAGAGCACCCCGGCAGCCGACGTCGATGCGCCAAGCAGCCCGATGCCCTCGTCTCCGAGGAGCGTGGGCAGCGGCTGCGGTATCCGCAGAAAACCGGCAGCAGCGTCGTCGATCGACGACACCAGCACCCTGACAGCTGCGACGAGCTCCGGGTTGGTGAGCAGGCGCGGATTGTGTGTCAGCACGTCCGCGAGCTGCGTTGCGTCGCCGTTGCGCCCGGTTTGACCGCTGTGACCTGATTGACCGGCAATGAGTGTGCCAATAAACCAGCCAGAAAGCAGGGAGGTCAGCGCAGGGAGCGCGAGCACCGCCAGCACCGGAGACAGCACGCCGAAGACATAGCCGAAACCCGCCCCGGCCAGTCGAGTGAGCAGCGCGATGGTGCGTTCCGCCTCGCCGTAGCCCTCCGCCGCATCCCTCAGGGCCGTGGACAGCGCCCCGCTCAGCTCTGCGAGCCCGTCAAGCGCCCTGGCTGCGGCGTAGAGGGCGAACTCGCTGTCATCCCTGGTCCAGGCCGGGGCAGGTACGGCAGCGCCGGGCACGGGCATGCCCCGAATCTGCGAGAGCTCGGAGCGCCACACCTCGCAGTGACCGCGGAGGAGCTCAAGCACGGCCAACTCGGTGAAGAGCTCGTCGGTGGCCACAGCCGTGCTGCCGCCGCCGGAGAGCACCAGGGTGTCGTCGTTCACAGCAGAGCCTTCAGCTCGATAATTGCTCGTTCGATCGCCGCCAGCGCGTCATTCATCAGCATCGCTGACCGGTCGAGCTCGGCTGCCAGTTCACGTCGCCTGGCCACGTAGCCCCGCGCGGCCGGGGAGCGCCAGGAGCGGAGGCCGTCGGCGCCATCCGCAGAGCCGAACACCCGTCGCGCCATGTCCACCTCATCGCACAGTGCTCCCAGTCGCATCCGTTGGCGGCGGAGCGCCGCGAGTTGCTCGACCCGAACCTGCGCTTCATCGCCAAAAAACAAGCTTTCTGCGCCATCCACCGGTTATCTTCCTCGTCCGATTTCTCATCGTTCCCGCATCCGAGTCTGTCCAACGCCCCTACTGCGCCTCCGCCGTGCGGATATTGCGTGTGACGCGGCGAAAATCAGCAGGTGTGGAGGAGGCTCATGTGCCCCACAATGGAGAAATGAGTTTTGAGGCGCTCAGCCCAGACGAGTCGACGCCATTTCGGATCATCTTCGTGTGCACCGGCAATATTTGCCGGTCACCCATGGCCGAAGTGATGCTTCGCGATCTCGTCACCCGGTCGGGCCTTGGTCGACTCATCACGACGAGTTCTGCCGGAACCGGCGACTGGCACGTGGGGGAGCAGGCCGACGCGCGCACCATCACGGCGCTGGCCAAGAAGGGCTACGACGGTAGCCACCACCGCGCCAGGCAGTTTGACCCGGCCTGGTTCGCCGATCTTGACCTCGTTGTCGTGCTCGATCGCTCGCAGGAACGGGTCTTGCGCAACTGGGCCCCCACCGAACATGACCGCAACAAGGTGCGTCTGTTGCTGAGTTTCGACGCCAATCAGGCCAGCCTGCACGACGTTCCTGACCCGTACTACTCCGACGATGCAATGTTTGACGCGGTTTTAGGCATGATTGAAGGTGCAAACCTCGCGCTGTTCAAGCAGCTCGCACCCGCAATCAGACAGGGAGTCCGATGAGTCCACTACCCCCACAGGTCCTCAGCCCACTAGACGGTCGCTACCGCGCCGCCGTCACCGAACTGGGCGAATACCTGTCAGAGGCAGGACTCAATCGTGCTCGTGTGCAGGTCGAAGTCGAGTGGCTCATCACCCTCACCGACCGCAGCCTGTTCGGTTCAACGCCGCTCGAAGCTGAGCAGAAGGCCGCCCTGCGCGCCCTCGTCACCGACTTCGGCCAGGCCGAGATCGACGAGCTGGCCACGCTCGAGGCCACCACCCGTCACGACGTGAAGGCTGTCGAGTACCTCGTTCGTCGCCGCCTGTCCGCTCTCGGGCTTGACCACATCGCCGAGTTGACGCACTTCGCCGCAACCAGCGAAGACATCAACAACCTCTCGTATGCCCTCACCGTGCGCGAAGCTGTGCACCAGGTCTGGCTGCCGAAGTTCACGGCCCTCATCGAGGCAATTCGGGTTTTGGCGCTCGACTACCGAGCGGATGCCATGCTCGCCCGCACCCACGGGCAGCCGGCAACGCCGACCACCATGGGCAAAGAGCTCGCGGTCTTCGTCTACCGCCTCGAGCGGGTGCGCGCCCAGGTGACTGCCAGCGAATTCCTCGGCAAGTTCAGTGGCGCGACCGGCACGTTCGCGGCGCATGTCGCTGCCGATCCATCCGTTGACTGGCCGACGGTGTCTCGCGAGTTTGTTGAAGGCCTCGGCCTCACCTGGAACCCGCTGACCACCCAGATCGAGTCTCACGACTGGCAGGCAGAGCTGTACTCGCGGATGTCACACGGCAACCGCATCCTGCACAACCTTGCCACCGACATCTGGACCTACATCTCGATGGGCTACTTCCGTCAGATCCCGCAGGCCGGTGCCACGGGCTCTTCGACGATGCCCCACAAGATCAACCCGATCCGCTTCGAGAATGCAGAAGCCAACCTCGAGCTCTCAAGCGCGATCCTCGACTCCCTCGCGGCAACACTGGTGACAAGCCGCCTGCAGCGCGACCTCACCGACTCCACCACCCAGCGCAACATCGGTGTCGGATTCGGTCACTCGCTGCTCGCGATCGACAACATCGTGCGCGGCCTCGGCGAGATCGATCTCGACCGCACGCTGCTGGCTGCCGACCTCGACTCCAACTGGGAGATCCTGGGCGAGGCGATCCAGACCGTCATTCGCGCGGAGGTCAGCGCCGGACGCTCGTCCATCGAAGACCCCTATGCGCTCCTCAAGGAGCTCACCCGCGGCAAGCGCATCGGCCAGGACGACCTGATTGCGTTCGTGTCAGCCCTCGAAATCGGCGAGGAGGCCAAGGCGCGACTGCTCACGCTCACCCCTGCGCTGTACGTCGGTCTGGCCGACTCACTGGTCGACTACCTGAAGTAGCTCGTTGTACAGCCGGCTCGTCCGGCGACCGGACCGTTGGCTGGGCGCAATGCACCCAGCCAACAGCGGCCAAGCCGCCGGGCGTTGCTGCCGTGTCTGAACCACGGGCCGCTGCTAGCGGGCGGGGGTGGGGACGAGGACGATCCGCCCGAAAACTGAACCGGAATCCATTTGGCGGTGTGCCTCGGCTGCGCTTTCGAGGGATAGGACGTCGTGCACCACGGGGTGCAGTTCGCCGCGAGCGGCCTCGGCAAACTTCTCAGCTCTGACTGCGTCGCGCATTGCAACCGGGACCGTGTTGAGGCTGAATGTGGCGACCGAGCGCGACTGCTGGAACGCGAGTATCAGGCGCATACCGAAATCGGCAGGTGGCAGTCCGGCGACCGCACCCACGACGACCATGCGGCCGTTTGGGGCAAGCCGATCGATGAATGCCGGCACGTCTGGGCCGCCCACAATGTCGATGATGATGTCGAAGGAGGCCGGAGCTTCGGGGTCGCCGTCTCCGGCGCGATCGAGCACATGCGTTGCGCCAAACTCCCCGAGGCGTCGACCGCGCTCGGAAGACGAAGTGGTCACGGCGACGCTGCTCGCGCCGCCACGCACGGCGAGCTCCACGGCGGCGATACCGATACTGCCCGCAGCGCCGCGCACGAGTACGGACTCACCAGGTGCGAAGTGGGCGTGAGCGAGAGCGAAGTGGGCGACCGGCGCCGCACTCCCCAGCGTCACAGCGTCGATTGACGACAGCTCATCAGGAAGGGGCACGATGTCGCCGATCCACGCCACGGCCTGTTCGACGTAACCGCCGCCGGTGCCGGTGAAGGCCCAAACGCGCCGTCCGATCCATGAGGGATCGATATCTGCTCCGACCGCTGTAACCGTGCCAGCGACCTCGCTGCCGGGGATCAGCCCCTCACTGAACCCGTAGCCACCGAGAGTGCCTCGGCGGATCACCGCGTCAACACCACCGACCCCGATCGCCTCTGTCGTAATGATCACCTGATCGGGTGCCGGACTCGGTTCGGGAACCTCAATCACCGCCATGCCGCTCGGGTTCCCAAATTGCTGAATTGCCACTGCTCGCACCATCATCTCCGTTTCGTTGCCTGAACCTGCGGTACTCTCAGGACAGTAATGGACACCCCCGTCCACTTATCGAAAGTGAGATCAATGGCTGAGCGATTGACTCATCTGCTTCGCTCAGACGCGAAGGACAATCGCGAGCGGGTTCTCGAAGCCGCGCGCTCACTCTTCTCGGAGCGCGGCCTGGACGTGCCCATGCGTGAGGTCGCACGCCATGCCGAAGTGGGACCCGCCACCCTCTACCGCCGATTTCCAACGAAGCAGGCGCTGATCGACGAGGTCTTCGCAGACGAACGAAAATCCTGTCGTCGAATCGTGGAGGCCGGCTGTGCCGACCCTGATCCGTGGCGGGGCTTTCGCTCGGTAATCGAAGGACTCAGCGTGCTGAATGTGCGCAACCAAGGTTTCGTGGACGCTTTCATGTCCGCCAACCCGGAGGCGGTGATGTTCTCCCAACATCGCTCCGCGCTGCTCCAACTGCTCGCAGAGCTCGCCGAACGTGCGCAGCGGGACGGCCAGCTTCGTCACGACTTCACGATTGACGACCTTGTCCTAGTCCTCCTGGCCGGACGGGGGCTGTCATCGACGCTGCTCGTCGATCGGGAGGCCGCAGCGCGACGCTTCGCCGCCCTCGCGATCGACGCTTTCCGCGAGGGCAGTGCGCCGAGGGACTCACCAACTGTGTGAGCAGCGAGAATTGCATGATGACCCCTGGATTCTCACTCGATGTGCCTCGACAAGACGTAAGCGAGCTGCGTGACCGGCTCCGGCGCACTCGGTGGGCGCCAGAGTGGCCGGTGACCGGCTGGACTGCTGGCACCGACCAGGTGGAGCTCCGCCGCCTGGCGTCGTACTGGGCAGACGGTTTCGATTGGGAGGCTCAGCAGCGCCAGATCAATGAACAGCCCTGGCACAGCGCGTTGATCTCTGGCACTGCCGTCAGCTATCTGCGATTCGAGGCGGAGACCCCAGGGGCGCTTCCGATCGTGCTGACGAACGGATGGCCGAGCACATCTCTCGAACTCGTCGAACTGGCCCGACGTCTTGCCACTCCGTCCGCGCATGGCGGCGATGCGGCCGACTCGTTCACCGTCATCGTGCCAGCCATACCCGGGTTCCCGTTCTCACCGCAGCGCCCGACCCACGCCGAGCAGACTCACGAGATTTGGCACCAGCTGATGTTCGACGAGCTGGGATTCGAGCGCTATGCAGCCCACGGGGGCGACCTGGGCGCTGGGATAACGTCGCGACTCGCACAGGCACACCCTGAGGCGGTCGTCGGCATTCATCTTCTCGCCGTTGCGGCTCCGGTCGACGTCGATTCAGCGTCACTTACCGGTGACGAGCAGGCGTATCTGGCTGCGGTGCAAGCGTGGGTGAGCTCGGAGGGTGGGTATCAGCACGAGCAACAGACCCGCCCGCTCAGTCTCGCACCGGCACTGTCTGACTCTCCGGTTGGCCTTCTCGCGTGGATTGTCGAGAAGTACCGGGCATGGAGCGACTCCAATGGAAATCTCTCGGCGCGATTCAGCGACGACTTCCTGCTCACGCAGGCCTCGCTGTACTGGTTCACGAACTCGATCTCGACATCGTTCCGGCCATACTGGGAGTTCGCAACCGGCCTGACGCCGCGTGTTCGGCGCGTCGACGTGCCGACGGCGGTCGCGGTCTTCCCTCACGATCTCACGCAGCCCCCTCGCAGCTGGGCTGAGCGCACGTACAACGTGGAACGGTATACGACAATGCCACGTGGCGGCCACTTCGCACCGCACGAAGAGCCAGACTTGCTCGCTATCGACCTGCGGGAATTTCTACGACCGCTGCGGTAAAGCAGAAGACAGGACAGGTGGCGCGTGGCGCGCTAGTGGCCCTTGTTCTGCTCGTCGAGGTCGGACTTCTCAGCATCATCGGGCTTCATTCCCAGGGAGAAGATCGCGATGACGACCAGCACGATGATGAAGGTGATGCCGAAGCCGACAAGCGTGAAGATCACGTCGCGGGTCACGAGCAACAGCACGAGGCCGACAAACAGGCCCAAAACGCCCGAGAGGCCAACGAGTTCGGCCGGCTTCAACCGGTCTGACTTGCTGGGCTCAAACTGATTGGGGTTTGGTGCTGGCTTGTTCTTCTTTGTCACTGGATGTCCGAATCTTGAGCTGAGGCAGCAGCGGATGCGTCATCTTTTGCTGCCCATTTGAGGGAGAGTCCGGCGATGATCAAGAAGACGCCGATAATCACGAAGTAAGCACCGAGCAGTCCCACAGAGACGACCGCATGCGGCGGAATGAGCAGGAAAATCAGCGCGAGGATGGCGGTGAGGGCTCCCACGGCGATCCAGTCGCGAGCGAACGGAGAGCGACTACGCGAGCGGATGCCGCTGTAGAGCTCGACGAAGCCGGTAACGGCCGCCCACACCGTCACGATGTACAGGAAGAAGGCGAGTCCGCCGGTGTGCAGGAGAAGTGCAACGGCGCCGGCCACGAGCCCAACGATGCCCTGCACCAGGGTGAGGCGACGGGTGACGCCGCTGAGGCTGCTCCAGCCGAGAATGGCCAGCAAGACGCCGCTCACCAGTGCGTACGCACCGAAGACCAGCAGCCCGAACTGGGCAGAGTGATCGGGGTTGAACGTGATGATCGCGGCCGGGATGAGCGCCACGACGGCACGCACAATCGGTACCGGCCAGTAGGGCATGCCGGACTGTCGCGAACCTGATGGCTGTGAGCCGGGAGCGGATGCTGTGGGGGCGTTCGCCACGCGGCGACCTCTTTCGTTACGAGTTTCTTACCAACCCAGTCTACGTCTCGTGAGGTGTCAGGATGCCATGTGCGGAATCTGGCCGAATGCCCGTACGGGGAAGGTGCCGAATCCCTCGATTTTTGGCGGCACTGCGGTGAAGAAGGCGCCGCGCTCCGGCAGTGCGCCGAGGTTGGTCAGGTGCTCGACCACGTGAATGCCGGCGGCCAGCAGCAGCGTGTGCGCTGGCCGTTCACCGCCGCTCTCGGTGTCGTCGATGTTGAGGGAATCAATACCGACCAGGGCAACTCCGGCGTCGACCAGGAATTGCGCACCTGCCTCAGAGAGGAACGGCGACCCGACGGCATATTCGGGGGTTCCGAAGCTTGCATCCCAGCCGGTGTGCAGGAGTACAGCACTTCCGGAGAGGGAGCGGCCGACGCTGGCGAGGCTGTCTGGGCCGATTCCGCGGTGGCCGGCCGCGACATCCACTTCGAGGTGCACGACCACTGCTGGCAGGCCAACGAGCGTGTTGAGGGGGAGCCCGGCGAGGTCTGGGCCATCCGGGTAGCGGTGGTACGGACTGTCGAGGTAGGTGCCGGTGTTGCCGATCAGGGTGATGGTGTCCATCGCAAATTCGGTGCCAGGCGCATATTTCTGCCGGGACTCTTCCCTGGTCAGGTGCGGGGTGATCACCGGCACCGGAAGGCCCGGGTAGGTGATGAGGCCGGCGCGGATGGTGTGGCTCAGGTCAACGATTCGGTCACGGGCAGCGGATGCGGCGGGTAGGGACACGGTAACTCCAGTTCGAGACGGCACAGACAATGGAACAGGGGAGATGGGCCTGGCTAGATGGGCCTGGCTAGATGGGAGCGGGCTGCGGGTCAGCCGAGCGCGGCACTGGGCGCGCGAACCGTGGAGTTCCAGCGCCACTCTGTGGTGGAGCTTTCGGGGTGCCGTCCCGTGGCGCGCAGCAGGTCGCTCCAGGCATCCGTTGTGCGCGCAGCGTCCGGGAAGATGCGGTCGAGCACCCGAGACACGATGGCGCCGTCCGGCTTGTAGTCGACGCCCTGCTCGGTGAGGATGTCGAAGCCATGCAGCACAACCTCTGCAATACCCATCGCGGCAAACCCCGACGCATCAGACAGGCCGGCAGGGTGAAAGCCACGGTGAGAGCTCGGAGCCGTCGCCACAACAGAACTCAGCAGGCCGCCGGCGGCATCAAGGCAACTGACGATGCCGGGAGTTCCCATTGCAGGGTCTGGGTAGAGCACGGTGGAGAGTCCACCCTCACGCCAGGCCGGTGGGTCGACGAACTCGACGTAGGAAGTCTGAGGCGGATGACTGCCAGACAGCTGCAGCGCGTAGAAGAGCAGATCGTCGCAGATGTGCGCAGCGGTCTCCCGGTTGGTCCAGGTCAGATTGTGCGCCAGGTCATCCCACGACTCGTCGGACAGCGCCGCAAAACGCTGCAACAGGTCGTCGATGACGGTGCGGACGTCGTGCGAAGTTGGCTCCATGGGTCAACTCTGCCGGGCGCCTGCCGTGTGGCGCAACGACGCAGCGAGCAATCCGCAACGCTGAGTGCGATCAACAAAAGCGCGTTCGGCTCACATGCCCGGCAAGTGACGGATGTTGGACCGCGCGATCTGCACAGCCTCTCCGACGCCCCCGTTGAACACGACCTTCGTCATGGCGAGGGCGAAGCCCGTGACCTGGGAGGCAGAGACCGTGGGCGGAAGTGAGAGCGCCAGCGGGTCGGTCACGATATCGACCAGCGCCGGACCGTCGTAGGCGAACGCATCCGTGAGCGCGCCTTTCAGGTCTTTGGGATCCTCAACCCGTCGACCGAACAAGCCGAGCGCCTGCGCGACAGCGGCATAGTTGACGTCTGGCACGTCAACGCCATACGCCGGGATGCCGTCAACGAACATCTCCAACTTCACCAGCCCGAGCGTTGAATTGTTGAAGACGACAAGCTTCACCGGGAGTTTGTACGCAGCGACGGTGACGAGTTCACCCATCAGCATCGACAAGCCGCCATCGCCGGACAGTGACACCACCTGGCGCTGCGGGTACGCCACCTGGGCGCCGAGCGCCTGGGGGAGTGCGTTAGCCATCGATCCATGCAGATAGGAGCCGATCAAGCGTCGCCTACCGTTCACCGTGATGTACCTCGCCTGCCAGACATTGCACATGCCGGTATCTGCCGTGACGATGGCGTCGTCGGCCAACAGATCGTCGAGCACCGTCGCGGCGTACTCGGGGTGGATGGGCTTCATAGTGTCGACATCGGTGTACTTTCCAACAACGGAATGCATCAACCGTTCGTGCTTCTTTATATTCTCATTTAGGAATGAACGGTTCTTCTTCCGTCTCACCTCTGGTGTGAGGGCAGCAAGTGTCGCTGTGACATCGCCGAGGATCGGGTACGTCACACTCGTTCGGCGGCCTAGATGCGCAACATCGGAGTCGATCTGCGCAACGGCCACTGATGCTTCGTCGGGCAGGAACTGCTCGTACGGAAAGTCGGTGCCCAGCAGAATCAGCAGGTCGGCGTTGTGAATCCCGGCATGGGCGGCTCCGTAACCGAGTAAGCCGGTCATCCCCACGTCAAAGGGGTTGTCGTACTGAATCCATTCCTTTCCACGCACGGAATGCCCGATCGGAGCACCAATCAGATCAGCAAACGCGATGACATCGTCGTGCGCCCCCGCCACGCCGGCGCCCGCGAAAATGGCTACGGACGAGGCCGCGTTGATCGCGTCAGCCAGGCGCGCGACATCCGCTGCCGCCGGTACCAGTGCGGGTGCCCCTGGTGTGACGAACGCGGGAAAGCTGCCAACGGCATCGTATTCGGCGACGTCACCCGGTAGCGTCACGACCGCAACGCCGCGCAGTCCGGTGGCGTGACGCAGCGCGGAATTGATCACCCGCGGTGCCTGCTCAGCCGTGGAAATGAACTCGCAATAGTTCGAGCACTCAACGAATAGTCGATCGGGATGGGTTTCCTGAAAGTAGCCGCTCCCGATCTGCTTGCTCGGAATGTGGCTGGCGATCGCCAGCACAGGCGCCCCAGACCGATGTGCGTCATACAGCCCGTTGATCAGGTGCAGGTTACCGGGGCCGCAACTCCCAGCACATACCGCGAGCTTGCCCGTGAGCTGCGCCTCCGCGCCCGCCGCAAATGCTGCGGCCTCCTCGTTGCGAACGTGGATCCAGTCGATACCGCCCTTCGCAGCACCACCAGATCGACGCACCGCGTCGACGATGGGATTGAGGCTGTCCCCGACGATCCCGTAGATACGATGGATTCCTGCATCGAGCAGCTGGGCAACAAGCTGGTCTGCGACTGATCTCTTAGCCATAGGCCCAGTATGTGCTCGTGGCACTCCGCAATCTAGGGTCGCTGCAGCCGGTGCAGGCTAGGTGAGCGTGACCCTGTCGTGGGTCTCGAGGCCACATTCCTGACCGGGGTACCTGAGCCCCGAAAAGTACTGCGCGGTGTGGGCCACGATCTGTTCACCGCTGATCGGCACGCCATTGAAGGTCGAGTCCGTGGTGGTGTGACAGTCGCTGACGAGCACGATGTCATAGCCCTCAGCGGCCGCGCGCTGCGCCGTTGTTCGCACGCAATAGTCGGACTGCGCGCCCGCAATCACCAGCCGTGAGATCCCGGCCTCTGCGAGCACCGCGGCCAGGGACGTGTCGACAAACGAATCCCGATACGCCTTGAACACCCGAGCTTCACCGTCCCGCGGCGCCAGCGGAGCAGCGAGCTGCCAGGCATCGCTGCCGCTTTCCATGCCCGGTTCTTCGTGCTGCACAAAGATCACTGGAACAGCGGATGCCCGCGCTCGCGCAATCAGGGCGTCCGTACGTGCCAGCACGCCAGCTCCGTCGAAGCAGCCGTTCATCACGTCCACCTGGAGGTCGATGACGAGCACTGCGGTTCTGGTCCTGTCGACAAAGCGGCTCATGGTGCCCATTCTGTCAGCCGGCGCCAGCGGCTATCGGGTGAGTGCCCGGGTTGCGAGGGTGGCGATCTCTCTGCCCTTGGCTATAGGGTCATCGGGGATGCCCCGAAGAAAGCTCGCGAGGGTTCCGTTGTAGATGAGCAGAACTGCCGCAGCCAGCTGTTCCGCCTGGGCGCCCGCAAGTGGTGCAGCGAGGTCTCGGAGGCGCTGGTTCAGCAAAGTCGTGTCCGCCGCTACGAGGGCCGACGCCGGATGTTCGGTGTCGGGTGTTTCAACAGCAGTCGATAGAAATGCGCACCAGCGCACGCTGTGCTGGCGTTCGCGGTAGAGCTTGAGCGCATCGAAGACCGCCAGCAGGCGATCCTCGTCTGATTGGGCAGCGCTGATTGCCTCATCCCAGCACTCCCGCCAACCCTCGAGCCGCCGTTCAAGGCTCGCCTGGAGTAGGCCGTCTTTGCTCTTGAATTGAGCGTAAAGGGTGGCGACAGAGACATCTGCAGTGGCCAACAGATCATCGACTCCGGTATGGGAGATGCCGTTGACGTAGAACAACTCGTCCGCGGCATCGAGCAGCCGCACTCTCGCGGACCGTCTTCCGGATTGCGTTTCCATATCCACCACTATAACGTTGGTTCTACTATAACAGCGGTTCTACTAAGGGGGTTGTGTGGGCAATCAGATGCGATTCATCATCAGTGCTACCGCCCTCATCGCCGCCACCTACGGTTTGACCCGATTCGGCTATGGGTTGTTCGTTCCGGCGTTGAGCCGTTCTTTCGCTCTGAACCCCGCCGTAACAGGAGCGATCTCGAGCGGCAGCTTCTTCGCGTATTGCGTTGCGGCAGCCGTGGCCTACCGCATCACCGGGCGCCCTCGGCTAACGGTGATGCTTGCGGGTAGTGTCGCAGCCCTCGGCAGCATCGGCGTGGCACTCTCAGGTTCCGCGATGGTCCTGGCGGTCAGCATGGTGATCGCCGGTGCCGGGGCCGGCTTCGCCTCGCCTGGCCTGGTCACTTTGGTTCAGGAAAAAGTGAGCTCCGCTGCTTCTGCTTCCATGCGAGCGCAGGCAGTGGTCAATTCAGGCACGGGATTCGGTGTCGTCATCGCGGGCCCTCTCGCTCTGATCCTGACCGATCAATGGCGGACAGCGTGGTGGATCATCGCCGCCATCAACCTAACCGCCACCGTTGCCGTACTGATCACCGTTCGGCAATCCTCAACACACACGCTTTCCCTCAAGGCCCCGACCTTTCGACTTGCCGATGTGAAACCATTGCGGCTGGCCTCTGCCGCCGCATTGCTCGCGGGAATGTCGAGCGCGGCTGTCTGGACCTTCAGCCGGTCGCTGGTTGCCACCGAAGGGCAGATGGGCGATTTCGAAGCGACCATTTTTTGGATGATCCTTGGCGCCGCCGGCATAGGAGGGGCCTTCTCTGGCGATCTCGTCACCAGGTGGGGTCTGCGCACGGGGTGGATCACCACCGCCGCGCTGATGGGCGTGGCCACTTTTCTCATTGGAGCCTGGCCCGCCAACATCCTTGCCGCATATGTTGGCGCTGTTGTGTTCGGTGCCAGTTATGTCGCCCTCAGCGGTGTCCTTATCGCCTGGGCAAGTGACTCACTCCCACGACACGGTGCAGCAGGGACCGCCGTCCTGTTCATCGCACTGGCTCTCGGTCAGTCCGTTGGCTCGTTGCTCATCGGTAACGTGATGGAGACCACCAACCCCATGGTGGGCTTCGTTGTCGCTGCTGCGATCGCCGGCATAAGCTTCGCCCCAGCAATCCGCGGAACACCATCCACGCGAAGGATTTCTCCGCGCTCCCGGTGAGTGAAAACGCACACCGTCTGAACGCGAGAGACTGGGGGAGTGATCAGTACGCCGTTCGACCCGCCCCGGATCGGTCGCGGGCTCGCGTTTGCGTCGGCGATCGATGACTTGAGTGCTGCGCTCGATCGGAGCCCGTCCGTCGTCGTCAGCGCGCCGCCGGGCACGGGCAAGACCACGCTTGTCCCGCCACTCGTCGCAGATCGGGTTCCAGGCAGGGTGATCGTCACGCAGCCGCGCCGGGTCGCAGCCCGCGCTGCTGCCAGACGACTCGCGCAGTTGGACGGATCACCGATCGGCTCCCGCGTTGGATTTACCGTCCGGGGCGAACGCCACGTGAGCTCGTCCACCCGGATCGAGTTCGTCACCGCCGGCGTGCTGCTGCGCCGCCTGCTCGACGACCCAGGTCTCGAGGGGGTCGGCGCGGTCATCATCGACGAAGTGCACGAGCGTGCTTTGGAGACGGATCTGCTGATCGGGCTGCTCGGTGAGGTCCGCGAGCTGCGCGACGACCTCGTACTCATCGCGATGTCCGCGACACTCGACGCCGGCCGGTTCGCGACAGTACTGGGAACAGATGCGTCGCCAGCCCCGATCGTGACCCAGACGGTGCCTGCACATCCGCTTGAGGTGCGCTGGGCGCCGTCTGCCACACCTCGGCTGGATGAACGCGGGGTGACCTGGGCCTTCCTGGACCACGTCGCGAGCATCGCGGTTGCCGCTCACCGCAACCTCGTGCGTACCAATCCGGACGCCGATGCTCTCGTTTTCGCGCCGGGCGCGCGTGAGGTCTCCGAGATCGCCGGACGCATCCGTGGTCTCGCCGCGGAGTTCGACGTGCGCGAGCTGCACGGCCAGATCCCGGCCGCGGAGCAGGATGCGGTAATCAGCGGGCGCAACGCAGACGCTCCTGCACGGATCATCGTGACGACGTCACTCGCCGAATCCTCTCTGACCGTCCCCGGTGTGCGCCTGGTCGTCGATACCTGCCTGTCTCGCGCTCCGCAGCGGGATGCAGTGCGCGGCATGAGCGGTCTCGTCACCGGTCCAACGCCCAAGGCATCTGCCATCCAGCGCTCGGGGCGCGCCACCCGGCAGGGGCCCGGCGTCGTGGTTCGATGCGTTGACGAGCGAACCTTCGCCACCGCACCGTCGCACGCTGCCCCTGAGATCCAGGCGGCAGATCTCACCGACGCAGCCCTGCTCCTCGCCTGCTGGGGAGCACCTAATGGTGTGGGCCTGCGGCTGGTGGATCCGCTTCCCGCAGGCAGCCTGAACAATGCCATCGCCGTATTGCACGGGCTCGGCGCGATCGATGCCGATGGCCGCGCCACCGACGAAGGTCGACAGCTCGCCCGCATCCCGGCTGACCCTCGCCTCGCCCGCGCACTGCGCGCTGGGAGCGCCCTGGTCGGCGGGCGCACAGCGGCCGAGGTCGTCGCGCTGCTCAGCGGCGATCTCCGTGTTGCGGACGGCGATGCCCAGGCCGCGCTCACCGCACTGCGCAATGGACGCAGCCCGGATGCCCGCCGATGGGAGCAGGAGGTCCGGCGTCTCGAGCGGTTCACCGGGGCGACCGGCACCGCCTCAGCGCGAGGCGGCGCTGATCAGACCGGACTTGTCATCGCGCTCGCATTCCCAGAGTGGATCGCCCGTCGCGTTGATCAGTCACCGCACGGCGCAACCTTTCTTCTCGCCTCCGGCACCCGTGCCGGGATCACCGGTCCGCTTGCGAGCGCCGAATGGTTGGCGGTCGCGGACGTCACCAGGGCCCAGGGGCGAGCGGCCGCAGGAACAGGAGCCATCATCCGCTCTGCCGCCATCATCTCTGAGGACCAGGCAGAGCAGGTGGCGTCCCATCTCTGCACCGACAGGGTCGAGGCGGAGTTCGTGAACGGGCGTGTCGTTGCGCGCCGTGAACGTCGAATCGGCGCGATC
Source organism: Leifsonia sp. Y878 (assembly GCF_057669685.1). Lineage (NCBI taxonomy): Bacteria > Bacillati > Actinomycetota > Actinomycetes > Micrococcales > Microbacteriaceae > Leifsonia > Leifsonia sp. Y878. The sequence continues at coordinate 123,042 of NZ_JBYHFS010000004.1, read as the reverse complement.
ATTCGCGCGTCAGTCCCGCTACGCGTACAAGCGGATGATGGTGGACGAGATGCCGTCCGTCGCGCGGTCACAGAACAAGGACTTGGGGTTTTCGTCTGGTCAGAGGCCGCGGACGCCCTGCGGCGTCGCCTCGCCTTATTGCATCGCGAGCTCGGTTCCCCGTGGCCGGATGTCTCAGACGCCGCCCTGCTCAGCACCCTCGATTCCTGGCTCGGCCCCGAGCTGTCAAACCTCGCCGCCGGCACGCCGGCTGCGCGCATCGACCTGGCCCCTGCGCTCCGGCGCATCCTGCCGTGGCCCGCCGCGGTCGACTTCGATGCGCTGGTTCCGGAGCGCCTTGAGGTGCCCAGCGGCTCGCAGGTGCGTCTCAGCTACCCACCGGTCGATGATTCCGCCGCCCGCCCCGTTGTAGCCGTGAAACTGCAGGAATGCTTCGGGTGGGCAGAGACCCCGCGTCTCGTCGCAGGACGAGTACCGGTGTTGTTCCACTTGCTTTCCCCCGCCGGGCATCCACTTGCCGTGACCGATGACCTTGCGTCATTCTGGGCAGGACCGTACTCACAGGTGCGCGCCCAGATGCGTGGCCGCTATCCGAAGCATCCATGGCCTGAAGACCCCTGGTCCGCGGTGCCGACCAGGCACACCACGCGCCGCGCTGCCCTGGGCTAGCTGCCGTTTGCGCTGTGCCGGAACGAATTCAACGCCCAACCCGTCCAGAGGTGACGACGTGGCACGGGTACGTTGGGCAACATGAACAGCAAAGTCGGACGCACCGCCCTCATCACCACCGGTGTGATCGCGGTGATCATTGGTGGAGTATTCGCCGGGCAGGGAATGAACCTGATTCCGGGAAGTTTCATGACCGGCAACCGAACGTGGCTCTTCATCGGGCTGATCGTCGCAGTCGTCGGCATTATCCTGGTGGTGCTCGGCCTACGTCGACCCAAGTCCGGACACCACTGATGCGCAGACGGGCGAAACCGTCGACGGGGAGTCAACCGTCGACGGTCTCGGTTTCCGGGTGATCGTCCCTGAGCGCTAGACGGCGACCGAAGTTGCTGCATCGAGCACCGAACGCTCGATGCAGCGATCGCGAATCTCTGCCTGCATCCGCTCCACACAGTCCGTAAGGGGCAGCTTTCCGGTCATCGCCAAGCCCGGAGCGTTGATACTCACACTTCGCTCCGCGCTCTCCACATCGCCGATAATCGCCTGATACGGGTCACGCGATGCCCGAGAATCCCTGATCCTCGACCCCAAGCTGCCGCGGTCAGAGATCTCGGCGCGGATTCCTGCGGCACGCAACTCCTCCCAGGCGGCATGCGCGGCCTCGCCATGGCGCGCAGCACTGACCGGCAGCACCCGCACCTGCACAGGTGCGAGCCAGGTCGGCAGCCGACCGTCATATCTCTCGATCAGCAGCGCAGTCATCCGCTCCATGGAGCTGAGCAAGCCCCGGTGGATCATCACCGGGCGCACCTTCTTGCCCTGCTCGTCGGTGTACTGCAGGTCGAAGCGTTCTGGCTGGTTGTAGTCGACCTGCACGGTGGAGAGGGTTTCCTCTTTGCCGTTCGCATCGATGACCTGCACATCGATCTTCGGCCCATAGAAGGCCGCTTCGCCCGGTGCGTCCACATAGGGTGCGCCAAACTCCGCCAACGCCGCTCGGAGGTGGAGTTCGGCTCGCTCCCACTGGTCGTCGCTCCCCACGAAACCGCCGTCGTCAGCGGGGTCGCCGGCCGCCCCTCGCAGGGAGAGTCGGTAGTAGGCAATCTCGATGCCCAGGATGTCGTAGCTGCGCCGGATGGCCCGCAGTGCAAGCAGTACCTCAGCTCCCACCTGGTCTTCGCGGCAGAAGCTGTGGGCGTCATCGAGGTTGATCTGGCGCACCCGGCTGAGCCCGCCGAGGTTGCCAGAGAGTTCGCTCCGGAACATCGAGCCCAGCTCCGCAAGGCGGATCGGAAGGTCGCGGTAGCTGCGACCCTCCGCTGCGTAGACCTGGGTGTGGTGTGGGCAGTTCGCTGGGCGCAGCACAAAGCTCTCCTCGCCGACCAGCATCTCGGGGAACATGTCCGCGGAGAACTTGTCCCAGTGACCGGACCGCTCAAACAGTTCCCGCTTCGCCAGCACAGGGGTGTAGACGCGTTAACAGCCAGAGGTCAGCGCCTGTTCAAGAGCGAGTTGCTCGAGCTCTGAGCGGATGACGGCACCTGCCGGATACCACAGCGGCAGGCCGGCACCGATGATCGGCTTGGTGTCGAAAAGGCGCAGTTCGCGGCCGAGACTGCGGTGATTGTGTTCCATGTGCGGGCCTTCCATCGTGCCCGAGCAGTCCCCACGAAACAACGAAGCCCCGGGGGAGTCCCCGGGGCTTCGTGAGTGTGCAGCTGTGCTCAGTCACCACGCCGGAGAGAATCCGGCGTGGTCGTGACCACAATCTGCGAAATGAACATAGCTCGATAGTAGCGGTGGTGCGCAAATGCGCAAGAGGAACGCAGATCGCCGGGTGAACTACACCTCATCAGTCAGGCGCCTTCAGTTAGGCGCTTGAGACGTGCCTTCTTCAGGTTGGAGTCGACAATCCACCGCACATCGGCATCCGTCGATGTCTGCAATTGTTCAAATAGCGGCAAGCCCCTATCGGGAGTCCCGGCCACGGCGACGCTCCAGCAATAGCCGAGCGCTTGGCGCAGGTTGCGCACTCCTGGGTCGCGGCGTTCCTGCAGCGGAACCTGGGTGACGAACTCGGTCGCACGCTCGCAGGCCCAGAGCGCCAGCTCCGCCGTCTCCGGCTGCTTCAGGAGACGAGGTTCACACACGCCCGCCAGCGCTGCTCGACGCACCCAAGGACTGTCGTCTGCGGCCCACCCTGTCACGATGTCACGCAGTAGCACCGGATCGTGATCACCGACCATTTGCAGGGCCCGCGCCGCGCCTTCTCGAACGCGCCAGGCGGCATCCGCTGCCCGTTCGCGCAGCAGCGCACGCAGGTTGGAGTCTGTCGGGGTCTCCACCAACAATCGACCGATGGCTTCGGTCCCGCAGAAGCGCAGGTACTCATCGTCGGCATCGACAACTCGCAAAATGAGTGCGCGACTGGCCACAGTGGCGAACGCATCAGCCAGTGTGAGGTTTGCGCGCGGCCCAGGCAGCCCGGAATTCTGGCTCAGATAGTCGAGCAGCTCCGAGTCGGGCATCGTGCCCAGTTCTGCTCCGAGTTGCCCGACCGACGACCTAGCCATGGCTCATGGTAATCCGATGGCGGCACCACGGAACTGGACCGGGCGAGAACTACGCGCCAGGCACCATATCCGCAAAGCGCGAGTAGTGCCCGTGGAACGCCACGGTCACGGTACGCGTCGGACCGTTACGGTGCTTGGCCACGATGAGGTCGGCCTCCCCAGCACGCGGGTTGTCCTTCTCGTAAGCGCTCTCACGGTGCAACAGGATGACCATGTCGGCGTCCTGCTCGAGCGATCCGGACTCTCGAAGGTCGGAGATGGCGGGCATCTTGTCTGCACGCTGCTCAGGGCCACGGTTCAGCTGTGACAGCGCGATAACGGGAACCTGGAGTTCTTTCGCGAGCAGCTTCAGCGCACGCGAGAACTCGCTGACCTCCTGCTGACGCGATTCAACGCGCTTGCCGGATGTCATCAGCTGCAGGTAGTCAATGATGACCATCTTGAGGCCCACGCGCTGCTTGAGGCGGCGGCACTTGGCCCGAATCTCGACCAGGGTCATGTTCGGGCTGTCGTCAATGTAGAGCGGCGCATCGTTGATGCGGCCACGGGTGGACGCGATGGTCGTCCAGTCGCGGGTGTCGACCGTACCCTTACGCATGCTCTGCAGCGGAACGGATGCCTCAGCAGAGAGCAGACGCATCGCAATTTCACTGCGGCCCATTTCGAGCGAGAAGAAGATGCTGGGCATGTCGTTCTTGATGGATGCCGCGCGAGCGAAGTCGAGCGCGAGCGTTGACTTACCGAGTGCCGGACGAGCCGCGACGATGATCAGCTGGCCACCGTGGAAGCCGTTGGTGAGTTCGTCGAGCTCGGCGAACCCGGTGGGGACACCGGTCATCGATCCGTCGTTGCCCTTGGCAGCTTCAATCTCGTCGATGGCCGTCGTGACGGCCTCGGTGAGCGGAACGTAGTCTTCGGTCTCGGTGTTGCCGGTGACCGAGTAGATCTCGGCCTGGGCGTTGTTGACGATGTCGAGGACTTCACCCTCACCGGCGTAGCCCATTTGCACAATGCGGGTGCCCGCCTCGACGAGGCGACGCAGCAGCGCGCGCTCAGCGACGATGGACGAGTAGAAGCCGGCGTTGGCGGCCGTGGGAACGAGGCTGGTGAGTGTGTGGAGGTACTCCGCGCCGCCGGCACGGGACAGCTCGCCAATCTTGGTGAGCTCGTCGGTGACGGCGATGACGTCGGTGGGTTCTCCGCGCGAGTACAGCGACAGCAGGGCGTCGTAGATGATCTCGTGCTTGGGGATGTAGAAGTCGTTGCCACGAACTGTTTCGACGACATCCGCTACAGCATCCTTGCTGAGCATCATTCCGCCGAGAGCACTCTGCTCTGCGAGGAGGTCGTGTGGGGGAGTGCGCTCTGTGTGTCGCGTTTCCGATCCGCTGCGCTGATCGTTCAGGCCGAGGTGGGCTATCGACACTCCGCGCCTCCTTCTATGTGTTGCTTGTGTGTTGCTTGAGTTCTACCAGCGACCACTGACAGGGATCGCTCCGCGCACACCGTCATCCGATGTGGCTCAAGTCACCCTACGGAGCGGTATGCCCCACAGCCAAACCACCCTGTGGATAACGTTGTGGAAAATCTGCGCGAAACGCCGCACGCGTTGTGCACAACCTGTGCACTCACCTGTGGATAGAAAAGAATATTGGCACCACATTTACCACTTGATCAGGCAATTAAACGATCCACACCTGTGTGGAAAAAGAAACTTCAATACTGTGTTGAAAGTTGATGCTATGGAAACGAACCTGTGTACAAACGTGTGCACTAATGGCCTATTTCCGGCCCTTAACGAGATGTAGCGGCTGACCCCATCGGGGTCAGCCGCTACATCGATCGCAGGTGCCTTACTTGGCAGCTACAACCTGAAGGGTGATCGTCGCACTGAGCTCGTCACGGAGGCGAACAGTCGCCTCGTGCTCGCCAACCAGCTTGATCGGGCTGAGCTCGATCTTGCGCTTGTCGATCGTTCCGAGGCCGGCTGCAGCAACAGCGTCAGCGACATCGGTGGTCTTGACGGAGCCGAACAGGCGTCCGCCAGCACCGGTCTTGACGACCAGCTTGACCTTGGTGTTCTCGAGTGCAGCCTTGAGAGCCTGCGCCTCTTCGAGGGTTGCGTGCTCACGTGCTGCACGTGCGGCCTTGATCTGTTCGATCTGCTTTTCGCCACCGCGAGTCCATGCCACGGCGAAGCCCTGGGGAACGAGGTAGTTACGAGCAAAGCCGTTCTTGACGTCAACGACGTCGCCCGGTGCGCCGAGGCCAGAGACCTCGTGCGTCAGAATCAGTTTCGACATATGAGGGCTCCTTACCGGCCTGAGCCAGCGTAAGGCAGCAAGGCCATTTCGCGAGCGTTCTTTACAGCACGGGCAATGAGGCGCTGCTCCTGGACGGAGACGCCAGTGATGCGGCGGGCGCGAATCTTTCCACGCTCGGAGATGAACTTGCGGAGGGTGGGGACATCCTTGTAGTCGATGACACCGACCCGGATCGACTTCGCGGGGGCGGCGTTCTTGCCACCCTTGGCTCCGCGGAGTGGCTTGCGGCGGTCGCCGCTGCTCTTTCCAGCCATGATTTCCTTTGCTTTCTTAAGTGTTTTTTCAGCCAGCGGCTAAGCGCGGCTTAGAAGGGTGTCTCGTCGCTGAAGTTGCCAGGGGTGTTCCAGACATCTCCGCCGGTTGCGGCGGGTGCACTGGCTGCCCATGGCTCGTCGCCACCGCTGACGGCAGGAGCGCCGCCTCGGGGACCAGACGACTGCGCGCGTGTGACGGAAGCGGTTGCGTAGCGCAGGCTTGGGCCGATCTCATCGATCTCGAGCTCCATGCTGGTGCGCTTCTCACCTTCCTTCGTCTCATACGAACGCTGCTTGAGACGCCCGGTAGCGATAACGCGGGAACCCTTGGTCAGTGATCCGGCAACGTGCTCGGCGAATTCACGCCAGACGCTCGCGCGCAGGAACAACGCCTCGCCATCTTTCCACTCGTTTGCTGCGCGGTCGAAACTGCGCGGAGTGGATGCAATGGTGAAGTTGGCAACCGCCAGCCCGCCCTGCGTGTAACGCAGTTCCGGATCGCTGGTGAGGTTGCCCACCACGGTAATTACGGTCTCGCCGGCCATGGGCTACTTGTCGCTTGCCTTGTCGGCGGCAACGGCAACGGCAGGCTCAGCTTCAGCGGCAGCAGGCTTCGCAGCGGCAGCCTTAGGGTTGGCAGCCTTGCGGGCGGCCTTCTCTTCGGCGAGCTTTGCGGCGACAGCAACCTGGGCGATGCCTTCTTCTGCACGGAGCACCTTGGTGCGCATTACAGCTTCAGACAGCGACAGCTGGCGGTCGAGCTCGACCGTTGCTTCGGAGCTTGCGGTGAAATCGACGACGGCGTAGATGCCCTCTGACTTCTTGTTGATCTCGTATGCGAGACGGCGGCGACCCCAAACATCAACCTTGTCAATGGTGCCACCAGCGTTGCGAACAACGTTGAGGAACTTGTCAAGGCTGGGAGCTACGGTGCGCTCATCGATCTCGGGATCGAGGATAACCATCAATTCGTACTGGTGCATGACTAACCCACCTCCTTCGGACTAAAACGGCTGCAGACTTTCTGCAACAGGAGGGTTGTGCATGTGTCGTAAACGGAGGCCGGGAATCCGGCACGCAGACAACCTGCCAAGACTAGCCGATGAAGCTGGGAACCGCCACCTGCGGGGGCCGGTTGACTCGGTGGGCCTAGTGCCGGTGGGGGAGTGGTCGGCAGGCACGCCGGTGCCGGGCTGCGCCGCCACCAGTTGCCCGCCGCCAGGTTGTCGCGGCGCGGCCCTACGCCGAGAATCGCCGTTTGTGCCGAGTGTCGCCGTCATAACGGCGGCTCTCGGCACAAACGGCGACACTCGATGCGACAAACGGGCGGGCGCGGCGTTGGACACTTGACCGGCCAGCAGCAGATGCCGCTCACACCACCGCGGCCCCCGGCCGCGGTCGGAGTCCGGCGCGCAGAAGGATGTTCCGAAGCTCATCCCTGCGCATCGCAGTTCCCCACAACCACCTGACCACGCCGTGGCCGGTGTTCGCCCGCAATCGGTCCTCCCGGATTTTCTCCGCTACGACCACGTCTGCTGGGCTCCGGCCCTTGAGGAATTCGCCGCGGGTGTACTTCACCTCACCGTCGAACTCGCCAATGAGCTGCAAGGTGCGATCCCCCTGCTTCTGCAGCCAGCGGAAGTCCACAAAGTCTTCGATTCCCTCCGGGCTTACAAACCGAACCTGGAGCTCTGGCGCCGGGAAGCCGCACAGATGAATCTGTCCACGACTGAGGGACTCTCCCGGTGACGCGGAGCGATTGTCGCTGAATGCAATCGCCACGCGAGCGGATCTCGTTCCACGAATCGGCCTCTCACCCGCAATGCGCGCAATCAGTAGCTCGCGCTCGACCCCCGGGTGCCGGGTATCGTCCAGCAGTTCGATTGACGATTTCGTTCCCACGTCGAGCGAGGCGACCGCGGATAGAAACGACGTCGTGCGTGCGAGGTCGATAAGGGTGCGGGCGAGCGAGGTGACGTGCAGACCGCCGATCACCACGATGTCACCGTCGGCGATGGCGTCGTGGTGCACCGTGACGCCGTTCTTCGAGTGCAGCCCAAGGCGACCGGCAGCCATCACATGCGCGACCTGCGGCCACCGTCCGATGATGGGCAGCCCCCACATGACCGCGGCTGATTGGTGGGAGAAGATCGGTACGGTACCGCGCGTTGCTGCGACTGCGCGCATACGCAGAAGGTACCTGTCGCGCTCATTCACGTCATCCCATCCGCTTGCACCGACAAAGACGCCACGGCGGAGCTTGACGAGCTGATCGGACGCTACACCTCGATAGAGCTGGCGACCGCTGCCGCCAGCCTCGGCCACGTCGCGCGTGAAATGGAGCGGACGCCAACCAGGGCTCTCTTTACTCATCACGCAATGCTCCGCGGAGTTCGCATGCGCGGGCGACGCTTGTGCACATCCTGTGCAGAATCGAACGCAAGCCGGCCCGGTAGGGGAGTGGCCTTCTGCCTTCGCCGACAATCGCCGTTACGACCGAGAGTCGCCGTTGCAACGGCGACTCTCGGCACTAACGGCGACACTCGGCGTAACTGAGTAACTGGGTAGCAAGGTTACGTTCGAGGGTGTCCATCAACGCAGCGGATGCGGCGCACACACGGTGCGCCTAAGTGGGAGCGGAGGCGATGGCCAGGCTCAGACACGACAGACCAGGCGCGACGGATCAGGCGTCTCTGGTCTCGGTCGCCCCCGCGTTGCGGTCGGCCCACCAGGCCAGCAGGCGCTTCGTGGCTTCCTCGTCACCGAGCGGGCCATCGTCGAGCCGCTGCTCCAGCAGATAGCGGTAGGCCTCGCCAACCTCCGGTCCTGGCTTCACGCCCAGGATCTTCATGATCTGCTCGCCGTCGAGGTCGGGGCGAACGGCCGCCATCTCCTCTTGTTCCGCGAGTTCGGCGATCCGCTGCTCAAGATCGTCGTAGGCGAAGCCCAGTCGGTCGGCCTTGCGCCTGTTGCGCGTGGTGACATCCGCTCGCGTCAGAATGTGTAACCGCTCAAGCTGGTCACCGGCATCCCGCACGTAGCGGCGCACGGCCGAATCGGTCCAGGCACCCTCGGTGTAGCCGAAGAAGCGCAGATGCAGGTCGATCAGGCGCGACACAGAGTTAATGGTCTCGTTGTCGAAGCGCAACGCCTTGAGGCGACGCTTCGCGAGCTTGGCGCCGACAACGTCGTGGTGGTAGAAACTGACGACTCCGCCCGGCTCGAGCTTCCGCGTAGCCGGCTTTCCGATGTCGTGGAACAGCGCGGCCAGGCGCAGGATGAGGTCGGGGCTGTCGAGGTTGCCGCGGGACTTCTCGTACCCGATCGCCTGCTCGAGCACGGTCAGGCTGTGCTGGTAGACGTCCTTGTGGTGGTGGTGCTCGTCCACTTCGAGACGCAGCGCGGGAATCTCAGGCAGCACGATGTCGGCCAACCCAGAGTCGACGAGCAGCTCAATGCCCGCACGAGGGGAGTCGGACTTCAGCAGCTTCGAGATCTCTTCTGCAACGCGCTCGACAGAGATATTGCGGATGCGATCGGCCATGGCCTCCATCGCAATTGCGGTGTCGATTTCCAGCGTGAAGCCAAGCTGCGAGGTGAACCGTGCGGCCCGCATCATGCGCAGGGGATCGTCGCCGAAGGAGACCTCCGGCGTCGTCGGAGTGCGAAGGATCTGGGAGATGAGGTCGTCGATTCCGCCAGACGGATCAACGAGTGTCATTTCGGGCAGGCGCAGCGCGAGGGCGTTCACCGTGAAGTCGCGGCGCACCAGGTCGTCTTCGAGACTCTTGCCGAAGACAACGTCGGGCTTCCGCGTCTCACCGTCGTAGCTGTCTGCGCGATACGTGGTGATCTCAACGGTTTCGCCGGCGACCTTGGCGCCGATGGTGCCGAATGCGCGACCGATGTCCCAGTGCCCTTCGGCGATGGGCTTGACGATGGCTAGGATTTCGTCTGGCGTGGCATCCGTTGTGAAATCGAGGTCATTGATCGGCCTGTCGAGGAACGCGTCCCTGACCGGTCCGCCGACGAGCGCAAGCTCGTGACCTGCATCCGAAAATGCGTTCGCTAAACGGGAAACGGTGGGGGTGGCAGCCAGGTCGCCCAGTCGCGCGAGGGCTGCCGCGACGCTCTGCATGACCCCCATGTTAGTTGCTGCACGGAACGACTGACGGCCGCGCGCAGGCTTCTCACTGGCTACACACCATAGAATCGCCTGCATGGTGGACGAGTCAATTCCTGCGCGTCAGCCTGCACTCTCCCTGTTTGCACTGCCCGGCACCCGGCGTTTGTCGCCCCGCTTTGCCGTGAAGCTGATCGCCGTGCTTTCACTCGCGCTTGCCGCCCCAGGACTCGGATTCGTTCCGGCGTCTGCCGTTGCGGCCAGCCCTGTCGTTGCGACAGAGGCCCAGGCCCCCCTGGCGACGACTGCCGGCGATGACCTCGTTACCGTCGAACTTGCCCCTGCCGGTTCGCCCGTCGTTCAGCCCGGCCAGGATTTGGCTGTGACGGCCACCATCACCAACGGCGGCACGGATGCGGTCAACTCCGGAGATCTCGGTATTTATTTGGCCGGCCGCGCGCTGACCACCCAGACAGCGCTCGACGCCTGGCTCGACCCGGAGACAGAGGCGAATGGCGACCTGCTGGTCACCTCGTCTACGGCCGTCGAGATCCTCCCCGGTAACTCGTCGGTTGTGACGGTCACTGTTCCCTCCGCCGCGCTCGGCCTGACAGATGAAAACGGATGGGGGGCCCGCGGCATCGCAGCCAGGCTCACCGTCGACGGTGAAACGACCGCCGAGGGCCGCAGCACCTTCGTCTGGTACCCGGCTCAGTCGGTTACACCGGTGAACTTCAGCGTCGTCATGCCCATCACGACACCGGCCGGGAGCGTGGGGATCATTCCGGCGACCGCTCTGGAGACGTACACGAGCCCGACAGGGCTACTCACACGGCAGCTCGATGGCGTGATCAATACGCCCGTCGCGCTCGGCATCGATCCCATGATCATTGCGTCGATCCGCATTCTCGGCAGCGAAGCGCCGGTGTCGGCTCTCGGCTGGCTCGACCGCCTGGCTCACGCCACGAATGAGACATTCCCCTTGCAGTATGCGGATGCAGACATCGCACTCGAGGCACAGACGAGCGGCCTCCTCCAGGGCCCCCTCTCCTTTGACTTCGCGCTGGATCCCGCCGCCTTCGAGACACCGGTTCCTGCCGCCCCTGCCGCCGAAATCGAATCCGAAGAGCAGAGTTCACTGCCGCAGGGCCTTGGTATCCGCGGACTGTCCCCTCAGGGCCACAGCGCGACAGAGACAGTCACCACTCCCACTGCCACCCCCACGCCAACCCCGGTGCCATCGGATGACCCGAACGCCGGACCGGCGCTGCCAACGGCCCAGGATCTCCTGGCCTGGAACTACACGAGCACCACTGTCGGCTGGCCGGCATCCGCAAGCGTTTCCGCGGCTGACCTCGATGTTTTCGCGGCAAGCGGCCTCACGACGACGCTCCTGTCCTCGTCGCAGGTGGCACGTTCCGACACATCGGTCACGCCATCCGCGACGGTAACCGTCGATGGCGGTGTCGGCCTGGTCGCCTCTGACACCCTGTCATCCGCGATCAGCGGAGCCGTGATGGCCTCGACCGACGAGGAGTGGCACGCACACATCGCAGAGGCATTCTCAGAGCTCGCTGTCGCAGCCGCAAACCAGTACGGAACCACACAAACAGTTCTGGCGGCCCTCGACCGGGGATGGCCACAGACCGCCACGCGGCTCACCCAGACCATCGCAACACTGTCGTCTATTCCGTGGCAGGCATCCGCCACTCTTGAACAGGCGATCGCGTCGCCCGCTGACACCAGTGCCACCTTCCAGGGTGAGTCGGAAGACGCGACCAGGGTCGAGCTCGGCAAGCGCCTGGTCGACAGCGAAAGCGCGCTCACCCAGTTCTCCACGGCCATCGCAGACCCGCTTGCCCTGACCGCACCAGAACGCCTCGCGCACCTCGCCCTGTTCGCCACGTCATGGACCAGCGACCAGGACGCATGGACAGCCGCCGTCGGCACCAACCTGACCGATGCGCGCAGCGTGCTCGATTCCGTCGTGGTGACCACCAAGGGCCCCATCAATGTGCTCGCGTCACAGGTCGACATTCCCATCACCCTGACCAACGACTTCGACCAGGCGGTCTCGGTGCGGCTGGCACTGGTTCCCTCGAATGCCCGGCTCGTGGTCGGCGACGAGGTCGAAGAGACCATTGACGCCAACTCAGGCCGCACGATCAAGATCCCCGTGAGTGCCAAGGTCGGAAACGGCGATGTCACCCTGCGCGCCATCGTCTACTCGCCGACCGGCGTGCAGCTCGGCGAACCAGTGCTGATCGACGTCAACGTGCAGGCCGAATGGGAAGGCGTTGGCGCCCTGATCTTCGGCATCGCTGTCGTGCTGTTCTTCGGCTACGGCGTGTGGCGCAACATCACCGGCCGCCGCAAGCACAAAGCGGATGCCGACACCGTCGACTCCACTCCGACACCTGATAACCCGGTTACAGACGTTCCTGCATCGCTGTTCGCAGCCCCCACGAAGGATGAGGACCCCCGTGTCACGAACGGTAAGGCAGACGACACCCGTGAGTAAGACAGGCAGCATCGGTCGCGCCAGCGTCTTCCTGGCCTCAGGAACGATCGTGTCGCGCATCCTGGGCTTCGTGAAGCTCTGGGTTCTCGCCCAGGTGATCGGTCTCTTTGGCCAGAGCACCAACGCCTTCGCGGTCGCCAACCAGCTTCCGAATACCGTCTATGTGATCGTGGCCGGCGGTGTGCTGACCGCCGTCTTGGTTCCGCAAATCGTGAGGGCAGCCCTGCACGCCGACGGTGGCACGGCATACATCAACAAGCTGCTCACCGTCGCTCTCGTCATTCTCGGCGCAACGACAATCGTGGCAACCCTGCTCGCCCCGGTGCTCACGCCGATTTGGGGCTCGAATCTTCCGCCAGAGACCCTGTCGCTGGCGATTGCCTTTGCCTACTGGTGCCTTCCGCAGATCTTCTTCTACGGGCTCTACACGGTGCTGGGGGAGGTCCTGAATGCGCGCAAGTCGTTCGGCCCGTACACCTGGGTTCCCGTGCTCAACAATGTGGTGGCCATCGCCGGCCTCGGCGTCTTCGCCCTCATGTTCGGTGCAGACCCGACCGGTGCGCGGCTCGCAACCGACTTCTCGCCATTGATGATCGCCGTGCTCGCAGGCAGCGCAACGCTCGGCGTGCTGGTGCAGGCCGTCGTGCTCTACTACTTCTGGCGTCGCATCGGGCTGCGCTATCGCCCGGACTTCCACTGGCGTGGCGTCGGTCTCGGAACTGCCGGAAAGATGGCCGGCTGGACCTTCGGCATGCTCATCCTGACCACCATCGCCGGAATCGTCGAGACTCAGGTCGCGACGATCGCCTCGACCGACAGCACAGCATCCGTGCAGGTGCTCAACACCGCCTGGCTCATCTTCATGCTCCCGCACTCGGTCATCACCGTGTCGGTGGCCACCGCCTACTTCACCCGGATGAGTGAGCACGCGGCGATCCACAAGCTTGATTTGGTTCGCGCCGACGCATCGTCTGCCATCCGGGGCACCTCGCTGATCATCATGATCGCGTCGGCCGTGATCATTGTCTGCGCCTATCCGTTCGCCGCAGTCTTCGTGCACGGGGAGTTCGTGCAGGTCCAGGCCACGGGAAACGTGATCATCGCCTACGTGCTCGGACTCGTCGCCTTCTGCGTATTGTTCGTGCTTCAGCGCACCTTCTACGCCCTCAGCGACACCCGCACCCCGTTCTTCTTCACGCTCTTCCAGAGCGTGCTCATCGTCATCGGCGTGCTCGCCTGCCAGCTGCTGCCGGTGGAGTGGATCGCAGCCGGTATTGCGCTGGTGGTCACGGTCTCCGGTATTGCCCAGGCAATTCTTGCGGCCTTCCTGCTGCGCAAGAAGATCGGCGGCATCGACGGCAGACGCATCCTGCAGAGCCTGACCAAATACTTCGTTGCCGCAATCATCCCGGTTGCCCTCGGCGTATGGGTGCTGGTGCTGCTGGGTGGCACTCGCGAGGGCGGTTTTGCCGTTTCGGGTGTCTTTACCGCCATCGTCTCGATGGTTGCGATTGGCCTGGTCATGGCGTTGTCGTACTTCGGGATTCTCATGTTGATGCGTACGAGCGAGCTCAAAGCCTTCACCGACCCGCTGTTGGCCCGTTTCCGCCACTAAGCCAATCCCCACTGGTCGCGCCTCCCCACAGCCTGTGCGGGCCATCAGATGCCCAGCAAGTGCGGAATACCATCCGATTAGGATGTGTTGTACCGGGCAGTGGGATGAGCATGAGGTCATCCCGCCCACGATTTCAAGGAGAGTGCGCGTGCGCCAAATCATCATCATCGGCTCCGGTCCTGCGGGATACACGGCGGCCATCTACGCTGCGCGTGCCAACCTCAACCCGCTCCTCATCGCCAGTTCGGTGGAAGCCGGCGGCGAGTTGATGAATACGACGGAAGTGGAAAACTTCCCCGGATTCCCCGAGGGCATTCAGGGCCCCGAACTCATGACCAAGATGCAGGAGCAGGCTGAGCGGTTCGGCACTGAGGTTGTCTACGACGACGTCACGCACGTCGACCTCGACGGCGACATCAAGACGATCACGCTGGGCTCCGGCGAGAAGCACGAAGCCCTTGCCGTGATCTTCGCCACAGGGTCTGCGTACCGCAAGCTCGGACTGGACGACGAAGAGCGCCTGTCCGGCCGCGGCGTCTCGTGGTGTGCGACCTGCGACGGGTTCTTCTTCAAGGACAAGGTCATCGCCGTCGTCGGCGGGGGAGACTCCGCGATGGAGGAGGCTACCTTCCTGACGCGCTTCGCCAGCAAGGTGAACGTCATTCACCGCAAGGACACCCTGCGCGCCTCCAAGATCATGCAGGACCGTGCGTTTGCGAACGAGAAGATCGAGTTCGTCTGGAACGCGGAAGTGGCCGGCATCACCGGCGAAGAGGCCGTCGATGGCCTCGTGCTCCGCGACACGGTGTCCGGTGAGGAGAAGCCCCTCGAAATTGGCGGGCTCTTCGTCGCAATCGGCAACGACCCGCGCACCCACCTGGTGCATGGCAAGCTCGACCTCACCGACGATGGCACCATCGCCGTTGAGGGGCGATCCTCACGCACCAGCCAGGCCGGTGTCTTCGCTGCCGGAGACGTCATCGACCCGCACTACCGCCAGGCTGTCACGGCCGCGGCCTCTGGGACCGTCGCAGCTCTCGACGCCGAGCAGTACCTGGCATCCCTCCCCAAAGACCTGCTGGCCTCGGCTGGCGAAACTGAACTCGCAACACTTACCAACTAAGGAGAATTACATGACTGCTCGCGCTGTCACCGACGCAACCTTCGACCAGGAAGTCATCAACAACGAGAAGACCGTTCTGGTCGACTTCTGGGCAGAGTGGTGTGGCCCCTGCCGCGCCGTCAGCCCGATCCTTGACCAGATCGCTTCTGAGCACGCCGACAAGATCGACATCGTCAAGCTCAATGTTGACGACAACCCTGCCCTGGCAGCGAAGTACCAGATCACCTCCATCCCCGCGATGAAGGTGTTCCAGAAGGGCGAGGTCGTCAAGACCGTCATCGGCGCCAAGCCGAAGCCTGCCCTCGAAGCCGACCTGGCCGCCTACCTCGCGTAGCCGACCGGTTTCAGAAACCCCGTCCGGCGCAAGCCGGGCGGGGTTTTTTGTACCCAGGCAGACCACACCGGCCACGCGGCCAAGCGCGTCGCCGACTAGGAATAGCATTGAACCCTCACCAGGACGGAAGTGAAGTGACAGATCAGGGCGCCCCCCAGGCCGGAACCAACCTCGACCCGTGGTATCACCACTACGCCGAACGAGCCGCCGGCCTCCGTGCCTCAGAGGTGCGCGCGCTCTTCGCCGTCGCCTCCCGCCCTGAGGTGGTCTCGCTCGCCGGCGGCATGCCATACGTTGCCGCGCTGCCGCAGGACCTGGTGATCAACGCCATGGATCGCGTCATGGTCGAGCAGGGCGCCGTTGCGCTGCAATATGGCTCTGGTCAGGGAGTTCCCGAGCTTCGTGAGCAGATTCTCGAGGTCATGGCCCTGGAAGGCATTCGAGCGCACGCTGACGATGTCGTGGTCACCACCGGGTCCCAGCACGCACTGGAACTCGTCAGCAAGCTCTTCCTCGACCCGGGAGACGTCGTGCTCTCCGAGGGTCCGAGTTACGTCACCGCAATGGTGATCTTCAAGTCGTACCAGGCCGAGGTCGAGCACGTTCCCATGGACGAGCACGGCCTCATTCCAGAGGCTCTTCGTGAGCGCATCGCCAGCCTCAAGGCCGCAGGCAAGAACATGAAGTTCCTCTACACGATCCCCAGCTTCCACAACCCGGCCGGGGTGACCCTCAGCTGGGAACGACGCGTTGAGATCCTCGAGATCGCCAAGTCGAACAATATCCTGGTGCTCGAGGACAACCCGTATGGCCTGCTCTATTTCGACCAGCCGGCACCGGATGCCATGCGCTCGCTCGAACAGGACGGCGTCGTTTACCTAGGCACCTTCTCCAAGACACTCGCTCCCGGGTTCCGGGTGGGATGGGCGCTGGCCCCGCATGCCATCAGGGAGAAGCTCGTCCTCGCCAACGAGGCCGCCGTGCTCTCGCCCAGTTCCTTCAGCCAGCTGGTGATCTCGGAGTACCTGTCCACCGCCGACTGGAAGGGACAGATCAACACCTTCCGCAGCGTCTACCACGAGCGCAAGAACGCCATGCTCTCCGCACTCGACGAGTACCTGCCGGAGCTCAGCTGGACCAACCCGAACGGTGGCTTCTACGTCTGGGTGACCATGCCGGAGCAGCTGGATTCGAAGGCCATGCTCCCGCGTGCTGTCAAGGAACTCGTTGCCTATACCCCCGGTACGGCGTTCTTCGCCGATGGCGACGGGCGACAGAACATGCGATTGTCGTTCTGTTACCCGACTCCCGAAAGCATTCGCCTCGGCATCCGTCGCCTTGCCACGGTCATTCGCAGTGAGCTCGACCTCCTCGACACGTTTGCCGGTACCGGAACGCTCAGCGCCGTCGACGACCGACGTCGATTCAGTGCCCCGCCGCCCAACATCTCCTAATCGGTTCCGACCCCTTTCAGAGCAAGGAATAACCCTGAATATGAGCGAATTCACGGCTCTCAACATCGTCGTACTGGCCGGTGGCATTTCCCACGAGCGTGATGTGTCATTGCGCTCGGGTCGCCGCGTTTCCGATTCCCTCACCGGGCTCGGCCATCGCGTCACGATCGTCGACCCAGACGCGTCCCTGCTGGGCTTCCTCAAAACGGCGAGGCCGGATGTCATTTGGCCGGCCCTGCACGGGGCCAGCGGCGAAGATGGCGCGTTGCGTTCCCTCCTCGCCACCACCGGAATTCCGTTCGTGGGTTCTGAGGGCCACGCTGCACGTCTTGCCTGGTCGAAGCCAACGGCGAAGGAACTCGTTCGCCGCGCCGGTTTTGCCACGCCACAGTCGATCGCCCTGTCGAAGGAGACCTTCCGCGACCTCGGTGCGGCGAACGTGCTCGAGAACGTCATCGCCGCACTCGGCACAGAACTCGTGGTCAAGCCCGCTGAGGGTGGATCAGCCCAGGGTGTGACGATCGTCGAAGGTGTTGCCGGTCTGCCCCGCGCGATGGTGGATGCCTTCACCTACTCCGACAATGCGCTCATTGAGCGCCGCGTAGTGGGCACTGAGCTGGCCATAGCCGTCATAGACACGGGGGAGGGGCCCATCGCCCTGCCTGCTGTCGAGATCGTGCCTCTCAGTGGCGTCTACAGCTTCGAGGCGCGCTACAACGCCGGGGAGACGCAATTCTATGCACCAGCACGCATCTCGCCCGAGCTCGCAGAGCTCGTCGGAGAGTCCGCCGTCGCGATTCATTCCCTGCTGGGGCTGCGACACATCTCACGCATCGACATGATTGTCGACGAAGACGGCACTCCCTGGTTCCTGGAGGCGAACGTGCTCCCCGGCCTCACGGAAACGTCGCTGGTTCCGCTGTGCATCGAGGCCTCAAGCCAGACGCTCGGCGATGTCTATTCCGCACTGGCTTTCGCCGCCATCAATGAAAGCAGCAACTAGACCAGCTCCCGCCTCGTCTGTACCGCATCCACTGAACGCTCCCCGCTCGCCCAGGTTCTAGCCTGGCGGCGGGGAGCGATTTCGTTAGGGGCGCACGGTCTCGTTTCACGTGAAACATCGCACTGTTGTACTCGGCGCCGGGAGGCGGGGGGGGAGTGGGGGAGTGGGGGAGTGGGGCCGGGTGGCGCAGCGGTGCCAGGTGGCGATTCCGGGGTCCGGCATGGTTTCACGTGAAACATCAAGGCTGAATCATGCCACGCGGTGCGGCGGGACCGTTTCACGTGAAACACGGCGGACCTTCAGTCCGTGCTGTTTCACGTGAAACATTCGACTGTTATCGATGCCAGAATCTCCGCGCGGCCGGCTTGGTGGATACCGGCGCATCCGGATAGATGCTGCGGGTCGCTCGGCGACGATTGCTCCCCGATATCCAGTCGGTGAAGTACACCTTGGGCAGGATCTTAGCGAGCGACAGTGCGACGTAGATCACCGTGTTGACTGCAACGAAGGTAGCGAAGTGGGCGAACAGTGGGGAGGTCAGAGTGGATGTCGGAAGCAGAATGCCAGCGGGGAACACGAGTGGCATCACGCTCTTCCTCCCTCTGGCAACGATGTACTCAGGGGGTCAATCCGAGGTGGCTCGTCTGGCGACGACGTGTGCGGCACGTGATCCCACGCAGCCTTCCTGCCGAGGGTGATGTCGATGATTCCCTTGACGTAGACCAGGTTGAGTAACATATCGAAAAGCAGCTCTGGCAGCAGCAGTAACGCGAGCAGTCGCGCCCGCCAGCCACCCTTCCATACGGTCGCGAGGCGTTCCACAAGGAAGATGGTGCCGACGCCCAGCCAGAACGGGAACCATACCCAGGCGTCCACCGCGAGTACGGTAATTAGCAGGAGCAGCAGAAATGACGTCAGCGCGATCACGCTATAACCGATACCGAGCTGCTGCGCCCAATAGCGCATGGTCGCCAGTGTCATGCCGTAGGACCCGATGTTCTCAAGAGCCCCACGCTGCCAACGCAAGCGCTGCTTCCACAGTGCCGCCGGCGTTGGCATCAGCTCGGTAACCACCGAGCACTTCTTTGGTGAGGTCATCAGAGCGCCCAGCGACTTGAGGGCGATCGTGAGCTCATTGTCTTCGGTGAGCACGGCGGTGTCGTACACGTCTCCGGGCCGTCCCGGAATGATATCGCCACGACTCTCGGCCACTGCACGCAATGCGGCGGGCCGGAACATGGACGCGGTGCCGGTCAGTACAAAGACACGGCCGCGGCGCCGTGCAATCTCGCGAGAGTACCGCACGTACTCATTGCGCTGCAGCTGGCCAAGTAGGCCGAAACCATCTTCGCCGTAGAAAAGCCCGCCGACAGCCATCAGGGCGCGGTCATACGTGAACCGATTCACCCCTTCTTCCAGGAAACCATCGTCGAGAGTGGTGTCGGCGTCCATCACCATGACAATGTCATTGTCTCCCTGCCCAGGGAGAAGCCGAGCAAGAGCCTGGTTCAGGGCGCCCGCCTTCTTGTCGGTGTTCCCGACTGATTCAATAACCTCAACCCCATGCTGGAGTGCGAGGGCAACGGTGGTGTCTGTACAGTTGTCGGCGACGACGATCACGCGCTCCGGCCGATGGGATTGGGCGTGTAGCGACGACAAGGTCATGGGCAGCGACGCCGCCTCGTTGTAGGCCGGAATCAGCACAGTGACAGTGACCTTGCCCGCGAAGACACCTCGAGTGGACGCCATGATGACCTTGGGTGCCAACGGGGTGGCGTGCCTGTTTGAGGAGCGGCGAGACTTGCTCGCTGCTCTCCGCTCCAATACCGCGATGCCGATGGCGAACAGTGCGGCCAAGGCAATCGCGGCGAGAATCAGCAACGGTGCGGGGGCCGCCGGGTCGTAGAACACCTGCCACACCCCGAACAGGGTGCCAACGCTCGGTACCTCCCCGACCTGCGGCGCACTGAATCCAACCACGATCCAGAGGGCGACGGCGGCACCAGCAGCCGATGACGCTATAACTACACCGACAAATCTCCGCAACCGGTTCGCTCGCATAGCCGAACCGTAGCAGCTCCCTGTCTCTCAACTCGGGCACGATAGCGATCGGCGCAACACGCGCGGCAGATTTCAGTCAGTAGTTTCACGTGAAACACTCCAAAAGTGGGCAATTTCGCTTCGCTGAGAGCCATCCTAAGCTCACCATCGTCGTTAAAAAATTTCGGATTTCGCGGCATATCGACGGCAAACTTCCGCCATTCGAGGGGCCCGCCTCGAACACGCGTGACTATCGGTATCGCCGGCAGTGAAATCACGAACGATCAGTCGTCAAGGACGAGCGATGCGGGGGAGTGGCAGGGAGGGAGGGAGTGACTGACGCCCACCGCTGGAGTCCAGCGGTGGGCGTCAGCGATCGAAATGAGAGCCAAGCAACCAACGAGGCCGAAACTAGCTAGCGCTGTAGCCAGACTGTCCGAGCTCCGCGAGGATTCTGTTGA
Source organism: Leifsonia sp. Y878 (assembly GCF_057669685.1). Classification (NCBI taxonomy): domain Bacteria; kingdom Bacillati; phylum Actinomycetota; class Actinomycetes; order Micrococcales; family Microbacteriaceae; genus Leifsonia; species Leifsonia sp. Y878. Next base: position 102,548 of record NZ_JBYHFS010000004.1, on the reverse strand, counting down.
GGTCGCCAATAGTCGCGAAATCTACTGTGATCTGGCCTTTTCGTGCGCCGAGCTTGATCTTGACCCGGGTATCCAGCCGATCGCCGAGGCTATCCGCGAGCTCGTTGAGGTGTCCCTGGCGTTTTCCAGGGGCCGGCTTGGCCACTGGCGCCTTGGGAGTAGCGCTGGCGGCTGCTTCCGCAGCGCGAACCGACAGGTCTTCGTTCACAATCTTGTCGGCGAGGCGCAACATGCCCTCTGTGTCACCGACGGATAGAATGGCCCGCGCGTGACCGGCGCTCAAAACGCCGGCGGCGACCCGCAGCTGAACGGCTGACGGCAGCTTGAGCAGGCGGATGGTGTTGGTGATCTGCGGACGCGAGCGTCCAATCTTCTGAGCGAGTTCGTCCTGGGTGATGCCAAAGTCCGACAGCAACTGCTGGTAGGCCGACGCCTCTTCAAGCGGGTTGAGCTGGGCGCGGTGCAGGTTCTCGAGGAGAGCATCCCGCAGCATGTCGACATCCGCTGTGTCCCGGACGACAGCGGGGATCGTCGCGAGCCCCACCTCACGCGTGGCGCGCAATCGACGCTCACCCATGACGAGCTCGAACTTGCCATGCAATTCGGGGTGCGGACGCACCACGATGGGCTGGAGAACGCCAATTTCGCGGATGCTGTGCACCAGTTCGGCGAGGTCGGACTCGTCGAACACCATGCGGGGCTGCTGGGCATTCGGGATGATGTCGTGGGGGTCGAGGTACGCGAGCCAGGCCCCTGGTACGTCAAGCAGGTCGTCCGTGGAGCCCAGGGGCTCGACCGGCGCCAACACCGGTGCCTGAGCTGGGGCCGCCTGCGGCACGCTCAGGGCAGGTGAAACTGTCGGGGGAGTGGGGCGGGAAGCAGCCACCGCGGCGCTCGTGTCTGAATGCGGAAAGAACACATCGACGGGACGCGCCGGCTTGGCCTCGTCCTGCATCGGAATGAGCGCGCCAATTCCGCGCCCGAGGCCAGTCCGCTTTGCCATTAGAGCTGTACTCCAGTCTGTGGTGCGCCACGCCGGGCAATCTCTGCTGCGGCTTCGAGGTAGGAGAGCGATCCTGCGGAGTTGAGGTCGTAGCTGATGACGCTCTGGCCATAGCTGGGTGCCTCAGAAACGCGCACAGAGCGCGGAATCAGGGTCTTGAGCACCTGGTTGGGGAAGTGATCGCGCACGTCCTGGGCAACCTGGTTCGCGAGGTTCGTTCTGCCGTCGTACATGGTCAGCAGGATAGTCGAGACGCGCAACTCCGGGTTGAGATGCTTCTCAATGAGCTCAATGTTCTTGAGCAGCTGGCTGAGGCCTTCAAGCGCGTAGTACTCGCACTGGATAGGAATAAGAACCTCACGGGCCGCCACGAACGCATTGATCGTCAGCAAGCCGAGTGACGGCGGGCAGTCAATGAAAACGTAGTGGTAGGGGTCGGTCATCTCGCGAAGGTGCAGGTCGAGCGCACGGCGGAGACGCTGTTCGCGAGCAACGAGGGAGACAAGCTCGATCTCGGCACCGGCGAGGTGGATGGTGGCCGGAACGCAGTACAGCGCGCCGAATTCCGGGCTCTTCTGTACGACATCCGCCAACGCAACATCGTTGACGATCACGTCGTACACGCTCGCCGTGTCAGCGCGGTGCTCGACACCGAGCGCTGTCGAGGCGTTGCCCTGCGGGTCAAGGTCGATCACGAGCACCTTGGCGCCCTGGCGGGCGAGTGCTGCGGCCAGGTTGACGGCTGTGGTGGTCTTGCCAACGCCGCCCTTCTGGTTCGAGACGGTCATGACGCGTGTGGTGGCAGGCTTCGGAAGCTGCTCTGACGCAATGGCCTGGCGCCGGCGCGTTAATTCAGCGATCTCCCGTGCGAGGGGAGTGGATCCGTCGAATCCAGAATCTGACTGGAGGTGCTGGTCTTCACCAGGATGCTTCACGTGAAACCTTTGCGTCTGGATGCGGATGTGGTGACAAATTCCCGGGCATACTCATGCTTCGGGGGAGATCGCCGTACTACTGGGTCGCTCTGATCGAGGTGCCGCCCACACCGGATCCACAGCGGATGCCGTCAACGGACAGTACGAAAATCGAGAGACTAATCCACTGTAGCCCTAATGACCCGCGTGACATCCTGCAGCACGCCCTCACCGAGGGTGAGAACTTCAACATTGGTCAGACGGTACTTACGGATGGCCTTGGCTGCGGCCTCAATCTCGGCCGGTGCGCCTGCACCCTTCATGAGGATCAGCTCACCTCCTGGACGAAGCAGCGGTGCCGTCAGGGGAATCAGAGTGCGGAAAGCGCTCACGGCGCGAGCAGTCACCTGGTCGAGACGCTGATCCAGCTTGACCTCTTCGGCGCGGGCACGGTTCACGACGACGTTGTCCAGTCCGAGCGCTTTCACCTGGTCGGTGAGCCAGGCAACGCGACGCTCCATGGGCTCGATCAGCACGAACGACACGTCAGGGCGGGCAATGGCCAACACGAGACCGGGAAGTCCTGCCCCCGAGCCGACGTCTCCGACGAGGCCTGGGCGCAGCAACGGCGCAACGATCGCGCAGTTCAGGATGTGACGCGACCACAGGCGGGGGAGTTCCAGTGGGCCAATAAGCCCGAGTTCTTCACCCTGCGCGGCCAGGTTGGCCGTGAATGCGCGCGCAACATCAATCTGCGCACCAAAGATTTCAGCCGCTTCGGCCGGCTCTGCCTCTAACAATTCGTTCAACGTTTCACGTGAAACTATGACGCGGTGATGACGGTGTGACGATCGCGGCCCTCGCCACGAGACTCTGACACGAAGCCGCGCTCCGACACCAGATCGTGGACGAGTTTGCGCTCGTACGACGACATCGGGGGGAGGGAAGCTTCTGTAGCACCAGCCTGGATGCGCTCGGCCGCGTGACTCACGAGAGACGCCAGTTCTGCCTGGCGCGCATCGCGCGAACCACCGATGTCGAGGATCAGGCGGGAAAATCCGCCGGTCTTGTTCTGCACGGCGAGGCGCGTGAGCTCCTGCAGGGCATTCACGGTGTCCGGCTTCGACAGAACACGGAGGTTCGCACCATCGGACGCATTCACTGAAAGGTACGCGCGGCCGTTGCGGGCGTCGATGTCAATGTCACCGTCGAGGTCGCAGATGTCGAGGAACTCTTCGATGTAGTCCGCGGCGATGTCCCCCTCCTGCTCGAGCTGATCGAGCGTGGGGGAGTCGTTGCCTGACGCCACGGCAGTGTCGGCCTCTCCCGATGCGGGGAGCGACGCGGTGAACGCCGGGGCAACGACGATGTCGGCCGGGGTCGCGGTGTCAGTACCGGTGGTGTCAGTCACGATGGTCTTCCGTCTCTACTTTTTCGGGCCGGATTGCTTCTTTGCGCGGTTCTTGCTGACCGGCTGCTGGCGCTGAGTGGTCTTCGGAGCTTCGTCAACGACGATGATGTCGCCGTCAGTGGCGATGAGCTTGCCCTTACGAGCAAGACGCTCTTCGCGAGCCTTTGCCGCTTCACTGCCAGGCGTCGGCATGTTTCGGATGACGAGGAACTGCTGGCCCATGGTCCAGACGTTCGAGGTGAGCCAGTAGAACATGACGCCGAGCGGGAAGGCAACACCGGAGAAGGCGAAGACGAGGGGGAGCAGGTACAGCATGATCTTCTGCTGCTTGAACATGGGGCTCGCCTTGGTCTCAGGCGACATGTTCTTGGAGACGATCTGCAGCTGCGTGATGAACTGTGACGCCGTCATCAGCACAACCATTGTGGCGGCGATGATCATGACCGAGAGGCTGTATGGATCGCCCGCCGTCATCAGCGTCCACTGCGAAGCGAACGAACTGTGCAGCGGAGCGCCGAGGAATTCTGATGAGCCGAAGCTCTTGGCGAGGACATCGTTGAGAGGACCGACGCCGGACTTCCCGTGCTGGGCATCGTTCAGCACCGAGAACAGTGAGAAGAAGATCGGCATCTGGATGAGCAGCGGGAGGCAGGAGCTCAGCGGGTTGGTGCCTGTGCGCTTGTACAGCTCCATAGTCTCGCGGGACATTGCCTCACGAGAGAACTGATCTTTCTTGCCCTTGTACTTGTCCTGGATCTTCTTCAGCTGAGGCGCAACCTCGAGCATCTTGCGCTGGCTCTTGATCTGCTTGACGAAGATCGGGATAAGAGCGGCCCGGACGACGATCGTGAGTCCGACGATGGACAGCACCCAAGTGAGACCAGCGGCAGGGTCAAGGCCGATCGCTGAGAAGAGCGAGTGGAATGCAACGAGCAGTAGCTCTACAACCCACTTCAGCGGCCAGAGGATTGTACCGATGATGTCCATGCGTGGGTTCAGCCCTTTCCGTGGCCTGGTGCAACAACAAAACCAAATCGCGTCACGACGTAGCGACGCTTGCGCTTCTGGGGAACATCATCGATCCCGCCCTCGGCCCACGGATGGCACCGGGCCAGACGTCGAGCGGCCAAAGCCGACCCGACAACCAGGCCATGTTCTTGAACGGCCCCCAGAGCATAGGCCGAACAGGAGGGGTAATACCGACAGACATCTCCATAAAGAGGAGATATCACCGCGCGATATGCGCGAAGTAGCAGGATCCCGACATTGCGCGGCAACAGAATTATCGTCGCCACAACCCTGTTCATGATCTTTTCCTGCTCAATCCGATGCTCCCTGCATTCAAAGCATCTGATATCTCTGAATGCAGGGTAGCCCACGGCACCCGCTCGGAACCTGGCAGCGCCCTGATGACGATGTCAGTTCCCGGCGGAACAGATGGCAGGAGTTCAAAGCTCGCTGCTTTCATCCGGCGTCGAACGAGGTTGCGCACAACGGCGCCACCCACGTTCTTCGCCACGATGAAGCCAAATCGCGCAGAAGACCCTTCCGGGTTCTTCTTGAGGTACGTAACGGTATGGGGACCGACAACTCGGTATCCCCGCCGGACGACTGATTTATAGTCATCGCCGCTCGTTACGCGATTTGATTTAGCGAGCACCAGCGCGCTTAAGCGGAGAGTTCGGTGCGTCCCTTACGACGACGTGCACCGAGGATTGCGCGGCCGGCGCGGGTGCGCATGCGCAGACGGAAACCGTGCACCTTGGCGCGACGGCGGTTGTTCGGCTGGAAGGTTCTCTTGCTCATAGTTCTATCTCCACGTGTTTGATCTCTGCAGGCCAAAACGGGCGGCCGGAAGAATTAAGGGGAGCCCGTGGGCTCAGGTCAACTGATTAAAACTACGGCTTTGAGATCAGTTGGTCAAACTCACAGAAGCCAAACGACCGATTCTCCACAATAATGGCGCTATCACTCGGATGACACGCGGAAAAAAATTCCGCTGAATTTGGAGTGACTGGGACTCATTAGCTACCGTGATGACCTAGTTATCCACAGGTAGGTGTAAAAAACCCTGAGAATAGGGCTTCTTTTCCCCACAGGCGGTGGATAACTCTGTGAATAAGAAGGTGCAGGTCAGCATGTCAGACGGCGAAATTCCGATCAGCGAGACGTGGCAGGCAGTACTGACCACCCTCGAATCGGACGACAGCATCACCCCGATGCTGTATGGATTCTTGAATTTGGTCGAACCCAAGGGGATTGCTGCCGGCACTTTCTACCTGGAAGTGCCCAACGAATTCACTGCCAGCATGCTGAATCAGCGGATGCGGGTGCCACTACTCACAGCAATGACACAGCTGGACGAGGCCAGAGAGGTCTCCAGCTTCTACGTGGTGGTCAATCCGGAACTTGAACCGGACGCGCAGCGACCCGTTCAGGACGAGACCGTCATTCCCGACGTTGAAACTCCTGCTGCGCACCAGTCAGTCTTCGAAACGACGCAGACGGATCGGCCGCACGACACCCGGCTGAATCCCAAGTACAACTTTGACAATTTCGTCATCGGGCAGTCAAACCGCTTCGCCCACGCGGCCGCTGTCGCCGTCGCGGAAGCGCCGGCAAAGGCATACAACCCACTCTTCGTCTACGGTTCGTCCGGACTGGGCAAGACCCACCTCCTCCACGCGACCGGTCACTACGCGATGAGCCTGTATCCGGGAATCCGGGTGCGTTATGTGAGCTCTGAGGAGTTCACGAACGACTTCATCAACTCGATCGCCAACAACCGCGGTTCGCTGTTCCAGCAGCGGTACCGCAATGTCGACATCCTGATGATCGACGATATCCAGTTCCTGCAGGGGAAGGCGGAGACGCAGGAAGCGTTCTTCCACACCTTCAACACCCTGCACGACCACAACAAGCAGGTGGTCATCACCAGCGACCTGCCCCCTAAGGCGCTCACCGGGTTCGAAGACCGGATGCGTTCACGGTTCGAGTGGGGCCTCATCACGGATGTTCAGGCGCCGGACCTCGAAACACGAATTGCCATCCTGCGCAAGAAGGCGCAGAGCGAAAAACTCCAGGTCCCCGACGACATCCTCGAGTTCATGGCGACCAAGGTCTCCTCGAACATTCGGGAGCTGGAAGGCACGTTGATCCGCGTCACGGCATTCGCGAGCCTGAACCGGACGCCCGTCGACATGAACCTGGTGCAGACGGTACTCAAGGACCTCATCACGCTCGACGAGGACAATGTCATCGCGCCGGTCGACATCATCACCAACACCGCTGACTACTTCAAGCTGACGGTCGACGACCTCTACGGATCCTCCAGGTCGCAAGCCGTGGCAACGGCCAGGCAGATCGCCATGTACCTCTGCCGGGAACTGACCAACCTGTCGCTCCCCAAGATCGGGCAGTTGTTCGGCAACCGTGACCACACCACAGTCATGTACGCGAACAAGAAAATCAGTGAACTGATGAAGGAACGTCGCTCGATCTACAACCAGGTGACGGAACTTACCAACAGGATCAAGCAGAACCACCGGTATAAGTAGTTAAAAAAATTTGGATATTCACACTGTGGATAACTCTGTGGAAACTCGTTGAATAACTTGCCATTGCCTGTTGAAACAGCGATCTGCCTGTGTACAACGTGAATTACAAAAATCTGAGCGTCAGACACAGACCGATTAACGCCCACAGGCTGTCAACATCCCGAACCCCGCTGAATGACAATGATTTAGTGCGGGCGAGGAAGTTATCCACAGTTTCCACACCGGTTAAGACCATTAACTATTAATTCTTGTTAGCCATCACCCGACAACCTTCACGGCCGGGCTGTTGCCCGACCTGGGCCGGTTGACAAAGACGACTAGCATTGAGGCCACATCCCTTGCCTCAATCGACAGGAGCGAATCCGTGAGATTTCAGGCCAACAGAGACGTCTTCAGTGAAGCCGTCTCGTTTGCTGTCAAGCTGCTTCCCCAGCGCACCACCCTGCCTATTTTGAGCGGAGTGCTGCTGGAGGCAACAGAAACTGGCTTGATCCTGTCGTCATTCGACTACGAAGTCTCAGCGCAGACAACCATCGCTGCCGATGTTGAAGAGACCGGAAAGGTCCTGGTCTCAGGCCGTCTGCTCGCAGACATTGCCAGCCGGATGCCCAACGCACCTGTGCGATTCGTCACCGACGAGTCACGCATCACCGTCAGCTGCGGCTCGGCAACCTTCACGCTGCTGTCCATGCCTGTCGAGGAATACCCGAGCATCCCGCAGGTGAGCACGCAGTCGGGCCTCGTCCCAGCTGAAGATTTCGCCAATGCTGTCGCCCAGGTGGCCGTTGCGGCATCGCGTGACGATGTCACGCCCGTCATCACAGGCGTGCAGCTCGAAGTCTCTGAGAACAGCCTTGGCCTGGTTGCTACCGACCGCTATCGGGTTGCCGTTCGGGAGATCAATTGGGATTCAGGCAGCAACGAGAGCACTGAAACCATGACAGCGCTTGTGCCGGCCCGTACCTTGCAGGAAGTCGGCAAGACCTTCGGCCACAGCGGAACTATCTCGGTTGCGATCACAAACTCTGATGACCGCGAACTCATTGCCTTCACCGCCGACAAGAAGACGGTTACCTCGCTGCTCATCAAGGGAAACTTCCCGCCAGTGCGCCGCTTGTTCCCCGAAACGGTCGACAACTACGCCGTGATGAACACCGCGGAACTCATCGAGGCAACACGCCGAGTGCAGCTCGTACTCGAGCGTGAGGCAGCCCTGAGGTTCTCGTTCACCGCCGAAGGGCTCACGCTCGAAGCGATCGGATCTGAACAGGCGCAGGCCTCAGAGACGATCGACGCCATTCTTACCGGAACAGACACTGTCGTCTCTCTGAAGCCACAGTTCCTGCTCGACGGATTGGGCGCGGTTCACTCCGAATTCGTGCGCATCTCGTTCACCAAGACCGAGAATCCGAACAAGCCAGGACCAGTGCTCATCACGAGCCAGACCTCTCGCGAGAGTGCGGGCGCCGACAGCTACAAGTATTTGCTGCAACCCAATCTCCTGCTGCGCTAACGCGTCATTTCATCGGCACTAAGGAGCTTCATGCACATCGGTATTATCGGCCTCGGAAAAATGGGCGCGAACATGCGCACACGCCTGCGCAATGCGGGACTGACGGTCACCGGCTTTGACCACAACCAGGACGTCGCAGATGTCGCATCCGTCGACGAGATGATTGCAGCGCTGCCGACTCCCCGCATCGTCTGGGTCATGGTTCCCTCTGGCGCCATCACCGATTCGGTTGTCAACGAACTCGCTGAGAAGCTCGACGAAGGCGACCTCGTCATTGAGGGTGGCAACTCACGCTTCACCGAGGACTTCAAGCACGCAGAGCTCCTTGCCCTCAAGGGCATCGACTACATCGACGCCGGCGTTTCCGGTGGCGTGTGGGGAGTCACCAACGGTTACGGCCTGATGGTGGGCGGCACCCAGGAGCAGGTCGAGCGCGCTATGCCCGTATTCGACGCGCTGCGCCCTGAGGGCCCCCGCGAAGAAGGCTTCGTGCACGCTGGTGAAGTCGGTGCAGGCCACTACGCCAAGATGGTGCACAACGGCATCGAATACGCCATGATGCAGGCATACGCCGAGGGCTATGAACTGCTCGCGAAGCGTACAGACCTCGTCAAGGACGTCCCCGGAATCTTCTCTGCCTGGCAGCGTGGAACCGTCGTGCGTTCGTGGCTGCTCGAGCTCATGGTCATTGCCCTCAAGGAAGACCCGACGCTGGCCAACATCGAAGGCTACGTCGAAGACTCAGGTGAAGGCCGCTGGACGATCGAAGAAGCCATCGACAACGCTGTTCCCGTTCCCACGATCGCTGCGTCGATCTTCGCGCGATTCGTTTCGCGCCAGGACGACTCTCCTGCCATGAAGGCTGTTGCTGCTCTTCGCAACCAGTTCGGCGGGCACGCGGTCAAGAAGGCAGACTGACACACCGTGTCTCTGATGAACCGTGCAAGTTAGTCACCTCTCCCTGGCGGATTTTCGTAATTACACGACCGCCGAGGTACCGTTTGCGGCCGGCCCCAATTTGGTCGTCGGCCGCAACGGGCAGGGAAAAACCAATCTGGTCGAAGCCCTTGGCTTCTTGAGCACCCTGGGTTCCCACCGGGTCTCCAGCGACAAGGCAATGATCAGGGCCGGCCAGGAATCAGCAGTGATCCGGGCACGGCTGGCATACAACAGCCGCGAGATCCTGGCTGAAGTCCAGATCAACCGCACGGGGTTGAACCGGGCCCAGATCAATCGGTCCGCAATCAAGACCCGCGAATTGCCTCGCTACTTCTCCAGCGTGCTGTTCGCTCCGGAGGATCTCTCCCTGATCAGGGGAGATCCCTCGGGGCGCCGCCGGTTCCTCGACCAACTCCTGGTGCTGAGGACTCCGCGCATTGCGGGCATCCTGGCCGACTACGACCGCGTTCTGAAGCAGCGCAATACCCTGCTGAAATCGGCCAGAGCATCAGGGGTCCGAGGTAATTCCCTGACCACGCTGGATATTTGGGATGAGCGCCTGGTTGATCTTGGATCCCAGATCATCGATGAACGCGCCGAACTCGTGCGCTTGCTGAGTGACCCGCTGCGGGACGCTTACGAGTCAGTCGCCGGCGAAGACCACGGGCCGCGGCTCGTATCGTCGCTCAGTATCCTCGGTGCAGACGAAGACGATGAGTCGACGTTGACACGCTCGGTCGAACCAAACGCATCCTCCACCGCCGACTCGTTCAGGGCCGCATTGGCCGGCGTGCGGAACAAGGAGCTTGACAGGGGCATGACCCTGGCCGGCCCGCACCGCGACGACCTCGTCTTCATGCTGAACTCGCTCCCCGCGAAGGGATATGCCAGCCACGGGGAATCCTGGTCGTTCGCACTTGCGCTGAAACTGGCATCCGCTGAACTGCTGCGCCGCGATTCCATGAGCGGCGACCCCGTGCTCATCCTCGACGACGTTTTCGCGGAACTCGACCAGAGCCGGCGGGCCAGGCTCGCGGCTGCCGTCGGTGGATTCGAGCAGGTACTTATCACCGCCGCTGTGTACGACGACGTGCCAGAGGCCCTCGCTGCGCACACCATTCACATTCACGCCGGGCAGGTAGTGGACGACCATCGTGGCTGATCAGGGTAAGAATTCTCCAATCGGAGACAACGAAGCGGATGCCGCGGCGCCCCAGCCAGACGGAACGCCCGCGACATCGCAGTCGCCTCAGGCCGCCCCGGCGACCGATGCGGCGGCCGACGCTGCCGACGCTGCCGACCCTTCAACGGGTGTCCCCGATGATTCAGATGACATCGAGACCATAGAAATCGCAGGGACAGAGGCGGCCCGCGTGTATATGCGGTTCAAGGACATCTTCGGTGACCCGAATGCCCGGCGTTCGCGCGCCAGGAAGCGCCCGAAAATCGACCCGGCCTCCAGCGTCCCCTTTGGCAAGGGTCGGGATCCACGGGGACTGGGCGACACCATCAATTCGCTCACGCTTCAGCTGGGTTGGAACTCTCCGCTCGCGCAATCATCGCTGCTCGACTCATGGACGGAGATCGCCGGAGCGGAGACGGCCAAGCACTCAACACCGGTCGGAATTGAAGACGGTGTGCTCACTGTGCAGTGCGAATCGACGGCATGGGCGACCCAGCTGAGGATGATGCGCGTTGACATCATGACGAGCATCTCGACCCGCTATCCGGATGCCGGCATCCAGTCAATCCGTTTTCAGGGACCCAACGCCCCTTCATGGAAAAAGGGCCCCAGGTCAATCCCAGGGCGGGGCCCGCGCGATACCTACGGGTAACCGGGCAAAATCGGTCACCGTCGTCACGAAAACGCGTTAGATCGGCGTTTATGGACGGGCCGACCCTCTAGGTTTGGTAGACTTATGAGGTCGCTTCAGCGACAGAGGGAGCCCAATTTCATATGACAGTAGAGCCGAAGAATCCCGAGTCCGAGCACGAATATGGTGCGGACGAAATCCAAGTTCTCGAGGGTCTCGAAGCCGTTCGCAAGCGACCGGGAATGTACATCGGTTCCACCGGACCGCGAGGTCTGCATCACCTGGTGTATGAAATTGTCGACAACTCCGTCGATGAGGCGCTTGCCGGGTATTGCGACACCATCGACATCCGCATCCTGGCCGATGGTGCAGTACGCGTAGAAGACAATGGGCGCGGTATCCCCGTTGACATCCACAAGGCAGAGGGCCGCTCGACGGTCGAGGTCGTTCTGACCGTGCTGCACGCCGGTGGAAAGTTCGGCGGCGGCGGTTACGCGGTTTCCGGTGGCCTGCACGGTGTTGGTAGCTCCGTCGTCAACGCGCTCTCGTCGCGCCTCGAGGTCGAGGTTCGCCGCCAGGGACACGTATGGCGCCAGAGCTTCACCCACGGTGTTCCGAATGCTCCCCTTGAAAAGGGCGAGGAATCCGACGCCACCGGCACCACGATCACGTTCTGGCCGAGCCCCGACACGTTTGAAACGGTCGATTTCGACTACGAGACCCTGCGCGCCCGTTTCCAGCAGATGGCGTTCCTGAACAAGGGACTGCGTCTGACGCTCACCGACGAGCGTCCTGAACAGGCCGATGAAGAAGGCAATCCCGTCTCCAACTCGTTCATGTACGAGCAGGGACTAGTCGACTACGTCGAATACCTGAACCGCGCCCGCAAGGCGGAGCTGGTGAACGACGAGATCATTTCGTTCGAGACTGAAGACACCGAACGCAAGATCGCACTCGAAGTCGCTATGCAGTGGACCACCGCATACACCGAGAGCGTGCACACCTACGCGAACACCATCAACACCCACGAGGGTGGTACGCACGAAGAGGGCTTCCGCGCTGCCCTCACCACGTTGGTGAACAAGTACGCCAGGGAAAAGGGCATCCTGAAAGAAAAGGATGACAACCTCTCCGGCGATGACGTGCGTGAGGGCCTGACGGCCGTCATCTCGATCAAGCTCGCTGAGCCGCAGTTCGAAGGCCAGACCAAGACCAAGCTCGGCAACACGGAGGCCAAGGCATTCGTGCAGCGCGTCGCCGGCGAGCAGCTGGCCGACTGGTTCGATCGCAACCCGATCCAGGCCAGGGAAATCATCCGCAAGGCGCTGCAGGCAGCGACCGCGCGGATGGCAGCCCGCAAGGCCCGTGAAACCGCCAGGCGCAAGGGCCTCCTCGAGGGCGGCGGAATGCCTGGGAAGCTCAAGGACTGCCAGAGCAAGGATCCAGCGCTCTCCGAAATCTTCATCGTTGAGGGTGACTCGGCCGGCGGCTCTGCCGTGCAGGGCCGAAACCCGGAAACCCAGGCCATCCTGCCTCTCCGCGGCAAGATCCTGAACGTGGAGAAGGCGCGCCTCGACCGCGCACTCGCGAACGCCGAAGTGCAGGCCATGATCACTGCATTCGGTGCCGGTCTTGGCGAGGACTTCAACCCTGAGAAGGTGAGATATCACAAGATCGTGCTGATGGCCGATGCTGATGTCGACGGCCAGCACATCACGACCCTGCTGCTCACCCTGCTCTTCCGCTACATGCGTCCGCTGATCGACATGGGCTACGTGTACCTCGCGCAGCCGCCGCTGTTCCGACTCAAGTGGTCGAACGCGCCTCACCAGTACGTGTACTCAGACCGGGAGCGCGACGCGCTGCTGGCCGACGGTGCAGCTGCAGGCAAGCGCATCCCCAAGGACAACGGCATCCAGCGCTACAAGGGTCTCGGCGAGATGGACTACAAGGAGCTGTGGGAAACCACGATGGCTCCCGAAAGCCGCACTCTGCTGCAGGTCACCCTTGACGACGCTGCAGCTGCAGACGAAATCTTCTCTACCCTGATGGGCGAGGACGTTGAGTCCCGCCGAAACTTCATCCAAAAGAACGCGAAGGACGTGCGTTTCCTTGACATCTAACGACACCCCCACCGACAACTCTGGCGCCGAGAACACCGGCGCCTCAGCTTCGGCAGCAGATGCGACAACCACCGCTGAAGCGGCTGACGCTGCAGCGGCGGCACACCTCGTCACCCACGGCAAGATCGACCAGGTCGACCTTCAGCTGGAGATGCAGCGCTCGTACCTCGACTACGCGATGAGCGTCATCGTCGGGCGTGCGCTGCCCGACGTGCGCGACGGCCTCAAGCCGGTGCACCGCCGCGTGATTTACGCCATGTTCGACGGCGGCTACCGCCCAGACAAGGCCTTCTCCAAGTGTGCCCGTGTCGTCGGTGACGTGATGGGACAGTTCCACCCACACGGTGACTCGTCGATCTACGATGCACTCGTGCGCCTCGTCCAGCCCTGGAGCCTGCGTTACCCGCTCGCCCTCGGCCAGGGAAACTTCGGTTCCCCGGGAAACGACGGCGCAGCAGCACCGCGATACACCGAGACCAAGATGGCGCCACTCGCCCTTGAAATGGTGCGCGACATCGACGAAGACACCGTCGACTTCCAGGACAACTACGACGGCCGCACGCTCGAGCCGACGGTGCTTCCCGCACGATTCCCCAACCTGCTGGTCAATGGCTCGGTCGGTATCGCTGTCGGTATGGCCACCAACATCCCGCCGCACAACCTCCGTGAGGTGGCCGCTGGAGCGCTCTGGTACCTCGAAAACCCCGACGCGAACCGGGAAGAGCTGCTCGAAGCGCTCATCCAGCGCATCAAGGGACCCGACTTCCCGACCGGCGCGCAGATCCTGGGCACCAAGGGCATCCAGGACGCCTACCGCACCGGCCGCGGGTCGATCACGATGCGCGCTGTCGTCAGCATCGAAGAGCTGATGGGGCGTACGTGCCTCGTCATCACCGAGCTGCCGTACCAGGTCAACCCTGACAACCTGGCGATCAAGATCGCCGACCTTGTTAAGGATGGCAAGGTCGCCGGCATCGCCGACATCCGCGATGAGACGTCGGGCCGTACCGGCCAGCGCCTCGTCATCGTGCTGAAGCGTGACGCCGTCGCCAAGGTCGTGCTGAATAACCTGTACAAGCACACGCCTCTGCAGGAGAACTTCGGCGCCAACATGCTGGCGATCGTCGACGGCATTCCGCGGACACTGCCCCTCGACGGATTCATCTCCGCCTGGGTCACGCACCAGATCGACGTCATCGTGCGCCGCACCCAGTTCCGCCTGAACAAGGCTGAAGCCGACGCGCACATCCTGCGCGGGTACCTCAAGGCGCTCGACGCGCTCGACGAGGTCATCGCACTCATCCGCCGTTCGCCCACCGTCGATGACGCTCGCGAGGGCCTCATGGCGCTGCTCGATGTCGACAAGCTCCAGGCCGATGCCATCCTCACGATGCAGCTGCGTCGTCTGGCCGCTCTCGAGCGCCAGAAGATCATCGACCAGGCTGCCGCCCTCGAACTGGAGATTGCCGAGTACAAGGCGATTCTGGCCAGCCCTGAGCGTCAGCGCACGATCGTCAGCGAAGAGCTCACCGAGATCACCGACAAGTACGGCGATGACCGTCGCACGGAGATCATGTTCGGCTACGACGGCGACATGTCGATCGAAGACCTGATTCCTGAAGAGGAAATGGTTGTCACCGTCACGCGCGGCGGCTACATCAAGCGCACCCGCAGCGACAACTACCGCAACCAGCACCGCGGTGGCAAGGGCGTTAAGGGCGCCCAGCTGCGCGCTGACGACGTGGTGGAGCACTTCTTCGTCACCACCACCCACCACTGGCTGTTGTTCTTCACGAACACCGGTCGGGTCTACCGCGCCAAGGCGTACGAGGTGCAGGAAGCCGGCCGCGACGCGAAGGGCCAGCACGTTGCCAACCTGCTCGCACTGCAGCCGGGCGAAGAGATCGCACAGATCCTCGACATCCGTGACTACGAAGTTGCCCAGTACCTCACCCTGGCGACCCGCGACGGCCTGATCAAGAAGACAGCGCTCAGCGAGTACGACACGAACCGCACCGGTGGAATCATCGCGATCAAGCTGCGCGAGGGCGACGAACTCGTCTCCGCCCTGCTCGTCGATGAGGACTCCGACCTGCTGCTCGTCTCCCGCAAGGGCATGTCCATCCGCTTCACTGCAACGGATGAGGCGCTCCGACCCATGGGACGCAGCACCTCAGGCGTCATCGGCATGCACTTCCGTGGCGAGGACAAGCTCCTGGACGCGTCAGTGGTCTCCGATGACGGATTCGTGTTCGTGGTGACGGAGGGCGGCTATGCCAAGCGCACAGCGGCCGACCAGTACCGCCTGCAGAACCGCGGTGGCCTGGGCATCAAGGTGGCCAAGCTGAGCGATGATCGCGGCGACCTGGTGGGGTCACTCATCGTCGACGAGCAGGATGAAGTACTTGTGGTCCTTGCCAGCGGCAAGGTGGTACGCTCTGACGTCGCCGAAGTTCCAGCCAAGGGCAGGGACACCATGGGCGTAGTTTTCGCAAAGTTTGCCGACGAAGACCGGATCATCGCCATCGCGAAGAACACCGAACGCAATCTCGAGGTCGAAGAGCCTGAAGACCACGCAGAGGGCGAATCGGGGAAAGAAGAGTCATTAGATGAGTAGCGTTGCAGAAAAGCTCGCCAAGAAATCTACCCGCAAGACCACCACGAAGCAGGTGCGCCTCAAACTGGTGTACATCGACTTCTGGTCGGCTGTGAAGTTGTCCTTCCTGGTAGCCATCTGCCTGGCGGTCGTCACGATCGTCGCTACGTTCCTCATTTTCACCGTTCTCAACCAGACCGGTGTCTTCAACAGCGTCAACGAGCTGTACACGTCGATTGCGGGCGAGACCTCGAACCTCAATACGATCCTGTCGATGGGCAATGTGATGGGCTTCGCTGTCGTTGTCGCTATCCTGAACACTGTGGTTGTCACAGCGCTCGGCGCAGTCTTTGCGCTGCTGTACAACCTCAGCGTGAAGGTCACCGGCGGGCTTCTCGTCGGCTTCACCAATAACTGAATAAACTTTCTCCCGGCTCGATTGGGAGATTTCGGCAGATTCAGATACGCTGTAATCTGCTGAATCGGGGATATAGCTCAGGCGGTTAGAGCGCTTCGCTGATAACGAAGAGGTCCCAGGTTCAAGTCCTGGTATCCCCACGTATGGTTGTTTACAACACAGTTGTGTTCGATCATTCGGGGCCTTAGCTCAATTGGTAGAGCGCCTGCTTTGCAAGCAGGAGGTCAGGAGTTCGATTCTCCTAGGCTCCACAGCACAACAAAAAGATCCTCACCCAGAGATGGGTGAGGATCTTTTTCGTTAACCGGGTCTTGTGCGGGGAGCATGAACCGCGAGGGCGCCCGACTCGGGGCTGTGCCCTCGCTCAGCGTTCCAGGAGCGACGATCGAGGCGTGTGCCCACCGGAGTGCCGCAATGGCCTGTCTTGGCCACACAGCGCCGCTCGCGCATCCGCTCTCGTCCTGTCTGGGAGCAGCCGCGCCTGGGAACGCAAAAGAGCCCGTGTCGAGGACACGGGCTCTTCAGACGTTCTTGTTCTCGCTCTCGCGACAGTCCCTAAGCCTCAGGGTTGCCCGTCAGTGCGTCGTTCTCGTCGTCGGCGACCCACAACTCGTCGTCGGCCTTAAACGTCTGCCAGACGGCGTACGCGACGCCAACGGCTGCAACAACACCAAGACCGACGGCAATGTAGGTGCCGGCTCCCGCGCTCTTCTTGGCCGGAACGACGGGCTGCTGCAGGTGCAGGCGGTGGAGTGCGGCACGCACCCTGGTGTCCTTGGCGATGTCGCCGACCGATAAGACGGTTCCGAGAGCAGTTCCAAGCCCGGTGCCGATGCCCGGAATGACATCGTGGACAATGCGGCGCTTGGTGTCTCCCGCAAAGCTCTGCGTGGCCTGAACGCCGGGAAGGACATACTGCTCGTATCCTTCACGCACGCGGGGGACCACTTCCTCGCGAGTCAGGACTCCAGCCTGACGGCCGGCCTCCCTGGCTACCTCATTGGCGTGATCCAGGACCGCTTGCTGGTTACTCCACAATTCGTCGGCGCTCTTGCGCAGGCGAGTGAGTTCCTTACGGCGCTTTCGTGACAGGCTCATCTGGACCCTCCATCGATGTCGTGTAGCGAATAACGTCCATCTTGCCACTGAATCGCCTGATCAATCCAAGCGAGTCGAGCATGAACACGGCGAATACACCGGTAATCATGACTATTCAGGATGCTCCTGAGTGGCTGTGCAAGAATTATTGCTATGTCAAAGCACACCGCTGTCGCAACGCTCAACACGAGCCTCGGACCGATCAAGGTCAACCTCTACGGCAACCACGCCCCGAAGACTGTGAAGAACTTCGTCGGTCTGGCTACCGGTGAAATTGAATGGAAGCACCCCGGCACCGGCGAGGTTTCACACGCGCCGCTGTACGACGGAACGATCTTCCACCGCATCATCAAGGACTTCATGATCCAGGCCGGCGACCCGCTGGGCCAGGGAATTGGCGGCCCCGGCTACCAGTTCGACGACGAGATCAACCCTGAGCTCGACTTCACGCAGCCGTATGTCCTCGCCATGGCTAACGCCGGCATCCAGGGCGGCCGCGGAACCAACGGTTCACAGTTCTTCATCACCGTTGTTCCGACCACCTGGCTCCAGGGCAAGCACTCGATCTTCGGTGCTGTCGAAGACGAGGCATCACGTGCGATCGTCGACCAGCTTGCAGTTGTGCCGACCGATGGCCGTGACCGTCCCCGCGAAGACGTTGTCATCGAAAGCATCACCGTCGAGCAGGTCTAGGTAACACTTCTATGACCCGGGTGCCGGACCAAGCGGCGAACTATTGCTACCGGCATCCGGGTAGGCAGAGCTATATTCTCTGCCAGCGCTGCGGACGCACCATCTGTCCAGAGTGCCAAACTCAGGCTGCCGTCGGCGTGATCTGCCCTGAGTGCATGAAAGAACAACGTCAGTCAGCGCCGCGCACCACGCCGGCCGCACTGACCAGAATCACCCGAATGGGAAAAGACGGCTCTCCTGTCGTCACCTATTCGATCATCGCCATCACGCTCGTCGTCTTCGTCCTGCAGCTGATCCCTGGCCTCGGCGTCACGCAGGCGCTCTGGTACGCCGGCGTGTACTCATACCCCGGCCAGTTCGAGCCGTGGCGGATGCTGACCGCCATGCTGGTGCATTCAACGGGCTTCATCTTCCACGTGGGACTCAACATGTACACGCTGTGGATCTTCGGGCGAATACTCGAGAGCATGCTCGGCCGCGGCCGGTTCCTGACGCTCTATGTGCTCAGCGGACTCGCCGGCTCCCTCGGTGTCATGTTCCTGTCGAGCCCGCTCACGCCCGTGGTTGGCGCGTCAGGTGCCATCTTCGGGCTGATGGGTGCGTTCCTGGTGATCCAGCGTCACCTCGGCGCCAGCGCCACCCAACTCATCGTCCTGGTCGCCATCAACCTCGTGATCGGCTTCCTCCCCGGGCTCAACGTGGCCTGGCAGGCGCACGTCGGCGGCCTCATCGGCGGCGCGATCATCGGACTCATCTTCGTCAGCACCCGCAAACGCGAGCAGAAGAACCTGCAGATAGGCCTGCTCAGCCTGTTCGCCCTCGTGCTGGTTGCCCTCAGCTGCGCGCGCCTCTTCATCTGAGCGCGCTAAACAGCATCGTTCCATTAAGGGCGAGGGTCGAAAGTTATCCACAGGTGTTTCCACACTGGGGATAATTACACGTGTGTAATTGTCACCCGATAGGGATTTAACCCCTGATCAGAGGCGACGATTAGCGCCAGCGCGTTGTCATGAGGAATCCCACGAATGCGATTCCGAAACCGACGAGGATGTTCCACGAACCCAGTGCCGGAATCGGCAGGGTGCCCTGGCTCACGTAGAAGACGATGATCCAGATGAGGCCAAGCAGCATGAAGCCAAACATCACTGGCTTGAACCACACAGGGTTCGGGGCGTCCTCGTTCGAGCGGGCAGCCTCGTCGCGTGCGGGCTTGGTGCGGGGTTTCGTACGTGCCATGCGTGAGATTCTACCGTCATCACCCTGTGGACCAGGGTTGCCGGCATCCGCTCGTCGTGTTGAGGCCAATCGCAGCACCAATTGCCAGATTTCGGCAGACAATCCCTGATTAGACTCGGAGGATGACCGCGACCCTCCCGGATTCCCCGGCTCACGAGCCAACGACCCGGTATGGTCACCGAGCGATAAATCGACGACCGGTCACTGTCATCGGTGTTGTGGGTGAGCTGCTGATCACGGCAGGTGTGCTGGTGATGCTGTTCCTCGTGTGGCAGCTGTGGTGGAACGACCTGGTCACTGCCCAGGCGCAGTCCAGTGCGGCCACAGACATCAGCCAGCAGTGGATAGCGGATGCCCCGCCGGCTCCCGTGCCCACAGACCCGGCGGAACCGGTCGACTATGGTGCTCCCATCGTTGCGGCCCCGCCAGAAGATGGCGAAGCGTTCGCCGTGCTCTACGTGCCGCGGTTCGGCGCTGACTACCACCGGACCATCGCCGGTGGAACGGGAACCAATGTGCTGAACAGCACTCGGCTGGGAATCGGTCACTATCCGGTGTCACAGATGCCGGGCGAGGTGGGCAATTTCGCGGTAGCCGCGCACCGCAGTGCGTACGGCGGCGGACTCCACTTGATCAACGAATTGCAGATCGGTGACGCCATCTATGTGCAGACGGCCGACGGTTATTACACGTACACCTTCAGGGACCTCGAGTACGTGCAGCCGAGCCAGATCGAGGTCATTGCCGCGGTACCCAATCAGCCGTCAGCGTCGGCGATTGACCGCATCATCACGCTGACGAGCTGCAATCCGCTCTTGTCCACTGCTGAGCGGATCATCGCCTACGGGGTATTCGACTCCTGGCAGCCGCTCTCAGCTGGGCCGCCAGCCGGACTGGCCCCGATCATCACCGCCCAGGCCAAGGAATAGGAACGCACTCATGTATGCAGCACTCTGGCGTGCGCTTCCGGGGCCGATATGGGTTCGAATCCTTATCGTGCTTATTCTGGTGGCAGCAGTTCTCTTTGTACTCGACGTCTGGGTGTTCCCGGTGGTCGATGCATTCATCAACAATCAGGAAGCGACGGTGGGCGGTCAATGACTCGCATCCTTGTCATCGACAACTACGACAGCTTTGTCTACACCTTGAACGGATACCTGCTCGAGCTGGGCGCGGAGACCGAGGTGCTCCGCAACGACGCATTCGCCCCTGCGGAGGCAGCAGAACGGCTCTCAGGGTTCGACGGCGTTCTGGTGTCGCCTGGACCTGGCAAGCCGTCAGAGGCCGGTGTGTCGATCGCCGTGGTTGAAGCGGCACATGCCAACGGTGTGCCATTGTTCGGCGTCTGCCTTGGCCACCAGGCCATTGCTGAGGCCTTCGGTGCCACGGTGACCAACGCCGAAGAGCTCATGCACGGCAAGACGTCCGTGATCACCCACGACGACAGCTCGTTCTACGAGGGTGTGCCGCAGCCGTTCACGGCAACCAGGTATCACTCGCTGGCCGTCGTTGACGGAACTGTTCCGAGTGAACTGATCATCACGTCGCGCACCCAGGGCGGAATCATCATGGGTCTGCGGCACGAGACCTCGCCGATCTTCGGGGTGCAGTTCCACCCGGAGTCCGTGCTCACAGAGGGCGGATACCGGATGCTGGGCAACTGGCTGGCCGTTGCCGGACTGGCGGATGCGCAGCAGAAGGCCGCGCGCCTGAGCCCCATGCTCAAACTGAGCTAGTACTGACCCTGAGCTAGTACTGACCCTGAGCTAGTACTGACCCTGAGCTAGCCTCACCCTGAGTCGCCTCAGCAACCCAGACACTCTTGTCGGGCGTCGGGCGTCGGGCGGCTTTTAGCCGGCGCAGTAGGTGAGGGTGACCTCTGAGCGCTGGGGCACATCTCCGGGGGCGAGGGACTGGTTGACGACCGGCGACCCCGCCGTCGACTCGCAGCTGTAATCCGGCTTCGGAATGGCGGTCAGCTTCAGCGACGGTGAGTTGAGAAGGTCGGTCGCGGCACTCAGCGACTGCCCGCGCAGATCGCTGAGCTTGACGAGCCCGCTGGAGGTGAAGAAGTTCACCGTGACGCCGGCGAACTCCTTCGCAGCGGCCTCAGGATCGGTGCGGATCACGACATCCTCTGGCACCGTGGCCGAGTTCTCCCTGGTGACGGACCCGGGAACCAGGCCGGCGTCCGTGATCGCTGTCTGGGCATCCGTGATGGTCTGGTTCGTGACATCGGGAACCTCGACGGGCACAGCACCCGTTGAGACGAAGACCTTGATGACCTCGGCGGGCTGCACGATCGTGCCGGCAGACGGATCGGTGCGAATGACCTGGCCGGATGGCACGGATTCACTCGGTTCCTCCGCTTTGGTGGCGGCGAGGTCGAGGTCGAGCAGGGTGTTCTGCGCGTCGTCGTAGGTCTCGCCGGCCAGCGAGGGGATCTTGCGGGAGTTGTCTGGCAGCTCGCTCGATGGGGTCAGGCTGAAGACCCAGAACATCACGGCGATGACGATGACGATCACGCTGACGATTCCGGCCCAAATCCAAATGACCGGTGGGCGGCGTTGGGTGCGCACCATCGTCTGGTCTTCTGAGAGCTGCTTCAGCGCGAGCTCAGAACTCGACACGACGGTGGGAGGGGCGCCGAACAGTCCTCCTGCGCCGTCCTCGGCCGTGCGGTGCACCGGAATCTGGCCGGCGCCGGCGATCTCGACATCCGTACGGAACTCGGCAGCACTCTGGTAGCGCTGGAACCTGTCCTTCGCCAGTGCGTGACCGACGACAGCGTCGAGCGCAGGGGACACCTTCGGATTGATGGAGCTTGGCTTGACCGGCTGCTCGCTCACGTGCTGGTACGCGACGGCAATGGGGGTGTCGCCTCTGAACGGCGGTCGACCGGCGAGCATCTCGAACAGCACGACGCCGGTCGAATACAGGTCGGTGCGGGCATCCACTGATTCGCCCTTGGCCTGCTCAGGAGAGAAGTACGAGGCTGTGCCGAGGATGGCTGTGGTCTGGGCAACGGTGGTCGACGAGTCTGAGATGGCGCGGGCGATGCCGAAGTCCATCACCTTGACCTGGCCGGCCTTGGTGATCATGATGTTGCCCGGCTTGATGTCGCGGTGCACGACACCTGCACGGTGCGAGTACTCCAGGGCGGTCAGCACGCCATCGATGATGCGCACGGCCTCTGCCGACTCGAGCGGGCCTTCCTTGATGATGTCTTTCAGCAGGCGACCGTCGACGAACTCCATCACGATGAACGGCAACTGGGACTCGTGCCCGTTCGCGTCGGTGATGGTCTCTTCGCCGGCATCGAAAACGCGCACGATGGTGGGGTGCGCCATCCGGGCGGCGGCCTGCGCCTCCTGGCGGAACCGGGTGCGGAATGCGGGGTCCATCGCCAGCGTGGACTTGAGGAGCTTGATCGCGACTGTGCGGCCGAGGCGCGAGTCAGTGCCGACGTGTACGTCGGACATCCCCCCGCGACCGATCAGCGCGCCTACACGGTATCGACCCGCGATCAGGCGGCCATCTTCAGTCAATGCGACACTCCACTCTTACGAACTACCCGGCCAATCGTAACCCGAAGCCTCCAGCGCTGCCGCGGGAGGCTTCGGTGCACGTTGCGGCGTTACGGCGTTGTTGTTGACGTGACGACGACTGTCACGGGAAGCGCCGGCGAGAACCCAGAGGGGATCTGGCCACAGAAGTACTGGTACTTCACGGTGAAGTTGCTTGATCCGGCGGTTACGGTTGCAGTCGTCACGTCGGCCGACGTGGGATTGGGTGCCTGGACAGCAGCGCCATTGTCGGCGGAGACCTCGTACCCAGACAAGGTCTGGCCGCTCGGACACGACTGCGCAGGCCAGCTGATGCTGACAGGGTTGCCAGCGCCGATGGGGCCGGCGGTGACCAGCGTCGGCGCAGTCGATGGAGCAGTCGGCGCAACCAGATCGCCGTAGACAGTCACGGTGATCGTCTCGCCGATCTTGACAGGGCCGGTCGGGTTGACCGCGTAGACCTTGTCAACATCGTCTGGAGTGGTTGCCGCGTTGCCGGTGACGACGTTGGCGACCAGGCCGAGCTCCTGGAGCTTTGCCCTGGCGTCGCCGCTGGAGAGTCCGATGAAGTCACTCTCCGTCACGGTGACGCGTTCCGCTGCCGGTGGCGTGGTCTGCGTTGGCTTTGGCGTCTGCGTCGCGGTCTTGCTCGGCTCTGGCGGAGCAGAGCTCGACGTCGTTTCGATGGGCGCCTTGTTGTCTGACTGCTGGGAGAACAGTGCGATCAGCGTTCCGATCAGCACGATGGCCAGCAGCGCGATCAGACCGATCAACGGCCACGTCCACGGGCTGCGCTTCTTCTTCTTGGCGTCTTCGGCCGCTGCAGCCTCTGCACGGGTCATTGGAGCGCTCGTCGGCATGAGGGAGGTGGTCTGGTCATCTCCGGCACGCGGCATCAGCATGGTTGTCGCTGCCGTCGCCGAGATACCCGCGAGCACGGCAGGTACGGCCGCAGCTGCTGCTGCGACATCGCCGCGACGCAGGGCGGTGGCCGCGCGTGCCAGGTGTGCTGCAGAAGCTGGACGATCGGCCGGGTTCTTCGCGATGCACGCGAAGACCAGGTTGCGCACCGGTTCAGAGACGGTGACCGGAAGGTCGGGCGCCGTCTCGTTGATCTGGGCCATGGCGATGGCGACCTGGGACTCACCCGTGAACGGGCGACGACCGGCGAGGGCTTCGTACGCCACGATGCCGAGGGAGTAAATGTCGGTGGTCGGCGATGCCGGGTGACCGCTGGCCTGCTCAGGAGACAGGTACTGGACGGTGCCCATCACCTGGCCGGTAGCCGTCAGCGGAACCTGGTCGGCAATGCGCGCGATACCGAAGTCGGTGATCTTGACGCGGCCGTCAGGAGTGATGAGCAGGTTGCCCGGCTTGATGTCACGGTGAACGAGCCCGGCAGCGTGAGCGGCGTGCAGTGCCGCAGCCGTCTGGGCGACGATGTCGAGGACCTTGTCGGTCGGCAGCACGTGTTCGCGCTCGAGGATCGTCGACAGGGCTTCGCCAGGTACGAGTTCCATGACGAGGAAGGCGCTGCCGTCTTCTTCGCCGTAGTCGAAGACGTTCGCGATGCCCTCGTGGTTCACGAGTGCCGCGTGGCGTGCTTCGGCGCGGAAGCGCTCAAGGAACCCGGGGTCGCCGAGATACTCGTCCTTCAAGATCTTGATAGCGACCGTACGACCGATGACGAGGTCAGTGGCTTGCCACACCTCGCCCATCCCGCCGATGGCTATTCGGGACTTGAGCTCGTATCGTCCCCCGAAGGTGAGCCCTGTTGTGGGTCTCATTTATTCAGCACCGCCTCTAGTACCTGCTTTGCGATTGGTGCGGCAAGAAGGTTGCCGTACCCCGTTTGACCAAGGCCCCCGCCATTTTCCACGAGAACTGTGATCGCGTATTGCGGATCATTTGCCGGGGCAAATCCTGTGAACCACAGAGTGTACGGATCCGTAGATCCGTTCTCCGCGGTACCCGTTTTTCCAGCAACCTCGACCCCGTCTATTCTTGCATTGGTCGCAGCCCCGCTATTGACTCCATTGATCATCATTTGGGTCATGGTTGCGGCGGTTTCTGGGCTGATCACCTGCTGGAATTCCTTCGCTTCGAAGGTCTGGAGAGGGGTCAGATTCGGAGCAGTGATCGCATCGACGAGATTCGGCTGCATGAGCTTCCCACCATTGGCGATCGCGGCCGACACCATGGCCATCTGGATGGGAGTCGCCGTGACCTCGAACTGGCCGAAGGAGGACAGGGCCGTCTCAGCTTCGCTGAGTCCGCTGGGGAAGACGCTCTGTGAGACGTCGAGGGGAATCGAGTAGTCGGTGTTGAAGCCGAACTTCTCAGCCATCTCGCGAATCGCATCCTGGCCGAGTGCGAGTCCCAGCTCGGCCATTGGGATGTTGCACGACAGCTTGAGTGCCGTGGCGATCGTGACTGTATCGCCGCCACCGCAATTTCCGCCCTCTGTGTTGCGGACGAAGGTCTCTGTACCGGGGAGCTGGAAGGTGAGGGGGTTCGGGAATGTCGATTCCGGCGTGTACTGGCCCGAATCGAGCGCAGCAGCCACGACAACAAGCTTGAAGACGGATCCGGGAGGGTTCAGCTCGTTGATCGCACGGTTGATGAGCGGGCTCGTCGGATCGTCAACCAGGGCCTCGTAGGTGTTGTTGACCTCTTCGGTGTTGTGCACGGCGAGCAGGTTCGGGTCGTAGCTCGGCTTCGACACCATGGCCAGCACGCGCCCGGTCTTCGGTTCGGTCACGATTACAGCGCCGGTCTTGTCGCCGAGGGCGTCCCACGCTGCCTGCTGGGCGACGGGATCGATGGTGGTCTCCACCGCGGCACCGGCCGGCTTTTCACCGGTGACGATGGCGGTCAGCTGGTCGAAGAACTGCGAGTTCGAGGTTCCGCTCAGTTCGCTGTTCAGCGCCTGCTCCAGCCCGGTGGGCGCGCCATTGACAGGGATGAAGCCCGTGACGGGTGCGTAGAGCGGCCCGTTGCTGTAGACGCGCTGGAACTTGTAATCGTCATCGACGGGAACGGACTGGGCGACCGGCTGGCCTGCGACCAGGATGGGTCCACGTTCAACCGAGTAGCTGTCGAGCAGGGTGCGCTGGTTGCGGGCATCCGCTGACAGGTTGTCGGCCTGGAAGACCTGGATGATCGTGGTCGACGACAGCAGGGCCAGGAACATGATCAGGACAAAGATGCTGATCCGCTTGAGTTCGCGATTCATCACACCACCAGCCTTGGTTGGTTGCGCACCGTGTCTGACAGGCGCAGAAGGAGGGCCGCGATGATCCAGTTCGCCACGAGGGACGATCCGCCGGCGGCCAGGAACGGGGTCGTGAGGCCGGTGAGCGGGATGACCCTGGTGACACCGCCGATGACGATGAAGCACTGGAGGGCGACAACGAAGGAGAGGCCGACGCCGAGTAGCTTGCCGAAGTCGTCCTGGCCGGCGAAGCCGATGCGGAATCCGCGTGCGACGAACAAGATATAGAGCGCCAGGATCGCGAAGATTCCGGCCAGGCCAAGCTCTTCACCGAGGCTCGCGATGATGTAGTCGCTCTGGGGCACCGGTGTGATGTCTGGGCGCCCCTGGCCGAGACCCGTGCCGAGAAGGCCGCCCTTGGCGAGGCCGAAGATGCCCTGCACGAGCTGGTAGCTGCCGCCATCCGCTCCATAGACGTCCGGATTGAAGGCGTCGAGCCAGTTCGCGAAGCGGCCATGGACGTAGTCGAGGGTCTGGCTGGCGATCAAAGCTCCGCCGATGAACAGAGCCATGCCGAGCACGACCCAGCTGACGCGGCCGGTGGCGAGGTAGAGCATGACCAGGAACAGGCCGAAGTAGAGCAGCGCTGTACCGAGGTCGCGCTGGAAGATGATGACCGACATGGAGAGCGCCCAGATCACCAGGATGGGGCCGAGGTCACGCAAGCGGGGGAAGCGCATCCCGAGGAATTTCTTGCCCACCATCGACAGGCTGTCGCGGTTGCGCACGAGGTAGCCGGCGAAGAAGATCGCCAACGCGATCTTCGCGATCTCACCGGGCTGGAATGTGGCGAAGTCGCCGATACCGACCCAGACGCGGGCCCCGCTGACCTCGCGGCCGAGGCCAGGAACGAGGGGAAGGAGAAGCAGGATCACGGCGATCAGGCCGAAGATATACGTGTAGCGGAACAGCACCCTGTGATTGCGAATGACCACCATCACGGCGATCGCGCAGATGATCGCGATCGAACTCCAGACGATCTGGCGAACGGATGCGCTCGCCCAGCCGGACTCGTTGTTGGCAATGTCGATGCGATAGATCATGGCGATGCCGATGCCGTTCAGCACCGTCGCAATCGGCAGGATGAACGGATCGGCGTTCGGGGCGACGAAGCGCATGGCGATGTGCAGCCCGATCACCAGGACCGAGAGGCCGGCCCCGAGCAGCACGAGCTGGGTGTCGATGCGGCCCAGTGCGCCGAGCTGCACCAGGATGACCGCGCTGGCGTTGATGAGGCATGCCACGATCAGCAGAACGAGCTCGAGGTTGCGCAGCTTCTGCGGCAGGCGGATGCGGCGGATCTTGCCCGTGGCCGGTGATGCAGCCCGTGGCATGGTGTCCGGTGCGGAGTTGTTAGTCGGTTTGGGCATCACGAAGCCGTTCGACAATGACTTTGGCACCGTCGAGAGACGGCGCATTGATGGTGTTCTCGACCTGTTGGCGGTCGTACACCCGGAGGTCGTCTACGGACACGTCGGTGGTCTCGTAGACACTGGACAGCTTGATCGGACCGAGGTCCTGCTGCACGCCGCGGAAGATCGCGACCGAGTTTCCCTCAACGCCGACGAAGTAGCGGGTCTGCGTCCACTGATAACCGAGGATGCTGCCGCCGACGAGGGCGAGTACGAGGACGATGATCGCTACCAGCCAGGTGGCCTTGCGGCGCTTGACGCGGCGGGCATCCTCTTCGATGAGTTCTGAGAGGTAATCCTGCGAGTCCGGCTCGAAGTGCGACTCGCGCACCGGGTGCAGTCGGAGGGCAGGGAGGCGGAGCGGGCTCTTGCGCACGGGCTCTTCGCCGAATGCCAGCGGAGCGGCGGCCGATCCGACAATTGTCGGTGTCTCCTGACGGCCTGAGGCCGGACCGATGTCCACAACGACGATGGTGACGTTGTCAGGGGCGCCGGCATCCAGGCTCTCCTTGACCAGGCGTTCTGCCACGTGCTTGGCTGACGCGCCACTGCCCAGGGCGTTCGCGATGGCTGCATTCGACACCACACCGCTCAACCCGTCGGAGCAGATCAGCCAGCGGTCACCGTCGTGTGTGGCGAGAATCGACGTGTCGATCTCCGGGGAGGACTCGACGTCGCCGAGGACGCGCATGAGCACCGATCGCCGGGGATGCACCATGGCTTCTTGTTCGGTGATGCGCCCGCTGTCGACGAGGCGCTGGACGAAGGTGTGGTCTGTGGTGATCTGCGACAGTTCGCCGTCGCGGTACAGGTAAATGCGCGAGTCGCCGATGTGGGCGATGGCGACCTGGTCGCCCTGGACGACGAGTGCACTGACGGTTGTGCCCATACCGGTGAGCTCTGAGTGCTCGAACACGGTGTCGGCGAGTTGGGAATTGGCGGCGATAAGAGCGGCCTGGAGGGCGAATTCGGCTTCTGCAGCCGACTCGTATGGGCGGTCGGCTTCGATGATGCGTTTCGTCGTGATCGCAGAGGCCACGTCGCCGCCCGCGTGCCCGCCCATGCCGTCGGCCACTACGAACAGGGAATGTCCCGCGTACCCGGAGTCCTGGTTGTTGGATCGAATCCTGCCAACGTTGGAGACGGCTGCGCTCTGACTAACTGTCGCCATGCACCTACCGCCGCAGCTCGAAGCTCGTTGCGCCGATCTTGACGGGCGTATTGAGGGGCACCGGCGTTGGAACGGCTACTCGGGCACCGGCGAGGAATGTGCCGTTTGTTGAGTCGAGGTCCTGGATCATCCACTCGCCATTCCAGAGCATGAGCCTGGCGTGGTGTGTCGACGTGTAGTCGTCGCGAATGACAAGACTCGAGTCGCTGGAGCGGCCGATGGTGACGGGATCGGATCCGAGCGGGAACTCGGTTCCGGCCTTCGGGCCTGAGGTGATGACCAGGCGCGTGGCGTTCTGGCTGGTGGCCCTGCCTGGCGCGGCCGGTGAGCCGGTAGATCCCGGTGAGGTGATGGCCTCAGTGGGGAGGTCTGCCGCCGGGGCGTACGCAAAAGCGGGGGCTGGCGGTGCGGCAGCGGGCGGCGGGCTGCTGGGGAACGCGGCTGCGGGGGAGGGAACCGGTGCGGCAGCGACATCCGGTTGCAGCTTGCGAACCCGCTGCCCGAAGAGGTCGCTGCGGAGGGCGTAAACAATGCCGAAGATGAAGAGCCAGAGCACCAGGAGGAAGCCAAGGCGGAGAACCAGGAGGGTGAGTTCACTCACGTTCACGACGCAGGCCCCCAGAATCCACCCATGTCGTGGCGCTCGGCCGAACCGCTGTTGCGGGCTGGCGGGGTGGGGTTGGCGGATGCCGCTTGCGCGACCACCCGGAACGTTATCTGGGTTCGACCAATGCTGATGACGGACTCCGGTTCGAGGACTGCCTGCTTCACGGGAGATCCGTTCAGCTGGGAGCCGTTGGTGGAACCAAGGTCGCGTACCTGGGCGTGGGAACCATCCCAGATGATCTCAACGTGTCGGCGCGATGTGCCGGTGTCGCTGACGGTGATGTCGGCGTCGCTGCCACGACCGATGACGGTGCGTGACTTGGTCAGCGGATACCGCGTTCCGTTGATATCGACGACGGGGGTCCAGGCGATGGTGCCTGAGACACTGCTGGAGTCAATCTGGACCATGCCCTCACTGAGGCTTGGGTCTTCGACAATGGCAATGGATACAGCGCCGGCGAACTGATAGCGCTGCGTCGCCGCATGCCGCTGCACGAGCTGGGTCAGTTCGTCGACGAGGGTCGGACCGATACCGGTCATCCGCCTGTAGTCGGCCGGTGCCATGCGCACGGCAAAGCGATTGGGCGCGAGGATACGGTCGCGGGAAACGACCGCGGCTTTGGTGTCGAGCTCCCTACGCAGCGCGGATGTGATCTCCACCGGCTGCAGGCCCGACTTAAAGGTCTTGGCGAAAGCGCCGTTGACGGCGCGCTCCAAGCCCTTTTCAAAGTTATCCAGTATGCCCACAGGTCTCCCGATCCGGTCCGTTTGGCTATGAGCATGTTACTTGCCTCTGGTGTTAACTCGCCTGAGGGTCCCTCAAAGTGTGAATTGTCATCATATGGGGTGATCGTCGTGGCTTGCTGTGGCACCCATTGTCTGCCTGCTTGTCACTCTGCCGGTTCGGCGGTGAAAGCGAGGGTCTTTCTTGTCATTCACGCCGCTGGAGGGCTATCGAGCGTGGCCGCGGGCGTTTTCGAGTCTGGCTCAGTTCGCGAAGTGCATCCGGAAGGTGTTAGCATTTCCAAGTTCGCGCGAGTGGCGGAATTGGCAGACGCGCTGGCTTCAGGTGCCAGTGCTCGAAAGGGCGTGGGGGTTCAAGTCCCCCCTCGCGCACGCGAATGAATGAGCTGGGGCCAACCAGCTCAACACGAAAGGCCCCCGAGAAATCGGGGGCCTTTCGTGTTTAAGCGTTCCCGTCCGTCGACCGGCGGATCGAGTTGCGACCCCTCTTATAGAGGGGAGCGCGAGGTGTCTGGCGCGACGAGCATGCCGGCGGCGGCATCCGTTATGAAGCGGCCGGTGGTGACCCAGTCGGCCTGGTCTGGGTTTACGCTGTTGCGTTCCTCGACCTCTGCGCATACCTCGGAGATCATGTGCGCAATGAGCCGGAAACGCCCATTGATCACGTCGGCGGGAACGTGCGACAGTCGGTCAGCGACGAGGCGTGCCACGCGACGGATGCTCGGACCGAGCAATGGGTCACTCTCAAACTGCGCTGCCACTGCGGGATCGGTCAGCGTCTGGCGCAGAAATCGGGCTCGCCAGCTCGGCTGTGGAAGCCCAGCAAGCAGGTCCGTCATGGGGAGAACGATGCAGCGTACGTAGGTAAGGACGTCGCCGTCTTCTCCCACTTCATCAATCAGGGCTGAGCGGCGCGGTTCGAGCTCTGAAATCTGCCGCTGGACCATGGTCTGGAGCAGCTCGTCGCGCCCGCCGAAATGGTAGGCGACGGCAGAGTGATTTGAGTTGCCTGCGGCCTCGGCGATCCTTCGACTGGATACCTGCGCTACTCCATGCTGCGCGATGAGTTGTTCTGCCGCGCGCATCAGCGCCTCTCTGGCAGGGCCGCTCGGTCTGGCCACGTTCTTCACCGATTCTTATTCGTCGTCGCTGGTGTGCGATTTTCACTGTGGGCGCCAGCATCTGCATGGCCTCATGCCCAGTCTACGGGCCGATTTTGGATACTAAGTCAAGTGGCGTATATTCTCTCTACCGGGCCTCCCAGAGTTGTAGCCGATTTCGGCACACGCACTGGCGCGGGACCGAGTCTGTGTCGATTCCAGGCGCTCGGGCCCGTCCCTGCGCGTACGTCGTGTTTCACGTACGCGGTGTCAGCTGTTGCCGCAAGGCGGCAAGGAAGTCACATGTCACTCATATCCCCACCCGTCACCATTGACACCCCACCCGATCCAGAGTCCGGTGCCACCGACGCCGCGAAGGCCCGCAAAACAGCAATTGCCACCGTGATCGGCGCGCTCGTGTTCGCCTTCCTCATGGTCGGCATGATGATGAGCGTCTACATCGGCACGATGCACGCACCGTCACCGCACGACATGCCCATCGCCGTTGTCGGCAGCGGCGCCCTGGCCGAAGACGTCGTGTTCGCGCTGGAAAAGGCGGAGGATTCCCCCGCCTCCATCCAGATCGTCGATTCTGTGGCCGAGGCCAAGCAGCTGCTGCACGACCGCGAGATTTCCGGTGCGATTGAGCTGCCGGCCGATGGCTCGAGCGAAACTGCTGCCACGATCTACACCGCGTCGGCGGCGGGAGCCTCGCAGGCATCCGTTGTGCAGCAGATGCTCACCCCGATCGCCCTTGAGGCCGGGCTGAGCGTCGACGTGAATGAACTCACGCCACTGCCGGCCGGAGACAGCGCGGGTATCTCCGTGATGTTCATGGCCATGGGCTTCATGCTTGCCGGGTACATGCCGATCAGCCTGATGCTCACCGGCGCCCCAGAGTTGCTGCGCCTGCGCAAGTTCGTACCGATCTGGGCCGGCTGGGCAGCGCTGATGAGCACACTCGTCTGGTTCATCGCCGAACCACTCATCGGTGCCGTTGAAGGCCACACCGCCGCGCTGCTTGGCATCGGCTGGCTCGCGATCTTCAGCGTCGGAGTCATGCAGCTGTTCCTGTCGAGGCTCCTCGGCCCCGCCGCTGTCCTGATCGGAATGCTGCTGATCATTGTGATGGGCATGCCAGCGTCGAATATGGCGATGTCTGTGCACACCATGCCTGGATTCTTCGGATTCCTCCATGGCATCCTCCCGTTGGCTGGCGCCGGCGAAGCACTTCGCTCCGTGGTCTACTTCGGCGGTGACGGGGTCGGCGGATACCTGCTCCGGTTCGTGATCGCTGCGGTTCTCGCGATTCTGGCGACGGCCGGATTCGATCTCATGCGCCGCAAGAAGAAGGCAGCAAAAGACCTAGCGGCAGCGAACGCTGCAGATGAAGCGGGAACGCCTACTGTGGAGCCCGTCGTGGTCCCTGCCGCCGTCGGACCGGTTCGGATCCCCGCAACGCCCAACGGCAAGCCCCGCTCCACTCCCGTGCGATACCTCACACTTGCCCTGTTCCCGTTCCTGATGGTCAGCCTGATGGTGGGCATCATGCTGGCCGCGATGCACAGCCCCAGCCCTGTCGGGGTTCCCGTTGCCGTGGTGAGCTCCACCGAGGGCGTGGCGGCCCAGATGGCGGAGGGTCTTGAAGAGAACATGGGCGACATGCTCAACATCTCGGTTCTCTCGTCGGCCGAGGAGGCCAGCGACCAGGTATTCGAGGGTGACCTGGTCGGCGCCGTTGTCATGCCGGATGCCACGAATCCCAGTGCAACGCTATACACGGCGGGTGCCGCCGGAACGGCACAGCAGCAGGTCGTGCAGCGGGTCTTCCAGCAGGTTGCCCTGCAGGGCGGCTTCGACGTTGAGATGGTCGACGTTGCGCCGGTCGCCGACACTGACACGAGTGGCTCGACGATGCTGTACATGACGATGGGCCTGGTCATGGCAGGATTCCTCGGAGTCACCGTGCTCGCCGGCGGTGCAATCTGGGCGCTTCGCCTGCGCAAGCTGGTGCCGATTCTCGCGGCGTGGGCGGTCGTCATGTCGACGGTCGTGTGGACGATCGCCGGCCCCCTCGTCGGGGCCTACCAGGGGCCGGCCTTCGCGTTCCTGGGTATCGGAATCCTGACGATCTTCAGCCTGGGGCTGGTCACGGCGGCGTTTGCACGCCTTATGGGAATCCTCGCGGTCATCCCCGTGGTGACGATCTTCATGTTCGTCGGCGTACCGGCATCCGGTGGTGGATTGTCCACCTATATGCAACCGGGCCTGTTCCAGACGCTCCAGCACGTGCTGCCCCTGCCAGCAGTGCTGATGTCGGTTCGTTCGGTCACGTACTTCGATGGGTTCGGACTCGGCGCGTTCCTGCTGACGATCGCGATCTGGGGAGCTGCCGGACTGGTGGTGAACATCATCATCTCGCTGATCCAGAACGCGAAGACTGCCCGCACGTCGAAGCACGCGATTGGCAGCGGCCCGGCGCCTGGCGCAGCCGGTGGAGCTGTCGGTGAGCCGACGGTCACGCTGGATGATGAACTCACACAGTTGGATGAGCTCAACTTGGTGAAGTAGCGACAGTGAAGTAGCGACACGTAGTTCCACACGAACGGCCCCCGATTGCTCGGGGGCCGTTCGTCGTTTCTCGCCGTCCAGTGGAGGCCGCTCAGGCACATCGGAGTTGCGACATGCAGAACTGTCCACCAAATCGTGCGTCATCTGCGTATAGCTTGTCGATAGCGTGTGTCCGTTCTGGGTTGGGACCGACATCTGCCTTGTCTGAAGCTCCGCGCGTCACATCGAAGTGAAGAGGGATGAAGCATGGTCAGCGAGAAAGAAGGACTCCGAGTAGGAGTCGTGACCGAGACCCAAGCTGGGGAACGCCGGGTGGCCCTGGTTCCGAAGGCCGCCGCCACCCTGGTGTCCCAGGGACTTCGGGTAATAGTGGAGTCCGGAGCCGGGCAGGCAGCACTCATGCCAGACGCCCTCTATGTCGAGGCGGGTGCCGAGATCGGCGACGCATGGTCAGCCGAGGTGGTCTTGAAAGTCGCTCCTCCGACATCGGCTGAGATTGCGAAGCTGGTGCCTGGGGCGACCCTCATCGGCTTCCTCAACCCCCGGAACACCGAGAACCAGATCGACGCGCTGCGGGCCGCGAGGATCAACGGATACGCCGTTGAGGCGATCCCTCGAATCTCGCGAGCCCAGGTGATGGATGCGTTGTCGTCCCAGGCCAATGTGGCCGGCTACAAGTCGGTGATCCTTGCGGCGTCACTGTCGACGCGCTTCTTCCCCATGCTGACCACCGCGGCCGGCACGGTGAAGCCGGCGAGCGTGCTCGTGCTCGGTGTCGGAGTGGCCGGCCTGCAGGCCCTGGCAACCGCGAAGCGGCTCGGCGGGCGCGTGACAGGGTACGACGTGCGGCCAGAGGTGGCCGACCAGGTTCGGTCAGTGGGCGCGCAGTGGCTCGACTTGGCCATCGAGGCGGCAGGCGAAGGCGGCTATGCCAGGGAGCTGACAGAAGAGGAACGCGCACAGCAGCAGCGGGCCCTCGAGGAAGCCATTAAAGGCTTCGACGTTGTGATCACCACGGCGCTGGTACCCGGGCGGCCGGCGCCCCGCCTCGTGACGGCGGCTGCGGTCGAGGGCATGAAGCCGGGCAGCGTCGTGATCGACCTGGCCGGCGAGACCGGCGGCAACTGCGAGCTGACCGAACCGGGGGAGACGGTGGTTCGGCACGGCGTCACGATCGCGTCGCCATTGAACCTACCGGCGACCATGCCAGAACACGCGAGCGAGCTGTACTCGAAGAACCTGACGGCACTCGTCTCCCTTCTCGTGCATGACGGGCAACTGGCACCCGACTTCACCGACGAGGTCATCGCCAAGTCGTGCGTCACCCGCATCGAACCCCGAGAGGAAAGCTGACCATGGACGACTACACCGGATTCCTGGCGAATATCGCCATTCTCGTGCTGTCTGGATTTGTCGGCTTCGCCGTCATCTCCAAGGTGCCCAACACCCTGCACACCCCGCTGATGTCGGGGACCAACGCCATCCACGGAATCGTCGTGCTCGGCGCGCTCACGGTGCTCGGCACGGTGGAAGAGCCAAGCATCCTGATGCAGGTCATCTGCTTCATCGCCCTGGTGTTCGGAACCGTCAATGTGGTCGGTGGATTCGTCGTGACCGATCGGATGCTCGCCATGTTCAAGCCCAAGCGGGCCGTGCGCACCGAAGCCGTGCGTCCCGAAGGAGACAAGTAACGATGGACAATCTCGTCTACGGGCTCTACATCATCGCCTTCGCGATGTTCATCTACGGTCTGATGGGCCTCACCGGCCCCCAAACCGCCGTGCGCGGTAACCGCGTCGCAGCGGCTGGCATGGCCATCGCCGTCATCGCCACCCTCATCCACATCCGTGACACCGGCAACTGGGTGCTCATCATCGCCGGCCTCGTGGTGGGAATCGCATTCGGCATACCGCCGGCGCGCAGGGTCAAGATGACGGCGATGCCGCAGCTGGTTGCCCTGTTCAACGGTGTTGGCGGTGGAACAGTCGCGTTGATCGCGTGGGCCGAGTTCATGGAGAGTGACGGCTTCATCCACTTTGACGATGGCACAGGACCGGTGATCCCGATCGTCGTCGCATCCCTCTTCGCTGCGATCATTGGCTCACTCTCGTTCTGGGGCTCGATTGTCGCGTTTTTGAAACTGCAGGAAGTGCTCCCTGGCCGACCCATCACGCTCGGGCGGCTGCAGCAACCGCTGAACCTTGTCATTCTGGTCGCTGCCATCGGAGCTGCCGTCATGGTGGGTATTGGTGCGGCAGGCACTGGGGCAGCCGGCTGGTGGTTCGTCGTGACTCTGGTGATTGCTGCGGCACTCGGTTTGATGGTGGTTCTGCCCATTGGTGGGGCAGACATGCCTGTCGTGATCTCAATGCTGAACGCATTGACCGGGCTCTCAGCCGCGGCCGCGGGCCTGGCACTGAACAACGTGGCCATGATCGTCGCAGGCATGATCGTTGGTGCGTCGGGGTCGATCCTGACCAACCTCATGGCCAAGGCGATGAATCGTTCGATCCCGGCCATTGTCGCTGGAGGGTTCGGTGGCACCCGCGGAGGCGCGGCAGCTGCCACCGGCGAACACACGGTGAAGTCGACGACAGCAGCCGACGCCGCCATTCAGCTGGCATACGCCAACCAGGTCATCGTCGTGCCCGGCTATGGTCTCGCGGTCGCGCAGGCACAGCACGCCGTGAAAGACATGGCCAAGTTGCTCGAAGCCAAGGGCGTCGAGGTCAAGTACGCCATTCACCCGGTGGCCGGTCGCATGCCCGGGCACATGAACGTTCTCCTGGCCGAAGCGGATGTCTCCTACGACGCCATGAAAGAGATGGACGACATCAACGATGAGTTCGCTCGCACGGACGTCTCCATCGTCATCGGCGCCAACGACGTCACCAACCCGGCTGCCCGCAACGACCCGAATTCGCCGATTCACGGGATGCCGATCCTGAACGTCGACCAATCGAAGTCGGTGATCGTGCTCAAGCGCTCGATGGGTTCAGGATTCGCGGGCATCGAGAACCCACTCTTCTATGCCCCCACCACGTCGATGCTCTTTGGCGACGCGAAGAAATCGGTCGCTGCGATCACGGAGGAGCTCAAGTCGCTGTAGAGCGATTCAGCGGTTCATACCTACGAAGACCTCCGCCGCCGGTGAGCATGAGCCCACAGGCAGCGGGGGTTTTCGGCATTCAGGGGCGCCTGCAGAAAGTATCCACATGTGGAAACTCCTGTTAATAACTACACAGCTGTAATTCGAAAACTACAAAAGTGTAATTCGAATGACAAGAAATTTGAGAAGCGACAGTATGGAACTGGTGTTCACGTGCTCGGATATCGACGACAGCGGTCTTCCGTGATCGCATGGTCGCAATCTACGATGAGGCAAGCCAAGGCTCGGGCGCAGGGCCCGGATTCCGCTAACGCGCGGATCTGGTTCCGGCCACGGTCGTCAGCAGGGTTCGGGGAGGCATCCATTGACAGGAACATTCGTCTTCATCCACGGCACGGGGCGTCAGGACCACCAGACGAACCAAAAGTCGGTGCGGGCGCAGCTGGCTCGGATTCCCGAGCTCGCCGACTTTGACTACGTGGGAGTCGAATGGGCCGACATTGCGGCCGGGCCCATTGATGTCATTCCGGCCCTCCCCGCGCACTATGGCGCCCTGGCCGACGGAGCAGAGGCGCTGAGCGGAGAAGAGGCTATCTCCCGCTTCGCGCGCGACCTCTATACAGAGGCGCAGGATGCGCAGGCCGCTGCACCCCAGGGTCTCGTTCGCGAGACCTCGCTTCGCATTCTCACGGATGCCATCGAAAAGTACCGTGCACCCCTCACGACGGCCGCCACCGACTTTGTGGCGAACGTGATCTTCTATCTGAAGCGAGGGGGCGGCATCCGTCGGCTTGCCCAGCAGGTCATCGGGGGAGTGGACCAGTCTGCCCCGGTTGTTGTGGCCGGCCACAGCCTCGGCGGTGTCATCGCCATCGACCTGCTGAGTGACCCTGACTGGACCGAGAGGCGGGTTGACCTGGCGGTCACCATCGGCAGCCAGGCGCCGCTGCTCTACCTCATGGACGCGCTCACCACCCTCCGGCCCGGATTCGAGGTGCAGCCGTTCAGTCCGTGGCTGAACATCTTCAACCCGCGGGATCCGCTGGGATTCCGGGCGGCAGAGGTCTTCAGCTGGGCAGACAGGCCTCCGACCGACGCCGTCGTGCTGACCCCGCGTGACCTCCCAGCTGTGCATGCGAACTACATCGACGAACCGTCTGTCTATGACGAGATCGCCGACGCTCTGGCGCAGGTACACACGTTCGATTAACGATTCTGAGGCGCCGAGCGGAACCTCGAATAACACTGCTGTAGTTATCCACAATTTGTGCACAGGCTGTGGATAACTCTGTTTTTGCCTGTGTGGATAAGAATCTGGGTTTCAACAGGGAAAACGCTTCTATTAACAGGTTTATCCACAGGTATAACCACAGCTTGTGCACACGCTTATTCACAGAATTAGCCGCGGATCGGCTGTTTTTCGCCGACTGTGCCGGTTACAACCGACGGACTTTGGTGGTTACAACCGGGGGACTTTGACGGTTACGAGTCGCCAACTTTGACGGTTACGAGTCGCCGACTTTGACGGTTACGGCGCGGGACACTACTGGTCGAGCGTGCCGCTGAGGCGGCCGTGCAGGTTCGCGCTGCGCTCATCGAGGCCGACGAATGACACCGAAACCCCGTGGGCGGCGTACTTGTCTGCAATGGAGTCGAGCGTTGCAACCGTTGACGCATCCCAGATCTGCGCGTGGCTGAAATCGATCGTCACGGCGTCGGGATCCTCGCCATACGAGAACTGCTCGACGAGGTCGTTGCTGCTGCCGAAGAACAGCGGGCCGTTCACCCTGTATGTCACGGCGGCTGCGGCTGCGGCTGCGGCGGCTGCGGTGGCGGAGGGGGCGTTACCCATGTCCTCGCCGGTCACGATGCGGTCGACGCTGGCCACATGGGCGACTCGCCTGGCGAAGAGGATCATCGCGAGCACGGTTCCGGCGACAACGCCGATGGCCAGGTTGTGGGTGACGACAACCAGCACGACAGTGGTGACCATGACGAAGGTCTCTGAGAGTGGCATCCGCTTGAGGGTCGACGGCCTCACGCTGTGCCAGTTGACGGTCTTGAGGGCGACGATCATCATGACGGCGGCCAGGGCGACCATGGGAATGAGTTCCATCACGCTGCTAAGAGCCGTGACCAGGATGAGCAGGAATATCCCGGCGACGAAGGTGGAGATGCGGGTGCGTGCCCGGCCGAGCTTCACGTTGACGACCGTCTGGCCGATCATCGCGCAGCCGGCAATGCCGCCGTAGAAGCCGGCGGCGATGTTGGCGATGCCGAGTGCCCAGGACTCGCGCCCCTTCGACGAGCGGGTCTCTGTGATGTCGTCGACGAGCTTCGCGGTGAGGAGCGTCTCCATGAGGCCGACGAACGCCACGCTGAGTGCCGTCGGCCAGATGAGCCCCAGCGTCTCGAGGTTGAGTGGAACGAGGAGTTCAGTGATGCCGGGCAGCCCGCCGGAGATCACGCCCTGGTCGCCGACGTTCGGAATCTGGAGGTGCGCGATGACCGAGATGAGGGTCACCACGATGATGGCGACGAGGGGAGCAGGCACAGCCGTCGTCAAACGGGGGAGCAGCACGACGATGAGCACGGTCAGCGCGAACAGCGGATACACCAGCCACGGCACGCCGAGCAGGTGCGGAACCTGGGCGACGAAGATAAGGATGCCGAGCGAATTGACGAAGCCGATCATCACCGAGCGCGGGATGAAGCGCATGAGCCTGGCGAAACCGCCCAGGCCGAACGCGATCTGGATGATTCCGGCCAGCACCACTGTTGGGAGCAGGTATTCGACACCGTGTTCCTTGACCAGGGGCCCGATCACGAGCGCGACGGCGCCAGCGGCAGCCGTGATCATGGCGGGCCTACCGCCCAGAATCGACATGGTGATGGCCAGGACAACGGATGCCATCAGGCTGACCCGTGGATCGACCCCGGCAATCACGGAGAACGAGATGACCTCAGGGATGAGCGCCAGCGTGGTGACGACACCGGCCAGCACTTCGACGCTGAGCAGTCGGGGGTTACGGAGGGTTGCCCAGACGGTGGGGGAGGAAGGAGCGAGAGTCACTCGCACAACTCTAAGACCGCGTCAGCCGTTCTGGCGCATGACCGCATGGGTGGAAGAGCGGCCGGAGTGGTCAGTGCTCGAGTGACTGGCGGATGCTGCGGGACTGCTCGACGAGCGTGGCAGCGCGCCCAGGCGGCACGATCGAGGGCAGGAAGATGGCCCACATCTCCTCCATGCGTTGGTAGAGGTCCGCGCGGCCGGTCAGAATCTCCGAGACCATCTGCACGCCGGTGAAGGCGGGGACGATGAGGTGGGCAATTGACTCTGGCTCGACGCCCGCACGCAATTCGCCACGTGCGTCATCGATCAGCAGTTGCGCTTCGACGGCCGTGATCCAGTCCTGATAGGGATAGACGATGGGTGTCGCGAGGTTGGACGATTCAAGGGTCAGCCGGATGCCGGCGCGAACGACGGGATCTCTGGTGAGTTGGCGGGAGAACTGGAACGTCAGCCAGATGATGGCAGGGACTCCGGCAAGTTCCAGTCGCTGCAGGTCGCTGACCAACGCGATACCCGCATCGTGCTGGGCGGCAATGAGGGCCAGCGCCAGGGCTTCCTTGGACTCGAAGTGGAAGTACAGGGCGCCCTTGGTCACGCCGGCGGCGGCTGCGATGTCATTCATGGATGTGCCGCCGTAGCCGCGCACCTGGAAGATCGCCGCCGCGGCTCCCATAATGGCTGCGCGCGTCTCAATGGCTCTGGCCTGGATTGGCATGCCCCTCCTCCGATTGGAGGGTCGAACACTCGTCAAGCAGAACGACGGTGGCGGGTCGCGACCCGAAAGTGGCCGTATCGGGGGCGTGATCCCCCGATCGCGCCCCCGGGATACGGCGGTGTCCACCCCAATTTGTCCCCGTGGTTAAGAACATACCAGAAGGTATTTTTCCCGACACTGGCAATGCCCTGAACATCTTGCAACCCTCACGTAAACACTACATGACGAAGCGTTTTGTTCCGACGCCGCCCGGTTAGCGTGGTGGTGGTCACGGGGGCGGTGCGCCGTGATGAGGCATCACCCAGCACACCCCGGTAGCGTGAAGTCATGCCCAACGAGACTCTGACCATTGCCGGCGTGTGTTTTCTTGATGCGACATCGCGCTTGTTGACGGTGCGGAAGCGCGGAATGGCAATGTTCCAGTTGCCGGGCGGGAAGCTGGACCCCGGAGAGACTCCGTTGGCTGCGGCCCTCCGCGAAGTGGCGGAAGAGATTCTCGTCGAGCTGCGGCCGGAGGACCTCACCCTGCTCGGAACCTGGAGCGCTCCGGCGGCCAATGAGCCGAACACAGACATCAACGCGACGGTCTTCCTGAGCAGCGTGCCCGCCGCTCCCGTCGCTGCCGCCGAAATCGAGGAGCTGCACTGGGTGGATCTGGACGACCCGGCCGGCTACGAACTCTTTGCACCGCTGCTGCGCACGCACGTCTTTGCGGCGCTCACCGCCGTCAGGAACTGACCGGAGCCGTCGATTCCCGTTCGACCAGCGTGAATGGAACGGTGATTTCGCGGGGCTCGATCACGGAATCGCGTGCCGAAAGACGTTCCATGAGCATCTCGACGGCCAACGCGGCAATCTGCTCGCGCCCCGGACTGATCGTCGTGAGCGCGGGCAAGGAGTAGCGCGATTCATCGAGGTCGTCGAAGCCGATGACCGAGACGTCCTCCGGAATGCGGATACCGTTCTCACCCAGCACTCTGAGGGCACCGAGGGCCAGTGAGTCGTTGAAGCCGACGATCCCGTCGAATGCGACGCCATCGTCGATGAGCGCCTGAGTCGCCAGCGCGCCGTCGAAGCGCGTCCAGTGATCGGCCCGGCGTACGAGCGAGGGGTCGACCTCGATTCCAGCGGATGCCAGCGCCTGCTGGTAGCCGAGCAGCCGCAGATTTGCCGTGCCGGCTTCTGCGCCAGGGTGCGCACCCACCACGGCGATCCGGGTGCGGCCGAGCGCCAGCAGGTGCTCTGTCGCGGCTTTGATTGCTTCGGTGTTGCGCATGGTCACGTGGTCGACTGGGGCGTTCTCGTCGCGGTGGCCGGTTGCGGCCGATGTGACCTGGGCGTAGAGCCCGGTGTCATCATGGCCAGGCGTGCGCACACTGAACAGCACGCCGTCGACGAGCTGGGTCTTCGTCGCGTGTCCAGGGTCGCTGGGGGCGGACTGTGCGGCGCCCTCGGGCTGTTCAGCGTTCTTCGACTGTTCAGCGTTCTTCGACTGTTCAGCGTTCTTCGACTGCTCTGTGTTCTTTGACTGCTCTGTGCTCTTTGACGGCTCTGTGCTCTTTGATTGCTCGATAAGAACGGAAATGCCGGTGTGGTCTGCGGCATCGATCACGGCCGCTGCGAGCTCGGAGAAGTACGGGTTGCGGAGCGAGGGAACGACGAGTCCGATAACGCCGGTGCGCCCTGAACGCAGGTTGCGCGCATTGAGATTCGGGCGATAGTCGAGCTGCGCGATGGCATCGAGCACCCGCTGTTTGGTCTCTGGCCGAATGTGCGGATAGCTGTGGATCACGTTCGAGACGGTCTTGATCGAGACCCCCGCGCGTGCGGCGACGTCGGACAGGGTGGCGGCCATCGGTCCTCTTCTC
Organism: Leifsonia sp. Y878; assembly: GCF_057669685.1. NCBI lineage: Bacteria > Bacillati > Actinomycetota > Actinomycetes > Micrococcales > Microbacteriaceae > Leifsonia > Leifsonia sp. Y878. The sequence continues at coordinate 60,024 of NZ_JBYHFS010000004.1, read as the reverse complement.
CTGCTCGGTGCTATCTCGCTCGGTGCGTGTCTCTGCATGGTGCTCGTGCTGCGTGCTGGGTGCTCCGAGCCACTCAGTGACTCTAGCTGGCGGCATCCGCTTCGCTGCGCGCTCCTGAACCCGATGGCTGGAATCGGGATGTTTGGTATCGAGATGTTTGGAATCAGGGGGAGGGGCTGGTAGATTTCTACAACGTTGTAGAAGCATACATTTCGTTCCAGACGGCCGAGCGGCCGAACTGGCCAGAAGACCAGACAAACCAGACAAACCAGACAAACCAGACAAAGGAGTCCACACCGTGAGCCTCGGTAACTCTTCACTCGCGGATGCCGCATCCCCGGCACCCGCAGACAGCTACGTGATCGGTGTCGACTACGGAACCCTCTCGGGGCGCGCCGTTGTGGTCCGCGTGTCAGACGGCGCCGAACTCGGCTCCGCTGAGCTGGCATACCCGCACGCCGTCATGGACACCACGTTGACGGCCGGCCCTGCTGCGGCATCCGGTGCCCCCGTCTCCCTCGCCCCTGACTGGGCGCTCCAGGTTCCAGGTGACTACGTCGCCGTGCTGAAGCACGCCGTGCCGGCTGCCATCGCGAACGCCGGGATCGACGCCGCCCAGGTGATCGGTATTGGAACCGACTTCACGGCCTGCACCATGGTGCCAACCCTCGCCGACGGCACTCCGCTCAGCGAGGTGCCCGCATTCGCCGACCGACCGCACGCCTACGTAAAGCTGTGGAAGCACCACGCTGCCCAGTCGCACGCCGACCGCATCAACGACCTCGCGTTCGAACGCGGGGAGAGCTGGCTGCCGCGCTACGGCGGGCTCATCTCCAGCGAGTGGGAGTTCGCCAAGGGGCTGCAGCTGCTGGAGGAAGACCCAGAGCTGTACAACACCATGGACCACTGGGTCGAGGCCGCTGACTGGATCATCTGGCAGCTGACCGGCCGCTACGTTCGGAACGCCTGCACCGCCGGCTACAAGGGCATCTGGCAGGACGGGGAGTACCCGACGAGCGACTTCCTCGCGGCGCTGAACCCCGACTTCGCCGGCTTCGTCAGCGACAAGGTTGAACACGAGATCGGCCAGCTCGGTGCAGCGGCTGGGACGCTCAGCGCCGAAGCTGCGGAGTGGACCGGCCTCCCAGTAGGCATCGCCGTGGCTGTCGGCAACGTCGACGCCCACGTGACCGCGCCGGCCGCCCAGGCCGTCGAGCCCGGCCAGATGGTCGCGATCATGGGAACCAGCACCTGCCACGTGATGAACTCAGACCACCTCGCTGAAGTGCCCGGCATGTGCGGTGTCGTCGACGGCGGCATCGTCTCAGGACTGTACGGCTACGAGGCCGGCCAGTCTGGTGTCGGCGACATCTTCGCCTGGTACGTCAAGAACCAGGTTCCGGCGCGCTACGTCGACGCCGCGAACGCCGCCGGGCTCAGCATCCACCAGTACCTGACCAACCTGGCCTTCGAGCAGCCGGTCGGCGCGCACGGCCTGGTCGCCCTCGACTGGCAGAGCGGCAACCGCTCCGTGCTCGTCGACCACGAACTCTCCGGCGTCGTGCTCGGCACCACCCTCACCACCAGGGCTGAAGAGATCTACCGGGCGCTGCTCGAGGCGACAGCCTTCGGCACCCGCACGATTGTGGAGACCTTCAACGAGTCTGGCGTTCCCGTCACCGAGTTCATCGTGGCCGGCGGCCTGCTCAAGAACCCCCAGCTCATGCAGACCTACTCCGACGTGCTGCGGATGCCGATCTCCACGATCGCCAGCGAGCAGGGCCCGGCGCTCGGCTCTGCTATTCACGCGGCCGTTGCTGCCGGTGCGTATGCCGACGTGCGAGAAGCCGGCGTCGTCATGGGCAAGGTCAACCGCAACGTCTACACGCCCAATCCAGATTCAGCGGATGCCTATGACAAGCTCTACGCCGAATACCAGCTGCTGCACGACTACTTCGGCCGCGGGGCCAATGAGGTCATGCACCGCCTCAAGGCCCTCAAGCGCGACGCCATCGCAGGCTCGGTTGCCCACGAGGGTGAGACCGTCACCGTATGAGCGACGTCAACCAGCACCGCGAATTCGACCAGCAGACGGCAGCCGCCATCGCCTCGGTGCGCGTCGACGTCGCAGCCCTGCATGCTGAGCTGACCCGCAACGGCCTCGTCGTCTGGACCGGCGGCAATGTCTCCGGCCGGGTGCCGGGCGCCGATCTGTTCGTGATCAAGCCGTCTGGCGTGAGCTACGACGATCTCGCCCCGGAGAACATGATCCTGTGCGACCTCGACGGTGCTGTTATTGCCGGTACGCCCGGGGCTGACCGGTCGCCGTCGAGCGACACAGCGGCGCACGCGTATGTGTACCGGAACATGCCGGAGGTCGGCGGAGTGGTGCACACGCACTCCACGTATGCCACGGCGTGGGCGGCGCGGGCTGAGGCGATCCCGTGTGTGATCACGGCGATGGCCGATGAGTTCGGCGGGGAGATCCCGGTCGGCCCGTTCGCGATCATCGGCGATGACTCCATTGGCCGCGGCATCGTGGAGACGTTGACCGGCCACCGCTCGCGTGCAGTGTTGATGGCCAACCATGGCCCGTTCACCATCGGCAAGGACGCCAAAGACGCGGTGAAGGCCGCCGTCATGGTCGAAGACGTCGCCCGCACGGTGCACATCGCCCGGCAGGGCGGCGAGCTCGTTCCGCTGCCGCAGAGCGCCATTGACTCACTTTTTGATCGTTACCAGAACGTCTACGGACAAGCACCCCAAGGAGCACTGAAGTAATGCCTTCCCTCACCTCAACCCTTGACCACTACGAAGTCTGGTTCCTCACCGGCAGCCAGAACCTCTACGGCGAGGAAACCCTGCGACAGGTCGCGGAGCAGTCACAGGAGATCGCCCGCACGCTCGACGCGGCAGGCAACATCCCGGTCAAGATCGTCTGGAAGCCCGTCCTCAAGGACTCAGACTCGATCCGCCGCCTCGCCCTCGAGGTGAATGCTGCAGACAACGTGATCGGCGTCATGGCCTGGATGCACACGTTCTCCCCGGCGAAGATGTGGATTCACGGCCTCGACGCCCTGACCAAGCCGCTGCTGCACCTGCACACGCAGGCCAACGTCGAACTGCCGTGGTCTGAGATCGACTTCGACTTCATGAACCTCAACCAGGCCGCCCACGGCGACCGGGAGTTCGGCTACATCCAGACGCGCCTCGGCGTCGTGCGGAAGACGGTCGTCGGCCACGCCACCAACCCGATCGTTACCGGCCAGATCGCCACGTGGCAGCGTGCAGCCGCCGGCTGGGCGGCATCCCGCTCGCTGAAGCTCGCCCGCTTCGGCGACAACATGCGTTATGTGGCCGTCACCGAGGGTGACAAGACAGAGGCAGAGTTGCGCTTCGGAGTGCAGGTCAACACCTGGGGCGTCAACGACCTGGCCGACGCGGTGCACGCGGCAACCGACGCCCAGATCGACGCGCTCGTTGCCGAATACGAAGAGCTCTACGACGTCGTGCCAGAGCTGCGAAAGGGCGGCGACCGCCACGACTCGCTTCGCTACGGCGCCGCGATCGAGATCGGCCTCCGCACCTTCCTCGAAGAGGGTGGCTTCGGCGCCTTCACCACCAGCTTCGAAGACCTGGGGTCCCTCCGCCAGCTGCCCGGCCTCGCTGTGCAGCGTCTCATGGCAGAGGGCTACGGCTTCGGTGCAGAGGGCGACTGGAAGACTGCCATCCTCGTGCGCGTCGCCAACGTGATGGGGGCCGGCCTGCCAGGCGGCGCCTCCCTCATGGAGGACTACACCTACGACCTCACTCCTGGCAGCGAACTCATCCTGGGCGCGCACATGCTCGAGGTGAGCCCGTCGCTGACCACGAAGAAGCCGACGCTCGAGATCCACCCGCTTGGCATCGGCGGCAAGGAAGACCCGGTTCGCCTGGTGTTCAACGCCGACCCGGGCCCGGCCGTTGTCGTCGCACTCTCCGACATGCGTGACCGTTTCCGCCTGGTGGCCAACGTCGTCGAGGTCGTCGAGCCGACGGCCCCGCTGCCCAACCTGCCCGTTGGTCGCGCCGTGTGGAAGCCAGCACCTGACTTTGCGACATCCGCTGCCGCCTGGCTCACCGCCGGTGCCGCTCACCACACCGTCATGTCGACGGCCGTTGGCATCGAGGTCTTCCAGGACTTCGCCGAGATCGCCCGCACTGAGCTGCTCGTGATCGACGAGAGCACCACTCTGCGCGAGTTCGGGCGCGAGGTGCGCTGGAACCAGGCCTATTACCGCCTCGCGCAGGGCTTGTAAGGAGCGGGAGGTCGTCAGGCCGGATCGAGCCTGGCTGGCGCCAGAGCGCCGCGCAGGTCGTGCGATCCGGCCTGCGCGGCTACGCATTCCGGAGGTTGTATGGTCGGGGGACGCCGGGATGGAGTATCCCGGCGCTGTACGTCACAGCATCAGGCGTGAAGCAGGCAGGGGATAACCGCGTGGCAGCCACCCTTCACGACGTCGCTCGCGTTGCCGGGGTCTCGATCAAGACCGTCTCCAACGTGATCAACGACTTCCCGCATGTGCGTGCGACCACCAGGACCAAGGTGCTCGAGGCAATCAACGAACTCGGCTACCGGCCGAACCTGTCGGCCAGGAGCTTGCGGTCCGGCCGAACCGGGGTCATCGGCCTGATTGTGCCCGAACTGCGGCTCAGCTATTTTGCCGAGCTGACGGATGCCGTGATCAAGGCCGCAGAGCGCCAAGGCCAGGTCGTGCTGGTCGAACAGACCAATGGCGATCGCGCACGGGAACTCGAAGCGTTGACCAGCCCACGGGTGCAGTTTTCCGATGGCGTGCTCTTCAGCCCTCTCGGCATGGGGAGTGAGGACGTGGCGGCTCTGAACGTCTCGTATCCGCTCGTGCTGCTTGGTGAGCGCATTTTCGGCGGACCGGTCGATCACGTCACGATGCAGAACGTGCGCGCCGCGCGCGCTGCGACGGAGCACCTCATCGCACAGGGCCGGCGCCGCATCGCCGTTGTCGGCGCACACGAGGGCGAGGTCATCGGCTCAGCCGGCCTTCGCCTGGCCGGCTACCGCGAAGCGCTGGACGCCGCCGGCATCGAGTTCGACCCAGCGCTCATCGTGCACACGACGCTCTGGCACCGGGCGAACGGGGCAACGGCAATGCGCGAGCTACTGGCGTCTGGGGTGGCATTCGATGCGGTCTTCGCACTGAATGACACGCTGGCTCTCGGTTCAATGCGCGTGCTCCAGGAGTCGGGTTTGACGATCCCAGCGGATGTCGCCGTGATCGGTTTCGACGACCTGGACGAGGCCCGATATACCCTTCCAGCCCTGTCCACCATTGATCCGGGGCGCACGGAGATCGCGGAGACGGCGGTGCGTGTGCTGCTCGAACGGATCAGCGGAACGCGCGTTGACCAGGCTCCACGCGAGTTCCTGGCCGACTTCTCCGTGGTCGTCAGGGAATCGTCTGTGGCGGTCTAGCTCGATTGCGCCAAGTTTCCCTGGCGGCTTGACAGCACGCGAATCCCTCAGCAAAATGTCATTACAACGTTTACTTACAACGTTGTAAACGGGACGCGACCGAGGAACAATTCCTCGTCACGCGGCATCCAGTCGAATGAACCAGACCGAATCAAGGAGGATTCGCACCATGCAGACCACCCGCACGGTTTCGCACGCTTCCTCGACTCTGGACCCTCATTTCGCGCTCCACGTGGCGCTGCCCGGCTAAGCACTTCAGTATCCGCAATCGCAACCAGACAACGGTGTCCATTCCACCGCGAGAGGAAAAAATCCACACCATGAAGTCATCCAAGATCATCGCAGCAGCCGGCGTATTCGCCGTCGCAGCAGCGGCACTCACCGGCTGTGCATCCGGCGGCTCCGCAGAAGCCGCGTCGTGCACCAACAAGATTGTCAATGCCGACGCCAAGCAGGTCACCGTGTGGGCCTGGTACCCCGAGTTCGAGCAGGTCGTCGACCTGTTCAACAACACGCACGACGACGTACAGGTCTGCTGGACCAACGCCGGTCAGGGCAACGATGAGTACACCAAGTTCTCCACCACCATCGAGGCCGGCTCTGGAGCCGCTGACGTCATCCAGCTGGAGAACGAGGTGATCTCGAGCTTCAGCATCCGCAAGGCACTGGCCGACATCTCCGAGTACGGTGCGGCAGACGTGAAGGACAACTACACCGAGGGTGCCTGGAAGGACGTCTCAAGTGGCGACTCCGTCTACGCGATCCCGGTCGACAGCGGGCCAATGGGCATGCTCTACCGCAAGGACATCTTCGACGCCAACGGCATCGCGGTTCCGACGACGTGGGCCGAGTTCGCCACGGCAGCGGCGCAGCTCAAGAGCTCAGCTTCCGGGGGCGTTCTCGTCAACTACCCGACCAACGGCCGCGCATTCAACCAGGCCCTGTTCGCACAGGCCGGTTCGACGCCGTACGTCTACGACAACTCCACGCCAACCGAGGTCAGCATCGACGTGAACGACGACGCGTCGAAGAGCGTTCTCGCCTACTGGGATGGCCTGATCAAGGACGGCCTCGTCACGACCGACGACGCCTTCACCGCTGACTACAACACCAGCCTCGTTGACGGCACATATGCCGTCTACCTCGCTGCTGCCTGGGGACCCGGCTACCTGCAAGGCCTCTCCGACGCGGATGCCGACGCCGAGTGGCGCGTTGCCCCGCTGCCGCAGTGGGACGCATCCGCTCCTGTGCAGGCCAACTGGGGTGGCTCGAGCTTTGTCGTGACCAGCCAGGCCAAGGATGCCGAAGCCGCCGCAATCGTCGCCAAGGAGATCTTCGGCACCGAAGAGGCCTGGAAGATCGGCGTTGAGAAGAGCGGACTGTTCCCCACGTACAAGCCGGTTCTTGACTCCGACTACTTCGCCAACCTGGAGTACCCGTTCTTCGGGGGACAGCAGATCAACAAGGATGTCTTCCTGAACGCCGCAGCCGGCTACTCCGGCTTCACGTTCAGCCCGTTCCAGAACTACGCATTCGATCAGCTGACCGAAGAGCAGTACGCGATGGTCCAGGGCGAGAAGGACTCTGCGCAGGCACTCGATGACTTGCAGGACAGCCTCGTGAAGTACGCCACGGAGCAGGGCTTCACCGTCAAGTAGCTCGAACCATGGGTGCCCGGCCCGTCAGCCATCGTCCGATGGGCCGGGCACCGTTTTACCTTTCAGAGCAGAAAGAAAATCCATGACCAGTCACACACTGCAGGCAGCGAAACCCCGTTTCGCCCGCCGCACTGCCGGCACAGGCGGCGGAAGCAGGATCGACCTCAAGCGTCAGCGCTGGGGGTGGCTCTTCGTCGGGCCGTTCGCCCTCGTCTTCCTCTGCTTCCTCATCGTCCCGCTCTGTTACGCATTCTGGATGAGCCTGCAGACCTCGACGCTGGCCACCGGCACACAGTTCACCTGGTTCGCCAACTACGTCAAGGCATTCACAGACCCGATCTTCCTTGAGGGTCTGGGCCGGGTGGCGTCGTTCGCGTTCATCATGATCCCGGCACAGATGCTGGTCGCACTCATCGCGGCGCTCGTGCTCGACAACCTGACGACCGCGCTCTCCAAGTTCTCTCGCCTGATGATCTTCGTGCCGTACTCGATTCCCGTGGTCATCGGTGCGCTCATGTGGGGCTTCCTCTACAGCCCGCGCTTCGGGCCGGCAGCCGACCTGTTCTCGCTGGTCGGCCTCACCGCCCCCGACTTCCTCAGCCAGAGCGCAATCTTCGGCAGCCTCGTCAACATCGTGACCTGGCAGTGGGCCGGCTACTACATGATCATCATCTACTCGGCGCTGCGCGGAATTGATCCCTCTATCTATGAGGCCGCCCGCATCGACGGCGCGAACGGATGGCAGACAGCCACCCGCATCAAGGTGCCGATGATCAGCTCGTCGATGGTCATGGTGCTGATCTTCGCGCTCATCGGAACACTGCAGTTCTTTACAGAGCCGCAGGTGCTCCGCAGCATCGCCCAGGGCGCGATCCCTGTCTCGTACACGCCGAACATGTACGCGTACACCCTCGCGTTCTCATACAGCCAGTTCAACTACGCGTCTGCTATCGCGTTCTCGCTCGGCATCGTGGTGTTCATCGGCTCGTTCATCTTCCTCTTCCTCACGCGCAAGCAGAGCGGACTCAAGTAATGGCGCTCATAACCTCGGCCCCGGCTCCGACGGCATCCGACACGTCGACGACCACCTCTGCCCGGCGCATCCGCTCAGGTCGTGGCGGAAAATCGACACAGGGGCGCAATGGCGGCCGTCGCATCGGCTCGCATGTGCTGCTGATCATCCTGGTGATCTACTTCATCACTCCGCTGTGGTGGCTCATCGTTGCCAGCACCAAGAGCAACTCGGGGCTCTTCGCCGGCAGCGGTGGAGCGCTCTGGTTCGACGACAACTTCGCATTCTTCGACAACATCGCCGGACTGTTCAACCACCAGGGCGGCATCTACTGGCGCTGGCTCGGCAACTCGTTTCTCTACGCATTCGCCGGGGGACTGGGCGCCACCATCCTGTCGGTGATGGCCGGGTATGGGTTCGCCAAGTACCGCTTCCGCGGTCGCGGTGCGTTCTTCACCGTGCTGCTTGGCTCCGTGATGGTTCCGCTTACCGCCCTGGTGATCCCCACCTTCATGCTGCTCAGCCAGTTCGGCCTGATCAACACGATGTGGGCGGTCATCCTGCCCTCACTGCTCAGCCCATTCGGTGTCTACCTCATGCGTGTCTACACACAGGACGCCGTGCCGGACGAGATGCTCGATGCGGCCAGGGTCGACGGCGCCGGCGAGATCCGCATCTTCTTCCAGGTGGCACTGCCACTGCTACGCCCAGCGCTGGTGACGGTGCTGCTGCTCTCGGTCGTCGGCACGTGGAACAACTTCTTCCTGCCCCTTGCCGTGCTGAGCGACCCGAACCTGCTCCCGGTCACTCTCGGACTCAACCGTTGGACGGCACTGTCCAACGCGGGCTCCGGCGGAGAACAGGTCTGGAACCTCATTACGACGGGCTCGTTCATCTCCATCCTGCCGCTGGTGCTCTCGTTCCTCTTCCTGCAGCGCTACTGGCAGGGCGGCCTCTCGCTCGGCAGCATCAAGTAATCCGTCGCGATGCTGGCGCACCGGCCCGGCATCCGCTAGTTTCACGCACATATTCCACATTTCGAATACGAACCAGAAAGCTCACTATGCCTACCGCACGCCTCACCCTCGACCCACACTTCACGGTCGGGTCCATCAACCGCCGCCTGTTCGGATCGTTCGTCGAGCACCTTGGTCGCTGTGTCTATGACGGCATTTACGAACCTGGCCACGCCAGCGCAGACAGCGAGGGGTTCCGCCAGGACGTCATCGACCTCGTCAAGGAGCTCGGCGTCTCTGCCATTCGCTATCCAGGCGGCAACTTCGTGTCTGGCTTCCGCTGGGAAGACAGCGTCGGACCGAAGGCAGAGCGGCCCAAGCGCCTCGACCTCGCCTGGCACTCGACGGAGACCAACGAGGTCGGCCTGCACGAGTTCTCCTCCTGGCTGGAGAAGGTTGAGAGCGAGCTGATGCTGGCCGTCAACCTCGGCACGCGCGGCACGATGGAAGCACTCGACCTGCTGGAGTACAGCAACATCCGCTCTGGCACCGCCCTGTCCGACCAGCGGGTGGCAAACGGCAAGACGGATGCCTTTGGCATCACGATGTGGTGCCTCGGCAACGAGATGGACGGCCCGTGGCAGGTCGGCCACCGCTCGGCGGAGGACTACGGCAAGCTCGCGTCGCAGACGGCGAAAGCGATGCGGATGGTTGACCCGTCAGTTGAGCTGGTCGTCTGTGGCTCGTCGAGCGCACACATGCCGACGTTCGGTGAGTGGGAGCGCGTCGTGCTCACCCACACCTACGAGGATGTCGACTACATCTCCTGCCACGCGTACTACGAGGAGAAGAACGGCGACCTCGGCAGCTTCCTCGCATCCGCTGTGGACATGGACCGCTTCATCGAGTCGGTCGTCGCGACGGCAGACCACGTCAAGGCCGTCAATGGCAGCGACAAGACGATCAACATCTCGTTCGACGAATGGAACGTCTGGTACCTGGACCGCTACCACGACGTCGACAAGATCGAGGGCATCGACAACTGGCCGGTGGCCCCGCGCCTGCTCGAGGACATCTACTCAGTGGCCGACGCCGTGGTCTTCGGCAACCTGATGATCTCGTTGCTAAAGCACGCCGACCGCGTGACCAGCGCCTCGCTGGCCCAGCTCGTCAACGTGATCGCCCCCATCATGACCGAACCGAACGGACCGGCCTGGCGCCAGACCACCTTCTTCCCGTTCGCGCTCACCTCCCGCCTGGCGCAGGGCACCGCGCTCAGTGTGAAACTGGAATCCGACACGTACACGACAGAGGTCTACGGCGAGGCTGCCCTCGTCGACGCCGTCGCGACCCACGACGCGGAGACCGGCAAGACGGCCGTGTTCCTGGTGAACCGCAGCCAGACCGAGGAGGCGACCGTCACCATCGACATCTCGGCTCTCGGCGCTGTGTCTGTGTTCGAGGCGCAGACGCTGTCTGACGCAGACGTCAACGCAAAGAACACGCTGGATGACCCCGAACGGGTCGGCCTGCACGTCAACGACTCTCCGGTTATCGGCGATGGCAGCATCACGGTGACGCTGCCGGCCGTGTCGTGGACGGCGCTCGAACTCGGCTAAGGCCAGGCTCGACCGGGCGAGTGGTCGATCGCGTGTAGCGTGATTGACGGTACTCGCCCGGCTGGTGTCGGCGTGTGATCTCGCGCACAGACAAGACAGAACGGCGGATGAACGTGACATACCCAGAGGCAACCTCGGTTTCCACGCCAGTGCAGAACTGGGCAGGGAACCTGCAGTATCGCGCCGCGGGGGTCGAAGAACCGACCACCGTCGACGAGGTGCGGCATCTGGTGTTGACCGCGTCCCAGGCCGGCACCACCGTTCGCGCGCTGGGCACCCGGCACTCATTCAACGACATCGCAGACACCGATGGCATCCAGATCTCCACCCGGCTGCTCACCGGGCCCATCAGCCTCTCGGCTTCCGCCGCGGCCGGCGATGCGGGCACCGTCACGGTTGGCGCCGGCATCCGGTACGGCGAGCTCGCCCTGTGGCTGGAAGAACGCGGACTCGCCCTCGCCAACCTGGCCTCCCTGCCGCACATCTCCGTCGGGGGCGCGATCGCAACCGGAACGCACGGTTCGGGTGATGGCGTTGGATCGCTCGCGGCATCCGTTGTGGCCCTGCAACTCGTTGACGGCACAGGAGAGGTGCGCCACCTCGACCGCACCCACCCGGATTTCGCCGGCGCCGTGGTGGCGCTCGGCGCCCTCGGCATCGTCACGCAGGTCACCCTGTCGGTTGAGCCGAGCTTTCAGGTCGCCCAAACCGTCTACCAAAACCTGAGCTGGGATGCCCTCCTCGGCAACTTCGACGCCATCACCTCTGCCGGATACAGCGTCAGCGTGTTCACCCGGTGGGGCGAGGCCGTCGACCAGGTTTGGGTCAAGCGTCGCGTGGATGCGGCCGACTCGGCCGATAGCGGAGCCGCGTCCGACACGCTCCTCGACGCAGCAGCGGCGACCGTCTCGCTGCATCCGCTGCCAGGCGTGTCAGCCGACAGTTGCACGCCGCAGCTGGGCGTCGCCGGGGCCTGGCTCGATCGCCTGGCGCACTTCCGCCTCGCCTTCACGCCGAGCAACGGGTCTGAGTTGCAGAGCGAATACCTCATTCCGCGCAGGCATGCGGCGGCCGCCATCACCGCCCTGCGAGAACTGGCCGATCTCATCCGCCCCGAGCTGCAGGTGACGGAGCTGCGCACCGTTGCAGCGGATGACCTGTGGCTGAGTTCGTCGTACGGCACCGACGTGCTCGGCATCCACTTCACCTGGCTGGCGCACCAGCCGGAGGTCGAAGCGCTGCTGCCCGTGATCGAGCGGGCGCTCGCACCGTTCGCAGCACGACCGCACTGGGGAAAGCTCTTCACGCTCGAGGCCGGAGAACTGGCCGCGCTGTACCCGCGCCACAGCGATTTCCGGGAGCTCGTTGCCAGCTACGACCCGGCCGGTGTCTTCGGGAACGCCTATCTGGACCGGGTGCTTGGCCGGTAGGTCATCGACCAGAGAACGGTCCTGACAGTGCTGCCCACTGCAGCAGCATGATCGTCTTCGCGTCGACGATGTCGGTTCCGATGGCGGCGAGGGCCTCGCTGAAGGGCAACTCGACCACTTCGATGTCTTCGCCCTCGTCGGCGAGTCCACCACCGTCACCGGCTCGGGTTGCCGCGCTGTATGGCGCCGCGTAGAAATGCAGCTTCTCGGTAACGGATCCAGGGCTCATGAATACGTCGAAAACGTGCTCGACTGTTCCGACCTCGTGGCCGGTCTCCTCAATGGCCTCGCGCCGAATCGCTTCCTCCGGCGCGTCATCATCGAGCAGCCCGGCGGCCGTCTCGAGCAGGTTCCCATCTGGGTGACCGTTGACGTACGCCGGGAACCTGAACTGCCGCGTGAGGATGACGCTCTCGTGCTCGAGGTCGTAGAGCAGGATGGTGGCGCCGTCGCCCCTGTCATAGGTCTCGCGTCGCTCCGTACTCCAGCGGCCGCTTCGGTGCCGATAGTCGAACGTGGTCGAGCGCAGCACGTACCAGTTGGCGGAGAGCAGGGTCACATCGCGAACGACGACGTTGGCATTGCCAGCCAGGTCACGGCCCGTGAGGTGCAGGCCTGTCCGGCCACGGGCATCCGGTTCGTCGATTCCCTGGGTCATGGGGCTGGGGCTCTCTTTCGTCTGGAGCTGTAACCGTGCGCTCGGAATTCGCTATCGTTCTCTGGAAGTCTGACATCGGGGGAGCGGTCGTGAGTAATGACATCGACGTGAAACAGGTTGCGGGCCGGACGGCTCCGGGATTTGAAGCGGTCGAACGTGCATTCACACGCCTGGTCGCCAGCGGAGCCGAGCCTGGCGGGCACGTCGAGGTCTGGCAGAGGGGCGCGCCTGTGGTGCAGCTGACCGGCGGAACCATTGATGTGGCTGGTGGCCTCCCCTGGACAGAACGGACGCTGGTCCAGGTCTATTCAACCGGCAAGCCGTTCGCGGCCCTCGCAGCGCTGTCGGCGGTACACGCGGGGCTCCTCACCCTTGACGATCCCCTCTGCACCTGGTGGCCGGAGTACGGTGTCGCCGGAAAGCATGCAACGACTCTGCGCGATGTGCTCAGCCATCGGGCAGGGCAGCCGGCATTTCCAGCGGATGCCGCGCACATCCCTCCTGTGGACAAGATGGCATTGATCAAGGCGCTGGCGAGTGCGGCTCCAGAGTCTGTACCAGGGGTTGTGATCGCCGAACACGCACAGACGTACGGACACCTGATCGATGGCGTGCTCGCGGCGGTGGGTGCACCTGATATCGCAGCCTTCAACCGCACACTGGCTGATCGCCTTGGCATCCAGCTTCGGTTCGGGCTGGACGCCGATGAGTGCGAGCAGGTCGCAGAACTTGAAGTTGTCCTGCCCGGCTGGACGGACGGGTACCGGCAGCACGACCTCGGCGCCCGCGCGCTTGATCGCCCAGCGCACCTGCAGGATCCGCAGTTCCTGAATTCCGAAGCGTGGCGCCGTAGCTCGTTTCCGGCCATCGGATTGCACACGGACGCCCGCTCACTGGCGCAGTTCTACGATGACATCGGGCACGCGGACGGCATCGTGCAATCGATGCTCGGCGACGGACTGTTTCACGAATTCAGAGCGGCCCAAGCCGTTGGGTTCGATGCATTCGTTCGTGACGACGTGGCGTGGTCACTGGGGATGCGCGTCGACGGCGGCGAATACGGCATGGGTGGCCTCGGCGGAAGTGCCGGCTGGTACTCCCAGACGTACGACTATTCGATGGCCTATGTCACTCGAGGGCTTGGCGATCACGCCAGGGTCGACGAGCTCGCCGATGCGGTCGAGGCCGCTCTCGCCCGCTGAAACGGATGCCGCATAGACCGCTGGCTGGTTACCAGCGGTTCTCGACGTGTTCTGCCCAGCCGACCAGGCCGTCAACGCTCACGACGGTGTCGTCGTCAAGGGTGATGGTGCCGGTGTAGTGCCCGAAGCACTGGTGGGTATTCGAGGCGATGACGACTGCGTTAGTGGCCGCCTTCCGCTCGAAGAATGGCGTGAAGGTGACGTCAACGCTCTCACCGGTGATACGCCACGGCTTCATGAAATCGGCCTGGTCGTATGCCCAGTCAAGTTCTTCGCTGATCTTGTGCAGGTGGCCGTCGATGACGATGGAGTTCTCTGTCGAGCCAGACCCGACGGTCCACTTGCCGCCGATCTGCAGACCGATCACACGGCCGTCGACCTCGCCGGATCCTGCACCCCAGTTCCAGGTCATGGAGTATGGCCAGCGGCCGCGCCCGTGGTCAAGAACGGCCCACGACTCGCGGAGCGGGATGTCGAACTCGGTGCCGTCGACAGTGATGCTGCCGCGTGCCCGCAGCGCGACATCCTTCACGGTGTACTGGAAAAGGCGCCACGACCATGGCACGACCACGCCGAGTGCCTCGTGGTTTCGGGGGCGCTCCACCACGATGTCGAGCGTGATGCGATCGGTTGACACCTTGAGGCTGGTGCCGCCGTCGACCTCGTCGATGTCGATCGTGAGGTCTGTGGCGCGCACGGTGGCCGGGCCGCCGCGCAGGGTGCCTGGCAGTTTCACGCCGCGGGAGAGCGGAGCGATCACGACGCGGTCGACCTCGAGGCCGGTTGCCCTGTCGCGGACCCACACCTCACTGAGGGTGGCGTAGTCGAGCGTGGACGCCGTGATGCCGATCAGGTGGGTTGGGGTGATGATGCCCCAGTACTCCCAGCGCTTGTTTCGGCCCCAGCCGAAGAATCCGCGACCGATCTGATCGGTGTTGTGCCAGGGATGCCGAGACCAGCCAACGGCCATCTTGTTCAGCTTTCCGGAACCCAGGCTGAGATCAACGGGGGCAATGATCTCGTGTTCGACGACGTTCTGCATCTTCACACCTTAAGGCCGGGTAACGGTTTGGTTTCCGAGGTGTAAGTCGTGTCGTCCCCTTTACTGTTAGGAAACTTTCCTGTTACATTGCCTGACACCACCGAATTCTCACTGCGGATGAACGTCACACGGAGCTAGCAATGCCAACGAAGACAGTCAGAGGCACACCGTCGTGGCTTCGCGCCACGAACGATCGCACCGCTCTTGCCCTGCTCCTGGAGCACGGGCCGCTCACCCGCAATCGCATCGGTGAACTGTCGGGGCTGTCGAAGCCGACGGCATCCCAAATGGTATCCAGGCTCGAAGACGCCGGGCTGATCCACTCCGCAGGAGAAGTGTCCGGTGGCCGCGGCCCGAACGCCGCCAGCTACAGTGTTCGACTCGATCGAGTGCTCGGCGTCGCCATCGACATCAACGGGTCACTCATCAGGTCAACCTTGGTCGATGCGTCAGGACGCGAGCACCCTGTCGTGGAGCGGATGCTCTCTGCCTCCTCGAAGGAGCGGTCTGCGATCAGCGACGTGCGGGGTGCGATCGAGGCCGCCTGCGACGCGAGCGGAACCGATCCGGCATCCGTTCACTTGGTGTGTATCGGCGTGCAGGCATCCATCGATCCCCGCACCGATGAGCTGAGCTTCACCGACACATTGCCCGGCTGGCCGCGCAAGGGTGTGCACCAGCATCTTGAAGATGAACTCGGCTGTACCGTCATCATCGACAACGACGTCAACCTGGCCGCCGTCGCTGAACGCCACAGCGGGCGGGGTGCCGGTGCGTCGGGATTCGCGCTGCTCTGGATGGGTGCCGGCCTCGGCCTCGCCGTCGACCTCGGAGGCGCGGTGCACAAGGGTGCCGCAGGAGGAGCTGGGGAGATCGGTTACCTGCCAGTGCCCAAGGCGGCGACGGCACTCGACCCAGAGGCCGATGACCTGCAGGACCTCATCGGGGGGCCAGCGGTTGTGCGGCTCGCGCGCGAGGCTGGGCTGCGGGCCAGGAACTACCCGACCATGCTCGACCACATCGAAACGGCGAGAGGGCGCGAGGCGCTCCTCGCCGCATTGGCGCCGCGCATTGCGCTCGGCGTCATCCCCGTTCTCGCTGTCCTCGACCCTGAGGTCGTCGTTCTCGGCGGCCCGACCGGCATCGCGGGTGGCGATCGCCTCGCCGAACTGGTGCAGGCAAACATCAGGCGGGCCTCTCGGTGGTCGCCGCGCATTGTGGCATCCGCTGTCAAGACGAACCCGGTACTCCGCGGTGCCCGCGAAGTTCTCATGACCGAAGTACGCAACACCTTGCTCGGTGACGCCCTGCACGATCACACGCGTCTCGTAACACCCCAGTAAATTCCGCGCCGCATGCGTCATCGACTGATGTGACGGTGCGGCCTTAAGCAAAGGGTAGAGAAATGAACAAGCGAACTGTCAGATTTCAACTGATGGCCGTGGCGGCGCTGGCAACGACTGCGACGCTTGGCCTCTCCGGCTGCACGGCAGGTGCAAGCGGCAGCGACTTCGATACCACCACGCCCACCGATCTGTCAGGGACCGTGTCGTTCTGGCACTTCTTCTCAGATCGTGAGGCGGATGTCATCCAGTCGGTGGTCGACGACTTTACCGCGGCCAACCCCGACGTCACGGTCAATGTGCACTCTGGGCAGGATGACGAGAAACTCCGCAAGGCGATCTCGACGGGAGACACCGTCGATCTCGGCCTGTCGTACTCCACCGACATCGTCGGCAACTTCTGTTCGACCGGCGCATTCCGCGACCTTGGCGACGTCATCACGCGCGACGACATCGACATGAGTCAGTTCACAGACACCGTCAAGAGCTACACGGAGTTCGATGGCACCCGCTGTTCGATGCCGGTTCTCGCGGATGTCTATGGCCTGTACTACAACAAAGACCTGTTGGCGGCGGCCGGCTACACCGAACCGCCCAAGACGCTCTCAGAGCTCGAGGCCATGGCGGATGCGCTCACGACCTACAACGCGGACGGCTCCATCAAGACACTGGGGTTCAACCCCACGATGGGCTGGTACGAGAACACCCCCGCGCACATTGGCCCTGCGGCCGGAGCCGAATGGTTGAACGCCGACGGCACCTCTGCCATCGGCTCAAGCGAGGCATGGCCGGAGCTGATCACCTGGCAGACCGAGTTCGTGCAGAAGATCGGCTGGGACAAGCTCAATGCGTTCACAGCGGGGCTCGGCCAGGAATTCTCGGCAGACAACGCATTCCAGACCGGGCAGGTCGCGATGAACATGGACGGCGAGTACCGCACGGCGTTCATTGACGACCAGACGCCGGACCTCTCATACGGCACAGCGCCATTCCCAACTGCCGACGGCCACGATGACCTCTATGGCGGCGGATACATCACGGGCAACATAGCCGGTATCTCCAAGGGGTCGAAGAACCCAGAGCTGGCCTGGGCGCTCTTGAAGTACCTGACCACAGACACGGATGCCATCGTCAAGCTGTCCAACGGACTGAAGAACGTGCCGACCACCCACGATGCGCTCACCTCGTCAGATCTGGAGGTCTCGACGCAGTTCCAGACCTTCCTCGACATCGCCGAGAGCCCGAACACGACGACCACCCCGCCGAGTCCGCTCGGCGCCGGCTACCAGCAGTCATTCCAGGACTGGTGGAACATCTACCAGTCAGACCCGTCAGGTGACCTGGGTGCTGCACTGACGGATGTCGACGCGCAGATCAACGATTCCCTCGCGCTCGTCAGCGGTCCGTAACATGACGAGCCCCAGCGCGGACGCGGGGCGGGCGGCAACGACCGTTCGCCCTGCCGACGCCGAAGTCGTCGCGAGCGGTACCCGCCCAGACTCGACAGGCAAGCGCGCGACGGGCGCGGGCAGCACCGTCACCAGCGGCACGCGCACCCCGCACTATGCCAGGCGCAAGAAGCTGGTCACCCTGGCGCTGCTCAGCCCAGCCCTGCTCGGACTCGTGATCTTCTTTGTGTACCCGCTCATCGCATCCGTTTTCTATTCCTTCACGCGCTACGACCTGGTGTCGCCGCCGGAGTGGATTGGACTGCGCAACTACGAGTACCTGTTCACGAAGGACCCAAAGGTCTGGATCGCGGCGCTGAACACCGGTTGGTTCGTCGTGATCATGGTGCCGGTGAAGATCGCGTTCGCGCTGCTGATTGCTGGCTTGCTGGTTCGGGCGCGCACGGCGTCTGGGGGCTGGCGCACGCTGTTCTACCTGCCGGCGCTGGTGCCGCCCGTGGCATCCGTTGTCGCGTTCGTGTTCCTGTTCAACCCTGGGACGGGGCCGGTGAACCAGATCCTGGGCTTCTTCGGCATCCAGGGTCCGCTCTGGTTCAACGACCCGGCCTGGTCAAAGCCGTCCCTGCTTCTGCTGGCGATCTGGGTCATGGGTGACATCATGATCATCTTTCTGGCTGCCCTCCTTGACGTGCCGCGCGACCAGTACGAGGCCGCGTCCCTCGACGGGGCGAACGGCGTGCAGCAACTGCGTTACGTGACGTTCCCGAACATCACCCCCGTGCTGTTGTTCGCGGCGGTTACCGGCGTGATCGCCGCCTTGCAGTACTTCACCGAAGCGGCTGTCGCCTCTGGCGTCGCCTCCGGCAAGGCGGTGGTCGGTGAGGGAACGGGCAACAACCTTGGGTATCCGGGCAACTCGCTGCTCACCTATACGGAATGGCTGTACGTGCGCGGATTCAGCCAATACCAATTGGGCTACGCCTCGGCGTTGGCCGTGCTGCTGTTCATCGTGTCGAGTGTTGTGCTCGTGCTGCTGCTCCGCCGGTTCAAGGCATTCACCCCGGAAGGCGCTTCCTGATGACCAGACGTGGTTTTTACTGGATAGCCGAGCATGCGTTGCTCGTCATGCTGGGCGTGCTGTTCATCGCGCCCATCATCTTCGTGGCGCTCACCTCGCTCATGTCGAGCAAGCAGACGCTCACGGCGTCGCTCTGGCCGGATCCGTTCCAGTGGAGCAACTACACAGAGGTCTTCACGCAGGTGCCGCTGATGCAGTGGTTCGGCAACTCGGCAATGTACGCGATCCTGGCGACCGCGTTCATGCTCGTCTCCAGCGTTCCTGCGGCGTATGTGCTCGCGAAGATCAAGTTTCGGGGCGCCAACGTGCTCTTTACGGCGATCATCGTCGCCATGCTGTTGCCGCCCCAGGTGACGGCGATCCCTGTGTACGTGATGTGGTCGAACCTCGGACTCACCGGCACACTCTGGCCGCTCATTCTGCCCAACCTGCTCGGCGATGCGTTCTCGATCTTCCTGCTCAGGCAGTTCTTCCTCACCATTCCGAAGGAGTACGCGGATGCCGCGCGCATCGACGGCTGCGGGGAGTTCGGGGTGCTGACCAGGGTCATCATCCCGATGTCGAAGCCGGGTATCGCGGCAACCGGCATTTTCATGTTCTTCCATTCGTGGAATGACTACTACGGACCGCTCCTCTATACGTCTGAGAACCAGGCGTGGTGGCCGGTGGCATACGGGCTTGCCTCCTTCAGGGGTATTCACGGCACGGACTGGGGCCTGACAATGGCGATGACCATGCTGGTGATGGTTCCCGTCGTGCTCATCTTCTTCTTCGCCCAACGCGTTTTCGTTGAGGGCATCACTCTGACCGGCGTAAAGGGATAGTTCAATGAAACTCAGTGTTGTTGGTGGCGGTTCCACGTACACCCCGGAACTCATCGATGGGTTCGCCCGGCTGGCGTCATCACTGCCCATCGAAGAGCTGTGGCTGGTTGACACCGATCCAGATCGGCTCGCCCTGGTGGCAGGGATGGCCCAGCGGATGTTCGCTGCCGCCGGACACCCCGGCAGGGTCATTCCGACGCTTGACCTCGTTGCGGGCGTCTCTGATGCCGATGCGGTCCTCATCCAGCTGCGCGTCGGTGGGCAGGCCGCCAGGCACGGTGATGAGACGTTCCCCCACGCGGCCTGCTGCATCGGACAGGAGACGACGGGGCCAGGCGGATTCGCCAAGGCACTGCGCACGGTTCCGGTCGTGCTGAACGTGGCCGATGCGGTGCGCAGGCACGCCAAGCCCGACGCGTGGATCGTGGACTTCACCAACCCCGTCGGTATCGTGACGCGGGCGCTGTTGAACGAGGGCCATCGTGCGGTGGGACTGTGCAACGTGGCGATCGGCTTCCAGCGACGGTTTGCCCATTTGCTCGGTGTCGATCATCGTGCGGTACGACTCGATCATGTCGGGCTCAATCACCTGACCTGGGAGCGCTCCGTGTGGGTGAGGGACGGCGCAGGAGCAGAACGTGACGCGCTTCCAGAACTCATCGGACGGCACCTCCCTGCACTTGCCGAGGAGATCGAGCTGCCGGCGTCGCTTATATCCCTCTTGGGGAATGTGCCGTCGTACTACCTGCGCTATTACTACGCGCACGATGAGGTGTTCCGCGAACAGCAAGGCGCGCCCAGCAGGGCAGAGGCGGTTCTCGACGTTGAGAAAGCGCTGCTCGAGATCTATGCCGATTCAAGCATGAACACCAAACCGGAGATCCTGAGCCAGCGCGGCGGTGCGTTTTACTCAGAGGCCGCCGTCGACCTGATCGCCTCTCTCACGGGCGACCGCGGGGATGTGCAGGTTGTGAACCTGCAGAACAATGGGTCGCTTTCATTCCTGCCGGATGACCACGTCATCGAGGTGTCGGCGACGGTTGGTGCCGACGGCGTGCGCGCCCTGCCGATCGCCCCCGTCGATGACGACATACGTGGGCTCATTTCGCACGTGGCCGGCTACGAGCGCCTCGCCCTCGACGCCGCGATTCACGGCGGACGTGACCGGGTGTTGCGCGCCATGATGGCGCATCCGCTGGTTGGGCAGTTCGACCGTGCGGAGAAGCTGACCGATCTGTTGCTCGCTGAGAACAGCAGGCACCTGGCATGGGCACGCTGATGAATGCACAGGGCGAGGCAGTGACCGTGGTGACTGCGTCATCGGGCGCCATCGTGATCGCCATCGACGGAGGCGGTTCCAAGACCGATGTCTGGGCGCTTGAACTCGACGGTTCGATTGCTGCGACGGCGCGCGGTGTGGGATCCAATCCCCAGTTGAGCGGGGTGGAACCCGTCATCGAGCTCATCGACGATCTGATCGGTCAGGTGATGCGCACGGTCGGGGAACGCCCGATCCTGCAGACGGCGGTCTATCTCTCTGGGCTGGACCTGCCGCTGGAGATCCAGACGTTCCGAGCGGCCATCGCGTCGCGGAGCTGGGCGACGGGAGCGACAGGTCGCCCCGCCATCGTCGAGAACGATCTCTTCGCGCTCCTCCGTGTCGGCGCGGATGAGCCAGACGCCGTAGCGCTGATTTGCGGCACCGGCATCAACTGCATCGGCGTTCGAGCGGATGGCGAGCAGGTGCGGTTCGCGGCCCTCGGTGCGATCTCCGGGGACTGGGGCGGCGGATGGTTCCTGGGGGAGCGGGCGCTGTGGCATGCGGCACGGGCGGTCGACGGACGTGGCCCAGACACTGTCCTGGTGGAAACCGTGCCCGATGCGTTCGGGCTTGGCTCCATCGCAGAGGTGACGGAGGCGCTGCACTTCGGTCGACTGGCGTCTGGCGACCTGGCCAGCCTCAGTCCGACGCTGTTCGCTGCGGCATCCGCTGGTGACGAGGTGGCCATGGGGGTCGTCGATCGCCAGGCGGAGGAGATTGTGCTCATGGTGACGGCGGCACTCACCCGGCTGGATCTGCTGGAGACATCCGTTCCGGTCGTGCTTGGGGGCGGGGTTCTCGCCGCGGAAGACAGCCGGCTGTTGGGGGCGATCGCACGCGGCCTGGCCCAGCGCGCACCGCAGGCGCACATTCGGTTGGTCACGGCTGCACCCATCACGGGCGCCGCCATGCTGGCACTCGAAAGCGTTGGCGCGCACGCCGCAGCACACGACCTGGCGTGAGGAGCCGCCTGCGCGGGCTGGGGCTGGGGCTGGGTTTGGGTTTGGGTCTGGTCAGGCGGGGTCTGGTCCGGCCGGCTTGATGTTCTGGTTCAGGTGGAAGAGGTTGCCTGGGTCGTATGCCGCCTTCACCTGGGTGAGACGGGCGTAGTTGCCGCGGTAGTTTTCCGCGATGCGGCCCTGGTCATCGCTGTCCATGAAGTTGATGTAGCCGCCGGGGGACGCGTAGGAGTGAAGTGCGTTCCAGTACGCCCTGGTCCAGGCGATGTTGGCCTCGGTGTCGGCCGGGTCGGTCCACTGGCACGCGACCGTTGGCGAGAAGTCCACGTCGCGGTAGGGGAACGCGGTGTCGGCGGCGCCGATCCTCTGCACGGCGCCATCGATGGGGTAGTAGTGATTGGCCGTTTGGAGGCTCGGGATTGTGCGCCCGAACTCGTCCATGACTTTCACGACGTCATCGGTGATGGCGGGGAGGAAATCCGCCTTCCAGTACCCCAGCATGCCTTTCGGGTTCAACGCGTCGAACATGGTGTTCAACGCCGGGTACGGGATCCTGGCCAGGAAGGAACCTGCAACCGGCGCGAATCCCAGCAGCGGATCCCAGCGGCTTTGTCCCTCGTCGAGCGACCCGGCCCAGGCGCCGCCAAGCACCACGACCGGCTGCCCGTGAAACTGCTCCGGCAGGAAGGGAACGGGTGGCCCCTGGTGGAAGCCAAGGAAGACACCGAATTCCTCGGGGGCGTCCGCGATGAACTCTCGGTATGCCCGCGCGACCGCATCCGTATGCTCTGCTTGGAATATAACGACACCGCCGTAGATGTCGGCGACAGGGTGCAGGTCAAACTCCAGTGACGTGACGGCCCCGAAGTTGCCGCCGCCGCCACGGAGAGCCCAGAACAGGTCGTCATTCTCTGTGGCGCTGGCCGTGACGAAGCGGCCATCGGCGAGGACGACATCCGCTGACAACAGGTTGTCGCACGACAACCCGTACTTGCGCGACAGGTATCCGATGCCGCCGCCGAGCGTCAGGCCGGCGACGCCGGTCGAGCCGATGATGCCGCCTGTCGTGGCCAGCCCGAACGCATGGGTCGCATAGTTGAAGTCGGCCCAGGTTGCGCCGCCCTCTGCCCTGGCCGTCGAGGTGGCCGGGTCGACGCGGACGCCGGAGCGGTTGACGAAGTCGATGACGATTCCGTTGTCACAGGTGCCGAAGCCTGGGGCGCTGTGACCGCCGCCCCTGATTGCCAGCGGCAAGCCGCTGTCCCTGGCGACGTTGACGCCTGTGATGACGTCAGCGACCTGGGCGACACGAAGTATGGCGGCGGGGTGTTTGTCGACCATGCCATTGAACACGGCTCGTGCCGCGTCGTACTCGGGGTCTTCGGGGGCAATGACCTGGCCCCGCACCTGCTCACGCAGGGTTTCGACGATGCTCATGACGATATCCGTCCGTGTGTGAATCACAAGGATTCGACGCCTCGGTTCTGGGCGGAGAACCCGACCCTGCCGGGAATCAGGCGGTGGTGGCTTCTGCGAATGGGTGTGTCGTGACGGCGGAGATACCGATGGTCGCGGCTTCGGATGATCGCATGATCGACCCGGTGAGGAACCAGTGCGACTGGCTCCGCCATCGAGATTAGACCCGCCGGTGACAAGCGTCAACGAAGTGAAGCGGATACTATGACACGGTACACAGGGAGACCACATGACACGCATTGAACCAGAGTTCGACAAGGTGCTCGATGCCTTGACCAAGCGCCGCGCCCGCGAGCTGTCCACAGGCCGGCCGACGCAGAGTGACCTCGCCATGGCCAGGCTCGTCGTGCTGCGCGACCTGCGCGATGCAGTGGTCAAGGAGGAGCTTCCCCGGGCAACGCAGGATGCCAGGGGCCTCGGCATCCAGTTCAAGGCACTGCAGGCAGCGCTCGGGCATGCGTCGCCAACCACGATTCAGATGTGGGCGAAAATGGCGGACGAACTGCCGCCAGAGCCAGAGCCAGAATCTGAGGACACTGCTCAAGCCGACGGTGACTCCGCTGACACGCAGAAATAGCCGACGCACAGAAATAGCCCAGCCGATAAGTCGGCTGGGCTATCTCAGGTGCGGGCGTCAGCCTGCGGTGTCAGGCATCCGTTAGCCGAGCAGCAGCTTTCCAAGCTGGTCGGCCGAGTGCACGACGGCGGTGGCGTCTGCGGCTTCGGCTGGAGAGCCGTAGCCCCACTCCACCAAAATGGCGGGCACACCGTTTGCGGCTGCGCCTTCTGCGTCGTAGATGCGATCGCCAACCATGACGGGGGCGCTGAGGTCAACACCCTTCGCGTCGAGGCGGCGCAGGGCTTCGGCGACGACGTCGGCCTTGGCGCTGCGGGTCTCATCTTCTGAGGCGCCGACGATGACCGTGAAGTACTTGGCCAGGTCGAAGTGCTCCAGAATGCGGATGGCGTTCAGTTCTGGCTTGCTCGTTGCAAGGGCGAGCGGGATGCCCGACTCGTAGATGCGCTCGAGCAGGCCGGCGACCCCTGGGTACACGGCAGTGTCGAGTGATGCGTCACCCGAATAGTGGGCGCGGTAGACCTTGACGGCGGCGAAGGCCTCATCCATGGTCATGCCGGCGTATTCGCGGAAGGCTGCGACCAGTGGCGGGCCGACGTAGGCCATCAGCTCTGCTTGGGAGGGAACCGCACGACCAAGGGTCGTGAAAGTGTTTGTCAGGGAGTTCGTGATGCCGGGAGCGGAGTCCGTAATCGTTCCGTCAAGATCGAAGAGGATCGCACTCCACGTGCGTGTCAAAGTGGGATTCACTTGCCCAATGTTAGGGGTGGATCCTGTGCGGACCCGTGCATTTGGCGTGTCCGGCCCCGGTTGGGGGCGCGGGGAGCCTGCGGCTGCGCGTCCTAGAAGAGGCGCGACTGCGTGTCGTCGAGGCCCCGCATGGCGTCGTAGTCCAGCAGCAGGCAGCGGATGCCGCGATCCTCGGCCAGCGTCCTGGCCTGCGGCTTGATTTCCTGGGCTGCGAATACACCCTGAACGGGCGCGAGGTGCGGATCGCGGTTCATCAGCTCGAGGTAGCGGGTGAGCTGCTCGACGCCATCGATGTCGCCGCGGCGCTTCAGCTCGACGGCGACGGACCCACCGGACGCATCGCGGGCCAGGATGTCGACGGGGCCGATGGCCGTCATATATTCACGGCGCACCAGGGTGTGCCCGTCGCCCAGCAGGTGGATGTTGTCGGCCAGCAGCTTCTGCAGGTGGGCTTCGACGCCCTCCTTGATGAGGCCTGGGTCGATGCCGAGTTCGTGGGCAGAGTCGTGCAGCACGTCGTAGATGCTGACGATGAGCTGATCGGCTGTCTTCGCGTGGGTGACGGTCCAGAGGGCCGTGATGCCGGCATCCGCTTGGTCGGAATCGGGCGCCTGCTCACTGAGTGAGCACGGGGGACTCATCCAGTTGAGTGGCTTGTATGACCCGCCGTCGGAGTGGATCAGGATGCTGCCGTCCGACTTCAGCATCAGCAGCCGGGTGGCAAGGGGAAGGTGCGCACTGAGGCGACCGGCATAGTCAACGGAGCATTTAGCAATTACGAGGCGCACCCGTCGAGCTTAACCGAGCATTGCTGGGGAAATCTCCGCTGGGCCACGGTGTTGGGCACGCGGGGGCCGGCCTGGGGCTAGGACGTGGCGGAGTCTGCTGCCGATGGCGGGGTCACTTCGCGGGCTGCCGGCGCTGCCAGGCCGGCAATGACCATGAGGATGACGATGAAGTACAGGGCGTTCAGCAGGCCGATGGCGTCGCCGAGCAGTCCGAGCAGGGGCGGGCCGACGAGGAATGCGCAGTAGCCGATCATGGCGATGGCGCTCACGCGGGCGGCGGCGTTCTTAGGGTCGTCCGCAGCCGCCGACATGCCGACGGGGAAGCCGAGCGATGCGCCGAGGCCCCAGAGGATGACCCCGATCACGACGACCCAGATGTTGGGCGCCAGGATGAACATCAGCAGGCCGACGACACCGAGGGCCGCGCAGCCGCGGAGCACGAGCACGCGTCCGAAGCGATCGATGACCGGGCCGCCGGAGACACGGCCAACGGTCATGGCGGCGACGAAGATGCCGAAGATGACGGCGCCGTTCGTATTGCTGAGGCCGTGGCCGTCGACGGTGGCGAGGGCGAGCCAGTCGTTCGCGCCGCCCTCCGCGAAGGTCATGCCGAGCACGATCAGCCCGATGAGCAACACTTTCATGTCGCGCCAGACGGCCAGGTTCTGGCGGAGGCGCGCCTTCCAGCTGGCCTTCACCGCCACGCGGTCCGTTGCGCTGTGACCGTGTTCGCCGTGGGCGAGGTCATCGCCGAGCTCTGGACGCAGCGGCACGAAGCGCACGGAGATGATGGCTGTCACGAGGATCACGACGGCGGCAATCGACAGGTGCCAGAACACCGAGAGGTGCACAGCGGATGCCGCGGCGCCGAGCAACGCGCCCACGACGGTACCGAGGCTGAAGCAGGCGTGCATGAGCGGCATGAGCGTCTTGCCGATCTGGCGTTCGGCGGCGGCGCCTTCGACGTTCATCATGACGTCGACGGATCCCATGCCGAAACCGAGCGCGGCCAAGCCCACGAACACGATCGCGGCAGACGGGAGCAGGGTGCCGCCGATTCCGACGAGGACCAGGCCCGCTGACGACACGGCAACACCGAGCACCATGCCGCTGCGTGCGCCGAGGCGGGCGAGCAGCCAGGTGGACGCGATGAGCCCGAGCACGGATCCTGCCGACAGCCCGAAGATGATGAGGCCGACATCCCCCACGCTCAGGTGAAGTTCGTCGCGCACCGCCGGCACGCGGGTGACCCACGAGGCTGAGCTCAACCCACCGATGAAGAAGATGGCGAAGACCGCGTTGCGCCAGCCGATGAGCATCCGCCGTGTGGCCTCCGGAGCCAGGGTGCTTGACGTACCTGACGTGCTGGACCCGGCCGTGCTGATGCCGGCGGCGGGATCAGGGGTGGGCTCGGTGGCGTTCGTGGGCTGTGACACAGGGGCGTCCGAATCGTTACGGCGGTCGAATCGATTCGATCGAATCGATTCGACTAAACTAGCCGACACACGCTTTCTCTGCAAGGACCGTGATGCCCCCCATGACGCCTAACGCCCCTGACCTTCCCGACCGCCCGACGCTCGCAGCCGTCGCCGCGCGGGCCGGAGTGTCGCCCTCAACGGCCTCCCTGGCCTTCAGCGGATCCGGCCCCGTCTCGACGTCCACCAGAACCAGGGTGCTGGCCGCGGCCGCAGAGCTCGGTTACGCGGGACCTGACCCGAGGGCCAGGTCGCTGCGCAGAGGGCGCTCCGGCATCGTCGGCGTGGTCGTTGAAGAGCGCCTGCGCGAAGCGTTTCGCGATCCCATCAAGATCGCCATGCTCGACGGTGTTGCAGAGGGCATCGCCCCGCTCGGCGCTGCGCTGCTGCTTCTGACCGATACCGACGGCAGCACGAGCACGAGAACGAGAACGAGCACGAGCTCGAGCACTGCCGGCGCGGTTGCCGCTGGCGAGGCGACGGTGAGCGTTGAGAACGCCCCTGTCGACGCTGTCGTGCTGATTGGCTGCAGCCCGCGCCTCGGTCGCTCCATTGCTGCGCTCCGCCAACGCGGCATCCCGATGGTGTCGATTGAGGGAGCAACCGGCGACGGTGTCCCGCGCATCTCGCTCGACAACCGGGAGGCGACCCGACTGGCCGCACAGCACCTGGCCGACCTCGGGCACACGAATGTCGCGATGGTGAGTCTGCCACTCGATGCCGATCGCACCGCGGGGCCGCTCACCGCATCCGCAGAGGCCGCCAGCACCTCAGAAACCGCCACTGACCGGCTGGATGGTGCGCGCGACGTCTTCCCCAAGCTGTTCGGCATGATCGCCCCTGAGAGCTCCATCGAGGCAGGGCTGGACGCCGGGCGTGCCCTGCTGGCGCGCGAGGGCGCACATCGACCACAGGCGATCATGGCCCAGAGCGACCTGCTTGCCGCCGGCGTCATCCGTGCCGCAGAAGAGGCGGGCATTCGAGTGCCGGACGACCTCAGCGTTGTCGGTTTCGACGGCGTGCACGTCGATGGCCTCGGCCCATACGACCTCACGACCCTGGTGCAGCCCGCCGCGGCCAAGGGGCGGGCCGCCGGCGAGGTGATCATCCGCCTGCTGGCCGGTGAGCCGGCTGACCCAGCCTCGTTCACCAGCGAGTTTCACCGCGGCACGACCACTGCTCCGCCCCGCCAGCACTGATCAGTGCGGCGACCTGGCTAGCGGATGCCGGTCACCAGCCACGCCGATGACCGCTCGCGCAGGCCAAGGGTCACCGCGCGCGCGCCGAGGTACCCGAACATGAAGGCCAGCATCAGCAGGGCCAGGCCGAGCGCTCCGCCTGGCGCCCAGAGCATGACGGCGACCGCGAACGGTATGAAGACGGCGAGGTTCACGAGTCCGGTCAACGCGAGGTAGCGGGCGTCGCCTGCGCCGATGAGCACGCCGTCGAGCACGAAGACCACGCCGCCGAGCGGCACGGACAGCCCGAGCACGACCAGGGACGGCTGGAGGATGGCGATGACCTCCGGGGCCGACGTGAACAGGGCGCCGAGCACGCCGCTCGTCGCGATGACGATGAGCCCCAGCCCGCTCCCGCAGAGCACACCCCACTCCAGCGTGCGTCGCAGCACGGCCCGCACGGTCGCGACGTCGCTGGCGCCGAGGCCGCGACCAACGAGGGCCTGGGCCGCGATGGCCAGCGCGTCGAGGGCGAAGGCGAGCGTCGCGAACAGGGTCATCACGATTTGGAAGGCCGCGAGTTCTGGCGAACCGAGCCTCGTTGCGGCGAACACGGCGAGCAGCATGGCGGCGCGCAAGCTGACCGTGCGGAGGAACAGCCACCCACCGGATGTCGCCCCCACCAGCATTCCAGCCCGATGCGGCCGAAGCGGAGCACCGGCGGCGCGAGCGTGCCGCACGACCACGACGAGGTAGACCAGCACCATGCCCCACTGGGCGATGACGGTGCCGAGCGCAGAGCCGGCGATGCCGAGGCCCAGGCCGTAGATGAACACCAGGTTCAGCACGATGTTCGCGCCGAAGCCGAACCCGGCCACGTACAGCGGCGTCTTGGTGTCCTGCAGGCCGCGCAGCAATCCTGTCGCTGCGAAGACCAGCAGCATGGCGGGGATGCCGAGCATGGAGATGCTGAGGTAGATCTCGGCTTCGGCTGTGACGGCATCCGTCGCCCCGAAGGCGCCAATGAGAAGGGGAGTCGTGAACCAGCCGGCGACGGCAAGCACGACACCGAGGGCCGCGGCCAGCCACAGGCCGTCAATTCCGACAGAGACGGCGCGTTTCTCGTCGCCGAGGCCGAGCCAGCGGGCAACGGCGGGTGTCGTCGTATACGCCAGGAACACCATGAGGCCAATGATGGTCTGCAGCACGGCGCTGGCGAGTCCCAGCCCAGCTAACGGCGTCTCACCGAGGTGGCCGACCATCGCAGAGTCGGCCAGCAGGAAGAGGGGTTCGGCGATGAGCGCGCCGAGGGCCGGCACGGCCAGCCGCAGGATGTCGCGGTCGATGGGAAGGCGTCTGAAGAGTCTGATGCGTCGATTCTACTTTTGGCTGGTCGCGCCGGCTCCTACCAGCCCACCACCGCGCCCGTTCTGGGCAGCCGCGCCCGCTACAGCGGGCGCGAGCCACCGCAACGGGCGCGACGAAGCCGCAGTGCTAGTGCGCGAACTCCATCTGGTCGTTCGTGTCGACAATCTCCTTGCCGAGCGGCATCAGCGCGATCGGCACCATCTTGAAGTTTGCGATGCCGAGCGGAATCCCGATGATCGTGATGCAGAGGGCGATGCCGCTCAGGATGTGCTCGATCGCGATCCAGATGCCGGCGACGATCACCCAGATCACGTTGCCGATGAACGAGAAGACCCCGGCCTCCGGCTTGTTCACCACGCGGCGGCCGAACGGCCAGAGCGCGTAGAACCCGATGCGGAACGACGCGATGCCGAACGGGATGGTGACAATCAGGATGCAGCAGATGATGCCGGCGAGCATATAGCTGAGAAACAGCCAGAAGCCGGAGAGCACTAACCAGATGATGTTCAGCACGGTGTTCATAGTCGTGCCATCCAAGCACACCCACCTCCTGTCCAGTCGGAGAAGCTGGCCACCTAATAGGCTGGGCCGCATGACTGACGCGCCTCTCGCATCCGGAATCAACATCGCCGACTTCGACCCGAACATTCGGCCGCAGGACGACCTGTATCGCCACGTGAACGGGCCCTGGATTGAACGCACCGAGATTCCGGCCGACAAGTCGCGCTGGGGCTCATTCTCCGAGCTCGCCGAAGAGGCGGAGAAGGCCGTGCGCGACATCATCATCGAGTCGCAGGACGCAGAGCCTGGCACAGAGCAGCGGAAGGTCGGCGACCTCTACGCCAGCTTCCTCGACGAGGAGCGCATCGAGAAGCTCGGCCGGGCGCCGCTCGCCTCAGACCTCGCGACCATCGACGGCGTCACGTCGATCCCCGCGTTCCTCACCACGCTCGGCCAGCTTGAGCGAGCAGGCGTCCCTGGCGCATTCGGCCTCTACGTCGACAACGATCCAGGAGACCCTGAGCGCTACCTCGTCTTCGTCAGCCAGGCCGGACTCGGCCTGCCGGATGAGTCGTACTACCGCGAAGAGAAGTTCGAGTCGGTTCGCACGGCGTACCGCGAATTCGTGCAGCGGATGTTCACCCTCGCCGGTTTCTCCGACGCTCCAGCCCGCGCCGCGCGGGTCTTCGACCTCGAGACTGACCTGGCCGCCCACCACTGGGACAAGGTGGCCTCCCGCGACAGCGAGAAGACTTACAACCTGAAGAGCTGGGGGCAGCTCTCCGCCCTCGCAGCCGGCGCCGACCTCGACCGCTGGTTGAGTGGCCTCGACGCTCCCGCCGAGGCCTTCACCGAGGTCGTCGTGCGCCAGCCGAGCTTCATCACCGGGCTCGCCGCGATGCTCACCCAGCCCCGTCTCGACGCGTGGCGCGACTGGCTGCGCTGGCAGGTCATCCGCTCGTCTGCGTCGTACCTCTCGACCGATTTCGTTGAGGCGAGCTTCGACTTCTACGGCCGCACGCTGAGCGGCACGCCGCAGCTGCGCGAGCGCTGGAAGCGTGGCGTCTCGCTCGTTGAGGGCGCGCTGGGGGAAGCCGTCGGCCACGTCTACGTCGAGCGCCACTTCAAGCCAGCCGCCAAGGAGAGCATGGACGTGCTCGTCGGCCACCTGGTCGAGGCGTACCGCCAGAGCATCAGTGCCCTGGACTGGATGACGGCAGAGACCCGCGAGCGTGCGCTGGAGAAGCTCGAGAAGTTCACGCCCAAGATCGGCTACCCGGTGAAGTGGCGCGACTACTCCAGCCTGTCGATCACGCCCGGCGACCTCATCGCCAATGTGCGCGCCGCGAACGAGTTCGAATTCCAGCGCGAACTCGGCAAGATCGGCAAGCCGCTCGACCGCGACGAGTGGTTCATGACCCCGCAGACCATCAACGCGTACTACAACCCGGGTTTCAACGAGATCGTGTTCCCCGCTGCCATCCTGCAGTTCCCGTTCTTCGACGAGAATCGGGATGCCGCCGCCAACTACGGCGCGATCGGCGCCGTGATCGGGCACGAAATCGGGCACGGGTTCGATGACCAGGGCTCGAAGTACGACGGCGACGGACGCCTCACCGACTGGTGGACAGAGGCAGACAGGGCGGCGTTCGAGGAGCGCACGGCCTCACTCATCGAGCAGTACGACGCACTGGTCCCCGCGCAGGTGCCGGACCACCATGTCAACGGCGCACTCACCATTGGCGAGAACATCGGCGACCTCGGCGGCCTGTCGATCGCGTGGAAGGCATACCTGCTGTCGCTGGAGGGGGCTGAACCGCCGGTGGTCGACGGTCTCACCGGGGCAGAGCGTTTCTTCCTGTCGTGGGCGCAGGCCTGGCAGATGAAGTTGCGCGATGAGGAGGCGATTCGCCTGCTGGCCATCGACCCGCACTCGCCGAACGAGTTCCGCTGCAACCAGATCGTGCGCAACATCGACGCCTTCTACGACACGTACAACGTGGCCCCCGGCGACGCCCTCTGGCTCGA
This sequence comes from Leifsonia sp. Y878, assembly GCF_057669685.1. Lineage (NCBI taxonomy): Bacteria > Bacillati > Actinomycetota > Actinomycetes > Micrococcales > Microbacteriaceae > Leifsonia > Leifsonia sp. Y878. The sequence continues at coordinate 27,881 of NZ_JBYHFS010000004.1, read as the reverse complement.
CCCGGCCAAACGCGTCACCATTTGGTAAAAGATGCCCGCGATCCCCGCACTGGGGGAGGACTCCGTCTCCGCGTGAGTTAGGGTGTTTTGGGGGCAAATCACATCCGAAATCACCCACTTCACCACCAGTAGAAGGACCCGTTGACAGAGGTCACTCCAAGCCAGGAAGCGTCCAGACGCGCACGCCATTCGTCAGAACGTGTTGGCAAGCACATGGGCGCTGTCGCCAACGAGAATTTCGCCCGCGGATTTGAAGCGTTGGGCGAACTCGCCATGAACGGTGTCCAGGTCTCCGCGCGCGCGACCGACCTCGCAACAGGGCGTGTGCTGCTCTCCGTCGACGACCACGTCGTGATGCCGACAGCGAGCATCGGCAAGGTCCTGCTCCTCGTCGAGGTCGCCGCGCGCCTGCGTGATGCCGACTTCGGGGCATACACGATCCTTGATCGCACGAAAACGGATGCCGTCGCAGACGCCGGCATCTGGCAACACCTCCAGGCGCCGTCGCTGCCGGTCGCCGACTTGGCCGCCCTCGTCGGCTCCTCGAGCGACAACCTGGCCACCAACGTGCTCATCCGCGCCGTCGGCCTCGACGCCGTGCGTGCGCGCACGGAGGAGATCGGCCTGACCCAGACGGCACTGCTCGACCTGGTGCGCGACAAGCGTGGCCCGGATGACGCACCCCAGATTTCCGTCGGCAGCGCGAAAGAGCTCACCTGGTTGTTCACCGCGCTCGCTCGCGGCGAGATCGTCGATGCAGATGCCAGCGAACGCGTGCTCGCCTGGCTGTCGCTGAACACCGACCTCTCCATGGTTGCCAGCGCGTTCGGCCTCGACCCGCTGGCGCACCGCGAAAGCGATCACGGCATCCTGCTGGTCAACAAGACCGGAACGGATGCCGGTGTGCGGAGTGAAGTCGGCGTGCTGCGCGGCCCCCGTGCCGGTGTTGTGTACGCGGTGTCGATGTCGTTCGCCGACACGCGGCTGGCCTCACGCCTCGCCGTGCTCGATGGTATGCGGGCCGTCGGCCTCGACCTGCTGGAGTACGTGCACTAGCTAGTGCACTAGCCCGGTGGTCGAGAAGGCCAGCCAGGGCCGTCTCGAGGCCCTTCTCCTTCTCAGTGGCGTCGCTCGCGGAGATTTCGAGACGCGTCCTCGTGCCTCGGGCGCTCCTCAATCAGCGGGCATTAGAACGGAGCGACCTCGATCAGGGTCACGCCGGCGGCCGGGCTGGCCGCCGACATCTCTGCCAGCGCGGCGGGCGCCTCGTCGAGCGAGATGCGCCGGCCGATGAGCTGCTCAGGGTGCAAACGACCCGACGTCACCAGGTCGAGCAATTCGGGGTACGCGGATGCCGGCATCCCGTGGCTGCCGAGAATCGCCAGCTCCTTCGCGATCACGAGACCGAGCGGCAGGCGTGGGTCTTCTGGCAGCAGCCCGATCTGCACGTGGCGCCCGCGGGTGGCCAGGGAGCGGATGGCGATGGCCACCGTGTTTTCCCGGCCGAGGGCCTCGAGCGAAACCTGCGCGCCCCCATCCGTGAGCTCATGCAGCCGGGCAACGACCTCATCGTCGCTCAGCCCACCTGAGTTGAGGGTGGCATCGGCGCCAACGCGGGTGGCGGTGTCGAGGGCCTCCTGGCTGATGTCGACGGCGATCACGCGGGCGCCGAGTGCCCGCCCGATCATGACGGCGCTGAGGCCGACGCCACCACAGCCGACGACCACGAGGGTCTCGCCGTCCTGCAGCTGCGCCTGGTGCACGAGTCCGCGATACGAGGTGGCGAAACGGCAGCCGAGCAGCGCCGCTGCCCCTGCGTCGAGGGAGTCAGGCACCCTGATTAGGTTGACGTCGGCGTTGTGCAGGGCAACGAGGTCTGCGTATGAGCCCCAGTGCGTGAAGCCGGGCTGGGTCTGGTTGCGGCAGACCTGGCCGTTGCCGCTCCGGCACTCCGGGCATTCGCCGCAGGCGCAGACGAAGGGCACGGTCACCCGGTCGCCAACGCGGAAGTTCTGCACAGCGGGCCCGACGGACTCAATCACGCCGACGAGTTCGTGGCCAGGAACGTGCGGCAAATGGATGTCGCTGTCATGCCCGAGCCAGCCATGCCAGTCGCTGCGGCACAGCCCGGTCGCTTCAACGCGTACGACAACGCCGGCGTCGCTCGGTGCCGGGTCCGGGACCTCCCGCACGACGGGAAGAACACCGAACTCATCGAAATAGACAGCGCGCATAGATCAATGGTCTCAAACCGCGCCGCTGCTGTCTCGGGGTGCAGCGGCCTAGCCTGTTCGTCGGTGCTGGTCGGCGAGTTGATCGGCCAACCTGGTGGGAGATTTCGTAGCGACATGCCATCGCTGATGCCCGTCGAGCCACACCGGTGCCTTGACCTCTGGGACGCCGTCGACCATTCGGATCTGCCACCCCGACCGGTGAATCGTGCGGTGGTGGAACCAGCACAGGGTTACGCCGTTGCTGACATCGGTTGGCCCGCCGAGTGCGGCGGGGATGACGTGGTGGATTTCCGCCCAGGCGGCGGGGCTTTGACAGCCCGGGATGATGCAGCCGCCGTCGCGGAGGGTGATTGCCCGGCGCTGCTGCGAGGTGAAGCACCGGTCGGTGACCCCGAGTTCGATGATCTTGCCCTTCGCGTTGATCGTCACTGGCTGCACACCTCCGGTGCAGATCATCTGCTCGGTGGCGAGGATCGAGATGGGGGCCAACTGCCCGTCAATGTGGCCGGCGCCCGTGCCTGCGAGGAGGTCTTCCTGTCGCACACTGACCATCACCGTCGGGGACGCACCGCCGATCGTCGGCGCCTCGGCGCTCCGAGCCGCACTGTCAACGACCATGGCCAGCAGGTCGTGGCCAAGCTGGTCTCGGGTGCGGTCATCACGCTCCAACGAGTCTTGGTCGATTTGTCGGTCCTGTTCCTCCTCGGTGAGAAACTTCACCTGCGCGGTCCGCGGGGACATATACGCGTCCATCAGCCGCTGCACCTTCCCGGCGACCTCCGGCATCAACCCGCCAGACACCGGCACCAGACCATCTCGCACCTGCCCCATCCGGAACGCCCGGTTATGCATCGCCCGCTTCTCATCGGGTTCCACACCGTCTGGGTCGATGAACGACTTCCACACCAGCGCGTGCACCTCGATCAGACCCGCAGACTCCGGGGTTGTCGGTTCGGCGCCCGACTCGATCGGGACCCCGGTCGCCGCGGCAACCAACGCCGCCTCTGCCTCCTGCACCGCAGAAACCTCGATGCGACCAAGCAAGGGAGCCAACGTGCCCACGATCACCTCGGCACTGTCCAGGCCGAGCTGGCCACCGGCCAGGCCGGCAGCGACAGCGGGGAACTTCGGCGGGAACGCCATGCCATCCAACCCGTACTGGGTGCGCACCTGCCTGCCCAACCGAATCCGCTTCGCGATCGTCTTCGGCGACACCAACGTCAACCGCTCCAACAATTCAATCGAATTACGGCACCCGCGCTTGGAGGAGAGTCGCTCCGATACCTCCAGCGTCGGTCGGGACCGCTCATCAATATCGGTGGTTACCGCGATGCGAAGGGCATCAACACACCGGCCGGCACGCTCCGCCACAACCGCCAATGCCACAACATCGTCTTCACTCAGACCGGGGACGCCGGCACATGGGCGCATCTCGGCATACTCTTCGGTGAATGTCTGCAGCATGTCTAGAGCTGTGCGGGCATCCTCGATGGTGAGCATGTTTCAATAGTACTGCTGTTCGAACATTAAAGCGAGACTTTCTCATAGGTGTTCGAACATTTGTTTTTGATGCCGAGAGCCACCACAGAGTTCAGTGTTGCGCATGCCGGCACTCGGTAGACGCTACGGTTCCACGGATTGGGTCGCTGGATTTCGAGACACTCACTGGCGCTCGCTCCTCAATCAACGGAACTAAGAAGCGGGCGGAGGCCACACGCGCGCCACAGCTAGCGGGTCGCTGCCCACTCGCGGTCGAGGATCGCCCAAACGGCCAGGTCGCCCCACTCGCCCTTGAAGATCTCGCCCTCCACGAAATGCGCCTCCTGGCGCATGCCGAGTCGGCGGCACAGGGCAACGGATGCCGTATTCAGCGGGTCGAGCCTGGCCGAGACCCGGTGTGCGCCAATCTCGGTGAACGCGAGCTCGAGCAGGGCCTTGGCCGCCTCCGTCGCGTAGCCCTTGCCCCGGAAGTCGGGGTGGAAGACCCACCCGATTTCAATCTGGGCGTTGGCGCCACTGGTGAGGAACACGCTCAGGTCGCCGATGACGCGACCACGCTCACCAGCCTCACCCGAATCACCAGGCTCACCGACCAGCTCCGCGGCCAGAATCATGGCGTCGTTGTCGTCCTCGAGCCGGGTGAAGCCGGCGCGTGTGCGGGTGTGCTCGAGCGACTCATCCCTGTCACGAACGGGCCAGGGAAGGTAGCGCACCACGTCGGGACGTGACTGGTATTCAAAGACGTCGTCGGCATCCGCTTCAGTGAGTGGTCGCAGCAGCAACCTCTCGGTGCGGGTGGCATGCGCGTAGTACGGCAGCGTGGTCAGGCCGGTCGGCGCGACGTGGCTCACGACGCGGCGCCCTCGCCTCGCGAGAGTCCGGAGTCGAGGTCGGAGGTGAGGTCAGAAGTGAGCTCGACGTCAAGGCCGAACAGGGCGTTCAAACCGCCGAGGAAGGCGTCGTGCTCGCCGGCGCCGGCCAGTTCCCTTGAACGCACCATGGGGGTGTGCAGCAGCACGCCGGCCAGGTGGCGAAGCGCAGACTCGGTCTGCTCAGAGTCGTCGCCGCGCTTGCGGGCGCGTTCGATTTCAGCCTCGAGGATGTCGAACACGTGCGAGCGCAGGGCGACAACCGCGGGCGCGAGGCTCTGCTCCTTGGAGACCGTGGTGAACTTGCGCGCAGCCTGGGTCACCAGCTTGCGGGCGTCGCTCGTGGCATTCAGCTCTTCGATCGGCGCGTGCAGGCGGATGGTTTCAAGGTCGAGCAGCTCGACGCCCTCAACGTGCACGACATCGGGGTCGACGTTGCGGGGGAGACCAAGGTCGATGATGAGCTGGCGTCGTTCGACCGGCTCGACAGGAGCTGCCTCTGCGGGAGGCGCGGTCAGGGTTCCGAGCTCCGTCACGACAGCGGATGCCGCTGCAGCGGTACCCGAATCGAGGTCGGCACCGTCCGCGGTCGCTGCGCTCAGTTCGCTGACGGTGTTGATGGCCGTCACCGTGCCTGATTGGCCGGTGACCGGGCAGGTCTTGATCGCCATGGGATCGCTCGCGACCAGTGCGGAAGCAAGGGAAGCCGAAGCCGAAGCCGAAGCCGAAGCCGAAGCCGAAGCCGAAGCGGAAGCGGAAGCCGAAGCAGAAGCCGAAGCAGAAGCAGAAGCCGCGGCCGCGGCGGCAGCCGCCACGGCAACAGCCGCAGCGTCGACAGCCCTGCCGGCGTGCAGCACCGCTGCGGTGATCACGTGGTGATCGACCGTGGTGCACGTGACGATCAGTTCTGCGTCACCGACGGCCTGGCTGAAGCCCGCTTCAGTGACGGCCTCGATGTCGTGGGAGAGTGCGAACTTCTCGGCGCGACCTGAGGGCGAGTAGACCCTCACGTTCTCGGCGCCGCGATCGCGCAGGGCGGCCAGCGATGCACCGGCGTAGCGACCGGTTCCGATTAGCAGCACCCGGGTGGATGACCAGTCTTCGATACGCGTTTCAGCGAGTTCGAGCGAGAGGCGCACGAGCGAACGGCCGACTGTGCCGATGCCTGTGCGGTTCTTGATACCGCGTGAGGTGCGGGATGCCCGCTGGAACAACCGCTCAAGCTCTGGGCTGGTGGTGCCCGATTCGCGAGCCTGCTCCAGCGACCTGCGCACCTGGCCGGCAATCTCGCCCTCGCCGACGACGACGGATTCGAGGCCGCTGGTCACGGCGAAGAGGTGTTCTGGCACGCTGTTGCCGTGCACGAAGTCGAGGGTGTCGCGGAGGACTCCCGCATCAACGCCGGTGCTCTCGCTCACGGCATCGATGGCCGAGTACACGGCAGGAAGCGGGGAGACGCCGAACGGCTCGTCGAGGTCCAGATAGGCCTCAAAGCGGTTGCAGGTGGCGACGACAACGGCTCCGCTCAAGGCGTTGTGGCGCTCGAGCATGCCACTCGCAACGGTGGTGGCGCCCACAGAAAGTTTCTCCAGCACTTCAAAACTGGAGTTCTTGTGGCTGGCGGAAAGACAAATCAGCACTGATTGAGCATACTTCCCGTTGCTGGGAGAGAGGGAGCCGAACTCTCAGCGATCACCCAGCGTCGGCGCCCATCGTGCATCGGTCAGCGATGTTTGACAGAATTCAGGGCGTGAACCTCGACGCGCAACACCCACTCTCCGCCGGACTGACCGCGGACTCTCGACTCATCACCGCCTACCAGGGCACCCGGCCGGATGTCACCCCGGTCTGGTTCATGCGCCAGGCCGGTCGATCCCTGCCCGAATACCGCGAGTTGCGGGTCGGCACCCAGATGCTCGAGGCCTGCCTCAACCCCGAACTGGCCAGTGAGATCACCCTGCAGCCGGTGCGTCGTCACGGTGTCGACGCCGGCATCTTCTTCAGCGACATCGTTGTTCCCCTGAAGCTCGTGGGTGTCGACGTCTCGATCGTCGCAGGCAAGGGTCCTGTGCTCGGCAAGGCCGTGCGCACGGCAGCGGATGTCCGTGAGTTGACCGCCCTTGACCCGAGCGTTCTCGACGCCGCCCTCGCCCCCATCCGCGAGGCGGTCACCCGCACCACCGACGAGCTCGGAACCACCCCGCTGATCGGGTTCGCCGGCGCACCATTCACGCTCGCGGCATATCTCGTCGAGGGCGGTCCGTCGAAGGACCACATCCACGCCCGCACCCTCATGCACTCAGAGCCTGAGGCCTGGGCGGCGCTCATGGCCTGGACCGCCGAGGTCACCGGTCGCTTCCTGCGCGCCCAGGTGCTCGCCGGCGCCAGCGCGGCCCAGCTGTTCGATTCCTGGGCAGGGGCGCTCTCGCTCGCCGACTACACGAAGTACGTCGCGCCGGCATCCGCTCTGGCCATCTCGCACGTGCAGGACCTCACCTACGAAACCCGCTCAAGCGACGCGGCCGCCGACCCTGAGTCTGTGCGCACGAACGTGCCTATCGTGCACTTCGGCGTTGGCACCGGCGAGCTCCTGAAGGCAATGCACGATATCGGGGCCGATGTGGTTGGCGTCGACTACCGCGTTGAACTCGACGAGGCCAACCGTCGCCTCGGCGGCACGGTCCCCGTGCAGGGCAACGTTGACCCTGCGCTGCTGGCTGCGCCGTGGCCGGTGCTCGAAGCGCACGTCCTCGACGTGCTTGAGCGCGGGCGCACCGCGCCGTCGCACGTGCTGAACCTCGGACACGGTGTTCCGCCGGAGACCGACCCTGCCGTACTCACGCGTGTGGTTTCTCTCGTGCACGAGGCATCCGCCCAGCTGAACGGCGCCTGATGAAAGACGTCATCGTCGTCGGTGGCGGTATCGCCGGCCTCGTTGCGGCCCGCCAGTGCGCGCACATCGGGTTGAAGGTCACGGTCTACGAGACAACGGATGCCGTCGGCGGCGCTGTCGCCGGCCACGAGGTCGCTGGGCTCACCCTTGACCGCGGCGCGGAGAGCTTCGCGGTGCGGAAGGGCACGGTCGCCGACTTCATCGACAGCCTGAAGCTGACCGATTCGGTCGTCGCCCCGAATCCCCAGGGCGCCTGGCTCTACCTGCCGCCCCTCAAGCCGGGCGGTGACGCCGTGAGCGTTCCACTGCCGAAGACCGGCGTTCTCGGCATTCCAGGTTCACCACTGGCCGACGACGTTCGCCGTGCGATCGGCACGGCGGGCGCCTGGCGCGCCTGGGTCGACCGCATCATGCCCGTGTTGAAGATCGGCAGGGAGCACAGCCTCGGCGAGCTCGTCGAGAAGCGGATGGGCGCCCGTGTCCTTGAGCGCCTGGTCGAGCCGGTCGCCGGTGGCGTGTACTCCGCCGCCGCGAAAGACCTGGAAATCGACGTCGTCGCGCCGGGACTGAACAGCGCGCTCACCGTCGCCGGTTCGCTGTCTGGCGCCGTGCTCTCCCTCCGTTCGCAGGCGCCGGCCGGCGCCATGGTCGGTGGACTGCGCGGCGGAATGTCGACCATGATCGACGCCATCCGCGCCGACCTGGCCGCCTACGACGTCACGATCGTGACCGGGGCAACCGTCACAGCGCTCACGCAGCGCGAGGCCGGCGAGGAGCAGTTCTGGTCGGTCGACGTTGAGCGCGCGGCTGAAACGGATGCCGCAGCCGATGCCTCTTCGCTGCCAGCCGATGCACCCGCCGCGTCGCCCATCACAGACACCGTTGATGCCCGCTTCGTCATCGTTGCATCCCCTGGCGCGCAGGCGATCGATCTCGTGCGCGGACTCAGCCCTGAATTCGCCGCGATCGCCGACCTGGACTGGCCGGAGCCGACGGTCGTCGAACTGGCCACGCTCGTTCTCGACGAGCCGACCCTCGACGCGCATCCGCGTGGCACAGGGGTTCTTGTGGCAGCCAACGCGCCCGGCGTCACCGCGAAAGCGCTCACGCACGTGAGCGCAAAGTGGGAATGGGTGGCTGCTTCCGCAGGACCTGGACGCCACGTCATCCGGCTCTCGTATGGTCGCGCAGGCGACCCGAACCTCACTGAAGCCCTCACCGACGACGAGTTCCAGGAGCTGGCGCTGCACGATGCATCCGTCATCCTCGGTGTTCCACTGTCGAAGGACACGGTTCGGGGATTCGCCCGCACGGTGTGGCGAAACGCGCTCTCTCCGGCAACGCTGGGCGCCAGGGAGCGAGTGCACGAGGTGCGCGAAGCTGTCGCCACGGTGCCAAGGCTCGAAATGACCGGTGCGTGGCTGTCTGGAACCGGCCTGGCCGCCGTCATTCCGGATGCCGTCGACGCGGCCGGCAGGATCAGGCAGGCGTCGCTCGGCCTGTAGCCCTCCCACGCACAACCGCATTTGTGCACCTCTGGTGACACAGACGCGCGCTACATGCGCCGGGCGGGATACTCTGGGGACACGTGAAGCTCGGCGAATGGAGTCACAATGCGCGGAAAGATCCTTTTTATAACCGGCGGACTGGTCGGCTACGTACTCGGCGCTCGCGCCGGTCGTAAGCGTTACGACCAGATTGCCTCGGCGGCCAGCAACTTCTGGCAGACGGAACCGGTCCAGCGCACCGTGCACGAGGTGCGCGATTTCGCCCTCGGCAAGGTTGGCGACACGCCAGCCACCCTGTTCGAGACCGGAAAGAAGATCGTCGCCGCAGTGCAGAAGTCAGCCCAGTCCGGAAGCAAGTCTGCGGCATCCGCTGCCAAGACGGCCCAGGCGAAGGCAGACGAAACGGCCAAGGCTGCAGCGGATGCGGCGGCCCAGGCCAAGGCAGCAGCGGCAGACGCAGTCCAGGCCACGGCACGCGCCGCACAGTCCGCGGCCAAGAACTCGACGAAGTCCGCAACGGAAGCGAAGCCCGGCCCCGTCGGGACGAGCGCTGCAGAGTCGACGACGTCGGACGACGCTGCCGACACGTCCGCTGACGATAAATAAGGCGACGTTCAACGCACACAACAGCGGGGAGCCAGTTCTGTGACTGACAACAGATTCAATCCAAAAACCAAAAAATCGCTGATCACGCTGATTTCGGAGTTACCGGGTCAGCTCAGCGCCTTGGTGAAAGCCGAACTGAACGCCTTCAAGGCCGAAATGGCCGGCAAGGCGAAAAGCTTTGGCATCGGCATCGGGCTATTCGTGGGTGCCGCAGTATTCCTGTACTTCGCGGTCGGCGTGTTCATCGCCTTGGCGATCATCGCCATTGCACTAGCGCTGCCGCTTTGGCTTTCTGCGCTCATCGTGGGCGTCGCGCTGCTGCTGATCGCCGTGATCCTCGCGCTCATCGGTCTCAACCGGGTGAAGGCTGCAACCAAACAGGATCCGGACGGACTCGGCCAGAGCCTGCGCAACGACGTCGATGCAATCAAGGGGGTTGGCGAATATGACCGCTGAGTCGAACGCACAGGACGCACGCAAGGCCGCTGAACGCATGGCAAAGCAGGCGGCGCAGACCGCGTCGCACACCGCGTCGCGGGCGAAGTCGGCATCCGCTCACTCGTCGCACGATGCCACCAGCAAGCCCGACTCGTCAAAGAGCGACTCGTCGAAGAGCGAGTCAACCGGGCATCCGTCGAAAGCTGAGCTGCGTCGAACAGCGCAGGATGCCAGGGCAGACCTCGCGAGCACGCTCGACGCCATTGAATTCAAGTTCAACGTGCCCAAGCAGGTGAAGCTCAAGACGCAGCACGCGAACGACGCATTGAAGCGCCTCGGCGAGGACAGCCCTCCGGCCCTGTTGGGCATCGCCCTCGGTGCCGCCACAATTGTCGGTACAGCCGTATGGCTGGGAGTCAGGGCTTTCCAACGCCGCTGATGCGGTGAGTGTCCAGCTACCAGGCCGCCGTGCCTGTGTTGCTGAGCCGCTGTGTTGTTGAGCCGCTGTGTTGTTGAGCCGCCGTGTTACTGAGCCGCCGTGTTGCTGAGCCCGCGTGTTGCCGAGCCTCGTTTTTGGCTCTGGTGGCAAAGCAGTGGAGACTAGAGGCATGACTCACCCGGCTGCCGGAGAGGCAGTAAACAGCACCCAGCCCGCAACTCACCCCGATTCTTCACTGAGTGAACCCGAAGCATCGCCCCAGGGCTTCACTTTGTTCGCAGTTTTGCGGAGGGATCCGGCTAACCCGGACGACCTTGACGGACGCGACGTTGAGCATGCCGTCAATGAACTGGATGACGTTGTTGCCCTCGTCGAGAAAGAGGGCGTGACGGTTCGCGGATTCTACGACGTCTCTGGTCTCAGGGCTGATGCAGACGTCATGATCTGGACGCACGCCGACGACGCAGAGTCGCTGCAGTGGGCGCACCGCGAACTTCGACGCACCCGGCTGCTCAAGAGCCTGCTTCCCACCTGGAACGCCATGGGCGTTCACCGCGACGCAGAGTTCAACAAGAGCCACGTCCCCGGCTTCCTGCGCGGAATCCCCGCGCGCGGCTGGCTCACGGTGTACCCGTTCGTGCGCAGCTACGAGTGGTACCTCCTGCCAGAGGCAGAGCGCAGCAAGATGCTCGCCGACCATGGCCGCAAGGGCGCTGCATTCCGCGGCGCGCTGGCCAACACCGTCTCAGCATTCGCCCTCGGTGACTATGAGTGGCTGCTCCCGATCGAATCGGATGAGCTCACCGAACTCGTCGACCTCATGCGCGACCTGCGGGCAACGGATGCCCGTCGCCACGTGCGCGAGGAAGTCCCGTTCTACACGGGCCGCAGAATTACGTTGGCTGAACTCGTGGAGGTGCTGCAGTAGTGACGAAGTACGACGCAATTCTTTTGGCTGGCTTCGGCGGACCAGAGGGTCAGGACGACGTCATCCCCTTCCTGCGGAATGTCACGCGTGGGCGCGGCATCCCTGAGGAGCGCCTCGAAGAGGTCGCCCACCACTACCGCCACTTCGGCGGTGTCAGCCCGATCAACAGCCAGAACCGCGCGCTCAGGGCGGCCCTCGAGGCCGAACTGAAGTTCCGTGGCGTTGACCTGCCCGTCATCTGGGGCAACCGCAACTGGGACCCCTACCTGGCCGACATCATCACCGAGGCGCACGAGAACGGCCAGGATCGCCTGATCGCCATTGCGACCAGCGCATACAGCTCGTACTCCAGCTGCCGCCAGTACCGTGAAGACTTCGCGGCTGCACTCACCTCCACCGGCCTCGAAGGCGTCGTGCACATCGACAAGGTGCGCCAGTTCTTCGATCACCCCGGCTTCGTGCTGCCCTTCATCGAGGGTGTGCGCCAGGGCCTGGCCGATGTCGCGGCGGCGAACCCCGGCATCAACCTGCACACCGAGGTCGAGGTGCTGTTCGCGACGCACTCGATTCCTTCAACGGATGCCGCCAAGAGCGGACCAGCAGAGCGTGGCTTCGGCGAGGGTGGCGCATACGCGGCCCAGCACAAGGCGGTCGCAGAGGTCGTCATCGCTGCGGCTTCCCCCGCAGACTCGTCCGAGGGCCTCAGCTGGCAGCTTGTCTACCAGTCGCGCAGTGGCCCCCCGAGCATGCCGTGGCTGGAGCCCGACATCAACGATGTCATCGCGGAATTGCCCGCACGTGGCATCCGTGCCGTCGTCATCGTTCCGCTTGGTTTCGTCTCCGACCACATGGAGGTGCTCTGGGACCTCGACAACGAGGCCACGGAGACCGCCAAGGAGAACGGCCTGTTCTCGGTTCGCGTTCCAACGCCCGGCACGAACCCGGCATACGTCAGCGGCCTGGTCGACCTCGTCATGGAGCGGGTCAATGACACGCCCGTCGATGAGCGCCCTGCACTCACAGAGCTGGGCCCCTGGTACGACGTCTGTCGCCCAGGTTGCTGCGAAAATGTGCGCCTTGGCTTCAAGCCGGCGCTGGCAGGAGAAGCACCGTGAGCGCATCCACAGTAATCAGGGTCGGCACCCGCGGCAGCGCGCTTGCCATGGCGCAGACCACGACGGTCGCGAACCGCATTGCGGCAACCGCTGGCGTCGAGGTCGAGATCATCCCGATCACCACCCACGGTGACACGTCACGTGACTCGCTCGCGAGCATGGGCGGCACAGGGGTGTTCGCCAGCGCGCTGCGCGAGGCCCTGCTGGCGAACGAGTGCGACGTCATCGTGCACTCGCTCAAGGACCTGCCGACGGCCGCGCACCCTGGCCTGCTGATCGGCGCGACGCCCAAGCGAGCGGATGCCCGCGACGTCGTGTGCGCCCGCGACGGACTCACCCTCGATTCGCTTCCAGACGGCGCCAAGGTTGGCACCGGCTCGCCCCGTCGCGCTGCACAGCTGCGCGCCCGACGCCCTGAGCTCGAGGTCGTCGACATTCGTGGCAATGTCGACACACGCCTGGCTTTTGTAGCGGATGGCGTCCTCGACGCCGTGATCCTGTCTGCGGCAGGCCTCGGCCGGCTCGGGCGCCTCGACGCGGTCGCGACTGAGTACCTCGAACTCTCTGAGTGGCCAACCGCTCCCGGCCAGGGTGCACTCGCGCTCGAGGTGCGGGATGGTCCGCAGGACCGCAAGCTGGCCGTTGCGCTGCAAGCGATCAACCACGCGTCGACCCAGGCAATCACCATCGCCGAACGCCTGGTCCTGGCCAGGCTGGAGGCCGGCTGCTCGGCTCCGATCGGGGCGACGGCCGTCATCGACGACCTGATCTTCCTCACCGCGACCGTCTACAGCCCCGACGGCACCGACAGCATCACCAGCTCGCACGCTGCGACGCCGGAGTCACACGCCCTCCACCACCTCATCGAGGCTGCAGAGGACATCGCGGAGCGCGTCGCCGCTGAACTGCTGGCCGGTGGCGCCGCCACGCTCGCGCCCTTGGGTGTGACATCGTGACGACGAAGACGGAGACAGCGAAACCGCTGGCGGGCTGGCGGGTCCTCGTGCCGCGCGGTGGCCCGTGGGGCGACCAGGTGGCCGCGAACCTGCGGTCGAAGGGCGCGCAGCCCATCGTGGCGCCCATGATCAACTTCGCACCGACAGACGACGCCGCAACGCTGGAAGCCGCGCTGGCCCGTCTGGCAGCCGGCGAATTCGACTGGATCACCGTCACGAGTGCCACGACGGTCGACGTGCTGTCATCGCACCGCGCCGTCATTCCGGCCAACACGCGCGTCGCCGCTGTCGGCGAGACCACGGCTGCGGCGCTGACCGCGGCCGGCTACACGGTCGACATCGTGCCGTCTGAAGACAACTCTGCTCGCGGCCTGCTCGAGATCTGGGAAGCCGCCACGAACGGCGTCATCCCGCTCAAGGTGCTGACACTGCGCAGCGAGATCGCCAAGCCTCTCCTCACCGAGGGCCTGCGCCGCGTCGGCCACGACGTTGAGTCGGTCGTCGCCTACCGCACCATCGGCGTCCCTGTCAGCGACAAGGTCGTGTCCGATGTTGCCGCCGGGCTCGTCCAGGCCGTCCTCGTCACCTCTGGAAGCGTGGCCCAGCAGGTTCAGGAACAGCTGGGACCCATCCCAGCAGGCACGCTCGTCGCCTGCATCGGCCCGCAGACGGCCAAGGATGCTGCCGCGATCGGACTCGACGTCGACGTCATCGCCGCAGACCGCACCGCAGAATCCCTCATCGACGCCTTGGTCGAGGTGGCCGAGGCACGCTGAGCTGGCGTTCATCACGGAGTCGTAGGCTTATCTGGTGACTACACCCATCATTCGGCCACGTCGCCTGCGCGCCACCCCCGCGCTACGACGCCTGGCCAGCGAAACCCGCCTGCACCCCGCCGAGCTTGTCCTCCCACTTTTCGTGCGTGAGGGAATCACCGAATCGGTGCCGATCGTCTCAATGCCGGGTGTCATGCAGCACAGCATCGACGGTGCAAAGCGCGCCGTCGCAGAGGCGGCAGCGGCCGGAGTCGGCGGCGTCATGCTGTTCGGCGTTCCCACTGTGCGCGACGCTGTTGGATCTGGGGCCACGGACCCAAACGGCATCCTGAACGTCGCCACGCGCGCCATCGTCGATGAGATCGGCGACGCCCTCGTCGTGCAGACCGACCTGTGCCTCGACGAATTCACCGATCACGGTCACTGTGGCGTGCTCGCCGCAGACGGTCGCGTCGACAACGATGCGACGCTCATCCGCTACAACGACATGGCGCTGGCGCAGGCGACGGCCGGATCCCAGCTGCTCGGCCTGAGCGGGATGATGGACGGCCAGGTCGCCGCCGTCAGGCAGACTCTCGACGCCGCCGGCTTCGAAGACACCGCAGTGCTGGCCTACTCGGCCAAGTACGCGTCGGCGTTCTACGGGCCATTCAGAGACGCTGTCGAGTCGACGCTCGAAGGCGATCGTCGCACGTACCAGCTCGACCCAGGCAACCGCAGGGAAGGCGTGCGCGAGGCTGAACTCGACATTGCTGAGGGAGCGGATGTCGTCATGGTCAAGCCGGCCGGCGGATACCTCGACGTGCTCGCCGACGTCGCAGCCATGAGCAGTATTCCGGTGTGGGCATATCAAGTCTCCGGCGAATACGCCATGATCGAAGCCGCTGCAGCCCAGGGCTGGATCGACCGCAAGCGATCGATTGAAGAGTCTGTCCTCAGCATCCGTCGTGCCGGCGCCGATGCCGTGCTCACCTACTGGGCCACTGAACTTGCCACCTGGATGAACGAAAGAGATGCCCGATGACCCACAATGACGAGCTCTTCGACCGCGCACAGCAGTCGATCCCCGGCGGCGTGAACTCACCCGTTCGCGCCTTCCGTTCCGTGGGTGGCACCCCGCTGTTCCTGGTCTCAGCGTCTGGCCCATACGTCACAGACTCCGACGGTCGCGAGTACGTCGACCTCGTGAGCTCGTGGGGTCCTGCCATTCTCGGCCACGCGCATCCGCTCGTCGTGAAGGCCGTTCAGGATGCCGCCGCTCGCGGTCTCTCGTTCGGAGCCTCGACACCGACTGAGACGGTGTTGGCCGAACTGGTCAAGAGTCGCGTGAGCGCTGTCGAGAAGCTGCGCCTCGTGTCGACGGGAACCGAAGCCACCATGACGGCCATCCGGCTCGCTCGCGGGTACACCAACCGCGACCTGCTGGTGAAGTTTGCCGGGCACTACCACGGCCACTCAGACGGACTGCTGGCCGAGGCCGGCTCCGGTCTGGCCACGCTCGCCATGCCAGGATCAGCCGGGGTCACCGCGGCTACCGCTGCCCAGACCCTCGTGCTGCCGTACAACGACCTCGACGCCGTGCGTGAAGCATTCGCAGCCCACCCCGGCCGCATCGCCGCAGTGATCACCGAAGCCGCCGCCGCGAATATGGGCGTCGTGGCACCGGATCCCGGATTCAACGCCGCGCTGGCCGACCTCGTTCACGAGAACGGCGCACTGCTCATCCTCGACGAGGTGCTGACCGGCTTCCGTGTCGGCCCCGCCGGCTACTGGGGTCTCCAGCACGCTGCGGGGGAGCGCTACCAGCCAGACCTCTTCACGTTCGGCAAGGTCATCGGCGGCGGGCTGCCCGTCGCAGCGCTCGGTGGACGCGCCGACGTCATGGACTATCTCGCACCGCTCGGCCCGGTCTACCAGGCAGGCACCCTGTCGGGGAACCCCGTCGCCGTCGCTGCCGGTATCGCAACCCTCGAAGCCGCCGGCGCCTCGGTCTACACCCGGCTGGATGCGAACGCCGAGATCATTTCAGAGGCCGTGTCGGCCGCGTTCGCTGCCGAGGGCGTCGAGCACAGCGTGCAGCGTGCCGGCAACCTGTTCAGCTTCGTCTTCGGTGCTGCAGCAGCCGCTCGCCCACCGCGCAACTACGAACAAGTGGCAGAGCAGGAGGCGTTCCGTTACGCGCCGTTCTTCCACTCGATGCTGAGCTCGGGCGTCTCGCTGCCGCCGTCGGTCTTCGAGGCCTGGTTCGTTTCGGCCGCGCATGACGACGCTGCCATCGACCGCATTCTCGAGGCGTTGCCAGCGGCTGCGCGTGCGGCGGCATCCGCTGGAGCGACCGACTAGGCGCCCCGTAGACCGAGCGTTGGCCCTGGTGTAGTGGAGCGGCAATGGAGTAGTTACGCCTTTGTGAGATTCGCACAAGCCGATTCGCAGGATGACCGGGCAGACTAGAAGTATGGCTTCTCTTCGCGTGCACACCGACCGACTCGAGATCAGTCTGTCGACCGCAGAGAAAACCCTTTCACGACGACGCGACGATATTGTCGTGCAGCGCGAGAACATCCGGTCTGTGGCGATCACCGACGATCCGTGGATCTGGATCCGCGGCATCAGGGCTCCCGGAACGATTGTGCCGCTCGTACTGGCGGTCGGAACGTGGAAGTTCCACGGTGGCAAGGACTTCCTGGCTGTCAAGAGCAAGCGTCAGGCCGTGGTGATCGACCTGATTGACGAAGAGTTCTCCCGCGTCATTCTGACGAGCCAGCACGCGCCAGACCTCATCGCGTCACTCAAGCTGACAGGCGAGGAGTTGGACGCCCAGTCCGACGCTGCTGGTAAGCCGGGGACGACGTCTGAGACGGATGCCACAGATCGAGGCGAAGGCGACCCAGAGGCCCCAGAGTCACGCCCAAAGACGAAGCCACGGGCCAGGCCAAAGGCCCCGGCCAAGCCCAAGGCGGCGCCCGCGGTGTCAGCCAAGCGTGCAGCGGCCAAGGCAGCAACGGCCAAGGCGGCAACGGCCAAGGCAGTAGAGCCTGCGCCGGAGTCCACGGCCGAAGCGCCCGACGCCACGGCGCCTGACGCCACAGCGAAGACGACGGCGGCGGCGCCCAAGCGTGCCGCGTCCAAGCGCGCAACCCCCAAGGCCGCAGCAACCAAGCCGGTGTCGCCCAAGCCGGCATCAACGCCAGCGCCTCAGCGCGCGCCGCGGGCGAAGGCCACCGTTAAGGCCGCAGCGAAGTCCACCGTGAAATCCGCAGCGACGTCCACGGTGAACTCAGCAGCGACGTCAACGACAGGCGCCGCCGGGAAGACCCCAGCGAAACGCACGACGAAGGCGCGTCAGGCCAGCTCCCAGACCGCCAGCGCGGAGACCCCAGAGTCGTAACCGACCGCGAGCGGCGTCCGGCACTGACCTGCAGCCAGCGCTGCCCGGAACTACGCGCGAACGTCGACGACCGTTCGCCCGTGCAGGGATCCGGCCAGGATGGCCTCCGCAGCCGCGAGTGATTCCTCCAACGGGATGACCTGCGTCAGGCTGTCGAGCAGTTCGAGATCCAGGTCGGATGCAAGTCGAGACCACGCCTCTTCCCGCAGTGCGAGCGGCGCGTTGACCGAGTTGATGCCGGCGAGACTCACCGCCCTCAGGATGAACGGCATCACGGTTGTCGGCAGGTCTGAGCCCTGTGCGAGCCCACAGCTGGCGACCACGCCGGCGTAGTGAACCTGCGCGAGCACATTCGCGAGCGTCACGCTGCCCACCGAATCGATTGCTCCTGCCCAGCGCTGCTCCTGCAGCGGTTTGCCCACACTCTCACCGAGGCTGCGGCGATCGATGATGTCCGCCGCTCCGAGCGACCGGAGGTAGTCACCCAGCTCATCTACCCGGCCGGTGGACGCGACAACCCGGTAGCCGGCCGCGGCCAGCAGGGCGATCGCGATGGATCCAACGCCGCCGGCCGCACCGGTGACCAGGATGTCGCCGGACTCTGGTGTGACCTGGCCCCGCTCGAGTGCCAGCACGGAGAGCATGGCCGTGAATCCCGCGGTGCCGATGGCCGCAGCCTGCCGTGCGCTCAAGCCGGCCGGAAGCCGAACCAGGGAATCCCCGTCGACCCGCGCCACTTCAGCGAGTCCGCCGTGGTGGGTTTCGCCGAGGCCGGCACCGTTCAGA
Source organism: Leifsonia sp. Y878 (assembly GCF_057669685.1). Lineage (NCBI taxonomy): Bacteria > Bacillati > Actinomycetota > Actinomycetes > Micrococcales > Microbacteriaceae > Leifsonia > Leifsonia sp. Y878. Next base: position 9,445 of record NZ_JBYHFS010000004.1, on the reverse strand, counting down.
ATGACCTCGTCGCCCGGACTCCACCGCGGATCGGTGCTTGCAGAGACCACGCCGACAGCGTCGATGCCCGCGATCAGGGGCCAGGTTCTGGCTACTCCAGGGCGACCCGAAATGGCCAGTCCGTCCTTGAAATTGATGCTGGAGTACAAGACATCGAGCGTGACAGACCCCGGCATGAGCGCATCGTCGCCCAGGGAGGTGACGCCTGAACGCACGATGCTGGTGCCGTCAGCCGATGCCGACCGCTCAATGACGACGGCCCTGAAGTTCGAAGTGGCGCTCATGTGCCCAGCCTACGGACGCGGGCCGTTGATGGGAGCAATCCTGAAGGAATCGGCCCCATCTGGCAGGTTTCACATAGACTCCGCCGTGAAGGCCGATTTCGTGAGTGGAGTTGCTGACATGGATTCTGAGCAGGACAAACCAACCGACGCCCGACAGGGATCCGACGCTCCGCGCCAGCCCAGCGTTCCACCGGCGGCCCAGCCGGCCACGCCATCGTCGGCGACACCGCCCAGCACCCCACCCCAGAGCACACCGCCGCCCAGCACGCCACCCCCCAGCACGCCACCCCCGAGCAGCCCGCCCCCGAGCACACCGCCACCCAGCACGCCACCCCCGAGCAGCCCGCCCCCGTCAGCATCGGGCGCAGGCGCGCCACCACCGTCGGAACCGAAGCGAGCAGGCGGCGTGACCTGGGTTGTGCTCGCTGCCGCGCTCGTGCTCGGCCTGCTCGGTGGGCTCATCGGCGGGTTCGCCGGTGGCGCCGCCGGACAGCGCAGTGACAACGCGTCGAGCACGAGCGCCGGCACCGCGCCGGTTGATTCCACCGATGCAGCGACCGAACTCTCTCAGATCGTGTGCGACGCCTCACAGGTCGCCGATACCGTACTGCCCTCTATCGTGACTATCGCCGTTGAGGCCTCAGACGGCAGTGGGGTCGGCAGCGGATCGATCATTCGCGAGGACGGCTACATCCTCACAAACAACCACGTAATTTCAGCGGCGGCAACAGAGGGCACCATCACTGTGCTGTTCAGCAATGGGGAGAGTGAGACGGCCCAGCTCGTCGGCCGCGATCCGAAGGCCGACATCGCGGTGGTGAAGGTCGATTCGACGACCACGCTTCCCGCGATCAAGATCGGAAACTCGGACTCCCTCATCGTCGGCCAGCCTGTCGTTGCCCTCGGAGCGCCCCTCGGTCTGTCCAGCACGGTGACCACTGGCATCGTCAGCGCCCTCGGGCGCGACGTGACCGTGCCGAGTGACGACGGCGGGACGGCGCTGCTCGCCGGCGCCATCCAAACGGATGCCGCCATCAACCCCGGCAACTCCGGTGGCGCCCTCGTGGACTGCTCCGGAGCACAGGTCGGCGTGAACACGGCCATCGCGACGGTCAGCTCTGAGGCCAGCGGCAGCGTGGGAATCGGCTTCGCGGTTCCGATCAGTCTCGCTGAATCGATCGTTGAGCAGCTCATCGACAACGGCACGGTGATCTACCCGTACATCGGCATCGCCGTGGTTCTGATCTCAGCGGATGCCGCCGAACAGTTCGGCACTCCGCAGGGCTTGTTCGTCGACGGGGTCGTGAGCGGCAGCCCTGCGGCGGAGGCCGGCCTGCAGGCGGGCGACATCATCACGGAGATCGACGGCCAGCCCGCCACCAGTACGACGGTGATCACTCGCATCCAGCTGACCAAGAAGGTGGGCGACGTCATCTCGGTCACCTACCTGAGGGACGGAACTGAGAAGACGACAGACGTGACGCTCGGAACGGCTCCGTAGTAGCGCAACTCGTTGGTTGAGGAGGCCAGGCCGTCTCGAAACCACCGGCTGATTTCAAGACGCTCGCTGGCGCTCGCTCCTCAACCAACGAAAAGCGGCTAGGTGACGTCTTTCTTCCAGCTGCTGAAGTACCCGGCCACGGTTGCGACGACCGCGTAGGCAACGAGCACGAGCCCACCCTGCCACCAGTCGAGGACGGCCGACGCTGGGCTCGAAATCGTGAAGAAGCTCGCGCCGACCAGCGCATCGGACGCGGCCCCCGGCAGGAACTTGCCGATGTTCGCTGTCGCCTCGATGAACGACGAGGCCAGCCTGAGCAGCGGCTCGACGAACTGCGTGAACGCGAGCACGATCACGATCGAGGCCACCTGGCTCGGAACGAGCACGCCGAGGCCGACGCCGATCGTCGCCCAGAGCGCCATGGCCAGGATCGAGCGTCCGGCCAGTGCCCACGTGTCGAGGTCGCCGAGTGCCGGGTCGACGCCGAATGCATTCAGCACCAGCGCACCGACACCCATGGAGGCGAGCAGGCCGACGATGCCGAGGACAGCTCCGACAATGAGCATCGAGATGGTCTTGGCGCCGAGAACGCTGGCCCTGCGCGGGTTGGCCAGGAAAGTCGGTGTCAGCGTCTGGTGGCGGAATTCGCCCGTGGTCGCCAACGCGCCGAGGAGCACGGGGAACACATAGCCAACGGATGACGCAAAGCTGTAGATGAGCGCCGGCAGGTTGTCGAGTTCAGGCGCGCCCCCGCCGCCGCCACCGGCCGCGTTCGGCGTGATCTCACCGCTCTGGATACCGCCGAACAGCCAGGCCAGGCCTCCGGCCAGGATGGCGATGTAGATGAACAGGATGAGGGCGAGGATCCACCACATGCGCGTGGTGAACAGCTTCGCGAATTCGGCGTTGATGGCGCGCATGAAGATGGTCACAGTGAGTCGCCTCCGCCCACGAGCGAGAGGAACGATTCTTCCAACCCGGATTTCTGTCTGTGCAGCACGCTCAGCTCGATGCCGGCGGTAAACGCGAGATGGCCGATCCGGCCAGGGTCGGGTTCGGCAGCGAGTATGCCGGTGCGTCCGATGGAGAACGGGATGCCGGCATCCGTCAAGGCAGTGGTGAGCGCCTCGCGATCGGGGGAGTCCACGATTACCTGGGGAGCGGTGTCCGTGTCGAGGCTGGAGAGCGGGCCGCGGTGCACGAGCTTGCCCTTGGCGATGATGACGACGTCGTCGACGCTCTGCTGCACCTCGGAGAGCAGGTGAGAGCTCACCAGCACGGTGCGGCCTTCGGCGGCCATCGCCCGCAGGAATCCGCGGATCCACTTGATGCCCTCAGGGTCGAGACCGTTGATGGGTTCGTCGAGCACCAGCACGCCAGGGTCGCCGAGCATTGTGTATGCGAGACCGAGGCGCTGGCGCATGCCGAGGGAATAGCCGCCGACCCTGCGCGTTCCGTATTCGGCCAGGCCAACGGTCTGCAGCACCTCTGGGATGCGGGTGAGGGGAATGCCCGCAGCGCGCGCGTAGATGCCGAGGTGGTCGTTCGCGGTGCGTCCTGGGTGGAAGCTAGCGGCTTCGAGCGCCGCACCCACCATCGACAGGGGTTTCGGCAGGTCGTGATAGCGAACACCGTCGAATGTGGCTGTGCCACGCGTCGGTGTCACCAGGCCAAGCAGCATCCGCAGCGTCGTGGTCTTGCCTGCGCCGTTGGGGCCGAGGAATCCGGTCACCCGGCCAGGTTCGACAGCGAACGAGAGGTCGTCGACTGCCGCGACGTGCCCGAACTGCTTCGTGATGTTATGGAATTCGATTACCGCGCCCGTTGGCATTCGCAACCCCTCTTCGACTCGGGCCCAGCCTATTGCCCCCCGGCAACGAACTCGGTGAGGCCACTCAGTAACCGGCCGATGTCGTCGAATGAGTTGTACGGCGCGAGACCGATGCGCAAGCCGCCGGCTTCGCCAAGACCCAGTGCGATGGATGCCTCCAGTGCGTAGAACGAGCTGGAGGGTGCGGAGATATGGCGTGCGGCCAGGAAGCGCGACACATCTTGCGAATCGATCCCGTCGAAAGTGACGAGGAGCGTCGGCGTGCGCTCGGCGGCCCGAGAGTAGATGGTGACCCCTGGCAGCGCGGCGACACCGGCATCGAGAACCGCGCGCAAGGCGTTCTCGTGTTGCTCGAGAGCCAGCGAGGAGTCGACCAGACGCTCGCGTCGCGTGCGCGGGTCGTCGTAGCCGAGGCCGACGCCGCTTGCCCCGCTGTCGCCGAGTGTGGCCAGGAAGTTCACGGCGGCCGTGACGCCGGCCATGATCTCGTACGGCAGGGTGCCGAACTCGAACCGCTCTGGGACGGCATCCGTTGACGGCACCAGTTTGTCTGGCGTGAGGAGGGCGAGCACCTCTGGATCTGCGGCGAGGACGCCGCAGTGCGGGCCCAGGAACTTATAGGGGGAGCAGGTGAAGAAATCGGCGCCGAGCTCCGTGACATCGACAGAGGCGTGCGCCGTGTAGTGCACACCGTCGACGTAGACGAGCGCGCCCACCGCGTGTGCCAGATCGGCGATCTCCCGCACCGACGGCATGGTGCCGATCAGGTTGGAGGCGGCTGTGACGGCTACCAGTCGGGTGCGATCACTGAGCACGGCGGCAATCGCAGCGGCCGGAAGCTCGCCGGTGGCTGGATCGAACTCTGCCCAGCGCACCGTCGCGCCAACCCGCTCCGCCGCCTGCACCCAGGGCCGGATGTTCGAGTCGTGGTCGAGCCTGGTCACCACGATCTCATCGCCGGGTCCCCAGGTTTTCGACAGGTGCCGTGAGAAATCGTAGGTCAGCTGGGTGGCGCTTCGGCCGTAGACGATGCCGCGGGGGTCTGCACCGAGCAGGTCGGCCATCGCGACACGAAAGTGCCCGACGACCTCGTCAGCGTTTCGTTCAGACACGACGCCAACACCACGGTTCGACAGCGGGCCGGTGAGCGTGTTCGAGATCGCATGCCCGACCATGAGCGGAGTCTGGGTTCCGCCTGGACCGTCGAAATGGGCGATTCCGCTGGCCAATGAGGGAAAATGCGACCTGACGTGATTGACGTCATAACTCGCTCCATAGCTCGTGTCGTAGCTCATGCATGAATCAAATCACATCGCCATCGCCAGCGGTCGGCGAATACCATGGGGGCATGCCTGAGGTGCCGGACAAAGTCGCTGCCGTGCGCACGCGGGGCTCGTTCAACGCGGCTCTCGACTCCTTCTTCTTTGTTTTCGCCGGACTCGCGGCAATCTGGCTCGCCGTGCTGGTCTTCGACGAGAGCTTTGCATTTGGCTGGGGCGCCATCTGGATTGGCATCATCTTCTGGCTGCTGCTGGCGTATCTCGTCCTGCCACGGCTGCACAGGATCCTCACCAACATCTACGTGCCTGACTACTTCTTCGGGCGCACGCGAACGAGCGACGGCCTGCTCGGCGACCCGGTCAACCTGGCTGTCGATGGCGATGAGGCTCAGATTCACGAGGCCATGCTCGCCGCTGGGTGGACGAGGGCCGACGATCTCTCGCTGGCCTCAAGCTGGCGGATCGTGCTGGCCACGATACTGCGCCGCAGCTACAACGAAGCCCCGGTGAGCCCGCTCTACCTGTTCGGCCGCAAGCAGGACTTCGCGTACCAACAGGAGGTCCTGAACAACCCGGCCAAGCGACACCACGTGCGGTTCTGGAAATGCCCTGACGGATGGCTGTTGCCCGGCGGCCACCGTGTCGGCTGGCTGGCCGCAGGCACCTTCGACAGGGCGGTGGGCTTCTCGCTGTTCACCCTGCAGGTCACGCACAAGATCGACGCCAACACCGATATCGAGCGCGATCACATCGTCCAGAGCGTGCTGGCGGGAAACAGCAGCGCTGGCGTGCGCGTGCTCCGTGACTTCTCGACCGGCTATCACTCGCGAAATGGCGGCGGTGACAGCATCCAGACCGATGGCAACATGCCGATCATCGACGTCACAGACGTGCGTGTTGCGCAGGATGCCGTCCCTGACGTTGTGGCGGCGTCGGTCGCCACCAGCGCGCCGAGGGCCATTGGCATTGGGGCGATCATGATGGCGGCCAGGACGCTGTCGGGGTTCATCCTCATCGCTGTTGCTCTCGCGCAGTGGGCCGAATTCCGGAACGACCTGTTGCTCACCGACGAGAATGGCCGAAGCCTGTCCACCGACCAAGCGGATGCCGTGCTCGCCGTTCTGCTCTCCCTCTACGGGGTGGCCCTGGTCCTCTACCTCGTGCTCGTGTTCTTCATCTGGAAGGGCAGGAACTGGGCTCGGATCGTTGCCATGGCCGGGGCCACTTTCAGCATCGTTGTGGCCTTCGTCGGATACTGGCGAGGCAACGAGGAGATCACCCTGCGGACAACGCTCGTCAGCCTGGCCCTCGACATCCTGGTGCTGCTGGCGCTGTCGAGTACCGCCGCCAGCACATACGCCAGGCGCCCGCGGGTCTCTCGCCGGTCGCGAGCAGCGTCCGGGTCTGCGCCGAGGTCGTCTGGGTCCCCGTCTGGGTCGCCGTCTGGGTCCGCGTCCGGGTCGGCGTCACCGACTCAGGAAATGCCCTCTGCGACACCGTGAAGCGCACAGCTCGGCTGGGTGGCCGCGCACTCCTGGCAGACAACCAGCTGCTCACGGCATGACAGGTCACGGCAGTTCTGCATGTGCTTGGTCGCCGTTCCGCACACGGTGCAGTGGCCGATCACCGCGGTGTGATCGCTGAAGTCGACCGACATCCGCTGGTCGAAGACGTAGAGCGAGCCGTCCCACAGGCCGTCGTCGCCGAACGCCTCTCCGTAGCGCACCACGCCACCGTCGAGCTGGTAGACCTCGCCGAAACCGCGTGACTTCATCAGTCCACTGAGCACCTCACAGCGGATGCCGCCAGTGCAGTACGTGACGACGGGCTTGTCCTTGAGGTGGTCGTATTTGCCGCTGTCGAGCTCGGCGACGAAATCGCGGGTCGTGGCGACATCGGGAACGATGGCGTCCTTGAACCGGCCGATCGCCGCCTCGAACGCATTGCGACCGTCGAAGAAGACCACGTCGTCGCCACGTTCGGCGACGAGTTCGTGGAGTTCAGCCGGTGCGAGCTTGGTGCCGCCATCGATCACGCCGGCGGCATCCACTTGCAATTCGCCGGGAGCGCCGAAACTGACGATCTCGTCGCGCACCTTCACAACGAGCCGCGGGAAGTCGAGGCTCTGGCCGTCGGCGTCGAGACCGGTGCCCTCGCTCCACTTGAAGTCAATGTCTTTGAATGGTGCGTAGTCGCGGGTCTTTCGCAGGTAACGCTTGAGGGCGGCCATGTCGCCGCCGACCGTGCCGTTCAGGCCGTCCTTGGAGATGAGGATGCGACCGCGAATGCCGAGCCCCTCGCAGAGGTCGCGTTGCCAGAGCCGGATGGCTTCGGGGTCGGCGAGCGGGGTGAACACGTAGTAGAGGAGGACCTTCGGAATAGCCACTGCCTCATTTTAGGCGGCGTGGCTGGGCCTTGGGCGTGAGCCCCTCGCCGGTGGACCTCAATCGTGTCAGGCTGACGGAATCGCGAAGGAGGGAACGTCGATGGCACAGAACGATTCGTCCAGAGATCCGCTCGCCCGTTTCGGGAAGGTGCCGCTGTTCCGGCTCACCAGCACGGACATGCAGGACGGGCAGCCGTTGAAGCCGGCCCAGTACAGCACGGGTGCAGGCGGCCAGGGTGTCTCTCCGCAGCTGGAGTGGTCGGGCTTTCCGTCGTCGACCCGCAGCTTTGCTGTCACCGCGTACGACCCTGACGCGCCGACCGGTTCCGGGTTCTGGCATTGGGCTGTCTACAACCTGCCGGCATCCGTTACCTCGCTGCCCGCGGGGGCGGGTGCGCTGGGCGGCCGACTGCTGCCGGCTGAGGCGCGGACGCTGCCAAACGAGGCTCGCCAGCCGGAGTTCACCGGTGCGGCTCCGCCAGAAGGGTCAGGTACGCATCGCTACCAGTTCATCGTGCATGCGGTGGATGTGCCATCGCTCACCCTTGACCCAGAGTCAACGCCGGCAATCTTGGGCAGCAACCTCCACCGTCACGTGCTCGGGCGGGCCATCATCGAGTCGACCGGCGTGTTCGGCGGCGCCGGCTAGGTCTTGCACGGGTGCAGTTCTGCACCGATGCAGTTCTGTACCGTCGCAGTGCTGCACAGCTGCAAAAGAATGTGCAATTCCTTAAAGCCTGCTGAGCGGGCATTTGACGGTGCAAGGGGGTTGACACACAGGCTGCGCATGGCGACCTCTCAGTGCCGTCCCGGGTGCCCAAAGTAGAGTAAATCTCAACATGACCACCGTTTTAACTGCTAATGCACCCATGACCAAGCCCGCGGCCACGCCTCCCCGGCCCACCCCGCTCACTCGAGTTCCCGTGTGGATGTGGCGCGCGTTGATGGGGGCGATCGCCCCGCGTGAGCAGCTGAAATTCAACGAGGGTTCCGTCGACTCTGTCGAGTACTACCGCGACATCGACTACGTGGGTGACGGCACCCGCGCCCACATGCTCGACATCATCGTGCCGCGCGACGCAGACGAGAAGCTTCCGGTCTACATCTACTTCCACGGCGGCGGCTGGACCTCCGGCGACAAGGCCCCCCTCACCAAATACTGCGCGTTGCAGGCGGCCGAGGGCGGCATGATCGTGGTCAACGCCAACTACCGGATGGCCACCAAGTTCCACGCCACCGACATGCTCGAAGACGGCAACGCTGTGCTCGAGTGGGTGGCGACGCACGCCGCCGAGTTCGGCGGTGATGCCTCCCGCATCGTGTTGGGTGGCGACTCGGCCGGCGGCCATATCGCGGCATTGCTCACGGCATCCGCTTTCGACCCCGACCTGGCCGAGCACCACGGCCTCACCCCTGCGGTCGAACCTGGCAGCCTGCGTGGTCTGGTGCAGCACTGCAGCTTCCCCGACTTTTCCGTGATGTTCGACCGTGGGTTCATCCTGGGCATCAATTTCTTGCGGATGCTGCTGCCGGAGCGCGGCGACAAAGCCCTGCTGCGCGCCGCGGCGCGTTTCATCTCGCCGATTGAGTGGCTGGACAACGGCTTCCCGCCCGTCTTCGTGACGACGTCGGAGCGTGACTACTTCTACGGGTCGAATCTGAACTTCATCCAGGCGCTCAGGAAGCGTTCGATTCACGTCGAGACGCTGATCTACGACCGCACGAACGCGAACGCCAGGCACACCTGGCAGCAGGATGCCAAGCATCCTGAGTCACGCGAGGTCTACCGTCGTCTGGGCGCGTTCGTCGGCGCCGTCGCCGGGGTGCACCGCCCCGTTGCAGCCGCCGCGTAGTACGACCGCTGCCGCTGCCGCTGCCGCTGCCGCTGCCGCTGGCGTCGCCGCGTAGCGGGACCATTCCGGCGCGTCGGCCATTCGTCAGGCACCTGGCCCATCGCGCCAGGTCGGCTGGTGTCTTTCCTTCTCGCTCGTTCGCTCGGGTTCTGGCGCGGGAAAACGCCCCTGGCGCGTGATAAATTGCGCGCCAGGGGCGTTTCCGCGCGCCCAGCTGAACTCAATGCGGGAATTCGCCCACGAGGGGGAACTATCGCGTCCCCACCGCCGAGAGTCGCCGTTTGTGCCGAGAGTCGCCGTTGTAACGGCG
>NZ_JBYHFS010000003.1:0-453519 GCF_057669685.1 Leifsonia sp. Y878 | reverse complement strand
TGGTTGAGGAGCGACCGAGGAACGAGGCCGCGTCTCGAAACCGGCATCGGCTCCGCCGAGTGTCGCCGTTGCGACCGAGAGTCGCCGTTGCAACAGCGATTCTGGGTGGAAACGGCGACTCTCGGCGCCTCTGGGCGTGGTCAGTTCGGCGATGTGAGTGCAGAGCTCGCAGCGACGAATGCTGGTTTCGAGACAGCCCTGGCGGGCTTCCTCAACCACCGGAAGGAGCAGTTTCGAGACAACCCTGTCTGGCTCGTGGCTCTCGCGTCTTAGTGTGCGGCGATTACCACGGGGCGACACTTTTCTCACCGGGCTGGTTCGCCAGGAGGGAGCCCCAGAACGACCCGGTGGGTCCGTCGTCAGGGAGGAGCGCCAGAGCGACGCTGGCCGACGCACCCTCAGTGGGCGTGCTGTAGCCGGTGCCACCGTTGAGATCCGTGCTCACGTACCCCGGGATCGCAGCGTTGACCTTGATGCCCTGTTCGCGCAGTTCTTTGGCATACATCGTGGTCAGCATGTTCACCGCTCCCTTGGACGCCTGATAGGCCATGTCGTGCATCTCGTACATATAGCTCTCCGGATCGGAGATGATCGTCAACGACGCGATCTCGCTCGACACATTCACTATGCGGGCGTTCTCCGACTTCGTCAGCAGCGGCAAGAATGCGTTTGTCACCGCGACAATGCCGAAAACGTTGGTCTCGAACAGTTCGCGCATCACGTGGCGGCTCGTGGTGCTTGGGATGGTTTCCGCGTAAATGCCGGCGTTGTTGACGAGAGCATCGAGGCGGCCGTACTCATTGCCGATGCGCTCCGCTGCGTCGGCGATCGACGCGTCATCCGTCACATCGAGCTGGACCGCGACCGCGTCGAGGCCGTCTGCCCGCAACCCGGCCGCCGCAGCCTCCCCGCGTTCACCGTCTCGCGAGCCCACTAGAACGAGCATTCCGCTCTCCGCGAGCTGGCGAGCCGTCTCAAATCCGATGCCCTTGTTAGCGCCTGTGATCAGTGCAATTTTCTTCATGCCTTCACTGTGCGGGCAGCCCCGAATTTCAGGGAGGCCCGACTGAGGCTGGCACAACCCGTACCACCCTCGCCTATGCCCTCTTCGACACCGAGCAGTGGAGAATGAGGGGATGACGACGAAAGCAGAATTCGGTGCGTTTCTCCGGCAGCAGCGCGCCAAGCTGACACCGGTAGACGTCGGAATGCCGAGCGGCAGCCAGCGCCGAACCCCGGGCCTCCGCCGACAAGAGGTCGCCCAGCTCGCCGGCATCTCGATTGACTACTACATCAAACTCGAGCAGGGTCGTGGGTCACACGCATCCGCTCAGGTGCTCGCCGCGCTCGCCCGCGCGCTGATGCTCACCCGCGACGAGCGCGAATATCTCTTTCGCTTGGCGGGCAATCTCGCTCCGACAGCCGAGGGGCCGTCCACGTCCGTTTCTTCGTCAGTCCGCTTCCTGATCGAGAACATGCCAGAGGTTCCCGCCTATGTCGTCGACGCCGCCTGGAACCTGCTCGCCTGGAACGACCTCGCCGTCCACTTCATCGGCGAGCTCACGCGGATGCCGCCCGGCGACCGCAATCTCGCCCGATGGATGTTCCGCGCTCCCGCCGACCACCCGCACTGGGAAGACCCGTCGGCGCTCGCATTCGCCCAGATACTCGTCTCTGACCTGCGCTCGTCATTTCTCCGCTACGGCGACTTTGCGGAGATTGAAACGCTCACGTCGGAATTGCTGGCAGTGTCGCCGCGGTTCCGACAGCTCTGGGAATCACGCGAACCTCACACGCATCCACCGGTCCTCAAGAAGTTGACCATTCCCGAACGCGGAGACTTCTTCTTCGAGTGCCAAATGCTGCATATCGCCGACACCGGGCAGCAGCTCGTGACCTACTGCGCCGAACCAGGGTCGCCCGTCCGTGAAGCGCTCAAGCAATTCGGCAGCGGGTCGGCTGATGAGGCTCCCCGGGTGGTCCATTACATGTCGTAGGGACGCAGGAAATCGTTGGCTCGGTTGGGTTTCGAGACGCGACCTCGTTCCTCGGGCGCTCCTCGGCTAGCGGATGCCGGTTTCGAGACAGCCCTGGCGGGCTTCCTCAACCAGCGGAAAGAGCTAGTTTCCGACGCCGGTCAGCAGGTCGCCCAGCCACCACAGGCCGGAGACGGGCACGAGCACCAGCAGCGCGTAGCCGGCAACGCTCCAGCCCTTGCGTCGCGTGGCAGCGGAGCGAATCTCTGCATCCAGTCGCTCAAACGCGGCCATGAGCCCGACCGATACGTCGGACCCGTCGTGCTCAGAATCATCATCGTCAAGGTCAAGCGCGGGGAAGCCCGCCCAGGCATCGCCGCTTGCCGTCGTACTCGCATCAGGACGCGCAGCGCCGGAACCCACAATCACGTCAGCGGATGCCTCGCCGCGAGCACCCTCAGCGGCGCGCACATCGACCGTTGCATCGACGGTCGCAACAACAGCAGCCCACGTCGTCGGGTCTTCCAGGATCGAGGTGATCTCGTCCTGCTCCGGCTCGGTGAATACGGGCGAGAGGTTGGTCAGCCAGCGGTTCAGCTGCCACGACTCCAGCACCTTCACCTGCACCGGCTTTTCCCGGATGGTGAGCTGGGCTGGGGCGACGAACGCAAGGATCGGCTGCACAGGGGCGGGAAGCGGCATCCGCTTCTCAATCAAGGCGCCAACGCGCGTCGCCTCGAACTCAGCGTCGCGGATGTAACGGCGGCTCTGCCCGTCGACCAGCAGGGTGTCGGCGGCGACCCACACCTTCTTGTCCCTGTGGTGCTTGGTATTGATCGTGAAGACGCCGCCAGGACCCACGACAATGTGGTCGATGTCCGAGCCGCGGTTGCCGACCGGCAGCGCGTGCAGAACGGTCCACTCCGGGGGCAGGTTCGTGAGCAACCCGCCGACGGTGATTTCGCCTTTGGCGCCGAGGTACCACGCCATGGCATCCGGTGCGAGCGGCGTGCGCCCGAACATGCGGGCGACGCGCGACTGTGACGGAGCTTCGTCCTGCAGTCGCAGCAACTCTTCAATGACCGATTGCCCGGGGCAACGCTGGCGCATAGAGAGGGCTTGCGTCACGTCACTCCCCCTGGGTCTTGTTGTCAATCACGCGGAACTGGATAAACGCTCACGCGGGACTGAGTCGAATCTAGCGACAGGTTCCGGGAGCTGGCGAACCCCAAACGGGGCGCGCGTGACAAAAGTTCAGGCGATGCCGTGACGCGTTGTCAGTTCAGGCTACGCCTCGACGGGTTGTCTATCCCAATTGAGAGGGGAAATTACGACCCACTTTTTTGACTTTGGCCCCTGTTTCGCGTGATTCAGGCAGCGGATGCCTCCCCTCCGTCGTCTGCGACCCCAGATTTGCACATTGTGGCTTGCGCAGCAGAAAGAGTGAGTGTACAGTCACTCTCATGGCAACTCGAAGCTCGACTCTCTCCACCGCCGAGGTGCGCAAGCCCCTCGTCGCCGCCAGCGCCGTTCGAGAGTTTGCCCGCGGCGGCTACCACGGCACCACCATCGCCGACGTCGCTCGCGAATCGAAGATCTCGCCCGCGTACGTTTTCAAACTGTTCCCCAGCAAGGAACGCCTGTTTGTCGCAGCCCTGGAGGATTGCTTCGACCAGATCGTGACGACACTCGGGATCGGTGCCGATGGCGCAGCAGATCAGACGCCCGACTCGATCCTCTTTGCGATGGGCGACGCCTACGCACAGCTGATTCGGGATCGCACACTGCTCACGCTGCAGGTGCACGCCCAGTCGGTCGCCGACATCCCAGAGGTCGGCGACGCATTGCGCGCCGGCCTGGCCAGGGTGACGAAGTTCGCCGCCGCGCGCTCGGGCGCCGACGACGACTCCGTGCAACGCTTCATTGCCTACGGGCAGCTCTGCCACCTCATCGTGTCGGCCCGTATTGACGAAGTGCCCGAAGCCTGGGCCGCGATCCTGTCGCACGGCATCCGCCACCCCGAGTGATCGAGATTGCCGCTACCTCGTTTTATTTTGCCCAAAAGAGTGAGTGACCATTCACTCTCACCACTGATTGTTACGGAAGGAGAACGTCATGAAGAACGAAATCACCATGCGCTGGGTTGCACTGGCTCCCCTCGCACTGATCGTCATCGCCATGTTCAGCCAGTGGTCGTAGACCGCTGCACCACGTCCACAACCAGACACCCAAACACCCAAACACCCAAACACCCAAACACCCAAACACCCACAACCAGAAGAGGAACGACCATGACGACACACATCGACCCCAGCGCACCAACCACCAACGTCACCACCCCCAACCCTCGAGGCACAGAGCGCACAGCGTGGTGGGTCGTGTTCAGCGTGCTCACTCTCAGCATCGTGATCATGCTCGGCGCGTGGGACTGACCGTCCCGCGACAACCTGACCCGGCCGCAGGCCGTTCCGCAGCATCCGATTCTCACCGCACTCCGCCCCGCAGCACGTCTGCCACCACTGCACCTCGTCCCACAGCATCTCCTCCCAGAGGATCCCTTCCCGCAGCTTCCCCTCCAAACAAGGAGCACCCATCATGAGCACCATTGCCCCGCCGCCCATTACGACCACCGTCCGGAGTACCCGGCGCTGGCTCGCACTCAGCATCCTCGCCCTGGCACAATTCCTGGTCGTGCTCGACGCGTCCATCGTCAACATCGCCCTCCCCGTCCTCGGCGAGCAGCTGGGCATGGATACCGTGGCCCTGGCCTGGGTCATCACCGCGTACGTGCTGCCGTTCGGCGGATTGCTCCTCCTCGGCGGCCGACTGGCCGACCGTTACGGCCACCGCCGGCTCTTCCTCATCGGCACCGTCGGCTTCATCGCCGCCTCCGCCCTGGCTGGCCTGTCGATGAGCAGCGGCATGCTGCTCGGCGCACGGGCGCTGCAGGGCGCATCCGCTGCCCTGCTCGCACCCGCAGCCCTCGCCCTGGTGACCCAACTCTTCCCCCTCGCGAAGGACCGCACCAAAGCCCTCGGCATCTGGGGTGGAGTGGCAGGCATCGGCTCCGCTGCCGGCGTGCTCCTCGGCGGAGTGCTCACCGCAGCGATCGGCTGGCAAGCCGTGTTCTACGTCAACGTGCCCGTCGGCATCATCGTCGTCGCCCTGATTCCGTCACTCATCAGCCGCGACCGAGCGAGCACGCCGTCCCGCCTTGACTACCCGGGGGCCGCGACCATCACCGGCGCACTCGTTGCCGCCGTCGGAGCGCTCAGCGCCGTCGAACAGGTGGGATTCCTCCACCCGCTCACGATCGGCCTGGCCATCGCGGCAATCGTTCTCGGGATCGCGTTTGTGCTCATTGAGCGCCGTACGGCAGAACCGCTCGTTCCGCTGACGGTCTTCGGCAACCGCAACCTCTCGGCCGGCAACCTCGTCATGCTGCTCGTCGGAGCAGCAATGGTCGCCCTCTTCTTCGCCCTCTCCGTCTACATGCAGGCCGTACTCGGCTACGACGCCCTCACCGCAGGACTGACCCAGCTTCCCCTCGCTGGCGCCCTCGTCGTCGTAGCGGCTTTCGTGCCAACCATCGTCAACTCGCTCGGCGTGAAGTCCACGCTTGTCGGCTCGCTCGTGGTTCTGGCCAGCGGACTCGTGTGGCTCGCCGCCGCACCAAGCGACGCCGTGTTCGCCATCCACATCCTCGGTCCAAGCATCCTCATCGGCATCGGCCTCGGTGGCGCGTTCGTCACCGGAACGCAGCTGTCCGTTGACGGAGTTGACGGCGGCGAGGCCGGACTTGCCGGAGGACTCGTCAACACCAGCCAGCAGATCGGCGGCGCCCTTGGACTCGCCATCCTCGCCTCCGTCGCAACGGCACGCACCGGCGCTCTTGAGGCCGCCGGAGAGCCGGCAGCGCAGGCACTGACGGCCGGATTCTCCTGGGTGTTCCTCGGAGCTGCTGCGTTCACGGTCCTCGCCGCGGGCATCGCCTGCTTCGCCACGAAGGAGACGACGAGCGCTACACGCTAGAGCAGACGCGACAGCGGATGCCGGGGAATCGCCGAAATGTGGCGGTTCCCCGGCATCCGTTTGAGCTGCGTGAGGCGTCAGGAACGGTTCGGAGATCGGCCTGCGAGGTCTCGAGACACTCGCTGGCGCTCGTTCCTCGACCACCGGAGTGAGCGCCCGCGGAACGCCGCGCGCAGCTCGTCGTCAACTGGCGTGCCTGGCCGACGAAGGGCCCGGCGTCTACTAACGTTGTTGGGTCGCATAGCAAGGAGAACCGTGGCCACCCGAACTTCATCCCGGCGTCCACGACGCACTCGCACCACCCTCATCTCGCTCGTCGTAGGAGTGGTCATCGTGATCATTGGCGTGGCATCCGGTGATCTGCTCACCCAGAACGAGCCATCCGTTGGCGCCCAGCATGGCTCCCCCGGTGCGCAATCGGACACCATCCCCACCTCGTCCCCTGAACCCGTGGCTGAGCCGGGCGCAGTCGACCCGGTCGCTCCGATCGTTGTCGGCGATCCGGGCAGCGCGCTTGACGTATTGGCCACCCTGCCGGTGAAGGGAAAGAGCCCCATGACGGGCTACGACCGCGAGGGCGAGTACGGCAAGCCATGGGCGGATGTCGACGCCAACGGCTGCGACACCCGCAACGACATCCTCACCCGAGACCTCACCGACATCGTGACTGGCAGCGACTGCAAGGTGCTGAGCGGCACCCTGCTCGATCCGTACACGATCACGTCGATCGACTTCGTGCGCGGCAACACCACGTCGTCGGCCATTCATATCGACCACATCGTCGCTTTGGCGAACACCTGGGTGACCGGCGCGCAACAGTTGACCGCAGAGCAGCGGCTGTCGCTGGCCAACGACCCGCTCAACCTGATCGCCGTCGACGGCACGGCCAACCTGAAGAAGGGTGCCGGCGACGCGGCGACCTGGTTGCCCCCGGCGAAGTCATCGCGTTGCGCCTACGTCGCCCGCCAGATCTCGGTCAAGGCGGCCTACACCCTCTGGGTTGCTCCCGCGGAGAAGGAAGCCATGACCCGCGTTCTCGACACCTGCCCCAACCAGCCGGCCGTCGCATCCGCTGACGCCACCCTCGTCGCGGGGCTCGCGCCCGTCGCGTAGCCGCGTTTGCGGCTGCTCGCGCAGCCGCGGTCGGTCGCGCAGCCGGGGTCCCGACCGGCCGAACCTGCCGACGCACGTTCAGGCGGAGTTTGTGCAACACGCCGTCTCGGACTGGCGTCTTGCCCCGGCGATTCGCAATTTCTCCGCTCGAACTGCCGCGACATCCGCTCAAGCTGTCGACGGCACGGCCAATCGCCAGCTCCGATGAGTGCCTACCCGATGACGGACGCTATCGCTATCGTGTAGGCATGACGCCCAGCCCAGAGCACCACACACTCAATTACGTTGAACTCACCGTCACGGATCTTGCTGCTGCCAAGGCTTTCTACACCGAGGCGTTCGGCTGGCGTTTCGTTGACTACGGCCCCGAGTACGCGGGCATCGCGTCTTCCGCCAACGACGGCAAGGAGGTAGGCGGACTACTGGTCGCCGATCAGCCGAGACCGAACGGGGGCCCATTCGTGCTGCTGTATTCCGACGACCTCGACAAGACGGCGGATGCCATCCTCAGCGCCGGGGGCACGATCGTGCAGGCCGCCTATCCGTTCCCTGGAGGCAGACGGTTGCATTTCGCTGATCCGAGTGGCAACGAACTCGGGGTCTGGGCGTCGCGCTAGTCCTTCTTCGAAGCCCGCCATTGACGCCTAGCGGTGCATCTCCGTCTTCTGCAGCTGCGCGTCGAGGTCGTCCGGCGCCAGGTTCGCCTCCTGAAACGACGGTGTCATCGGCAGGCGCAGGTGCAGATCGGTCGCCAGGCACAGCTCGGCCACCCCGCTGCGCAGCTTGAAATCGAGCACGTGACCACCGCTCACGTGGGCGTCGTCGATGAAGTGCGCGTGACACCCCGGCACCGAGATTCCCGTCTCGTACAGCGGAGTGCGGAACCCGACAACTGTGCCGCGCACATTGTCGAACTGAACGACGGCGTCGTCATCCGTTGCCTCGGTCATGGGTCGATACGGCTTGCTCTGCTTCACCACGGTGCGGGTGCGCACCCACTCGAAATCGCCGGTGATGCGCAGCGCATACATGTAGTTCTCCGACACCGTCATGTGATCGATGATCTCCGACGCCTCACTGCGCAGGCTGCCGGGCGGCAATTCCCGACGGATGCCTGGCGCAAAGTTCGTGATGACGGCATACGGCGTGCGGGCACCAGGCTCCGGCGTGCTCACCGTTCCGTCGCTGCGGAGCTGGAAGCACTCGCCGTCGAGGATGATCATCTCGCCGTCGAGCGCATTGAAGGTTCCGATGCCGAAATCGCCGTGGGTGAGCAGCTCGGCGACAGTGAGCTCGTCGTCATACACGCCGTCGAGCAAGGCACTCATCACGCTCGTCTGGAAGATCTCGTGGCGGTGCAGCGGGGCTGGAGCGTGCGCGAGGACTTCGGGGCTGTCGGTTGTGCTCATGGCAACGCATCCTTCGATGAACGATTGTCCGGTTCGGTCGGTATCACGCTACGCCGGCCCGCTGTCTTCCTGCTGGGTGATGTGCGGTTCCTCATCAGGTGCTGCTGATACCGTGAGAGGCGCACAACACCGTGCATCGAACCTCGTTCGACCCCCAAGATTTCTAACCCCGATGGGATGCGCCACTTCGTGAAGCACTGGTCATTCGACACCTGCGCGATCGCCGGATTCGCCTTCAGCTCCCTCGCGGTTCTGCTACTCGTCGTCAACGCCATCGCGAGCATCGTGCCGGTGGAGATTCTGATTCCGGTCGCCGGCGTGCTGCTGCTGATCGGCGGCGCCTTCTCGGTGCGCGCCCACTTCATCCGCTACAACCAGTCGAAGTCGAAGAAACGGCGCTAAACGCCGACTGGCTGATCACGAGTGCTTTCCCGCGCCGTTACCCCCGCACGGCGGGAAGCACGATCAGCCCGCGGTACTCGGACTCCGGGCTGCCATACCGAGTCATGGTATCGACGTTCGCCAGCGACAGTGGCAGCTCGTGCGCATCCACCCAGGTCTCGCCACCCTCTGCATCGATCCACGGGTCCTGCACCAGAACGTGCTCCCCGCGGATGCTGTGGGCCAACACCCAGTGCGGCGTCTCGTCGTCGTGCATGTAGCGCTCGTCGATGAGGAGCAGCACACCGTCGCCCGCTGCCAGGTGCACGG
Source organism: Leifsonia sp. Y878 (assembly GCF_057669685.1). Lineage (NCBI taxonomy): Bacteria > Bacillati > Actinomycetota > Actinomycetes > Micrococcales > Microbacteriaceae > Leifsonia > Leifsonia sp. Y878. The sequence goes on along the minus strand of NZ_JBYHFS010000003.1, from coordinate 444,278 downwards.
CGATCTGCTCGACGTCCACCCAGTCGCGGTGCACCGGAATGCCCAGCTGCATCGCCCGCTCCAGTGACTGCTGCTGCAGGAGGTCGCGCAGGCCGCTGGCCTCTGCCGCACCGAGTTCAAGCAAGATCGGCTCCGTGGTGCTGAGATGCACCTCCGGCTCCACGCCGGCATCGGCCGCGCGCAGCCGTTCGGTCATCGCCACGACGAGTCCGAGTGGTTCGCAGGCCGGGAAGTTGGTGGCCTGCCGCCACAGCGCCAACTCGATGGCCGTGGCTTCCGACGCCGGCGCGCCGGTCAGCGGCGCGAGGCCCTGCCGCTCCAGCGCGGTGAGGCCAGCGACGGCCCCGCAGGTGAAGTCGGTGGTCTGCCCGTAGTACGGCAGCTCGGTGTGCGGCCACGCGTCGGTCAGGCGCACGAAACCGCGCACCCCGCCGAGCGTGCCAACGGATGACGCCAGCGGAGCCGCGAACTCCGTGAAGCCTGCCGCGGTGAGCTGGGCAACGAGGAGGTCAACGGTCGCTGCAGGGTGCCAGGGGTGCAGCTCGAACTTGAGGGACACGAGGGCGAGCGCGGCGGCATCCGCTGCAATGGCGGTGAGGAGTGCGCCGACGGCTGCGGAGGCTTCGGCTGCTGCTGCTGCGTTCGTCTCGCCCGCTTCGGCGTCTTGCCCTGCCGGCACGACGACGTCGACGATCTTGCGGTAGGCGGTGTGCGGCCGGCCGGAGACGAGCGCCGCCGCCAGGATACGCTCGCCATCGCGAACCACCACGAGCTCTGGCCGGTAGTAGGCGCGCGGAGTCTCCCAACCGGCCAACTGGGAGCCGGTGAGTAGCGCTGCGACCTCTGTCGGGATGCCCGCCGTCACGTCGACAACGTCGATCTCGTAGTTCGCGGCACTCTCGTAGCGAGCGGCCCCCTCGCTGCGCGCGACACTCACGGTGCCGGCTTCACTCTCGGTGCCGGAATCACTCGCGATGGTGATGGGAGTCATCGGGTTACTCGCTTTCTCGCCGGGCTGCGGCAACCAGCTGGCGGGTGTAGATGTCGGCGGGGAAGGTCAGCACGCTCGCTGTGTTTCCCCCTTCGACCACCCGGCCCTGGTTCATGACATAGATGCGGTCGCTGATCTGCCCGACAACGGCCAGGTCATGCGAAATGAACAGGATCGACAGGGTGAGCTTCTCGCGCAGGTCGACGAGGAGATCCAGGATCTGCGCCTGCACAGAGACGTCGAGCGCTGACACGCTCTCGTCGCAGATGAGCACGCGTGGCTCCGGTGCAAGCGCACGCGCAATGGCCACGCGCTGCCGCTGGCCCCCGGAGAGCCTGGCCGGTCGCCTCGTCGCCAGGGAACGGTCGAGCCCAACAGTGTCGAGAAGTGCGCCGACGTCGTCCTTGCCGCGCCCCGCGGCACGCAGCGCCTCCGCCAGGGTCTGCTCGACGGTCATCATCGGGTTGAGCGTCGAATATGGATCCTGGAAGACCATCTGGATCTGGGACGGCGTGCGGTGACGACGCCCGGCCGGCAGCTCAGCTGAATCAAAGACCATCTCTCCGGCATCGGGGCGCTCCAGCCCGGCAATGCAGCGAGCGAGCGTGCTCTTGCCTGAGCCGCTCTCCCCCACGATCGCCACGATCTCGCCCTGCTGCACGCGAACGGACACGTCGTCGAGGGCACGGTGCGATCCGAATGTCTTGGAGAGGTTGTGCACAGAGAGAAGCGAACCAGGGGTCTCGAGACGGCCGCGAACGGCCTCCTCGACCAGCGGGAGTCCTACGTCAGCCTCGCGCCCCAGGTCGAGGTCATCCAGGCTCGGGTTCGCCGCGAGCAGTGCCTGCGTGTAGTGGTGCGCCGGGGTGGCGAGCACGGTGGCGGCACTCCCCCGCTCCACAATCTGGCCCGATCGCATCACGAGCACGTCGTCGGCGCGACCCCTGACCAGGCCGAGGTTGTGCGAGATGAGCAACATCGACATCCGGTGCTTGATCTGGAGGCTGCGCAGCAGGTCGAGCACTTCGCCCTGCCTTGAGGCGTCGAGTGCCGTGGTGGGTTCGTCGGCGATGAGCAGGTCGGCCTCGGTCGCCAGTGCGGCGGCGATGGCCACCCGCTGGCGCATGCCGCCGGAGAGTTCGTGCGGGTACATTCGGGCGACGCGCTCCGGCAGGCTCACTTCGGCGAGCCGCTCCAGCACCTCGAGCTCAATCGCTCTGGCCACCGCTTCGCGCGTGCTTCCGGCGAACTCATCGCTCCTGGCCACCCGCGCCTCGATGCTCTCGCGAATCTGCGCGCCGCAGCGGTGCACCGGGCTGAGGCTGGTGAACGGGTCCTGCAGCAGGAGCACGGCGCGCACGCCGCGCACCTGCTTCCAGGTGGCAGCGGATGCGGGCAGCACGGCCCGAAAATCGGCAAACGACACGGATCCGGTCGCGCTGACATTGCCGGGAAGTAGTCCCATGATGGCCTTAGCCGTCATCGACTTGCCAGAGCCGGACTCCCCGATGATCGCCAGGCTCTGACCGCGCTCGATGGTGAAGCTCGTGTCGTGCACGATGACACCAGTGCCACTCGTGACGCGAAGGTTCTGTACAACTACGCCGGTGAAGCCTGGCCGGGAGACGGCGGCGGCAGCGGCATCCGCTTCAGTCACTGCTTCAGCTTCAGCTACAGCCTCAGGCACGATCTCGGCGCTCATCGCGCTCCCCTCTGGGTGATGACCTTGCCGAGCCAGTCGCCCACGAGGTTGATGGAGCAGGCGACGAGGATGATGAGCAGCGATGGCACGACGACAGCGGCCGGATTGTCGAGCATGATGGCGCGGCCGTCGGCGATCTGGCGGCCCCAGTCGGCCGTGCCCGGTCGCACGCCAACGCCGAGGAACGACAACGACGACAGCGTCACGAGGGCGATCGAGGTGTTGAGCAGCAGGTTGGTGATGATGAGCGGCAGCACGTTCGGGATGATGTGGCGGAACATGATCCGCCAGCGTGACAGCGACAGCATCAGCGCCGCCTCCACGTAGGGCAGCGGCGCCTGCTCCAGCACGCCGGCACGCACGATGCGCACGTCCGACGGGCTGAACAGCAGCACGAGCAGCAGCACGGTCATCCAGTAGCCGCTGCCGAAGATGCCGGCGACCACGATGGCCAGCAGCATCACGGGCAGCGCCATCACGAGGTCGACTCCGCGGCCGATGGCGTAATCGAGCGGGCCGCGGTGGTAGCCCGCGATGGTACCGAGCACGATGCCGATGCCCATCGAGCCGAGCGCGATGCAGAACGGGCCGACGAGCGCCGAGGCGGTTCCGGCGATGGTGAGCTGCAGGATGTCGCGGCCGAGTTCGTCGGTGCCGAGCAGGTGGCCTGGACTGCCGGGCGGCAGCAGTGAGTCGAGGATGCTCTGGGCTGTGGCATCCGCTGCAATCACCGGGGTGAGCGCAATGGCCAGCACGCACAGGGCGAGGATGGCGACGGAGACGGCGAGGCTGCCGGGGATGCGGCGCCCTGCACCCGCGATGCGACGCTGAATAACCATGGGGGTGCTCATCGGCTGAGCTCCTTCGCTCGCACACGCGGATCAAGCAGCAGGTAACTGAGGTCGACGAACAGCGTGATCACGGCGATCACCACGGCAATCAGCAGCGTGAGCGCCTGCACAACGGCGATGTCTTTATAGAGAACGGATGACTGCAGCAGCGTTCCAAGGCCCGGCAACGCGAAGATCGTCTCCACCAGGATCGTGCCGCCGACCAGGTACGTGAGCACCAGACCGGCACCCGTCGTGATAGGGATGGCCGCGTTCCGCAGCGCCAGCGCGTGGATCCGCCGCTCCGGCAGGCCGCGCGCCCTGGCGAAAGTGATGTAGTCAGACTCGAGCTCGCGCAGCATGGCCGTGCGGGTGAGGCGCATCAGGATCGCGCCCAGCCCGATCGCCAGGGCGATGGCGGGCAGCACGAGGTGGTACAGGGTGTCGAGCGGGCCGCCGTCGCCGCTGCCGTAGACCGGGAACAGCGGCAGGTAGTAGGCGAACCCGTAGAGCAGCAGCAGGCCGATGGCGAACGACGGTGCGCTCAGTCCGACGAGCGAGACCGTCGTCGCCGACTTGTCGAGTGCACCATCTGGCCGCACAGCGCTCAGCACGCCGAGCGGCACAGCCACAAGCACGCCGACGACGAACGACAGCAGGCAGAGCGCGAGCGTGAGGCCGACGCGCGACGAAATAACGTCGGCGACCGGCGCCTGCATCCGCACTGACTCGCCGAAGTTGCCGCCGAGCGCCTGCGTCAGCCAGTGCCAGTACTGCAGGTAGAGCGGGTCGTCGAGGTGGTACTGGGCCCGAATCGACGCGATCACCTCAGCGGATGCCGGCCGATTGCCGATCAGGTTCTTCACGAAGTCGCCGGGGGCCAGGTACAACAGCCCGAAGACCAGAATCGAGATGACGAACAAAATGGCGACCGTGCCCAGCACGCGCAGCACAAGCATCCGTGCCAGTGGGGCTCCCCACGGTACGTGCGTCTGGGTGGTCGTCATCATGGTGCTGCGCTTACTTGCCGGCGAAGAGCGCGGTCGGCCAGGACGACAGGAAGGCGAACGGGGTGACAGCGTCCATGCCGAGCGTGGACGAGAACGCGGTCGCCGACTGTCCCCACCAGAGCGGAACGTTGACGATGTCGGTCGCCTGCTGTGTTTCGGCGTCGATCAGCAGGCCGACACGGGCCGCCGGGTCCTGCTCAGCGCGCTGCGCGGTCAGCAAGCCCTGCACGTCGGCGTTGTCGTACTTCGACAGGTTCTCCGGGCCGAGAAGGTATTCCGGAACCTCAGCAGCGTCACCGGTGGTCGAGAAGTACCACATGAAGCTGACGCCGTGCTCGCCGTCGCCGAGGGTGGCCAGCCATTCCTCGATCGGTACCTCGCGCACGTCGAGGGTCACGCCGATGTCTTTGAGGTTCTCGGCCAGAGCCTGGGCCGCGGTGCCGAGCTGGGGACCGGTGGACGGGTAGGTGATCTCTGCGGTGAAGCCGTCGGCGTGATCGGAGGCCGCGAGCGCAGCCTTAGCCTTCTTGAGGTCGAAGTCGTACTGCGGAATCTCGGCCAGCTTGGCACGGGCTTCGTCGGCGTCGTATGCCTTGCTCAGGGATTCCGGCGTCATGATCGCGGTGGCGACTTCGCCGTGGCCGCGCAGCAGGCTCGCCACCGTCGACTTCTTGTCGACGCTGTATGCGATCGCCTCTCGCACCTTCGGGTCGTCGAAGGGGGCCACGTTGAGGTCGAAGTTCAGACCGACGTAGGAGAGGTCGTTGGCGTACTCGACGCGGAGGCTGTCGAGCGACTCCCACTGCTTCACCGAGGTGAGCGGAACGTTGAACGCCACATCGACGTCGCCCTTCTGCGCCGCGAGGAATCGGGTGTTGTCGTCGGGGATGAACGAAATGTTGATGGTCTTCACTCGGGGCAGCTCGCCCCACCAGGTGTCGACGCGCTCCAGGGTGACGTGCGAATCCGGCGCGAACTCGGTGACCTGGTACGGCCCCGTGCCGAGGGTTAGGGCTTCGGCGGTGCCGACCTTGCCGTCGTTGGCTTCCCAGAAGCTTTTCTCCGTGACGAAGAGGGCGCCTGCCACGCTCAGGTTGGTGAGGAAGGCGGCGTTCGGAGCGCTCAGCGTGACCGTCACCTGGTGCTCGCCGGTCACCTCTGCGGAGGTGATATCCGAGAGGTAATACGACAGGCCAGGCGAGGTCGTTTCATCCTGTGCCTGCTCGATGCTGAAGACCACATCTTCGGCGGTGAGCGGGTCGCCGTTCTGGAATTTCGCGTCGTCACGCAATTCGTAGACGTAGGTGACGTCATCCGGTTGGGTCCAGCTCTCCGCGAGCGCTGGCACAACTGTGCCATCTGCATCGAGGCCGACGAGACCCTCCTGCGAGATCGCAGCGACGTAGTAGTTCAGGATGCCGGCTTCCTGGCCCACATACAGATTGCTGAGTGACCCGGGCAGCGCGACGGTGATCGCGTCAATCTCGGCCCCGGTGTCCACCAGGTCGGCCGTGCTCGAAGAGCTGCTGCTGACCGGCGCGCATGAGGAGAGCAGCAGTGCTGCGGCGCCCAGCAGTGCCGTGGCGACGACCGTGCGACCGGCAGTTCTTGTCCTGATCATGAAGGATTCCATCCTGGTGGTGGTCAAAAAAATGGCAGGCAACGCCCGCACACGTTCTCGAGCTTCCTGGTTGACTCACTGACCACCATCGACCGAATGTGGTCAACCATCGCAAAGAGTCGCTATTCGAACAATAGCTAAAAACTTTGCTCTGGCATTCACTCCGCTTATATCTGCACCCGCCTACACTGCAGTGATGATCGAAATCAAGCATCTGCAACTGTTGCAGGCACTGGCCTCGGCAGGCAGCTTGTCGGGCGCCGCGCGCGAACTGGGCTATTCGCAACCTGCCGTAACACAGCAGCTGCAGAAGCTTGAGGCAGACCTCGGCACTCCGCTGCTCACCCGCACGACCAAAGGTGTGCATCTCACCAGCGCGGGCGAGGTGCTCGTTCGGCACGGGGCATCCGTTCTCTCGACCATGTCGCTGGCACGGGCCGAAGTTGAAGCGGTTGCGGGGCTGCGCTCAGGGCAGGTGCGCGTCACCTCGTTCGCCAGCGCAGCGGCAACCCTGCTGCCTGGCGCATTCGCCGCCGTCTCGCAGGCACACCCAGGGCTCTCGTTCACCCTCGTCGAAGCGTTGCCCGGCCGCTCCCTCGAGGTGCTCCGCGACGGCGACTGCGACTTGGCTGTCGTTTACCACTACTCCTCCGGCAGCTCGCTTGATGAACCAGAACCGACCGTCTTCGCCGACGAGGTGAGCACCGACCTGCTCGAAGAGAACGTCTACGTGGCGCTCCCCCGCTCCCACCCGGCCAGCACCAAGACCAGGGTCACCCTGAACGATCTCCGCGACGACCGCTGGATCGCCGGCTGCCCGTCGTGCCGCGGCAACCTCGTCAACTCCTGCGAGTTGGCCGGCTTCGAGCCGGACATCGGTTTTGAAACGGATGACTACGTCGCCCTGCAGAGGCTCGTTGCCGCCGGCCTCGGGGTCGCGATGGTGACGGATCTGATGCTGGCCGCAGCCCGCCCCGACTCCGACATGCTGCTGCGGAAGCTCTCCCCTGCGCCGCTCCGCACCGTGCGCGTGGTGTCGTCGCAGTCGCTGATGCGGGTGCCGGGCGTGCGGCAGACCATCGACGCGCTGCGCACCGCTGCCCGCGGTCTTGAGCTGGCCACCGTCGTCTGAGCGATTTCCCGGCCATAAGTGGTTCTTATGAGTTGCGAAAGAAGTTGGCCGTTGTTCTAATAGCGAGCATTTGGCATCGTTGACAGCAGTCCCGGGAAACATCGACTCGGAGAAGACTGGTCTGTGACGAACCGGTACCCGCTGCGGTATCCGCTGCGGTATCGGAATGTCGAGCCGGAAGGAACTGCTCCACCATGCTCTCCGATACTCACCTCTGGGTGACAGAGGCCCTCCGAAAACTCGACGCCAATGCGGCCGGCAACGCGGCTGAGGCGGCTGCGGGAACGGCTGCTGGCCCGGCGGCTGGTAGCGCGATTGGCGCGGGCGACGTCGTCTCCCTCCCCGAGACCCCGCTGCGCGTCTTCCCCCTCCCCGCCTCCTGGGGTATCGACCTCTATTTGAAAGACGAGTCGGTGCATCCAACGGGTTCACTGAAGCACCGCCTCGCGCACTCCCTGCTCACCTTCGCCCTCGTCAACGGCGACCTCGACCAGAACACAACGCTGGTCGAAGCATCCAGTGGGTCCACCGCCGTGTCTGAGGCGTACTTCGCCCAGCTGCTCGGGCTCGATTTCGTGGCCGTGGTTCCCGCGACCACCAGCACGTCGAAGCTCGCGCTCATCGAGCAGTACGGCGGAACCTGCCTGCTCATCGCCGACCCGAATGACGTCTACGCGGAGGCTGAACGCTTGGGCGCGCGGGACGGCTGGTTCTATTTGGATCAATTTACCAACGCATCCGTTGTCACCGATTGGCGCCGCAACAACATCGGCTCTGCGATCTTCGACCAGCTCGCCGGCGAGCGCTTCCCTGAACCACGCTGGATTGTGGTCGGGGCCGGCACCGGCGGCACGAGCGCCACGATCGGCCGGCACTGCCAGTACCGCAAGGCGCGCACGCGAGTCGTGGTCGTCGACCCAGAGGGCTCGGTCTTTGCGAGGGCGTGGGCAGAGCGGTGTCGGGACATCACCGGTACCGCCTCGCGCATCGAGGGCATCGGGCGCCCGCGGGTGGAGCCGTCGTTTATTCCTGCCGTGATCGATGAGGTCATGGAGGTGCCGGATGCCGGATCCATCGCCGCCATGCGCCTGCTGGCCGACGTGATGGGCATTCAAGCCGGCGGATCGACGGGCACCAACCTGTATGGATCGTTCCAGCTGATTGAGCGGATGCTCGCCGCCGGCGAGACCGGAAGCGTCGTCACCCTGATCTGCGACGGCGGCGACCGCTACCTCGATTCGTACTATTCGGACGACTGGGTCGCAGCCAGGGGCTTCGACCTCGCTCCTCCCACCGCGCAGTTGCGGGCGTTCCTGGCGTCGGGAACGTTCTCGGCGGCAGAGTAGCGCCGCCAGCCCCGCCTGGCAGAAGCGGAGCACAATGGGTGGGTGATCAGACGACATGTGATTGTGCATGGCCAGGTTCAGGGCGTGGGTTTTCGGTACACGACCAAGCAACGGGCCGTGCGCCTCGGCCTCTCCGGATACGCGCGCAACCTGCCAGACGGAACCGTCGAGATCGAGATCGAGGGCACGGAACCTGCGGTCGCGGCGATGCTGGAGTGGCTCGACGGTGGCCCGCAGGCCGCGGAGGTCTCGTCACTGGTCGTGACAGAGCTGGAGCCGACCGACCAGGCAGGGTTCGACGTTCGCGCCTGATCCCTTCCGTTGGTCGAGGAGCGAGCGCCAGCGAGCGTCTCGAGATCCCCCTGCCCGGTGCGCGACATGCTCCTCCACAGGGCGTCGCTCCTGGCACTTATCCACAGCACAATCGCAGATCAGAGTCGATTTATGCCGCCTTAGAATGTCGGTGGTACCGAGGATAATTCAGGGTATGAACCCCCTTCTGAAACAACTCGGAATAGAAGTCGACGAGGTCGCCAGGTTCGACCGCCTCCTCGCCACGACCGCCGCGGCACGAGCCGTCGCAATCGATCGGGCTCGTATGACCAGCGAGTCCCTGACTACCGCCCCAATCACAGTGCCGTTGGCCGAACAGGCTTGGGCCAACGAACGTGTGCTGGTGACCGAACTGTCCTGCGCGTTGCGTATCCCTGAACGCACGATGGAAACGATGATCGCGGTCAGCCGCATCCTCGTGCACGATCTGCCCGCGACGCTGAGGGTGTTGCAGACCGGGGAGATCAGCTACCGGCACGCCAGCACCCTCGTGGACCAGACGGCCGGTCTCTCCCCGGAGCACACGGCAGCGCTCGAAGCGGCGGTACTGCCCGATGCCGGCAGGCTCACCGTGTCGAAGTTCGCGCAGAAGACCCGCAGGGTGCGGGAACGACTCGACGCCGAATCGATCACGATCCGGCACGAGCGCAGCGTCGCAGACCGGGCGATCTTCTTCGAACCGGCCAGCGACGGCATGTGCTGGGTCAATGCATTCCTTCCGGCGGCGCAGGGTCAGGCGATCGTCACCCGGGTGACCAATTTCGCGATGAGCCTGCAGGGCCCAGACGAATCCCGCACGCTAACGCAGCTGAAGGCCGACGCGTTCGCCGACCTGGTGCTCGATGCCGACGGCGGCACCCGCGGCATCAAAGCCGACGTCGTCCTCCTGGTTCCGGCGCTGACACTCCTCGGCCGAAGCGACGAGCCCGCCGTGCTGGAAGGTTACGGGCCGATCGACCTCGACGCCGCCAAAGAACTCGTTGGCAACGCGACGAGCTTCCTTCGCATCCTCACCCATCCAGAGACCGGTGCGTTCCTCTCCGTGGGGCGGGAGCGCTACCGGCCACCCGCCGGCCTCCGCACGGTGTTGCAGCTACGGGACGCAACCTGCCGGTTCCCCGGGTGCAACCGTGCGGCCAGACAGTCCGACCTCGACCACACCGTCCCGTTCGAAGAGAACGGCCAGCGAGGCGAGACCGACCTCACGAACATGGCCTGCCTCTGCGCGAAGAACCACCGTGACAAACACGAGATCGGCTGGCAGGTCAGCCAGAACGACGACGGCATCCTGCACTGGACATCGCCAACCGGCCACAACTACGACACCGAACCCGAGCATCAGATCGGGATTGGAACTCCGGCCGAACCAGCAGCTGTCATTGCCACGGCCGAACTGGACACGAGCATCCCGCCGTTCTAGATCCATCGCTTGTTGCCCATCTGGATAAATGGCTGCGGCCCGGCCGCCTCCTCACCGACAAAGGAGGGCACCGAAGAAGGAGGGCACCGAAGAAGGAGGCACCGGCGCGCTTTCTACCGCCTGGTCCCCAGGAATACGACAAGCGATCCCACGGCAAGCAGCGCAATGACGCCACCAGCGATAAGTCCCAGCATCACTCCCGGCGTCGTGTACCCCATCACGGTCAGGGCAATGAATGCAGCCACAACCAGCGCGATGAATGCCAGCAGGAAGTAGACCATTGCGCGCAGCCATCCGTAAACGGAAGCGTCGAACCGGTTCTCCCTGGCATGGATGACCAGTCGCAATCCGATGAGGGCAACGGCTTGCCAGCAGGCGATCGCGGCGATACCCCACACGATGGCTGGGACAGCGAGCGGTTGAACTTCCGGGAACGTTGCAGCCACCCGCCCCACCGCATAAGGGAGAACCCATGCCTGCGCGAATACGGACCCGAGCAGAAACACCCCGAGCAGAAAGACAAGGAGAAGTGCGGCTGGTACGAACGAGGTTCCGCGACGCATCTATGCCCCCTGTCGCCGCGGTACTGCGGTACTGCGGTACTGCGGTACTGCGGTACTGCGGTANGACCCGAGCAGAAACACCCCGAGCAGAAAGACAAGGAGAAGTGCGGCTGGTACGAACGAGGTTCCGCGACGCATCTATGCCCCCTGTCGCCGCGGTACTGCGGTACTGCGGTACTGCGGTACTGCGGTACTGCGGTACTGCGGTCACCGACAGCATTGCAGAACCCACGATGAATCGCTGTAACTGCTCGCAAGCAGATGAACAATTGGTTCGTAAGCAGATGAACAATTGGGGTGGCATCCGCTGGATTGAGTATTCGGAGGTGCGGCCCTCGGTAGGCTGAGGCCACCTGAGGGGGGAACTGATGGATACTGGCGTTCGGATTCTGGTCAGTGCACCCATCTCTGCGATGGGGTTCTCCGGACTGGTCGGCGAATTCGCGGGGTCGGTGCTGAGCGCGGTCGCCCTAGCTGTTGCGCTTGTCGTCATCTTCCTCGTCTATCGACTCGCCTCCAATTGGATTGTCACTCGCGCGTGGAATCGAGCGGCCCGCCGACAGAAGCGCGCGGACTTGTACGTTCGGGAGTCCCTCCTGTGGGACGGGTACAGTGATTCTGATGTTGACGATGCCATCGAGCACTCGCGCACCTGACCTGACCTGAGCTGAGCTGAGCGCTGGTTTCGTGCTCAAGCGTGGCGCCGAATGTTCCCGTCCAACGCTATGACGCTAGTGCGCAAGGACTATTTGCATCGGCGTCGCGGGCGACGTGACTCTTCCGCAGCCCGATCAGCTCATCGGTTTCGAGCGGTGTCGAACCGCTGGCGCGGCATGGTGGAACACGTGAATGCTTGTTTCGGCGCGCAGCTAAGTCTGGGCGCGCGATATTCACTCAGGCGCGTGCTTTATCGCGCGCCTGAGGGAATACCCCGCGCCCAGCCCGAAGTCACGAAGGCCGTTTGCCTAACGGACACTACCGCCCGCCGCCTGCCGCCTGCCGCCTGCCGCCTGCCGCCTGCCGCGATGGTTCCTCAACTACGAACCCGCTCCGTCGCGGGTCGCTACCGACTACTCGGTCGGCGGCCGCAGGAACCCGTCGTCGATCAGATCGCGGAGGCGCGGCAGCAGATCGTCGGCCAGCGCATCCTCATCGACCTCCAGCAGTTGGGCGAGCGCGCCGACGATGGCGCCAACGCTGAGGTCACCGTCGCATGCACCGATGAGTGCGGCAAGCGCGGTGTCGAGCGGAACCGACCGACCGAATCCGGCGCCCTGATGCAGGGTCATCAACGTCGGGTCATCGTTGCCCGGCCAGTAGTGGCGTTCCTCGGTGACATCGGGTGCGACCGTGAGGTGCGCGTGTGACAGGGCGGCGTCATCCGCTGCAGTCTGCCAGTCGTGTGCAGCCAGGCAGTCGGCCAGGTACGCGCCGAGGCCAGAGGAATTCTGCCCGAGCGAGCCGTGCAGGCGCTCGAGGCGGCGGAACGGCGCGACAACGGATGCCGACGCTGATGCCGCTGCCGCGGAGGACGACGCTGCCGGTGCCCGCAGCAGCATGTAGCCGAAGCCGACTTTGGCCACGTCGCGCGCGGCGAAGTCGTCGAGCCAGGCGTTGTACAGCCGGTCGAAGTCGGGGGTGTCTGGGCGGGTGCCGCCGTCGCGAATCCAGGTCTCTGCATACTCGGTGGGGAGCTCGACTTCGCGTTCGATGATCCACGCGTCGAGGTTCCCAGACTCCGGACGATCGAGCCAGGCCGTCATCCGGTCGAAGGCGTCGACATCCGTTCGGTATTCCCAGTTGCCGAGCAGCTGAGCGACACCGCCTGGCGTCAGGTGGTCGGCCGCGCCGGTCACGACGGCCTCGACGATCGCATCGCCAACCAGGCCGCCGTCGCGGTACTCATAGCTCGGCACACCCTCGGTGCGCGGGGTGATGACGAATGGCGGGTTCGAGATGATGTGGTCGAAACGCTCCCCCGCGACCGGCTCAAACAGGCTGCCGAGCCGGAATTCAATGTTCGTGATGCCGTTCAGCTGCGCATTCAGCGCGGCCAGCTCGAGCGCGCGCTCGGAGATGTCGGTGGCAACAACCCGGTCGGCGTGGCGGGCGGCGTGCATGGCCTGGATGCCGCATCCGGTACCAAGATCGAGTGCCGATTCAACGGATGTCGGCAGCACCAGCCCAGCCAGGGTGAGCGATGCGCCACCAACCCCAAGTACGTGGTTCTCGCCGAGCTCGTGGCCGAGCGCGAGCTCGCCGAGGTCGGAGGCGATCCACCAGCTGCCGGCACCGTGCGCGTCGATGAAGCTGTACGGGCGGAGGTCGAGCAGCGGGCGGAGGAGCGCGTTGTCGTCGGTGCTGACGACGCTGTCGGCACGACCGGCGCTGTCGGTGCTGTCGGTGCTGTCGGTGCTGTCGGTGCTGTCATTCTCAGCGGATGCGACGAGCCCCAGTTCCACGGCCCCGGCCACGCCGAGCGATGGCAGGGCGGCGGCGAGGTCGCCGCGGGTGACCGGACGCGCCAGCACGAACAGCTGCGCAAGCGTGGCAGACCGCTCTGGGCGGCCCAGTTTCTGACGGAGGGCGGCGAGCGCACGCTGGGCAGGGACCCGCTGATTGCGGTGGAGCGCGGCATCCGCTTCAACACCCCACAGCCCGGTCAGGGCGGTCACGGAATAGTTGGCGGCGGTCAGGTCAGCGCGCAGGAGGTCGATCAGTGGAACAGTCACGTATCCATTCTTCTGCACCCGGCGCCACCGCGCGCACCGGACGTGGCGGCCAGCGCTGGCGTCGCGCGGACTGCATCCGCGTTGAGCGCGCCCGTCGTGGCTGAATGCGCCCGCTGTGGCGGGCGCGACTCTCCAGAACGGGCGCGGTCACGGGCGCGGTGACGGACCCCGGGGCTGGGAAAGGCGCCTGCGCCTGCGCCTGCGCCTGCGCCAGCTTCAGCCCCTCACAGCCAGCGCATCGTGAAGGCCCTGGCCAGCACAGCGTCGGCGGGCGGAACCGCCAGCATCCGCACGAGCCCGTTGCGCGCCCGCAGCTGCAGACCGTCGCTCGGACGCCCCATCGCCATATTGAACCCGGCCTGCCGCATCGCCATTCGCGCCTTGGCCCGCCGATGCCGGTCGTAACTCCGGAGTGCAGCCACGTCATCGGCCGCACCCATGCTGCCCGCACCCATGCTGCCCGCACCGGCCGCGCCATCCGCACCACGCGCACTGCCCGCACCGACTGCACCACCACTGCCGCCGCCACCACCGCCGCCCGCAGCAGCACCAGCACCGCGCCCGCCGGCATCCTCACGCACTCCCTGCTCCAGTGCCGGCGCCAACTCCACCGCGTCGAGCCAGCCCAGGTTCATGCCTTGCCCGCCGATCGGACTGATCTCGTGCGCCGCATCCCCCACCAGCACCGTGCGTCCGGACACCATCCGCTCGGCCAGCCGTTGCCGCGCTGTGAACGCGCTTGGGGCATCCGTCGTCTGCGGTACCGCGATGCCGGTACGCGAGCGGATGATGCCAGCCAGCTCAGCGGCGCTCGCCCCGGCCTGCAGCCCATCCGTGAGCGCCACCCACCGTCGACGGCCGCCGGGAAGAGGCAGCGACTCCACCACCCCGCCCCGCTCGAAGTAGAGCACGGCGACCGACTCGAACGCGGCATCCGCCGGAAAATCGGCCATCAGGTACGTTTCGCTCCGGCCATACTCCTGCCAGCGGATGCCGGCCGCGGTGCGCACCGAGCTGCGTGCGCCATCCGCTGCGACGATGAACCGGGCCTCCAGGGTGTCCACCGCGTGCGATGCAGTGTCACCGGCCGCGACTCCGGTACCAGCCCCGGCGGTGGCTCCAGCGGTGCCTCCGATACCAGCCCCGGCGGTGGCTCCGTTACTAGCTCGATGACCAGCTCCGGCGGCGGTTCCGGCACCAGATCTGTCACCAGCCCCGACAGCGGATGCCTCACCAGCCCCGGCCACCGGCTCAAGCGCCCCCGCCTCAGGCGCCACCACCTGCTCAAGTGTCACCGCCACCCGGTCTGGCAGTGTTCTGATCGCCGCCGCACGCACTCCCCTGCGCAGCGCACCGGGCTGCAACGCCTCGAGCCGGGCAGCCAGCAACTCCTCTGTGACATGCTGCGGCAACGACGCCACGAACTGATGCTCCGTCGGCAGCCGTTCAAACGACAGGGCGCCGAGCCGTGCACCGCCGCTCCAGACCTCGCCGTTCCGAATCCGAGCGGCATCGGCCAGTACCTCATCGAGCACGCCGGCCTCCCGCAACGCAACCAGCGACGGCGGATGTATGCCGATCGCCCGCGACAATCTGGCCGGCGCCTCCCGCTGCTCGACGACCTGAATGTCGAGGCCACGCCCAGCCAGCAGGCAGGCCAGCAGCATCCCGACGGGGCCGCCGCCCACGATGATGACGTCACGCATGAGGTGCGCCGCTGTCCAGCTCACGCTCCGCGCCGTGCTGCGTGCTGTCCAGCTCACGCTCCGTGTCATCCTGCGTGACGTCCACCGTGCCACGCTCTGCGCCGTTCTCCGCACCACGCTCCGGGTCACGCTCAATGCGGTCCGGCGCCCATCGCAGCACCAGCCGGGACGGCACCTCGCGCGTCACGCGCCAGCCACTCCCGATGCCGCCACGGCCGCCGCCACTGCCGCTGAGACGACTCCCGTCCCGCTCGCCACCAGCACCGCCCACACCCGCCGCAGCGCGCAGTCCCGCGCGCAGTTCGTGCGCCGTGTAACTGCGCCTAATTGAGGTGAGTCCGTCCTCACGAATAAATGAGTTCCGAAACAGCGGCCAGGTGCCGAGCCCGAATCCGAGGTACCCCCACAGGCTGCGCTCGATGTCGGAGTGCAGCACCTGTCGGCGGCAGAGCAGCTCTGAGTCGAGCATCAACGCGCCCAACTGCTCTGCACTCAGGTGGTGCAACACGTGGTTCGAGATCACGAAATCGAAGCGTTCACCCCGCGCCACCAGGTCAGAGCTGAGCTCCCGGCGAAAGCTGAGCCCCGGCATCGTGGGCTGGCTGGTCGCGAAGTCGTGCGCCCTGGTATCCGGGTCAACGGCGACGACGGTCAGCCGCAGCCGATCGCGCATCGCCCAGCGGGCCAGCGCCCGCGCCACATCGCCACCGCCTGTACCGATGTCGAGCAGCGTGCTCTGGTAATTCGCGGAGAGGGACGGGCGGATATCGCGCACGTACATCCGCCGCCACCCCGACAGCACGGCATTGATGTAGCGGAAGTTCTCGTAGGTGTTCCGCAGCCGTTCAGGGTCGCAGTCCGGTGAGTCCATGACCTCTTCGATGTCGTCGGCCCGCAGTCCGAGCGACGGAATCCCCCGCACGCCTTACCCGACGATGACGGTCATCAACGCGCTCTCGACGGTCAGCCCCGGGCCGAATGCCATCGCGCACATGCGATCGCCCTCGACGGTGTCGTCACTCTCGAGGATCGCTTTCATCACGAACAGCACGGTGGCGCTCGACATGTTTCCCCAGGTGCGGAGCACCTCCCGGGCCGGCACCAGTTGCTCAGCGCTCAGCCCCAGCTTCGCCTCTGTCTTGTCGAGGATGCTGCGTCCGCCTGGGTGGATGGCCCAGTGCGCGATCGCCCTGTCTAACGGCTGTTCCAGTGTCGCCGTCTGCCGCTCGCCGGCCGAGGGAGAGCGGAGCGCGGCATCGGCATCCGCTGCCATTGACAGGCTGCCAGGGGACGCAATCGCCCCCGGGGTTTCGCCCAGCACCTCACGCAGCAGCGCCGTGACCGCCAGGTCTGCCGTCGCCTCGCCGTTCGGGGACAGCGCGCCGACATCCGCTCTGCTGGCACCAGAGTCGAGGCTCGCGCCGAGCTCACTCTGCCCCTCGTCACCGACCCGGCCGTCGTCACCGACCCGGCCGCCGTCGCCGTTCCGCAGGGCGTCAGCGAAGACGCACAGCTCCTCGTCCTGGGCGAGCAGCGGCGCGAGCGCACCCTCGATGTGTTCGTCGATGATGTGCGGCACGTACGAGCTCAACACCATTTCGAAGCCGGCATCACCGATCTTCCACGCCATCGACTCCTCACCGACCGGCGTGATCACCGTCGAGAAATGGTCGAGCGTGAACGCCTTCTCCCCCGCAACCGGATGCCGGCCACTCACGATCGCTGCCCCAGCGCCGTCGCCGAACAGCGACGAGGCGACGATGGTGTCTGGATCGTTCGAGGTGCGAAGGTGCAGCGAACACAACTCGGCGCTGACGACCAGCACCACGGCGTTCGGGTCGGCCTCGACGAACTGCTTGGCTGTGCGGAGGGCCGGCATCGAGGCGTAGCAGCCCATGAAACCCAAGTGGTAGCGCTGGGTGGCCGGATTCAGGCCCAGCTCGCGCACCAGCATGAAGTCGGGTCCAGGAGCGTAGAAGCCCGTGCACGACACCGTCACCACGTGCGTGATGTCGGCGGCCTCCACGCCGGGGCACGCCTCGAGTGCGAGCCGCCCCGCCTCCACGAACAGCTTCGTCGCCTCGGTGATGTACAGCTCATTGCGCGCGCCGGTGCCCGGCACCAGCAACCGCCGCGTCTCCGGATCGAAGAACTGCGGCTCATGGTCACCCGCCTGGGCATCGAGCGTGAGCTCTTCGATCACCGTTCGCCGGGTATCGATACCCGACATATTGAACGAGGTGGTGACCAGCCGTTGGGCAAGCCGACTGAGATCAGGCTGCGCGGCGAACACGTCGCGTACCTGGTCCTGCACGAGAATTGTGGGAGGGACAGCAGTCTGCAGCCCTCTGAGCGTGACGACCATAGGGCCAGTGTTACACGCGACTTCCCGGGATGGTAGACCTGCCCCGCAACCGGCCTGCGGCGGAAAGGTCGGGGTCAGGGCAAGCGCGAGAACGTGCGGACGGCCATCGCTGCGAGCGAGAACCCCACTGCGATGATGGCTGCGACCCCGCCGATGTACGCGATGACGGTGTTCGGGTCGTCTTTGGCCGAGTTGACCAGCGTCAGCACGAACGCAATCACCGTGACCACCAGGAACGGCCCGATGAGCCAGATGAGCAACGCGATTGGTCGCGCAGCACGCACCGGCGCCCGCCCAGGAACCAGGACAGCCAACAGGAATCCCGCCGCGCACCCCCAGAACGCCACGACGAGAAGCGCCGCGATCACGTCGCTCGGCCGATGCCACTGATTGGCCAGCGTCGACACCCCCGCGACGACGGTATAGGCGGCGCCGAGTCCGGCCACTGCCGGCCTCGTTCGAGCGCTTGAAACCAGGAAAACAGCGAGAGCGGATGCCGCGGCAACCGTCGTATGCCCCGAAGGGAATGAGTTGTCGGCGAAGCCCTCAACACCGAAGTCCGGCCGGCTGAGAATCGCGTACTTCAGGATCTGCGTGGTGGCGGCAGCCGCTGCAGCCGCAGAAAGCGCGACGACCAGGGTGATCCAGTTGCGTCTGACCAGGGCAATAACGATGGTGAGCACGAAGCCGACGATGCCCGAAATTGCCGGCAGCGCATCGAGAATGCGCCGCGTGAACGGGGTGACGCTGCGCCAGCCGAAATCAGCGCCGTTGTAGGCGAGCTGGTCGATGAGCTGCCCGGCCTCCGTGCGCACGAAATAGACGTAGAGCACGATGAAAGCGGCAACGAGGCAAACGGCGGCGACCAGGTAACGTCCCGGCGAGTTCGTCTGGTTCTGGCGCACCCTTCAACCTTTGCACACCGAAATCGGTGATCGAGCCACCAGCCTCCAGCGGCGGCCCAGACCAGGCCCAGTCAGACCAGGCCCAGTCAGACCAAGCCCAGAACGACCTTGCCCCGCAAATGTCCGCCGATCAGGTGCGCGTACGCATCTTTCACGCGTTCTAACGGATAGACGCTGTCGATGGGGAATACGAGATCGCCCGCCGCGATGAGTTCCGCCACCTTCTCCAGTTCGCTCACGCCGGCCTGTGCGCCGCCGACACCCTGGATTCCAGCATCCGTTCGATGGCCACGCGCAGCGATGGTGTTGATGCGGTGCCCTGGCACGCCGAGCTTGAGTGCCGCGTCGATGCTGGAAGGGCCGTTGTTGTCGAGGGCCGCCGTGACGTGCGGCGCGACGGCGCGAATACGGTCGACCATGCCCTCGCCATAGGCAACTGGAATGATGCCGAGGCCGCGCAGGAAGTCGTGGTTGGCCTCGCTCGCCGTGCCGATGACGGTGGCGCCGGTGCGCTTTGCGAGTTGTGCAGCCAGCACGCCGACGCCGCCGGCCGCCGCGCTGACGAGCACGGTGTCGGCGGAGGTGAGTCCGAGCGAGCGCACGGTCGCCCATGCCGTTCTACCGACGATATCGAGTGCGCCGGCCTCGTCCATGCCGAGCGCCGGGGGCTTGCGAACGACCTGGTCGGCGTCGATGACCAGGTAGTCGGCCTGGGCGAACATCCGCTTGCCCCCCAGCACCTCGTCACCAAGGTCGAAATCGACAACGCCTGTGCCGATCTCATCGATCACTCCGGCGAAGTCATTTCCGTTACCGCACGGAGGCTCAGCGTGATAGGCGGCAGCCGTTGGCCCGCCGCGAAAGATCTTCCAGTCCACCGGGTTCAGGCCGGCAGAGTGAACGCTCACGCGCACTTCTCCTGGCGCAGGCGACGGCGGATCGTCATGCACGATGTGCAAGACCTCAGTGCCACCGAATTCGTCAAACCGCACGTAGCGAGCCATGCCGACAGCCTAGGCAGTGCTTTGTGCTTCGGCTAGGGCAGCCAGCACCGCGACGGCGAACGACTAGAGAGCCACCGGCGCGGCCACGCTCAATTCGGCTATGAGCGATGGTGCTGCCGGCCGCCAGCCGAGTTGTTGCCTGGCCGCGTCTCCCCTGGCCTGCTGGTCGAGCAACAGGGCGTCGGCGAACGCGCCTCCCAACCGCGCGCGGGTGGCATCGGCGCTCTCTGGCACGATCTCGCCCGTTGGCCCGACGACGGCACGTCCGAGTTCCCGCACCGTCGGATTCTCACCGCTTGCGCCGACGAACCGCGTGTTGCCAGGTGATGTCTCAAGCGCCCGCACGTACAGGTCGGCGAGGTCGTCGACGTGCACTGTCGCCCAGTGCTGGTCTCCGTTGCCAACCAGCGTGAGCGCGCCGCTCTGCGTGCGTGGTGCGTCGCGGATGATGCTGATCGGGATGCCACCGCCGTTCCCGTAGACGATGGCCGGCGACACCACGCTGGCTCTCACAGCGGATGCGAGGACTCGCGCTTCCCGTGCAGCTCGCCACTGTGTCAGTGCTGGCGGATCGAGGGGGCTGTCTTCGGTGATGGCCGCGTTGTCGCCCCATGACCAGATGCCACCCGTGTGGACGTACGGTTTTCCGGTGCCACCGAAAGCTGAGATCACCGCGTTCAGGATGGCGTCGTCAAACGCTGCGGCGCTGCCCTCCGCGGGGGCTGCAGCGTGAATGGCCCCGTCGACCTCACGCAAGCGGGCGACCAGCCACGCCTCATCCGTCACATCGTGCACGAGCGCCGTCGCCCCATCGGACGCGACTCTTTGGGCTGCCCCGTCGCTGCGCACGACGGCCGTGACAGTGTGTCCGCTCTGCTGGAGCCGTCGAAGAACCGCCGAGCCGATGTAGCCGGTGGCACCGGTGAGAAGAATATTCATGCCTGCATCCGTTCTGATTGTCGTTGTGGTGTTGATTCGTTGTGCTGTTGACCACTTTCGCCAATAGTATGAATTAGATACTGGATACTTCAACGGAAGTCGGTTACCCCTTGGATAGCATCGCGATCCCGAATGACACAGGCGCCGTGTCATACGACGCCCTCAAGCCGTCATGTCCGAGCCGCGTGATCCTCGGTCGCATCGGCGACAAGTGGACTCTCCAGGTCTTGCTCTCGCTGAACACGGGGGTGAAGCGCTTTTCGCAGCTCAAGAACGACATCGGCGTCGTGACACCGAAGGTTCTCACCGAGACGCTGCGCGCGTTGGAGCGCGACGGCCTGCTCAGCCGGGAAGTGTTCGCCCAAGTTCCCCCGCGCGTCGAGTACACCCTGACACCGCTCGGGATCTCACTGCTCGAACCCGTCCAGGCGATTCGAGTGTGGGCCGAAGCCAACGTGGAGCAGATTCTGGCGGCGCGCGAGCAGTCCGACGACGCTGGCCAGGCCGCAGCCTTGCGTTCGCTCAAAGCCAACTGAGAATTCGTCGTGTCCGTTGGCAGGCATCCGGCACCGGTGTTTAATTGTCAATAGTTGAGTCCCCTCGACTCAAGTTATTGACATGCGATTGAGAATCGGGTCTCGACCCGGAGCTAGGGAGTAGACAATGGCGAACTTTGACCCACTACGCGACATCGACCGTTTCGCGGGCGCACTGCTCGACAACCGACTTGGGCCGCGCCGGATGCCCATGGACCTGTACCGCGACGGCGATGTTTACCTGTTGAACGCCGACATGCCCGGCATCGATCCTGGTTCGGTGGACATCGATGTCGACGGTCAGCTCCTCACCATTCGTGCAGAGCGCACGCTCGCCAACCACGAGGGCGTCAAGTGGATCACGCGCGAGCGCCAGGCCGGATCCTTCCTGCGCCAGCTCCAACTCGGCGAAGGCGTCGATGTTGAGCGGATCAGCGCCAGCTACGCCAACGGAGTACTGAGCGTCACCATCCCGGTCAGCGAACGGGCGAAGCCACGCAAGGTGAAGGTGACGACCTCAAGCAGCGAGGGCGCGCTCTCGGTCGGCGAGAACAAGCCGCAGTCCGCCGAGTAGCCGGCACCGCTTTGCCAGCACCGCGAAAGCGCACTGTGTGTCGATCTGACATTGTCAGACAGACACACAGTGCGCCTTCGCGTGACGCACACAGTGCAGCAGGCGTACAGGCGCACTGCGCGTGGCGTACACCGGATGTTCAACTACCCGTGTTCGAATATCGGCAGTACCGTTAGTGCATCCGCGCAGAGTGTGCACGTGACAACGAATGGAATCTTCGTGAGCATGCGAACGGCCGAATACCCCAGGCCGGACCACTTTCTCATCCACCTCAGTGATACGCACCTTCTTGCAGGGGGCAATCGCCTCTACAACACGGTGGACAGCACGCGACACCTGGTTGAACTCTTCGCCGCTGTCGAATCATCGGGGAGCCGTCCAGAGGCGATCATCTTCACCGGTGATCTTGCCGATCGCGGCGAGCCAGGCGCCTACGACGAACTACGAGCGATCGTCGACCCCGTTGCCAAACGCCTCGGCGCCCAGGTGATCTGGGTGATGGGAAACCACGACGACCGCGCCGCGTTCCGCACCGGGCTGCTCGACCAAGGTCCGACGACAACCCCCGTCGACAGCGTCACAGAGATCAACGGCCTGCGCATCATCACGCTCGACTCGACTGTTCCTGGCGCGCACCACGGCGAGGTCACGCCTGCCCAGCTCGAGTGGCTCGATGACGTGCTTGCCGTTCCAGCGATCGACGGTTCCATCCTGGTCATGCACCACCCCCCGATCCCGAGCGTGCTCGACCTGGCGGTGTCCGTCGAACTGCGCGATCAGGGCCCGCTCGCCCAGGTGCTGCGAGGAACGGATGTCCGCAGCATCCTGGCCGGACATCTCCACTACTCGTCCACTGCGACCTTCGCGGGAATCCCCGTGTCCGTGGCATCCGCCACCTGCTACACCCAGGATCTCACCGTGCCCGTTGGAGGCACCCGCGGTCGCGACGGTGGCCGCGCGTTCAACCTGGTGCATGTGTACCCCGACACGGTGCTGCACTCTGTGGTTCCGCTCGGCAGCTACGAGGCTCTCGACTACATCGACGCAGACGAGAGCACTCGTCGACTGGCGGCATCCGGAATTCAGATCCTGCCGGCCGGATCGGTCCCGGTTTTCCGGGAACCGCCGATGACCCGGCCTATCCCTGTATTACGCTGATCGGCAGTGAACTGACCGGCGTCGAATCGCTGGCCGCGGTGCCCACTGCGGGCTCGCTGGCGCCACGAGAGTCGTCACTGGCCAGGCCAGGTGCGCTCACGCCATCGGCAAACCCGCTCGCGCTGGACTGTTCCACATGCTCCCATGGGGCAGGGAATGGGAAGTAGCGGTCGAGGAAGCTCGTGACGGCCTCGCGGCGCACCTCGTCGGAGATTTCGGGGAAGCTGCCGTCGTTCAGGCAGAACATGTCCTGGTCGCGCCGCTTCCGCAAACGATCCATCTGGTGCAGTGCACGCTTCAGCGTCGTTTCAACATAGAGCGAGCGAGCCTGGGTCTGCGCGACCGCGCGCCCGGTCATAAGCCCGTAGTAGTGGTACAGCGAGTTCGTCACCGAGATGTCGGTGGACGACCTGAACCGGCTGGCCGCCGTGCGGGCGAAGTCCTCGGGGAACTCGGCCTCCAGCTCGCGCATCACACTCTTCCGCATGGGAGCTGCCGTGTGCTCCAGGTGCCGGGTGGTCACCTTGCCAAAACGCTCGTGCAGCAGTGCGCGGTTGACGCGCGCGGCGTTTTCAAAGCCACTGCGCTCCGGCTGGTTCTCGCCGAGGCCGATGCGCGTTGACGCTTCGATGAACTTGGAGATGCCGCCGGGAGAGAAGAACAGGTCTGGCCCGATCGGACGACCGAAGAACATGTCGTCGTTCGAGTAGAGGAAGTGCTCCGCCAGGCCGGGGATGTTGTGCAGCTGGCTTTCCACGGCGTGCGAGTTGTGCGTTGGGAGCACGCTCGGATCGGCGAAGAACTCTTCACTGCGCATGATGGTGACCCGCGGGTGGTCGGCCAGCCATGCCGGTGCTGGCGAGTCCGTCGCGATGAAGATTCGACGGATCCACGGCGCGAACAGGTACACGCTGCGCAGCGCGTACTTCAGCTCGTCGATCTGACGGAAGCGGGCGTCGGAGTCGTCACCCTCTCCCACTACGTATGCCTGCATCCGCTTGGCGCGTTCGCGCTGGAAATCGCTGGATGACCCGTCGACCCAGGAGAAGACGAGGTCGATGTCGAAGCTGACGTCGCTGGCGAGGTCGTCGAACATGCTCTGGAAGGTGCGCCACGTGCGACCGTGCAGGTCGATCGTGGTCTCGCGGGCCTCTGAGCGAGGCAGCCGAAGCCGCATCAGCGCGTTCTCGACGGGGGCGATGATCTCGTCTTCGCCAAAGCGCCACAGTTCAAATTGGAAGGCGGTGTCCGCGCCGTAGCGCAGGCGACCGATCGGCTCGATCCGGGGGCGATACACCCGGAAGACGTTGGCTGAACGGTACGTGAGCAGCCCGTCGTCGGCGAGGAGCGCCGATCCGGTGTCGTCAGTGTGCGTGTCACCGTTCGGCTCGATGGTGACCGGACGCACGTAGAACGGCTCGTTGGCGAACTCCTCGGCGAGCACGCGGGTGATCTTCTTGCGCGCTGACCGATTGACGGCGATGACCAGCCGGCCGCCGTCGCCCCTGACGAGCAGGAATTCGATGCCGGCACGCGTCAGCGCGTCGTGTACGGCAACCAGGTCACTGACCATCGACTCGTGTGGCGTGAAATGCCCCTGCGACAGGGTGATCTCACCCTTCCGCACGACGACATCGTCTCGATCGAACCGGCGAGTTCTGGCATCCGTTGCCACCAGCACAAGTTCCGGTTCACGACTGAGGGACAGTACCGGGATCGCAGCTGTGTCAGTGCTCGCAGCATCAGCCTTGCGGAAGCCGTCGCCGTCGCCCTGAGGCGAGATGTCGTCTGATCGATCGATGGGTGCCATGGTCCTCCTGGAAGTGGAATCACGTGAGTAGGGCACAGTGTTCTGTGCCGAAGAATGTGCGTTCGATGGTGAACGTCGGCGCCGGGCGAGGGGTTCTGCGATTCCCAGCCCCCCGGTGGAAATCGCCAGAAGATCAATGGTGGCGCTTGGCACAGTCTACGCCGCAGATTGCTGCTTCCATGCACGTTCTGAGAGCGTGGTTTTTCGTGGCCCATTCGGGGGCCAGTCCGAATCTATTCGTTCAGGAATTCAGCCAGGATCCTGGCGTGATTTACCCGTGGATCATGCGCCGCATACAACAGCGTCGTCGGCCGCTTCGCCGCGTCGTTCTGCGCGATGAGACCCACCAGCGCGGCGACGGCTGCGACGCTGTCCGGGTTCTCGGTGAGCTCGGCTCTATATCGCGTCGCGAACTCGTCCATCCGGTCTGGATCGTGGTTCCACCACGTGCGGAGCTCAGGACTGGGTGCCACGTCCTTCACCCAGGCGTCAAGGTGCGCGTCTTCCTTGCGCACGCCGCGCGGCCAGAGTCGATCGACCAGCACGCGGCAGCCGTCCTCCGGGCTCAGGTCGTCGTAAATCCGCTTAATCTGTACGTCGCTCATCTCTCCATTGTGCTGTCAGCGTCCCCCGCCGCCAACCCGCGCACCCACTCAGTGGGGTCGGTGACCGGTACCCGGCACACGAAGTTGTGGCACAGATAGGCCGTCGGCATCCCCTCGAGAGCGGTGCGACCGGCGACCAGCTCGAATCCCGCCGCCACCCAGTCTTTCGCCTGGGCTTCGGTCACGATGACCGCGGTGACCGTGGCCAGCGACACGGCAGCGGATGCCGATGCGCCAGCCGATGCCGATGCGCTAGCGGATGCCGGTGCGCCGGTCTGGCCGACGGGGTTGCGCAGGTGGCCGAGGAGCCCGCGAGGATCTGCACTGGCTGCCTCTGCATTCGGAGACACCACCACGAGCTGCCGGGGAGGAACGACCAGCCGCGCCATGACGCCAAGTGCGGCACCGAACGCCAGCGGGCGCTCTGGGGCGATCGCGGCCAGCGCTGCGAGGCCGGCCTCTGCGGCCTCCCGGTAGCGCTGCTCCTCCGTCAGCTCGTAGAGCAGCCGGCATGCATCGGCCAGCGCGCTGATGCCAGACGGGTAAGCCCCCTCAGATGGATCGATCTGCACAGCGAGCCTCTGCCCGACCAGGATCGGGTCGGCGCCATGCGGAGGTGCGAACACCGCGGCGTGCGGCTGCGATCCAGGGCCGGTGCCCGCATCAGCTTCCGTGGCAGCGTCAGCGTCGGTGCCCGTGTCGGTGGCTGAACCTAGAGTGCTGTCAACAAGGTCCCGCGCAATCGTGGCGTATCGCGACTGCCCCGTCACCATCGCCAGCTCGAGGAGGCCCCGTGCGAACATGCCGTAGTCCTCCAGCGTCGCCCGCGCCGCAGAGAGTCGCTGGCCAACGGAGGCACGCACCAGCTGCCTGTCAGCCAGCAGATGGTGCGCGATGAGGTAGTCGGCGGTCGAGCGGGCAGCGGATGTTGCTGTGTCGTCTCCGAACACGAATCCAGCACGCGCCAGCGCACCGATCGCCAGTCCGTTCCAGCCGGTGAGCACTTTCTCGTCGAGGGCCGGCGGGGTTTCCACGGCGCGGTCATCCGCTTCGAGTGAGTAGTACCCACCCTCTGTGCGCTGGCCGTTGACCGTGCTCTCCGAGTCTTGTGCGCTGGCGAAACCGCCGCTCGGCAGCTGCATCACGTCGGTCAGGAAGCGCGTGATTCCGGTCGCGACGATGCGCGCCCACTCCTCGCCGGTCAGTTGCCAGGCGCGAGTGTAGAGATCGAGCAGCTGCGCGTTGTCGTAGAGCATCCGCTCGTAGTGCGGTTCGCTCCAGTCCGCCCGCACGGCGTAGCGGAAGAATCCGCCCTCGACCGGGTCACGGAGCGGCGACGCCCCCATTCGCTTCAGCGTGCGCAACGCCAGTTCCGTTCCCGACGATGAGGACGCGCTGAGCAGGAAGCCAAGAGCAGGCGCCACGGGAAACTTGGGGGCACCGTCGAATCCACCATGCGTCTGGTCTTCGTAGGCGATGAGTTCGTCGACCGCCGCCTGGAACTCTGTATCAGTCGGCAGCGGCTCCGTCGATCCGCTCAGCTGGCCGGCCGCATCGGCAATCGCAGCGGCGATCTGATCGGCGCTGGCCTCGACGGCGACTCGCTGGTTCGTCCAGGTCTCGGTGACGGCTTCGAGCACCTGCGGGAACGAGGGGCGCCCGAACGATGGCGCCGGCGGGAAATAGGTGCCGGCGAAAAAGGCCTTGCCCTGTGGTGTCACGAAGACGTTGAGTGGCCACCCCAACTCTGGCGTGAAGGCGCTGGCCGCGGCCAGATAGCTGGCATCGACATCAGGATGCTCTTCCCTGTCGACCTTGATACTCACGAAATGGTCATTCAAGTACTCGGCAATTGCCGGGTCGCTGAAGGATTCCCTGGCCATCACGTGACACCAGTGACAGGTCGAGTACCCGATGGAGACGAGCACCGGAACGTCGCGCCGGGCAGCTTCGGCGAATGCCTCTTCGCCCCAGCCGAACCAGTCGACCGGATTGTCGGCATGCGAACGCAGGTACGGGCTGATGGCCTCTGCAAGTCGGTTAGGCATGTTCTATTCTGCCTCCTACTCGTATGCAAAAGGCGGAGTAATCTTCACCGTAACGGACGGTTTTCACTCAGTGATGCGGGCATCAGAGGCCGAAGAATTGTGGTCGGCTGCGCAAGCCAATGCGCAACTGCTGGTTCGGCTACGCACCGAGTATGCCGGGCGCCATGACGTACTCGACGCGCTCTGGTGGGCCGCGCATCCGCTCACGACCTCTCCACGGCAGGTGCCGGACCCGGCGTCGCACCTCGCGAGCCTGCAGGCCGCGGTGTTCTCTCGCCGAAACGAGACGGAACCCCTGATCGAGGTCACGTACCACACCGGGTACAGCGTGCGGATGACGAAATCGGAGCACAAGCTCAGGGTGCTGCTCCAGGAACTGGCCGACGATGAGGCAGCGCTCGATGCCCTCCTCGAGCGGATGCGGGATCACCCGGCGGCGGACACCGGAACGGCTGTGCCACCCGACGCTGACACTCGCGCTAACCCTCGCGCTAACGCAGACGCTGACCTCGACACTTCCCCCGACCCTGCCCTCGCTACAACAAGCCTGGCTGATCCGACGCACCGCTGGGGCCAGCGCTCACCCCCGGCCTCGCCCCCAGAAACGCCGCCAGAATCACCCCCGAACACGCGATGGCGGAAGCGGCCGGCCACGAGCGTCCTCGTGGCGATCGGCGCCTGCGTCGGAATCGTGGCTGGCCTTATCGCTGGGGTGTGGTTGAAGGGCATGCTCGATCAGCCAGGGACAAGCACGGCCGCCGTGTCGAATATGTTCGCCGCCTTCGAGACCACGGGCTCCCCGCAGCCACCCGGCAGCGCGAGCGACGTGCTGCAGGTCTTCGACCAGCCCGCTGGGCTCCCGGGCGGCGAGACGTTGAACCTCGGGCGGGGTTTCGTCAACGAATCGATCAGGAGTGTGTTCGGCACGGTGCGGCAGCCGGGCGGATACGGGGTCTACGCCGTGCAGCGGGAAACGGATGACTATTGCCTGGTCATCCTCGACGGCTACCAGGGCATCAGCTCTGCGTGCGCGAGCTTGCGCGTGCTCCAGCAGAACGGGCTCTGGCTGATGAGCAGGGTCGTCGCGAAGTTTGCCGGCGGGGACAACCCACACAGCCCGCTCTATGTTGATGTCGCCGTACGGTGGGCGCCTGATGGCACGTTCTCCCAGCACGCCGTCCCGTCGCACTGATGGCCGAGGTGCAGACTACGCGAGCACCGTGCGTGCGCTGGGTATGACGCACCAGCCAGAAGCGTTACCGCGGCAAGACGTGGAGCAGGCGACGAGGCGACGGCTCAGTCAAGTACGGCGTATGCCTCGAGTTCGACGAGCACGTCGGGTTCGAACAGAATGTCGACACCGATGAGCGATGCCGGCGGCATCGGCTGAGGCAGACCGAGTTCCTGGGCCACGAGTTCGACGCCTGCCATGAAGTCGCCCATCTTCTCTGGCGACCACTGGGTGGCAAAGAAGCGCAGGCGCACGACGTCGGCGAACGTCGCACCCGCTCCGGCGAGCCCGCGGGCGGTATTACGCAGCGTCTGGGCGACCTGCCCGGCCAAGTCGTCCGCCATGTAGTCGGTGTCGGGGTCCCGGCCGACCTGTCCAGCGACGTGCACATGGCGGGTACCCGTCGCGACGGAGACGTGGGCGTAAGGCACGGGCTGGATCATGCCCTCAGGGGATAGCAGCTGCACGGTCATAGGTTTCCTTAGTTCGAGCGAGTAGGTACCCCATGTCTACCTGGTGCACGAAGGGAACTTCAACGAGACTAGGTGTCATGAACGAAACCTCCCACGCCGACGCTGCCCTGCTCCTGGTCGATGAACCGCACCGCGAACTGCTCGACCAGGTTCTCGACAAGTGGTCACTGCAGGTACTCGATGTGCTGTGCGGCCATCCCCTGCGTTTCAACGAGCTGCGCCGCGAGATCCCGGCCATCGGGCAGAAGTCGCTCACCGCTACGCTGCGTCGCCTTGAACGCAACGGTATGGTCGAGCGCGTCGTGATCACCACGCGTCCCCTCGCCGTCGAGTACCGAGTCGCCCCGATTGGCGACACGCTCAACGAGCTCATCGACGCGCTACTGCGCTGGACGACGGCGAACATGTCCGAGGTGGAGCGGGCGCGGGCACGGTTCGACGACGAGGAATAGCGCGCCGCTCGCCTGCGCTGCTCGCCCTACGCCGTCCGGCTACCTGCCTGCTCCTGCTGCTCCCGTTCGACGGCGTGCAGGTTTCGTGGACGGTCAAGGCCCAGGTGATCGCGCAGGGTTGACCCGGTGTACTCGGTGCGGAACAGCCCGCGCCGCTGCAGCTCAGGCACCACCAGGGTGGTGAACGCCTCGAACTGGTCGTTCATGAAGGCTGTGAGCACGTTGAAGCCATCGACGGCACCAGAGGTGAACCACTGCTCGAAGTGATCGGCCACCGAGACGGCATCCCCCACGACGACCGATGCCGGAATCACGTGCGTCACGAGCAGATGCCGGTACGTGACCGGCCGCGATGCGCTGCCAAGCCTGCGCCCGGTCCGCGCGGCAACCGTCTCGAGGAGTTGCTTGCCGACATCGCTGAAGCGGGCAGCCACCCGAACGGGAACGAGGTCGTCGAGTCCCCGAGGGCCGAGCGCCACCCCAACCACCTGTGACAGCGCACGGATGCTGCGCCCCTTGGGGAAATCATCCGCTTTCGAGAGCTCTGACCCGTCGTCAAGGGGAACCAGAGAGATCAGGGTGTCGAAGATGTCCCAGGCTTCCTCCCGCGTCTCGGCCACGATGGGCAGCACAGGCGTGATCACCTTGAGCTGGCCGGGGTCGCGTCCGACGTCAGCCGCTTCCTGCTTGATGCGCGCGGTGAATGCCACGGCTTCGGCAAGCGACGGCAGGGCGACGAGAGCCAAGTCGGCCTCGTCCCGCACCAACTGCCGCGAGCGCAGCGATGTGCCGGCGTGTACCAACGGCAGGTGTCCCTGCACGGGCCTCGCCACATTCAGCGCCCCCGCCACACGCACGTGTTCGCCGCCGTACTGGGCGCGGTGCAGCTTGGACGGGTCGATCAGCGCACCGGTCACACGATCGCGCACGAATGCGTCGTTCTCCCAGCTGTCCCAGAGCAACCGCAGCGCATCAACGAACTCGCCAGCCTGGTCGTAGCGGTGCTCGTTGCCCCAGTGCTCGTCGCGCCCGTGGTTGCCGGCTGCGCGCGGCTCGGCGCCCGTCACGACGTTCAGCCCGGCTCGCCCACCGCTCAACCGGTCAACGGATGCCGTCGCCCTGGCCAATGCGTAGACATCCGTGTATGTGGTGTTGGCCGTTGCGATGAGGCCGATCTTCTTCGTCACCCCGGCCAGGAAGGTGATGGCGGATAGCGGGTCGATGCGAGCCAGCAGGTACGGGTCGCGGAACTCCAGGTCGTGGCCGGTCGCCAACCAGTCGCCGAAGAAGAGGTAGTCGAGTTTGGCGGCTTCGGCCAGTTTCGCCGTCTTGCGGAGCACGGCCGTGTCGTCGAGTGGGTTGTTGTGGGCGCCGGGGTACCGCCAGCCAGACGGGTATGCCCCGAGGGCCCTGAACATTGCTCCGAGAATGATGTGCTCGCTCATGCCTGCACGCTATGCGCATCGGGCGCGCCCCGGCGAGCGTGTTACGCCCGGCAGTTCACATGACGCAACCGGACGTAATGTAGCCCGGTGGTCGAGGAGACCCTAGGTGAGGGCTGGTGCGCCACTCTGCCTGCGCTGCACCTGCATCCAGACGAAGAAGCCGGCGAGCGTGAACGCCCCGTAGAACACGTACATCAAAGCGGATGCGTAGAAGCCAGCGCTGAACAGCAGGGGAACGCCCACGAGGTCGACGGCCACCCAGATGAGCCAGAACTCTGTCCATCCCTTTGCCATGCCGTAGGTGGCGAGCAGCGAGCCGGTAAAGATCCAGGCGTCGGCCCAGACCGGTTCGTACGATCCAAGTGCGGTGAAGATCGGCGTGAGCACCAGTGTTCCGGCAACCATGCCGACGCCGAGGAGAATGCGCACTCGATTGCCGGCCCACCGCGGGGAGACGGCAATGTGCGTCGTCGAATTCCGACTGCGCGACCACTGGATCCAGCCGTAGATCGACACCACGATGAACATGATCTGTCGACCGGCCTGGCCCCACAGGTTGATCGGGTTCGGGGTGTCGAACACCGCGCCCAGGAACACCGTGAAGAGCAGCGCGTTACCGACAATGCCCACGGGCCACGCCCAGATCTTGCGGCGCATGCCACCGAGTGCACTGGCCAGCCCGAATGCGTTGCCGACGATCTCGCGCCAGAGAACCACCTGGTCGCCGATATGTAACTGGGCGTCGAACAGCCACTCGATCAGGTTCATTAGCGGGTGGAGCGTTCCGGGACCGCTGCGTCAAACTGTGCCGCTTCGACCTGCGCCGCTTCAACCTGCGCTTCTGCGTCGTCGACGGGGGCGTTCCAGTCGCGCTTGGCCGAGCGCCAGCCGTCTTCGGCCAGGCCGCGCTTCCAATACCCGGAGATGGAGAGGAAGTCACGCGGCACGGCCTTGTCCACCCGCAGGAAGCGACGGATCTCGCGCACGAATCCGGCGGCCCCGTGCACGAACGCGTGCACCTGGCCCTCGGGGAACGGAAGGTCGCGCACGATGGCGACGATGGCGGCATCGGGGTCTGTGCCCGAGTCAGAGCCAGAGCCAGAGCCAGAATCAGTAGTGCCCTGCTCGTCGCGGTGCACCCAGGTCACATCGAGCTGCGCCGCCGTAACAAGGGGGTACTCATCGGCCGCGGTGCCAACCTCGATCACGGCAACGGCGGTCGCCGTGGCGGACAGTGCCTCGAGCGCGCGGGCGATGGCGGGCAGTGCTGAGTCATCGCCGACGAACAGGTGCCAGCCGGCATCCGCTCTGGGCGAATATGCCCCGCCGGGACCACGTACGTACAGTTCGTCGCCGGGCTGAGCGGATGCTGCCCACGGACCGGCGACACCCTCATCGCCGTGCACCACGAAGTCGATTGACAGCTCGCCGAGTGCGGCATCCCAGCGACGCACCGTGTAGGTGCGGAGGACTGGCCAGAACTCTGTCGGGTGATCGAGCTTGACCTGTTCGACGTCGTACGGCACCGCATAGGGCGCACCGGTGGGCGCGAAGATCAGCTTCACGTAGCTGTCGGTGGGTGCGGACTCCGCCATCGGGAAGTCGGCCAGGCCTTCGCCGCCGAACACCACGCGCACCATGTGCGGGGTGATCCGCTCTGTGCGCAGCACGCGAGCGCGCGCAACCGACTGAACTTTTCGCTCACGGGGCAAGTCTGTAGCGGACACGAGTGGGATCCTCTCTGGGCGACGGGACCATTACTGTGGCCAAGGACCAGCCTACGCAGTGCAGAGAGCCTGCGCGGCCCGTCCCGCCCGCCCGGCTCGTCCGGCTCGTCTCACCCGTTCCGCCCATCAGCCCAGGACCTGAACCACGTTCTTTCCGCGCCCCCCGCCGGCCTCGAGCGAATGGTGCGCCGCTGCGATCTTCTCGAGCGGATAGATTTCGTCAATTACCGGAACGATCCCGCCGGCCTCGACGATCGTGGTGAGCTCTGCGATCACGCCTCGCGCGGGCTGGCCGAAGAATGTCCGAATCCGCTTCGGTCCGTACACAGCAGACAGGATCACGGCTGCCATGCTCCTCATCGAGCTGAATGCGATCGTCACCATGCGGCCATGCGATGACAGGTGTCGCCGATACCGCAGGAGGTCGGATCCAACGGTGTCCACGATCACATCGAACGTTCCGAGGTCGTCAACTGCTGTCGCCCGGCGATCCAGGGCCACGTCGGCGCCCAACGACAGAACAAGGTCGATGTTCCGCTCGCTGACGAGAGCGGTCACGTGGGCTCCGAGGAAGTGCGCGTATTGCACCACCACGCTCCCGACCCCACCGGCACCACCGCGGACGAGCACGCGGTCACCCGACCCGACCCGACCGGTGTCGCGCACGGCGGTGATCGCCGTGACGCCAACAGCAGGCAGGGCAGCGGCATCCACCTCATTCAGGTTGAGCGGCATGATCGCGAGCAGGGACGCGTCAATGACCATGAATTCGGCCGCAGCGCCGGTCGAACGGGGGAAAAATCCGGCCTTGATCCCCCAGACTCGGTCACCCGCCCGAAATGTGGTGATGTCGCTTCCCACCGCTTCAACCGTTCCGGCCACGTCGATGCCGGTGCCCTGCGGAAAGCGGCGCCCAGCGAGAAACCTGAGCGAACCGCTGCGAGTGTCCGTGTCCATCGGATTGACGCTGGTGGCGGCCACGCGCACCAACACCTGTGATGCCGTCGGCACAGGCACCGGAACCTCGACAATTGCAAGAACGGCCGGACCCCCGTACCTCAAGAATTGAGCAGCACGCACGAGGTCTCCTTCGATAAATGGAACGACCGTTCCAACTGTGAACGCTATCGTTAACTGGCACGGTAATTCCACTTAGTACATTCGTTCACGTATTCCACCTAGCCCAGGAGGCACCCATGGCCGCGACGGGAGCAACCGAGCTGCGCGTAGACGCCCGCGACAATCGCGATCGCATCGTGGCTGTGGCCAGCGACGCGTTCGCCGAGCTCGGCACGGGTATCTCAATGACCGAGGTGGCTAAACGCGCGGGCGTCGGCGTTGCCACGCTCTTTCGACGATTCCCCACCAAGGAAGCGCTGATCGATGCCGTCTTCTCCAGCAGCGTTGCATGGTGGAAGGGGCGCCTGATCGATGCCAGCGCCGAGCCGCATGCATGGCGCGCGCTCCGCACGATCGTCGAAGAGGCGGCCGCCGAACAGGCCCGCCACCCGGCGTGCGCTGACATGGTCGTCACCTCGTTCCTGCACGGCGACGGCTATGTCGCTGAGCGGCGAAGCATCGAAGCAGGATTTACGGAGCTCATCCGCCGGGCGAAGGCCGACAACCACGTGGTTGCCGATCTGCACTGGCGTGATTTCACACTCCTCATGGAGGCCAATGCGGGTGTCGTCATGGCTGCAGAGGGCGATGCCGCAGCTGCCTCGCGCCGCCTGACGGACCGGCTGCTGGATGCGTTCGAACGTCAGGCGCCGCAGCCGTAGTAGCCGACGCCCGCTCCGAGCACCGGCGCCCACTCCGGCCTGGGCCGGTCGTCCCCGCTCACGCCCCACTGCCCATCGATGAGCTCGTAGGTGGAGACCGGGCCATGTGCGAGATAGTCGGCCACGGCGTCGACGAGGGCTGCGACATCCGCTGCCGACGAACCGACTCCGACACTTGCGCGCAACGCCGGTTCTGTGATGCCGAGTCTCGTGAGCAGCGGATGCGCGCAGAATTTTCCGTCGCGCACGCCGATTCCGCGTTCGGCCGAGAGATACGTGGCCAGCAACCGAGAGTCGACGCCGGCCACAGTGAAGCTGACGACCCCGACGGGCGCGGAGGAATCGGGGAAGATCTGCAGCACGCGCACCCCGGGGAGAGCGGACAGGCCGTCGACCAGCTGCGCGCGCAATGCGGCTTCGTGCTCATGCCAGCGGGCATCGTCGAGCTCAGCCAGGGCGTGCAGGGAGCGGGCGAGCGTTGCAACCCCGAGCACGTTGGGCGAGCCGGCCTCATGCCTGGCCGGCCCGGTGCGCCAGGTGGTCTCGTCGAGGGAGACGCGGCTGACCGCGCCGCCGCCGAGCAGGTACGGCGTGCCGGCGTCGAGCCAGTCGCCGCGACCCACCAGCACCCCAGCTCCGAACGGGGCGTAGGTCTTGTGCCCCGAGAACGCCAGGTAGTCGATGCCGTCGTAGGCCAGGTCCACCCTGCGATGCGGCACGAGTTGCGCGCCGTCGACGGCCAGACGGGTGCCGTAGCGGTGGGCAATGGTGGCGAGCGCCTTGAGTGGCAGAGTCTCCCCCGTCACGTTGCTGGCGCCGGTGACCGTGAGCAGCGCTGCGGGCCGATCGGCGAGCGCGGCGGCAACCTTCTCCAGCGTCTCGGCG
Source organism: Leifsonia sp. Y878 (assembly GCF_057669685.1). Taxonomy (NCBI): domain Bacteria; kingdom Bacillati; phylum Actinomycetota; class Actinomycetes; order Micrococcales; family Microbacteriaceae; genus Leifsonia; species Leifsonia sp. Y878. Next base: position 408,954 of record NZ_JBYHFS010000003.1, on the reverse strand, counting down.
ATAGTCGCACCCGCGGTGATCACCCGGCCATCGGTCTGTGTCCACGGCAACAGGTTGGCGTGGTGCTCAATGTCGAGCAGCACGGTCTCCCCCGGCACGATACTTGCGAGCAGGTTGAGGGAGTCCGTCGTGTTGCGGGTGAAGATCACCTGGTCGTTCGGCCGCGCCCCCACGAAGTCGCCAACGACGATGCGGGCGTTCTCATAGGCAGAGGTGGAGACCTGCGACGCGTACCCCGCGCCGCGATGAACACTCGCGTAGAGCGGCAACACCTCTGTCAGGTGCTCGGCGACAACCTCGAGCGCCGGCGTCGAGGCGGCGTAGTCCAGATTGATATAGCGCGTGCTGCTTCCGTCGATGAGCGGCACCGTGAGGTCTCCGCCGACAACCGGAAGCAATGGACAGTCAGTGATGGACATGCACCGACGCTAAGCCTGGGCAGCGGATGCCGCTATCGACGGCGACACACGACGTAAGAGTCGTCGCGGAACGTAACATCCGCCCGCCGCAGTTGCGACGAGCGGATGGTGAGCACCGTTGGTCGAGGAGGCCGGTCACGGCCGTCTCGAGACCTCCCAGCGCAGGTTGATTTCGAGACGCTCGCTGGCGCTCGCTCCTCAATCAACGGTGCCGGGCTAGTTGACCTCGTTGGGGTGTGCGCTCACGCGGCCCGCACGCTCGAGGGCCGTGATGGCCGACATCTCTGAACCGCTCAGCTCGAAGTCGAAGACGTCGAAGTTCTCGACCATGCGCTCGCGACGGTTCGACTTCGGGAAGACGATGTTGCCGCTCTGCAGGTGCCAGCGGATGACGACCTGCGCCGGCGACTTGCCGTGCGCCTCAGCCGCGATGGCAACCACGTGCTCGTCGAACAGCGGGTACTTGCCCTGGCCGAGCGGTCCCCACGCCTCGATCTGGATGCCGTGGCGACGCGCGAACGTGGTCGTTTCACGCTGCTGGTGTGCGGGGTGCAACTCGATCTGGTCGACGGCGGGGACGACATCCGTTTCGGCCAGCAGTCGCTGCAGGTGCGGCTCGAGGAAGTTCGAGACGCCGATGGAGCGAGCGCGGCCGCTTTCCTTGATCTGTTCGAGTGCCTTCCAGCTCTCGATGTACTTGTCCTGCGCCGGTGCCGGCCAGTGGATGAGATACAGGTCGACGTACTCCAGCCCGAGCTTCTCGAGGCTTTCGTCGAAGGCATCGAATACTGACTCCGTGCCCTGGCGGTCATTCCACAGCTTGGTGGTGATGAACAGGTCTGAGCGGTCAATGCCCGACCGCGCGATCGAGTCGCCGACGCCGACCTCGTTGCCGTAGACCGCCGCAGTATCAATGTGCCGGTAGCCCACCTCAAGAGCATCGGTCACGATGCGCATCGTCTCGGTTGGGTCGACCTTGAAGACACCGAAACCAAGCTGCGGGATCGTGTGACCGTCGTTGAGCGTGAGGGTGGGAACAGAATTCGTCATGCGTCCACCCTATTCATAGTCACGATTTGTAGTCACGATTCATCGTCACTCGGGGAAGAAGTTCTGCCACGGATCATCCTGATAGCCCTTCCCTCTGCGCCCGCGCTTGGACGGTTTCCCCTGGCCCTTGAGCGCGACGGAACCGGCTACATACGGTCGGTCGGGAACATTCCAGCCGATCCGTTCGTCCCACTGATGTGTGTTCACCGCTGGCAAGAATGTCAACGATGCGACGACGGACCGGCTCGGCCATCACCTCAAACGGATGCATGTGAAATGGCTGCATGTGGCCACGGTATCCGCCCTCGATCGCGACGAATGAGTTCTCCACAACCTGAACGAGAACCAGGGGCACCCCCGATTTAGTCTTCTGAACTTCCGGCTCATATGAGCCGGAAGTTCAGAACGCTAAATCGGAACCCCTCCTGCCAAGCTAAGCGGGCAAGGCAGGGCCGGGCGGGGCGCTGTGGGCGAGTCAGGCGGCGGCACACGGCGCGCCCCAGCCGACATCTGTCGCTCACCAACACCGAATACGATGGAAAGCTCATGGAACCCGCACTGCTTCCCACGATCACCTTCCCCCCTGAGCTGCCGGTCAGCCAGATGCGCGAGGACATTGCGCGCGCCATCAGCGACAACCAGGTGGTCATCGTCGCCGGGTCGACCGGCTCTGGCAAGACCACCCAGCTGCCGAAGATCTGCCTCGAGCTCGGCCGCGAAAGCATCGGCCATACCCAGCCTCGCCGTCTTGCTGCTCGCACCATCGCCGAGCGCATCGCAGACGAACTCGGCCAGGAGGTCGGCCAGCTCGTCGGCTACCAGGTGCGCTTCACCGACAAGGTCGGATCGAACACTCGCATCAAGCTGATGACCGACGGCATCCTGCTCAACGAGATGCACCGCGACAAGCTGCTGCGCAAGTACGACACCATCATCATCGACGAGGCGCACGAGCGCAGCCTCAACATCGACTTCCTGCTCGGCTACCTCAAGCAACTGCTGCCGCAGCGCCCCGACCTGAAGCTCATCATCACGTCGGCCACCATCGACCCGCAGAGCTTCGCCGCGCACTTCGCGTCCGCCGACGGCACACCCGCTCCCATCGTCGAGGTATCTGGCCGCACTTATCCGGTTGAGATCCGGTACCGCCCGCTCGTCGCAGAGGCCATGACCGAAGCGGATGACGACACCGACGTCCTCGACAAGGCCGCGGCCGCCGTCGACCGCGACTACATCGAGGGCATCAGCGCTGCCCTCGACGAGCTGGAGCGCGAGTCCAACGGCGACGTGCTCGTCTTCCTCTCCGGCGAGAACGAGATCCGTGACGCAGCGGATGCCTTGCAGGGCAAGTTCGCGTCGTCGAACCGCGCCAGCCCCACCGAGGTGCTGCCGCTCTACGGGCGACTGTCGTCCGCCGACCAGCACAAGGTGTTCCAGCCCTCGACGATCGCCGGCGTCCGCCGCCGCATCGTGCTCGCGACGAACGTTGCAGAAACCAGCCTCACCGTGCCCGGCATCCGGTACGTGATCGATGCCGGCACCGCGCGCATCAGCAGGTACAGCGTGCGTTCCAAGGTGCAGCGACTGCCCATTGAAGCCATTTCACAGGCATCCGCTAACCAACGCAGCGGCCGCAGTGGCCGAACGAGCGACGGTATCGCCATCCGTTTGTACTCCGAAGAGGATTTCACGCGGCGCCCTGAGTACACAGAGCCCGAGATCCTGCGCACCAACCTGGCTGCCGTCATCCTGCAGATGATCTCGCTGGGCCTCGGCGACATCGCCGCGTTCCCGTTCCTCACGCCGCCCGATTCGCGGGGTATCAAAGACGGCCTCGACCTTCTTTCAGAGCTCGGCGCGATCGAATCGAACGGCAGCCGCGCAGGCAGCAGCGGTGCGACCAAGAGCACAACCGGCGGCGCATCGGCCACCTCGAAGCTCAGCCGCGTCGGGCACCAGCTGGCCAAGCTGCCCATCGACCCACGCTTCGCGCGCATGGTCGTCGAGTCGAAGGCGCAGGGCACCAGCCGCGAGGTGATGGCGATCGTTGCAGGCCTCACCATTCAGGATCCGCGGGAACGCCCATTGGAACGACGCCAGCAGGCCGACGAGAAGCACGCCCGCTTCGTCGACCCGACGAGCGATTTCCTCACGCTGCTGAACCTCTGGAACTACCTCGAGAAGCAGCAGGCCGAGCTCGGCTCCAGCGCATTCAGGCGCCTGTGCAAGAACGAGTTCCTCAACTACCTGCGGGTACGCGAATGGCAGGACGTCTACCGCCAGCTCAAGCAGCTGGCCAAGCCGCTTGGCCTTCACATCGGCGATCCAGCGGTCAATCCAGACGGCATCCACCGCTCGCTGCTGTCAGGCCTGCTGTCGCACCTCGGGCTGAAAGACACCGCCAAGCGCGACTATGTCGGGGCGAGGCAGCAGCGCTTCGTGCTGTTCCCCGGGTCAGCTCTGGCCAAGAAACAACCGCCGGCGGTGATGAGCGCAGAGCTCGTCGAGACCAGCAGGCTGTTCGCCCGGATGAACGCCGCCATCGACCTGGCCTGGGCCGAACCGCTGGCCGGCGACCTCTGCAAGCGCAGCTATTCTGAGCCGCACTGGGAGAAGAAGCAGGGCGCCGTCGTCGCCTACGAGCGGGTGACGCTCTACGGTGTTCCGATTGTGGCCAGGCGCCGCGTGCAGTTCGCCAGGGTCGACCAGCCGTATGCCCGCGAGCTGTTCATCCGGCACGCGCTCGTCGAGGGCGAGTGGGACATCGACCGCATCGACAAGCGCCTCACCGCGTTTGATCGCGCGAACCAGAAACTGCGCGACGACCTCGCAGAGCTCGAAGAGCGCACCAGGCGTCGCGACATCCTCTTCGACGATGAGGCCGTCTTCGAGTTCTACCAGCGCCGTATTCCAGCGGATGTCGTCTCCACCCGCACCTTCGAAACCTGGTGGAAGAAGGCCAGGCTCGAGACGCCCGACCTGCTCACGATGACCGCGGAGACCCTCGTCGCCGAGGACACCCCGGAGATCGACGAGTCGCTGTTCCCGCCGATCTGGCAGCAGGGCGACCAGAAGTTCGCGCTCAGCTACCGCTTCGAGCCGGGTTCAGACGACGACGGCGTCACCGTCCAGGTGCCGCTGGCCCTGCTTGCCCGGCTCTCGCCGGCCGGCTTCGACTGGCAGGTACCCGGTTTCCGCCTCGAGCTCGTGACCGCGCTGATCAAGTCGCTGCCGAAGGCCATCCGTCGCAACGTGGTTCCCGCAGCCGACTGGGCCGCCAGGCTGCTCACCGAATTGCCGGCCGCTGCGCCGTCTGACACCCCGACAGCGCAAGCGCCGGCGTTCACGCAGGTGCTGGCCTCTCTCATCCAGCGCCTCACGCACGTGCCGGTGAGCCCGTCTGACTTCGACCTCTCGCGGATTCCGCGCCACCTGCGCATGACGTTCAGTGTCGTCGACGACCGCGGGCGTGCGATCGCCAGCGGCACCGACCTCGGCCAGCTGCAGCGCCAGCTCGGCAGCCGTGCCAGGGAGAGCGTCGCCGCGGCATCCGCTGCCACGCCAAATGCCATCGAGCGCAGCGGTCTCACGACCTGGGACTTCACAGAACTCCCCCGCTTCATCGACACGAAGCAGGGCGAGAACACCATCCGGGCGTACCCGACGCTGATCGATGACGGTTCATCCGTCTCCATCAAGCTGATGAGCACCGAGGCAGAGCAGGCACGCACGCTGCCGAGTGGTGTGCGCCGATTGTTACTGCTGGCCACCCCGTCGCCGGTGAACTACGTGCAGCAGCACCTCACCGGTACAGAGAAGCTCAGCCTGTCGACCAGCCCGTACCGCTCGACCCAGGCGCTCTTCGACGACTGCCTCGCCGCCTGCATCGACGACGTGCTGTACCGCGTTCAGCCCGACGGCCTGGTCTTCATGAAGGTGCAGTTCGAGACGCTGCGCGACCGGGTCTCCGGCGTTGTCATGGACTCCATGTTCGAGACGGTCGGTCTCGTCGCCCGCATCCTCACGGCATCTCGGGCGGCCGACAAGGCGCTCAAGGCCTCGACGAGCATCACGCTCATCCCTGCCCTCAGCGATGCACGTGCCCAGCTCGCCGGACTCGTGTACCCGAACTTCGTGAGCGCGACAGGCCTCACCCAGCTGCGCCACCTGCCGCGCTACCTCGGCGGCATCAGCGCGCGCATCACCAAGCTGGTCGAGAACCCGTCACGCGACCGCGTCTGGATGAACGAGATCCAGGCAGCCATGGCCAAATATACGGATGCCGGCGGCACGATTCCGCTGGCCCCGCATGCCCCAGCCCAGCTGGTTCGGGCGCGCTGGATGATCGAGGAACTCCGCATCAGCCTGTTCGCGCAGGAGCTGAAGGCGGCAGAGTCGGTCTCCCTGCAGCGGATCCAGAAGGTACTCGCCGGCTGACCTTCCTCCACTGGTTGGGGAGCGCCTCCCCCGCCGGTTGAGGAGCGCCCGACGGAGGAGGCCGCGCCTCGAAACCGCTGCGCCCGCCGGGGGCCGGCCGCACCTCGAAACCAACACTGGTTTCGAGACAGGGGCTCGCAGGCTCGCACCTTCCTCAACCAACGGCGGAGGGCATCCGCTCGCCGAGAATCGCCGTTTCGCCCGAGAGTCGCCGTTATAGCGGCGATTCTCGGGCAAAACGGCGACTTTCGAGGGACAGAGAGGGCAGGCGAAGGCATATAGAGCGTCGGCAACGGCAGAGTATTGCTGGCGACGGGAGAGACTGCTGGCGAGTGCCCCACATGCCGCAATCCGCAAAACGGCCACCCGTCGGTCCCCCGGGGCGTCGCGAAAACAGGATGAATCGACCATTTGTCATCGAAAACCGGACAGATCGCGCTCTCTGCGGCAAACGTTCCGGTATTGGCGACGGCTGGACGGACGATTGGTCCGCTGTGGTCTCGCAGTGATGCTGCGCCGCCGGGCCGCCGTCGAGAATGACCTTCGGTCACGACTTCCACGCCCTGGCGCGCGGAATCCCCTCTGGCGCGTGAAATATCGCGCGCCAGAGGGGCTTTCGCGCGCCCAGCTGACATCGGATGGCTGTTCGCCCCATTGACGCTCGCCGGAGCGCGACTAGCTACGGCACCTGCGCGACGGCCTACAGCACCTTCGACAGGAACGCCTGCGTGCGCTGGTGCTGCGGGTTCGCCAGCACTTCACGCGGGTCACCAGATTCGACGACGACGCCGCCGTCCATGAAGACCATCGAGTCGGCGACCTCGCGAGCAAAGCCCATCTCGTGGGTGACCACGATCATGGTCATGCCCGATGCAGCCAGGCCCTTCATGACATCGAGGACCTCACCGACGAGCTCTGGATCGAGCGCACTGGTCGGCTCGTCGAAGAGCATGAGCTTCGGTTCCATGGCCAGTGCCCTGGCGATCGCGACCCGCTGCTGCTGTCCGCCTGACAGGTGCGCAGGGTAGTAGTCGGAGCGATCCGCAAGTCCAACGCGAGCGAGCAACTCACGAGCGCGCTGCTCCACCTCTGACTTGCGTTGCTTCTTCACCCGCATCGGGGCTTCCATCACGTTCTCGAGCGCGGTCATGTGCGGGAACAGGTTGAAGCGTTGGAAGACCATCCCGATCTCGCGGCGCTGCCGAGCCGCTTCCTTCGGGCGCAGCTCGTACAGCTTGCCGTTGGCCTCACGGAAGCCGACGAGTTCGCCGTCGACGCTCAGCCGGCCGGCGGTGAGCACCTCGAGGTGGTTGATGCACCGCAGGAACGTGGACTTGCCAGAACCCGACGGGCCGACCAGGCACATCACCTCACCCCGCTTCACCTCGAGGGAGATGCTCTTCAGCACCTGGTTCGAGCCGAAGCTCTTCGAAACGCCCTCTGCCAACACCATGGGCACATCGGTGCTGACGGGAGGAACCGGGATAAACGTCTCGGTCATCGCATGCCTCCGTGCCCAGGGTTGATCGGTGGGTTGTCATTGTCAGTCGGAGGCAGCACGACCGTCGGCTGGTTGGCGGCGGTCACGGGCAGGGTGCCGGTGATCGTCGTCTGGTCGTCCTTCTTGTCTGGGCGCCGATCGCCGACGCCCCTGGCGAAGCGTCTCTCCAGGAAGTACTGGCCGACCATCAGGATCGAGGTGAAGAACAGATACCAAATGGATGCCACGATCAGCAGCGGGATGGGATTGAACGTCTCAACCGAGATGTCGCGGGACCGCGCGTACAGGTCGAAGCTGAACGGCACGGCAATGACGAGCGAGGTCGTCTTCAGCATCGAGATGACCTCGTTGCCCGTGGGCGGGATGATCACGCGCATCGACTGCGGCAGGATGACGCGCCACATGGTCTGGAACCAGCTCATCCCGAGCGCTGTCGATGCTTCCTCCTGGCCACTATCCACGGACAGCAAACCGGCCCGCACGATTTCAGCCATATAGGCCGCTTCGTTCAGCGACAATCCAATGACCGCGAGCATGAACGGCGTGACCGCAGCGTTGGTACCGATCGAGAACCACGGCTCCATGAACGGGATTCCGATGTCGATGGTGGAGTAGATGATGGAAACGAGACCCCAGAAGGTCAGCTGCACGTAGATCGGTGTGCCGCGGAAAACCCAGAGGTAGAACCAGGAGATGCTCTTCAAGACCGGATTCGGTGACAGCCGCATGACGGCCAGCGCAACTCCGAGCACGATGGCGATCACCATGGAATAGACCGTCAGCTGGAGGGTCACGAATGCGGCCTCGCTGATGCGACGGTCGAACAGGTACTTTCCCACCTCCGGCCAGTCGTACGCCGGGCGGCCAGCCGCATCGATGATGAACAGCGCGAAGATCACGACCAGCACAACGGCGAACGTGTTGCGCCAGGGATGCTTCAGCCGGATCGCCTTGATCGGCGCGGACTCACCGCCACTCTCCGGCGGGGTTGCCGCCGGAGAGCTCTGCACGGTGTCGGTCATTAGCCGTTCGACGCAGCGTTGATGGTGATCTCGGTGATGCCGCCATCCGAAACGCCCCAGGCGTCGAGGATCTCGGCGTAGGAACCGTCGTCGACCATGGACTGCAGGGCAGCCTGCACGGCCTTGGTCATCTCAGAGCCCTTCTGGGTGGCGATACCGTACGGTGCCACGTCGAAGCTCTTGCCTGCGGCCTGGAGCTTGCCGTCGGTCTTGGAGATGGCATAGCCGGTGACGGGTGAGTCGGCGCTCAGCGCGTCGGCCTTGCCGAGCACGACGGCGTTGGTGGCTTCTTCCTGTGCGTCATACTTCTGAACCTCGATGGCCGGCTTGCCCGCGGCCGCACAGGCCTCGTTCTTTGCCGGGAGTTCGTCGGTCTCCTCGACCGTCCCGGTCTGAACGGCGACCTTCAGCCCACAGGCGTTGTCGGGGTCGACCGTCTTACCGGCCGGAGAAGCCCACAGGATGCCGGCGTTGTAGTAGTTGACGAAGTCGACCTGCTTCTCACGCTCGACGTTGTCGGTGAATGACGATTCGCCGATCTGGACCTTGCCGCCCGTGATGCTCGGGATGATGTTCTCGAACTTGGCGACCTGGTACTCAGGGGTCAGGCCAAGCTTGGCCGCGATTCCGTTGGAGATCTCAATTCCCCAGCCGATCGGCTGGCCGGACTCGTCCTTGTACTCGTTCGGCGGGTACGCCGCGTCTGTGCCGATCAGGAGCGTTCCGGTGCTCGCGATGTCTGCGGGAACAAGCGCTGCGGCGGCGTCATCTTTGGAGATAGCGCTCGTTGCGCTGCTCGATGTGCTCGTAGATGGTTCCGAGTTGTCTACACAACCGGTGAAGATAAGGGCAACGGCAGCTGCGGCCACTGCCGGGATTGCGAATTTTGCGCGCATTTCAACCTTCTTATTTCTCGGGCTATTCAAATCTGGTTGGTACGAATCCGGGCATGATACGAGCGTTCAACCACGGACATTCTTGAGCCTATAACAGGCCTCGCACGCTGATTCGGTGCGTAGATAACGTTTTGAATACCGCATTCCGGCGGTCTCTCCGGCTGCTGCGCCACTTGTCCGACACCGGTCTTGCCCCTAGGGTCTCGGCATGGACATCATCTTGGTTCCCGGGTTCTGGTTGGATGCATCGTCGTGGTCGAACGTCACGCCTCCGCTGGAGTCCGCGGGGCACCGGGTGCATCCGCTCACGCTGCCTGGACTGGAATCGGTGAATTCTCCGCGGGCCGGCATCGGACTGCGCACCCACATCGACGCGGTGGTTGCGGCAGTCGACGCCATCGAAGGGCCCGTCATTCTCGTGGGCCACTCCGGGGGCGGGGCGATCATCTATGGGGCGATCGATGAACGTCCGGAGCGCGTGGCGCGCGGCATCTACGTTGACAGCGGACCGCTCGCAGCGGGCTCCGCCATCAACGACAGCCTGCCGTTTGAGGGCGATGACATTCCATTGCCGCCATGGGAGCTCTTCGAGGATGAAGACCTCGTTGATCTGGACGATGATCTGCGCGCACAGTTCCGCGCACGCGCCATCCCCGAACCTCGTGGCGTGGCCTATGACGAACAGCAGCTGCACGACGAGCGTCGCTTCGACGTGCCGGCGACAGTCATCGCGTGCGAGATGCCGTCCTCCTTGTTCATCAAATGGGTCGAGGAGGGCCACCCCTATGTGGCAGAGCTCGGACGCCTGCGCGATGTCGAATATGTCGACCTGCCGACGGGACACTGGCCACAGTTCACCAAGCCAGCAGAGCTCGGCGACGTCATTCTGGCTGCGGTCGACCGGTCCGCGCGATTTCCGGCGTAACCTCCTCGGCCACGAAGGTTCAGGCCACCGAGTTTCAGGCCCGCTGGTCGCCGGTTTCCACCGGGCGGTCTGGCAGGTTTGACCATTGCGACCACGAGCCTGGGTAGAGCGCCGGCTCATACCCGGCGAGCGTCAGCGCCACGGCCTCGTGCGCCGCGGTGACACCGGAGCCGCAATACACCCCGACCTGTGCAGCAGCAGCAGCGCCAGCTTCCCCCGTTCCGACACCCAGCGCTTCAAACCGCGCCTGCAGCACCTCCGGTGGCAGGAATCGTCCGTCAGCATCCACGTTCTCGGTCGTCGGCGCACTGCGTGCCCCCGGAATATGGCCGGCCCGCGGGTCGATGGGTTCCGTCTCCCCGCGATACCGAGCGCCGGCTCGCGCATCGAGCAGCACGCCGGTCATCGCTACCTCGGCAGCGGCATCCGCGTTCAGAGTCGGCATCCGCCCAGAGTCAAGCGTGATCGAGCCGGCGGAAATCTGCTCATCGCCGTCTGCCAGCGGCAGTCCGGCCGCCACCCAGGCCGGCAGAGCGCCGTCGAGGAGACGAACATCGCTCACCCCGGCATCCTTCAACAACCACCAGGCCCTGGCCGCTGCAAAGTTGCCCTGACCGTCGTAGACCACAACGGTGTCGCCATCGTTGACGCCCCACCGTCTGGCCGCGGCCTGCAACTGCTCTCGAGTCGGCACCGGATGCCTGCCCTCCGTCGGCTCCCCATGTCGCGCAAGTTCTGTGTCGAGGTCGGCATACGCAGCAGACGGAATATGCCCGCGCAGGTATTCGCCGAGGCCGGGCGGGCCGCCGAGCGACCACCGCACATCGATCACGCGGACGTTGTCACGTACGGCCAGTTCTTCGGCAAGCTGCTTCGCAGAAATCAGGATGGTCACGCAGTCAACGGTAGTGGTTTCGATGCCGCCCAGGTCGATCTTTCAGGGGGCCGGCTGCATCCGCCCTCGCGCCCGCAATCGCCCTGAGAGACGTAGACTTGATTAATTGTGAGCAGCTACATCAACCTTCTGAAGACCCCGGGCGTCGGCCGAATCATCGCAGCTCAGCTCACGGCGCGTTTCCCGTTCGGAATGCTCTCGATCGCATTCCTGATTCACATTGAACAGGTCTACAACTCATATGCAGCGGCGGGTATCGTGCTGGGCGCCATGAGCATCGGCCAGGCCATCGCAGGCCCGCTCACCAGCCGGCTCATGGGGCGGTGGGGCATGCGTCCTGTCATCCTCATCACGATCGCCATTTGCTCTGCGTCCATCATCCTCATGGCCGTCCTGTCGCTCCCGATGCCTGGACTCATCGTCGTCGGCTTCATTGCCGGCCTGTCGATGCCACCCATCCAGCCGGCCGTCCGCACCATCTACCCGAAAATGGTCAACTCCACCCAGCTCACGCCGTTGTTCTCCCTCGACGCATCAGCGCAGGAGATCATCTGGGTACTCGGCCCGGTCATCGCGACGTTTGTGGCGATCCAGGTCAGTTCGGTCGCCGGCATTCTGCTGGCCGCTGCGTTCCTTATCGGTGGTGGAATCTGGTTCGTCGCGTCCCCAGAAGTCGGCCGTGTTCGCATTCCGCGCAGCAAGCGACGACTCGGTGTCGTGCTCAAGCGCCCGGCCGTACTGCTCAGCACCATCGTCGGATTCATGCTCGTGGCATCAGCCGCGTCCGTCGAGGCCGGCGTTGTGGCGTCCTTCGGTCATGGCAGTACGGACTCAGGCTGGGTGCTCGCTATCTTCGCTCTCGGCTCCCTCATCGGTGGACTCGCACTCGGGCACATGCCCATCGGCCCGTGGGCGCTGGCCAGTCGCATGCTCGTTGTGACAATCGGCATGATCCTGGCCTGCTTCTCGCTCGATTTCTGGTGGCTTTCCGCCACGCTGTTCATCGCCGGAATCGGCATGGCGCCAGCCCTCGCCGTGTTGTTCGGCATCGTGTCTGCGAGCGTCAAATTCTCCGACACCGCGGAGGCATACGGCTGGGTCGGCACCGGACAGCTCATCGGCGCCGCCCTCGGATCCGCGATCGCCGGCGTCCTGATCGATACATACGGCGGCCAGGCGGCCCTCGTCGTCGCGGCAAGCTTCGCCGCCCTCGGCTGCATTATTCCGGCGCTCGGTCGCCGTTGGCACCCCGACCTCCGCGGCCGCGATGCCGGCCCGATCCCCGATACAGCCCCGGTACCCATCCAGGCGTCCTAGCACTTCACATCGCAACTCAACTAGTTAGGTGCACCCCATGACGGCATCCCCCCGCCTCCCCATGAACGACGGCCGCACCATTCCGCAGGTCGGTCTCGGCGTCTACAAGATCGCCGACAACCTCGCAGCGGATGCCGTCGAGACCGCCATTACCGCTGGGTACCGTCACATAGACACCGCGGCGCTCTACGAGAATGAGGTCGGGGTCGGCGCCGGTATCGCCAGGGTCGCCGTGCCACGGGACGACCTCTTCGTCACCACGAAGGTGTGGAACAGCGACCAGGGCTATGACAGCACCCTGCGCGCGTTCGACACGAGCCTGGCCAAACTGGGCCTCGACTACGTCGACCTGTACCTCATCCACTGGCCGGCGCCGAAGCAGGACCGTTACATCGACACCTACCGCGCGCTCGAGACGCTGCACGCCGAGGGCCGTGCGCGCTCCATCGGTGTCTCCAACTTCCACGACCACCACCTCGACCGGCTGCTCGCAGAGACGTCGATCACCCCGGTGATCAACCAGATCGAGCTGCACCCCTGGTTGCAGCAGAGTGCAATGCGCGCTTGCGACGCTGCGCACGACATCCTCACTGAGGCCTGGTCACCGCTGGCCAGGGGCAGGGCTATCGGTAACAGCACCCTCGACGAGATCGGCGAACGCTACGGCAAGTCGGCGGCCCAGGTCGTCATCCGCTGGCACGTCGAACTCGGCAACGTCGTCATTCCGAAATCCGTCACGCCTGAGCGCATCGTGGCCAACCTCGACGTCTTCGATTTCACGCTCACTGCCGACGAGATGCAGGCGATCGCCGCACTCGACTCCGGTGAGCGCACGGGCAAGGACCCAGACGACCTCGATTAAGGCGACCTCGACTAGGGCGACCTGGACTAGGGCGACCTGGACTAGGGCGACCTGGACTGGGGCGACCCAGCACCAGCTACCAGCGCGGGTGAATCTGCGCGCGCAGCAGCCGGTCGTAGATGTCCCGCACACCGGCGTTGAATGCTTCACTCAACGGCGCCACCGAACCGGCAGCCGCATTGGCAGCCGCCTGCTCCACCGAGCGGGCGCCGGGAATCACCGAGCTCACGCCGTCCAGCTGCGATACCCACGCCAGCGCAGCCTGTGCGGGCGTCAGCTCAGGGTCTTCGCGGGCGACGAGCGCGGCGAACTCGGCGGCGGCTGTCAGGCCGGTCTCGTAGTCGACGCCTGAGAATGTCTCCCCCACGTCGAAGTGGCTGCCGTCGCGGTTGAAGTTGCGGTGGTCATTCTCGGCGAATGTGGTCTGCCTGGTGTATTTGCCGGTGAGCAGGCCGCTGGCCAACGGTACCCGCGCGATGATGCCGACACCGGCAGCGTTCGCCGCCGGCAGCACGGCGTCGAGCGGTTTCAGCCTGAACGCGTTCAGGATGATCTGCACCGTGGCCGTGCCAGGACGCGCAATCGCCGCGAGCGCCTGGTCGCAGGTCTCAACGCTCAACCCGTAGTTGGCGATGACGCCCTCATCGACCAGGGTGTCGAGCGCGTCGTACACCTCGCCGGACTCCACGACAGCGGTCGGCGGGCAGTGCAGCTGCACCAGGTCGAGCGTCTGGGTGTTCAGGTTGCGGCGGGAGCGGTCCGTCCACTCCCGGAAGTTCTCCAGCACGTAGTTCTCCGGGATCTGGTCGACCCTGCGGCCCATCTTCGTCGCCACGGTGATCTCCCCACCGGCAGCCGCCTCAGACGGGTGATCGTGCAGGAAGTGCCCAATGATCTGCTCGCTGCGCCCGTCGCCGTAGACGTCGGCGGTGTCGAAGAAGGTGACGCCGGATTCAGCGGATGCCGCAAGCACGGCAACAGCGTCGCTCTCTGACACGTCGCCCCAGTCGGCACCCAACTGCCAGGTGCCGAGTCCGATCACGGATACAGTTCGGCCAGTTCGTCCCAGGATCTGTGTGCGCATGGGGCCAGCCTAGCCAGTCGACGACGCTGGTCGGGCGAGGCTGGTTGGATCAGTTGGTTGGATGAGCCGGCCTGACAGCTACTCCGACGAGCCAGCGGCGACGCGCGTGTCGTCGGAGCGACCGGTACGGCCGACGCCAGTGTTCACCATGTCGGCGTTCACCACCCCGGCGATCACCCGAGCCAGCCGCCTCCGAATAATGTGGTCGTTCGCCTCGACTCGATGCATGGTGACGTGTCGCATCCGTTCAATCACCGACATGCTGCCAGGCGGGATGAACGCGTCCAGCGCGCCGTAGATGACATCGACGGGCACGCGGAGGCTGGCGACGTCACTCACCAGCGTTTGCGACTGGATGCAGTTCTTCAGCGACTTGATGAACGGATTCCAGTTTTTCTCGGTGATCTCGAAGATGCCCTTGGGCAAGAGTCGCGCGACGATGGCGGCATTGGCCAGTGTGAATTCTTTGTTGGCGGCCAGGAAGTCATAGGCGCGCAGGTAGGCGCTGACCCTGGCGCGGATCCGTGGATCGCCGATCTCGGTGGGTGCCAGATAGACGGGCGGGCCCGCAAGCACCACATGTCGTACGGTGTTCCGCTGGCCGGGCAGCGGCCGATACGACGCCGCAAACCGGCTCACGATCAGGCTGCCCAGCGAGTGGCCGATGAGGGTGAACGGCTCCCTGAGCCGCAGTGAACGGATGGTCGCCGCGAGCGCGTCGACGTGATCCTCCAGCGTGTACTCGCAGTCAGCTGGGGCCGGAGATTCGCCGAAACCCAGGATGTCGACGGCGATCACCCTGTGGTTCGACACCAGCAACGGGATGAGGGCATGGAACGTCACCGACGATGACGCCACACCGTGCACCAGGATGACGACGGGACCCTGCCCCTCATCCGTTGCAATGTGCAGGAGTGGTGGGCGTGTTCGGTCAAAGAGTGCAGTGAACTCCGCCCACCAGCTCATACGTTAATTGTCTCCGCGCAGCTTCTCTTTGGCGTCATTCCTGGCCTGGGTGCTGTCGCGCTCGGCTTCAGCCTTCTTCACGTTGGCGTCGGCCTTGGCCTCGTCGATCTTGTCGCCGACCCTGTCCTTGGTGTCCTCAACCGTGCGGCTGATCTTCTTGCCTGCCGCGTCGAGAGTTTCTTTTGCGTCGTCTGCGAATCCCATGGTTTCTCCCTTGTGAATACGAACGGTCATACACGGGCGCATTGTGTGCGCCTCCCTTTCGACGATACGGGGGTCGGCATACCCGAGACGGGATTGTGACCCGACTCTCAGAGTTCATCCAGATAACGATGGCCGCGCTCCCCCTACATTTGAGCCATGAGACGAAGAGTCGCCGCCGTTGTCGCCACCGCCGCCGTTGTTGCCGTCACCCTGCTGTTCGCCGGGTGCACCGCGACGGATGGCTCGCAGAGCTCTGATTCCAGTGGCAGTTCCAGCGCCGATTCGTCCGTCCGCCAGATGCCGGCAACCGGCGGAATCGTCGCCGGCGACGAATTGACCGCGATCGACCCCAGCACCGGCGAGGTGAGCAGCGGCAACAGGGACGTCATCACCAACGGCTCCGCGTCTCTGACCGTCGCCGATCCCATTGCCGCGGCCCAGAGCGCAGTGACCATCACCGAACAGGCCGGCGGCCGGATCGACAGCCGCACCGAGAACCCAGAGACCGAGACGCAGCCGGCCAGCGCCAACCTGCTGCTGCGCATCCCGAGCGCCGACCTTGACCGCACACTGGCCGACCTCAAGGCGCTCGGCACCGTCAACTACGTGTCGTTGAACGCGTCG
Source organism: Leifsonia sp. Y878 (assembly GCF_057669685.1). NCBI lineage: Bacteria > Bacillati > Actinomycetota > Actinomycetes > Micrococcales > Microbacteriaceae > Leifsonia > Leifsonia sp. Y878. The sequence continues at coordinate 392,752 of NZ_JBYHFS010000003.1, read as the reverse complement.
GATGTGACGGAACAGAGCCAGGATCTTGAGGCGAGGATCACCGCACTGCAGACATCCGTCGATCGGTTGCTCGCACTCATGGAGAAGGCGACGACCACCGCAGACCTCATCACGATCGAAACCGCGTTGAGCGACCGCCAGGCCCAGCTGGAAAGCCTGCAGTCCCAGCGCACGGCCCTCACCGACCAAATCGACTACGCCACCCTCAGCCTCGACCTCTACGCAGAAGGAGTGATCGCTGCGGGCGCCCCCGACACCTTCTGGAGTGGCATCGCAGCTGGCTGGGCGGCTCTCCTCAGCACCGTCTCCGGTGCTGCCGTTGTGGTCGGCGTGCTGCTGCCGTGGATCGTCGCAGCGGCCATCCTCGGCGCCATCGTGCTGATCATCGTGAAGATGTCGACGCGCAAGCAGCCCGCTGCCTAGTCTTAGGGGGTGAATGACTCCATGAGCATCCCCGCCCCCGCAGCGCCCCTCCTCACCGACGCGCTGCTCGGCCGCATCAGGGGTCGCGCCGCCCGCTACGACGAAGACAATTCGTTCTTCACCGAGGATCTCGATGAGTTGACGGCCGCCGGCTACCTGCGTGCCCTCGTCCCCCACGAGTACGGCGGACTCGGTCTCACTCTGCAGCAGGTCAGCCGGGAGCAGATCCGGCTCGCCGCCGCGGCACCGGCCACCGCACTTGCCGTGAACATGCACCTCGTCTGGACGGGAGTCGCCACCGCGCTGCGTGACAGGGGCGACAGTGCATTGTCATTCCTGTTGCACGAGGCAGGACGCGGCGAGATCTTCGGCTTCGGCGTCAGCGAGCCCGGCAACGATTTGGTGCTGTTTGGGTCGAAAACGGATGCCGTCCCTGAGCCCGACGGCGGATACCGCTACACGGGCACCAAGATCTTCACGTCCCTCTCCCCCGCCTGGACCAGGCTCGGCACCATGGGACTCGACACCACATCAGCGGATGCCCCGCAGATTGTCTGGGGATTCATTGACCGCACCGATCCGGGCGTCACCCAGAAAGACGACTGGAACACGCTCGGCATGCGCGCCAGCCAGAGCCAGAGCACAGTCCTCGACGGCGCGTACGCCCGGCCAGACCGCGTGTTCCGCAAACTCGCGCCAGGCCCGAATGCCGATCCGCTCATCTTCGCGATCTTCGCCAACTTCGAGATCCTGCTGGCATCGGTCTACACCGGCATTGGGCAACGCGCACTTGAACTGGCCGTCGAGGCGGCGAACCGGCGCACCTCCCTGAAGAACGAGGGTCGCACGCTGGCGCAGGATCCCGACATCCGCTGGCGGATAGCGGATGCCGCCATGGCCATGGACGCCATCTACCCGCAGATCGATGCGCTCGCCCACGACGTTGATGCCATGGCCGACCGTGGGGCGCAGTGGTTTCCACAGCTGGCCGGGCTCAAGCATCGCGCCACGGAGAACGCCAGGCATGTCGTCGACCAGGCACTTCGGGTGAGCGGCGGATCGTCGTACTTCGCGGGCAGCGAGCTCGGACGGCTCTACCGTGACGTGCTCGCCGGCATCTTCCACCCCTCGGATGCGGAGTCCGCGCACGCCACGGTCGCCGCCGCGTGGCTGGGACCGCTGGACACTCCGTAAATAAGCGACGCTGGTCAGTTGGCGACGTTCGGCTCGCCCTCGCTGTCGTCTTCTTCCACGAAACGGTACGGGATGGGCTCTGCGGTCTCGCGCCCCTTGCGGTAGGTGCGCGTAATGGTGTCGTCGCCCTCCACCGTTGTCCTCACGACGGTTTCCTGCTCCTTGCCGTCCACATACTCCAGGTCTATCTCTTCCCCTGCAGCGATGGAATTCGGTCCGAACAAGACTGCCCGATAGGTGGATTGACTGGTCATTATTTCCAACCTTCCCTGACTCGTGGCCCTCCGTCATTGGAGGGGCTCACCCAAACCAGCCTACGAGGGGAGCGCTGCAAGGGACAGGGCACGAAGCAGAATGATGATCTTTACGGGGAAGCCAAGTATGGTCAGGGATAGAGGGCCGCTGCAGCCCTGAAGGAAGGAGCACTTATGTCTGATAAATCACCGCGTAAAGATGCATCGAAGAAGACTGCCGATCGTTCGCTGAAGGAAAAGCGAGCCGACAAAAAGGCCAAGTCGAACGAGACGTCCGAAAAGGCACGAAAGAGCTAATTCTTCTTTCCTCATTCCGACAGAGGTGGTGCCGCAGCGTTTCGCTGTGTCACCACCTCTGTGTTGGTTAAACTCTCGTGTTGGATAAACCAGCATTCGTCTCCGCAAGCAGAAGGACCCCATGACCCTCCCCATTCTCGACACCCGCGTCACCTATCCCGCCGGCGAGCTCACCTCGACGAGCCAGGTGCTGCATCTCGAAGAGATGGCCGATGGCCGGCTGGCTGTGCTGCTCGATTCGACCAGCTGCCACCCCGTGGATGCCGGCTGGCCAGACCAGGGGCCCGACAACGCCGTGCTGCGGCGCGGCACCGAAGAGATCCGCATCAGTGACTGCATCGTCGGTGCCACCGACGGGCACGCACTGCATGTCGGCCGCGACATCCCGGTTGCCAAGGGCACCGAGGGATGGGCCTTCGTGGTCGTGCACATCGTGGAACAGGAAGCGGCAGCGGCGCTGGCCACACCGCTGGCTGAAGGCGACACCGTCGATGTCGTCGTTGACGCCGAGCACCGTCGCCTCATCTCCGCCGGCCACACCGGATGCCACGCGGCATCCCTCGCTCTCAATCTCGCCGTCGCCGACCGCTGGAAGAAGGACGTGCGCCTCGACTCCCTCGGCACACCGGACTTCGATGGGATCGCGATCGACGTGTCGCAGATCAGGGAGAACGGTTCGCTCGACACCTATCGGCTCGGCAAGTCACTGCGCAAGAAGGGCTTCGTCACCGAGGGGCTCACCGCAGGGCCATCCGCTGAACTGGCCGCCATCGAAAGCCTTGTGAACGCCACGCTGGCCGGCTGGGTCGCTGCCGATGCCGCTGTGCACATCGACAGCGATGGGCCTCTGCTCACCGATCGCCGCTACTGGGTGTGCGAGCTTCCAGAGGGCACCGTTCGGATTCCCTGTGGCGGCACGCACCTGCGCAGCCTCGGAGACCTCTGCACGGCATCCGTTTCTCTCAGCATTGTCGACCTCGATGGCACCCTCGTGCTCACGATGGACACCACGGTCACCGCGGGCGCGACAGTCACAGCCTGACAGCGGCGCTGCCACGGCATCCGGTGTCGGCTCTTGTCTCTCTGCGCGCTCTGGGGTGAGAGTGGGAGCACGCCTCGGCACCGGCCGTGGCAGACGGATAGGAGACCCCATGGCCGACTTGATAGTTATCGCATTCGACACCGAATCACAGGCCGAGGGAGCCTATAAGCAGGTCCAGTCTCTGCAGGACGACCTGGTCGTTGAGCTGGCCGGACTCGCCCTGGTCACCGTCGACAACGACGGCAAGACACACGTCCACACGCCGGACAGCGCCAGCAACGTCGGCCTCGGTGTCGCCGGCGGCGCGCTCTTCGGCACCGTGATCGGACTGCTGTTCCTGGTGCCGATTGTCGGGCTGGTCACCGGTGGAATCCTGGGCGCCCTGGTGGCCGGGCTCGACAAGACAAGCCTGGACAGCGAATTTCGCCAGCGCGTGAAGGACGCCGTCTCAGCTGGAAAGTCGGCCGTCGTGATCTACGCGACGAAGCTCACCGAGGACAAGTTCACTGCCGCGCTCGCGCCATACGGCGGCAAGGTGGTCAAGACCTCGCTGTCGGAGGAAGATGAGAAGGCGTTCGCCTCCGACCTCGAGGCGAAGTAGCGCGAGAGCCGTGAGGATTTCGAGACACTCGCTGGCGCTCGCTCCTCAATCAATGGACACTCACCTCACAGACGGGGCTCAACCAACCGGGCCAGCAGCTCGATGAGCAGCCGCTCGGTCAGCGGAGCGGGGAGTGCCTCCATCGCGGCGAGCAACGGCGCCATCTGATCGGGCAACGCGCTCGCGCCGGCGTCACCATCACCGCCGCTGCCATCGCCGATTCCGAGGCTGGCCAGCAGCCCGGCGGCCTGGTCAGAGGTGAGCGTCATCGTGCCGCTCAGTGCCTCCGCGGGCAATTCCGGCAGCGCGGTGAGCACATGCACTGGATCAACGGCTGGCACGCCGCGCACGTCGTCGGCGGCCTGCACCATCGCGGCGATCAGCTCACCCTCCACAGACTCGGTGACAGGGGTGAGCGTCAGGTGGGTGGTCGGCGGCAGCTGCACGCCGTTCGGCTGGAGCAGGCCGGGCTGTTGTTGCACGAGCCAGCCCAGCTGCCGCATCCGATCGGCAAGGTGGTGCGGGTCGACGCGTCTGGCGGGGGGCACGGCATCGTCCGCTGCCACGGCGAACAACGGCCCGGTCGGCGACCCGACCACGCGCAGCCCGTCGATGGCGTCTGCGGCCGTGATCAGGGCATCCGTTGCCTGTTTGCACGACTGGCTGAGCTCGGCGAAACCGTCGGTGCCGAGCCGTTCGATGATCGCCCACCCTGCGGCGAGGGCGCCGGCCGATTTCGAGCCGAGCATGGTGGGGTTCACGACGGGGTACCCAGGCCAGCGCTTCGTGGCGAAGTACTGGTGACGCTGCCTGTCCCGCCCGCGATGCAGCAGCACCGATACACCCTTGGGCGCGTAGCCGAACTTGTGCAGGTCGGCCGAGATGCTGGTGACGCCGGGCACCGCGAAGTCCCACGCCGGCAGGTCACTCCCCCACCACGGCAGCACCCAGCCGCCGATGCACGCATCGACGTGGCACGAGAGACCGGCAACGGATGCTGCTGCAGCGACTGTCTGGATCGGGTCAAGCGTTGCATACGGATACGACGGGGCTGAGACGACGACGATGGCGACATCAGCCCCGAAGCGGAGGATCAGCTCGTTGGCATCAACCTGCCCGTCGGTGTCGACGGGGACCAGATCGAGCTCAAGGCCGAAGTAGTGGGCGGCCTTGTGGAAGGCGGCATGCACGGTCACAGGCGCGAGCAGGCGGGGTACACCGGTGCCACCGTTGGCGCGCCACCCATCGCGGGCTGTCTTGACCGCGAGGAGGCAGCTCTCGGTGCCTCCGGAGGTGACGGTGCCGACGACCATGGTGTCGGCAGCTGCTGATGGTGCGGCGGGCTGCGCGCCTTGCTCGCCGGGCTCGCCGGGCTCGCAGTGCAGCATCCGGGCCGCGAAGCCAACGATGTCGCGTTCCATGGCGGCGACAGAGGGGAACGTTGTCGGGTCGAGTCCGTTGACCGGCTGCATGATCCGGATCGCCTGTGCGGCGAGTTCGTCGAGCTCGGCCAGGCCGGAGTCGTAGACGTAGGAGAGCACGTGGCCGCCGTGAGTGGGGGCATCCGCTTGTCGCAGCTCCGTGAGGCGGGCGAGGATCTGCTCGGATCTGTCGGTCAACGTTGACCTCTCCGTCGATGCCGCGCTGTCGGTCGAATCAGCCACGAAGTGCCTCCTGGGTTGCGATGGTCAGGTCGATGTCGTTCTTGCGCAGGCGATAGCGAGACAGCGTGACGAGACTGAGCACCATGACCGCCGCAGGCACGATGCTGAAGCTGATCACGATGCCGGCTACGGCAGTTGCGCTCTGCTCGACGCTTTCACCTGCGACACGCTCCGCGTAGCCGGTGAGCGCGAGCACCACGGTCAGTGCTGTGGCGCCGAACGCCATGCCGGCGGTCTCCCCCGCCGTCCAGATGCCGCCGAAGATTCCGGCGTTTCCGGCGCCGTTCGTTGTCGCGTCGTAGGAGATCACGTCGGGCAACATCGCCATGGGCAGCGACTGCATGCCGGCGTATGCAGCACCGGCGAGGGCGACGGGCGCGTAGATCCAGGTGCCTGGGGCCCAGAGCTGACCGACGAGCGCGAGAGCCGCGATGCCGTAGAGAACGCTGGCGATCGTGAATGCGCGCTCCTTGCCGATGCGCCTGGCCACCACACCCCAAACCGGTGCGCACACCAGAGCAGGGGCGATGAGCGCAACGAAGAGGAAGGTGACGGCATCCTCTGAGCGCAGCACCCAGGTGGCAACGTACTGGGCGCCGGCGAGCATGATGCCGGTGGCCAATCCCTGCAGGATGAACGTAGCGAGCAAGGCCCTGAATGGCTGGCTGCGCTTCAGCGCACGCAGGCCGTTGAGGTAGCCGGCGCTCCAACGGCTATGCCGCGCGCGGACAGAGTCCTCCCCTGGGCTCACCACGACATGACGAGGGGCAACGGATGCCGAGATCAGCATTCCGGCGCCGATCACGACACCGGCAACGATGGCCATCATCAGGTACCCGACGCGCACGTCGCTGCTGAGGCTGCGCAACAGCGGACCGCCTGCCCCGAACAACAGGATCGCCAGCGCGAGCACCACTACTCGCCACGTGAGCAGGCGGGTGCGATCGTCGTAGTCGCCGGTCAGTTCAGCCGGAAGAGCGATGTACGGCACCTGAAACAGGCTGAACGCTGTGGCGCAGATGAGGAACGCGAGGCACACCCAGATCGCAGCAATGGGCCGGTCAACACCCGCAGGCACCGCGAAGGTGAGGATGAAGAAGATCGGCAGCAACGAGCCGCCGAGCACCATGAATCGGCGCCGCGACCCGGTCGCGACCAGGCTGCTGTCGCTGCGTGCGCCGATGATCGGGTCGATGACGATATCCCAGATCTTGGCCAGGGTGACGACCAGACCGGCGGCGAGCGCGGTGATCCCGAGGGTGTCGGTCAGGTAGTAGACCAGCACCAACCCTGGCAGTGTGGCAAAACCGCCGGTGCCGAGCGAGCCGATCGCGTATGCGGCAACGGTCTTTCGACCCAGTGAGTGCGCCTGTGCATCCATGCAGCGAGCATAGGGGCATCCGTGCCTCGGATCGCGGCAGACGCGTGCGCGGATTGCCAATTGTGCACGTCAGGGACCGGCAGACTTCAGCTCGCTGGCACGCCAGCCAACTCCGGCAGCGACTCGACCAGCGGCGCCAGCTCTGGGATCTCACGCGCGTTCCGCAGCGCACGCTCCAGCGTCTCATCGTGAATCGGCCTGGCCGTCTCAAGCAGCTCGCTGCCCGCGGCCGTGAGCTCCGTGTAAATTCCGCGGCGGTCATCGGCACACAGGATGCGGGTCAGCAGTCCCCGGTCTTCCAGCCGCGTGACCAAGCGAGTCGTCGCACTCGCACTCAGGGCGCTCGCGTGTGCCAATTGCTGCATCCGCATGTGCCAGCCGTCCTGACGGCTGAGCGCATCGAGCACCGTGTATTCGACGACGGAGAGCGAAACGGCCCCCTGCAGCGCTCGCTCAAGTTCGGTCTCGATGAGTCCGTGCAGGGCGGCAAGCGTGCGCCATCCCCTCGTGCGGATCTCGACTGCGTCGTCGGCGATACCCATGTTCATGCTCCTGTCGTGCAGTGATACCGGCGCGGGGTTTGGGCGCGGAGTGTTCCGCGCGCAAAGTAGTTGCTTGCGCGGGTTACTTGCGTGTGCAATGATTTATACCGCGCCTGCAACTACAAGCGTAAGCACAAACTTCGTTTCTGCCTAGCCTCGCACCTGCATATCTCTGGAGAATTCGTATGCCACTCGGCCTCATCGCCCTCGCCGTCGGAGGGTTCGGCATCGGACTCACCGAGTTCGTCATCATGGGCCTCCTCCCCGACATCGCCGCCGACTTCAACGTCACAGAGGCAGCCGCGGGCTGGCTGATCACGGGATACGCGCTGAGCGTCGCCGTCGGAGCACTCCTCATCACCGCGGCCGTCACGCGCCTCCCCCGCAAGCCGGTGCTCCTTGCCCTGATGGTGCTGTTCATCATCGGCAACCTGATCTCAGCCACCGCCGCCGACTACCCGGCCATGATGATCGGTCGCATCGTCGCCGCTCTCTGCCACGGCGCCTTCTTCGGTATCGGCTCCGTCGTCGCGGCCAGCCTCGTCGCCCCTGAGAAGAAGGCCGGCGCCATCGCCATCATGTTCACGGGCCTCACCGCCGCCAACGTGCTCGGCGTACCGTTCGGCACCTTCCTCGGCCAGAGCTTCGGCTGGCGTTCAACGTTCGTCGCGATCACCATCATCGGCATCATCGCACTCATCGGCCTCGTCGCCTTCATCCCCCGCGCACCACGAATCGAAGCGGATGCCGCCAGCGGCCTTCGCGCAGAATTGCGCGCGTTCCGCTCCGGCCAGGTCTGGCTGTCCCTGCTCCTCACCATCTTCGGATTCGGTGGCATCTTCGGCGCCTTCACCTACATCGCGTACACGCTCACCGAGGTGAGTGGATTCGCCAGCACGACGGTGCCGTGGTTGCTCGTACTCTTCGGCGTCGGACTCTTCCTCGGTAATGTCCTCGGCGGCAAGGCCGCAGACCGCGGCGTTGATCGCGCCCTGATTGTCATCCTGTCTGGCCTCACTGTCGTCCTCGTGCTTTTCGCGCTCACGGCGCAGAGCCAGATCATGACCATTGCGTCGCTTGTGCTGATGGGCGGCTTCGGATTCGCCACGGTTCCTGGCCTGCAGCTGCGCGTCATGAAGTACGGCGGAAGCGCGCCGACGCTGGTTTCGAGCGCCAACATCGGCGCATTCAATCTCGGCAACGCGCTCGGCGCAGCCGTGGGTGGCATCACCATCACCGCCGGTCTCGGCTACACGTCACCGATCTGGGCCGGCGCGCTGATCACGTTCATCGCCCTGTCACTCATGATTGGTGCGGCGGTTGCCGCCAGGCGCAGCGGGCCGCGAGCAGGAACGCCGGCAGCGGCTGAGCCGGCAGAGGCACTGCTTGACGCGTGACTCGAAGAGGCCGTTCACGGCCGTTTCGAAAACCCCGTGAGCCGGTCTTCGGTCGCAACCACGGTCCACAGTTTGGCTCGCTGGAATTCGAGACATTCGCTGGCGCTCGCTCCTCAATCAGCGAAGACCGAGGAGACCGGTGGGATGCGTTGCGCGCATTGAACGCAGCGGCGCGACGAGCTCGCCGCCACCGCAACGATCGTGCCGGCCGTCAACCAGATCGAACTGCACCCTGCCCTACAGCAGCACGACACCGTGACCTACAACCGCGCTCACGGCATCGCAACCGAGGCGTGGAGCCCGCTCGCCCAGGGGGCGTTGCTGAGCGACGAAAGCATCACGGAGATCGCGGCGCGCCTCGGCCGCACGCCAGCCCAGGTCATCCTGCGCTGGCACCTGCAGCAGGGACGCATCATCATCCCGAAGTCGGTGACGCCTGCTCGGATCCGTGAGAACCTCAACATTCTCGATTTCGAGCTGACGGATGCCGACCTCGTTGCGATCGACGCCCTCGAGCGTGATGGCCGTACCGGACCGCACCCCGCGGAGTTCAACGGCTAGGAACCGGCAGCGGCAGCGCACACCGGGATGGCAGTTTCCCTGCGCCCCCGGTGTGCGTTGCGGCGTGCAGGAGACACGACGCGTTCTCGCCTCTGAAATGGATTGTTAGCGCGAACTTACGGGCATTTGCGATCAACTGTGCACGCAGGCGCGCCAACACAAGGACAAAATCATGACGCTTGCGGGCAAAGCCGAATATTATCTCTAATTAGCCGATCAATGGATGATTCGATGGACAAGGGGGAGCCAACGATGGACCTTGATGAGACTCATATACGAATGCTCGAGATGTTACGAGACAACGGACGAATCTCAGTGGCGACCCTGGCGGAGGAACTGGGAATCTCTCGCTCGAATGCGTACACGCGCTATGAAGCGCTGGTTCGCTCAGGGGTGATTCGTGGCGTGCATGCCGACATCGACCCTGCAGCGGTGGGGCTGAGCGTGGCGGCCATGGTGTTCGTCACGGTGCGCCAGAGCCAATGGGCAGACTTTCGCAGCCGGTTGTCCGGCCTCGCCGAGCTGGAGTACTTCATCGTCATGACCGGCGAGCATGACGCCATGCTGGTGGTCAGGGCAGCCGGTGTCTCTGCCATTCACAACCTGGTGGCCACGCGCCTCGCGCAGTGGCCGTCAATCAAGGCCACCGTCACCGTGTTCATCATGGATGAGGAACGTTCACACGTTTCATTGCGGATGCCGGTCGACTCCAGCGACACGCTGCGCCAGTCTGGGGAACGCTTTGGAATGACCCGGTTCGTCCGCACGAGCGAAGACCGCGCCAGCGGTGCTCACGGCTCCCACAGCTCCCTCGCTGCGCAGGCTAAGCGCGCACCTCGCGGCACACGCTGACTGCCCGGCGGCATCCGCTCGCCCGTACCTGAACTAGACCAGCTTGCCGAGCCAGAGGCCAAGCATCGCTGCGGCCACACAGCCGATCAGCATTCCGATGCCGCTTCCGAGCGCCGCGCCATACCGGCGCTGCTTGACCAGCTGTACCGTCTCGTAGCTGGCGGTGCTGAATGTCGTGTAGCCCCCCAGGAACCCGGTGCCGATCACGATGTTCAGGTCGGTCGGCAACACGCGCACGAGCGTGAGACCCGTGATGAACCCGAGAACGAACGAGCCGGTGATGTTGATGATCGTTGTCGCCCACGGGTATGCGGTCTTCAGGTTGGCGCGGATGAGACCGTCGACGATGAGGCGCACACTGGCGCCAACGCCACCGGCGACCGCCAACAGGATGAAGATGAGCGGGGTCATTGGTGTGCTCCCTGCGCTGCGTCAGCATCCTGACTGGCCGGAGCCGGGTGGGTGGCCTTGTAGTGCTCGTTGGCCCTCGAGGCGATGGCAATTCCAAGCAGGGTGGCAAGGGCGCCAACGATCACGGTGCCCAGGGAATAGAGCAGCGCCCAGCCCCAGTCGCCGTTCGAATTCAGCACCGCTGTATCGGTGGCCAGGGAACTGTACGTCGTGAACCCGCCGCAGAATCCGGTGCCGAGAAGCAGCTTCAACCTGCCCACTGTCTTGTCCCCCTTCGGGAGACGGGTGAGCCCTTCGTAGAGGTATCCGAGCACGAAGGCGCCGATCACGTTGATGATGGCGATGGCTATCGGCACACCATTGACGGACGGGATCCACAGCGATAAGGCCTCACGACAGGCGGCACCTACGGCACCTCCGGCCGCGACAAGGCCGATCGACGCCCACCGGAGGTAACTGGGCCGGGCTCCGGATGCCATTACGCTGCCTCCCACGGCAGTTTCTGCTCGGCTCCTGGGGCACGAGCTGGAACGACTACAACGGGCCGCAACTGGCGATGGGCCAGTTGAATACCAATCGACCTGTTGAAGAACTCCTGAATGCCACCACCGACGGATCGCTCATGGGTCCCCACCACGATCATGGCCGCGTTCACGGTGTCAGCGAGATGGCCGAGCGCCACGGGGATGTCCCCCACCAGCACCCGCGAACTCCAATCAACATGGGTGTCGATGAGGATCGAATCGAGGGTCTCCGCGAGTTCGCGGTCGAATTCCTCTTCACGCGTGTCGGCAAAATCTGGGTCGATGGGCATTGAAGACACCGAACCGTCCGCACCCTCCGAGACCACGAAGCGTCCAGGATTCACATGCGCACAAATCAGGGTGGTGTCGAACTCTGCGGCGAATCGGGCCGCCTGCACGACCACCCTGGCCGGTTGGCCCGGTGCAACGCCCACCACGACGGGCGGCTTCTTGTTTCCCGCATGCTCAGCCATGTTGTGACTCTATTCCGCCTCCCCCGCAGCAGCAAGGCCGCCTGCGTGGCCATCGGCGACGCTACCCGAGAACTAGACCCGTTCTGCGTCGGAGTCGTCGGACACTGCCGTGCCGGATGTCGCATCCGCTGCACCAGCGGTTGCCACGTCCGTTGCGGGTACGCCAGCGGACTGCGCCGAAGCGGACTGCGCAGAGGAGAGCGCTTCAGCCTCAGCGCCACCGATGGCCTCGCCCCTGGCCACCATTCCTGCGGTGTCAGAGAGCGGGATCTCCTTGAGGAACAGCGCCAGCACGAACGACAGCGCGATGAACGGGATCAGGTACCAGAAGACGGGAGCGAGCGAGTCGGCGTATGCCGTCACCACGCCTTCGCGAACAGCATCAGGCAGCTGGCTCAGTGTTTGCGGGTCAAGCGTGGCCGTCGCGCTGCCGGCATCCGTTGTGGATGCCCCAGCGTCGGTGAAGACGGCGGTCAGCTTGTCGGAGAGCGAGTTGGTGAAGATCGCTCCGAAGATGGCAACGCCGAGAGCGGCTCCCACCTCACGGAAGTAGTTGTTCGTACTCGTTGCCGTTCCGAGCTCCTCAGCCGGCACAGCGTTCTGCACGACAAGCACGATGACCTGCATAATGAGGCCAAGTCCAGCACCGAAGAAGAACAGGTAGACGCAGATCAGCCAGATGGGCGTCGTTGCGCTGAGCGTTGTCATCGCCAGCATGGCCGCGGCCGTCAGGAGCGTACCGAAGATCGGGTACATCTTGTACTTGCCGCTCTTACTGATGGCGATACCCGACCAGATGGAGGTTCCCATCAGACCGGCCATCATCGGCAGCATCAGCAGACCGGATGCCGCGGCCGACGTGCCAGACGACATCTGCAGGAAGGTCGGAACGAACGCAATCGCCGAGAACATACCGAGGCCGAGGGTGAGGCCGATGGCCGTGGCGTTGACGAAGATCGGGTTGCGGAAGAGTGACAGCGGAATGATGGGATCTTCTGCGCGGGTCTCTGCCCAGATGAAGGCCGCAATCGCAGCAACCATGGCAGCGCCGAGCGCCCAGGTCTCCAGAGCGCCCCAGCCGTGGTCCTTGCTGCCACCGAAGTCGGTAAAGAAGATGAGGAACGTCGTCGCGGCCGAGAGCAGCACAACGCCGAGGATGTCGATCTTGCGCGTGGCCTTCTTGTTCGGCAGCGTGAGGGCGAACCAGGCGATGGTGAACGCGGCAATACCGATCGGGATATTGATGTAGAACGCCCACTCCCACGTGAGGTGGTCGACGAAGAAGCCCCCGAGCAACGGTCCGGCCACAGCGGACAGGCCGAAGATTGCGCCCAGCGGGCCCATGTACTTGCCGCGATCCTTGGCAGGAACGATGTCGGCAATGATGGCCTGCGAGAGGATCATCAGTCCACCGCCACCGAGACCCTGAATGGCCCGGAAGATGACGAAGCTCCAGAAGTCGGTTGCGAATGCACAGCCAACCGACGCGAGCGTGAAGAGCGCGATGGCGAACAGGAACAGGCGGCGGCGCCCGAGGACGTCACCGAATTTTCCGTAGATTGGCATCACGATGGTGGTGGCAAGCAGGTAGGCGGTGGTGATCCACGCCTGGTGCTCGACGCCACCCAGCTGGCCGACGATGGTCGGCATAGCCGTGGACACAATGGTCTGGTCAAGGCTCGAGAGCAGCATCCCCGCAATGAGCGCGGAGAAGATGATCCAGATGCGCTTCTGCGTGAGGAGCAACGGTTGCCCCGCTGTGAGCGAAGATGATGGAGAGGCCATCGCTAGGAATCCTTAGGTTTTGTGGGTGGTTAGGCAGTGGTGGCGCTGGTCGACTCGAAGAGCAGCGAAGCAATGCGTTTCGGTTCCCGGTCGAGAGCGGATGCGAGCGCCGTGGCCTCGATCTCGGCTGGCAGAATGCCGCGCTCGCAAATTGCACTTTCTGACACGGAGTGCAATGTTACACAATGGTTGACATTGTGCAACTTTCGCCGCGCTCCTGAAGTGGGCAGAACCAGACCGCGCTGGCAGTCCCCCGACCACCAGCGCAGCGGCCTGGTTACCGGCACACCCTCCTGTGCCGGTCTAGCGGCGTGGCTGCGTCCAGCAAACCGAGAATCCCCCGATTCACGTTCGCCGAGAAGCCGAACCGCCGCTTAGTACGATCGTACAGTAAAGTGCCCGACGGTAAAACTCGTCGTCTACCCTTTAGCGCTGGGTATCGAGGCGCGGAAAATACTGCGCAGGGCGAGGGCCGATATTCGCGCTCAACCGCCGCTGGACATCCGCTACGCCAACGACGGTGAGTGACCGGAGCAACATCTCGTCGATCCGTTCCAGCAGGTCAGCGCACTCGGTCAGCCGACCGGAGATTTCCTGCACCCCGTTGAAATATGCAACCAGATGGTACGCCTCGCGCTTCGAATCGAGGTCGGCGCGCACGTCGCCCATGGCGATGGCGTCGTCAAGCATCGCCGAGATTTGGGCAATCCAGCTGACGTATGGAGTTGGCAGCTGGACGTTGATCTGGTCGTGCTCGCGCACCAGCCGCACAGCTGCCCGCACCCGAACATCGTCGCGATAGGCGCTGGCATCCTCGCGGATGGAGGCGATGATCGCATCAATCCCCCGAAGGGGCGTGGCCCCCGACTCGTCGGTGACGGGCTCGTGTGCGAAGACCGCCCGGATCAGTGCACCTGCAATGTCGGACTTTGCGCGGAAATGATACTGAACCAGTCCTTTTCCCACATCCGCTTTGTCGGCGATTGTGCCGATCGAGGCACCGGCATAGCCATGCTCCGCAAACTCAACGGCAGCGGCCGCCAGGATACGCTCGCGCGTGTCTGCGGCCCGAGTGGCCTGATCAATCATCGCCATGCTTCCCTCTATCCGAAACTTAATTTTCGCATAGTGTGCCACCCATATGGGTGACGTTTGAGGCATAACATGCTCGTTGTGCTGGCGTGCGACCGGCCTGAGTACTTACGCGATCGGCCTGTGTACTTACGCGACTGGCCTGTGTACTTAGTCGTCGGAGACGACGATGTCCACGACGATGTTTCCGCGGGTCGCGTTGGAATACGGGCACACCTCATGTGCACGGCTGGCCAGCGACTGCGCGATGTCGGCTGGCACGTCGGGGAGGACGACCTCAAGAGTCACGGCCAGACCGAAGCCACCTTCGATAGCACCGATGTGCACCTGGGCGCCGACACTGGAGCCCTCAACGCTGACCTTGTGCTCACGGGCTGCCATCTGCAGGGCGCTGTGGAAGCAGGCCGCGTAGCCGGCGGCGAAGAGCTGCTCTGGGTTGGCGCCATTGCCGGTTCCACCCATGGCCGCTGGAATGGCAAGCGCGAGGTCAATGCGGTTGTCCGTCGTTGCGACGTGGCCGTTTCGGCCGCCTCCGGTAGCGAGGGCTTCTGCGGTGTAGAGCGTGTTCATAGGGATTCCTTTGTGTCTGGTGTGTCTGATGCTCGTTCTGAAGGAGCGTTGTTGATGGTGCAGATCTTGTTGAGGATGCGCCGAAGCTCTGCAGCTTCGGCCTGCTCCAGCCCGAGCTGGGTGCCCAGCTCCAGGGGAACGCGCAGGGCACGCGCCCTGAGGTCGCGACCGTCACTCGTCAGCGTGACCATGACCATCCGCTCATCGGTCGCACTGCGCTGGCGCGTTACCCGTCCGGCTGCCTCGAGTCGCTTGAGCAACGGCGACAGCGTTCCGCTGTCGAGCCCGAGGCGAGAACCGAGCCAGGAGATGGTCACGTCGTCCTGCTCCCAGAGCGCGAGCATCACGAGGTACTGCGGGTAGGTGAGACCCAGCGGGTCCAGCACCTCGCGGTACGCCGACGTCACGACTTTGTCCCCCGAGTACAGCGCAAAACACAGCTGATCGTCGAGGGCGAGCGGGTTCTCAACTGACATGCGATAAAGCTAACAGGCAATTAGATTGTGCACAACTTAATTGCGAACATGCGAACGGATGCCGTGCCACGACCGCATCACCAGCGGTTGTACACGTCCTCCGCCCAGCCGACGATCTCCTCGACGAGTACCCGTTTTCCAGCGTCGTCGATGAGCCAGCCACAGTAGTGCCCGAAGCACTGGTGGGTCTTCGACCCGATGACCACGAAATTCATGCTCGCGAAGCGGTCGTAGAACGGGGTGAAGGTGAGCTCGACCCGAGCGGAGGTGATGCGCCATGGCGCCAGCCAGTCGTTGGAATTGAACTCCCACATCAACAGCTCTGCGACCTTGTGCACCCGGCCGTCCACGGTGAATGCATTTTGCGACGGGCCATGCGGCCGAGTGCCGCCACCACCCAGCTGCAACCCGATCCGCTTTCCGGCTGTCATGCCGGCGCCCGCTCCCCAGTTCCAGTGCGTGCCGTATGGCGAGCGTGCACGGGCATGGTCGAGCACCGCCCAGGATGCGCCGGCCGGCACGGCGATCTCCTCACCATCAACCCAGAGGGAGCCGTACGTTGGCCGATCGACGTCCTTCACGGTGTATTGGGCGAGCCGCGCGCTGAACGGCGAACTCGTGGCCGGCGCTTCATGCCCGTCGGGGATCGTCGCGACCACGTCGAGCCGCACCCTGGCGGACTCTGCGCGCAAACGCGTGCCGCCGTCGACCTCGTCGATGTCGATGGACAGCCCCTTTCCCCTGGCACGAGAAGACCCGGCGCCGAGGGTGCCAGGCAGGCTCACGTTTCGACTGAACGGACCGATGACAGCGGTGTCGATCGGAACCAGCGTCTCGCGGTCGAGCACCCACAGCTGATGCAGGGAGGCGAAGTCCAGTCCGGCGATGGTCACCGCGATGATGTGGGTCGGAGTGGTGATGCCCCAGTACTCCCAGCGCTTGTTGCGGCCCCAGCCATAGAGGCCACGCCCGAGGGAGTCGGTGTCGTGCAGCTGATGGCGGGTCCAGCCGACGGCCGCCGGGTTCTGCCGACCGTTGGGGAGCAGGAAGGTGACGGGCGCCGTGATCTCACGCTCGTCGGACGCGTTCGCCACCCGAGCGGTGCCGCTGGTCATCGGACGCTCTTGATCGGGAGGATGGCGATCGCCCCGAGAATGGCGAACACGATGCCGGCCACGAAGATCGACGCGTACCCCCCGCTGATGCTGATGAGCAGCCAGGCAACGAGCGGGGTGAGGGCCTGCGGCAGTGTGGTCGCAACGTTCAGGATGCCGAGGTCTTTCGCGGCATCATCCGTTTCGTCTGGGAGTACCTCTGTCATCAGCGCGAGGTCGACGCTGAGGTACACGCCGTAGCCGATGCCGAAGACGAAGGCGAGGGCGAACATGCCGGCGACGGTGGGCGTGACGAGCGGAATGACGAGTGCCGCGCCCATGATGAGCGACGACGCGATGACGAACACCTTGCGGCGGCCAGTGCGATCGGAGATGCGACCCGAAATGTACGTGCTGAGCAGGGCAGCCACGAGTTGGGTGACCGTGAGGAGGCCTGCAAGGCCGGCCGCCTCCACGAGCGGCAACCCGATGTAGTCGGTCAGCACGTACAGCAGGTAGGTCTGTACACCCTGGTAGGCGAGGATCATGAGGAAGCGGGCGCCGAATGCCCAGGCGAAATCGGGGTGCTTGCGGGGGTTCACCCAGAAGCCTCCGAGGAAGCTTTTCCAGGAGAACGGTGGCACAACGAGGCCGACGGAAGACGTGTCCCTATTAAAGAGGACATACGCGACAGCAACCAGGAAGATTCCGGCGGCAAATGCGGCGTACCCGACGCCAATGTTCTCGACGAAAATCCCTGCTCCGACAACGCCGATCCCCATGCCGGCGATCGTTCCCATCGCGATGACGGCCGAGGCCACCCCGCGACGTTCCCGCGGAAAATGATCGGCGACCACAGCGGGCACCGCCGTGCCCAGCGCGTTGAGCGCAAGCATGAGCAGCACCCAGACCACCGTGATCCACAGCAGCGTGTTCATGGCCACCAGCAGCATCATGAAGAGCGCCGCACCACCGGCCCCGGCCAGGATCCACGGCGCACGCCGCCCCAACCGGCTGCGGGTGCGGTCTGACCACGCACCGACCAGCGGGTGGATGATCACCGCAGCAATAGCGGATGCCGTCATCACGAGAGCAAGATTGCCCACCTTGTCGGCTTCGTCGACCAGGGCAACCTGGTTCGGCACGAAGATCGTCATGAATGACGCGTAGCAGGCGAGCAGCATCGCGTTGATCGAGAACAGCGAAACCAGTAGTTTCCGCTGCGGGGCGCGGGTCACGGCACTCGGGGCCGTTGGCAGTGTCTGAGTCACTAGGGTCCTCCTCATTGAGGTAGGCCAACCCTATTGGATGGCGACCGCCAGAGCGCGGAAGTGAGAGCGGGAAAAAGCTCCGTCGGGTCCAGCGCGCGAGGCGCGAACCGCGGGTATCCTCACGGGCATCACCCCATCCGCTTGCACGCGAGCGGATTCGGGGCATCCGAGTATGCACAGCATCCTTCGTGAGGGCACGTGATGGCATCCGACTTGTTCGACGTTGCGGTGGTGGGCGGCGGTCCAGCGGGGCTGAGCGCTGCGCTCTCACTGACGCGGGCCCGCCGCCGCGTGGTCGTGTTTGACGCAGGCGACCCGAGAAACGGCGTGGCACAGCATATGCATGGCGTCCTCGGTCATGACGGGCTGCCGCCGGCTCGCCTGCTCGAGCTCGGTCGGAGCGAGGTCAGAGGATACGGCGGCGTCGTCGTCGATGGGCGCGTCACGGCGGCTCGTGCCGACGATAGCCGTATCGAGGTCGCTGGTCCGTCAGGAGTTGTCACAGCACGGCGACTGATCGTGGCCACGGGGCTCCGTGACGGGCTGCCCGACATTGCCGGCCTGCGCGAGCAGTGGGGTCGTGGCGTCGTGGTGTGCCCGTACTGCGATGGGTGGGAACATCGCCACCACATCATCGGCGTCATTGCCGCAGGACCGCACGGGCTCGAGCAGGCTCAGCAACTGCGCCAATGGTCCGACCAGGTCGTTTACTTTCCGAATGATCTCGACGAGCTCTCACCAGACGCGCGCCGGTCACTTGAACGGCGCGGTATTCAGATCGAGCACGGTCGGGTGCACGCCGTGCGGTCGAGCGCTGGCATCCTCACAGCGATTGAGCTGCCCGACAGATCCGTACCGGTGGACACGATCTTCACCCAGACCACGCTCCACCCCCGCGACACGTTGCTGCGTGACTTAGGCGCGCGAACGCTGGAGCGTGATGCTGGCGACTCGTGGGTGAGAGTCGACGCCGATGGCCGCACCAGCGTCACGCATGTGTGGGCCGTTGGCAACGTGATCGATCGTCGCTCCAATGTGTCCGTGTCTCTCGGCGCTGGCTCGCTTATCGCCGGTGCCGTCAACGCCGATCTGACCGCTGATGACATCCGCTCTGGGGAGAACACCTACTACTCGAGAACCCACAGGAATCGCGAATAGAGGAGCCCTCATGTCCGCACCTTCCACACCTCTGCAACCGGCCACACCCTCAGCTATCGCCGTGCGCGGGGCGCGAGTCCACAACCTGAAGAACATCGACGTTGACGTGCCCCTGAACGAGCTCGTGGCGATCGCAGGGGTGTCAGGGTCGGGGAAATCCTCCCTCGCGCTCGGCGTGTTGTACGCGGAAGGGTCACGCCGGTACATGGAGGCTCTCTCCACGTATACGAGGCGTCGCCTCACTCAGGCGAGCCGTGCCGCAGTCGATTCCGTGGAGCATGTGCCTGCCGCACTCGCGCTCAGGCAGCGGCCAGGGATCTCAGGGGTGCGATCCACGTTCGGCACCTCGACCGAGCTGCTGAACAGTCTGCGGCTCATCTATTCCAGGCTTGGACACCACGAATGCCCGAACGGGCACCGGATGGAACCGACGATGGACGTCGCACTGGATCTCCCGCTGACGTGCCCGGTGTGTGGGGCGGTGTTCGGACCGCCAAGCGCGGAATCGTTCGCGTTCAACAGCGAGGGTGCCTGCCCCCGCTGTCAGGGGACCGGGGTTGTCAGGGAGGTCAACCCCGACTCGCTCGTCCCTGACGAGACGATCAGCATCGACCAGGGCGCCGTCGCGCCGTGGGGGATGTTCGGACTCGCCGCGAACCCGCAGGTCGCAGCCGCCATGGGGGTGCGCACCGACGTGCCTTTCGCCGAGCTGACCGACCACGAACGCGACATCGTCTTCCACGGCCCCTCCGAACAGCATCAGATCCTCTACCCGGCGAAGAATGGCAAATTGTTCGAGCTCAAAATGACCTACCGAAACGCCACTCAGGCCGTCGAGGAGGCCCTCAAGAAAGCCGACACCGAGAAAGGCCTGAACCGGATCGAACGCTTCCTCAGCATCCAGACCTGCCCCGTCTGCCACGGCAGCCGCCTCTCCGCCCGTGCCCGCTCAACCCAGGTGGAAGGCATCGACCTGGCCGAAGCCACCGGCAAGACCCTTGAGGAGATCACCGCCTGGGTGCAGACCATCCCGGCCACAATGCCAGCCGCGATGGTGACGATGGCCGAGAATATCGTGGCGCACATGGTCGAGACCGCCCAGATGCTCGTGAAACTCGGGCTCGGCTACCTCGCCCTTGACCGGGCATCCTCCACCCTCTCGACCGGGGAGCGGCAGCGGGTGCAGCTCTCCCGTGCGGTGCGCAACCGCACCACCGGCGTCCTCTACGTCCTCGACGAACCCTCCATCGGACTGCACCCCTCCAATATCGACGGCCTGCTGGGAGTGGTGCGCAACCTGCTGATCGACGGGAACTCCGTCGTCATCGTCGACCACGACGTCCAGGTCTTGAGGGAATCGGACTGGCTGATCGAGATCGGCCCTGGCTCCGGAACCGAAGGCGGCCAGATCATCGCCTCCAGCACGCTGCCCGACCTCATGCACAACCCCGACTCGAAGATCGCCGGGTTCATCGACCGCAGCCAGAACACCATCGTTCGTCACCCAGCATCCGCGGCGGACATGTTCACCGACGGTCGCATCCACCTGTCCACCTCGCCCCTGCACACCGTCCACGCTCTCGATCTGGACATCCCCAAGGGCCGACTGATCGCCGTCACGGGAGTCTCCGGATCCGGAAAAACAACACTGGTGCTTGAGAGCCTCGTGCCCGCCCTCCAGGCCCGCGCGAAAGGCGAACGGCTCCCCGCCCACGTCACACAGCTGGATACGGGCGGGTTGCAACGGGTCAGCGTCGTGGACGCGTCCCCCATCGGGATCAACGTACGCTCCACCGTCGCGACCTACAGCGGCGTCCTTGACGACCTGCGACGCGTGTACGCCGCCACCCCAGACGCGAAACGCCTCGGCCTCAGAGCCGCAGACTTCTCCTACAACACCGGCAGCCTCCGATGCCCACAATGCGACGGCACCGGACAGATCTCCCTTGACGTGCAATTCCTCCCAGACGTCGACATCGTCTGCCCCGAATGCGAGGGAACTCGCTACTCCCCCGCCGCCGACCAGGTGCGCCGCCACCCACGCCACGCCGCCGCTGACCACGACGCCGACGATCGGGGCCTCTCACTCCCCGAGCTTCTCGCGATGACCATCGAACAAGCGCTCAGCCACGTCATAGACCTGAAGAAGGTCCACGCGCGGTTGCAATTGCTGTCCGACCTTGGCCTGTCCTACCTCACCCTTGCCGAGGCCACCCCAGCGCTCTCCGGTGGTGAGGCGCAACGGTTGAAGCTCTCCACCGACCTCGACAGGGATCAGCACGAAACGCTGTTCGTCTTCGACGAACCCTCCATCGGACTCCACCCCCTCGACGTGCAAGTCCTGTTGCACGTGCTGCAACGTCTGCTCGACAACGGAGCAACGGTCATCGTCATCGAGCATGACCTCGACGTAATCGCCAACGCCGACTACCTCATCGACCTCGGCCCAGGCGGCGGCACCGCCGGCGGCCGCATCGTCGGCACGGGCACTGTCGCACAGATCGCGGCGGACCCGTCCAGCATCACCGGTCGCTACCTGCCCACGTCGCTGGAGAAGTGAGCGCGGTGGTGGAGCTGTGAGCGCGTTGGTGGAGCTAAGGGGACCCCGTCGTTCGGGCTCCGCCCTCACTCCTCCTCGAATCGCTGAGGTCATTAAAAACAGTAAGGACCGACCCTTCGGGCCGGTCCTTACTGTTTTGGTGGAGCTAAGGGGATTCGAACCCCTGACCTTCTCATTGCGAACGAGACGCGCTACCAACTGCGCCATAGCCCCAAACTGCACTTGAAGATTATCACGGCCAGACGACTGTTCTGCGCCAATCAGTCGCCCGCGCCTTGCGAAAACAGCAGAATGCGGGAGCGCGGTGTCAGCGCGGTGTCAGCGCGGCGTCAACTCGGCGTTAGCTCTCGACCGGCAATGCCCCACCACACCGCTGACAGACGCCCAACGAGACATCGTCAACGTAGAAACCACAGTCTGGACAGACGTTCGCCAGCCAGCACGCTGGGTCCCCGCCTGTCTCAGACCCGGCGGGTGTGCGATCTTTGTCCGGGCTATCCGGCACGGCGACGGCGGAGTACCGCGTCGAGGTCGGTCATGCCTGGAGTTGTCTCGCCGATGATGCCCATCGACGCAAAGCGACTGTTCGACGCTGTCTCTGGCTCTCGAACCTGCGACGCCATAGCGGATGCCGCCGGGCGCGCAACGGGGCGCGTGATCGGCGTAGCTTCCTGCGAGGTCTTCGCGGCAACGATCTGCGCGGCCCGCAGGGCGATCTCGGCCTCTGCGGCCGCCGCCTTCAACTGCGCGGCAGCATCGACGGATGCCATCGCCGTCTGCGCGATCGACCCACGAGAGAGGTACAGGGGGCGAGGGAGCGACCGCGGGGTCCACGTTGCGGGCGCAGCTTCGACCTCTGGCTCGAGGTGCACAGGTTCGAAGTCCGGCATCTGCATTCCGCGCCTGCGCTGGACGGGGGCAGCGGTGGCCACCGTGTTCGCGGCGCGAATAGAGCGTCCAGCCTTGGCGAGCCGCGACAAGAGACCCAGCGACGCGCCTGCCGTGACGCCACCAGCGATCAGCAGCACCCACGTTCCGGCGATGGCAGGTCCGATGCCGGCTGCGACCGTCAGCACCCCGGCCAGCAGCACGAGGGAGGTCAGCGACCGCGCGCGTCGGAGGCGGTGCAACGTTGAGGGAGAGGCAGAGACGGCTGGCTGGAGCGACGCAGTCGCAGCGAGTACCGCCGCGCGCCTAGCCGCTCGTGCGGCATCCGCTGCGTATTTGGCGTCTGCCCTGGCATCACTTTCAGCCTGGGCAAGAAGTTTCTGTTGCGCTGACACGGTTCGAGCCGATGCTTCCACACGCACCTGCGCTGGGACCTCGGCTGTTTCAGCCAAAATGCGCATGGTCTGCTGCAATCGCACGGCGTTGCGTTCGGTGGCCAAATACTGCCGACGCCTCGCCCACGTCGGCATGAGGTACGCAACCCAGAGCACAGCAGCAATCGCCACCATGACTCCCCCACCCAGTGCCTCACCGCTCATGCTCCCTACGGTATGAGTCGCCGGGTACTATGCGCCACATTCCCGAGGGTGTGTCTGGAGGAAATGTGCAGACTGTCAGGACTTATTTCTTCGGCACGTACAACGGATGCGCTGCAGCGGCCAGGTCGGCAGGGGTGATGGCGGCCGCGTCCGGCGGCACAGTTCCGTCGTGCCAGCGCGAGAGCACGCCAGATTTCACCTCTTCGGCCACGAGGGCGAAGCAGAAGTGGTCGCGCCATTCGCCATTGATGTGGATGTAGCGACGGCGGAGGCCCTCGTAGCGGAAACCGAGCTTCTCGACGATGCGAAGCGACGGGGCGTTCTCTGGCCGGATGCAGATCTCCATCCGATGCAGGCCCAACTGGAAGAAGCAGTAGTCGGTGGCCAGCGCGACGACGGTGGGGGTGATGCCCTTCCCGGCGAAGCGTTCACTCACCCAGTAGCCGATGGTCGCCGATGACAGCGATCCCCAGGTGATTGATGACACGTTGAGCTGGCCGGCGAGTTCGCCCCTCGACTCAATGATGAACGGCAGGCCGTTGCCAGCGCGCGAGTGCGACAGCAGGCCACGGATACTGGCACGTGTGTCGAACGACATTGGGGCGTAGGGGCTGGTTGCTTCCCACTTTCGCAACCAGCCCCGGTTCTCCATGAGTTCTTGCTCAAGGAGTTTCGCGTCCTTAATCTTCACGGCACGCAGGGTGATATCCCCCTCGTGCAGCGTAGGAATCGCGAATGGCACGCTTTACCCGTCTTGTTGGGGGCATCCGTCCCTTGGTGGGGACATCTGCCCGGTTCTGATGTGGGCGACCGCCCGTTTTGTGTGTGCGCGGTCGCCCGGTGGTGGCCGATGTGCCGATATCGACAAATCTAGCCGAGCATCCTTAGTCGAGCAGGCTTGATTCCACGGGGCCATCCTCGAGCCCGGCTGCGAACTCGCGCAGCCACGGGCGCAGGTCTGGACCGAGGTCCGCACGGTCAACCGCAAGCTGCACGATGGCCTTGATGTAGTCGAGACGGTCTCCGGTGTCGTAGCGACGGCCGCGGAAGATCACGCCGTACACGCCACCGGTCTGCTCGGGGCTGACGGCCATCGCCTGGAGGGCGTCCGTCAGCTGGATTTCGTTTCCCTTGCCAGGCGCGGTGTTCTCGAGGATCTCAAAGACCTCCGGACGCAGCACGTACCGACCGATGATCGCGAGGTTCGACGGAGCGTCTTCAACCGCGGGCTTCTCAACCAGGCCGGTCACGCGAACGACGTCGGGGTCGTCAGTGGCCTCAACGGCAGCTGCACCGTAAAGCGAGATCTGGGAGGGGTCAACCTCCATCAGCGCGATGATGGTTGCGCTTCGCTTCTCCTGCTCATCGAGCATGCGCCCGAGGAGGGGATCACGCGGATCAATGATGTCGTCACCAAGCAGTACCGCGAACGGCTCATCGCCGACGTGCATCTTGGCGCGCAGGATCGCGTGTCCAAGACCACGGGGATCGCCCTGTCGCACGTAGTGCATGTCAGCCAGGTCGGTTGACGCGTTCACCTTTGCGAGGCGGCTTGAATCACCCTTCGCTTCGAGCAACGCTTCAAGCTCCGGCAGACGGTCGAAGTGATTCTCCAGGGAGTTCTTGTTACGCCCCGTGATCATCAACACATCGTGCAGGCCTGCGGCAACTGCTTCTTCGACCACGTACTGAATCGCGGGCTTGTCAACAACGGGCAACATTTCTTTCGGCATGGCCTTTGTGGCGGGCAGGAATCGTGTTCCTAGTCCCGCGGCGGGAATGACTGCTTTTGTAATCCGATTTACCATGCAGCACAGGCTATCGGCTTCCATTCGGATTCCACATCTAGAATGAAACACATGGTCTCTGACATCGGTCACCGAAAAAGGGCGCTTCGCGCGGAATTACGGGAGCGCCGCCAGAACCTCACCTCGGTTCAGAAAGATGCCGCTACCGCAGGGTTTACCGAGAATTTACAAAGTCTTGTTATTGACCTGTCAGCCCGTTCGATCTCGTGCTACCTGTCGGCTCGCAATGAACCGAACACGCGCCCGTTCCTGAACTGGGCAGAGGCAGAAGGCATCAGAATCCTCTTCCCAATCACTCGCGACGATGGTCTGCTCGACTGGACAGTTGGCGAAGAGCAGGAAGAAATCGAGGGTATCGCCGGCACGCCGGAAGCCGTCGGTGAACTGCTCGGACCGATCGCGATCAACGACGTCGACCTCATCATCGTGCCGGCCGCGGCCGTCGATGCCGCAGGTATGCGCATGGGCTGGGGCCGCGGCTACTACGACAAGACCCTGGGCTCCATGGAACGCTGCCCCCCGGTCTATGCGGTCGTGTACGACAACGAAGTCCTCGATGAGGTTCCTCGAGAAGTTCACGATCAGCCCGTCAACGGGGCGATCACCCCTACGAGAATCATCTCGTTCTAATTCTTCGACGTGCATACGCACGTCATTACCCACGGCCGGAGATTCAGTGCCCACCTATTCATACCGTTGCACCGAGTGCGACACCGCGTTCGACATCCACCAGGCATTCACTGACGACTCGCTCACCCAGTGCCCCACCTGCGCCGGCAAGCTGCGCAAGGTGTTCTCGTCCATCGGCGTGACCTTCAATGGCTCTGGTTTTTACCGCAACGACTCGCGTGACACCAAGTCGTCGAGTTCAGCGCCCGTCGCAGCCAAGGGCAGTAGCGCCCCCGCCGCGACTCCAGCCAAGGAGAGCAAGCCGACGGTCAGCGCCGGTAGCTCCAGCTCCAGCTCCACGTCCAGCTCTAGCTCCACGTCCAGCTCAAACAGCTCCAGCTCTTCGGGCTCCAGCTCACGGGCAGCAGCCGCATCCTGAGGTCATCTGCCGCATCGCCGGGTGCGGAGCAGAGTCGGTTCGTCATAGGCTGGATTCACCACTGCGAATGCCAGCACCCGCTGTCATGAGCTCGCCGGCGACCAAAGGAGACACTTCCGTGATTCAGGGTTTCAAAGACTTCATCATGCGTGGCAATGTGATTGAGCTTGCTGTCGCAGTCGTCATTGGCGCTGCATTCACCGCGGTTGTGAACGCCATTGTGACGGGATTCTTCAACCCGCTGATCGCATCGTTCTTCGACGCTGACAGCCTCGCGAACTCCATGGTCGTGCCGCTAGGCAAGGCCGAGATCTCGTTCGGACTCGTTCTGTCGGCCATCATCAACTTCCTTCTCGTTGCGGCAGTCGTGTACTTCGTCTTCGTGATGCCGCTCAACAAGCTGAAGGAAGCACAGGAGCGCCGCCGCAAGGCTGGCCTCCATGCCGAAGCCGCGGCAGCCGCACCGACCACCGAACTCGACCTCCTCACCGAGATCCGCGACCTGCTCAAGGCCAGCAACACCAGCGAGACCAAAATCACCCTGTAGAAATGCGTCAGCCTCATGAGGGCTTTTTCGAATAGAACGGATGCCGGGCAACGGTTGGCCCCGTTGCTCGAATACCTGCGCGACGCAGACCCCGTCGTGATGGCCATTCCCCGCGGCGGGGTCCCTGTCGCCTACGAGGTCGCTCGGTTCCTGGATGCACCGCTCGACCTCGTGATCGTGCGGAAGCTGGGGTATCCCCCGCAACCTGAAGTCGCCGTCGGCGCAATCGGCGAGGGCGGCGTTCGCGTCATGAACTCCGGATTCGGCACGGGCTGGATCACCCATCACCAGCTGCAGGGCGTCGAGTCACGCGAACGCGCAGAACTCGATGCCCGCGTCAAGCGGTGGCGCATGCAAGACCGCGTCAATCCGTCCGGCCGAACGGTGATCGTGGTGGACGATGGCGTGGCAACAGGATCGACGGCCGAGGCAGCATGCCGCGTCATGCATGAACTCGGGGCCGAGCGCGTCGTCCTGGCGGTACCCGTCTGCCCCCAGAGCGCACTTGACCGGATTCCCTCTGCTGACGACCTCGTCAGCCTGCATACTCCTGCGTCGTTCTTCGCCGTCGGCGAGTACTACTACGACTTTCGGCAGACGGAGGATGACGAGGTGACAGCCATCCTGGAGCTGGCGCGGCATCCGCATGACCCCGCTGGTTGAGGAAGGCCGGTCACGGCCGCCTCGAAACCTCGCGAGCTACCAGTGCGGTGGACGATCCTGACGCAGTCGGTCGTCGTTCTCCCCGCGTGACGCACCGCCGACAGAACCGACGGATGCGACACCGCCCTCTTCCCGAGGAACCGGAACGTCAGGACTCGGGTCTGTACCCGGTGCAGGGGTGAGTTTCGCGCGCCGTGAACGTCCTGGCTGCCGGACGACTTCCTGGCGCGGTGTTGCACTCTCACTCATGGAACAAGGCTACGCGCCCTTGACCTGCGTTTCGAACTCAAGGGCTTTCAAACGCGGGCTTTCAAACTCAGGGGCTTTCAAACGCAGTGGCTGCAGGCTTGACGCCGGCCAGCGCTGCCACACGAGCGGCGACGGCATCCGGGTTGCTGAAGAGTTCGAAGCTATGCACGCGCAGGTAGTGCCAGCCGAGACGGCGCAGCACCTCCGGGCGCAGCCGCAGCGACTCGCGGAGGCTTGCGCGACCGACGACGACATCCGTTTCAACGACAACGGCGCGACCGGCGTATGAGGCAGCGAGTGCAAGCTTGCCGCGGTGACCGAGCGAGACCGTGAGACCCATGCGCTGCAGGCGGGTGGCCAGGTCGACGAGCATGGCTTCGCTGGCGTCGGGAACAGACACCTCGGTGCCGCGCGCTTCCGTCTGCGTGAGCAGCTGCGAGAGCGCGAGGATGCCGTGGCGCTGGCGGTCGTCGTCGATGTCGGCAGGGCGGAAGCACGACACGATATCCATCGCGCGGCGTGCCCGAGTCATGCCGATGGCCAGCAGGCGGTCACCGCCCGGCTCGCCGAGGGAGCCGAAGTTCGACAGCAGGCGTCCGTGCGGGGTGCGGCCGTAACCGATGGAGAAGATGACGCGGTCGCGGCTCTGGGCAACGGCCTGCTCAAGCGTGAGCACGGTGAAGGGTTCTGCCCTGTCCTTCAGTATGAAGTCGGAGAGATCCGTGCGCTTGGCGAAGGCGGCGAGCACGGCCTGGTTCACGCGAACGGCGTGCCTGGTGCTCGCGGTAATGACCATGAGGGACTCGCGAGGACGCTTGACCGCGTGGTCGATGACGAGGTCGACAACCTTCGCGACCTCGGCGTCGACGCTCTCGACCGCGCCGGTGTCGGCATCCGGCATGCCGTGCCCACCCTCGACGTAATTGAGGGTGAGGCTGCCGTGCCCGAGGAAGCTTCCGGCCCATGGCAGTGAGTCGATGCGGCCGCCGTAGAAGCGGTGGTTCACGATCTCAGTCAGGTCTTCGCCGCCAGCGCGGTAGCTGCGGGTGAGGGTGAGCGTCGGCAGCAGTTCGCCGAGCCTGGCGAGCGCAGAGTCGGCGTGCAGCGCATCGACGCTGGACTCAGCCGTCTGGGTGTCATCCGCATTCTCGCTGATGCTGGTCTGGAATACCGACGGGGTCTGCGTGACAGGATCCCCGAGCGCAACGACCTGCTTGGCACGACGGATTGCGCCAACGTTCTCGGCGAGGGTTGTCGCTCCAGCGTCGACGAGCAGCACGGTGTCGAAGACGATCTTGTCGGTCAGCGTCGCGACCTCGTACGGCGAGACCAGCCAGACGGGCGCAAGCACCCGGCCGAGGTGCGGTGCGACCTCGTGCAGTTTGGTCGGGCTCAAGCGGTCGGAGCGAAGGAGCCTGCGCAGCTGCTCTGCTTCCTCTGGCCAGTCGACGATGCCGATCTTCCAGGTTTCGGCGAGCAACCAGGCCAGCAGTGAACCGGCAGAGGAGGCGTGTGCCTCGTCGACCAGTTTGAAGTCGGCTTCCAGGCGATCGAGCACCTGGGTGTTGGCGTTGAGGAGTGCCTTGTCAGAACTGAGCATGGTCTCGAGCACCGACTGCCACCAGGCGAGTTCGAGCTCGGCGGAGACATCCTGCTCTGAGACGTGGCGCTCGGACAGGTCGGTCATGAGTGGGTCGAGGTTGTGCTCACGCAGCGTGGCCAGCAGCGCGGTGCGCTCGTGCAGGTTCGCGAGTACTTCGCTTTCTGCGGCGAGCCCCGAGATCATGTGGATGAGTTCCTTGACCGGTCGGTTCGCGAGCTGTCGCGTCGTGCCGGCGGTGCCGAGCGGCACGTCGAGCGTTCCGAGGTCGGCGGCAACGCGCTGGTAGGCGACGTGCACATCCGCGATGCCGACAGGCACCTCTGGAATAGCGCCGGCGACCACGTAGCGCTGCCACAGGGTGCGCTGCTGCTGGATGCGTCGCAGGCTCTCGTTCATGTCGCTGACGTGCACACCAGGGCGCAGGTACTCATCGGCGAGCTTCCGCAGGCGGCGGCGGCTGGTCGCCGTCATCTCCGACGATTCCCTGCGCGACGATGTTGCCGCGATCAGCTCGGCGAGCGACCGGTCGTACACGGCCGGCTGGAACCGGTCGAGGGTCTCACGGATGTCGAGCAGCAGCCTCAGGTAGATGCCGAGTTCTGTGATGGTTTCGAACGGGCGCAGCTTGGTCTGGCCGACCAGCCCGAATGCGCGCTCCAGCAAACGGGGCAGCTCGATCTGGTTGACCCGCTTGGCAAGCTGGTGAGCGGATGCCGCTTCAGCCGTCGACGTGAATGACGCTCCGTACCAAGGAGAGTCGGCGGGTCCGTAGCGGAACTCGCCGAGGGCCGCAGCCTTGATCAGCGTCTGGGCTGCTCCGGTGCGGTCGTTCGCGAGGCGTTCAAGGGCGGCGCGGTCGAGCCTGGCCGTGGTTGCTGGCGGGTTCGGCAGTTGCGCGAGGCGCGTGAGTTCGCCGAGCGCGTCGAGCACCGACACACCGAGAGCAGGGTCGCGGCGGGTGAGCGCGTAGCGGTAGTCGAGCAGCACCTTGCGCAAGCGAACGAGAGCGTCGTCGACGTCGCTGACCTTGGGCTGGGTGGCCTTCTCGTTGCGGGTGATCGACTGGATGAGGTCGCGGCGAAGCGTTCGCGGGGTGACCGCAACGCCGGGGAGTCCGATCTGGGTCAGCCGGTGGGCGATGCCGTCGAGGCTGGAGCGGCGGGCGCTCACCACGAGCACGCGCTTGTGCTGCGACATGAGCGAACCGATCGCGTTGACGACGGTCTGGGTGCCACCGGTGCCCGGCAGCGTCTTCACGACGAGCGAGTTGCCTGCGGCGATCTGCGCGACAACGTTCTCCTGCTCTGCGTCGGCGTCGAGGAGGAGGGTGTCGGTGGCTGGGGGCCTGGCGTCCTGGCCGATCGGCACCACAGGGTTGTATGCGGCTTCGATCGCGCGCTTCGCTGCCGGGTTCCCTGCGATGGCGTCGAGAAGGGGGTGGTCGAAGTTGCTGGCGTCTTCGGCAAGCACGCGTCCGACATCCGCAAAGGACGACACGACGAGGCGCGGCACCACGTTGAACCACGGCAGGTGCGAGGTGAGCCCGCGGAGGCGGTCGATGACGGGCTGAGGCTTGAACGCGCCATTGGTGATGGCGAGCGCGACGAATGCGTCGGCATCCAGGGTGATCTTGAACTGGTCGTGCAGGGCGTGCGCCAGCTCAGGGTTCAGGAACGGCTGGCCCTTGAGCTTCAACTCGAAGTCACGACCATAGCGACGGATGGCGACGGGCCGCAGCAGCACTGGAGCGGTGAACTCTTCGTCGCCGTGGCGCCACTCTGCCAGGCCGATGGCCAGGTGCACGGACTCGATGCCGCGCATGGATCGCAGCTCGATGCCCTTTTGCGTGATCTCACCTGCGGCGAGGCGGGCGTTGCGCAGTGCCAGCTCATCGCGGATCAGGTTGGAGAGCAACGTCGACTTGCCCGTGATGAACTGCGGCAGCCCACCGGGGTGGCTGGCGCTCAGTTCGATGCGGGTGCGTGGATTGTCACTGAAGTGCAGCAGCGGTGATTCACCGCCGACCCTGGCGAGGTCGTCCCGCCAGCGTTGCCACGAAGGCTCGGCAATGTTTCCGGCGACCAGCGTCGGATCTCCCAGACTGACGGCGTGCGGAGACGTCATGTTCTGTGCGCCGGGCGCTGACGCGTCCGCGTACTCCGACTGCACGTCGTCGTCACTTAGTTTTTTATCGAGGCGCCACACACCGCAACCCTAAGTCGGAGACACGCCTTTTTGGCTTAGGCTGCCCCGAGTTTCGCGGCTTCGGAGGCCTAAAGCCAGTTTCTTTTCTTGAAAACCCGGTAAAGCGCGAAACCCATGGCGAGCATGAGGGCGATGGCGAACGGATAGCCGTACTCCCAGTCGAGTTCTGGCATGTTTCTGAAGTTCATGCCGTAGATCGTTCCGACCAGGGTCGGCGCGAAGAGGATGGCCGCCCAGCTGGAGATCTTCTTGACCTCTTCACTCTGGGCAAGGCTCGTCTCCGTCAACCTGCGCATCTCGTCGTTCTGTCGCTGGGCGACCACCGTGCTGTTCGCGGTGAGTGCGTTCTGCAGCACCTGGCGCTGGCCGTCGCCCTGTTCCGTCACTCGAATGGTGTGGTCGAGAACATCGAGGAGAAGGCGCCGCAGGTCAACGGCGACGTTGTACTTCTCGAACCCCTTCACCAGCGATTCCAGGATCGGGGCCAGGGGTTTCGTCGCCCGCTGAAACTCGATGACTTCGCGGGAGAGCGCATAAATACGCCGCGACACCTCTGGGTTGCCGTCGAAGAGCTGGTCTTCGATCTCGTCGATGTCGTTCTCGAGACCGGCCACAACGGGGCCGTATTCATCAACGACCTGGTCCAGAATCGCGTACAACACGGCCTCAGGGCCGAGCGCGAGCAGCTCTGGTTCTGCTTCCAGCCGCTTCCTGACCGTTGCAAGGTCCGGCGATTCTGCGTGTCGGATGGTCACGACGAAATCGGGCCCGACGAAGATGTGGAGTTCCCCGAACTCGACGCGCTCGTCCACGTCGATGTACCGGGCAGGGCGGAGCACGAGAAACAGGATGTCGTCATATTTCTCCAGCTTCGCCCGCTGATGACCGCGCAACGCGTCATCGACGGCGAGGTAGTGCAGCCCGAACTCAGTGGCCACTGAGCGCACTTCGGCTTCGGTCGGGCGGTACAGGCCGATCCACGCGACGCCTTTGTGCGCCTTCATGCTGTCGAAGCTGTCGTCAAGCGTCGCCGGAGTGTCCACTCGTCGGCCATCCACGTAGATGGCGTTGTCGATCAGTGCCACTGGTCCTCCTCGGTCGCGTCAAGTGTGTCATTGAAAGTGCATGCCATGCCTTCGGGACTTGCACAGGCCAGGCCAGCAAGATGAAAGCATGTACAGAGCAGCACCCGGAAGCGAAAAGGCTCCGTCGCCCCGGCGCGCGAGCAGGCGATGGTTGGCCAGGAGCGTCGCTGTCGCTGCCGTTGTGCTTGCCATCACCATAGCTTTCGGCGCGTTCATTCCCGGCTCAATCGGCACCGGATTCGCCACCGTATTGCCGTGGCTTGGGTTGCTCGTGCCTGTGCTGTTCTTCGCCGCGCTGCTGAGCCGCAGGCGTCGTGCGTGGATGGTCGTTGCCGTGCCGCTGATGGTGTGGGCCGTGGCGTTCGTGCCCAGCCTGGTTCCGCTCGGTTGGCTGGCGCCCGCTGCAGCGTCCGAGAACACCCTGACTGTCGCGAGCCAGAACGTTCAGGCTGGATCAGGCACTGCGGCCACGTCGGCCACGACGTTGGTCGAACAGGGTGCCGACATCATCGCCCTTGAAGAGCTCGACGCCGACGCGCGGGATGCGGCTGCCGCTGCGCTCGCGGACAGCCATCCATACAGCTATACCGTTGGCACAGTTGGCCTGTGGAGCACCTTCCCCATCGTCAACGAGCAGCCTCTCACCTTGGGGCTTGGTTGGAAGCGCGCGCTTGCCGCCGACATCGACACTCCGCAGGGACTCGTGAGTGTCTACGTCATCCACGCTGCATCATTCAGGCCTGGCGAGCACACCGATCGAGACACCATGCTGCGGGAGCTCGCCGCCATGGTGCCGAATGACGAGAACGATCGCCTGGTTGTGCTCGGCGACTTCAATGCCACCTCCTCAGATCGGGCTCTCGCGCCGCTCAGGGCCGTACTGGACGAGCCGAACCAGTCGAATGCATCGCTCGGCTTCTCCTGGCCGGCGTCGTTCCCGCTCGGCCGGATCGACCACATCTTCCAGCGCGGCCTAGAAGCCACGTCGCTGCGTACGGTCGAGTCTGGCTCGAGCGATCACCTTGCTGTTCTGGCCACCTTCAACCTGTAGCGGGCCGCTCCCTCGTCGCGTTCTCCGCACCCCGGCACAACTGCAAAGATATGCGGATGCTGATTCGCACCTTCCACCCCGCCGACACCGACGCCGTCATCGAGTTGTGGGAGGCCAGCGGGCTCACCCGCCCGTGGAATGACCCGCGAGCAGACATTGCGCGCAAGCTGACCGTGCAGCCAGAGCTGTTCCTCGTTGGCGTGAACAACGATGAAGACCACACCGACGATGAAGACTACGCAGGCGGCGAACAAGTGATCGCCAGCGTGATGGCGGGATACGACGGGCACCGCGGCTGGGTGAACTACCTCGCGGTCTCCCCGTCAGAGCAGGGAAAGGGCCACGGCCGCGCGCTCATGGCAGAGGTCGAGCGGCTCCTGGAGGCGAACGGCTGCCCCAAGCTCAACCTGCAGGTGCGGGCGGACAATGCGCAGGCATCCGCTTTCTATGAGGCGTTGGGCTACAGAGCGGATGCCGTGCTCTCGTTCGGCAAGCGCCTCATCACCGACTGACCACGGTTTCCCCCTCAGGTTGCGATGAAGCGTGCGTCGACCACGACGCTGACCTCGATATCCTCTGGTTTCAGCACCAGCTCGGTATCGCCTGCGCCGCCCACCGCTCGCATCATCATGGCGTCCTGAATGTACGGTGCCGCCCCAGACCCCTGGTCGCCGAGCATGCCAGGATCGGCGAGCGCGATGGCCTTGACCTGGCCGAGCCCGATGCTCTGCGCGTACACACTGGCCTTGTCGACGGCGTCTTTCACCGCTCGGGAGCGCACTTCGGCTGTGACGGTGGTCATGCGGGCCTGGGTCAGTGACCACTCAATGTGCCCCACCGTCACAGAGTCACTCGCGGCCATCGCCTCGATCCACCGGGTGAGGGCGGAGAAGTCGCTGAAACGCACGCTGAAGTTGATCGCCGCGTGGATGACGGGGGCGAGTTGCTTGCCCTCGTTGTTCCACGGTTTGGTGCTCCACACCGCGAGGGTGTCAGATGACCACCAGGTGACGGGTCCGTTCTGGGCGTTGTGCAGCGCAGTGATGCTTGAGCGCACGATGTCAGCTGCGCGTGTTGTTCCGTCGAACACAGATTGGCGGTCTGCACCGTCGAGTCCGACGCGCAACTGCACGGTGGCGCGTTCCGGCTGGTGCCAGGTCGAGAATCGTCCCTGCACAGTGATCACGGTTTCCTGCATGGCTCTCCCATCGCGCGCGTTGCGACTGTCGACAGTCCGGCGGTCGTGTCGACAGTCTGGCATGACGAGGCGTCAGATAGTCAGGCGCCGCCCAGTCATGGTGGCTACCATGACCGCATGCAGCCAGACGAGCGTTTGATCATCCAGATGGAGAGCGGCACAGAAGCCAGTTCAGGTTCTGACGCTGGTGCCACGTCAGAATCCACCCGCGCTCATCCGGCGGCGCGGGCGTTCAGCAGCGTACGTGGCAGCATCGGGCGTCACCCAACGGCGAACAGGGTCTACCGCACAACGGTGGGCGTTGCCGGCACAGGGACGGTTCTGCTGGGAGTCGCACTGATTCCGCTGCCCGGCCCTGGATCCCTGATCGCCCTGGGCGGGTTGGCTTTGCTTGGCACCGAGTTCACGGGTCCCAAGAAGGTGAGCACGACCATGAACAAGGCGGCCAAGGCTGCGCTCAAGCGCACCAAGGATCGTCGCGCTGCGAAAGCGGCAACGGCTGCACAGGCAAACATGGCCGCTCGGGTCGCCGATGCAGAGGCCGCAGCGGCTGCCTCACATTCTGCAGCAGTCCCCGCTCAGCCCACGGGCTGACGTTTCAGACTGCCGGCGGCACCGTGATGCGGACGACAACGCTCGTCTTCTCTGCGCCGCGCAGCTTTCCTGCTGCACGAATCGCCTTGTAGCGCAGGCCGTACTTCGCGTTCAGCGCGGTCTCGATGACCGCGCGAGTCGCCGGGTCGGTGAGGATCTCTGCCGTCGCCGGCGTCACCGCTGCATCATCGGCGACGCGCCCACGCATGTCGCACGGGGTGAGCTCGACCCTGGAGCCGTTGCGGATCCGCTTGACCTTGCCTGACGCACCATCCGTCGTGACGAGCAGGTGACCATCGCCACCATCGACGATCCACACCGGCGTGGACACGGCGTCGCCGCTCTTCCGAAACGTCGTCAACAGCACATACGGTTCGACCGCGATTTCGGCGGGGGTCAGGGTGTTGCGTTCGAGCACGGTGGTCTCTTCTCTATCTGCGGGAACTGCACGATCCTAACCGTTTCGGCCTGTGAGACGGCACGCACTCGGCTGACACGGAAGTCCGACGAGTACGGTCTTTGAATGGAAGCTACACAAAACACCATGGTCGTCGGCCTGATCGCGGATCCGGGAATGCCGTTGAAACTGGCTGAGACGCTCCAGAAGACGCTCCCCGCATCCCTCACCGCGTCCGTGGATTCTGAGGTCGACTGGCGCGTGCAGGTGGTGGAATTCTCATTGCCGCTCAACGAGTCGGGTGTTGTCGACCTGAACGACGATGCGACGCTCTTGCGCGAACAGTGGAACTGGAACTATGTGGTGTATCTCACTGACCTTCCCAAGTACGTTGAAAATGAGCCGCTGATTTCCAGTGCGAATGTGGCTTTCAAGTCGGGGATGATCGCGCTGCCCTCATTGGGTGTGGTGCGCAGGCTGCGGCTGACTCGCGCTCTCCTGGAAGTCCTGTCGGCCCTTCACGGCGCAGCAGCGACGAAGGACCTGCGCCGCGGCAAGGATTCCCTGACCAGACGTGCGCTCTACCGTGACACCGAACCGGACAATCCCGATGGGCAGGACACGTACGAAACGGTGAAGGGTCCGCTTGGACGCCTGCTTCTGCAAGCCGGGATGGTGCACAGCAATAGGCCATGGCGACTGATCCCCCAACTCTCATCAGCCATGGCGGCGGCGATCGCAACAGGGGCGTTCGGCATTTTCTACACAAGCATCTGGAGCCTGGCCGATTTCGCGAGCACCTGGAGACTCCTCGGCGTCAGCATCTTGTCGATTGCGGTCTTGAGCACCTGGCTGATGGTGTCCAACAACCTCTGGGAGCGCCCCAGCGGAGGACTCAGGCGAGAGCGGCAAATCACCTACAACCTCGCGACGGTAACCACCCTCGTGAGCGCAGTGGCAACCATGTATATCGGCCTGTTCGTCGTCATCCTCGCCGGTTCCCTCATGATCATCAACAGCGGTTTCATGGCCGAACAGCTCGGCCACGAGGTCGCATTCGGAGACTACGTCAACCTGTCGTGGCTCTCCGCGTCACTGGGAACGCTGGCCGGCGCCCTGGGCTCCAGCCTGGAGAACAAGGAATCCGTACGCAAGGCAACGTTCAGCAGCCGGGAATATGAACGCCGGCAGATGACGATTCGTCAGAAGATTGAGGCCATGGAGCCCTCCGAAAACCTCTCCGACGCCGCGAAATAACATCTGGGAGTGCCGCGCCCGGCGTACTGCTACTGTGGGCGCGTGCAGAGACCAGTGTTCCCTGAAAACTCCCCGCGACGCCGCGTCCGTCGCTCCCTCGCTGCGTTCACGGCAGCACTGATCGCCGTGGCCGGCCTGTCGGGCGCAGCCGTCAGTTTGGCGTCAGCGAGTTCGACAGCGGATGCGGCAGCGCCGGCATCCGCTGCCACCTGGCTGCACACCGACGGGGCGCAGATCAAAGACGAGTCGAACAGCGTCTTCACGATCAAGGCGGTCTCGTGGTTCGGGCTGGAAACCAACAACTGTGCTCCGCATGGTCTCTGGGGATCGCTCACCATCAATAAGGCGCTCGCGCAGATCGCGTCGATGGGCTTCAACACCGTTCGACTGCCGTACTCGAACGAATGCCTCGCCCAGGCCAAGCCCACCGACATCAACTACTGGGCGAACAAGGACCTGGAGGGCAAGAGCCCGCTGCAGGTCATGGATGCCGTCGTCGCCGGTGCACAGGCAAACGGACTCCGCGTCATCCTCGACCGACACCGTCCGGATTCCGGCGCGCAGTCAGAGCTTTGGTACACCAGCACGTATCCCGAAACCAAGTGGATCTCCGACTGGACGATGCTGGCGGAGCGCTACAAAACCGACCCGACGGTCATTGGAGCCGACCTGCACAATGAGCCGCATGGTGCGGCAACATGGGGCGGCGCGGCAGCGACCAACTGGCAGGCCGCTGCGACGAGGGCCGGCAATGCCATCCAGACCGTCAACCCGAAACTCCTCATCGTCGTTGAGGGCATCGAAGCGCAGTCGGGCGATGACTGGACATGGTGGGGTGGCGGTCTGAAGGATGCCGGCGCGGCGCTGGTGAAGCTGAACACCCCGAACCAGGTGGTGTACTCGCCACACGACTATCCGGCATCCGTTTACAACCAGAAGTGGTTCAGCGACGCCAGCTACCCGGCAAATCTCACCGCGCTGTGGGACAAGAACTGGGGCTACCTCGTGAAGAACAATGTGGCTCCCGTGTTGCTGGGTGAGTTCGGCACGAAGCTGGCCACCGAGTCAGACCAGAAGTGGCTCTCCACGCTGGTGAGTTATCTGAAGACGAACGGCATCTCGTGGGCGTACTGGTCGTACAACCCGAACTCCGTCGATACCGGGGGCATCCTCAAGGCTGATTGGGTCACGCCGGAACAGGCCAAGCTCGACGCACTCGCGCCGCTTCTGGGTGCTGGCTCTCAGCCGGGCACTCCGACTCCCACGGTGACTCCGACTCCAACGGCAACGGCAACGGCAACGGCAACGCCGACGGCAACACCAACGCCGACCGCCACGCCGACTCCCACAGCAACGCCAACGCCGACCGCTACGCCCACCCCCACACCCACGCCGACATCGACCCCAACTCCGACGCCCACGCCGACCCCGACACCGGGCGCGAGCGGCACGACCGCCGCCCTTGCAATAGCCAGCTCGTGGAACGGGGGCTACGTCGGAAACGTGGTCATCACGTCATCCGTTGCAATCAAGGGATGGACCGTCAGCTGGACAGACGCGAATGCCACGAAGATCACCAACTCGTGGGGCATGAAGTGCTCACTGGCGTCGAAGACCATCACCTGCACCGGAGCCGACTACGGCACGGCTCTCGCCGCCGGCCAGACCAGGACCCTCGGGCTCCAGGTCGACGCGAAGAAGCCACCTGCTGCAGAGGCGCTCACCGTCACGGTCTCGAAGTAGCGTTCGGCCCGGTCGTTCCCACGGCTGGGCCGGTCATTCACCGGGCGGGAAGTCCGTTGATGCGGCAAGGTCTGCCTGCTCCGTGAAACCGGTGATGCGCCTGTGAAGTACGTCGATGGTGCTCGCGAGCGCAGCGGAGCCGAGCACCAGGCGCAGCGGCGCGGGTGTCATATCAGCGCTCTCGATGATCCGGGTGGCCATACGTGCCGGGTCGCCGGGGGCAAGTCCATTCGCCGGATCGAGCATCTTCAGGAAGCTGTGCGCCGGAGTCTGGTCGTAGACCGGAAGGAGCGTGGCGACCTGGGCGCTGCCGTATCTGAACTCCGTGCGTGCACCACCGGGTTCGACGATCGTCACGCCTATGCCAAAGGGCGCGATCTCCTGGGCAACAGATTCTGCAAAGCCCTCTATCCCCCACTTCGTCGCGTGGTAGAGCGAATTCCCGGGGAAGGCGACCTGGCCGCCGTAGCTGGAGAGCTGGATGATGCGCCCACCACCCGCTGTGCGCATGTGCGGGATCACGGCGCGGAAGAGCTGGATTGAACCGACCAGGTTTGTCTCGATCATCCCGTTGATCTGGTCGTCACTGAGCTCTTCTGCGGCTCCGAACAGGCCATAGCCAGCGTTGCTCACGACGACGTCAATCCGACCGAATTCGGCCGCAGTGCGGTCCACGATCGCGCGCATCGTTGCGGTGTCCCGCACGTCGAGCAGTTCGACCTTGAAGAGATCGGGGTATCGCTCCAGCAGATCCGTGACACTCTCGCGCCGGCGCACGGTGCCAACGACGCGGTCCCCGCGTTCCAGCAGCTGCTCGGTGATATGACGGCCGAACCCGCTGCTCACCCCGGTAATCAGCCACAAACGTTCAGACATAGTGTTCTCCATCCCATCTCGCCGTGAGTGGCGCTCACATGGGTGCGTCTCCATACCCACGGTACGACTGAGCCGGGGCGAGAGGGAGGCCCTGCCAGTGATCCTCACAGACGGGTTCGACGCCTTGGTTACTCTTGCGGGTTTCGAAACTCCACCGCTGCGTTGGGTTGCTTTCCTGAACTTTCTAACTATTTGGCTCACGAGGACACCTGATCGGAAGCTGCGGCATACCGCCACGACGATCCATGCAGCCAGCTGGTGATCAAGACAGCCAGATGGTTCAGATCAGCCCGTTAGGTTCGGTTCAGTTCGGTTCGTTCGGTTCAGCCGGCTCGCGGATGGTCGCGTTGATCGCGTTGATCGCGTCTATTGGCGAGTTGGTCTGCCATCCGGGTCGGGGACTTCGTTGCCACGTGCCACCGTTGGTGTCCGTCCATCCAGATCGGGGCTTTCACCTGCGGGACGCCGTCGACCATCCGGATCTGCCACCCCGACCGGTGAATCGTGCGGTGGTGGAACCAGCACAGGGTCACTCCGTTACTCACCTCGGTGGGCCCGCCGAGCGCAGCGGGGATCACGTGGTGGATTTCCGCCCACGCGGCCGGGCTCTGGCAACCGGGGATGATGCAGCCGCCGTCGCGGAGGGTGATTGCACGGCGCTGCTGGCCGGAGAAGCACCGGTCGGTGACTCCCAGTTCGATGATCTTGCCCTTCGCATTGATCGTGACCGGTTGCACTCCCCCGGCACACGCCATCTGCTCCACGGTCAGCATTGAAACCGGTACCACCTGTCCGTCGATGTGGCCGGCACCCGTGCCTGCGAGGAGGTCTTCCTGCCGCACACTGACCAGCACGGTCGGGGCGGCCCCGCCGATCGAGGGTGCTTCGGCGCTTCGCGCGGCGGTGTCAACGACCATCGTGAACAGGTCGTGCCGTAGTTGGTCATTCGTACGGTCGTCACGCTCGAGCACGTCCCGGTCGATCTCTTGCTCCTGCTCCTCCGCGGTCAGAAACTTCACCTGCGCAGTCCGAGGCGACATATACGCATCCATCAGGCGTTGGAACTTCGCGGCCGTCTCCGGCATCAACGCACCCGACACGGGGATGAGACCATCACGCTCGGTGCCGAGCCGGAAGCCACGGTTCAACATCGCCCGCTTCTCATCGGGCTCCAGACCATCCGGGTCAATGAACGCCCTCCACACCTGCGCCTGCAACAAGGTCGCATCCGCAGCCACCGGGATCGTGGCCTCGTCGTCCGGCCCGATCGGTTGCCCGGTCGCCGCAGCGACCAGGGCTTCCTCGGCGAGCTGGATTCTGTCGACAGGGATCCGGCCGCGCAGCGGTCCCAACACGGTGATGATCGCCTCAGCGCTGTCCCGACCGAGCAGCCCACTGGCCAGACCCACCGCCACGGCGGGGAACTTCGCCGGGAACGCCGCCCCGTCCAACCCGTACTGGGTACGCACCTGCCCACCCAGTCGGACTCTCTTGGCGATGGTCTTCGCCGACACACCCGTGAGCCGCTCCAACAGTTCGGTGCCGCTCCGGCATCCGCGCTTGGACGACAGCCGCACCGAGACCTCCAACGTCTTCCGCGACCGCTCCTCAATCTCGGCGGCCAACGACACTCGGTACGCGTCGATGAGTCGCCCGACCTGCTCCGCCTGGATGGCACGTTCGACTAGGTCATCATCACTGTCGACGCGCACCGTGGCGCAGGGCTTGGCCTCCGAAAACTCCGCCGTGAAATCCTGCAGCATGTCCTTGACTGTGCGGGATTCCTCAACTGTGAGCATGCCTCAATACTACCAATATTAGAACTGATAGGCGAGCTTTTCTCAGTCGTATCTAGAGATTAGTCGTAAGTATGTTCGGGTGATGTTCCGAGGTGGCGACGCCGCGACCCGCCCTGAGATGCGAGCGAGAATGAACGTTCGGCCACCGCGCCGAATTCTGGGCGCGCGTTTTCCCGCTGGGCGCGCGGTTAATCGCGCGCCAGGCGCGTTTTCGCGCGCCCAGCTGAAATCGCGAGGTCCGCCCGCCCACTTGACACTCGCCAGCGATCTCACTCCCCGACCACGCCCGCTCTTCGGCCGCCCTCGATCCTCGGCCACGTCCGCTCCTCGACCAGCGGAGGGGCGAACGGCGCGGCATCCGCTCATGAAAAGGCTGGACGACGCCAACCAGCCCTCGTAGGCTCCCACCACCGGCCGGAACGGGAATCATCCGGCGACGTCAGGTAGCCATCACCGTCGAAGGAGCATCATGACGAGCACAGGTCCCGCCACCACTGGCAGCACCAGCGAAAGCACCAGCACCAGCACCAGCGAAAGCACCAGCACCAGCACCAGCACTAGCCCAGACACCCGCGGCACTCTCGCAACCCTGACCCTCGAGCAGAAGGCAGGCCTCACCAGCGGCGCCACCTTCTGGACCACCAAGGAAACACCAGAGGTACCGTCCATCATGCTGACCGATGGTCCGCATGGCGTACGAAAGCAGCGCGGCGGCTCAGACCACCTGGGCATCGCCGACAGCGTGCCCGCGACCTGTTTCCCGCCCGCCGTCTCACTCGGCTCCAGCTTCGACCCCGCGCTGCTGGAACGCGTCGGCACGGCGCTCGGCGAAGAGGCACGAGCCGAAGGCGTTGGCGTCTTGCTCGGCCCCGGCATCAACATCAAGCGCTCCCCCCTCTGCGGCCGCAATTTCGAGTATCTCTCCGAAGACCCGCTGGTGTCCGGGGTACTGGGCGCAGCCCTCGTGCGTGGACTCCAATCACAGGGCGTTGGCGCCTCACTCAAGCACTTCGCCGCGAACAACCAGGAGACCGACCGCATGCGCGTCTCAGCTGACATCGATCCGCGGCCGCTGCGCGAGATCTACCTGCGCGGCTTCCAGCGCGTCGTCGAAGACGCCCAGCCCTGGACCGTCATGTGCTCGTACAACCGAATCAACGGAGTTCATACCTCGCAAGACCCGTGGCTGCTGAACACCGTGTTGCGCGAGGAGTGGGGCTTCACCGGCCTCGTCGTCTCAGACTGGGGCGCCGTCGTCGACCGCACCGCCGCGATTGCGGCTGGGCTTGACCTCCAGATGCCGTCCACCGATGGTCGCACAGACGCCGAGCTCGTCGCCGCCGTGCGCGCAGGTGACCTCGACGAGAGCGTCATCGACACCGCGGCCGGCCGCGTCATCCAGCTGATCCAGAAGGTCCAAGCGAAAGCGGATGCCGCAGCAACCTACGACGAAGCCGCCCACCACGCGCTGGCCAGGGAGGCCGCCGCTGCGAGCGTCGTCCTCCTGAAGAACGACGGCGTGCTGCCCCTCTCCCCTGATGCCTCCGTCGCGATCATCGGAGAACTCGCCCGCACACCTCGCTACCAGGGGGCTGGCAGCTCGCTCATCAACCCGACCCGTCTTGAGAATGCGCTCGACGAGATCCGCACCCTCACTGGCCGGGAGGTTCCGTTCGCGGCCGGATACGCCAGCGACGGGACGGCGACGACTGAACTGACCGCTGATGCTGTTGCCGCGGCATCCGCTGCCGACACGGTGCTGCTCTTCCTCGGCGTGCCGGCCGCGCAGGAGTCCGAAGGGTTCGATCGCGACGATATCGAGTTGCCCCCTGCCCAACTCGACCTGCTTGAGGCCGTACTCGCGGCCAACCCGCGCACGGTCGTCGTGCTCTCGAACGGTGGCGTTGTGCGCCTGTCAGCGTTCGCCGCACGGGTGCCGGCCATCGTCGAAGGCTGGCTGCTCGGGCAAGCGGGCGGCGGCGCAATCGCAGACGTGCTCTTCGGTGTCGTCAATCCGTCTGGGCGACTCGCCGAGACCATTCCCCTGCGGCTCGAAGACACCCCCGCTTTCCTCAATTTCCCCGGCGAGCATGGCCAAGTGCGCTACGGAGAAGGCATCTTCGTCGGATACCGCTGGTACGACGCGCGCAGCCTCGAGGTCTCGTATCCATTCGGTCACGGCCTCTCGTACACGACCTTCGAATACTCGAATGCCACGGCAATAGCGGATGCCGCTGGCATCACCGTGCGCGTCACTGTCACCAATACAGGCGCGCGCGACGGGGCGGAGATCGTGCAGGTGTACACGGCCCTGCCCACGTCAGCCGTGATGCGCGCGCCTCGTGAGCTCACAGCGTTCGCGAAGATCGCACTCGCTGCCGGTGAGAGCCGTGAGGCAGAGCTCACCATTCGCCGCGAAGACCTCGGCTACTGGCATGATTCGCTGTCGCGCTGGGTGGTTGAGGGCGGCAGCTACGAGGTGTCGGTCGGCAGCTCCAGCCGCGACATCCGCGCACGCATCGCCGTCGGTGTCGAGGGCGATACGGTGCGGATGCCGCTCACCGCCGAATCATCGATCGCCGAAGTCATGGCCCACCCCATTGCCGGGCCGCTGGTGATGCAGGCGCTCGGCGGGCAGGCATCCGCTGGACTCCTGGCCGACCCGACCATCGCCAAGGTGTTGGAGTCCGCTCCGATCGGCCGCATGATGGCCTTCCCCGGCAGCGGCGTCGACCCCGACCAGCTCGCACAGCTCTTGGCGGCAGCGAACGCACGCTAAGTCCAGCTGGCGCGATGGCTCACGCCAGCTTGACCGCCTGGAGCGTGTAACTCAGGGGTACGCGTTCCGGGTGGTCGATGAGAGACCATTCCCCAGAGGCATCCAGCGCCATGCGACCGGGCAGCGCTTCCCACGGAACGCTGGTGTGCTCGACCAGCGCGGTGAGCTGGAGGCCGGCATCGAACAATGCAGTGA
The DNA here is from genome assembly GCF_057669685.1 of Leifsonia sp. Y878. Classification (NCBI taxonomy): domain Bacteria; kingdom Bacillati; phylum Actinomycetota; class Actinomycetes; order Micrococcales; family Microbacteriaceae; genus Leifsonia; species Leifsonia sp. Y878. The sequence continues at coordinate 348,546 of NZ_JBYHFS010000003.1, read as the reverse complement.
TGATCTCACCGAGGCCGTGATTCCACTCATGGGTGACCGAGGCCTGAAGGGGCGTGTCGGTCTCGACATACGTCGATGAGTCGTCCCAGACGATCGGGTCAACCTGCTCGAAGTATGGGTAGCCGACCACGAGGGCGCCGGGCTGATCCTCGTCGATGGCCCACAGCATCGGGTGCCCTTCACGAATGAAAAGTCGCCCGCCGGGAACCAGGAGCGATGCCACGGTTTTGGCCCAGCGTGCGATGTCGGGCAACCAGCAGAGTGCCCCGATGCCGGTGTAGACCAGATCGAACCGCTCGCCACCGAGCGCCTCCACCGCGGAGTACACGTCGGCTTCGACAAACGTCACATCGGTACCGGCTCGCTGTGCGAGCTCTGTCGCACCGGCGATGGAGACAGATGAGAGATCAACCCCGGTGACCGTTGCGCCCAAGCGTGCCAACGAGATGGAGTCAGTGCCGATGTGGCACTGCAAATGCACGGCGCGAAGGCCAGACAGGTCGCCCAGGCGCGCCCGATCGAATGTCACAACGTGAGACAACCAATTCTGGTCGTCCACAAATCGCTGAATCCCATAGTCGTCCGAGGCGAGGTGCAGCGGAGCCCGCTCATCCCAATTGGCCTTGTTCAGCTCCAGATAGGAATCGCTGTACGGGTGCGGAGAGTCGGTCATGGGGCGTCCTTTGCGGGCGGGTATCTAAGCGGATGCCCGAATGCCGAGCCTTGCAGGCTATCGGATCACGTATGTCGGCGCAAAAGGCAGCATCCGGGTAATTTGCCGCCCAACAGGCACTTCACCCGATTCGGGTGGTGGCCCCTCTACGAGCAGGTCGGAGACTGGGTCTCGCGAGCGCATCGCATGGGTGCTCGCGTGCCGAGATCCACGCACGAACAAGGAGTGAGCCATGAACTTCTGGAATTCGTTTTGGGACATCATCTGGTGGTTCGTCTGGGCATTCGTTTTCATCGCCTACCTGTTCGCGCTGTTCACCATCGTCGTCGACCTGTTCCGCGACACGAAGCTGAACGGATGGTGGAAGGCGCTATGGCTGATCTGCCTCCTGTTCGTTCCGTTCCTGACCGCTCTGATCTACCTGATCGTTCGCGGCGGAGGCATGGCCGAACGCAGCCAACGTGAGGCTGCCCAGGTGCAGGATGCCACGCAGGACTACATCCGTTCGGTGGCCAGCTCGAGCCCGGCGGACGAGATCGCCAAGGCCAAGGCGCTCCTCGATTCCGGCACGATCACGCAGTCAGAGTACGAGGCGCTGAAGACTAAGGCCCTCGCGCACTGAGTCAGGCGTGCGCGTCGGCACCTCGTGGTCATGACGATGCCACCGGCATCCGCTCTGCTCTGTGTGCGATGAAGAAGGGCACCAGGCCGTACAAGGCTGCGCCGATCGCCGCGAAGCCCAGGAGTGCGTTTGCCCGTGACGGGTCGGCCGGGGGCGGGCTCACGGCCACCCACATCTGAAAGACGCCCACTGCAGTGGCGAACCCGGCGACGGCGCCGCTCCAAAACAGCGGAATCCGCCTGTTGCTGCCCGCTTCGTTTGGGGAGAGCGGAACGACGCTGGCCGCGCCGACTCCAACGCCGATCAGCACGACGAGTATGGGCACGAGTATCGCCCACATCGGAAAGGTCGGCGCAATGGCGCCGTCGATATCGTTTCGCAGCATCACCTCGGCCGGCAGCTCGTCGCGCCAGCGCAGCCACGCCACCAGACCGACCACCAGCGGCAGCCAGACTGTGCCGGCTGCGATCACGTCCCGAGTTCGCACCATCACGGTGTCACCGTAGCAGTGCGCCCTCCCCCGGCATCCGCTCTGGCACCCCGGTTGCGTCGTCTCGGAGCATGCTTGTCTCGAGACCGAAGGGCGCTCTGATGACACAGGTTCGCAGCGAACAGATGGCGGGCAAGACCGTGCTTGTCACGGGTGCCACCGGAGGAATTGGCCGGGCAACGGCACTGGGATTGTCCGCGATGGGTGCAGACGTCGCGATCGTCGGCCGCGACACTGAACGCACCACGGCCGCCGCCAGCGACATCCGCTCGGCCTCTGGCGGGAAGGTCATCCCCTTCGTTGCTGACCTGTCCAACCAGGCCGAGGTGCGGCGCCTGTCCGACGAGGTGCTCCAGTCTCTTTCCCGCATCGATGTGCTCATCAACAACGTCGGCGGGTACTGGCATACCCGACATCTCACCGCTGACGGTATCGAGCGCACCCTGGCCCTCAACCACCTCGCACCCTTCCTGCTCACGAACCTGCTTCTCGAACGACTCACGCAGAGTGCACCTGCCCGCGTGGTCACAGTCGCCTCCAACGCACAGGCCATGGGGAGAATCGACTTCGACGATCTGCAGGGCGAGCGGGCGTACTCCGGATCCCGGGCATACAACCAATCCAAGCTGGCCAACGTCATGTTCGCCTACGAGCTCGCCCGGCGTGTGCCGGCCAGCTCCGTCACGTCAAATGCGCTGCATCCCGGCGTGGTCTCCACGGCGTTCGGGGCAGAAGATCCCGCCGGCGTCCAGCGGATGCTCGTCCCCCTCATGCGGCCATTCATGAAGAGTCCAGCGGATGGCGCAGCCACGTCGATCCACCTGGCCAGCGACCCGTCCGTCAGCCGCGTGACTGGCCGGTACTTTGCGAACCGCAAGCCTAAGGAATCCTCGGCGAACAGCTACGACCAGCAGGTCGCAGCCAGGCTCTGGGCGGCGAGCGCCACACTCGTCGGCCTGCCTGGAGGTCGATAAACGGTCACCGAGGCTCAACGCGAAGAGTGGTGCTCTTGGCCACGTCACTCGTGATGGCTCGTACCGGGCTTCCGCCGCCGTACTTGGCGCGATAAGCGGCATCGACCTCGTCGTCGTTGTCGGCGTTCCGCACAAATGTGACGTCCTTGGTCACGCCCCCAGCTTCGATACGGCCTTCGCCGCGAATCTGGGACCCGCGATACCAGGCAGCAGTGGGACCGTTCACGGAGCGGATGTAGATTTCATCACCCACTCGCACCACCCAGATGATGACGCTGTTTCGCAACGAGCCGTCTTTCCGCATACCGGCCACTCGCAACTCGTCGGCACGACCGACGCGGTCGAGTTCGTCCTCGGTCCAGGCAGCCATTGTTCGTTCCCTTCGTCGCGCCTCTTGACCCGACTATAGGCACGGTTACCCGATCGGAATAGCGATGTGAGGGGATGCGCCCGGTCCGCGCTACGACGTACCAATGTTTGACGCAAGGGGGTGACGCAATGGCCGCATCGTGATTCGATGAAAAAACCTCACTCTGAGTTCGAGGTCCACTATGAATTGGAGACAACAATGGCTGACAACGACGGAATGTTCCTCTATATCGGCACGTATCCGAGCGAAAGCGCCGCCCGTGCTGACTACGACATCGTCAAGGAGCTGCATTCTTCAGGTACCGTCGGCACCTACGACGCGGCAGTGATCACCAAGGACGCCGACGGCAAGGTGCACGTCAACAAGGACGAGATGGCAACCAGGCACGGCGGATGGGGCGGAGCCGTCGCCGGCGCAGTGGTCGGTCTCCTCTTCCCGCCAGTCATCATCGGGACCGCGGTCGTCGGTGGCGCAATCGGTGCAGCGAGCGGCCACCTCTGGCGTGGCGTGTCCCGCTCCGAAGTCAAGGAGCTCGGCGATCTCATTGATGCCGGCCAGGCGGCGCTGCTCGTCGCCGGCGCCAGCAACGTTGAAGAAGCGATCAACAAGGCAGAGCTGAAGGCTGAGAAGCACGTTGCCAAGCAATTGAGCAACGTGAAGAAGTCTGAAATCGATGCCGCGGTCAAGGCAGCCGCAAGCGAAGTGGGCGCAGGAAGCTAACTCCACTCCGCAGGACGACCGGCCCGGCTTCAGAGAAATCTGAGCCGGGCCTTTCCAATTTGCAGAAAGTTGTTGCGCGCAATGCGCAGCTCCCCCTAGGGTGATGCTTACGCCATTGACGAAAGGAGCCCAGCGTGATTAACCACATGAATGCATTCGCATCCCGTACCACCGCCGGCTTCGTCGGCGTCTTCACCGCCTGATCGACCAGTAGATAGCCCACCGGTCCAGACGGTGGTGACGCTCTCGAAGCTCGACCAGGCAGCATCCGCACCGTTGTGCATTCGCCTGCCTCAGGTCACTCACCCCGCATGTGGCGCGCGCTCTCGCGCGCAGCCACGTTTCGCCGCCTAGAGCGGCCACCCATTATTCGGCGACCCCGCACGCCTAGGAGCGCGCCCGGGTTGCGAACGCGAAGGAACCAACCACCATGAATACTCAATTGGCGCCCACAACCGGGCACCAGGACCACCCGCCCGAACCGGTTACCGCCACAGAGGCGCACTCTCCCGTGCGCCGCGTGGGGGTGCTGGATCGTGCCGCGATGCATCTCGGTATCGCGCTTATCCGGTGGGGTCGCCGCCCCACCAGGGCCACACGGCGCGAACGCACTATTGGCCACAGCACTGCGTCCACGCGGACGACCTTCAATGCAGAGGAGCTAGGGGCCCGCAGGGCCGGTGACCAGGTCGACCAGTACCTGGTTATGAAGATGACGCAGTTCCGATGAACCGGCGCTGAGCATCAGCACGTGCACGGGTCGTCGCCGAGATTGTCCTCGGCGACGACCCGTTCGTACGCGAAAGCAACAGCATCAGCGGCCCGGCTACCCTTCACATATGGAGAAAACTCCGCGGGGGCGCCCTCGCAGCGAACTGAATCGCGTCGCAATCTTGAATGCCGCGCGCGACCTACTCGTCGAGATCGGCTGGGATGCGCTGAGCATTGAGCAGATCGCCGTTCGCGCTGGGGTGTCAAAGCAGACGGTGTACCGATGGTGGCGAACCAAAGGCGACATCGTGGCAGAGGGCATTGTCGAGGGAAACATTTCCTTCGTCATGGCGTCAGTGGCTAATGCGTCCGACATCGGCACAGACCTGAAATCCACCCTGAGCGCACTGTCGACGTCGCTGACCGCCCCGGGCGTCGATCCCCTTCGCAGGGCACTCACTGCAGCGGCCGCGTCGAACGAAGATGTCGCCATCCGGCAACGCGATCTTCTGGTCACTCCGCTTCGTGACCAGCTAGAGGAACGCCTCGCGCGGGCCGTTGCGGCAGGCGAGTTGAGACCGGACGTCGATCTGGACACCATGGTCGACACGTTGCTTGGCGCGATCTTTCACCGAATCACCAACATTCACGGGCCAGGCAGCGATATCTCCGAGAATCTCGTCGATCTCATTTTGCACGGCGCTGCGACACGCAATACGGCGCAGGCACACCGCAAGTGACCGCGGGTGACCGCCTGTCGAACCGACCGTAAGTTGTCGGCGTCTCGTCGACCTCGATAGTCTGACTAATTACAGGACAAGTTGTCCAGTAAATCAATGACGATGACTGAGGTCGGATATATGAAGAGACTTGACGGCAAAACGATCCTGATTGCGGGCTCCGGCGGCATTGGCGCCGGCCTGGCTGAGCGATATGCGGCGGAGGGCGCGAACGTCGTGCTCGGCGATATCGACACCGACGGGGTCGCATCCGTGGCCGCCGCCATCAGCGCGGCGGGTGGCTCCATCGTCGCAACCCGACTTGACGGCGCCGACGAAGCGTCTGTGGGCGACGCCGTCTCACTGACGGTATCCACGTTCGGCGGCCTCGACGGCATCCACGTGAACTTTGCAAAAGTGGGGGGCAACCCCACACACGGACTTCTCGACATGACGATGGATGAAATCGACGAGAGCCTCAGGGTCAATCTACGCGGCTATGTCCTCTGCACGCGCGCTGCGCTTCCACCCATGATCGAACGCGGTGGCGGATCCATCGTCTACACCAGCTCAGGATCCGCTTACGTGGCAGAGCCCGTCCGCGTTGCGTACGCCATGGCGAAGTCTGGCGGACACGCGCTCATGCGCCACGTGGCATCGCGCTACGGAGTCGACGGAATTCGAGCAAATGCCATTGCTCCCGGCGTGATTGTTCACGACCGTTTCCCCGCCGAGGTCCGTGCGGCGATGGAAGGGCCGACCATCGAGTCGACCTTCGTCAAGTCCAGGGTCGGGCGCCCAGACGATATTGCCGCAGCCGGAGCGTACCTGCTGTCCGATGACGCCGGCTATGTCACTGGCCAGGTCATTTCCGTCGACGGTGGGCGAACCGTCCGCGCTTAGTTCTAGCCGCGATCACCACTCGGAAGCGGCGCTCAGAGGCTGCGGCCTGACTCCCACAGGTTGTCAGAGGTGCCGCTGATGAGCGCCGCAACCGACATGGCCTGCGCGTCGGTGAAGGACGCTATGTAGTCGATCACCGCGCGGGCGCGACCGAAGCGTGCGATGTCGGCATCATCGATGCCGACTCCGACCGCCCCGAAAAACTCCGGGGCCCCTGAGCGCAGCTCGCGGTACTCCGCTGTCGCTGCCTCGACAGAGTCGAGGAGGCGGCGCGGGGCGCGAGCCGCATCATCCGCGTCATTCAACCAGAGGTGGAAGCCGTCGGCCAGCGTCTCGAGCACCCGTGCCTGGCCGCGCTGGTAGACAGCCAGGTCGCTCCGGTCGAGTACGAAACGCGTGTGCACGAACTTGAGCACGACCACGTCGTGCCAGGCGTGGCTACTGAGTCGCACGTGCCCACTGCGCACGTTGGGGGTGCGTTCCACCCGGATCGAGCCCTTGAGCCGATCGATCCAGCGGCGGGTGAAGGCCGACACCGCCCGGTCGGCGTCAAGCCCACCGTCGTATGGAATGGTGAGCAGGCCATCGACGAGGTCGCTGGTGACGCGCTGCACCGACTGGCGAAACCTGTCAGGGTCGGCGATCCAGGCATCTTTTGCCTGGGTGTGCCGCCAGGCTGCCTCGAGTGCGTAGCCGGGGCGACGCAGCGCAACGCCCGCCATCAGTTCGGCGGACTCGAGCGCGCGCAGAATGTTTTGTTCCGTGAGCCAGCCGTTCAGCTCGGCCGACACCGCGGTGTACTGCAGCACGCCGGCCCGGTAGAAGTCATCCAAATCGTGCACGGAGTATGCAATGTCATCGGCGATGTCCATCACAGAGCACTCGACGGTCTGCTGGTGCGTGCCGATTGCCGGGAAGGCCGAGAGCACATCGGCCATCTCACGCGCGTCGATCGAGTACGCCGAGAATTTGAGTGCACCGGATGCCGAATCGGAGCCAACCCCGCGCGGCAGCATCTCCGCGGGCTGCGGGGGCAAAGCACGCCACTCGTTGCGGGTCCACGGATATTTGAGAACGGCGGCACGCACCGCTTTGGTGAGGTTGAGCCCTCGTGGGGTGGCGTCGCAGCTATCGAGCGCAGTAAGGATGCGGAACGTCTGGGCGTTGCCCTCGAACCCGTCCGGCAGACCCAGCTTGGTGCGGGCCACCCTGTCAAGCACCTGCTCGCCGAGGTGGCCGAACGGCGGATGACCGAGGTCGTGCGCTGCGGCTGCTGCCTGCACGACAACGGGGTCGCATCCACCGAGTTCAGCGATGGTGGCTTGCACGTCCGCTGGCGCGTGGCGGAAGTCCACAGCGATCGAGCGGGCGACGGCAGAGACCTTGAGCGAGTGGGTGAGCCGGTTGTGCACCGTGGTACCTGAGCCGGCCTGCGGAATCACCTGGGTGACAGCAGACAGCCGTGAGAAATAGGGAGAAAAGCGGATGCGCTCAACGTCGACGCGAAACTCGTCTTCTCCAGCGGCGCCGTCGATATCGGTTCCCGATGTTGTTGTTTCGACGATTGCGCGCTCGCGCCCACCGTCGTCTGTGTGTGATCGCGCAAAGCTCTGCATAGTGCAGATCAGCCTATCTCTGCCGGAGGTCATGGCGCCCAGCGTGTCATTCCGGCACCCGACACACGATAGCCTTCTCGATCAGCTAAGTTGCTGATGGTGCCGCGTTTGGTGCCTGAACATATGGGGGCGCTGTGGCTGGCGGAGCAGGCGAGAAGTGACATCGTGACCAGGTTGCGCGGGGCTGAGGGTGCGGAGCAGCACGGTCTCCGCCGGTCGATCCAGTTTTCGGTCGTTCTGGCCATCATCGCGCTGCTCGTGGGCATCGTCTCTGGCACCCGAATCATCATCCTCGACGGCGCCTACATGCTCATCGGCCTCATTCTGTCGTGGGCGTCGCTGCGGGCGTCGACCGCCGTAGCCGCGGGACCCACCCGCCGGTTCCCGTTCGGCCGCGACGCCCTCGCACCGTTCGTCGTCGCGATCCAGGGCGTCGCCATCGCGGGGACGCTCTTGTTCGCCGCCGGCGACGCCGTCGTGATCATCCGCGACGGTGGAACGGATGTTGACCCCGTCGTGATCGCGGTCTATGGCGCGGTCACAGCGAGCATTGGATCGGTCGTGACCTGGTGGCTGCTGCGCGCCGCTCGCGGGTCGGACCTCGTCGCCGCTGAGGCTGCCCAATGGCGCGCTGGAGCGGTGCTCAGCATCGTCATGACGGTCGGTGCGATTGCCGCCCTGCTGATCGAGCTGACCGACCTCCGTGGTGTCGTGCGGTACATCGACCCGGTGCTCGTTCTCATCTCCTGCGTGATCCTCGCCCCCATCCCGATCCGGCTGGTCCGGTCGGGGCTGAACGAGCTCCTCGAGGGAGCACCGCCTCAAGCGACGACGGATGAGATCACCCGTGTCGTCGGACGAGTTCGGGACAGGTTCGGGCTCGGCGAGCCCACCATCCGTTCCAGCAAGGTCGGACGGAAGCTCTACGTCGAAGTCGACTTCGTCGTCGCGGCGTCGCAGTGGGATGTGAGTGAAGAGGATGACGTGCGGCACGCCGTGATCGACGGACTTGCGCATCTGGGCCTCGAGGTGTGGGCCACCGTGGCTCTCACCACCGACCGCGACCTCGTCGACAAGCGGGTCGAGCAAGTAAACAGAAGGAGCTGACGATGACAGACCTGAACGAAGCGAGTCCGGCGACCAGCACGGACGAAACGCCGGCCGGCGAACCGGTCACACTCACTACGAGCGACGCAGAGGCCACGGCAGAGTCCGCAGAGGTGAAGCCCAACATTCCTCGCTGGCTGATCGTGTCTGCCGCCGCCGCGGTGGCGCTGGCCCTGATCGCCGGCGGCTTCATCGCCGGAACTGTCACCGCTCTGGCTGTCAGTGCTGGCCGTGGATCCTGTGACGCTGAGTCGGTAGCGAACCGGGTTCTCCCCTCCGTCGTGACGATCGTGGTCGGCTCCGGTAACGGCAGCGGCCAGGTCATCACGGAGGACGGCTACATCTTGACCAACAACCACGTCATCTCATCAGCTGCCGGCTCCGGAACTGTCGACGTCCGGTTCAGCGACGGCCACCAACTACCCGCTCGCATCGTCGGCCGCGATCCGAAGACAGACCTTGCCGTCATCAAGGTGGACAGCGATGAAAAGTTGCAGGTCATCGACGAAGGCGACTCCGGGTCGTTGTCGGTCGGACAGCCCGTCGTCGCCCTCGGCGCACCGCTCGGGCTGTACAGCACCGTGACAGCAGGCATCGTCAGCGCACTCGGCCGCAACGTGCCCGTACCGAGCGAAAACGGCCGTAACGCCATTCTGGTCGGTGCCATCCAGACGGATGCGTCCATCAACCCTGGCAACTCCGGCGGAGCGCTCGTCGACTGCCGCGGCCGACTCGTCGGCGTGAACACGGCAATCTCCACAGTCGCCGGGGCTGGTGGTCAGAGCAGCACGGGCAGTGTCGGCATCGGGTTCGCGATCCCGCAATCCGTCGCCATCCCACTCGCCCACCAACTCATCGAGAACGGGAAGGTGACATACCCGAACATCGGGGCTGACCTCATCCCGATTCCGCACGCCGTGGCTGAGCACTTTGGTGTCGACAACGGACTGTTCGTGCAATCGATCACTGACGGCGGACCGGCTGACGAAGCTGGCATCCGTTCGGGCGACGTCATCACGAAAATCAACGGGCGAGCTGCGGTCAACCTGGACGTGCTCACCCATGTCCAGCTCACCAGCGAAGCCGGCGACACGGTCGAGATTGAGTACTTCCGAGCTGGTGAGAAGGGGACGACGACCGTGACGCTCGCCGAAACTTCATGATCTCGTTGGCCGCCGCTTGCGGCATCGCCCTCGTCGAGCTGGGGCTCGCGCTCACGCCAGGGCCGAACATGATGTACCTCGTCTCACGCAGCATCAGCCAGGGGTGGCGCGCCGGCATGATGTCTCTGTCTGGCACCGCGGTCGGTTTCGTCGTCTACATGGCGATGGCGAATCTGGGGCTGGCGGCAGTGTTCCTTGTGGTGCCGTGGCTGTTCATCGCGCTCAAGATTGTCGGCGCCCTCTACCTGCTGTGGCTGGCGTACAAGACACTCCGCCCTGGCGGTAAGTCACTGTTCGAGACGAGCGCGCTTCCTCGCGACTCCTTCGGCAAGCTTTTCCGCATGGGGCTGGTGACGAACCTCCTGAACCCCAAGGTCGCAATCCTCTACCTGGCACTGATCCCGCAGTTCATTGATCCGGCTGCCGGCAACATCGTTGCGCAGGGGTTTCAGCTCGGCGCGATTCAGATCCTGGTGGGCGTGACCGTGAACGGAGCAATCATCCTCGCCGCGGGCTCGATCGCGATGTTCCTGCAGCGCAAGCCAGCGTGGATGCGGTGGCAGAAATGGGTCACCGGCACGCTTCTCGGCGCGATCGGGGTGAAGCTGGCGATCGACGCGCCCGTGCCCGCGTAGTACGCCCGTGCTGATCCGCTACTGAGTCTCCGTGGAAACACAAAAGCAGGTCACCGCTTCCGGTGACCTGCTGCAGTGAGCCGCACATGGTGCCCCTGGAGGGATTCGAACCCCCAACCGTTTCCTTAGGACGGAACTGCTCTTCCGTTGAGCTACAGAGGCTGACCAGACGAGCTTACCGGCAACTGGCGACCACGTCGAAATACCGGATGCGGCCTGGCCAAGCCACGTACGGTGTTTCCGCACACGGCCTGGCCCGACCACGACATCCGCCGGTCAGCTACGCCTGCAGGTCAACCCAGGCGTCGATCTCCTGGTGGAGACGCTGCTTGCCGTCTTCGTCGAGGAAGGAGGAGGTGATCGAGTTGCGTGCCAGGCGCGCAAGCGTCTCTGTGTCGAGCTCGAACTGCTTCGTGATCGCCGCGAAGTTCGCGTCAACGTAGCCGCCGAAATACGCAGGGTCGTCCGAGTTGATCGAGATGAGCAGGCCCTTGGCGAGCATCGTCTGCAGCGGATGATCTGCCATGGTGTCCACGTTCCGGAGGCGCACGTTCGACAGGGGGCAGATCGTCAGCGGTACCTGTTCGGCAGCGAGCCGCGCGACGAGTGCATCGTCTTCGAGACAGCGGTTGCCGTGGTCGATGCGCTCAACGTGCAGGAGATCGAGGGTGTCTGCCACGTACTGTGCAGGGCCTTCCTCGCCGGCATGGGCGACGACATGCAGGCCGTTCTCCCTCGCAAGCGCGTAGACATCGACGAAGAGCTCAGGCGGATAACCCAGCTCGGCAGAGTCGAGCCCGATACCGTCGATTCTGGCGCCGGTCGCAATCAGGGTCCTGAGGATGTCCAGTGCCTCAGCCGCCGGCCGATCCCGCCAGAACGAGACAAGCAGCTTCGTCGTGATGCCATAGTCAGCCTCACTGACGTCGAGGGCATCGCGGATGCCGCCAACGACGACATCCAGCGGAATGCCGCGCAGGATGTGGGCCTGCGCGTCGAAGGAGACTTCAGCGTGACGAACGCCTGCAGCCGCTGCTCGCTGCAGGTAGCTGAGGGTCATCAGCTCAAAGTCGGCCCTGGTCTGGAGCACCTCGAGGTTTGCGTAGAGCAGGTCGAGGAACGACTGCAGGTTCGTGAAGGCGTAGCGACTCTTCAGGTCGTCGAGCGACTTCCATGGCAACCGGATGTTGTTGCGAGCCGCCGTCTTGATGATGAAGTCTGGCTCGAGGGTGCCTTCGAGGTGCAGGTGCAGCTCAGCGATGGGGAGTTTCATCTGGCGCCCACCGCCTGGCCTGTCTGTGGTGGATCTCTGGGCCGGCGGTGTGGGGACAGTCATGTGGTTCCTTTCAGGTACTGCATGTTTCTCGCTCGTCAGGGTGCTCACGGAGCCGAGGGGCATGCAGCCCAATCACGCCTGACTACTCGTTCAGCGTGCGGGTCATGCCCCTACCTGAGGGATGGTTCTGAGCCATTCCAAAACCTAACCACCTATAGAAGGGGTTCGCAAATTGCGGAAACGAGGGAACTCCTCCACCACTCCACCCGTTTGGTCACACGGAAATCGGCGAGAGCACACCGCGCCTTCGCTGGAACGGAGTGACGATGCCGATAGGATCGCGGCGCGGGCACTGCACGGGCATTCGAGCGTGAGCGCGCAGCTACCGAAGTGCCAGGTCTAACCACCGCCCCCAGCTCGAGGAGATCCAGATGGCCATCGTCCCGCCTGCCGACAGTCCCACCCTGAACCCGGCTGTCGCGGCCACTTCCCCCGTTCTCGGCGACACCGCTCATCCCGTCGGCGGCTTCGCGAGCAGCACGGCTGCCCTGTTCCGGAACGGGCCGTTCAAGCTCGGCTTCATCTCCACCCTCGGCGTGTTGCTTGCCCTGTTGCTTGGCTCAGCCATTGCCTCCCTCAGCTCGGCGCTCACACTCATCTTCTTCGCGGGCTTCGTCAGCCTCGGCCTGTACCCGCTGGTTCGGAAGCTCGAGTCAATGCGCGTCTCCCGCACCGGCGCAGTGCTCATCGTGCTCGCCAGCTTCGTCGCCATCATGGTGCTGCTCGTGAGCCTGATCGTTCCGATCATCGGCGAGCAAGCCAACGAACTCATCTCGCGACTGCCGTCGAACCTGGACAACATCGAGGGCCAGGTGTGGTTCGTCGATTTCAATACCACGATGAACGGCTACCCATTGCAGCTGCTCGGCTGGCTTGAGCGTTCTGCCGCCGACCCGAACGTCTGGCTGGCCGTCGGCGGCGGTGCTCTCCACGTGACGTCAACGCTGATCAACGGTACCTTCGCCGTGATCTTCGTCGTCGTACTCACGCTGTACTTCGTCGCCTCTCTCGAGACCATCAAGCAGAGCCTTTACGAACTGATCCCGATGAGCAAGCGCCAGGGCTTCATTGACATCGCCGAGGAGATCGCAGATTCCGTCGGCAAGTATCTCGGCGGGATGTTCATCCTCGCTGTCATCAACGCCGCCTTCACCTTCATCCTGCTCAGCATCGTCGGCGTGCGCTATGCCGCGATCCTGGCGGCGCTTGCCCTGCCCATCACCCTCATCCCGCTCGTCGGAAGCGTGATCAACACGGTGATCGTCACCTTCGTCTCCCTCTTCACCTCCCCGGGAACCGCACTCGTCGTCTTGATCGCGATGCTCGTCTACATGCAGATCGAGGCCTACATACTGACGCCCCGCGTGGTCGGCAAGGCGATCAGCATCCCCGGCTCGCTGGTGCTGATCGGTGCACTCATCGGTGGCACGCTGCTCGGCCTGCTCGGCGCGCTCATCGCCTGCCCGACCGTCGCCTCGATCCTGCTGATCATCAAGAAGGTCGTCGTTCCCAAGCAAGCCGTGAGCTGACCGCGAGCGTGAATGCATTGTCAGATCTCGATATGTCCGCGCTGGCGCTGGTCATCATCCACGTCGTCCTCGGCACGATTGCCATCATCATCATCTCGGCAAACCGGCGCCCTTCGACCGCCATCGCCTGGCTGCTCGCCATCATTTTCATCCCGTTCATCGGCGCCATCGCATTTCTCCTGGTCGGCTTCAGCCGCCTGCCCCGTGCTCGCCGCGAGAAGCAGCGAGGCGTGAGCCAGAGCATCCTGCAGCGCACCGTCGGCCTCGATCAGGTGAGCCACGGCAACGAATGGCCGGTCTGGCTGCACTCGGCAGCCCAGCTCAACCTCAACCTGGGCGCCCTGCCCATGGTGGGCGGAAACCGTATCGATCTGAGCGACGACTATCAGGGCTCGTTCGACGCCATGGCGGCCGAGATTGATCGCGCGACGAGTTTCGTGCACGTCGAATTCTTCATTCTCGTGCGCGACGCAAGCACGGCCGGCTTCTTCGACGCACTGGCTCGCGCTGCGGCACGTGGCGTGCGCGTGCGAGTTCTGGCCGATCACGTGGCCAGCCTGATGTACCCGAACCGCCGCGAGACCGAGGGGTTCCTCCGCGACAACGGCATCGAATTCGAGGCGATGCTTCCGCTTCGTCCCCTGCGCGGGCAGTGGCAGCGCCCCGACCTCCGCAACCATCGCAAGCTCGTCGTCGTTGACGGCGCCGTCGGTTTCACGGGTTCGCAGAACCTCATCGACGACCAGTACCACAAGCAAAAGAACATCGATCGCGGCCTGCACTGGCACGAACTCATGATCAGGCTTGAGGGGCCCGTTGTGCGCGAGCTCGATGCCGTCTTCGTGACCGACTGGTTCAGCGAAACGGATGCGCTCCTCCCGCTCAACACCACCCCCGTCGTACTCGCCCCCGATCCGTCTCTCCTCGACGCGCAAATCCTGCCGAGTGGCCCGAGCTTCGAGAATGACAACAATCTCAAGCTCTACACCATGCTCATCCACAACGCCCAGCGGCGCATCAGCATCACCAGCCCGTACTTCGTGCCTGAGGAATCCACTCTCCTCGCGATCATCACCGCAGCCTCACGCGGAGTGGATGTCGAACTCTTCGTATCTGAGATCGGCGACCAGGTGCTCGTGTACCACGCGCAGCGTTCCTACTATGAGGCGCTCCTGCGAGCCGGCGTGAAGATCTACCTGTATCGCCCGCCGACGGTGCTGCACTCCAAGCACTTCACCATTGATGACTGCGTCTCCATCGTCGGCTCCAGCAATATGGACATCCGCTCATTCAGCCTCAACATGGAGGTCTCTGTGCTGATCCAGGGCGAAGAATTCGCCGAGCGGATGCGCGTCGTCCAGGACGGCTATCGGGCCAACAGTTCGCTGCTCACCCTCGATGGCTGGCAGGAACGCCCCGTCATCGAGAAGGTCGGCGACAGCCTGGCGCGGCTGACCTCGTCACTGCAGTAGCGGTCTCGAGACGGCCGTGGCCGGCCTCCTCGACCAACGAGAGCGTCTAAACCGGCGGGTAGAGGTACAGCGCGACGTCGCCAGGCGCCACCGTTCGTGTGTGGTACGCGTGGCTGCCCATCCAGTTGTACTCCTCGAGCACGACCGAGCCGTCGGCACCGACGGACTGCACGTATGCCACGTGGTTGTAGTTGAACCAAGCGACTGCTCCGGCGATGGGAGTGTTGCTCGTCGCCCAGCCGTGGCCCTCCCACGCCCCAGCCCAGCTCGATGCGTTGCCGCCGCCGGGTGTCATGCTGTTCCACGTCCAGCGCCATCCGCCTGATGTCGCCCCAGCGTCACGGTTGAGTCGCCAGGCGACGAAGTCAACGCACTCGCGGTAGTAATAGCCGAGCGGTGAGAGCCCGCCGCCCTGCCCGTCGGTCGCTTCATACGGCCAGGGGTAGTCGTCACCTTCGGCCCGCACCCCACGCACGGCGAACTCAGCGGCCGATGCCCTGGCTGCCTCGATCGCGGCGGTGCGCTTGGCATCGAGCGTGCGCTGCGTGAGTTCTTCCTGGCTGGTCGCCGTGAAGTTGTCGCGCGACACGCTTACGAGAGCCGCACCGGCCGAGACTTCGAGTCCCTGTGCGCCTGCGGTCGCCCGGTCATGTTCTGAGCTGGCGTCGAGTGATTTTCCCCTGCCAGGGGAGAAGGCATAGGCCGGCAGCGCCGTTGTGAGGAACAGTGCCGGAATCGCGATCAGCGTGAACGCCGTCGTCAGGGGATTCTTGCGCTTGGAACGCGGTGAGCGGATGTTGGTCGGCGCGGCCGCTGCAACGACGGCCTTTGGCGCTGGTCGCCTGGTCCTGGGCCGAACCAACGGGACCTGGGCTGTCACCGGAATCGGAATCTGGACAGAGACCGGCGCGGGCGTTGGCGTTGGCGTTGGCGTTGACGGTGGCGTAACCGCGGGAACCGTTACCTGATGGGCGACGACCGTGACCTCAGTCGTCGGTTCGATCCGCTGAGCCTCTTCCGCCTCCCGTTGGGCGCGAAGGGCGCGCCGCGAAGGTAATGCGTCGTGATTCTCGGGAGAACCTGACGTACTGGGTTCGATCAAGTGCGATCCTCTGAAGTACCAGTTGCCGGTGGGGGGGGACGTCCCAACATTACGGGAAGCGCAGCGCCTTGTCATCAATGCGCGATACATTCGTACGCACGGATCTCTACGCAGCTGACATCAGGAACGCGTCCCACTGCGGCATCGGCTTTTCAGCGCCCCGCACCACCCAGGTTCCGCCCTGCGGCACCCGAGGTGACGTCAGCATCTCCCAGCCCATTTCTGCGGGCGTGTGGTCACTCTTCTGGTTATTGCAGCGCAGGCAGCAGGCCACCAGGTTGTCCCAGGTATCCCGCCCTCCCCGCGAACGCGGCAGCACGTGATCGATCGTGCTCGCAGACTTTCCGCAATAGCAGCAGAGGTGATCATCGCGTCGCAAGACACCGCGGCGACTCACCGGCACCGATCGTGCCCGCGGGATACGGACATAGCGAGACAACAGGATCACGCTGGGGCGCTCCCACGTGTCTGTGGCTGTCCAGACCGGGTGTTCGAGATCGCTCTGCACGATCGTTGCCTTTTGATTCATGACCAGGATGAGGGCCCGTTTGAATGACACCACGGCGAGGGGCTCATACCCCGCGTTGAGGACCAGTGTGCGCATGTGCTCCCTTTCGAAGAAGACTGGACGGCTTCCAGCCATTCGAACTACTCGCTGAGACAGCGGAGAGAAAGCGAGCGGACAAACAAAAAGGGCGCTGTCACAATGACAACGCCCAGGAGGACACACGAGAAACTACGCGGTGGCCCTGACATGTTTGGCTGCTATGCCGACGCGCAGAAGTTCCGCACGAACCCATGGAGTGGATCGTGCGTCGTTCGCGCAGTGGCTCTTTCAAGAATCCGCAGAACATCAGGGCAACAGGTTAACTCACTTTCGGCGCACCGCGAAGTCGAGGCGCGCCGAAAGTACAAGTGTTCACCTTGCGGGAATCAAATACCCAAGCGAACGATGTAGTAATCGCTTGTCCAGATTGGCTGTACTCGCACCGATGCTCCCTCGTACGGAGCGTGCAGCATGTTGCCGTTACCGGCGTAGAAGCCGTCGTGCCCGTCCATGATGACGAGGTCACCAGGCTGCGCATCTGCCAGCGAGATTCGCGTACCGGCGGCACCCTGGCCCGTGGACGAGTGCGGCAGGCTGATTCCGAACTGTGCGTACACGTACATCACAAATCCGGAGCAGTCGAAGCCGGCGGGCGTCGCTCCGCCATAGACATAGGGAACACCCTGGTACTGCAGCGCAACGTTATAAACGGATGCCAGGTCGAAGTTCGGGTAGGCCGGGTTGGCCAGGTACTCTGCGACAGAGGGGCCGGAGTACGCCGATGCGTAGCTGGCCATTTCAGCGGCAACTGCTTCGACTCGTGCCGCGGCCTCGCTCGCCGCCTTCGAGGCGGACAGTTCTTCGGGGCTGGTAGCGGTGAATCCGTCACGTGCAACTGAAACGGTGGCCGCCGAAGCGTCCACCGTTACTTCCTGTGCGCCGGCTTTGGTCTCTTGCGTTGACTCTGTTGCGGCGAACTGTGTGCCTTGTGACCCAGGGGCGAATGCGTACGCCGGCAGGGCCACCGTAGCGATCAAGCCGCCGGCCAGCGCCATGACGACAACGTTGCCTGCAACGCCGCGTCGAAAGGAACGCTTGGGCGTCGCTGTGCGCGCGACCTGTCGCGTCGCAAGGCCAGACTCGGGTCCGGATACTTCATTGTGTTTCGAGGACACCCTCGAAACGGATCGTCTCTTACCTAATTCAGCCAAAGTGTGAACCTCCGGCGCCTCAACAACACTAGGTAGTTGCCCCGTCCAATGCGCTAATCGCGTGCGTTCCGAGCCAAGAGACGGGCCAAGGAGGCGTCTTAGTTCGAAGTCCTTCGACCGACTTCTGGTCTGTGGGACGCGTTCGACGCTACGGCACCCCGGCCGATTTGTCACCTTGACTGCAAAATTCGCTCACAAGTTGATAACGAATTTGGGCCCCACTCTGGGTGGGTCAGACGCGATAGCGGCCGCTGTCGTCGGGGATACCCGAGCGATCGATCGAATCGAACGGGGCTGCTTCAGCCACAATCGGAGTCGTCACGAACAGGTGGCTCGCGACCTCGTTCGGCAGCTCAATACCGTCGACAAAGCCGTCAACCTGCACGAGCACGTACGAGCCAACGGATGCCGAGAAAACGCCGGTGTTCCCCGGCATGACGCCGGACTGCTTCAGCTGCGCAAGCAGCTCAGGGTCGAACTGCACCGGCTCGCCCAGGCGACGGATGACGGCGGTCACGGGTCCGCTCGAGCGCGCGACCACATTGACAACGCTGGTGACGCCCTGCATGAACGGGGCTGCGGGAGCATGGCCCAATTCTTCGAGGCCGGGAATGGGGTTTCCGTATGGTGACTCAGTGGGGTGACCGAGCATCTCGAGGATCTTGCGTTCGACCTGCTCACTCATCACGTGTTCCCAGCGGCATGCTTCGTCGTGAACGAACTCCCACTCGAGCCCGATGACGTCGCTGAGCAGTCGCTCCGCAAGCCGGTGCTTGCGCATGACATGCACGGCTTTGCTGCGGCCAGCCGCGGTCAGCTCGAGGTGTCGATCGCCGGAGACCACGACGAGGCCGTCTCGCTCCATGCGTGCGACGGTCTGTGAGACCGTGGGACCAGAGTGCCCGAGGCGCTCAGAGATCCGTGCCCGGAGGGGAACGATGTTCTCTTCCTCCAGATCAAGAATCGTCCGGAGATACATCTCAGTGGTGTCGATTAGATCCGTCATACCGGCCTCTCACTCGCGCAGATCGCGTCCCGCATTTTGGCGCTGGGTCAACCTTACCCGTCGCACTGGTGCCAACTAGAATCTCCCTATGCCGGATCTGACTATTCCCTCTGACCTCTTGCCCGCCGACGGACGTTTCGGTTGCGGACCGTC
The DNA here is from genome assembly GCF_057669685.1 of Leifsonia sp. Y878. NCBI lineage: Bacteria > Bacillati > Actinomycetota > Actinomycetes > Micrococcales > Microbacteriaceae > Leifsonia > Leifsonia sp. Y878. The sequence goes on along the minus strand of NZ_JBYHFS010000003.1, from coordinate 329,487 downwards.
CAAGATTCGGCAGGAACAGGTCGACTACCTCGCCGGGTTCGGCGCCAGCATCCTCGGCACGTCGCACCGCCAGGCTCCGGTGAAGAACCTGGTCGGCCGCGTCCAGTCCGGCCTGGCAGATCTCTTCCGTGCACCTGAGGGCTACGAGGTCGTCCTCGGCAACGGCGGGTCCACCGCCTTCTGGGACGCCGCAGCCTTCTCCCTTATCGAGCGTCGCAGCCAGAACCTGACCTTCGGCGAGTTCGGATCGAAGTTCGCCGCCGCCGCCGCGGCACCGTTCCTCGAGGCCCCCGATGTCATTTCCGCTCCGGCAGGCTCCCGCGCCGAGTTCGTCGCCACGGAGGGCGTTGACGTGTACGCCTGGCCGCAGAACGAGACCTCGACCGGTGTCATGGCCCCGGTCACTCGCGTGCACGGCGACGCTGGTGCGCTCACCGTCATCGACGCCACCAGCGCGGCGGGCGGCATCGACTTCGACGCCTCACAGGCGGATGTCTACTACTTCGCACCGCAGAAGAACTTCGCCTCAGACGGCGGACTCTGGATGGCCCTGTTCTCTCCGGCCGCCATCGAACGCGTGGAGCGCATCAACGCCAGCGACCGCTACATCCCCGAGTTCCTCAGCCTCAAGAACGCTGTCGACAACTCCAGGCTCAAGCAGACGCTGAACACCCCCGCGCTCTCCACCCTGCTGCTGCTTGAAAACCAGATCTCCTGGATGAACGACAACGGTGGCCTTGAGTGGGCGTCTGCACGCACGCGCGAGTCGTCATCCGTTCTCTACGACTGGGCAGAGCGTGTCGACTATGCAACGCCGTTCGTCACGAACCCCGACCACCGCTCGCAGGTCGTCGTCACCATCGACTTCGATGAGCAGATGGACGCTGCGGCAATCGCAAAGGTCCTGCGCGCCAACGGCATCGTCGACACCGAGCCGTACCGCAAGCTCGGCCGCAACCAGCTGCGCGTCGCAACGTTCACGGCCATCGAGCCAGCGGATGTTCGACAGCTCGTCTCGTCGATCGAATTCGTCGTCGAGAATATGGGGAACTGAGCAGCCCCATGCGTCTCTGGCTGAAGGACAGCGAAAGGCGACCGGACCCGCTGCCTGCGCGCACTGATGCGCGTAAGGCTTATGTAGCGGGTACGGTCGCCTGGCTGATCGCTTTAGTCGTGCTTCTCGTCTTCTCCGGTCAGCTGCGCGCCAACGGCCTCGACTGGTGGCTCTGGTGCGCTCTCATCGGAGTCGTCCTCGGCATCGTCGGACTCGTCTGGGTGCAGTTCCGACGTCGATAGCGCGCCGTCAAGCGCGCCGTCGAAGTCAATGCCGTCGAGGGCATCAACACCGTTGTCCTCGTCACCGAATTCTTCGTCGTCGAGCTCGTCCAGTTCCTCTTCGTCGAGCCCATCGGTGAGTTCGTCTTCGTCGTCGAGCTCTTCGTCGTCGAGCTCTTCATCGTCGAGTTCTTCGTCGTCGAGTTCTTCATCGTCGTCGTCGAGTTCGTCGAGCTCGTCGAGCTCACCGGATTCAACGGCAAGCGCTGCGGCGAGGTCCTGGGCTGCCCGATAGTCGCTCAGCCGCTCAGACCACGGGATCCAGTCAGGAGCCAGCAGCGCATCGCTGCCCGGCATCAACTCGGTCTCAAGCACCGACGGCGCTGAGTTCTCGTCGATGCGGGACATGCTGACCGTCCAGTGCCACCCGGGGTATCCGGTCATGGTGCACTCGAACAGGAGCGACAACACGTGCTTCCCCTCGACGATGTGACCGATGGGCTCGCCGACGGTCTCTGCCGGGGTGATTTTCGTCAGTTCGGCGCGCGCGAGATCGACCGCGGCGAGGAGTGCCTCGTCGGCATCGATCGGAACCGCAGACCCGGCACCGTCGCTCGCATCGTCGTGCGCGAGTTCGGCGTCTGTCGTGGGGTCTGAATCAGGCATCAAGTTCCTCTGCCACCTTGCGGAGCATCGCGGCGATCTTCTTACTGTGCGAACTTTCCGGGTAACGGCCGCGACGCAGGTTGGTGCCGATGCCGTCGAGGACCTTGACCAGGTCTTCGATGATGATCGCCATGTCGTCTGCGGGCTTGCGGCTGAGCTTCGCCAGGCTGGGCGGGGATTCGAGAACGCGCACGGACAGTGCCTGCGCGCCTCGTTTGCCATCGGCAATGCCGAACTCAAGCTTCGAGCCGGCCTTCACGCTCACTCCAGCGGGCAGCGCTGAAGCGTGCAGAAAGACCTCTTGGCCATCATCGGAGCTGATGAAGCCAAAGCCCTTCTCCTCGTCGTAGAACTTAACCTTGCCGGTGGGCATGTGAACCTCGCTGTGTTCCGGGCGCGCTGAAATGCGCGTCTTCTCAACTAGCTTATTCGTTTGGTAGCGCTCTCGCCCCGTATCCTAAGAGAGTGACCAATAAACCTACGCAGTCCGCCAACCGGCTCGAACGCATTCTGGCTTACATGGTTGCGGGCGTGGTCGGCGTCTCCATCCTCGCGTTCCTCGCCGTCATTATCGGTACGTCGAGCGGGGTCGGCGCCAACGATGGCTTCAGCCAGGGTGCGTGGCCATTGGTCATCACACTGCCGTTGTTCGGCCTTCCCATCGGATTCGTCCTCATCATCGCCCTGATGGTGTCGAACGGTGTCCGACGCGGCCGCGAAGCACGGCAGAACAGACAGTAGCCGACATGCTTACGCTCGCTACGCGCCTTCGATCGATGGATGACGCAGCGTTGCGCCATGCCGTCACTATTCGCGAGATCTCCCCCAGCGGCATCCGCGACTTCTTCGACCTTGCTGAAGCATTCCTCAACCCGGATGCCATCCAGCGCGGTCTCTCCCATCTCGATCGCCCCATGCTGGCCACGCTCGCCGTGGCCGCGGACATGACGGATGCGACGACCGCCCCGACGATCCCCGAGTTGGCGACACGACTCAGCGAACTGAGCGGGACATCCGTCAGCGTTGAGAGTGTTACAGCTCGCGTTGCGACGCTCGATGCGCTCCTCTTGCTGGTGACCACCAACGGCCAGGTACGCCCGTACGAGGCTGTGGCCGCTGTGCTCGCCGGGTGGCCGGAACGCGGGCTGCCGACATACGCCGAGCTGGCCGCAGCCCCGATTCCCGCCGTGACCACATCCGTGTCTGAGGCAGAGAAGCAGCTCACCGATCAGCGGGCCGCGGAGCGCGCGTTCAGCGTGGTCTCCTCCATAGCCGAACTCATCAACGAGCTCGCCAAGGATCCGGCGCGCGAGTTGAGCCGCGGCGGCATCGGGCTGCCGGACACCAAACGTCTTGCCATGGCCATGTCTATCGAACCTGACGCCGTCCCCGCCATCTTCGCCATCGCCGTGCGCGCCAACCTCATCTCGAAGGACGCCGGGCACTGGATGGAGACGGAGACCGGTGAGGCCTGGCTGCTTGAGGGCACGACGGCGCGCTGGACGGCCCTCGCACAGTCATGGCATGCCGCGCTTCCACAGGACGTCCGCGACATCCTCTCCCAGCGTCCAGGCCTCGCCTGGGGAGAAGGACTGCACAGCTTCGTTTCCTGGCTGTATCCGGCTGGCGGAGAGTGGATGGACGAACGCGTCACCGAGTTTGCCCGCGACGCAGAACTCATCGGCATCACCGCCAACCAGATCGCGAGCACGGCAGGTGCCGCCGTACTCGCCGGCGACATGGCGACCGCCATCGAAACCGTGCGCGCATCGCTGCCGGCCGAGGTCGGCCAGGTCTACGTGCAGCATGATCTCTCCATCGTCTCCCCCGGTCCGCTCGCGCCCTCGATTGATGCTCGGCTTCGCTCGCTGGCCGATGTGGAAAGCAGGGAGCTGGCATCCAGCTATCGCATCTCGCACGCCTCTGTGACCCGTGCGCTGGCGGCGGGCGAGAGCGCAGCGTCGTTGCTTGAGTTCTTGCGGGGCATCTCGCTCACGGGCATTCCGCAGCCGCTCGAGTACCTCATCGTTGAAGCGGCTGAACGGTTCGGTCGGGTGCGTATCCGTCCAGCCGAGGCCGAGGACGCTCCTGCCCAGACCATCGTGCGGTCCGACGACCCTGAGTTGCTTGGCACCATTGCCGTCGACCAGACGCTGACTCACCTCGGGCTCGTGCGCACCGCGGACGACCGACTGACCAGCCGGTTCGCGCCCGACGTCGTGTTCTGGGCACTGAATGACGCCAGGTACCCCGTCGCCGCCGAGAATGCACAGGGGGAGATCGTGCACCTGCGCCGGCACAAGCTGGCACGGGTGGTCGACACACCGCTGCCAGATCCGGCAGTCGCCCTGATCGAGACTGTGCGCGCCAGCGACGGCGGCGAGAGTGCTGCGCCGAGCGCCTGGCTGGCACGGCAACTGGATGTCGCCATCAAGTCAAAGCAGACTGTCACGGTGAGCATCCTGATGCCGGGCGGCGGAGTCGTCGACTACCTGCTGGAGCCGGCAAGCGTGGGTGGCGGCCGGTTCAGGGCGAGGGATCGCCGGGCCGACATCGAACGCACACTGCCGATCTCGAGCATCATCAGCATCACGCCAGCTCCGTAGTGATACGCGCTTGCTGTTCACCCGGCAGGCGTAGGATTGGCGGTTATGTCTGACGGACCACTGATCGTCCAGAGCGATCGCACGGTATTGCTCGAGGTTGCACACCCTCTCGCCGAGGATGCCCGCCACGATTTGGCGGTTTTCGCCGAGTTGGAACGCGCTCCAGAGCACATTCATACCTACCGGATCACCCGGCTTGGACTGTGGAACGCCAGGGCAGCTGGGCACGCAGCGTCTGACATGCTCGCGACGCTGGAGAAGTATTCAAAGTTCGCCATCCCGCAGACCGTGTCGGTGGATATCGAAGAGACCGTCGGCCGCTACGGTCGCCTCGTCATCGAACGCGACGACGATGGCGCGCTCATCCTGCGGAGCAACGATGAGGCAGTGCTCACCGAGATCTCGCGCGCGAAGCGCATTTCTCCCCTGCTGATCGGGCACCCCACTCCCGACTCGTTCCTGATCGAACCGTGGGCTCGCGGACAGCTGAAGCAGGAGCTCGTCAAGCTGGGGTGGCCGGCTGAAGACTTCGCCGGGTACACCCCTGGCACCCCGCATCCCATCGACCTGGTCGAGAACGGCTGGAGCCTGCGCGGCTACCAGAACAAGGCCGTGTCCAACTTCTTCGAGGGCGGCTCCGGCGTCGTCGTGCTGCCCTGTGGTGCAGGCAAGACCCTGGTCGGTGCCGGCGCCATGGCAACGGCCAAGACCAACACCCTCATCCTCGTGACGAACACCGTGTCGGCCAGGCAGTGGCGCGATGAGCTGCTGAAGCGCACGACGTTGACGCCAGAGGAAATCGGCGAATACTCCGGACAGCTGAAAGAAGTGAAGCCGGTCACCATCGCCACGTACCAGATCCTCACAGCCAAGCGAAAGGGCGAATACGCCCACCTCGCACTGCTCGACGCGATGGACTGGGGCCTGGTCATTTATGACGAGGTGCACTTGCTGCCTGCCCCCGTGTTCAAGCTCACGGCGGAGCTGCAGGCCAGGCGCCGCCTCGGCCTGACCGCCACCCTGGTGCGCGAGGACGGCCGCGAAGGCGACGTCTTCAGCCTGATCGGCCCCAAGCGGTTTGACGCCCCGTGGAAAGAGATCGAGGCCCAGGGCTTCATCTCCCCCGCAGCGTGCTTCGAGGTGCGCATCGACCTGCCCCAGTCAGAGCGACTGAGCTACGCGGCAGCAGCCGACGACGAGCGTTACCGCATGGCGGCCACGGCACCGGCGAAGCTCGATGTAGTCAGGCAGCTGGTTGCGAGGCACGACGGCGAGCGCATTCTCGTCATCGCCCAGTACCTCGACCAGATCGACGAGCTCGCTGACGCCCTCGACGCCCCCAAACTCACGGGAGCCACGCCCATCGACGAACGCGAGCGCCTTTACCAGGCGTTCAGGGTCGGCGAGGTGAACGTGCTCGTGGTGTCGAAGGTCGCCAACTTCTCCGTTGACCTGCCGGAGGCCACCGTCGCCATCCAGGTCTCTGGGTCATACGGCTCACGGCAGGAAGAGGCCCAGCGCCTCGGACGGTTGCTCCGCCCCAAGGAGTCCGGCCTGTCCGCGAACTTCTACACGCTCGTCGCCCGTGACACGGTCGACCAGGACTTCGCGCAGAACCGCCAGCGGTTCCTCGCAGAGCAGGGGTACAGCTACACGATCCTCGACGCTGGGAACCTGGTGCCTGCCTAGCCTTGTCGGTCAGGGCGCGCGTAGCGCAGGAACAGCATGTCCCCGGCTGAGAACGCATGCAGCAACGACATCCGCCGTGTCGCTCGCGTGCTGCCGCGTGCGATGCGTCCAGCCGGTCCGCCCTCAAGCAGTGGGCTGACGCTCAGGCACAGCTCATCGACGGCGTCAGCCTCGATCAGCGCACCGAACAGGTGAGGTCCGCCCTCACAGAGAAGCTGCGTGAAGCCGCGGGCCGCGAACTCGGCGACCATCTGCGCTGGGTCGACGGCATCCGCTCCACAGAGGAGAACGTCGGCGACCTCGGCGAGCGCCGCCCGCTTGTCGGCAGGAGACGCAGCATGCGTCACGACGAGTGGCCGCACGACGGCTTCTGTGAAGAACGGATGCGCCGGGTCGACATCTAGCCGCGAGGAGACGATCGCGAGCGGCGGCTGTGGCGTCAGCCCGTGAGCGGTTCGCCAGGCTACGGCATCGGGCGCAAGCTCCACTCCCCCGTAGCCCTCGGCGCGCACCGTGCCTGCGCCGACGATGATCGCGTCTGCCAGCATCCGGAGCGTGTCAAAGACAAGCTTGTCGTCGGCGTTGCCCAGGCCACCGCTCAGTCCGTCGAAGGTGGCCGCGCCGTCGAGACTGGTAATGAAGTTCACCCGCACGCGTGGGGTGAGGCGGTCATCGACCAAGTAGCGCTGGATGATCTCGTCCTGGCCCAGAACCGACATGGTGCCGTCAGCGTTGGTCACGATCACGCCATGTTGTGACGCAGGTAGGCGGGTTCGCGGAAGCCAAGGATGGCCTCTGTCATGCGTACCGCGTCGACGGCAGCTGGAACGTTGTGCATCCGCACGATCCGCGCCCCCTGCAGGATGCAGAAGACCGCGGCGGCGAGGGACCCTTCGACCCGCTGGTTCCGTTCCCTGCCCAGGCTCTCGCCGATGAAATCCTTGTTCGACACCGCAGCCAGCGTCGGCAGGCCGATCGCGGTGATCTCCGCCAACCGGCGGGTCAGCTCCAGCGTCTGCATCGTGTTCTTGTTCAGGTCATGGCCAGGGTCGATGATGATGCGTTCCAGCGGCACGCCACGCTCGACCGCGAGGGCGACGCGCTGCCGCAGGAAGTCCCCGACCTCTGCGGCAACATCTGCGTACTGCGGGGACGGGTATGGCATGCGTGGTCGCGCCAGGCTGTGCGTGATCACGAGGGTGGCATCGCTGTCGGCGACGACCTCTGCAATGGCCGGGTCGTGCACACCGGTGGTGTCGTTGATGATGTGGGCACCGGCCGCGATGCCGGCACGCGCAACGTCGGGGTGGAACGTGTCGACGGAGATGATCGCGCCGGAACCGCGCAGGGCTTCGACGACCGGCACGACCCTGTCGATCTCTTCGTCAATGGGAATCGGTGGCCCAGGCGCGAACTTGGCCCCGCCGATGTCGAGCCAGTCAGCGCCATCCGCCAACGCCTGCTCTGCAGAGGCGACGGCAGCGTCGAGCGCGAACGTCGCACCCTGGTCGTAGAAGGAGTCTGGTGTGCGGTTGATGATCGCCATCACGGCGACCTCCCGGGAGAAGTCGAACACCCGCCCGCCGATTCGACGCTCAGGATGGATCAGTTCGGGAAACACGATCCCCGTCGCTGCGGGTGCAACCGTCATATCGTTCCCCTAGTCTGCGGTACCGGTGAGCTGGCTTTCCAGCGTAATACGCTCGTCGGCGAGCCGCTCGGGCGTGACCACCACTCCAGAGCGGATGAAAGCCTGAACCGTCTCATTCACATCCCACACGTTGACGTTCATCCCGGCGACCACGCGCGACCCCGCCACCCAGAATGCGATGAACTGGCGATCGTCGAGGCTGCCGCGAATCACCACCATTGCATCCCCCATGAGGTCGCCGTACCCGGAGAACTCCATGCCGAGGTCGAACTGGTCGGTGTAGAAATACGGAATCTCGTCGTACGCCACTGCCGCCCCTGCCATCGAGCGACCGGCCGCTGCTCCTGCTTTCTCCGCGTTGGCCCAGTGCTCAATCCTGAGCGGATGTCCGAGCACAGGATGGTACACAGCGGCCACATCCCCGACGGCATAGACGTCGGGGTGCGCCGACCTGAAGGCAGAGTCAACGACAATCCCGTTGTCGACATGCAGCCCGGCATCCGCTGCCAGCTGGGTGTTGGGAATGGCGCCGATTCCCACCACCACGATGTCGGCCGGCACAATCCGACCGTCGCCGAGCATCACGCCGGCGACGGTTGACGCTGTTCCGGTTGACGCTGTTCCGGTTGACGCTGTTCCGGTCGGCGCTGTGCCAGTCGCAGTGCCGACGATCTCGGCCACCGAGGTATTCATGAGCACCTCGACGCCGTTGTCCCTGTGCAGTTGCAGGAACACCGCGCCCATCTCCGCGCCGATGGCCCCGCTCAGGGGGATGTCGCCCTGCCCAAGCACCACCACCTCGTTGCCGTAGCCCCTCGCTGCCGACGCGACCTCGAGTCCGATCCAGCCGGCACCGATGATGACGACCCTGCGGTGCCCTGGCTGCAGCGCGGCGCGCAAGTGTTGCGAATCGGCCACCGTGCGGAGGGAGTGCACCCCGGCGAGATCGGCACCTGGGCCGCCAAAACTCCGCGGTGTGGCGCCGGTAGCCAGCAGCGCCTTGTCGTAGCGCAGCACTTGGCCACTGGCGAGGGAGAGCTCGTGACGTTCCGCCGACAGCCCGGCAGCGACTGCCCCCGGCAGAATCTCCACATCATGCTCCGCGTACCAGCCGGGGTCCTGCACGAAAATCGACTCGCGCTCCGCCGCTCCCGTCAGATAGTCCTTCGACAACGGCGGACGGATATAGGGATACTCGTCCTCGGCCGCCACGATGATGATCCTGCCCAGGAAGCCCTCGGCTCGCAGCGCCTCTGCTGCTCGCGCGCCTGCCAGGCCGCCGCCCACGATGATGAAGCTCTGCTCGCTCAGCATGGTGCCCTCGTTCCTGTGTCCCCCGCCATACCGCTGGGGTCACCACTGACGCTAGGTGCAAAATGAAGTTTTGTCATCGGGCATCCGCTGGCCTCAATCGCACACTGACGGCTCTCAGGAAAGATTCAGCCAACGCGCAGATACTGGGGGCATGACTGATGGCCCACGCATTCTTATTGTTGACGACGAGCCCAACATCCGGGATCTCCTCACGACCAGCCTGCGCTTTGCCGGTTTCGCGGTGCGCGCGGTTGGAAACGGCGCCCAGGCGATTTCTGCGGTGCTTGAGGAAGAGCCCGACCTCATCATTCTCGACGTCATGCTGCCCGACATGAACGGATTCGGCGTCACCAAGCGCCTCCGTACCGCCGGTTACACGGCACCCATCCTGTTCCTCACGGCCAAGGACGACACCGAAGACAAGATCACCGGCCTCACCGTTGGTGGCGACGACTATGTCACCAAGCCGTTCAGCCTCGACGAGATCGTGGCACGCATCAAGGCGATCCTGCGTCGCACGATGCAGGCCGACGAAGATGCCGTCATCCGTGCCGGTGAACTCACCATGGATCAGGACACCCACGAGGTTCTCGTTGGCGACGAGCCAATCGAGCTCTCCCCCACAGAATTCAAGCTGCTGCGCTACCTGATGCTGAACCCCAACCGGGTGCTGTCGAAGGCGCAGATCCTCGACCACGTCTGGGAATACGACTTCAACGGCGATGCCGGAATCGTGGAGTCGTACATCTCATACCTCCGTCGCAAGGTCGATGCCCACTCCAGTGAACCGCTCATTCAGACCAAGCGAGGATTCGGATATATGTTGAAGGCCGCAAAGGCATAGTCCCAGATTGGTGTCGTAATCTGGGGGCCTTATGCACGAGTCATTGACTGCGCGGCTCGCCCGCATTTCACTCCGTTCCAAGATCACGGGCGTTACCGTGCTCATGCTCACGCTTGGCCTGCTCGTGTCCGGAATCGGAACGATGGCCATGCTGAAGCAGTACGTGGTGCAGCAGATTGACCAAAGCCTGGTAGCGGATGCCGGCACGGGGCTGGACAGCACCCTGCAGGAGTCGCTGAGCGGCACCTCAGACGGCATGTCGTCTGATTACTTCCTGGCGTTATTCGACGCCAATGGCACTCCGCTGTCGCACACGACGGCCGATGTGACGCCGGAGATCTCGGTTCCGATGGACCTGGCTGCGGTGACGGAGCGTGGCAACACGATCGTCACACTCGCCAACTCGGCCAACGACACGACATTTCACGCGGTCAGCGTCCCGTTCAAACTGAATGACCAGGGCGCGCTCGGTTCGCTGCTCATCGCAGTGTCGCTGCAACCCACCGAGAACACGATGGCCACGTACCTCACGATTTTCCTGGGGTTCGGACTCGGCGTTGTGCTGGTGGGCGCATTACTCACCAACCTTCTGGTGACGACGACCTTCGCGCCACTCCGCGAGGTCGAAAGAACAGCGGCAGAGATCGCGGACGGAGACTTCAGCCAACGACTTGGCGGAGCGACGCCCAATACCGAGGTCGGCCGGCTCAATCGCTCACTGAACACCATGCTTAACCGCATCGACCGGGCGTTCAAAGACAGAGCCAGAACCATTGACCAGATGCGGCGCTTCGTCGGCGATGCCAGCCACGAACTTCGCACCCCCCTCGTGTCGGTGCGCGGCTACGCAGAGCTGTACCGCATGGGCGCCCTCCAGACGCCAGAAGATGTCGCCCAGGCGATGGAACGCATCGAAAAGGAAGCCATCCGGATGGGTGGCCTGGTCGAGGACCTCCTCGAACTCGCCAGACTCGATGAAGCAAAGCCACTCGCGCTCGCTCCGGTTGACCTCGTTCCGCTGGCCCGCGACGCCGCGCTCGACGCCATGGCGTCGTCGCCAGGCCGCGTGGTCACCGTCACCGCCGCGCTCCGCACTGAGTTCAACGACACCGCCGAACTTCCCGCCCTCTCTGACACCGGAGTGTGGGACATTCCTGCTGCTCCCAGTGGCCAGGCCACTACCCCTGTCGCTCCAGACGCCCAGGCCCTTTCGGCGGCCAAGGGCCAGAACGCGCATCCGCTCACCGGGCCAATGTCCTTCGCAGGCGCAACGCTCGCACGACTGCGCACCCGCCGCCCGAGGAAAAACGGCGTCGAAGTTCTGGATGAGCCGGTCACGCAGAATGAACACCGCGAAGCCGCCCCGGCCATTGTGATGGCGGAAGAGAACAAGATCCGCCAGGTCATCACGAACCTGATGGGCAACGCCCTCCGCTTCACCAGCGTCGAGAGCCCGATCGAGATCGAGGTGGGGGTCGATTCGGCCACCCAGCGCGCCTCCGTCGCCGTGGTCGACCACGGAGAGGGAATCCCGCCGCAGATCCGCGAGAAGATCTTCCAGCGCTTCTGGCGCGCCGACACCTCCCGCGCCAGGGAAACGGGTGGCAGCGGGCTCGGACTGGCGATCGTCGCCTCGATCGTCGCGACGCACAACGGGACCGTCGAGGTCGTTGAGACTCCGGGTGGCGGTGCCACATTCCGTGTGTGGCTGCCCCTCGCAACGTCACCGAATGCCCCTCAGCCTCTCAGTCAGTCCGACAAGGGCTAGCAGCGGCTCCTCCCCAAGCCGCGCCTTCGTGTGTAAGTGCGCACGTCACATCCGCTGCCCGTGGTGACCGTCACCCGCTTCGTACGCTGTGGCCATGACGAGATATCAAGTAGACAGTGAAGAGGTCGTCGGCGCGAGCGCCATGGCTCGTGCGACCGGCGAACGCATTGAGGCTGAAGTGAACGGCATGCTCACCCAGCTCACCAACCTGCAATCCACCTGGTCAGGGCAGGCAGCAAGCGCGTTTCAGGGTGTCGTCACCGATTGGCGCGCCACCCAGCAGCACGTGGCGGAGAGCCTCGCCGGCATCAACGCAGCACTGAACCAGGCCGGGCAGCATTATGCGGAGATCGAGCAGGCCAATGCGCGGCTCTTCGGACGCTGAGGCCTGAGGCCTAGGTACGGGCATTGAGGTTGGCGAGCACGACTTCGGCGATGGGCTGAACGTTGCTGCGAATGGCGTCGAGGTCGGTGCCTTCCGGAATTCCGCCGCCTCCAGGAGAGTGCTGGTTGATGGAGACCTGAATCCAACTGTCGTCGACGACGAAGTCAATCGTGCACGAGGCGTTCTCATCGGCGCACTGCAGATGGGCCTCCTGGCCTGGCTGTGCTCCCGCCAGCGTCACGGGACTCGATACCCCGGCAGCGGTCCACGCGGTCGCAAGCTGGTTGTATGCCCATCCGCCCCCGGGGAGGAATGACACGGCACCTACGTTCGCATCCGAATCGACGAATTGAAGGGCACATCGTTCACTGTGGGTCGACGCCATCCCGTAGGAATATTGACCGACTCGCGGCCCGTCCCACTGCGGCCCCACGATGATGCCAGACACTCCAGTCAGCTCGGCTGCCTGGGCGTCACTCAGCATGACAGAGCAGTCGAGCGGCGTTGTGTGGGCGTCGACGGGCGGTGTCCACGCGGGCGGCACTGGCTGCTCCGCTCGCAGCCCCTCGACCAGGGAATCGGTGAACTGGCGGGCGATGGCTGACATCTCAGTCTCGGACTCGGCAGTACCGGCACCCGTGCCTTCGAGCCGGAGGTCTACCCAGTAGCTGCCGATGAGACCCTGGAAATAGCATCCGCCTTGACCGTAGTCAGTCGCCATCACGCATCGCGGACCAATCGCGTCGGCCCCGTATGGAGAGGGCTCGCTGGTCGACGCATATGTTTTCTTGTATTTCTCCCACGGCGCTGCACCATCGGGCACGATCTCCAGGATCGCTTCTCGGTACGAAGGATCCGGATCCCACGGCAGTGACAGCTCCTTGTTCGCCCAGACGCACACGAGCGCGCCCAGCTGTCTGGTTGCCATCGTGGTTGGAGTATTGAATCGTTCGTCCAGGGCGACCGGCATCGCCACAACATCGTCGGACACCGCCGCCCTGACTACCGCCGGCGGCACCAGGTCGTCGCACGTTGCCGACAAGCGTGGCGTGGGTCTGTCGGACGCTGGGCTTGGCGTCGAAGTTGGTGCGGAGGTGGGCAACGGCGATACCGGCGCACTTTGAGGAGGCGATGCCTCCGCTGCGCAGCCGGTCAACACCAATGCCGTGAGCAGCACGCTCAGCCCGGCCACACCCCATCGATTCCCCATGGCTACAGGCTAGTGGTGATGGTGCGGAAGCTGCCGGAGCCCGCACAGCATGATCTAGCCCGCGGCCAGCACCTCGGCCAAGCGGATCAATCGTGACGCCGGGTTGCCCTCCTGCTCCGTGGCTGCTCCCATGCTGAGCAGCACCCAAGTGCCGCGAAGGTTCATCTCGAGCGATGCTTGGGTGGGGGTCTCCGGACTGCGCCGCACAAAGGCCGAGCCTGTTTCCAGCCCAGAGATCTCAATCGCCTCGACCTCGTCGGATAACGCGGCCACGTCCCGCGCTGCGGCAAAGAGGTCACCTGACGCAGGCAGAGTCACAATCGAGGCACTTCGACCGCCGCCGTCGCGCGCGATTCCGCAGACTAAACCACCGCCGGCCATGATTGCGCCGTACGTGGCGTTGCTGCTTCGGTAGCTATATCCGACCGTGAATGTCGCGGCGGGCAGGTCAAGTGCGTCACTGATGGCTTGTTCACTCACGAAGTCCCCGCAGAGCGTTGGCCACGACGCCGACTGCGCGGGGAACTCGGCGGCGTTGCTCGGTGGCATCGCCCGCACAGCCGCCATGACGGTATCGATCGCCGCTTGCACGCCGGTGCCGTTGACTGCTGCCGGATCGCCTGTTCCCCCGACCTCCATATCGACCCAGTACTCGCCGAGCAGCGCTCCACTGCTGCAGTAGCCCCAGGCGCAACCCCCGGACGGCTCGCCCGGCACATTCCCGTCGAGTTCGCTGCTAATTCTCGCGGCGATGTCGGCTGCGTGCGGAACGACAGTCACGCGGACGGTGTGGGTTTCTTCAGGATTCTCAGAGACGGAGTCGACACCCCACATGCACTCCAATGATCCGGAATTCCGGGCGGCAGCCGCCCAGATCCCGTCACGCCCGGCCACGTCGGCCCGCTGAACCCCCGGCAGTGGTTCGCCGAAAATGGCATCGACGGTTGCTTGCGGGAGTAGATCGCTGCAGCTGCCTGGCACCAGCTGCACAGGCCAGGTGACGGGTTCAGGCGTTGGACTGGGCGCGGGCGCTGCCGTCACCGATGGGGATACGGATGGAGTTACCGAAGGCGCTGCCGCGGCACATCCTGCCATCCCGACGACGAGCAGTACGGCGAGAGCTGAACGAATCCCCACATTCTTCATGAGCCAAGGCTAACGGCAGGAATCATAGGTCCGGGCGACATCCGCTCTCGATCGGATCACGATAGCCCCGCGCAGCCGATACAACGACGCTGGGCGCCTCCCGAAGGAGACGCCCAGCGTGTGAAGCAGGTGAAGCGGTGAACTACTAAGCGGACTTAGAAGTCCATGCCACCGGTCGGGTCGCCAGCAGGAGCAGAGTTCTTCTCCGGCTTGTCGGCGACAACGGCCTCGGTGGTGAGGAACAGGCCAGCGATCGACGATGCGTTCAGCAGCGCGGAGCGGGTGACCTTTACCGGGTCATTGATTCCGGCAGCGATCATGTCAACGTACTCACCGGTCGCGGCGTTGAGGCCGTGTCCGACGGGCAGGTTGCGCACCTTGTCTGCAACAACGCCCGGCTCCATGCCGGCGTTGAGTGCGATCTGCTTGAGCGGAGCGTCGATGGCAACGCGCACGATGTTCGCGCCAGTTGCCTCGTCGCCGACGAGGTCAAGGACTGCCTTGCTCTCGAATGCGGCCTTGCCAGCCTGGATGAGCGCAACGCCACCACCGGCGACGATGCCCTCTTCGACAGCTGCCTTTGCGTTACGGACTGCATCTTCGATGCGGTGCTTGCGCTCCTTGAGCTCAACCTCCGTAGCGGCGCCGGCCTTGATGACTGCAACGCCACCAGCAAGCTTCGCGAGACGCTCCTGGAGCTTCTCACGGTCGTAGTCGCTGTCGGTGTTCTCGATCTCGGCACGGATCTGGGCGACACGGCCGGCAATTGCCTCCACGTCTCCAGCGCCCTCGACGATGGTGGTCTCGTCCTTGGTGATAACGACCTTGCGGGCGTTACCGAGAAGGTCGAGGGTCACGTTCTCGAGCTTGAGGCCAACCTCTTCAGAGATGACCTGACCACCGGTGAGGATGGCGATGTCCTGCAGCTGCGCCTTGCGACGGTCGCCGAAGCCAGGAGCCTTGACGGCAACCGACTTGAAGATGCCACGGATCTTGTTCACAACGAGCGTGGCCAGAGCCTCGCCGTCGACGTCCTCAGCAATGATGAGGAGCTGCTTGCCGGTCTGGATGACCTTGTCAACGATCGGCAGCAGGTCCTTGATGTTGGAGACCTTGGAGTTGACGATCAGGATGTAGGGGTCTTCGAAGACCGCTTCCTGACGGTCGGGGTCGGTGACGAAGTATGCCGACAGGAAGCCCTTGTCGAAGCGCATGCCCTCGGTGAGTTCGAGCTCGGTGCCGAAGGTGTTCGACTCCTCGACGGTGACAACACCTTCCTTGCCGACCTTGTCGATTGCCTCAGCGATGATCGCGCCGATTTCGGCGTCGCCGGCAGAGATGGATGCGGTGGCCGCGATCTCTTCCTTGGTCTCGATCTCCTTGGCGCTGGCGATGAGTTCGGCGATGACTGCTGCAGTCGCCTTCTCGATGCCGCGCTTCAGGCTGATCGGGTCAGCGCCGGCTGCAACGTTGCGCAGTCCTTCGCGAACCAGTGCCTGAGCCAGGACGGTTGCGGTCGTGGTGCCATCGCCTGCGACGTCGTCAGTCTTCTTGGCGACCTCCTTGACGAGCTCAGCACCGATCTTCTCGTACGGGTCGTCGAGTTCGATCTCCTTGGCGATGGACACGCCATCGTTGGTGATCGTGGGAGCGCCCCACTTCTTTTCGAGCACGACGTTGCGTCCGCGCGGGCCGAGGGTGACCTTGACCGTGTCAGCGAGGATGTTCAGGCCGCGCTCAAGGCCACGACGGGCCTCTTCATTGAAAGCAATGATCTTTGCCATGTGTGTTTCTCGTCCCTCCCGGACGTTCCAAAAAAGTGGTGGGTTAGCACTCAAATAACGAGAGTGCTAAGTCGATTCTGGCACTCTGATGCCGAGAGTGCAAGTAATCGGCGGGCCGCTATGGCAGCAGTTCCACCGAGCCCTGGTCTGTCGGGACCAGCTCAATCCAGGTGTTGCCCGCCGCGAGTCGAATCGTGACGCCGTTGTCGTCAACCAGACGGATCGGAGCAGCCTGCGCGTCCTTGAACCAGGTCGCGTGAATGCTCTTGCCGCCGGTCGAGACCCACGCCTCTCCGGTGCCGATCATCGTCGTTTTCGGAACGTCTCCGTACGTCCAGTCGATCTCGACCCGCAGCACGACAACGTTGGTCGACGCCAGCTGATGGTCGTCGCTGTCGAGGTCGGGTTCACCCTCCTGCGACCGCAGGTATGCCCCGTCGGCTACCGACCACGTCCAGCTCGGCCACCGCGCGTCAGAGAATCGTGTGTTGATGGTGCCCGTTGGCACGCCATCGACAACGGCAGACGAACCGGAGGCAGTGGCTGCATACGCGAACTGCTGCAGAGGAGGAGTGAGCTCCGCGTGCTGGGCGATGAGTTCCCTGGCCTTCACCACGACATCGTGCGGAGAGTCCTTGCCATCGATCCGGTAGAAGAGGCCTGCCTCGTCATAGTCGAAGACCGCATTCACGACATCGGTGCGCTTCATCATGTCGATGAACTGCTCCTGGCCACCTGAGTAGGCGACGATGCCACCCAGTGGTGCGATGATGTCGGGGTCCATCGGTCGGATCGAGCGCACCGGCCCGAGGAGATCGGGGACATCTGACTGCCAGACTGCGACGTAGCGGGTGATGCCACCCTCCACGAGTTCTTCGAAGACGATGTCGGTGCGCTCCAGGCCGATCTGGGGGCGAGCGTCACTGTGGTTGTCGATCTTCGCGGCGAGCGACGGGTTCTGCAGGCTTCCCGCCGGAATGGTCGTCCCTCGGAGCGGTGCAAGTTCGGTGGCGTCTGGCTCCTCGTATGACGAGTGGCGCTGTGCGGCATCCGCTGTCGAAGCCGCCGATGGTTCGACGGCAGAGCAACCCCCAAGGAGCAGTGCGGCAGGCACGGCCAATGCAAACATCGAAACGAGAAGACGGGGGCGCGAGGAGGCTCTCAGGTTCGAAGTCACGACCCAAACACTAATGCCGCCCGGAGTACCGGACGGCGTTAGCTGGGGCGTGCCCCGAAATTTGCGTGCTAGATGTGAGGTGCTTGATACGGATGCCTGATACGGACTAGAGCGGACGAACCGCTTCAGCCTGCGGGCCCTTGGCACCCGTTCCAACCTCGAAGACGACCGCTTGGCCTTCTTCGAGGACTTTGTAGCCGTTCATGTCAATGGCGGAGTAGTGAACGAATACGTCCTGCCCTCCCTCGTCAACCGTGATGAAGCCGAAGCCCTTCTCAGCGTTGAACCATTTAACGGTGCCGTTCGCCATGTGTTACTCCCCTTGGTGCGTAGTGCGTGGTACATATCCACGTCCAGATACTAGCCAAACGCAGCCAAAAGAAAATAGCTGTGACCACCTTAAACGTCGCGAAATGGCAACAATTTACACGACGTTAATGCGATGGACCACCCGCCGATTCACGCGGTCGGCGGCACGGGTTCTGAAGGGGGGTGAGCCTAGCCTGCGGGAACGAAGTCGTTGCCCACCACGACGGTGATGGCCGCGCCGCTTTCCGCGAAGTCGGGTGACAGCAGGGTGGTGGCGCCTGGAATGGCGCTTGCAACGCCGAGTGCCGCTCCCTCGAGAGTCGGGTCCTGGTAGTACACGACGGTCGTCGGGACGTCTTCGGTGCTGGCGTTCGAGGTTGCGCCAACGCTCCAGCCGGCATCCGTCAAGGTCTGTCCGACGGCTGCAGCAACACCAGTGCCTGGCGTTCCGTTCAGCACCGTGATGCTGATGCTCGGGTCAAGAGTGGCCTCCGGTGTCGGAGCGACAGTTTCAGCCGGTGCTTCCTCTGTGGGAGCGGCTGCGGTGCTGCTCGCTGCGCCAGGCAACTCAAAGTTGAGCCTGTCGTTGAGGGCGAGAAGGCCGACGGCCCCCAGGCCGACGAGCACGATCGTCGCGAAGAGGGCCCAGGCGAAGGTGACCCAGCCTTTCCTTCTACTTCCGACGGCGCGGTGGGCTCCGACGCGTTCAGTCGTGTGCGGCAGGGTATCGAAGCGGTCTTTCGCAGGTTTTTTCGGCATCGTCTGTCTGATTCAGTCCTCGGTAGGGTGGTCACTCGGTTGGCTGGAGTCGGCGTTGATCGATCGACGCGCCCGTGACTCTGCCCTGGCCTCACGCATCCGGTGCAGTCGATTCACCAGCATCGGGTCATGGACAAGCGCGCCCGGATTGTCGATGAGCGCGCCTAATACTTGATAGTACCGGGCAGACGACAGCCCCAACTCAGAGCGGATGGCCTCTTCTTTGGCGCCGACATGCCGCCACCACTGTCGTTCAAAGGCCAGGACAGCCAGGTCTCGTTCTGACAGGTCGGTGTGCGTGGTCGCAGAACTCATCTGGGTGGCTGACCGCATTTGGGTGGCTGACTGCGCAGTGCCGTTCGACAGCGAGGTGCCCGCGCTTGAATCCTGTACGTTCCGCACCCGTGCCTCCTCTGTTGCCGCGTGGCTGGTCCGAGCCACTGGCACGGTTAGCGTCATCCTATTTGGGAGCGCCTGAGAGTTCGCGGAAGCGGCACGGCGCGCGGGCAAGTCGGCGGTGTCGCGCTGGAGCGTGCCGCGAGAGACCAGTGGAATGGAATGCCGAGGGGCTGCCGCGAGTTTAGGCTTGTGGAGTGTGTGAGCTGGCAGTTTCCAGCTCTGCTGACGAAGGGACGCACCATGGACTACGAAGTACAGAAGTCTGACGCCGAATGGCGTGAGGAGCTGACCCCTGATCAGTACGCGGTTCTGCGCGGAGCAGCGACCGAACGGGCCTGGACAGGCGAGTTGCTCGATGAGAGCCGCTCTGGTGTCTACACCTGCGGCGCCTGCAACGCCGAGTTGTTCAAGAGCGGTACCAAGTTCGATTCCGGATGCGGATGGCCGAGCTTCTACGAGTCAGTGCGCCCTGACGCGGTCGAGCTGATCGAAGATCACTCACTGGGCATGGCACGCACGGAAGTACGGTGCGCGAAATGTGGATCCCACCTCGGCCACGTCTTCGATGACGGCTTCGGCACCCCCACGGGCGACCGCTACTGCATGAACTCGATCTCGCTGAACTTCAAAGAAGCGTAAGCAGCACAGCGCCGTAAGTAGTACAGACGAGCCGCCGGATTCGCCTCAGCATGAGGTGAGTGCGGCGGCTTCGTTATGCGCTCGGCGCGGGTGGCGGAGCCGTCGAAGCCCTGACGATGAGGTCGGCTCGAAGTGGCTCCACCGGGCTCGCGTCGCGCTTCTCGATCATGTCGATCACCTGGGTTGCCGCTGCGCGCCCCACCTCTTCGAACGGCTGGCGCACGGTCGTGAGCGCCGGCGCGGCGTATGCAGCGAGTGCGATGTCATCGACGCTGACGACCGAGACGTCGTCTGGCACAGTGCGCCCGGCCTCGTGCAGCGCCCGAATGACGCCGAACGCCATCTCATCGCTGGAGACGAACACCGCGGTGGCGTCGGGGATCGCCGCGATCGTGCGCCCTGCCCTGTACCCGGACTCCGGGGACCAGTCACCGGGGATCACCGGCGGCGGGGTCACCCCGCGTTCGAGGAGCACCGCTTCCCACTCCTCACGGCGCGCATTGGACTCCTGCCAGAACTCATCCCCTGAGACGTGCCAGACGGTCCGGTGGCCGAGATCGAGCAGGTGCTCTGTGGCCGCGCGGGCAATGGCGCGCTGGTCGACGAGTGCGTCGGTTCCGACGCCACCTGACTGTCGGTGGCCGACGGTTGGCGTGCGTTCGGTGCGCGTGCCGAGTGCCTCGGCGAGAAATCCGACGGGCGCGAGGATCACGATCCCTTCTGCACCCTGTCGCTCGAGGCGATCAAACGCACTGAGAAAGGATGCAGGGGCTGAGTGGTGCGGGACGCTCGCCGAGGTCACCGCGTAACCCTCCTCTGAGGCAACCGCCTCGACGCCGAGCAGGATCGCGCTGGTCGAGTACTGGGCAGAGGAGATGGAGATCACGCCGATGGTACGGCTGCGACCGGATGCAAGGGAGGCTGCGGCCGCATGCAGTCTGTATCCGACGGCATCCACGGCGGCGAGGACGCGTTGCGCGGTCTCTGGGCGCACATTTGGGTGCCCTGAAATCACGCGGGACACCGTTTGGGTCGATACCCCGGCTGCCCGGGCGACGTCGACTTGGTTCGGTGCCCGATCCGGCTGTGAACGGCGTGGCATGTGCCCAGTGTAGTGAGCGTTCACACATTACTGGCGAAACACCACACGAGAGCGCCGAAATGCGAGATAATGTGAGCGCAAACATTCTTCTCAATTGGGCACCATGCCCCGCAACACAAGGGAGGCCGCGGATGGTCGCGACCGACAGCCACATCAGCGTTGATTCAGTAGCTGCGCTCACATATCGCGACAGCGTTATGCTGCGCAATGGGCGCCCTCACCGGATGCTCGCCGGCGCGGTGCACTATTTCAGGGTGCACCCCGACCAGTGGGAGGACCGCCTCCGCCGTCTCGCGGCAATGGGAGCGAACACCGTCGACACCTACATCGCCTGGAACTTCCATGAGGAGACGGAAGGCGAGCCTCGTTTTGACGGATGGCGTGACATTGAGCGATTCATCCGCCTCGCCGGCGAGGTCGGCCTTGATGTGTACGTGCGTCCGAGCCCGTACATCTGCGCTGAGTGGTCGAACGGCGGGTTGCCCGTCTGGCTCACCGGACGCTCGCGTGGCGTGCGCAGCAGCGATCCCGCATACCGCGAGGCCGTCGAGGCCTGGTACGAGGCGCTCCTCCCCCGCCTGGCACCGCTCCAAGCTGCGCACGGCGGCCCGATCGTGGCCGTGCAGGTCGAAAACGAGTACGGCTCCTTCGGCTCAGATCACGAGCACCTCGAACACCAGCGTGACCTGCTTCGACAGCACGGCATCGTTGAGCTTCTCACCACGGCCGACGGCATCACCGCAGGCATGCAGGACAACGGTTCTGTCGATGGTGCGATGCCCAGCTTCACCTTCGGCACCGGCGTGGCAGAGGCCGTTCGACTTCTCCCCGATGCCACTCCCCTGCTCTGCAGCGAGCTGTGGGGCGGCTGGTTCGATCACTGGGGCGAGCGCCACCACGTGCGGAGCGCCACAAGCATGATCAGCACCGTCGACGAGCTGCTGGCCGCCGGCGGTTCTGTGAGCCTGTACATGGCGCACGGCGGCACGAACTTCGGCCTGTGGAACGGCGCGAACTGGGACGGCACACTGCAGCCGACGGCGACAAGCTATGACTCCGACGCTCCCATCGCAGAAGACGGCAGGGTCGGCGCCAAGTTCGAAGCACTGCGCGCATCGTTCGCTCCGTTCCACGACGGACCGCTGCCTGAGCTGCCCCCCGCACCGCGGTTCCAGGCTCCCCAGACCGTCCAGCTCACGGCAGAGGCATCACTCATCACCGCTGTACAGGCACTTCCCGCGAGCGCGCCACGCCCTCACCCGGCCACGTTCGAAGATCTCGGCATCTCCGACGGGATCGTCGCCTATGAAACGACAGCCGTGCTGCACGGCGAAACCGTGCTCGCGATCACGGGTCTCCACGACCGCGCCACCGTGTTCCTTGACGGTGAACGAGTCGCAACCCTCGACCGCGACGGAGAGACCAGCACCGTCCTCAACGAGTCTGCGCCCGACGGTGTTACACGCTCCGTCGTGATCACGATCGTCGTTGAGAGCCTCGGCCGCATCAACTACGGTCCGAAGATCGGCGAGCACAAGGGCATCCTGGATGGCGTGCTCCTCGGGCGCCGCTACGCGCACGGCTGGACCCACCGCGTTCTCCCCTTGGAGGATCTGCAGCCGGAAGGGTCGCCTGGAACCGACGGATACGCCTCTGTCGTTATCCACGTCGCAGAACCTGCCGACGCCTGGCTGGCATTCCCCGGCGGGGTGAAGGGCATGGTCTGGGTCAACGGCTTCCTCATCGGCCGGTACTGGAATGTTGGTCCGCAGGTGACCCTGTACGCGCCTGCACCCCTGTGGCGCGCCGGCCACAACGAGGTCCGCATTCTCGACCTCGAGCAGCTCGGCTGGGCAGTTGAGGTGCGCGACCACGCCGAACTCGGCGAGGTCGAGGAGTTCATCGGCTCCTAGCACACGCAACGAAAGAAGGCCCGCGGCATACGCCGCGGGCCTTCTTTCGTTATTGTCAGTCGATCAGCCCTTGACCGCGCCGGCGGCCAGGCCGGAACGCAAGAACCGCTGCAGGCTGAAGAACAGGATGATCAGCGGAATGACGCCGAGAAGCGCTCCGAGCATCACCGCACCCTTGTCGGGCGAGAAGTAACTGATCATGCCGAACAGTCCGAGTGTGACCGGTTTGAGCGCTGGTGTTGAGACCATCAGCAGTGGCAACAGGAAGTTGTTCCACGTTGCGACGAAGACGAACAGGAAGATGGTCACCATGGCAGGTGCCAGCAGGCGCAGCACGATCGTGAAGAAGATGCGCACCTCACCGGCGCCGTCGATGCGGGCGGCCTCCAGCAGCTCTGTCGGCACAGCATCCTGGGCGTAGACGATGCCGAGGAACACGCCGAACGGCGAGACCGCCGACGGGATGATGATCGCCCATGGCGTGTCGACCAGGCCGAGCGCGTGGAACTCAAGGTACAGCGGCACCGTTAGCAGTGCGACAGGGAGGAGCAGCCCGGCCATGATGATGCCGACAGCGATCGTCTTGCCTGGGAAGACGAATTTTGCGATCGCATACCCGGCCATCACCGCGAACAGGGTGCCGATCACGCCAGCGGAGAGCGAGTAGAAGATCGAGTTGCCGACCCACTGCCAGAACATGCCCTGTGTCCAGGACATGAGGCTGTCGTAGTTCTCGGCCAGGTTCCACTCCGCGAACCAGAACCCGAACGTGGAGGTCAGGTCGCGGTTGTTCTTCGTCGAGGCAATCACCAGCCAGAGCACCGGTGCCAGGAAGTACAGGGTGGCCACGACGAGCACGGCAACACCGACGATTCGAGCCACAGGCCCCGGCAATGCCGACTTCGGCGGCAGATCAGCCGCAGATTCCCTCGCGCGGCGTTTGGCGGATTCAATCATTGTGCTGACGCTCATGCCTTGTCGCCCTTCTTGCGCTGGAGCAGTGCATAGACGGCCGCGAGCACTCCCGCGATAACGGCCATCAACAGCGAGTAGGCCGAAGCAGGGCCAGTGCCAGATGGGGAGACAGCGCCCATCATCGAGTTATAGGTCAGCATCATTGGGGTGTATTCCTTGCCCATCCAGGGGTTAGCGCTCTCCATGATCACCGGCTCGTTGAACAGCTGGATGGTGCCGATGATCGACAACAGCACGGCCAGGAGCGCCGCTCCGCGCACGAGTGGGATCTTGATGCGGGTCGCGATCTGCCACGCCGTCGCACCGTCGAGACGGGCCGCCTCATACAGGTCCCTCGGGATCGTCTGCAGGGCCGCGAGGAAGATGAGCATGTTGTAGCCGGTGTATGTCCAGGTGGTCATGTTCGCCATGGAGAACAGCACGGTTCCCGGTGCCATGAGGTCAGTGCCCGCCGGCAGGTACTGCATGAAGGGCGAGACCTCCGGGGTGTAGAGGTAGAGCCACATCATCGCGGCGATGACGCCGGGGATGGCAAAGGGCAGGAAGAAGGCGAGGCGGAAGCCGCCTGGGCGACGCACGATGAAGGAGTCAAGCAGCAGAGCCAGTCCGAGCGCGGCAATGATCATGACGGGGACCTGGACGATGCCGTACACCAGCACGCGTCCCATCCCAGCCCAGAATGGACCGCTGCCGATGGCGAGCGCGAAGTTGTCGAAACCGACGAAGGTGTCAACGAGCCCTCCGCCACCGTAGAGGCCGTCACCGCTCGGGAGCTGCGCGAACATCGAGGAGTAGATCGAGACACCGATCGGCACGAGGAAGACGATGGCGAACAGCACGGAGAACGGCGCCATGAACATCCAGCCGGTGATGGCCTGCTTCCGAGCGCCCCGCGTGAGCTTCAACGCACGTTGCCCTGTGCTCCCCGTGTTCCCTGGAGGGGTCGACGCGGACGGGCCAACGCCTCCGCCTGGACGCGCCGATGGCCCGGTGCGGCTCTGTGTGGAAAGGGTCATGGGGTGGTGGTCTCCTTCAACTTCAACCTCTGGCCCGGCGGCTCACACGGGATTCCGTGTGAGCCGCCGGCACGGCAGTCAAGCCGTGTCGTTCCTTATTACTTTGCGACGGGAAGACCGAGGTCTTCGAGCGTTGCGACTGCGGTGGTCTGCGCGGTTGTGAAAACGTCAGCGACCTGTGTGGTGCCGTCTCCGACGCCCGCAGCAGTCTCGTTCATCTTGGTCAGCGAGGCGAAGCCCGGTGCGTAAACGAAGTCGGGGTTCAGGTTCGACGATGCCGTGGCAAGCTCAGCGAGCACGTCCTGGCCACCGAACTGACGCAGCAGCTTCTCGCTCGTGGTCGGGGTGCCGTTTGCGGCGACAACCAGACCCTGAGACGCGAGGTCGTCGATCTGGGTGTTGAACCATCCGTTGAACGCCATGGCCTCTGCCGGGTGCTCGCAGCCCTTCATGACCGCGACGCCGGAGCCGCCGTCAGGACCGGTCAGCTCGCCGGCGCCGAAGTCGGGCAGCTGCGCGATGCGCCACTGGCCCTCTGCCGGGGTGCCGTCGAGTGAGTCGAGCATGAAGCCTGCTTCCCATGCAGCGCCAACGTGGCCGATCAGGCTTCCGTTGTTCAATGCCTGGGTGAATGCCTCGCCCCAGCGCTCAGTGACGAGCGCCTGCTTGTTGTTGACCAGGTTCTGCCAGAATGCGGCGACCGTCTGGCTGCCAGCACCCTCAGCGTCAACGGTCCAGCCGTCGTCGGTGGCGCCGAACCAGGAATCGCCGGCCGCTGCGGCCTGCGCCGACAGCCAGGAGAGCGCCTCATCGGGGGTGAATGCGGCAACGTACTTGCCAGACGCGGCTGCCGTAGCTGCGTCGCTGCTCAGTTCGTCGATGGTTGTGGGAACCGGGAGACCCAGCTTCTCGAACTCGGTTGCGTTGTAGTAGTACACGAGGGGGCCGGTGTCCTGAGGAATACCGACGACAGCGTCGCCGACGGTCATCATCGCGTATGCGCCGGCAGAGAAGTCGTCGGCGTACTTACTGGCCTCGTCGGCCACGTCTTCGAGCATTCCCTTGACGAACAGCTGCGGCACCTCTGAGTACCCGACCTGCGCGAGGCAGTCGGCCTTGCCGGCCTTCACGTCGGTCTCGAGCTTCAGGATCATGTCCGTGGCCGCGCCGTCGAACTTCGTCGCCGTCACGTGGATGTCGGGGTTTTCCTCATTCCAGCGGTCCACGATCTCGTTGACCGGCGTCATCCCCTCGCCGTCAGGCAAGCGGTGCAGGTAGCTGATCTCGATGGGGCCACTGTCGCTGCCAGAGCCGCTGTCGCTGCTGCAGGCTGCGAGTCCGAGGACGGAAATCGCCGTGACCGTCGCGATAGCGGCGGAACGTACGACACGAGTGCTGTGTTTCATGTATCGCTCTCCTTTGAGGTGATCGCCGCTCCACTGACGCGGCGCGGAATCATCGTGCGCGCGACGCATTGGAGTGCGCTCCGCCGATGTAGACCATATGAATGTTTGCGTTCACAATACTCCTTTGTCGCATGAAATCAAACAGAAATGCATGATCTGCCATTTCAAATGCGCAACGCGAACACTGCCACTCCATAAGTTCGACAATGGTGTCGCATTGCGCGACAACGAACGCGAACCAACGCGGCGCTCAGCGGGTGCACGGAATTTCACATGAGGGCATTGCCTCTGCTCGCGCTGGATAAAAAAATCGCCCTGCATCCCAGCGCGAGTGCGGTGGAGTCAGGGCGATACAGGGCCGGCCACGGGACTTGAACCCGTAACCCCCACTTTACAAGAGTGGTGCGCTACCAATTGCGCCAGGCCGGCATGAGGCACATAAAAGCGCCTCGACCATCCATCCTAAATGACAGATGGGGGTGGTTGTGTCGCCGCAGCGAGAATTCGTGTTCTCACGGCGGCGACACACCAGTAACTATCCGGCCGCTGCGGGCTCCGGAGTGGGCGTCGGGGTCGAGGTTGAGTACGTCTCACCCGTTGCCTGCTGGACGAACGCCGCGAATTCCTTCGGGTCATCGAGCGAACCGACGTACTGCTTGCCGTTCACGAGCACGGTTGGTGTAGTCGTGATGGCGGCGAGCGTGGAGT
The DNA here is from genome assembly GCF_057669685.1 of Leifsonia sp. Y878. Taxonomy (NCBI): domain Bacteria; kingdom Bacillati; phylum Actinomycetota; class Actinomycetes; order Micrococcales; family Microbacteriaceae; genus Leifsonia; species Leifsonia sp. Y878. The sequence goes on along the minus strand of NZ_JBYHFS010000003.1, from coordinate 302,746 downwards.
TCGGGATGGGGCCAGACAGCGCGCGGCTGGTTGATTCCTGCACCCAGGACTTGAACGTCATGTCGTCAACGCAGGACTCGACGGCCGTGAGCGCTGTACTGACACCCGATTCCTTGATGACGTCCTTGATCTCGTCATCGTTGAGACCGGTCGAACCCTCATTGGGCTGGTTGTCGAACATCGCAGAGTTGAACGCGTAGAAGTCGTTCGGTGTGTAGTTCGCCACGCAGGCTGCGGCGTTCGCGGCCCGCAGCGAGTACTTGGTGCCCGCTGACTTGCTGGTCATGATCGCCAGCGGGTGGATCTCGACAGTTGCAGCTCCCATGTCAACCCACTTCGCGATCTGCTCGCCGTTGGTGCTCTCGAAGTCACCGCAGAGTGGGCAGAGGTAATCAAGATAGATGCGGATGTCTGCCACAGCACCCGTGGAATCCGGCGTTGACGGAATGGGCGTCGCATCCGATTCAAGCGCAACCGTCTCTGTGGCTGACATGCCCTCGCCGATGAGGACGCCGTCGCTGGCCATGTTCTGCGGGCCTGGACCCTCTGGGCTGATGTTCTTCACGAGCACGAGCGAGACGATCGCGACGACCGCGACGGCGGCGACCACAATTCCGCCCTGCAGGAACACGCGACGACGACGGTCCTGCTTCTTCTGCTGCTCGCGGAGTGCCTTTGCCTTCAACCGCGCTGCGTCACGTCGTTGGTTCTTCGAGGCACGGCTGTCGCCTGTTCCGCCAATTGTCATCGATGTTCGCTCCGGGTAGCTCTCTGTCGCACGCAAAATTTTGCATGCAAATGCACTCAAGATAGTAGGACGGCAGTCTGGGAAACGGCCAAACGTTTACTGGGCGCGATGAGCGATCATTCGACAGTGAACGACCGTTGCGTGAATGGTGAACGACCGTTGCGTGAATATGGAGCGTCATCGCATCCGTTAGACATGCAATACTAAGACCGATGATTGGACGGGGTAACCGGTCCCTCATCGGCATAAACCCCATTCACAACGGATCGTCCGGCACGTACCTGCCGGTGAAGGAGAATATCGTCATGGCTTCAGTGACCTTTGATAAGGCAACTCGCCTTTACCCGGGCTCCACCCGCCCGGCCGTCGATCAGCTTGACCTGCAGGTCGCTGACGGCGAATTCCTCGTACTTGTCGGCCCCTCCGGTTGCGGTAAGTCAACGTCGCTCCGCATGCTCGCCGGCCTTGAAGAAGTCAACGATGGCAACATCTTCATCGGTGAGCGCAACGTGACGGATGTTCCCCCGAAGGACCGCGACATCGCCATGGTCTTCCAGAACTACGCGCTGTACCCGCACATGACGGTTGCTGAGAACATGGGCTTCGCGCTCAAGATCGCCGGCATCAACAAGGACGAGCGTGCAGCCCGCGTTCTCGAAGCTGCCAAGCTGCTCGACCTCGAACCGTACCTCGGCCGCAAGCCGAAGGCCCTCTCCGGTGGACAGCGTCAGCGCGTTGCCATGGGTCGCGCCATCGTGCGTAGCCCCCAGGTCTTCCTCATGGACGAGCCGCTGTCGAACCTCGACGCCAAGCTCCGCGTCCAGACCCGCACCCAGATCGCGTCGCTCACGCGCCGCCTCGGTGTCACCACCGTTTACGTCACGCACGACCAGACTGAGGCGCTCACCATGGGTGACCGCATCGCAGTGCTGAAGGACGGCGTCCTGCAGCAGGTCGGCACCCCGCGCGACCTGTACGCAAAGCCGGAGAACGTCTTCGTTGCCGGCTTCATCGGCAGCCCTGCCATGAACCTGTTCCAGGCTGACGTCGTCGACGGCGGCATCCGCTTCGGAACCGCCACCGTTCCCGTGCTGCGCGACACCCTCGCATCCGCATCGGGCAACCAGGTCACGATCGGTGTGCGTCCGGAAGACATCCACGTTGCAACCGCATCGGGCGAAGGCCTCGAAGTTGCTGTCGACCTCGTCGAAGAGCTCGGTGCTGACGGTTACCTCTACGGTCACTCCACCGTTGACGGCAAGCGCACCGACATCGTCGCTCGCGTCGATGGCCGCTCGCACCCGTCGGCCGGCGACACGGTCTTCCTGACCCCGACGCCGAACCACCTGCACGTGTTCGACGCCGAAAGCGGCCTCCGTCTCGGCGGCGCCGTCACCGACTAAGCACCAGCATTACTCGAAGGCCGGATGAAGCGAATGCTTCATCCGGCCTTCGTCGTTAACCGCTGGCCGTGCGGCATTAGCTCACCGGCAGTCCCGCTAGGCTCGATTCCATGAGTGGCTCCCTTAACATCATCTCGGCAACGGTCGATCCTGCCCTGCTTGACCTGCCGTGGCACCTGCCGCTCGACGCCTGGCCCAACCAGAACATCGCGTCTTTGCCGAAGGGAATCTCCCGGCACCTGGTGCGCTTTGCACACCTCAGCGGTCACGTCGTTGCCATCAAGGAAACGACCAGCGAGATGGCCAAGGGCGAGTACGACATGCTGCGCAAGCTGCAGAGCCTTGAGATCCCGTGCGTTGAACCGGTCGCCGTCATCACGAACCGCACGGACGAAGATGGCGAACCGTTGAAGGCCGTGCTCGTCACGCGCCACCTGAAGTTCTCGCTTCCGTACCGCGCGCTCTACTCGCAGACGCTTCGGCCTGACACTGCCACGCGCCTCGTAGACGCACTCGCGGTGCTGCTCGTGCGCGTGCACATGGTCGGCCTGTTCTGGGGCGACGTCTCACTATCGAATACGCTGTTCAGGCGTGACGCCGGTGCGTTCGCCGCCTACCTCGTCGACGCGGAGACCGGCCAGCTCTACACGGGCGGCCTCTCCAATGGCCAGCGGGAGAACGACCTCGAAATCGCCAGGGTGAACATCGCCGGCGAACTGATGGACCTCGAAGCCGGCGGCCGTGTCGCAGACGAGCTCGACCCCATCCGCGTCAGCAACGGCATCGTCGCCGCCTACCGCCTGCTCTGGACGGAACTGACCGGCTCTGAGTCGTTCTCCAGCTCTGAGCGCTGGCGCATCTCAGAGCGCGTCGACCGCCTCAACAACCTCGGCTTCGACATCGAAGAGCTCGCCATCAAAACGGATGACACCGGAACGACCGTTCGCATCCAGCCGAAGGTCGTCGACGCCGGGCACCACCAGCGCCGCCTGCTGCGTCTCACAGGCCTCGACGCCGAAGAGAACCAGGCCAGGCGCCTGCTCAACGACATGGACTCCTACCGCGCCGCGTACGGCGAAGCGGATGCCGATGAGGAGATGGTCGCCCACGAGTGGCTCGTGCGCGTGTTCGAGCCCGTTGTGCGCGCTATCCCCCGCGAGCTCAAGGGCAAGCTCGAGCCGGCAGAGGTCTTCCACCAGCTGCTCGACCACCGCTGGTACATGGCGCAGAACCAGGGACACGACATCCCGCTGGCCGAAGCCGTCACGTCGTACGTGCAGGACGTCCTGCGCCACCGTCGCGATGAGGCGACAGTGATCGACCCGCCGACCGGCTCGATCACCCTGCCGATTCCGACGACGAGCGGGGCAGCGGCGGATGCAGAGGACGATGACGCAGAAGACTGGCGCCTCAACGTCTGATCGACGACGCACTGCGGATATTACGTCATTTGCCGCTTGGGGCCGCGGAACGTTGCGATGGGGGTGACGTCAAGCCAACCAAGGTTGTCGTAGAGATGGCGCCCGTCAGCACTCGCTACAAGCAGGCCCGTCTTCGCGTCCCTGTCTGCAGCCCAGGACGTAAGCCCTGTCATGATGAGACGGCCGAGACCGCGGCGTCTGAAACGCGGTGTCGTCTCTATACGGTCGAAAATGACGTCAGTTCCGCGCACTGCGGCTTGTCCGCTGGCAGCAATTTCACCATCCAACTCGATATGGGCGCGTGCGACCGGCCCGTCTGCCTCGATGCGAATCTTCTCCGGCATTGCAGTGCGCACAACAGTGGACGCCATCATCATTTCCTCGTGCGTCACAGCGTCGAGGATAGACAGCGCTGTGAGGGCATCCGCTCCCGGGGCACCGACGACCGTTAGCCACACGTCTGGGCGGGCTGTCGCTGCCGCAAATTGGCGAACTTCCTCAAGGGAGGGAGAGGCAATGATGTATTCCTGTGAACGGGTCTCGGCAGCCACCTCGACAAGCCAACCGCGTCCGAAACGCTCGCGAGACATCCCACGAGAGTCGCCCCAACCCTCGACCCATCGGTCGACCAAATCACTCGTCAGATCCATGATCCGACCCTAGCCGGTACATGTGACGACACGACGGCGGACGAGATCGTGGCTCAGGCCGTGAAGAATCCAGCCTGGCAAGTGCTCGGCGCATGTTGGCCGAGCACTTGCACACAGCTGTTAGTCCGAGGTGACAGCCGACGCAGCAGACTTGGCTGCCTTCGTGGCGGCCTTCGCCGTCTTCGCTTCCGCGCGGAGGCGCGAGATCTCGTACAGCGTGACGCTGGCCGCGATACCGGCGTTCAGCGATTCGGTGCCGGCGCTGATCGGGATCGACACGATGGCGTCGCAGGTCTCTGCAACGAGGCGGGACAGGCCCTTGCCCTCGCTGCCGACGACGATGACGACGGGACGGTCAGCCAGTGCGAGGCCGGGCAGCGACACGTCGCCGTCGCCGTCGAGGCCGAGCACGAACACACCGCGCTCCTTGAGCGCCTTGAGCGTCGCCGTGAGGTTGGTCGCCATCGCGACGGGCAGGTGTGCAGCAGCGCCGGCAGAGGTCTTCCACGCCGACGCAGTGACACCGACGGAGCGACGCTGCGGCACGATGACGCCGTGGCCACCGAATGCGGCGGTCGAGCGGATGATCGCACCCAGGTTGCGCGGGTCAGTGATGCCGTCGAGCGCGACGAAGAGCGGCTTGTGGCCGCGGCTGATCGTGAGCTCAAGCAGCTCGAGCGCGTTCGCGTACTCGTAGGCAGGAACCTTGAGCGCGAGGCCCTGGTGCACGGAGTCACGGCCGGCGAGGCGGTCGAGCTCAGGACGCATCACCTCGAGGATCGGGATGTTGCGGCTGGTCGCCATCTTGAGGACTTCCTTGACGCGATCATCCATTTCGATGCGCGTGGCAACGTACAACGTTGACGCGGGGATATTGGCGCGCAGCGCCTCAACCACCGAGTTGCGACCGGTGACGACTTCGTGCTCGTCGATCTGCTTGGCACGCCTCGTTGAAGAGCCGCCGCCGCCGGTGTTGCCGGTGCTTGCACCGCGAGGTGCGCTCTTACCGAACTTGCCGGCGTCTGGACGGCTGCTGTTGCGTCCGCCGCCGGCCGCCACGTATCGGTCCTGGGCGAGCTTGCGCTTGCCAGCGGGGTGGTACGGACGGTCTTCGGCCTTGGGGGTTGGCTTCTTGCCTTCGAGTGCCTGTCGGCCCTGGCCGCCAGAACCGACCTGCGGTCCGCGGCTGCCCTTGCGCACGGCCCCGGTGCGCGCCTTACGGTCTGTGTTCTTCATCAGTCAAAACTCCAATGGGCACCCGTCGGGGTGTCTTCGATAGTGATTCCGGCGGCGACGAGTTCGTCCCGGATACGGTCTGCAGCCGCGTAGTCACGGCCTTGTCTGGCGCTCTCGCGGTCGTCGAGCAGTCGCTCAACGAGTGCGGTGAGTGCAACCATGGCTGGTTCATCTGTCGCAACGGCCCACTCAGGTGACAGCGGGTTGATGCCGAGAACCTCGCTCATGGCCAAGACCTGGCTGCGAGCGGATGCCGCAGCGTGCAGGTCTTCGGCGTCGAGTGCGGCGTTGCCGCTCCGCACGGTGTCGTGCAGCACGGCCAGGGCCTGCGGAACGGCCAGGTCGTCGTTCATGGCTGCGGCGAATGCGTCAGGCACGACCTCGACGCCAGAGCCGGCGAACCGGGTGTCTGACAGTCGTCGGTCGGCCCGATCGAGGAAGCTCTCCACCCGTTCAAGGGCGGCTTCTGCCTCGGTGAGGGCTCCGTCATGGAAATCGATCGTCGAGCGATAGTGCGCGGCGCCGAGGTAGTAGCGCACCACGATGGGGCGAGCCTGGTCGAGAAGCTCTGCGGCGAAGATCGAGTTGCCGAGCGATTTCGACATCTTCTGGCCGTTGACGTTCACGAGGCCGTTGTGCACCCAGTAGTTCGCGAAGGCGTCGCCGGCAGCGGCCGACTGGGCGAGTTCGTTCTCGTGGTGCGGGAAGCGCAGGTCGAGTCCGCCACCGTGGATGTCGAACTGGGTGCCCAGGTATCGCGATGCCATGGCCGAGCACTCGATGTGCCAGCCGGGGCGGCCAAGGCCCCACGGCGACGGCCATGCGGCTGAGTCGGGCTCCGTGGCCTTGTGGCCCTTCCACAGCGCGAAGTCGCGAGGATCGCGCTTGCCGCGCGGGTCGGCATCCGTTGCCGCTTCCATGTTGTCGGCCTGCTGGCGGGTGAGCTCGCCGTACTGCGGCCAGCTCTTGGTGTCGAAGTAAACGTCGCCTGAACCGTCGGGGGCCGCATACGCGTGGCCGGCCTCAATGATCCGGGCGATGATGTCCTGCATCTGCTGGATGCTGGCGGTCGCCCGCGGCTCGTACGTTGGAGCGAGCACACCGAGGGTCTGGTAGCCGGCCGTGAACTCGAGTTCATACCGGTAGGCCAGCGCCCACCATTCCTCTGAGCTGCCCTCGGCGTTCACGAGGATCTTGTCGTCGATGTCGGTGACGTTGCGTACGAAGGTGACGTCGTTGCCCTGGTAGCTCAGCCAGCGGCGCAGCTGGTCATAGACCAGGGCGCTCCGCAGATGCCCGATGTGCGGGGACGACTGCACGGTGGGACCACAAACGTAAATACCGACTTTGCCGGGTTGCAGGGGAATGAAGTCACGGAGGGCCTGGGCCTTCGAGTCGTAGAGTCGCATGGTCACGCCCTCCAGTTTAGGTGAGGGGTGCCTGTGAAGACGGGGATGAGTACCGCTGTTGCGATGGCTGCGATGCCCTCTCCCCTGCCGGTGAAACCGAGGGCGTCTGTCGTGGTTGCCGAAACGGAAACCGGAGCGGAGAGGATGCCGCTGAGCAGCGCCACAGCTTCGAGGCGCCTGGGCGCGAGCTTGGGTCGGTTGCCGATGATCTGCACCGAGACGTTGCCCACCCGGAAGCCTGCGTTCTGCACGAGTTTCAGCGTCTCTGCAAGGAAGACGTCACCGTGTGCGCCCGCGAAGCGGGCATCCGCTGTTCCGAAGATGCCACCGATGTCGCCGAGGCCGGCCGCTGCGAGCAGTGCGTCGCAGATGGCGTGGCTGGCGGCGTCGCCGTCGCTGTGGCCGGAGAGGCCGCGCTCCCCCGGCCAGTGCAGGCCGGCAAGCCACAGCGGTGACTCGTCGTCGAAGGCGTGCACGTCGATGCCGGTGCCCACCCGTGGTGCGGCAGCGGGAGGGGTCACGGCGGCGAGCAGCTGCTCTGCGCGATTGAGGTCCCACGGCGTGGTGATCTTGAAGGCGAGCGGGTCGCCGGCGACCACGCTGACCGCGTGACCGGCCTCTGCGACCGTCGCCGCGTCATCCGTCACGTCGGTCATGACGGCGTTGGTCGCAGCGACCAGGATGTCGCGCGGGAATCCTTGCGGGGTCTGCACCGCGGAGAGTTCGCTGCGATCGACGGTGCCGAGAATCGTGCCGTCTGCGTCAACTCGTTTGATCGTGTCGACGACCGCGAGTCCTGGCACGATGCCGTGACCAGTCGTCTCAACCGCACGAACGACGCTGTCGAACAACGCAGCAGGAGTGAGCGAGCGAGCGGCGTCATGCACCAGCACCGTGCGGATGCCTGGGCGAAGTGCGTCCAGCCCTCGCGCAACAGATTCCTGACGGGTCTGGCCGCCGGCCACCACGGTGAGATAAGCGGATGCTGCGCCTGCGGCATCCGCTCCGATGGACGCCGCCACGGTCATCCATTCGGTAGGCGCGACCACGATCACCTGTGCCGCCGTCCGCATACCGAACACGCCTGCGAGCGCGTGGTGCAGCAGCGTCCGACCGGCGAGCATGGCGAACGCCTTGGGTTCGACAGCTCCCAGACGCGTGCCGCTGCCCGCGGCGACGACGATGACAGCAACGTCAGCATTGTCGGCGAGATCGGCAGCGCTGGCGGCGGGATCGGGCGATTCAGTCATGGAAGGAGGCTATCTGGTGAGGGGCGAATGGAGTCGAAGCTGAGCACATGCGAAAGGCGGCACCTGCCGGCGCCGCCTTCTCACGCAATGTGAAAAATCGAAAAGTGAACTACGAGGCAAGAACCTCGTCGAGAACAGTGGATGCCGCATCTTCGTCGGTCTTCTCGGCCAACGCGAGTTCGGAGATGAGAATCTGGCGGGCCTTGGCGAGCATCCGCTTCTCACCGGCTGACAAGCCGCGGTCCTGGTCGCGGCGCCACAGGTCGCGGACGACCTCAGACACCTTGATGACGTCTCCGGAAGCGAGCTTCTCAAGATTCGCCTTGTAGCGGCGGGACCAATTGGTGGGCTCTTCTGTGAAGGGAGCCCGCAGCACCTCGAAGACCTTGTCGAGGCCTTCTTGGCCGATAACGTCACGCACGCCGACGAGGTCGACATTTTCGGCGGGGACTTCGATAACGAGATCGCCCTGAGTGACGTTGAGCTTCAGGTAAACTTTTTCTACACCCTTGATGGTTCGCGTCTTCACCTCGGTGATAGTCGCGGCTCCGTGGTGGGGATATACAACGGTTTCGCCAACCTCAAAAAGCATGAACGAATATCCTTTCGGCGACTTCTAGGATACCACAGCAGGTAATGGTAGGGTTCGCCGCGCCGAAATGCCTCCTCGCTGCCGATAGGCTAAACTCAAAGCGAAAATCTGCAGCGCCATGCCACATCCGGCGGGTGCTGAATTGTTGGAGGTCTTGTGAGGGCGCGTATCGCAACGTCAGTCGTACTGGCGGCTGGAATCTTGCTGGGGACGAGCGCGTGCAATCTGCTTGCGCCCCAGGCAACGACGATTCACTACGACCCGAGCGATGGTGTGAGCGCGAACGTTGGAGACATCGCCGTGCGGAACGCACTGCTCATCTCGAACGGCGAGGGCGACGCAACTCTCTCGGCCACCGTCGTGAACAAGGGCGACTCAGCCCACAGCCTTGAAGTTCAGTACGAGGCCGGTGGCGCCAAGGTGAGCACCGACGTCACCATCAACCCGCGCAGCACCGTCGTGCTTGGTGGAGCGGACGGCCCGGCCGTCACTGTCTCTGCAGTGGACGCCGTACCGGGAAGCCTGTTCCCCGTCTTCGTGCAGTACGGCAGCGAGACCGGCGTTGAAATGCTGGTTCCCGTGCTTGACGGCACGCTCGATGCATACTCGACGTTGGTACCGACGCCGGCTCCCACCCCTGTGGTGCCGTAGTTTCGTAACTGTTTACAGGAAAGGCCCCACGGTATCCGTGGGGCCTTTCTTGTTGCCTGGCGGCTTGGCGGCTTGTTACGCCTCGAAGCGATAGCCGAGGCCGCGCACGGTGACGAGCATCGTCGGTTCAGACGGGGTGGCCTCAATGCGTGAGCGGATCCGCTTGATGTGCACGTCGAGGGTCTTGGTGTCACCGAAGTAGTCGGAGCCCCACACCCTGTCGATGAGCTGGCCGCGCGTGAGCACGCGTCCGGCGTTTCGCAGCAACAGCTCAAGCAGCTCGAATTCCTTCAGTGGCATAGCCACTTCAGCGCCGGAGACGGCCACCGTGTGGCGTTCGAGATCCATGCGCACTGTACCGGCGACCAGCACGGAGTCGTCTTCCTCCACGTGGTCGTTCCGGCGACGGAGCGCTGCACGAATGCGCGCCAGCAACTCGCGCGTTGAGTACGGCTTGGTGACGTAGTCATCCGCTCCGAGTTCCAGCCCAACGACGATGTCAACTTCTGAGTCCTTGGCCGTGAGCATGATGATCGGCACCCAGGAACGCGTGCGGATCTCGCGGCACACCTCTGTTCCTGGGAGCCCTGGGAGCATCAGGTCGAGCAGGATGAGGTCGGCGCCCGTTCGCTCGAACTCCGTGATGGCGCTCGGCCCGTCCTCGGCGATCGTCACCTCGTAGCCTTCACGTTCGAGCAGGAAGGCCAGTGGTTCGCTGAGCGAACTCTCGTCTTCGACCAGAAGGATATGGGTCACTGTTGTTCTCCTGCCGTAGCCTGGATTGGCGTTGTTGCTTCGGGAAGCCTGATGGTGAAAGTCGAGCCGCGACCCTCCTGCGACCACACTCGAACGTCGCCGCCGTGGTTCTGTACGACGTGCTTGACGATCGACAGGCCGAGGCCCGTGCCGCCTGTGTGGCGAGAGCGAGCCTGGTCGACTCGGAAGAATCGCTCGAATACCCGGTCGATGTCGGCCTCGGGGATACCGACCCCCTGATCGGTGACGGCGATCTCGACGACGCCTTCATGGCGGCGCACACCGATACCGACGCGGGAGCCGGCCCCTGAGTAGTGCACGGCGTTCGCAACGAGATTCTGCACGGCCATGACGAGCAACTTCTCGTCGCCGTTCACCTCCGCGTGCGACTTGCGACCGAGAGCGAGGGTGATGTCGTTGGCCGCTGCGACGATTTGGTTCTGATCGACGGCCTGCGCGACGACCTTGTCGACACTGACCAGTTCGGGGTGCTCGAGGGCATCCTGGGATTGCAGCCGCGACAGCTCGATGATCTCCTGGGTGAGGCGGGCGAGGCGGCCGGACTCCGTTGTGAGCCGGTTGGCGAACCTGCGGACCTGGTGCGGCTCATCCGCTGCCTGGTCAAGCGCCTCAGCGAGCAGTCCAACGGATGCGATGGGTGTCTTCAACTCGTGGCTGATGTTCGCCACGAAGTCGCGGCGCACCTCGTCGAGCCTGATCGCTTCTGTGCGGTCTTCGGCGAGCAGCAGCACGTAACGGGTGCCGAGCCTGGCCAGCCGCACCCCGAAGTGCATGCTGGCGTCACCGAACGGGCCGCGCGTGAGCACCAGTTCTTCTGAGATGGGTTCGCCGGTCTTTCGCACGATACTCGCGAGCTTGGTGAGTTCTGGGTGCACGAGGTGCTGGTTCCAGACCAGGCCGAGCGAGAGCGCCCCAGGCGAAGCTTTGACGACGTTGTTGGAGGGGTCGAGAACGATTCCGGCCGACTCCAGCGCATCGAGCACCTGGTCAATGCCGTCGGGGACTGCGGGGTTCACGACTTCAGCCGCCATCTGCCCCTGACGCGCAGCAAAGCTCAGCAGAGTAACGAAGCCCGCACCGACCATGAGCCCGAGTGCCAGCGACAGAAGCACCAGCCAGGTCGATTCCATTTTCCAAGCGTACCGAGCATCACGGGCAGTCTTCGCCCGATCGCCCCGCGAGGCACGCTACTTTAGTAAGTGTTCAGGCCTTCGGCACCTGTTGTTCATCTGCCGTCGGCATCATGAGCCATAAGGCCGTGTCGGTCTTGCGGGCCACTGTGCCCACGCCCCAGGAAGGACCACCCCCGCATGCGTGAAGTATTTCAGCAGGAGCTCGCCGAGGTACAGGAACGCCTCGTTGAGATCTCCGGCCTGGTCGCCGTGTCCATTGAGAAGGCAACGCGCGCGTTCAACGAATCTGACGTCGGTCTGGCCGAAGAGGTCATTGCAGACGACGACAAGATCGACGACCTCACGGTTGAGCTCGATGAGCTCGCCATCACCATCCTTGCCCGCCAGCAGCCGGTCGCACGCGACCTGCGCATCGTGGTGAGCGCGCTGCGCATCAGCGCCTCCCTTGAGCGGATGGGCGATATGTCGACCCACATCGCCCAGTTGGCGCGTTACCGGTTCCCAGACAAGGTGATCCCGAAGAGCTTGCGCCCCACGTTCAGGAAGATGGGCGCCCTCGATGTCGAGATCGCAACCATGCTCACCGAGCTGCTCACGTCTGAAGATGTGAAGCTCGCCGAGACCATCCGCAACGAAGACGACAAGGTCGACGCCCTGCACCTCAGCGTGTTCGACGCCGTGCTGGGCGAAACCTGGAAGGGCCAGGCCGCCGACACCGTCGACGCCACCCTCGCCAGCCGCTACCACGAGCGCTTCGCCGACCACGCGGTGTCCATCGCAAAGAAGGTGCAGTACCTCGCAACGGGTGACTGGCACCAGGACAGCGCCGACTAGCCACTCCCCTCCCCCTCGGCTCCGCTCGGTTCCGCTCGGGGGTTCTCATCCGCTACGCGAAAGCGCAGTTCTTGTCGTTATGACTTCGGTCAACCGACACGAACTGCGCTTTCGCGTTTTTGCGTTGTGCGTTTGGCAGGGCGTGCGGAAATTGCATTCACATTTTTTTCGTTCACCCCTTGCGCGATCGCCACTACTCGGTGAAACTAGCTACCAGTAGTCAGTATCACTGAATAGCAGCGTCACTGAATAGCAGCATCACTGAGTAGTGGAAGGGAGGGTTTCATGGGCAAGCAAGCGACCGAAATGCTCAAGGGCACCCTCGAGGGAATCGTCCTCGCAATCCTCGCCGTGCGACCTGCATACGGCTATGAGATCACGGCACGGCTGCGCGACGAGGGCTTCTCCGACATCGTCGAGGGCACCATCTATGCGCTGCTGGTCAGGATCGAGCAGCGCGGCCTCGTTGACGTGGAGAAAGTCCCGTCTGAGAAGGGGCCGCCGCGCAAGGTCTATTCGCTGAACGCGCAGGGCGGCGAGTACCTCGAAGAGTTTTGGAGGACCTGGAGCTTCCTCGCAGAACGCATCGAACAGCTCCATCACCACATCGAACGTACGAACGAAGAAGGAGAGTAACCATGGCTGCGAAATGGATCGAGGCCGTCACCGGCTCGCTCGAGCAGAAAAAGCAGTACAAGCAGGCCAAGGCACGAATGGATGATCTGCCGGCACCGTACGCCGCCGCGGCGAACGCTGTGCATCGCTACCTCTTGTACTCGGGCGATGTGACCGACGGCGACACCATGGTGACGATGATCGGCGACCTTGCCGACCTGTGGGAGCGGGCCGCGACCGACGGCACCCCGGTGCGAGCGATCGTCGGCGACGACCCGGTCGAGTTCGCCGAGGCATTCGCACTGGCCTACAGCGGCAAGCGGTGGATCGACAAGGAACGCGCTCGCCTCAATAAGGCAATCGACGACGCAGAACGCGAGGAACAGTTATGACCATCAACCAGGCCCTCGAACCGGCGATCCGGGTGCAGGGCATTGAGAAGTCGTTCAAGGACATACATGTATTGCGGGGCGTCAACCTCGACGTGGCGGCGGGAAGTATTCTCGCGCTGCTCGGTTCGAACGGCGCCGGCAAGACAACGCTCGTGCGAATCCTGTCAACACTGCTGAAGCCCGATGCGGGCACAGCAACTGTCCATGGCTTCGACACCACCGTGAATCCCGGTGACGTGCGCGAGTCGATCAGCCTGACCGGCCAGTTCGCTGCGGTCGATGACGTGCTCACCGGTCGTGAGAATCTCGTGCTGATCGCCAAGCTGCGTCATCTGAAGAACCCGGGTGGGATCGCCGACGACCTGCTGGCCCGCTTCACGCTCACCGAAGCAGGCAGCCGCAAGGCTGCGACGTACTCGGGCGGCATGCGACGGAGGCTCGACATCGCGATGAGCCTGATCGGTAATCCGCCGATCATCTTCCTCGACGAACCGACGACAGGCCTCGACCCCCAGGCGCGCATCGAGGTGTGGCAGACCATCAAACAACTCGCCGTCCAGGGCACCACGGTGCTTCTCACGACGCAGTACCTCGACGAGGCCGAGCAGCTGGCCGACCGTATCGCGATCCTGCACAAGGGCACGATCATCGAGAACGGCACCCTCGCCGAACTCAAGCAGCTTCTCCCGGCCGCGACTGTCGAATACGTCGAGAAGCAGCCATCCCTTGAGGAGGTCTTCCTCGCCCTCGTTGGTGACACCGGCGAGACAGACGAGACCGCCGACGAACGTGCCGGCGACACGGTCCCCGCACGAAAGGAATCCTGATGACCACCCACGTCCTCGGCGATACCGGCACTCTTACCGGCCGATCGCTGCGTCACATCCTCCGCAGTCCAGACACCATCATCACCACCGCGGTCACCCCGATCGCCCTGATGCTGCTATTCGTGTACGTGCTCGGCGGCGCGATCAACACGGGATCCGACGAGTCGTACATCAACTACATGCTCCCCGGCATCCTGCTCATCACGATTGCGTCGGGGGTCGCGTACACCGCGTACCGACTGTTCCTCGACATGCAGGGCGGTATCTTCGAACGCTTCCAATCCATGCCGATCGCCCGGTCGAGCGTGCTCTGGGCGCACGTTCTCACCTCCCTGGTTGCGAACCTGGTCTCGGTCGCAGTCGTCATCGGCGTCGCGTTCGTGATGGGGTTCCGCACCGGTGCCTCCGTGGGCGCCTGGCTCGCCGTCGCCGGCATCCTGATTCTGTTCACCCTCGCGCTGACCTGGCTCGCCGTGATCGCCGGACTTTCGGCGAAAACCGTTGACGGTGCGAGCGCGTTCAGCTACCCGCTGATCTTCCTGCCGTTCATCAGCTCGGCGTTCGTGCCCACTGATTCGATGCCAGGGCCGGTCGCATGGTTCGCCGAGAACCAGCCCGTGACTTCGATCGTGAACACCATCAGAGCGCTGTTCGCCGAGCAACCCGTCGGCAGCGACATCTGGATCGCCCTTGCCTGGCTCATTGGCATCCTCATCGTCGCCTACGCCTGGGCTATCTCCATCTACCGGCGCAAGGTTCGCTGAGGTCGAGCGCCGCTCAGGCCAGGCGCACTGTCACCAAACAACTCCGCCCACCTCCCCATGAAGGGAGGCGGGCGGAGTCTTTACGGGCTAGGTCGTTCTACTTCTTGCCCTGTGCCGCGACGGCTGCGGCGCCTGCAGCGGCAGCCTCAGGGTCGAGGTATTCGCCGGGGCCGAGCGGCATGAGGTCTTCGCCCAGCTTGTAGACGAGCGGGATGCCGGTCGGGATGTTGAGCTCAGCGATGTCGTCGTCCGAGATGTTGTCGAGGTGCTTGACGAGGGCGCGCAGCGAGTTGCCGTGTGCGGTGACAAGTACCGTCTTGCCGTCGCGCAGGTCGCTGGAGATGTCGGATTCCCAGTAGGGCAGCATCCGCTCGATGACGTCCTTCAGGCATTCGGTGCGAGGAACGGCGTCGCCGAGTGCGGCGTAACGCGGGTCGCCGACCTGCGACCACTTGGCATCCGCTTCGAGCTCGGGCGGCGGCACGTCAAAGCTGCGACGCCACAGCTGGAACTGCTCTGGACCGTACTTCTCGAGGGTCTCTGCCTTGTCGAGGCCCTGCAGCGCACCGTAGTGACGCTCGTTGAGGCGCCAGGAGCGCTTGACGTCGATCCAGGCGCGGTCGGCCTGCTCAAGAGCGAGATTCGCCGTCGAGATGGCGCGGGTCAGTACAGAAGTGTGCACGATATCGGGCAGGATCTGCGCTTCGGCGAGCAATTCGCCGGCACGCCTGGCCTCGGTGATGCCCTGTTCGCTGAGCCTTACATCCACCCAACCGGTGAAGAGGTTCTGCTGGTTCCACAGGCTGTTTCCGTGACGAAGAAGAATGAGAGTGTATGGGGCAGACATGTCATCCACTCTAGCGAGTGGACAATAGAGGTATGCCTGTTGGAACCATTACGCGCGGCACAACGAACACGAATCGCTTGCGTCGCGTCGATCGATGGGTTGGTCACCTCCCCGTCCTCCGTCACACCGATGATCCCCTTGTTGTCGACCTCGGCTATGGCGCGAGCGCCGTGACCAGCCTCGAATTACACCACCGCCTGGCGAAGAAGCGAGCGGATGTCGCCGTGCTCGGTCTCGAGATCGACCCAGCTCGGGTGAAGGGCGCGAACGACCAGCTCGCCGAGGTGCGTGCAGGCACGACCGGATTCGCTCCTGATGCGCGTGTCTCGTTCGCCGTCGGCGGTTTCGAAGTGCCGCTCGCCAAGGGACGAAAGCCCGCGGTCATCAGGGCCCTCAACGTGCTCAGGCAGTATGACGAGTCAGAGGTGGTGCCGGCTTGGCGGATGCTGGCACCGCGGTTGCAGCATCACGGCGTGCTGATTGACGGCACCTGCGACGAGATCGGGCGTATCGCTGCCTGGGTGGATGTCACACGCCACGGTCCGGTGCGCTTCTCCATCTCGCTGCGGCTCGCCGACCTCGAACGCCCGTCGATCGTGGCAGAGCGGCTGCCGAAGATTCTGATTCACCGGAACGTGCCAGGGGAACGGATTCACCAGCTACTGGTCGACCTTGACCGGCACTGGCAGCACCAGTCGCCGCTCGCCGCCTATGGACCAAAGCAGCGCTGGGTGGCGACCGTGATGGCCCTCAAGGCGCAGGGCTGGCCTGTACAGGGGACGCCGCATCGTTGGAAGCTCGGTGAACTGACGGTGCCGTGGGCATCCGTTGAGCCGCAGGGATTCGCCTGGAAGTAGCGTGCTCGACGGCCGAACGGCCGTGGTGTGCGGCGGTGTGGACTGCGGCGGCGGGGGTCGTGCCGTGCGCCGTTGTGAGGCCTGCGGTAACTGATGCCCGAGGCGGGGTGTGCAGTGGTGCCGGCGGTGAACGATACATGGGCACAACAGTACGACTTAAATGAGGAAACCTCTAGCTTTATTCGAACATTTAATCTAGAATTGGGGTATGGATCCAGCGCTGGAACACCCCGAACGGCCGGTGAACACTCCCGCCACTTCACACTCCACGCGCTCGGTCTCATCCCTTCCCGCGACATCCCTTCTCGCGGCCTCAGTTCCCGTTGCTTCCACTTCCGCAGCGTCAGTTCCTACAGCTCCGGCTCTTCCCACGGCTTCTCTTCCCGCGGCTTCGTTTCCCGCTGCTCCAGCTCTCGTTGCCTCCACTTCCGCAGCTTCAGTTCTTACTGCTTCGGCTCTTCCCATGTCCTCCTTCGCCGACCGCGCCCTGGCGACCGTCGTTCGGCTCGCTGCGGTACAGCGCGGACCCGTGGACTTCAATTGGTCCCATGCCGAGAAGCAGCTCTCGCGGTGGGTGTTCGAATGGGACGTGCAGCAGGCCGAGGAAGATGCCGCAGAGCAGGCCGCGGAACAAGTAGCCGCAGAGCAGGCGGCAATGCGGACGACTGAGGAGGCGGTCGCTGAGCAGATGGCTGCGGCCCAGGTCCTGGTCGGTGACGTCGGTGGCCCCGGGACGGAGTCCGCGCACGGCGCGATCAACCTCGCGCTCCGGAAAGCGGAGACCGCGCAATCCACGACCGCCCGGTCGATGGCCGTGGAGGTCGCGGCGGCGGCCGAGGTCATACGCCTGGCCCGTAACAACCTCAGCATCTACTTGACGCCGGGCGGGATGAGTGAGCCCGACGCTTTGGACCTGGCCGAACGGACCGCGGCCACCGACCTGAGTCTCCGTTTGCGTCGCTCGCCCGATCAGGTGCGGACCATGGCCCACGAAGGACTGGTGCTCGCCGAGTCGCTGCCGCAGCTCTGGGCACTGTTCCAGGCCGGTCACACCGGGTACGCGCAGGCCCGCGCCGCCGTCAACCATCTCACCGGGTTGACCGACCCGGAGGTCATCGCCCACTACGACACCGAACTTGCCCAGAAAGTCACCGAGCTCTCACCGGAAGCATTCCAACGCAAAGCCCGCACCCTGCAGCAACGCCTTCTCGCAGAGCCCCCTGAGCTCCGTCACGCACGTGCCATGGCTGACCGCCGGGTCGTGATTGAGCCGGCCAACGATGGCATGTGCACGGTTTTCGCGGTGATCAGCGCCGCGGACGGCATCCGGATCAACGCCCGACTCGATGCCACCGCCAAGCGGATCGCGAAGAAGGAAGCGGAAGAAGCCAAGGCTGCCGGAACCGGCAGGGACCGGTGCCGTACCCGGGCGCAGATCCGCACCGACCTGTTCGCCGGCTGGCTCGCGGGCGACGGCACACCGACCGCGGCAAAGGTGCGACCGCTGCTGTTCGTCCCGATCCATGGGCTGCTCGGTGGCACGAAGTCCGCCGAGCAGCCCAGCCGTGCTGGGCAGGCCGACCGCTCCGGGCACGGCGGGAACTCGGGTCGTGAGGGTCACGACGGGCAACTCGACCACGGCGATGTCGACGGGCACACCGGCCCCGCCGATCCAGCTGCCCGGGCAGGCTGGCCGGTCCCATTCGATCAGCCCGCAGTTTTGCAGGGCTACGGACCCATCGACCCCGTCACCGCCGCGCAACTCTTCATCGATGCCCCGGCGTTCCGCCGGGTGGGCACAGACCCGTTCACCGGCGAGATCCTCAGCTTCGACCGGACCCGCTACCGACCCACAAGAGCGCAACGCGAATGGCTCGCCGTGAAATACGGCACCTGCGCACGAACCGGCTGCAACCGGCTCGCCGTCACCGCAGACGTCGACCATCTCAAAGAATGGGTTCGAGACCACGGCCTCACCAACGAAGACAACCTGATCCCGCTGTGCCCATCCGATCACCGGTTGAAGACGCTGACGAAGATCCGGTACAAACGAGACCCAGACGGCAGCGTCACCGTGACCACCCCCACCGGATACGTCGGGATCAACGCACCACCCGATCCACTGCCCCGGCATCCGCTGCCCACGAATTCACTGCTCACGAATTCACTGGCACGTTCGCCACTACTCCGACAGCTGCGGGAATCCCGCACACCACTGCCAGAGAACCCGCCGTTCTAAATAGCGCAGTCTCAATAGTGCAGTTGGTTCCAGCGCACGCGCGCTCATCTGGAGCCAGACACCTTTTCAGGCAGACCACCGCGTCTCAGGCCGGCCGCGTCTCAGGCCGGCCGCGCGCCTCAGGCAGGCTCAAGCCAGGCCGCCCGCGAACTCCCCAGTCGCACGACGGGACCCTGCTCGCGACCAGCGATATCGACCACTGAGCGAGCACGGCGCACCGAGCCATAGTCGCTGTCAACGGTCTCAAGCTCGGGAGCGAGTGCGGCGGCATCCGTTGGCAAAGGCTGCTCTGCGTTGTCGACCACGCCGAGTCCGATCAACGCCTGGGCGGTTGCGGCCAGAGATGCTCCAATGTGCGCGGCCCTGCCATCGGCAAGTGCCGCGCAGATTGCTCCCGCCAGCACATAGCCGGTGGCGTGGTCGAGTGCCTGGGCACGCAACGCGCCTGGTTTGTCGTCGCTGCCCTCGATGACGGCGATCCCCGATGCTGCCTGCACGAGCGAGTCAAATCCGCGGCGTTCCGCCCAGGCGCTGCCTACTGGGTACGCGCTGAGGGAGGCGGTCACGATGCGCGGATGACGCTCGCGCAGGCTGCGCTCATCGAGGCCGAACCGGTCGAGGCTGCCAGGGCGGTATCCGAGAATCACAACGTCGGCTTCGGCCAACAAGTCGTCGAGAAGGGTCGCATCGCGGCGGAGGTCGAGCGTGATCGACCGCTTACCTGCTCCTGTATCGATGTGCTGCACGGCGATCTCCGCCGGATCGACGGGGTCGACCCGCAGCACGTCTGCGCCGAGCAGCGCGAGCGCTCGGCTACACGTCGGCCCCGCGATCACCCGCGAGAGATCGAGCACGCGCGGCGCCCGCCCGGCCGGTCCGCGTGCACCAGTACCAGCGCCACCTGCGGCGGCATCGCCGTCGCCGTTCACGTTCCAGTCCAGCAGCGGCGCTGGGGCGATCACGTCGGCAAACTCCTCTGGGCGGCGCACGCGCACGCAGAGGGCATCGTTGGCGACGGCCAGGGCCTCGGCATCCGCCGCAGACATCCCCGCCAGCACAGCAGCGAACTCCTCACGGCTGGCCGTTTCTTCCAGGCCGAATGCCGCGCAGAGCCGATTCAGGTGATGCGGATAATTCGCGTGCGTGCGCACCCACCCGTCATCCGTTGCAAAGAACCCGCTGAGGGGAGCCCACGCCGCTGCAGGCACTCCGTCGACGCTCAGATAGGTGAAACTGCTGAAGTTGACGCCGACCCTGCGCGGATTGACAGTGATCCGAGGTAGCCCCAGAAGGCGTGCCGCCTGACTGGCAAAGAACGCCACGCTGTCTGTCGCCAGTTCGCCAGCACGCAGTCGCGCCGTGAGGCCCGTTTCGCCCGGGTCGACACGCACCCGCTGCGCCGCCGCGTCATCGACGACCGCAGCGGCCAGGTTCGTAAAGAGGCTGCCCATGCGGTGAGCATACGCCCAGGGGGACACACGCCGAGGCGCGGCTAGCCTCGTTCGGTTGTGGTGATTCCGTTGATGAGCACGGTGATTCCCCATCGAAGGCGTTCGGCGGGTGTGCCTGCAACGATCTCGGCACCGGCGGCGGCGACGTGTGGGAGTTCTGCAGGATTGGCCGAGGCGATGTGGCTAGCGAGATCGGCTAGATCACGGTGGGGGGTCCGTTGCGCCGTGGTGCGCGAGCCCCTTTCTGCAGCCAGGAAGGTTGGATAGGCGAAGAGCAGATCGACGCCCCATGCCGCCTGGCCGGAGGGAACACCGCCCTCCTCGAGCAGTCCGAGGATGGCGTCGACGAGCCGAAGATAGTTGGGGCCCGATGTGTGGGTTGACATTGAGATCCGGGCGATCTCCGGGTGCTCGAAAAGCACTGCCGCGTAGCTCTCGAGGAGGTCGATCAGGCGCGCGAGCCACGGGCCGGACGTGCCGGGTCGCACGTCCGCGAGCAATTCGTCGAGGATCTGCGCGTGGAGGTCAGCGGTGTTCTGCACATAGACGTAGAGCGAGGCGGCACCGGTGTCGAGCGCGGTCGCAATCCGGCGCATCGTGACCTTGTCCATTCCCTCGGCTTCGAGGATCGACACGCCGGCCGCAATGATGCCGGCCCGGGTCAGGGGCGGCTTTGCGGGTCGTTCGCGGCGACTCACGGGGCGGGTTGACTCAATCATCCGGCAAATCTATCACGAACATGTTCGCTACGACCGGGTTCTCCGGGTATGGTGATCACGAACATGTTTGTGAAGAACATGTTCCTTGAATGTCCACCACGTCCGAACCAGCACAGGAGAACGAACTATGAGTAAGACAGCCCTGGTCAACGCCAGAATCTTCGACGGCGAGACCGTCCTCGCCGACACCACCGTGGTGCTGGAGGGTGCCGTCATCCTCTCGGTAGGCGGGGAAATCCCGTCCGACGCGGAGATCATCGACGTCAGCGGCGCAACGCTGATGCCAGGACTCATCGATGCCCACGTGCACACCTCGATCGAATCTCTTGCACTCGCGCTGACGTTCGGCGTCACGACCGAACTGGAAATGCAGGGTGCACTCACCAAGCACAATCGTGAAGCCGTCACGAACAATGATCGCGTCGCAGACGTTCGGTCGGCTGGCTTCGGCTTGACCCCTCCCGGCGGACACCCCAGCGAGTTGTTCTCTCATGAAGGAAGCGACGAACACGGTGACGACCACGAGGGAAAGTCCATGCCCCAACATGGCGAGGCTGAGGATGGTGGCGAGAACCCGTGGGCGAACATCGTCATGCCGTTTTCAACTACTCCGGAAGAAGCGGTCGCGTTCATCCCGCAGCTCGCTGCGAGTGGCTCTGACTACATCAAGTTCATGATTGACGACGGGACCGTCGAAGGCGCCCCTGGCCTGCCCTCGCTTGACCACGCCACCGTCGCAGCCGGCGTGGCAGAAGCTCACCGGCTCGAACTCCTCACCGTTGCTCACGCGCTGGCGATTGACGCAACCGTGTCGGCGATCGATGCCGGTATCGATGGGCTTGCCCACCTGTTCATGGACCAGCCAAGCACCCCGGAGGTTATCGAGCTGATTGCCCGATCCGGTGCGTTCGTCGTCCCCTGTGCTGTCTTGAACGCCTCCATGATGGGGCTCACCGGAGGGGCCTTCGCAGCCGACCCGCGCGTCTCGTCTCGGCTGGATGAGGCCTGGCTGGCCACCCTGAAGAGCAGCTTTAACAAGTACCCAGAAGGAAACCTCGATGATGTTCTCGCGAGCGTAAAAGCGCTCAGCGATGCTGGCGTCGATATCCTCGTCGGAACAGATGCTTCTGTCCCTGTGCCATCTTTCGGCGGTCTTGCGCATGGAGCGAGCGTGCACCACGAGCTCCAGCTGTTGGTCAGCGCCGGCCTGAGTCCCGTTCAGGCGCTGCGCGCGGCAACAGCCACGACGGCACGTCGCTTCGGCCTCACCGACCGTGGCCGCATTGCGCCTAGCCTCCGCGCCGATCTCCTCCTCGTCGATGGCGATCCAACGACCGACATCACCGACACTCTGAACATCCGTCAGGTGTGGCGTCGCGGCGCAGCACTCCTCCCCGCTTGAGCCATTGCAGAAGGATGCCGACCCCATCCGTGGTCGGCATCCTTCCGCCATGCTCGCCGAGCTTCGGCACACGCGATCAAAGCGCCCTGCCCCCTCGCTAAGCGACGACAGTCGACGCAGGCTCCGCCGCTCGCCGCGCGATAAACGCGATCCCGAGCGCCGAGACCAGGAACATCACGGCGAGCGCAACCCAGCCCGCCAGTCCGAACGCCAGTGCCGTCCCCGCCACGACGAACGGCGCACACATGGAGCCCAGTCCGAATCCCATCGCGAACACGCCCTGGTATGCCCCGGCGTTCGTCGGATCGGCGAGTTCAAAGCTGAGCCCCCACGTGCCGGCCTGCGACCAGACCTCGGCGAAGGCATGGGCCGCAGCCGCCACCACGAGCAGCACGACCGCTGGCACCACAGAGACCCCGGCGGCTAGCGCGTACACAACGGATGCCACCGCCATCAGTATCCCGGCGGTCGTCACGACCTTGCCAGCCTTCCTCAGGTCGTCGGTGCCGCGTGAGAGCGGAATCTGGAACACGATCACGATCACAGTGTTCAGGATGAGCAGCACGGACACGAGCGCGGTCGGCGCTTCTGTGTTGTGTGCGATCCACAAGGGGACACCGACCTCTGCCAGACCGAACTGCATGGCGAAGACGGCGGCGAGCGCCGTGAGGATCAGATAGCGCCGGTCCCGGAACGGAGAGCGCCCGGCGGGCCGTGCCGCCTCGCCCTCCTGGACCTGCCCAGCGGGAGCATTCACCCGCTTCGGCAGCCGCCAGACCGGGATGACACCGATGATGTAGACGACGCCCGCGCCGACCATGACGATTTGGTATGCGGCTACGGTGTCGGCCAGGAGTGCCACACCGGCGATGGCCGCGCCCAGCGCGATCGACACGTTCGTCACAGTGCGCAGGATGGCGCGGGTGCTCACCCGCGCAGGTCCCTCGAATGCGCGGGCAATGATCGCCATCCGCGTTGCGTTCGACGCACTCCCCACGGCTGACGCCACGCAGGCGATGACCAGCACACTCGTGAAGTCCCCTGCGAACGGATAGCAGCCAAGCGCGAGGCCCTCTGCGGCCATGAGGCCGAACAAGAGCCGTCTGGCACTGAACCTGTCGGCGAGCCGCCCGCCCAGGTACGACGTTCCCACCCCCACCGCGCTCGATATCCCGAGCACAGTGGCTGTCTCCCCCGCCGAGAGTCCGATCACAAAGGTGATGTACAGCACGGTGACGGTGAGGAAGACGCCGCGGCCCACTCGACTGATCAGGGTGGCAATCACCAGGATGCGCAGCACGGGGTCTGACATGGACTCCATCAGCCGGCGGACGAAGCCTGTCTGTTGGCCGGGCGAAGCGGATGCCAGGGGTTCAGGGAGGGAAATGACGCCCGTTGCAGGGTCTGAAGTGGGAGTGAGTGGCACAGGTCATTTGTCCCACGACCGTGATGACGGCGCGTATTGATGTAGCGTATGGCTTCATGTTGCGTTACGAGCTGAGCGATGCCGACCTGGGCGGCATCCGCTTTGGAATCTCGCCGCTCTGCGAACTCGGGCTGTCGCTGCGTGCCGTGAAAGACCCTGGACGCTATCCGCTCCAGCTGCCGTGGCTCTCGCGCACCCGCCAGGCAAGGGAGAGTCTCGACCTCGACCTGCTGCTCGGCCTCGTCAACGACCGGCTGTGGACGCCCGACTTCCTGAACCCGCGACCGTCATCGCCACTGACGCGCGTCGAAGACGAGTTCGCCGAGCTGGCCGCGCTCAGCCCTGCTCACTTCACCCACCAGCTTGAGAGTATCCATGGCAACCTGCCCGACGCGTTGAGTGGGCCACCTCGCGCAGCGATCCGTCGCATGGTGTCGGCGCTCAGCGACTATTGGGACAGCTGCTTCGCGCCACACTGGCCGCGCATGCGCACCATTCTGGAGGCGGATATCACCCACCGCGGGCGCGTGGTGGCGCAGACCGGCTTGGCCGAGATGCTGAATGGCATCTCCTCGTCGGTGTCATTCGACGGAGCGTCGTTGGACGTACAGCTGGCCTCTGTGCCTACTGACCGGACGGTGCACGCCGACGGGCGCGGCGTCATGTTGGTGCCCACCATGTTCACACGGCGCGCCTCAGCACCCGTCGACCTCGAAGAACCCCCGCTGGTGATGTATCCGGCCCGCGGGCAGGGAGCGATGTGGGAGACGGAGCGCGTGGTCAATCCGCGTGCCGTCGCACACCTGCTCGGTCAGACGCGAGCCAGCCTGCTCACCGCTCTGGCGACGCCTGCCTCATCGACAGAGCTCGGCATCCGCTTCGGCGTGAGCACCTCTGCGGTGAACCAGCATCTGCGTGCGCTGCGGGAGGTGGGCCTGGTGACGTCGACCCGATACGGGCACAGCATGCTGTATCTGCGGAGCCCGCTGGGTTCGGCGTTGCTTGGCACGGCGCAGCTGGGATAGCGCGGAGAAAAGCTAGCGCGTCGGCGGACGAACGCCGAGACGCGGCAGACGCGGGACATCCGCGACCGCTCCGGCTGACTGCGGCACGATGATCTCCTGGCTGGCGGCGATCGAGATGCCCTGCGACTCAACGTAGAGCGTGACATCCGCTGGCACAGTGCGCTTGATCACGGCGAGCGCGATCGGCCCGAGCTCATAGTGGATGGCACTGGACGTGATCGCACCGACAGGTCGACGCTCCGGCTCACCGCCGGGCAGCACCCTGGTTCCCTCGACCACGTCTCCGTGCACGGGGAGCACCGAATCTGAGCCATCGAGGTGCAGCATCACGAGTCGACGCGGCGGGTGCCCGAGATTGTGCACCTTGGCCACGGTCTCCTGCCCCCGGTAGCAACCCTTGTTCAGGTGCACAGCGGTGCGAAGCCAATCCAGTTCGTGCGGCAGCGTCTTCTCGTCAACCTCTGTCGCCGCTCGGGGACGCCAGGCAGCGATTCGCAGCGCTTCCTCGGCCAGCAGGCCAGCCGCGGCAACTTCACCGGATGCGACCCGGTCGCGAAGCGCAGGCAGGTCGCTGCGAGCAATCAGCACTTCAGACCAATTCCAGTGGATGCCGGGATGCTCGGCGACCTGGGCGTACTGGAACCCGCCAGGGTTCACACCGCTCCACGGGTCGCGCCACACCAGCGGTACTCCATTCGAGCTCGCCGGCATCAGCTGCACATCGGCGACATCGCGGGCCATGGTGCCGATCACCGCGTAGTCATCGGTGAGGTCGAGCACCTCGACGCGCAGCATGAAACGCATCTTGGACAACCAGGCATGCAGGCCAGGCAGTTCGGCCGCCTCAAGAACGAGCCAGGTGGCGACGCCGTCGTCCAACACGTGGACGGCGTACTCAAGGTGGCCGGCAGGGTCGAGCAGCAGCATCTCGGTCGACTCGCCGACGGGCAGGCCGAGCAGCGCCTGGCTGGTGAGCGAGTTCAGCCAGCTGAGCCGGTCTGGCCCAACGACCGAGAGGACGCCGCGGTTCGACAGGTCAACGACAGCCTCACCGGCGAGCAGGTGACGCTGCTCGATCATCGGGTTGCCGTAGTGCGCGGCTATGCCGGCATCCGCTCCCCCCATGGCGACAGCGCCGTCGAGTTCGAGAAGCGGTGACACGAAACGAGGAGGCACGTCGGGGGAATCCATATCCAACTTAGTTAGTCAGCTCTGGCCAGGCGGCCAGACGAGTGTGTGCGCAGGTCCTGGCCGAGAGCGGCGATGTCCCACGCCCATAGCAGGTGGTTCTCCACCAGGCCGTAGATGCGAGTTGCCGCCGCATAGGGCTTGGCGCCCTGGGTGCGCATGACGGCATCCGTTGCCAGGTCGATGCGGGGACCCTTGACCTGCCCGAGGTAGAGCTCTGCCACCCCGTCAGGGTGCGCAAGCGTCACTTCGATGTCGAAGCCGCCGTCTGCGTTCCGCAACGTTTCGACAGCCTCTGCCGTGGTGAACGGACGTTCGCCAACACCGAGAAGCATTCCGGGTCCAGGATCGCCGTCCTGTCGCTCACGGCTGAGACGCCAGTAGCCGGTCTCGGTGGCGAGCGGGATCTTCTCGTCTGACCCAGAGTCAGGTTCTGGCTCAAGCCAGGTGTACGAGTTGTAGTTCAGGTGAGGCAGACCGTCGTGGCTGAAGCTCACACGGTGGCCGAATTCACGGGTGACCGACGTGTCGCCGATGGCGTAGTCGAGTACGCCGGAACCTTCCCATACCCCGATAAGCCAGGACAGCGGAACGAGTTCAGAGGGAAGATCCACCGGGAGGTCAAACATGATGGACTACCGCTGCCCCCTGAACAGCTTGTACACAACCACTCCGGAGATCCAGACGATTGCAAGGCTGGCCAGCGCGAGTAGCCCTAGGAAGAGGATTTCGAGTGCAAGCGGCGACATGGTTCGATTCTAACCCGACGTGCGCTCAGACACGGATCAGCCGAGCTGCGCTATCCCGAAAAATGCTGTTGCGATGCCGAAGACGACAACGCCGCCCGCCAGGCTCGCGATGACCCTGGAGACGTAACCGTCCTTCTCTCCCAGCGCGATTTGAATCGCAAGAGTAACAATCGTGCAACCAGCCAAACCGAGGCTTGTCCACACGATCTGTTGCTCAGGCGTGGAAAAGACGGCGATCAACACCACAATGATCACGGCGAGGACCCACACAACGACGATGCCAGACCAGTGTTTGCTCACGTACCCATTCTGCCTGTTCAAGGCCGATTCTGAGGCACAGTAGTATGAGGGCACGATATTTGGAGGATGCGCGTGGCGCAGTTACTAATCCTTACCTCGGC
Organism: Leifsonia sp. Y878; assembly: GCF_057669685.1. Lineage (NCBI taxonomy): Bacteria > Bacillati > Actinomycetota > Actinomycetes > Micrococcales > Microbacteriaceae > Leifsonia > Leifsonia sp. Y878. The sequence goes on along the minus strand of NZ_JBYHFS010000003.1, from coordinate 275,740 downwards.
TGTGGACAATGAGGTTCTGCCTGCCCTGGCTTTGCTTTCACACAGCACACGACTGATCCCCGCACGCCCGGATCAGCTGATCACAGCGCCTGATTCGGATTTGATCCTGGTCGATGCCCGCACCAACCTCATGGCGTCCAAGTCGCTCTGCCAGATTCTGCGCACAACAGGCATCTCCGTCCCCCTTATGTTGGTGATCACAGAGGGCGGGCTCACCGCCGTCAGCCCCGACTGGGGTATCGACGATGTCGTGCTCGACTCAGCAGGCCCGGCCGAAGTGGATGCCCGCATCCGTCTCGCTGTCGGCCGCGTTTCACGCATGGCTGTCTCCCCCACTATTCGTGCGGCCGGCGTTGTCATCGACGAGGCCAACTATTCGGCCAAGGTGCACGGCACCCCGCTCGACCTCACCTATAAGGAATTCGAGCTCCTGCGCTTCCTCGCCGCGCATCCGTCACGGGTGTTCACCCGCGAGCAGCTGCTCAGTGAGGTCTGGGGCTACGACTACTTCGGAGGAACGCGCACCGTTGACGTGCACGTCCGTCGCCTCCGCGCCAAGCTCGGTGACCAGGAATCCCTCATCGGTACCGTGCGCAACGTCGGTTACCGCTTCAACGTGCAGGAAGAAAACGACGAGCGTGTCGCTGGCCCTGTCTCCAGCTGATCTCAGCGATCCAGCAGTCGCAGCGCAGTTCACACACGTTGCGGATGCCGCCACTGCCGTCGACGGTTATGCCCCGTTCAACGAGCAGGCACTGCTCGACCTCGCGGCGGGCCGCCGCGAGGCATACCTGTTCCTGTTCCATGACGAGTCACACCCGGCCAAGCCGGCGAAGGTCGTCGGCGCCGCAGCCGTCGGCCGCGGAGAGAACACGGCAGAACTCGACCTCGTGATCATTCCGAAGCGCCGCGGCAAGGGCTTCGGCAACGCGGCGCTCAGCCTGCTGCTGCCGCACCTGCCGAGCGAAGTGACCGCATGGTCGCACGGCGATCATCCGGCCGCGCGCGTGCTCGCCGTACACCACCGTTTTGTCGCGACCCGCACGCTGCTGCACCTGCGCCTCTCGCCACTGCGTGTGCCTGCTGCCGCTAACTCCGCGAAACCAGAGGTGACGATCAACGCTTTCGTTCCCGGTGTCGACGATGAGGAATGGGTCGCCCTCAACGCGCTGATCTTCGCCTCGCACCCCGAACAGGGTTCCATCACCCTGGGCGACCTGGCAGACAGACAAGCCGAGTCATGGTTCAACGCCGGCGATTTTTTGGTGGCGCGCGATGCATCCGGTCGCATGATCGGATACAACTGGCTGAAGATCGAGCCGAGCACGGACCACGGCGACGATGACGACGACCCTGACGACGACGATGACGCCGGTGGCGGGGAACCTGACGCAGGCGAGATCTACGTGATTGGCATTCATCCGGATGCCGCAGGCCAGGGCCTCGGGCGCCTGCTGATGGAGCGCGGGCTGGCCAGGCTCAGCGAACGCGGCTGCACGAGTGCTTCGCTGTATGTCGAAGCTGACAACACCAGCGCCGTGCGGTTGTATCGGTCGCTCGGCTTCACCGATTTCACCATCGACGTGCAGTACAGACGGTTGTCAGTTAAGTAACCGTTCATGCCGATCGTGCGTTTCGCGCAGTCGGCAGTGTCAAGATGGTCGAATGGACGGCGAAAACATCCAAAACGACAGCGGGCTCGGCAGCGACTTTGACGACGACTTCGATCCCTATCTTCTCTCTGATGACCCCGCGCTACCAGAGGATCGCTTCCTCGACCGGGAAATCAGCTGGCTGGCGTTCAACCAGCGCGTCCTGGAACTCGCCGAAGACCCCGACATTCCCGTGTTGGAACGCGCCAACTTCCTGGCCATCTTCGCCAGCAACCTCGACGAGTTCTTCATGGTGCGAGTTGCCGGGCTGAAGCGCCGCATCCTCACGGGACTGGCCGTTCCCACGAACGTCGGACGCGCACCAGCGGATGTGCTCAGCGACATCTCGAAGGCGGCGCACGTGCTGCAGTTGCGCCATGCCGCAGCCTTCCAGGATCTGGTGCGCCCAGACCTCGCGGCGGCCGGCATCGACGTCGTCGACTGGGACACGCTGAATGACGAAGATCGCGAATCACTGCGCGACTATTTCGGGAAGCAGATCTTCCCCGTCTTGATGCCGCTGGCTGTCGACCCTGCGCATCCGTTCCCCTACATCTCCGGCCTCTCGCTGAACCTTGCGGTACGGGTTCGCAACCCGAAGACAAGCAAGCAGGAGATCGCCAGGCTCAAGGTGCCGCAGATGCTGCCCCGCTTCGTGCGAGTCGATCGCAGTGAGTCCGTCGACAAGGTGCGTTTCATCACCCTCGAAGACCTGATGGCCAACCACCTCGGCGACCTGTTCCCCGGCATGGAAATCCTCGAGCACCACATCTTCCGCGTCACTCGCAACGAAGACGTCGAGATCGAGGAAGACGAGACAGAGAACCTCATCCAGGCTCTCGAGAAGGAGCTGCTGCGTCGCCGCTTCGGTCCGCCCATCCGTCTCGAAATCACCGAAGAGATGGATGACGTCACCCTCGACCTGCTCGTGCGTGAACTCGACATCACCACACAGGAGGTCTACCGGCTGCCGACGCCGCTCGACCTCGGTGGCCTGTTCGACCTGGCGCGCATCGATCGCCCAGACCTGCACTACCCCAAGCACGTTCCGACGACGGCCGTGCAGCTCATGCCAGCAGAGCCAAACCTGGCCCCTGATGTGTTCAGGTCGATTGCACGCGGCGACATCCTGCTGCACCACCCGTACGAATCGTTCACGACAAGCGTGCAGGCGTTCCTGGAGCAGGCCGCTGCCGACCCGAACGTGCTCGCCATCAAGCAGACGCTGTACCGCACCTCCGGCGACAGCCCCATCGTCGAAGCGCTCATCGCCGCTGCTGAGTCCGGCAAGCAGGTGCTCGCCCTCGTCGAGATCAAGGCCCGCTTTGACGAGCAGGCGAACATCTCATGGGCGCGGAAGCTCGAGAAGGCCGGCGTGCACGTCGTCTACGGGCTCGTCGGGCTGAAGACCCACTGCAAGGCGGCTCTCGTAGTGCGCAAGGAAGGCAAGGTGCTCCGGCACTACAGCCACATCGGCACCGGAAACTACAACCCGAAGACCAGCCGCATCTACGAAGACCTCGGCCTGCTCACCGCAGACGACCAGGTGGGCAAGGACCTCACCAGACTGTTCAACGAACTCTCCGGCTACGCGATCGAGAAGAAGTTCAAGCGTCTGCTCGTCGCTCCCCTGCACCTGAGGAAGGGCCTGCTCAAGCGCATCGCCGATGAAACGGCCAACGCCGCGGCCGGCCTGCCATCCGGCATCCGGATCAAGGTCAACTCCATGGTCGACGAGACGATCATCGACGCGCTGTACAGGGCCAGCCAGGCCGGTGTGCCCGTCGACGTCTGGGTGCGCGGAATCTGCAGCCTGCGGCCGGGCGTCGAGGGCATGAGCGAGAACATCCGCGTGCGGTCGATCCTTGGTCGCTACCTGGAGCACTCGCGGATCTTCTCGTTCCACACCCTCGGCGACCCCCAGGTCTTCATCGGCAGCGCCGACATGATGCACCGCAACCTCGACCGCCGCGTCGAAGCCCTGGTGCGCCTGACCGACCCAGACCACCTCGTCGAGATCGACGGCCTGTTCGAGCGCGCCATGGATCCGCGCACGTCATCGTGGTGGCTCGACAGCGACGGCACCTGGGTTCGGCACTCGCGTGACGATGCCGGGCACCTGCTCGACGACATGCAAAATAGGCTTATGCAACAGATTGGCAACCGCAAGCGTACGGCCGCTCGCCGATGACCGACACAGCGGTGTACGCGGCCGGAGCCGTGTGCTGGCGTTTCATCGATGGCAAGATGCACATTCTTGTCATTCATCGGACCGTGCACGGCGACGTCACCATCCCCAAGGGCAAGGTTGACCCAGGAGAATCACTGCCTGAGACCGCCGTGCGCGAGATCAAGGAAGAGACCGGCCTCACCGTCAGGCTTGGCGTTCCCCTTGGTGTGTCCAATTACACGATGCCGGCCGGCCGCGACAAGATCGTGCACTACTGGGCTGCAGAGGTGACACCGGATGCCATCCTGCACTCCACTTTCGTGCCGAACGGCGAGGTGGCGGCCCTGGAGTGGGTGACCATCAAGCGCGCCCGCACGTACCTCAGCTATCCAGCGGATGTCGAGATCCTCGACGCATTCGACCTTCTCGTGAACAACGGGGTCACCAGCACCTTCGGGGTCATCGTGCTCCGGCATGGCAAGGCAGTCCCTGCCAACAGCTGGGACGGCCCGGACGCGACGCGCCCCCTCGCTCCGCGCGGCATCAAGCAGGCCGCGGCCCTGGTGGGCACGCTGAGCGCCTGGCGACCAACGCGCATCGTCACCAGCACGGCCACACGCTGCGTGACGACCGTTGTGCCGCTTGCCGCGGCATCCGGTGTGGAGATCAAGCGCACAGACCTCATCAGCCAGGATGCCTGGGATGCCGGCACGGCCGACGTGCGCCGCGTGGTCGGCAAGCGGGTGCGCTCTGGGAAGAATGCTGTCGTGTGCGGCCATGGTCCAGTGCTGCCAGAGATCCTGCGCGAACTCGCGCTGGCAACGGGCACCACGCTCGGCGCCTACATCTCGGATGCCGCTGACCTCGAGACCGGCGGGTTCTCCGTCGTGCACCTCTCCAGCGACAATCCGAGCTCTGGCATCATCGCCATCGAAACGCACGCGCCGCGGGTGTAGTCCCCCGTACAGGGGTGAAGTCAGGGCCGTTTGTCGGGTGTCGTTCACCTCCCGTTCACCTGGAAGCAGGAGGGTCGTTAATCGGAGCACTTAGCGTCACTTGAGGGCCAGCACCGGCCCCCACTGCATCCAAACCCCTCGAAAGGGAATCACGTGAACTTCAAGCGTTTTGGCCGCCCAGCGGTCATTGCTGTCGCAGCCGCTCTTGCACTGTCCTCATGTGCAGCAAACGAAGGGGCAACGAGCACTGACTCCGCCGCCCCCGAAAGCACGCTTTCTGGCACCATCAACGCCGCCGGCGCCTCATCGCAGGGCTCAGCCCAGGAGGCGTGGACCGCTGCATTCCAGTCCGCCAACTCCGGCGTCACGATCAACTACGACCCGTCGGGCTCCGGCGCCGGCCGCGAGACCTTCGCCGCTGGCGGCTCGGCCTTCGCCGGCTCTGACTCGTTCCTGAAGGACGAGGAACTGGCAGGGGAATTCGCCAGCTGTGTTCCAGGCACCACCGCGGTCGACCTTCCCGTCTACATCTCCCCGATCGCCGTGATCTTCAACGTCGACGGCGTCGACGAGCTGAACCTCGACGCAGCGACCCTCGCCAAGATCTTCAAGGGCGACATCACCACTTGGAACGACCCGGCCATCGCCGCGCTGAACGCCAAGGCAACCCTGCCGGCCACGCCGATCACCGCCGTGCACCGCTCAGACGACTCCGGCACCACCAAGAACTTCGCTGACTACCTGAACCAGGTTGCACCGGATGTCTGGACCGAGAAGCCCGCAGACGCGTTCCCGTTCCAGACCGGTGAGGGTGCACAGGGCACCTCCGGTGTCGTTGACGCCGTCACCAACGGTGTTGGCACCATCGGCTACGCCGACGCCTCCCGCGCCGGTGACCTCGGTGTCGCCAAGATCAAGGTAGGCGACGAGTTCGTCGGCTACACGGCAGAGGCCGCCGCCGCAGTCGTCAACGACTCCCCGATGGTCGAAGGCCGTGCCGATGGCGACCTCGCCATCCAGCTTGACCGCACCACCACGGACGCGACGCACTACCCGCTCGTTCTGGTGAGCTACGCCATCGTCTGCACCGAGTACGCAGATGCCGCACAGGGTGAGCTCGTGAAGTCGTACGTCGGCTACATGGCCAGCGCTGACGGCCAGGCTGTAGCAGCGGAATCCGCTGGCGCCGCCCCGCTGTCCGCTGAACTGCAGGACAAGGTTGCCGCAGTAATCGCGACAATCAAGTAACAACGCACCTCCTGCCCCGGCCGGGCGTAAAACCCGGCCGGGGCTCCACGCTCCAGCTACACCCCACGCTCCAGGGAGACGCCAGGCATGACCACCGCAGTTGACAAGAGGTCGCGCACGCCACGCGTGTCGGCCAAGGCCAAACAACGCCCGGGGGATCAGGTCTTCTCCACCCTGACCGTTGTCGCGGGTGGGTTGATCCTCGCCGTTCTCGCGGCCGTCGCCGTGTTCCTGATGGTGCAGAGCATCCCGGCCTTCGTCGCCCCGGCCGACGACTTCAAGGGCGACTTCACCAACTTCTGGTCGTACGTTCTGCCGCTGGCCTTCGGCACCATCTGGTCGGCGTTCCTCGCCCTGCTGATCGCCGTTCCGATCGCCATCGGTATCGCACTCTTCATCTCGCACTACGCCCCGCGCAAACTGGCACAGGGCCTCGGGTACATCATCGACCTGCTGGCTGCTGTGCCATCCGTCGTTTTCGGCCTCTGGGGCATCGGCGTTCTCGCCCCGCTCGTGCAGCCGTTCTACACGACCCTCGTCGAGTGGTTCGGTTGGATCCCCCTCTTCGCCGGCCCGGTCTCTGGTACCGGCCGCACCATTCTCACCGTCGCCATCGTGCTGGCCGTGATGGTGCTCCCGATCATCACCGCGATCTGCCGTGAGGTCTTCCTGCAGACGCCTGTGCTGCACGAGGAGGCCGCACTGGCCCTCGGTGCAACACGCTGGGAAATGATCAGGATGGCCGTGCTGCCGTTCGGTCGCCCCGGCATCATCTCTGCGTCGATGCTCGGTCTTGGCCGGGCACTCGGTGAGACCATGGCCGTTGCCATGGTGCTCTCCCCCAGCCCGCAGATCCTCTTCCAGCTGCTCACCTCGCAGAACCCGACGACGATCGCAGCGAACATCGCCCTCAACTTCCCTGAAGCGCACGGCACCGGCGTGAACATCCTGCTCGCCACCGGCCTGATCCTCTTCATCATCACGCTCGCCGTGAACATGCTGGCGCGGTACATCATCAACCGCCGCAAGGCATTCTCTGGAGCGAACTGATGACGACGATGACCTCCACCCCGACTCCCTCCTCGCCGGCATCCGGCGGACTGACTAACTCGCTGACCGCCGGCAAGCTCCCCAAGCGCTCATCGCTCTGGGTTCTGCTCGGCAGCTGGTTCGTAACCGCCCTCGTCTTCGTCGTGCTGCAGCTGTCAGGTGCAACGGACAGCTTCAACATTGTCGGCACCCTGTTCTTCGGCACCGTGCTGTACTGCTTCGCGATCTACCTGCTGTCGTTGTTCGTCGAAGGATCGCGCAAGGCGAAGGACCGCCTCGTCACAGCCCTGGTCACCTCGGCATTTGTGATCGCCCTGCTCCCGCTCGCCTCGCTCATCTACACGACGGTGACGAACGGCCTGCCGGCGTTCCTGACGCCCACCTTCTTCAACGAGTCCCAGCGCAACGTCGTCGGCGAGGGTGGCGGCGCACTGCACGCCATCGTCGGCACACTGATGATCACCGGTGTCGCCACACTGATCTCGGTGCCGATTGGCCTGCTCGCCGCGATCTACCTCACCGAATACGGCCGTGGCCGGCTCGCTCGTGGCATCACGTTCTTCGTCGATGTGATGACGGGCATCCCGTCGATCGTTGCGGGCCTGTTCGCCTTCGCCCTCTTCTCGCTGCTCTTCAACGACCCGGGCATCCGCTTCGGTTTTGGTGGTGCCATCGCGCTGTCTGTGCTGATGATCCCTGTCGTCGTGCGGTCAAGTGAAGAGATGCTGAAGCTCGTGCCGAACGAGCTGCGTGAGGCCGCGTTCGCGCTCGGTGTGCCGAAATGGCTGACCATTCTGAAGGTCGTGCTGCCGACATCCATCGCCGGAATCGTGACGGGCATCATGATCTCGATCGCGCGCGTCATTGGCGAGACCGCCCCGCTGCTGATCATCTCCGGCTTCACCTCAAGCATGAACTACAACCTGTTCAGCGAGCGGATGATGACCCTTCCCGTCTTCGTGTACACCCAGTACGCCAACCAGGGAGCGAATGCGCAGGCCTATATCGACCGCGCGTGGGCCGGCGCCCTCACCCTCATTCTCATCGTGATGCTGCTCAACGGGCTCGCCCGCCTCATCGCCAAGATCTTCTCTCCCAAATTCGGCCGCTAACGCGTCCAGAACCCCAAAGGAATCCCCGTGTCAAAGCGCATTGAAGTCAACGACCTCAACGTCTACTACACCAACTTCTTAGCCGTCGAAGGCGTCTCGCTGACGATTGAGCCCCGTACCGTCACTGCCTTCATCGGCCCGAGCGGATGCGGCAAGTCGACATTCCTGCGCACGCTGAACCGCATGCACGAAGTGATTCCAGGCGCGCGCGTCGATGGTGAAGTGCTCATCGACGGCAACAACCTTTACGGGCCTGGCGTCGACCCCGTGCTCGTGCGCCGCCAGGTTGGCATGGTCTTCCAGCGCCCGAACCCGTTCCCCACCATGTCGATTCAGGACAACGTGCTGGCCGGTGTGAAGCTCAACAACCGCCGGATGTCCAAGAGCGACGGCGACGCGCTCACAGAGAAGGCCCTGCGCGGCGCGAACCTCTGGAACGAGGTCAAGGACCGCCTCGACCGTCCGGGCTCAGGCCTCTCCGGTGGCCAGCAGCAGCGACTCTGCATCGCCCGCGCGATCGCGGTGCAGCCAGACGTGATCCTGATGGACGAGCCATGCTCTGCCCTCGACCCGATCTCGACGCTGGCCATCGAAGACCTCATCGAGGAGATGAAGGCCGAGTACACGATCGTGATCGTGACGCACAACATGCAGCAGGCATCACGCGTGTCAGACCGCACCGCATTCTTCAACATTGCGGGCACCGGCAAGCCTGGGAAGCTCATCGAGTACGACGACACCACGACGATCTTCTCGAACCCGAGCGTGCAGGCGACGGAAGACTACGTGTCTGGCCGCTTCGGCTAAAGTGCAGGCACCTGCTGGCACGCAGCGGCGGCTATGCCGTGCGTGCCAGCAGGTACGCGTTGATCGCGTGGGTGAGCGGGAAGTCCACCGGGAACGGTTCATTGTCGAGAGCCGTGATTGCGACGGCGAGACGCACGCTGGAGACGAGCCAGGCGGCATCCGCTGAGCGGAGTTCGTCGACGGTGACGTCGCGGTACTCGGTGGTCTGCCCCTGCGACTCGAGGTATTCGAAAACAGCCTGCTGCGTGGTGCCGTGCAGGATGGCGCCGCTCGGCGCCGGGGTCACGTAGACGCCCTTGGTGCGCAGGATGACGCTTGACGTCGGCCCCTCCATCACGTAGCCGTCTGTGGTGAGGAAGATGGTGTCGTCTGCGCCTCGGCGGTGCGCCTCACGGAGCGCGGCCATATTCACGGCGTAGCTAAGCGTCTTAGCGCCCATCAGCAGCCATGGAGCGCGCTCTGCGACGCCGCGGGGGTAGCCGCGGTCCAGCGTCACCACCCGGATGCCGTTCTCGCGCACAGCGGCGAAATCGGGGGTGGCCGTGGCGTGCAGCCACGCGGTGGGAGCAGGTCCGGCCTCCACGCCGCGGCTGAGCACGAACTTCAGCGAGAACTGTCCTTCGGCTGGCAGCTGGCTCACCGCATAATCGATCGCAGCGCGCCACTGGTTCTCGTTGGGCATCGGCAGCTCGCAAATGCGTGCGGAGTTGCTGAGGCGCGCAATGTGCGGCTCGACCTCCTGCGGGTGCGAGTCGACGACGCTGAGCGTCTCGAAGATGCCGTCGCCGCGCTGCGTGCTGAGTTCAGCGACGCGAAGTGCCGGTTCTGACGAGTCGACCTCGTGGAAGGTGTCGGCGAAGTCGGTGCGGGCGTCATCGGCGGCAACGGGATCGATCAGCAGCGTGTACGGCAGAGGCATGACCAGATCCTATCGCCAGGAAGATTAAGGCCAGGCCGCAGAACGCCTCTCGGCGCGAGGCCGCTCAAAGCGGCGAATATTGGAGCCCGGGGTTACTGCGGCCCGACCAGATACCAGTGTAAAGCAGGCTGCGCGGCGCTGCTGACTGTTCGCTCTGAGCGGCACGTGGCACGCCGGGCGCGTTCCCTGCTAATCGAGCGAGTTGCTGCTGCTAGTCGAGCGAATTGCTGCGCCAGAGCCGCGCGCAGGAGGCAAATTCCTGGGCCGTCGTTGAGAAGCGCAGAGCGCGCGTGGTCAGTTCGGTGGAACGCTCCGGCTCGGTGAGCTCGAGGTCGTCGGCGACGCTGGTGCATCCGGTGGCCGTCACCCGGCAGAAGGCAGCCGCGCGGTCGAGCGCAACGGCGAAGTCGCCGGTGAAGAGTCCGCGCAGGATCTGGTCGGCGAGAACCATGATCTCGGCTGGACCAGTGGGCGCAGAGGCCCCAGCCACGAGCGGGTCGATGCTCGGAACCACTTCCGTGCCGCGCTGGAACAGGTATGCGACGCCGTCGGGGTCTTGCCGGATCAACACCCGCACCAGGTAGATGCGCCAGAGCGCGCCTGGCAGGCTGCGGGGAGTGGCGCTCGACCAGAGTTCGGCGACTGCGTCGATGCCGTGAACGTCGGTGTATTCGACCAGACGAGTGACTATGTCGGGGTCGGGATCGTCCCTCACGCGCGCCAGCAGCGCGTGCGCGGTTTCGTGGGCGATCCTGCTGATGTGTGCGGGATCTTCGCCACCTTTGAGGCTCTCAAACTTGCTCCCAGAGAACTTGGTGGGCTTGTGGAATTCGTCAGCCATAAGATCCACGCTAGATTATTAACCGCGGGCCTCTAGCTCAGTTGGTAGAGCAAAGGACTTTTAATCCTTGGGTCGTCGGTTCGAGCCCGACGGGGCCCACCGCTAAAGCCCCCGATTCGTCGGGGGCTTTGTGCTGTCTGGGGCGGGAAACGGTCAGGCGAGGAGCGCAGCGATTGCCTGCGCGATGGTGAAGATCGCCAGCCCAGCCAGCGAACCGACGATCGTGCCGTTCAGACGGATGAACTGCAGGTCCTTGCCCACCATCAGCTCGATCTTCTCTGTCGTCTCCTTCGCATCCCAGCGTTCAACGGTCTCGGTGATCACGCCGGCCAGCTCATGCCGGTACTGCTGCACCGCGTAGCTCACCGAATCCGCGATCCAGCGGTCGATGCGTGCGCCGAGCGCGGCATCCGTCGAGAGTTTGACCCCGACATCCATCAACGTCGAGCGGATGCCGCCGCGCAACGCACTCGACGGATCGGCCAGCCCCTCACGCAGCGACGCCTTCACGGACTCCCAGGCCTCACTGGCGAACTCACGCAGACGCGGGCTGTCGAGCAGGCCGGTCTTCAGCGCCTCTGCCCGCTCGATCGTGGTGCGGTCGTACTGCAGGTCGCGGGCGAGATCGGCCAGATAACGGTCGATGGCCGCACGCAGCGGATGCGACTGGTCAGCCCGCACATTCTGCACGAACGCAAGCACCTCTTTGAAGGCCCTGTCGTCGACGAGCTTGTCTACGAAGCCAGGCATCCAGCTGGGTAGCCTGGCCGACACGGCACGCCCGAAGGCCTCCGGATGCGTGACCAGCCAGCCTTCGGCCTTCTCCAGTAGCAGGTCAACGCCCGCGTGCTGCTGGCCGGAGTCGACCAGCCGCTCCCCCACCCGCCCGATGGCCGGGCCCCACTCCGGCTCGATCAGGTGCGAGCGGGCGATGGTTTCGATGAGGTCCTTGATGTCATCGTCGGCCAGCACATCGAGCACGCCGGTACCGGCGACCGCAAGCTGGTCAGAGATGCGCTGCGCGTTCGCAGGCTGGCTCAGCCAGACGCCGGCCCGCTTCGAAATGCCGATCGATTCGAGCTTCCCGCGCACGACGTCGCTCGAGAGGAAATTTGTCTCGACGAACTCACCGAGGGACGCCCCGATCTCGTCCTTGCGACTCGCGATGATGTTGGTGTGCGGAATCCGAAGGCCAAGCGGGTACCTGAATAGCGCCGTGACAGCGAACCAGTCTGCGATGGCACCAACCATGCCACCCTCCGCGGCGGCCCGCACGTACTCCAGCCATGGATAGCGGTCTTCGAGGGCAAACGACACGGCAAAAATCACGGCCATGACGAGCAGCAGCGCGGTCGCCAGGCGCTTCATGCTGTTCAGGGCATACAGACGCTCCTGGTCGGCGGGGCTGAGCGTCGTGGCCGGTGCGCTCATCACGCGTCGCCACCAAAACCGTGGTGACGGATGCCCCAGCGCACGCTCCAGTGCGCGTCGGGCTCGAGCCAGTGCACGCCCTCCCCCGAGTTGAACGCGTTGGCCGGGGCCGTCATGGGTTCGATGGCCACGGCCTGGTGCACGGCGGGGGCGTCTCCGAAGGTCGGGAAGTTGCGCGGGGTGTACATCTGGACGTATCGCATGTTCTCGTCGCCCCACACGGTGAGACTGCGCCCGTCTGGCGCGCTGAGGGTGTACTCGACGCGGCCGTCAATGACGGCGACATCACCGAACCCGGAGTCAAGGTCGAGCTCACCGACGAGTCGGCCGGCCCGCAGGTCGAATGGTGTGCCGGCCACGGGTTCCGTGCCGATCGGGTTGCTGCGCTCGTCGACCAGGATCCGCGTCGCCGCACTGCTCGTCAGCGTCAGTTCATTGGTCGGCACGCCGCCTATCTGGAAGTACGGATGGGCGCCGATGGCATAGGGCGCGGCATCCGCCCCGACGTTTCGCACCGCATACTCAACATCGAGACCCTCGGCGGTGAGCGTGTACGTGACCGTGGTGTCGAGGTGGAACGGGTAGCCGGACTGCGGGAAGATCGTCGCGGCCAGCGTCACAGAGTTCTCGGTGTGCGCCACTTCTCTGTATGGCGCAAACCGCAGCAGCCCATGGCTGGCGTTGTATTTCACCGGCTCTGTGATGGCCAGCTGCCGGGTAACACCCTCGTGCGTCCACTTCCCGTCACGGATGCGATTGGGCCAGGGAGCGAGGACGATGCCGGCCGCCATCGGTGGCGTTGACTCTTCAGGGAACGTCTCGACCAGGTCGATGCCGTTGACGGCATATGACCGGAGCCCGGCCGCCACTTCCGTGATTGTCGCCGTCGACGTTCCGTGCGGCCCGGCGGCCACGAGGTGATGTTGGATGCCAGTTGGTGCGCGCATACTTTCAGCCTATTGCGATTGCAGCACGCGGAGCCCGGCATCTTCGAGTGGGGCCAGGAGATCGGCCGACGCCGTGGCATCCGTGATGAGCGTGTCGAATGCCGCCAGCGCACCGATGGTACCGAGATGGGCCTGGCCGAGCTTCGAGGCGTCGGCCACGACGATCGCCCTGGCAGCTGCGCGCAACATGAGCGCTTTGACGCCCGCCTCAGGCAGGTTGATGTTGGTGACCCCAGCCACCGCGTCAACACCGTTGCAGCCGATGAAGGCGAGGTCGGCGTGCACGCTGCTGAGGATGGTGGAGGCCAGCGGCTCGACGAGCGAGTGCTGCAGCGGGCGCAGCGAGCCGCCAGTGACGATCACGGTGAAGCGCGGTATGGCCTGCTCCAGCTCGAGCGCGATACTGAGACCGTTCGTGATGATCACGACCTCGGAGAGATCGGTGCGCGCGACGAGCGCACGCGCAATCGCCAGGGCTGTCGAGCCGACATCAAGGATGATGCTCTGGCCGCTCTGCACCAGCGACGCTGCGAGCGTGCCGATCTGCTGCTTGGGGATGACGGATGATTCGAGCGACTCCTCGAACGACGGCTCGCGGTCGGTGCGTCCCCGCCCCATGGCCCGCGTCGGCATCGCCCCGCCGTGCACACGGCTGATCTGCCCGGCGGCGACAAGCGCATCGAGATCGGCGCGTGCGGTGACGCCGGACACCCCGAACGTCTCGCGCAGTTCGCTGACCCGCACAAAGCCACGTTCGTCGATGAGGCGCTGGATCTGCTCTCGGCGCACCGCGGCGGGCACGGGTTCTCGCTCGCTATTCTCCGCGGTCATTGTTCTTCCGCCATGATCGCCAGACCTACGCTTTCTTCGCTTTACTTGCGTGCTCGAAAGCATACATTTCGATTACGCAAATCGGCTATTCTGGGCACTGTTATGGACACCACCACACCCACCACTTTTGTCAGCGATGACGGCATCAAACGACAGCGGCATACGCTCGCCGACGGCCGCGAGCTGATCTATTTCGACGACCCGGACACCACGCTGGCCCCAGACAGGGCCCCTGACGAGCGTGATCTGGCGCCGCGTCCAGCCACCGCGACCATGCGACAGGATGCTCTCACCGGCGAGTGGATCTCCATCGCCGCCGCCCGGCAGAACCGCGTCTTCCTGCCCCCTGCGCACCTCGACCCGCTTGCGCCGTCGACGCCGGAGAACCCGTCAGAGATTCCGAGCAACTACGACGTAGCGGTCTTCGAGAACAAGTCGCCGTCGTTCGGCCCACTCCTTGACGACGACAACGCCCCAGCCGACCTCGACGACCTCAGCACGATCGGCCTTGGCCGCACGCGCACCTCCGTCGGGCGCTGCGAAGTCGTGTGCTTCAGCCCCGCCACAGAGGGCTCATTCGCCAGCCTGTCGACCACCCGCGCGCGCACCGTGATCGAGGCATGGGCAGAACGCACCCACGCGCTCTCGCAGATGCCAGGCATCCAGCAGGTGTTCCCGTTTGAGAACCGCGGAGAGGCCATCGGCGTCACCCTGCACCACCCGCACGGCCAGATCTACTCCTACCCGTACGTGACCCCGCGCACACAGCGCGTGATCGAATCGGTCGAGCAGTACGGCCCCACGCTGTTCGCCGACATCCTGGCGAGCGAGCAGGCCGGTGACCGTGTCATCCTGCGTGGAGAGCACTGGACAGCCTTTGTGCCGTTCGCCGCCCGCTGGCCCATCGAGGTGCACATGCTGCCGCACCGCCACGTGCCCGACTTCGCCGCCACCTCGCTCGCCGAACGTGACGAGCTCGCCGTGCTGTACCGCCAGCTGTTGCGCGGCATCGACGAGCTGTACGACACCCCAACGCCGTACATCGCCGCCTGGCACCAGGCCCCCGTCGCCACGCATCGTGACGACATCCGTCTCATGCTGCAGGTGACGAGCCCTCGTCGTGCTGCAGACAAACTCAAGTTCCTCGCCGGATCAGAGGCAGCCATGGGCGCCTGGATCGGCGACGTCGCCCCCGAGCAGGCCGCCGCCTCGATTCGGGATGCTGTGGCTCGTGCCGCAGGAAAGGATTCATAAATGAGCACCCAGACACTCGAGACAGCAGTTCGCGCCGGCTTCGAGAGCGCATACTCCCGCCAGCCGGACGGCATCTGGTCAGCGCCAGGTCGCGTGAACCTGATTGGTGAGCACACCGACTACAACGACGGCTTCGTCTTCCCGTTCGCCATCGATCGGCGCACCGTTGTCGCCCTCGCCCAGCGCGCCGACCGCTTGATTCGCATCGCCAGCTCGTTCTCTGAGGCCGTCGTCGAGATCTCACTCGACGACCTGGCACCCGAGAACCTGCACGACTGGTCGGCTTACCCGCTCGGCGTCGCCTGGGCGCTCGGCGAATTCGGTGCCGACCTGGCGCAGGTGACCGGTTTCGAGATCTACATCGACTCTGACGTGCCGATCGGGGCCGGCCTGTCGTCGTCGGCCGCCATCGAGAGCGCGGTTGCCGTTGCCCTCAACGAGGTCTGGGGCCTGGACTTCGACCGCCGCACCCTGGCCAAGGTGGGCCAGCTCGCCGAGAACCGCGCGGTCGGCGCCCCGACGGGCATCATGGACCAGTCGGCGTCGTTGCTCGGTGAAGCGGATGCCGGTGTCTTCCTTGACTGCCGCAGCCTCGACTCCGAGGTCATCCCCCTCGGCTTCGACGAAGCAGGCCTCGAGCTGCTGATCATCGACACGCGGGTCAGCCACTCGCACGCCACCGGCGGCTACGCATCGCGCAGGGCCTCCTGCGAGCGGGGCGCTGCCGCGCTCGGCGCAGACTCCCTCCGCGACGTCAGCGTGGCCGACCTCGACCGGGCGGCAGAGCTGCTCGACGACGAGACCTTCCGCCGGGTGCGCCACGTTGTCACCGAGAACCAGCGCGTGCTCGACACCGTGCGCACACTCCGCGAACAGGGGCCAACCGCCATCGGCGCGCTGCTCGACGCCTCACACGTGTCGATGCGGGATGACTTCGAGATCTCCGTCGCCGAGCTTGACCTCGCCGTGGAGACAGCCAGGTCCACGGGGGCCATCGGCGCCCGGATGACCGGCGGCGGCTTCGGTGGAGCGGCGATTGCGCTGACGCCGAGCGAACTCATCCCCACCGTGAAGGACGCCGTGCTCGCCGCCTTCGCCGCAGCAGGCTTCGGCACCCCGAACCTGTTCGTCGTGCGCGCTGCCGATGGAGCCATGCGCAACGAGTAGCAGCGGCGCCTGGCCGCCACGCCGCTACGCGGTCGCGGCCAGGCGCTCTCTCACTGCCGATCGATCGATCGGGAGTGCGGCGAGCAGAGTCGCGGCCGGATCGGGTTCATGACTGTCGAGCACGGCAAGCATCATGTGCCGTGCCGTGATCGCCCGCGCCTTTTCGGCCGCCGCGTTGGCCAGGGATTTCTGCAGCACCGCTTTAGCACCGGAGGTCATCCGCGACACGGGTTTGCCGAATGCCGTGCTCCCGCTGGGCCGGAATTCACCGAGCGTGAGCCCGATCGCGGCGAGTGCGGTGCGATCGAGTTGATCGGCGGCCTCGTGCGCGGCTGCGACATCGACGCCCACGATCTCGGCCAGCGAGTCGTCGTGCAGGAGAGCAAGCAACAGGTGATCGGATCCGATCCGTCGATCACCGCGACGTCCGGCCTCACAGCGCGCGTCCTCGACAGCGGCCCGTGCCGTGTGAGCGAATCTCTCAAACATTGTTGTCTCGCTTTCCGTATTTTGCGTGCACCGACTGCCGCGTGACGCCGAGCACATCGCCGATCTGCTCCCACGACCAGCCTGCGCGGCGCGCTTCGGCAACATGCACGGCCTCCACACGCTCGGCAAGACGGTGCAGCGCGCCGACGGCGTGCAGCCCGGTGGCCGGGTCTGTTGTGTACACGTGGTCCAGGTCGAACGATTCCATGGTGTCAGTCTGACTTGACACGCGGCATCCGTCAACCCAAACTGACGCCGAGAATCAGTGACTGCGTTAGTGGGCGCGCGGTTCCGCGCCTCGACGACGCGTGATCACGAAGTGGATGAGCAGTGCGACGAACACCGCGACGCAGATCAACGCGCCGATCGCGAGCGTGGTGCTAATCCCAGTGTCGGTCGGGTGCACGTCGGCCCCCATATGCGCCGCGAGCACGGCGCCGGAGATTGCGGTGCCGAACGAGCTGCCCACCGTGCGCAGCACCTGGTTGAAGCTCACCGAGCTGCCGAGCTCTGCCGTGGCCACACTGCGGGCGATCAAGGCGGGCATGGCGGCATAGCTGGTTCCCATGCCAAGGCCGAGCACGAGCATCCCGATCAGCACCTCCCAGAGTTCGGCGTGGGCGAACCAGAGCAGCATCGCAGAGGCCGTCATCATGGCGGCCCCGATCGGCAGGAGCGTCGTCAAGCGAATGCGGTTCGAGAGACGGCGCACGAGGCGGTTCGCGCTGAAGCTGCCCACCGACAGCGGGAACATCACGAAGCCGGCCCAAAACACCGGCAGGGCTATCCCGTAGCCGGTGGAGGCGGGCGCCTGGGCAACGAGGCTCGAGACAGAGAGGCCGAGGTACATCGCGGCACCCAGCCCGATTGCCGTGGCGTTGGCCAGCAGCACGTCGCCGTTCCGAAGAACGCGCAGGTTGACCAGCGGATGCCGCGAGCGGAGTTCAGCCCTCACCCAGACGCCCAGGATGACGACCGCGACGACGCAGGTGCCGATGGTCAAGACCGATGCCCAGCCCCAGTTGGATCCCTCGCTGATGCCGAGCAGCAGCGCTCCGAGCCCGAGCCCGAGCAGGCCGGCGCCCGTGAAGTCGAACGGCACGCGGGGAGCGCGCTCGTCGGGGCCGGCGGGCACGATGCGTAGCACCACGACAATCGCCGTGACCACGAACACCGCGGCAAACCAGAATGCGAATCGGTAGTCGACCAGCCCTGCGATGATCCCGGTCAGGGGGTAGCCGATGCCGATGCCTGTCGACACGGTCACTGACAGGCTGGAAATGGACGACTGGACCTTGTGGGTGGCAAGGTAACGGCGGGCCAGGGCGATCGTCACCGGGACTATCCCGTACGTCAGACCCTGCAGTGCACGACCGATCAGAAAGACGGTGAAGTTAGGCGCCGTGGCGGCGACAACCGAACCGATGAGGATGATCACCAGCGACCACACGAGCAGCCGCTTCTTGTGCGGACCATCACTCAGCCGACCCATGACGGGCGTGGCGATGGCGCCGACCAGAAGATTGAGCGTGAGCATCCACTGGGCCGTGCTGATCGACACGTCCATCGCCTGGGAGATGGACGGCACCAGCAGCATGCCGAGCGAGCTGACGATTGCCGTGGAGAGGGCAGCGTAGACCAGGGCAGGCATCAAGTGCGCGCGGGGTGTCGACTCAGTCAACGGATGCCTCTGCGCTCAGTTTCCGGAGCGTCGGGATAACCGCTTCGAGCGTCTTCAGCTCGTCGGGGGTCAGCCGTTCTGCGATTGCCTGCTCGAGCCAGCCGTGGCCGGCCAGCCGTTCTGCGGCCAGCTTCTGCCGCCCGGCGTCGGTGAGCTCGATCCAGATCCGGCGGCGATCCGTTGAATCCCGCACCCGCAGAACGAACCCCAGCTGTTCGAGTTCCTGCATGGCCAGCGACATCGCCTGGGGGCTCACGTGTTGCGTGGCCGCCAGCTCCGAGCTGGTTGCGCGCCCGTGCTCCGCCAAGTGGCTGAGCGCCCCCATTTTGCCGGCAGAGATCGTGCGTTCGGCACTCAGTCGTCGCGACAGCGGGCGGAGCGCCTCCAGGAAGGGCTGTGTTACGGGATCACTCATTTACGCAATTGTACAACCTAATTGATCAAGTTGCTTGAGTATTGCGTGAGCCTAGAGCGGCAGTTGCCTGTCCGCCCAGGGCATGGCCTGTTCCAGCTGGGCCGCCACCTGCACCAGCAGGTCTTCGCGACCATGGGCGGCGACCAGCTGCACGCCGATCGGCAGCCCTTCCCTGCTCTGGCCGAGTGGCAGGCTGATTGCCGGATTGCCAGACACGTTGAAGGGCGCCGTGAACGGCCCGTGCTCGAAGATCCGGCGCAGCCACGCGCGCGTTGTGTAATTGGGATTGTCGTAGTCGAGCGTGCCGTGTGGGGCCGGCGGCTGCCCAAGCGTGGGCGTGACGAGCAGGTCGTAGTGGGTGAAGAAGAGCCCGACGGCGCGCGTCACGCGGTGCTGCGCGTCGAGCGCCGCCATCACCTCGAGCGCAGAAGCTGCCGCGGTCTCGGCCAGCACCGTGCGCGATACCGCTTCAAGCAGCGACGGATCCGGCCGCAGGGGCGATCGGAGCATCGCCCCGCCCGTTGCGTACGCCGCGAGCATGGAGCCCTCGACGATGTCCTCCGGCTCGATGGCGGGGCCTGCGGGCGTCACGGTATGACCGATCCACTCCAGCATCGTTCCCACCGAAGCGGATACCGCTGCCACCTGCTCATCGACGGCCACCCCTGACCACGCCTCGGTCATGAGTGCGATCCTGAGCCGCCCTGGATCGGCCCGAAGCTCCGATACATAAGAGCGGGTGGGCGGCGGCGCTGTGTACTTCTCGCCGTACCCCTCGCCCGCGGCCGGTGTAGAGACGGCGTCGAGAAGCGTCGCGGCATCCCGTACCGTGCGGGTGAGCGCGAACTCGGCGATGAGGCCGAAGCCGGCTTCCCCGACGAGCGGACCGCTCGGGGTGCGTCCGCGGCTGGGCTTTAGGCCGACGAGTCCGCAGCTGGAGGCGGGGATGCGCAGCGATCCCCCGCCGTCGTTTCCGTGGGCCATCGGCACGGCGCCAGCGGCGACGAGCGCTGCGGACCCCCCGCTCGACCCGCCAACGCCTCTGTCGAGTGCCCACGGGTTGCGGGTAACCCCGTAGCGCAGCGATTCCGTTGCAAAGCTCAGCCCGAGCTCTGGGGCGGTGGTCTGGCCGAGGGTCACAAGTCCCGCAGCGCGGAAGCGCCTCATCAGCGCGTGGTCGACCTCAGCGAACGCACCGCGGATGCTCCGGCTGCCGAGCGTGAACGAGACGCCGCGGGCAAAGGGCCCGCTGTCCTTGATCAGGAAGGGCACCCCGGCCAGCGGCCCTGCCGAGTCGTAGTCAAGCGCAAGGTCGAACAGCGGCTGGGTGAGTGCGTTGAGGTCGGGGTTCACGAGTTCGATGGCGCGCCTGGCGGTCGCTTCGACCTCCGCTGCACTCACCTCGCCGGATCGGATCAGCCCGGCCAGCCCGACCGCGTCGAGGCTGGCGTATTCGTGTAATTCCAAGACTCTGCCCATCCA
Source organism: Leifsonia sp. Y878 (assembly GCF_057669685.1). NCBI lineage: Bacteria > Bacillati > Actinomycetota > Actinomycetes > Micrococcales > Microbacteriaceae > Leifsonia > Leifsonia sp. Y878. Next base: position 255,288 of record NZ_JBYHFS010000003.1, on the reverse strand, counting down.
CTGTTTTGAATAGCCTGCGCAGGTCGTGCGCGGGGGTTACGTTACGGGGCGACAGCCGCTGGTTCGCCGCCGGTGATGCGCAACAGCTCACTGTAGGTGGTGGGGAACACCGTGTGGGCGTGGCCGGCGGCTGCCCAGACGGTGTCGTAGTCGGCGAGGGCAACGTCCACCAGGGTACGAATGGGCGACGGATGCCCGATGGGCGCCACTCCCCCGATGACCTGCCCGGTGGCATCCTTCACGACGTCCTTCGACGCGCGTGCGATCGTGCCGCCCAGCTGTTCGCCGAGCCAGGTGGTGTCGACGCGGTGCGAGCCAGACGTCAACACGAGCAGCGGCTCACCATCGAGCGTGAAGATGAGCGAGTTGGCAATGGCACCGACCTCGATGCCGAGGGCCTCTGCCGCGGCCTGGGCTGTGGGCGTTGCCACCTCGAACCAACGCACCTCAGGCGCCAAGTCGTGGGCGGCGAGCGCTGCTGTGACACGGTCGACGGCCGGATGTTTCATATTCACCATGCAGGAATCCTAGATGGCTGTGACACAGAACCGGGCACTGCGCTGAGGCGAACTGTTACTCTTCGGCAATGGGCCTCCTCATCGAATATTTTGTGGCAGATTCCGACGCCCATGCGGCCAAAACTATTGATTGGCTGAGTGGGCCAAGTGAAGGTAGCGGCCGCTGGCAGGATAGGCTTCTCGGCCGTCGCGGCGGCTATTCGGTCATTTCGGAAACGATTGAGCCTGTTGTCGTTCTCGGCAGCTTGGAGGAACTCTTAACCGGTCGCGCGTTCGAAGAACAACTTGACGATCCCGAGTCGCGGCGTGTCATCGCGCTGCGGAACGAAGGGGAGCGCGTCGTTCTCCGAATCGGAGAATTCTTAGTGAGGGCACTACGCGGAACGGCGGAGTCGGACGTTTTGAGTCTGGCTGACGATTGGTCAGAGATCGAAGAATTCTCCAATAGCTATCCGGCCGACGACCTCAAACTCTTCCTCCGTGATTTCAAGGTCATGTGCGACGGAGTTGAGCCCCACCAGGCGGTCTACTGCTGGCTGTCCGTATAGATGTCCAATGGACAGGGCACCAAGTGCCGATGCCGGTCGGACGATTGCAGTTCTGAGTAGGCCGATCATAAGGATCAGCACCCTGGAAACGATCTGCACAGAATTGAACTGCACGATATAGGAGTGCTCCTGGTGCTGGAGCCCAATTGGGCTCGCAATAGGTTCCGCCTACAGACGTTCGTCTGGGGCGATCGTCCCTTTCGCTTCAATATCGCTGTACCGAACAGAAACGTGCTCAGCCTCACCATTCGGCGGACTGGTGGGTGCTTCTCGGCTCCCCTAGGGTTGCACTGAAGCTGTGCCAGCATCCAGCTCGCGCGTCTGAGGAAGGATATTCATGACTTCTCGAGCAGCCAGGCTCTCACTGGCCGTGCTTGCAGTGTTAGCGCTCAGCGCGTGTTCCGCTGATGCTGGCGCCGACGAGACAACGTCGGCTACCGGGGGAACGATCGAGTTGGCGGTATCGAAAACGTGCACTGAGGTTTCCGACTACCCGTGCGTCTTGGTCAATGGTGTGAATGTTGTACTCCCATCCACATTCGACCGAGCCGGTGTTGCGGATGCCACCGTCGCCGACGGTGACGGGCAGAATGCGGTTGACGTGACCTTCAGCGACGATGGAGCGGAGGTCCTTCGCACGCTCACGGAGCAGGCTGCCCAATCCGGAGATTCGGCGCGTCTGCTGATGAAGATCGGTATAAAGGTACGGGCCGCCGCCAGGGTGATGCAAGCGTTGGAAGACAACCACCTCCAGATCCTGCTCTCGCCAGATGACAACGCCCAGGAGCTCGTAGACCTCATTCGCGCCGGCTGAGAAGAGCAAGGTGAACATCTGGTTACGATGCGCGGCCAGCCTGCCGCAGCCAGTTTTAGCGCAGCTAGCATCTGAGGCATGCGTGCAAACAAGAGTCGCCGAGTTCTTGCAGCGTCCGGAATCCCACTACTTCTGATGACCACGGCAGCTGGGTGTGGCGCAATCAAGACGACCGCGATCGATGCAACCGTTGAATGTCTGGAAGATGCTGGTATTCCTTACACGATCGATGACGGCGCTATCGTCGTCACGACCTACGCGACTGACGACGTCGCCTACTCCAGAGACTACGTCCAGGCCTGCTTGGAGCCCGTCCCCGCGAAGTGATGCGGGCACTCGAACCATGCAAGCAGCCAGAAATGCTGGCGTTTATCGGCAGGCTTCAGGCGCGACGCCGGGCCACCTAAGCCCTTGGCTAGGCTGGCGCCATGAGCATTGATTCCTCCGCACGCCTGATCACCCTGCCCGGTCTGCCTGCGCCCGTTGTTGTAGACACCGCATTCGTGGCGGCCGGCGCCATCCTCGTCGGACAGGTCACGCTCGGTGATCGCTCCAGCGTTTGGTACAACTCCGTGCTGCGCGCTGAGGCAGAGCCGATCACGATCGGCGCCGGGTCCAACCTGCAGGACAACGTCTCCTGCCACGTCGACCGCGGCTTCCCGCTCACGCTCGGCACGGGTGTCTCCGTTGGTCACGGCGCGGTTCTGCACGGCTGCACCATCGAAGATGACGTGCTCATCGGCATGGCGGCCGCCGTGATGAACGGAGCTGTCATCGGCTCGGGGTCCCTCGTCGCGGCAGGGGCCGTCGTGCTCGAAGGCATGGTCGTGCCGCCGGGGTCGCTCGTGGCCGGGGTGCCGGCAAAGGTACGTCGTGAGCTGACGGATGACGAGATTGCCGGCATCCGTCGGAACGCTGAGAACTATCTCGGACACGTGGCACTGCACGCGGCGGCGCTGGCGTAACAACGCACCCCGCAGCTCGGCGCGCAGCACCCGGCGCCCCGTACGACGCCGAAAGTCGCCGTTTGTGCCGAGTGTCGCTGTTACAGCGGCGACTCTCGGCACAAACGGCGACTCTCGAGGACTTCGTAGGTCTCGAGACGGCCGCGAGCGGCCTCCTCGACCAACGAGGAGGTGCGTTACTAGAAGTGACGGATGGCCGCAGCCAGATCGCGCTCTGCCGCCTTCACCACGTTGCTCAGCAGCATGGCACGGGTCATCGGGCCCACTCCGCGCGGGTTCGGCGACAGGAATCCGGCCACCTCTGCCACATCGGGGTGCACATCGCCGATGAGCGTGCCCTTGCCGGTCTCCGGGTCTTCGACGCGGGTGATTCCCACGTCGAGCACGGCGGCACCTGGCTTGATCCAGTCCGGCTGGATGAGGTGCGGCACACCAACGGCGGCCACCACGATGTCTGCCCGGCGCACTTCGGCGGCCAGGTCGACCGTGCGGGAGTGTGTCAGCGTAACCGTGGCGTCGAGACCCTTGCGGGTGAACAGCAGCCCGAGCGGTCGCCCGACGGTCAGGCCGCGGCCCACGATGACCACGTGCTTCCCAGCGATCGGCACCTCGTAACGCTGCAGCAGTTCGACGATACCGGCCGGGGTGCACGGCAGCGGCGAGGCGAGCTCTCCGCTGATTCCGGCGACCAGACGACCGAGGTTCATCGGGTGCAGGCCGTCGGCGTCCTTCGACGGGTCGATCAGTTCGAGCATCGCGTTCTCGTCGTGACCGGCGGGCAGCGGCAGCTGCACGATGTAGCCGGTGACGGCCGGGTTGGCGTTCAGGTCGGCGATCGCCGCCCGAATTTCAGCGGATGTCGCGGTGGCAGGCAGATCGACACGGATCGACTCGATTCCCACTTCAGCGCAGTCGCGGTGCTTGCCGGCGACGTACGAGCGCGATCCGGGGTCGTCGCCGACCAGCAGCGTGCCAAGTCCTGGCACGATGCCGCGCTGGCGGAGCGCGGTGATGCGCTCGGCCAGCTCGGATTTGACCGCAGATGCAGTCTGGACGCCGTCGAGTACGACAGCGGCCATTACTGGACCAGGCCGGAGTAGAGCGGGAAGGCATCCGTCAGCACCTTGACGCGTGAGCGCAGGCCCTGGATGTCTGCACCGGGCTTCAGAGCCTCTGCAATGACATCGGAGACCTCAGTGAACTCGGCGTCGCCGAAGCCACGCGTTGCAAGGGCAGGGGTACCGATGCGGAGTCCGCTGGTGACCATCGGCGGGCGAGGGTCGAACGGAACCGAGTTGCGGTTCACGGTGATGCCCACCTCGTGCAGTGCGTCTTCAGCCTGCTGGCCGTTGATCTCCGAGTTGCGGAGGTCGGCGAGCACCAGGTGCACATCGGTGCCACCGGTGAGCACGTCGACGCCGCCGGCCTTGGAGTCATCGGCGGTGAGGCGTGAGGCGAGGATGCTTGCACCGCGCAGGGTGCGCTCCTGGCGGTCCTTGAACTCTGGCTCAGCTGCCAGCTTGAACGCGGTGGCCTTGGCAGCGATCACGTGCATGAGCGGGCCGCCCTGCTGGCCGGGGAACACGTTCGAGTTGAGCTTCTTGGCCAGTGCGGTGTCGCGCGACAGGATGAAGCCTGAACGCGGGCCGGCGAGCGTCTTGTGAGCGGTGCTCGAGACGACATCGGCGTAGGGAACCGGTGACGGGTGCAGGCCGGCTGCGACGAGACCGGCGAAGTGAGCCATGTCGACCCAGAGCTTGGCGCCGACCTCATCGGCGATCGCACGGAATGCAGCGAAGTCGAGGTGACGCGGGTAGGCAGACCAGCCGGCGATGATGACCTGCGGCTTGTGTTCGAGGGCCTTGTCGCGCACGACATCCATGTCGACACGGAAGGTCTCTGGGTCGACGCCGTATGCAACCGGGTTGTACAGCTTGCCCGAGAAGTTGAGCTTCATGCCGTGGGTGAGGTGACCGCCGTGGGCCAGCTCGAGGCCCAGGATGGTGTCGCCAGGCGTTGCGATGGCCGACAGCACTGCTGCGTTGGCGGTCGCGCCCGAGTGCGGCTGGACGTTGGCGTACTCAGCGCCGAACAGGGCCTTTGCGCGGTCGATGGCGAGCTGCTCAGCAACGTCGACGTACTCGCAGCCACCGTAGTAGCGGCGTCCGGGGTAGCCCTCCGCGTACTTGTTGGTGAGCACAGAGCCCTGCGACTGCAGGATGGCGCGCGGAACGAAGTTCTCGCTGGCGATCATCTCGAGGTAGTCGCGCTGGCGGCCGAGCTCCTGCTCGAGGACCGCGGCGATCTCAGGGTCAACGACCTCAAGCGGCTCGTTGAAGCTGGACGGCGTTGAATTAGCAGGCACATTCGTAGACACGGGCGTCTCCTTAGACATATTCAAAGTGGATGTTGCGGCCCAGGCGTGCGGCCACGAACCGTGTCAGTCGCTCCCCGATGGTGACCCATCTTTCGTGCTACGCCAGTTGCGACTCTTGGAGCATATCAGCCGCGAACGGTCAGCTGCCCTGTGTGTCTCGGTAGGGCTTCAGCTCATCGGCGATGAGTAGGTCGGTGCGCAGGTGCTGGGTGTCGTAGGCGGCGCGCGCCACCAGGTGGGCGGCCAGCGGGGCGGTCAGCGACTGGAAGAAGACGATCGAGACCACGAGGGTGACCGTGCCGATTGTCAGGTTGTTGAGTGCGACATCCGCTGTGATGGCCATGAGACCGAAGATCTGCGGCTTCGTGGCCGCGTGCAGGCGGCTGAGCACATCGGGAAAGCGCAGCACCCCGACGCCGGCCGCAAAGCACATCAATGCCCCGGCCAGCACGAGCACGGCGGTGATCACATCGCGCACGGTATCGCTCATGCGCTGTCCTGCCTCGGGAGGAAGCGGGCGACGCTCAGCGAGCCGAGCACGCCGAACAGGGCAAGCGCCAGCAGGACGGGCAGCGTGTCGATGTGGTTGTTGAAGGCCATGTCGGCGCCGAGCGCACACATGACCGTGGAGACGAGCACGTCGGCGGCGATCACCCTGTCGAGCACGGATGGCCCTTTGACGATGCGGTACACCGCGCACAGCGACGCGGCGCCGAGCAGGATTCCCGTGATGATGATGACAACGCTCATACGAATGTTCCTCCTTGCCTACCCTGGTCGTTCTGTTGCTCGCCCTGGTCGTTCGGTTCTTCGTCAGCCGCCCGCAATCGCTCCAGGTCTTCTTTCGACCCGATGGCGAGCACAACCCGCCGTTCGGTGTCGAGCACCGACTGACGGAAACGCTCGAGTTCCTCGGTGTTCCGCACGTTCAACACGTGCAGGTACAGCGTGGAGTGCACGCGGTCGATATCGACGACGATGGAGCCGGGCACGATTGACGTCGACACCGCAACCCAGGTGAGAATGAGGTCGCTGCGCGTGCGCAGGTGGATCGCTTCGATGGCATTGCTCGCTTTGTACCGCGGCGCCAGCGCCAGATAGGCCACCTGCACAGAAGCGCGCACGATGTCGGTGAGCAGCCAGATGAGGTAGAGCGCGAGCCGCCAGATGTTCAGCCGCCCGCTCAGCTGCACCGCTGGCAGGTAGAACACCACGGAGACGACGAACGCGAAGATCGCTCCCGTCAGCACGTTCAGCCACGAGAAATTGCCCCAGAGCAGCATCCACAGCAGCACGAGCCCTAAGAAGAGTGGGAGCTGGTTGTAGGTGCGAGCCCTGCGCTCCTTAGCGGATGTCATGGCGTTCCATTCGGGAACACGGCGTCGATGTAGGTGGCCGGGTTCTCAATATCTGCCGCCGCACGGTTCGTGAGCGCGAACATCGGCCCCGCGAAGATGGTGAGCGCAACCGTGAGGGCGAGCATGGCTGTCGTTGCGCCGGTCATCAGGGGTGAGATGGTCTTGGTGAGCACGGTGCCCTCATCGTGCGGGTCTTCCTGCAGGGCGCCGAGCACCGGGGAATCGTAGTTCTTGACCTCTGAGCGCGACCGCCAGAACGCGATGTTCCAGGCGCGGGCGAGGGCGTACAGCGTGAGGAGCGAGGTTGCGGCACCGGCTGCGATCAGCACGTAGACCAGCGGGCCACCGACCGCTACACCGCCCTGGAACAAGGCCACCTTGCCGAGGAATCCGGAGAATGGCGGGATGCCACCGAGGTTCAGGGCTCCGATGAAGAACAGGATTGCGACAACGGGCGCGCCCTTCAATAGTCCCCCGAGCCGCGACAGCGAGGTGGTCCCTCCGGTGCGCTCGATGAGGCCGGCGACGAGGAACAGAGTCGTCTGCACGCTGATGTGGTGCACCACGTAGTAGATGGTGGCGCCCATGCCGAACTGCGTGCCGAGCGCGATGCCGAAGATCATGTACCCGATATGGCTGACCAGTGTGAACGACAGCAATCGTTTGATGTCGGCCTGGGCGAGCGCACCGAGGATGCCGACAATCATGGTGAGGAACGCCACGATCATGAGCGGGACCATCAGACTGTCGTCGGGGAACAACAGCGTCTGCGTGCGAATGATGGCGTAGATGCCCACCTTGGTGAGCAACCCGGCGAACACAGCAGTGACCGGTGCAGGCGCTGTCGGATAGGAGTCAGGCAGCCAGAACGACAGCGGGAACACGGCAGCCTTCACGCAGAATGCGAGCAGGAGCAGCAGGTGCAGGATCAGCTGCACGTCGGCCGGCAGGTCGGGGATGCGTTCGGCCAGCAGCGCCATGGTGACGGTGCCCGTCGCACCGTAGAGCAGGGCAATCGCGCTGAGGAAGAGCAGCGACGACATGAGGCTGACCACGATGTATGTGACGCCGACGCGAATGCGCGCACCAGTGCCGCCGAGGGTGAGCAGCACGTAACTCGCAGAGAGCAGCATTTCGAAGCCCACGTACATGTTGAACAGGTCGCCGGCGATGAACGCGTCGAACAGTCCGGCGGAGAGCACCAGGTAGGTGGGGTGGAAGATCGAGATCGGGGTTTCCCTGTGCCCGTCGATGATGCCCTGGCCGACGGCGAAGAGCAGCACGCCGAGCAGCATGAGCCCTGAGATGAGAAGCATGATCGCCGAGAGTCGGTCGACGACCAGCACGATCCCCCACGGTGCGTCCCAGCCACCGACGTGCACGACGGCTGGACCGTCGCGGTCGACGAGCACGAGCAGGATGGCGCTGATTGCGACGACGGCCGTGAGCGCCGCGACGCTCACGACGATCTGTGGGCGTCGGCGGCGACCCAGCATCAGCGCGATGGCGGAGCCGAGCAGCGGAATCGCGACCACGAGGGGAACGAGCACGTTCACGTTCATTGCTGGTCGCCTCCCTCGTGTGCGGCTGCAACGGCGGCGGCGATCTCTTCTGGCGTCATATCCTCACGCTCGCTGGCGTCCAGGACGGCCTGGATGGCTGCTTCGTCGTCTGTCGACGAGCGGAACGTCTCTTCGGTCTCATCAGAGGTTTCTGTGGCGTGCTCATCGCTGACCTCGTCACCTTCATCGCCGAGCTGCGCCAGCCACCACGACCGGTAGATGAGGGCGAGCAGCAGCGCCGTGATGCCGAAGTTGATCACGATCGCCGTGAGCATCAACACCTGCGGCATCGGGTCGGCCATGTTGTCATCGAGCGGCGTGCCCGTGACGATGGGAGAGCTGCCGGGGCGACCGCTCATGATGAAGATGAGCAGGTTCGTGGCGTTGCCGACGAGCAGGAATCCGATCAACAGCCGGGTGAGGCTGCGCTCGAGCATGACGTAGACGCCCGCCGCGTACATCACGGCCATCACGATGACGAGGGTCAGGGATGCGCTCATCGCGTGACCTCCCACGTCGGGCGCCCAGCCTGGCCGGGGGCGTCCGTCACGGGCGTACGACTGTCATCCGCTTCTGGGCCGATTGCCTCTGAGGAGTCCGGCAGTGCGCCGTCGTCCGCTGTCGGCTCGTCAAGGCCGCCGCCGCCCGGTTCGCCGCCCGGTTCTTCAGGGGCATCGCTCTGCCTGTCGATCTCGCTGCCCAGGCTCCGCAGGATATCGAGGGCGAGGCCGATGACGACGAGGTAGACGCCGATGTCGAAGATGGTCGAGGTGCCGAACGAGAGGTGGCCGAGAACCGGGAGATCGGTGGAGAAGTAGGCGGACTCCAGCGGGATACCGGAGAAGAACAGCGATACGACGGCCATGCCGACGGCCAGGATCACGCCGAGGCCGAGGATCTTGCCAGGGTCGATGGGCGCGGCTTCTCCGAGCTCGTACCGTCCACCAGCGAGATAGCGGGACACCAGTGCGAGACCGGCGATGAGGCCGCCGGCGAAGCCGCCACCCGGCGCGTTATGGCCGGCGAAGAGCAGGTAGATCGACACGATGATCGCGGGGTGGAACAGCAGCCGCACGATGACCTCGATGAGGATCGAACGGTTGCGCCCTGACAGCGTGCGCCCGGCCAGCAGCCAGGACTGGCGGGTGACGTCTGCGCCCTCGTTCGAGGCAGTGGGATCGCTCACGATACGGCGACGATTCTTCGGCCGGCGGAGCTTCCGGGATTCGCGCAGCCGGTGCACATCGGGGTTGCGTCCAGAGACGAAGAGCAGGCTGGCGACACCCGTGGCCACCACGATGAGCACCGAGATCTCGCCCATGGTGTCCCAGGCGCGGATGTCGACGAGCATGACGTTCACGATGTTCGCGCCGTGGCCTTCTTCGACGGCGAGGCGCGGCAGTTCGGTCGCGATGCTCTCCGCCTGCCTGGCGCCGAGCGCAATGAAACCGATGGTTCCCATCACGAGGCCGACAAGCCCGCCGAGCAGCGCGCGACGCTTGCGGTGCATCGGCCGATTGTGCTGGGCGATCTTCGGTGGGAGCCGACGGAGCACCAGCACGAAAACGACGAGGGTCATCGTTTCGACGAGCGCCTGGGTGAGGGCGAGGTCTGGTGCGCCGTGGAAGGCGAACAAGGCCACCATGCCGTAGCCGGTCACACCGGCGAGCAGCACCGCCGTCATCCGCTGGCCTACGCGGGCCGCCATGATGGCCGCGATGCCCATGATGATGGCAATGATGACCTGGCCTGGGTAATCCCAGAGCACGATCTCGCTCGGCCAGGTGCGGTTCAGGGCCGCGGCGGCGCCGAGTGCGAGCACGAACACCACGAGGATCGTGGCGAGGTACTGCGGAAGGCCGCCCTTCTGGGCGATGCGCGTGACGTAGAGGGCGATGCGGTCGACGCCGCGAACCGTCGACCCGTATCCGCGGCCGGCATCAATGAGCGGCGGAACCGAGTCCTGCAGCCTGGCGACCCTGCGGCGCACGAGGAAGAGCCCCCAGCCGACGAGCAGCACGATGACCGTGATGAACAGCGCAGGTTCGAGGCCGTGCCAGAGGGCCAGGTGATAGTGGCCGCCGCCCGGAACGGTGTCGGCGTACGGCGCGAAGAGCGGGTCAAGCATGAAGGCGAGCGGGCCGAGCAGCAGCGTGGCTGCGGCCAGGATGCCGGGGGCCAGCATGAAGTCCCACCGGCTGGCATGCAGCGGTGTCGGCGCGGTATCCGGCCGGGTGGCGAACGCGCCCCAGAAGAACCTGACGCTATATGCCACGGTGAGCATAGATCCGATCGCGGTGCCGATGAGCGCGACCCAGCCCCAGCCGTCGCCGTGCAGGCCAGCGTCGATGAAGGCGGTGAACACGGCTTCCTTGGCCACGAACCCCAGCAGCGGTGGGATGCCGGCCATGGACGCGACGGCGATGAATGCGATGGTGGCGAGCACCGGTTCTCGGCGGCCGATCCCCGACAGCGCGCGCCAGTCTCTGGTGCCAGCCCGATGGTCGATGATGCCGACGATCAGGAAGAGCGCGGCCTTGTAGAGCGCGTGGGCTAGCACCAGGGTGACGCCAGCGAGAGCGGCGTCGCGCGTGCCGAAGCCCACCACGATCATGAGGAAGCCCAGCTGGCTGACCGTGCCGTATGCCAACACGAGCTTGAGGTCGTACTGGCGCAGGGATCGCCAAGCCCCGACGAGCATGGTCCAGACGCCGAGCACGATGAGCACCGGCATCCACCCCGTGGTGTCTGCATAACCGGGGGCGAGGCGTGCCACCAGGTAGATGCCGGCCTTCACCATGGCGGCCGCGTGCAGGTATGCGCTCACCGGGGTGGGCGCCGCCATCGCAGCCGGCAGCCAGAAGTGGAACGGGATCAGGGCCGACTTCGAGAATGCGCCGACCAGGATCAGCATGATCGCCCAGGTGAGCAGCGGGCCAGCCTCTGCCTCTGTCACGGGGTGTGCCACGATCTCAGCGAGAGATGTCGTGCCGGCGCGGCTCGCGAGCATCACCACGCCGACGAGCATCGCCAACCCACCGAACGTGGTGACCAGGAGCGCCTGCAGGGCAGCACCGCGGCTCTCCCGCTTACCCGTGTAGTGCCCGATCAGGAGGTACGAGAGGATGCTCGTGACTTCCCAGAACATGAACATGACCAGGATGTCGTCGGCTGTGACGAGCCCGTACATGGTGCCGGCGAACGCCAGCAGGCAGGCAGCGAAACGGCCGAGACCGGGCTCCGTCGGCGAGAAGTACCGTGCGCAGTAGAGCAGCACGAGCGCGCCAACGCCCGTGACGATGAGTGCGAGCAGCCAGGCGAGCGTGTCGACCCTGAACGAGAGTGAGATGCCGAGCGCCGGGATCCACGGGATGCGCTCTGTGACAGCGCCGCCGGCCATAACAGCGGATGTCTGCGTGAGCGTATAGACGAACGCTGCGGCGGGGAGCAGCGCGATGACATAGAAGACCCGCACGGACAGGAGGCGCGTGAGAGTGGGCGTGAGCACGGCCAGGAGCAGGAAAGCGAGGAGGAATGTCGCCATGCGGCCTCCCGGCTTGTTACGGTCGTGGTGTCTCCCCCAGCTTACCGGCAGCAGCGGGTAGTCATCCCCTGTGGTACAGGCCGACCGCTGGCGCTCGTCCTACTTGACGCTGCCCGCCGTCAGGCCGCCGACGAGGCGCTTCTCGATGAGCATGAACAGCACGACAACGGGGATGATCGCCACGATCGACACACCGAACACGTAGTGCCAGCTGGTCTCGTACTGCCCGACGAACTTCGTCAGGGCGACCGACAGCGGCTGGTTTCCCGCGGTCGAGAGGATGACGAGGCTCGCCGCGAACTCGTTCCAGCAGGCGACGAACGTGAAGACGATCGCCGTGACGATACCCGGCCAGACGAGCGGCAGGTTGATCTTGAACAGCACGGTCAGTCGGCCTGCGCCGTCGATCTGGGCGGCCTCGTCGACCTCCTTCGGCACTCCGGCGAAGAAGCTGTGCATGATCCAGACCGCGAACGACAGGTTGAAGGCGGCGTTCACCAGGATCATCGCGAGCCAGGTGTCAGAGATCCCGAAGAAGCTGAGCTGCCGGAACAGCCCTGAGGTCAGCACAGCCGGCTGCAGCATCTGCGTGACGATGACCAGGAAGAGGAACACCATCCGGCCGGGGAAGATGACCCTGGCCGTGTAGTAGGCCGCTGGCAGGGCGACCAGCAGCACCAGGATCGTGGCGAAGACGGCAATCACGATCGTGGAGATCAGGTTCTGCACCAGCGGTGTCTCTGGGGTCGACCACATGTTGACGTAGTTTTCCCATCGCCATTCCGTCGGGAAGTACGTCGGCTCCACCGACCGGATCTCGCTCTTGGTCTTCACAGACCCAAAGAACATGATCAGGTACGGGATGACGAAGATGACCAGCACGACAAGGCCGGCCGCCATCCGCCAGATGACATTGCCGAGCGGAACCTGATCTGCGGTGTATCGCTTGCGCCGACGGGTCTGGCGCGTGCCGGCGGTACCACCCCCCAGAGCGGATGTCGGTGGCTGGTCACGAGGGGCAGCAGCAGGCGGCGAGGTGAGCGCGGTCATCTCAGACCTCCTTCATGGGCTTGACGAGCTTGACGTAGATCGCGACGATCACGATGACGATGAGGAACGCGACAACACTCAGCGCGCTGGCCACGTCGATCTTGTGCTCGTTCTGGATGTACTTGAAGATCATGGTCATCACTGTGTCTGCGTCGTACCCCGGTATCGACCCGGTCATGGTCTTCAGGATCGGCAGCGAATTGAAGACGTTGATGATGTTGATGAGGATGGCGACAGAGAGTGCACCGCGCAGCTGCGGCAGCACAATGCCGAAGTAGGTGCGCGCCGGACCTGCGCCGTCCATTTTCGCGGCCTCGAGCACGTCGCCTGGCACAGACTGCAGGCCAGCGAGGATCGTATAGGTCGTGAACGGCAGCGAGACGAAGACGGCAATGCCGATCGACCAGCTGAACGCACTGACGGCGTTCTTCGTCCACCCGTACGGCGCATCGATCAGGTTGATGTCAACGAGGAACTTGTTGATGATGCCGATGTAGCCCTCTAGCCCGTAGTAGATCACGAGCGTCGTCATGACAACACTCGCCGCCCACGGGATGATGACGGCCAGGCGAACGAGCTGGCGGCCGGGGAACGCCTTGTTCAGCAGCTGGGCGAGGCCGAGCGACAGGATGACGGTAATGCTGACAACGGCGACGACCCAGATGAGCGTGCGGAGCATGATGCCGGCGAGCGGCTCGAAGTCGAGCAGCGTCTGGTAGTTCTCGAACCCGACGAAGCCCTTGTCAACACCGCTCAGGCTGATGTCCCTGGTCGAGTTGTAGAACATCACCACGGCGGGGAACAGGACAATGCCGAAGATCAGGATGAGCGCAGGCGCAATCCAGGGCAGCGCTCCCACCAGATCCGTCAGTCGGGTGCCGGCCCTGGCCGTGGCACGAGTGCCGACGGCCCCTCGGCGGGGACGACCATTGGTCGCCCCCGCCTGGGTCGGTGTCTGCTGGATTGTTTCAGTCATGTCCGTCAATCACCGATTCGTTGTGTTCGTCAATCAGGGTGTGATGCGGCTGGTTAGCCGGCGTCTGACTTCGCCTGGATCTCGGTCAGGACTGCCTGTGCATCCTTACCCTGTGCCAACTGGCCGACGAGGCTCTTGAATGCAGCATCCGTTGCAGACCAGTTGGGGTTGGTGCTCGGGTAGAACTGCGCGCTCGGCAGAGTGGCGAGGAACGGTGCGAGGTCTTCGTCGCTGTTCATCACTTCTGCGCCGGACTTCGTGGTCGGCAGGAACTTCTCCGTGGTGACCCAGTTGACGTACTGGTCTGGCGTGTAGAAGAAGTCGAGGAACTTGGTGATTGCGTCCTGCTTCTTCTCGTCGTTCTTGAATGCCATCAGGTGGTCGGCAACGCCGAGGGTGAACGCTGAACCATCAGCGGTCGGAATCGGGTTGATCGAGTAGTTGAGCTCTGGGTTGGCCTCTGCGATCTGGCCGACTGTCGGCGGGAGGCCGATGATCATGCCGATCTTGCCCTGGACGAAGACGTCCATCAGCGGGCTGCGGTCGGTGGCTCCTGCGTCTGGCTGGGTTGCACCCGCGTCGACCATGGTCTGGATGAACTGGGCGCCTTTGAGGTTCTCAGGGGTGTCGATCGTGATTTCCTTGGCGTCTCCGAAGCCGCCGCCTGCACCGTAGAACCAGATGGCGCTTTCAGCTTGGGCTTCTTCTGAGCCGAGGGGCATGCCGTAGCCGGCGACGCCGCCACCGATCGCGGAGATCTTCGTTGCAGCGTCAAGCAGTTCGTCCCAGTCGGTCGGCACTGCCGCGACGCCGGCCTGTGCGAGCAGGTCTTCGTTGACGAACAGGGCACGAGCGGATGCGATGAGCGGAGCGCCGTACTGCACACCGTCGACCGATGCGCTCTCCACGAAGGATTCCTGGAAGTCGGACAGGGTGTCGGCTGAGACGACGTCCTTGATCGGGTATAGCAGTTCATCCGCTGCAAAACCGGCGAACGGGCCACCGTTCATGATGTCTGGGGCCTTGCCTGCGGCCACCTTGGTGGTGATGACATCGTTGAGGTTGTCCCAGGACTGAACCTCGAGGTTGACCGTGATGTCGCTGTTCTCCGCCTCGAAGGCGTCGATCACACCTTCCCACAGGCCCTGGGTGTTATCTGAATAGCTGGGAACGAGCAGATCGATCGACGTTGCCGAATCGGATCCGCCTGAGTCGCCGCCGCCGAATCCGCAGGACGCGAGCGACATGGTGGCCAGCGCTGCCGTGGCAACGATGCCTCCAATGCGGAGAGACTTCTTCATGTGGTGCTTCCTCACTCTTGGATGGACTCCGCCCGCGACTTCACCTCACGCGACGGCGCGTGCAGCCTCTTTCACCGCGCCCAACCAACGGATGGTGTGATGAATGATGACTGTTTTAATCGCTAAACAATCACGACTGTTCAGCTATCGCCACAGCATGTCGGGAAACTTTTTCGTGGTCAAGAGGGGTGCAGCAATTTGTTATCCGTCCTTAATAAAAGGGAAAAGAATGAAATACTGATCGCTAGACACGAGTTACGATCATAAGTAATCATCGACGTGCAGTAATTGAGGAGAATAACCATGACGACCACCGCCACGCACATGGCCACCGAACTGGCCTCTCAGCCCGAGACCTGGGCGCGCGCCGCAGCCCTCACCGCCGACCAGGCACTCCTGCCGGCATCCGGACGCAAGGTCGCCATCGTCGGGTGCGGCACCTCCTGGTTCATGGCGCAGGCATACGCGGCTCTCCGCGAAACCGGAGGACACGGCGTGACAGACGCCTTCGCCGCATCTGAGGCATTCGTCAATCGCGACTACGACGACATCATCGCCCTGACCCGTTCAGGCACAACGAGCGAGGTTCTCGAACTCGTTTCGGCCCACCGCGGCTCCACCAACATCATCGGCATCGTCGGCGATGTCACCTCGCCGTTCGTCAACGAGGTCGACTCGCTCATTGCCCTCCCGTTCGCCGACGAGCAGTCCGTCGTGCAGACCCGCTTCGCCACGACGGCACTCGCGTTCCTCCGCGCCTCCCTCGGCGAAGACCTCACCAAGGCCATAGCGGATGCCGAGATCGCCGTCGCCGACAACCTCGACGACGACCTCATCAACGCTGAGCAGTACACCTTCCTCGGCCGCGGCTGGAGCGTCGGCCTTGCGCACGAGGCAGCCCTCAAGATGCGCGAGGCATCACAGTCGTGGACAGAGTCGTACCCGGCGATGGAATACCGCCACGGACCGATCAGCATCGCGGCCCCCGGTCGCGTCACCTGGATGTTCGGCGCTGCACCGGCCGGCATCGAGTCCGATGTCAACGCAACGGGCGCCCGCTTCGTCTCGAGCGATCTCGACCCGCTGGCCGAACTCGTCCGGGCCCAGAAGCTCGCCCTGCTGCGCGCAGAGGCCAAGGGACTGAACCCCGACCTGCCACGCAACCTCACGCGGTCTGTCATCCTCAACTAGTGACTATGAGCGCGAGCAACGATCAGACCCCTTCCCTCGGCACCGGCGGCGCCGTCGTCGCCTTCGACGTCGGAGGCACTGACACCAAGGCCGCGCTCTTCGACGCATCCGGAACCATGTTGGGCCTCAGCCGCACTCCGACACCTCACAGAGGAGCGGAGACGGCTGGCGCCGTGCTCGACCGCCTCGCCCAGCTCACAGAGGGATTCGCCCGTGACTTCCCATCGGTGACCCCGGTTGCCGGTGGTTTCCTGGTACCTGGCCTCGTCGACGATGAGAAGGGCATCGGCATCCACGCTGCCAACCTCAACTGGAGCAACGTCCCGTTCAGGAGCCTGGCAGAGGAACGTCTCGGCATGCCGGTGACCTTCTCCCACGACGTGCGGGGCGCTGGAAAGGCTGAGTACCTGCTCGGCGCTGCCGAACCGTTCACGGATGTCATGGTCCTCGTCATCGGTACCGGCATCGCCAGCGCGCTGTTCCTTGGCGGACGCGCTCACCTGGCCGACGGATATGCCGGCGAGATCGGCCACTCGATTGTCAATCCGGCCGGCCCGCTCTGCCCATGCGGCGCACGCGGCTGCCTCGAAGCCATCGCGTCAGCTGGCGCCATCGCCCGACGCTACGCGGAGCGAAGCGGCGAGACACCCGCCGGCGCGAAGGATGTGCTCGGCAGGGCAGCGGCGGGCGATCCCATCGCCCAGAGCGTGTGGGATGAGGCGCTCGACGCCCTCGCCCTCAGCATTGCGCAGGTTACGGCGGTTATCGCGCCCCAGGCCGTGGTCATCGGTGGCGGGCTGGCACAGGCCGGGGATACGCTCTTTGTGCCGCTGCGCGCTCGCGTCGACGCGATGCTCAGCTTCCACCGTCGTCCTGAACTCATCCCCGCCAAAATCGGCGAGAACGCCGGTCTGATCGGCGCCGCACTTCTCGCCAGGGAACTCGCCGATCGCTCTGGAGCCACATCATGATCGTCACCGTCACACCCAACCCCGCCCTCGACCTCACCTATGTCGTCCCAGGCATCGAACTCGGCGAGACCCATCGAGTCGGCGCCGCGGCCGTGCGGGCCGGCGGCAAGAGCCTGAACGTCGCCCGTGTCCTGCACCAGCAGGGCATCGACACCCTGGCCATCAGCGTGGCCGGCGGACTCACCGGAGACGAGTTCTCTGGCGAGCTGTCTGCCAGCGGGCTGCCTAACCGCATCATTCCGGTTCGGGCAGCGACCAGGCGAACCATTGCGCTCGTTGACGACACCAACGCCCAGACGAGCATCTTCAATGAACACGGCGAGAATCACTCCCCCGCTGAATGGCAGCGCCTCACCAACGCGACGCTGGCCGCCCTCGAGCAGGCCGCCTGCCTGGTGGGCTCTGGGAGCCTGCCACTCGACGCCCACCCCGGCTTCTACCCTGAGCTCGTCGCCGCGGCGATGGCGCTGGGTATTCCATCCGTCATCGACACGTCAGGCCCCGCGCTCCTCGCGGCGGCCGAGGCCGGTGCCACGGTCCTGAAGCCCAACCGGCACGAACTCGCCGAGGCAACGGGCGACGATGACCCCGTGCGTGGCGCACGGGCGCTGCTCTCCCGCGGCGCATCGCTCGTGTTGGTCTCGCTCGGCGAGGATGGCATGCTCGCGCTCTCGCAGGCCGACCAGAAGCATCCGTTGCGGGCCACGCTCAATCGCGTGCTGCGTGGGAACCCCACCGGCGCCGGCGACGCGGCCGTTGCTGCGATCGCCGCCTGCCTGGCCGACGGCGCTGTGAGCGACGGCGGTGTGGCAGACCCCGAGCGCATTCTCCGCCTCGCGACCGCCTGGTCTGCCGCCGCTGTGCTCATGCCGCTCGCGGGCGAGATCTCTCCCCTGCACCGTGAACTTGCCGACGACATCACCATCACCACAGACAGGATCAGTGCATGACCCTCATCCAGACGCGCGAACTGATGGACGCCGCGGCAGAGCGCGGAACTGGAATCGGCGCATTCAACGTGATCCACCTGGAAACGGCAGAGGCACTCGTTGCCGCGGCCGAGCGCGCCGGCCTGCCCGTGATCCTGCAGATCTCGCAGAACTGCGCCAGCTTCCACGGCGGCCTTGCACCGATCGCGCTGGCCAGCCTGGATGTCGCGCGCGCGGCATCCGTTCCCGTCGCCCTGCACCTCGATCATGCCGAAGACGAGCAGCTTGCCATGCAGGCCGTCGACCTCGGCTTCGGCTCCGTCATGTACGACGGCGCCCATCTCGCCTATGACGAGAACGTCGCAGCGACCCAGCGCGTGACGACGTACGCCCATGCCGCGAACGTCTACGTTGAAGCGGAGCTCGGCAAGGTTGGCGGCAAAGACGGCGCACACGCGCCCGGCGTGCGCACCGACCCCGACGAGGCTGTGGCCTTCGTTGCCGCGACGGGCGTTGACGCCCTGGCTGTCGCCGTCGGCTCATCGCACGCGATGACCAGCCGATCGGCGTCCCTCGACACCGACCTGATCGCCATCCTGCACGCCGCACTTACCGTTCCGCTCGTGCTGCACGGCTCCTCCGGGGCCTCCGACGGGCAGATCGTGGCCGCGATCAATGCCGGCATGACCAAGATCAACGTCTCTACCCATCTCAACGGCTTCTTCACGGCGGCCATCCGCGAGTACCTGGCGGAGAACCCCAGCGTCGTCGACTCCCGGAAATACCTGGCGGCGGGGCGTACGGCGATCACCGGAGAGGCTGCCAGACTTCTAGAGTTGTTCGCACTGCGACCGGGGACAGGAACCAGGAGTTAGTCATGAATCGCGCCGAGCGTTTGAACGCCGTGCTCGACCTCCTCGCCGAAACCGGCCAGGTCGAGGTCGACGACATCATCACCAAACTTGGTGTCTCTGCAGCCACCGCTCGACGCGATCTCGACACTCTGGCCAGCCAGCAGCTGCTCACCCGCACGCGCGGCGGTGCCATCGGCCAGTCGGTGGCCTACGACCTGCCGATCCGGTACAAGAAGGAGCAGCACGCCCCTGAGAAGCTCCGCATCGCACGGGCTGCCAGTGCACTCGTGCCGCGCGGCGCCGTCATCGGGCTCTGCGGTGGCACCACAAGCACCGCCATCGCAACGGTGCTCGGAGCCAGGGCCGACATCATGGAGGCGTCACCGCACTCCAACCTCACCGTCGTCACCAACGCCATCAACATCGCAGCCCAGCTCGCCATGCGCCCGCAGATCAAGACGGTCGTCACCGGCGGAGTCGTGCATTCCCGGTCGTATGAACTCGTCGGCCCGTACAGCGACATCGTGCTCGAGCAGATCACCATGGACATCGCATTCATCGGTGTGAACGGCATCGACCCCGTCGTCGGCCCCACCGTGCACGACGAGCGTGAGGCCGCCGTCAATTCCCTCATGGCCAGGCGCGCATCCCGCGCCGTCATCGTGGCCGATTCAAGCAAGATAGGTCGAAACGCGTTCGCCACCATGGGTTCCTCCAAGATTTTCAACACCCTCATCACCGATGCCGGCATCACCGCCGAGCAGCTCGCCGCCTTCGCCGAGAACGGCGTTGAGGTGATCGTCGCGTGAACGCCTCCGTCATCATTCATTCGGCCACCGTCGTTTCAGGCGGGTCCATCACAGCGGATGCGTGGGTCGCCTTCGACGGCGACGTCGTGTCTGCCGTCGGTACCGGCGACGGCTGGCGTGCGCACGTCGGTGGCGGGGACGATGTGCGTGTCGCAGACGCCGGCGGACGCTGGCTCACCCCCGGATTCATCGACATTCACTGCCATGGTGCCGGCGGCAGCGCCTTCGACGACGGTGCTGACGCCATCCGCACCGCGCTTGCTGTGCACCACGCGCACGGCACAACGCGCATCGTGCTCTCCCTTGTCACCGCAACCGTCGATGACCTGGAGACGCGACTCGACGCGATTGCCACAGAAGCTGAGCAGAACCCGCTGATCCTCGGTGCGCACCTCGAGGGCCCGTTCCTCGACGATGCGTTCCGCGGCGCTCACAACCCCGCTCTTCTGCGTGCTCCTGGCGCCGATTCCATTGCCCGGTTGATTCGGGCGGGGCGCGGTCACATCCGCCAGGTCACGCTGGCTCCTGAACTCCCCGGCGCACCGGAGGCCATCGCCACTTTGACGGATGCCGGCATCGCCGTCGCCGTCGGCCACAGTTCAACGGACTACGAGACGGCCATCTCTGCCTTCGCCTCAGGCGCGTCGATCCTGACGCATGCCTTCAACGGCATGCGAGGCATCCATCACCGCGCCCCGGGCCCGGTATCCGCAGCGACGCACAGCGACAACGTCACGCTGGAGATCATCAACGATGGCGTGCACGTGCACCCTGAGGTCGTTCGGCTGGCGTTCGCAGGAGCTCCAGGCCGCATCGCGCTGATCACTGACGCCATGGCGGCCACCGGCTCGACCGATGGAGCATACATGCTCGGCACCCTGGCCGTGACGGTCACCGACGGCGTCGCCCGTCTGACAGAGGGCGGCTCCATCGCCGGTTCAACGCTCACGCTCGACGACGCGCTGCGCCGCGCGGTGAACGAGGTCGGCGTCAGCATCACGGACGCCATCACCGCGCTCACCGAAACACCGGCTCGCACGGTGGGACGCGCGCATGACCTCGGCCGCCTCGCGGTCGGCTACGCCGCGGACGCCGTGCTGCTGAACGCCGCACTTGAGGTCGACGAGGTATACGCCGCCGGCATCCGCTTGCGCTAGGTCTCGAGACGGCCCTAGCGGGCCTCCTCGACCACCGAGCCCTGGCGCGCGGCCGGCAGCACATCTCCCCCGTTGATCGAGGTCGCGAAAACCGGAAACATCGTCGCAGAGAGCGCGATCTGTCCTGTATTCGGTTACATGTGCGCGATTCATCCTGTATTCGCTACACGGATGGGCCGCGCAGCGGCACTAGCGCTCAGTATCCGGTGAGCCGGCCCCCTAAAGAGCCAGAAGGCGACGCCGACGCATGACGAGGTCGCTGACGACCACGAGCGCGAGTGATGCGACGACGATGCCCACGTAAACGAACGGGAGCGCCGACAGTCCAACCACGTTGAGCAGGCCTGCACCGAGCAACGCGCCGCCACCGATTCCGGCATTGAATGCCGAGGTGTAGAACGCGCTGGCCGCGTCCCTGATGCGGGGCGATGCCGTGTGCAGCAGGCGCGTCTGCAGCATGGCTGGAATACCGCCGAATGCGACTCCCCAGAGCACGAACGCGCCGATGGCCACGGGCAGGTTGGCGGCGAACACAGCGAGGACCGTCACGCTCGCGGCGCAGACCGCGAGGAAGATCACGAGCCCCGCCTGCGGGCGCGGGCCGAAGACCGTGCCGGAGAGCAGGAGTCCGACCGCTCCGGCGATGCCATACGCGAAGAGGAGCGGGGCAACCGCTGAGCTGTCAACGCCCATGCCGTCGATGAGGAACGGCGCGATGTACGTGTAGAACGTGTAGTGGCCGATCATGGTGAGCCCGGTGATCGAACAGAGCAACACGACGGCCATCATGCTCGGGTCGCGCCAGATGCCGCGGTCAGTGGGGACGTCGGCCGCTGATTGGGCACTATCCGGGACGGCAGCTGCTTCTGCGCGCTCCCGCTTTTGTTTCGCACCGAAGTGCTCGACGGGTGGGAGGCACTTCCAGACGATGACGGCACCGACGAGCATGAGCACGGCGAGCAAGCCGAACGACTGGCGCCAGCCGAGCAGCTGCCCGGCAGCCGTGGCCAGCGGCACTCCGAAGATGAAGGCGAGGGTTCCACCGGCGACGGTGATCGACACCGCGCGCCCGATCTGCTCTTTCGGAACCAGGTGGCCGGCGTATGCGCCGACGACGGCCCAGAACAGCCCGTGCGCGAGACCGCCGATGACCCGGGAGGCAATGACGAGTTCGTAGCTCGGTGCGATGGCCGTCAGCACATTGCTGATGGCAAAGACGATGAGCACCGTCACGATGAGTCCGTGCCGCGGCAGGGTGCGCGTCAGGTGGGTCATGGGCGCTGTGGTGAGCACAACGGTGAAGGCGAACCAGGTGACCAGCAGGCCGACCTGGGATTCGCTGACGCCCAGGCTCTGGCTCATGTCCGGCAAAAGGCCGGTGGGCAGCATCTCGGATGTGACGGAGAGGAAGACAGCAGCTGCCAGGGTGATGAGTCCGAGCCACGGGAACGGCTTAGCAGTGGCAGGCGCGGACAGGGGAAGTGTTTTCGACATAGTGATGAGTGCTCGCGAACGGCGGATCTTGCACGCCCGTCACAGACAGGCCCAAAATCGACTGCGCGCCAACGTGCGCGCCCGGGGCCAACGAGTTGCGCCAACCACTGGGTAGCCTACCCGACGCTCCCTGTGTGTTCGAGAAGTCGCTGTGAGTTCGAGAAGTCCCGGTGTGTTCGAGAAGTCGCTGTGCGGTCCTTGGAATGGCCTGGGCCGGTAATCTGGCTGGATGGACACTTCGTCGCTCATCGCATCCGCTTCGGTTGGCGCTCACCACCACTGGGTGATCTCACTCGTATGTGCCGACCAGCCGGGAATCGTGCACGCGGTCAGCGGTGCCATCGTCAGCGCCCGCGGCAACATCACGGAGAGCCAGCAGTTCTCCAGTGCGGACACCGGCCGGTTCTTCATCAGACTTCAGGTGGAGTCCCCCGCAGACCGCGCCGAGATCGAAGCAGCCCTCGCGCCCGTCATCGAGCACTACGGCATGCACGCCATCGTCGACGTCGTCGGGCGCCCGCTCCGCACCCTGGTGCTGGCCTCGACGGCCGCGCACTGCGTCAACGACCTGTTGTTCCGCCAGCGTGGCGGCCAGCTTGCCGTCGAAGTGCCGCTGGTGCTCAGCAACCACGGCACGCTGCGCGACCTCGTCGGTTTCTACGGGGTGCCATTCGAGTCACACCCCGTAACGGATGCCGCCAGCAAGGCCGCCTTCGAAGCCCGCGTCATCGAGGCGATCGAGGAACACGACATCGAGCTCGTTGTGCTCGCTCGCTATATGCAGATCCTCTCCCCAGAGCTCTGCACGCGCCTTGAGGGCATGGCCATCAACATCCACCACTCGTTCCTGCCCGGCTTCAAGGGCGCGAACCCGTACCGGCAGGCACACGCCCGCGGCGTGAAGCTGATCGGCGCGACGGCGCACTTCGTGACCAGCGACCTCGACGAGGGACCGATCATCGAGCAGAACGTCGTACGCGTCGACCACTCTCGCAGCCCGGCAGAACTCGTGGCCATCGGCCAGGACGAGGAGAGCCGCACCCTCACGCAGGCCGTGAAGTGGTTCGCGGAGAACCGCGTGCTGCAGGACGGCGCCCGCACCATCATCTTCCGCTAGCCCCCGTAGAATTATCGAGTGACAGACACACCAGCGCCCGTCAAGATCGGCGCCAACGACATTCTCCGGTTCATCCTCGAACTGTTCGCCTTCGTCAGCCTCGGCATCTGGGGCTTCGTCGCCTGGCCGCTGCCATGGCCCGGCATACTCATCGGCATCGGCGCGCCCGTTTTCGCCATCCTGGTGTGGGCGCTGTTCCGCTCCCCCAAGGCCGTCTTCAAGCTCGACCCGTTCGGCAAGGCCATCGTGGAGATCTTCGTCTTCGGCGCAGCAGCGCTAGCGTGGTGGGACCTCGGCCAGCCGATCATCACCGTCGTCTTCGCTGTCGTCGCGACGGCAAGCGGCATCATCTCGGGCCGCAAGGAACTGCGCTAGTCCGCAGGTGCCGCCACCGGCCTGAGCACGTCCCTCGGCATCCGCAGTGCGTAAGCGGATGCCGCCAGGAACAGCAGCCCGCCCACCCCGAACGCCACGGGGTATGAGAACGTGTCGGCGAGCAGCCCTGCGGCCAGCGGACCGACGATAGCTCCAACGTCTGCGCACATCGAGAACACCGCGACAGCGCGACCACTTCGCGACCCTGCAGCGTCCCCCACGGCTGCGGCAGGCGCGGTGCCCATGAACGCCGACGCGATCCCGTAGAGGCACAGCAGCACGGTCAGCACGCCGATGTTCGGCGCAAACGGCACTGCGACGATGATGAGTGCTGCGGCCGCGAAGGAACCCACGATGGCAGGTTTCCGCCCCACCGTGTCGATGAAGCGGGCTGCGGGAGCCAGGGCGATCGTCTGGGCGATGGCCGCAATCGCGAAGGCGATGCCCGTCCACGCCGTTGGGCCGTTCAACACCTCGACGATGAGCACAGGGATGAGAGAGCTCCGCACCCCGAACGAGGTCCAGCCCTGCGCGAAGTTGGCCACGCACGCTGCCCGGTACCGGCGATCGGTGAGCACCATCCGGAAGGGGATCGGGACGGCGGCCTCGGCATCCGCTGCCGCGTCGTGGTGCAGAGTGCGCGGCCTGAGCAGGACCAGCCCGATGATCCCGGCAATCGCCAGTGTGCCGGCGTAGAAGAAGAACGGTGCGGTGAGAGAGATTGTGGCGAGCAGCCCGCCGATGGCCGGGCCTGCCATGCCGCCGAGCAGGAATCCGCCCTGGTAGAAGCCGATGGCCCTGGCCCGCAGCGCTGGCGAGGTGGAGCCGAGGAGCATGGTCATCGCAGCGACGGTGAACATCGCAGAGCCAATGCCGCCGACCCCGCGGAGGACCAGCAGCTGCGGATAGTTGGCCGCGATGCCGACCAGGCCACTTGATACCGCGACAATGCCGATTCCGATGGCCAGTACCAGGCGTTCGCCCATCCAGTCGATCAGCCGACCGCAGAACGGGCTCGCCACGAGACGCATCAGGGCGAACGCAGAGACGACAGCGCCGATCTCGAAGTTTCCGACGTTGAAGCTGCGCACGTACACGGGCAGCACGGGGATGACGACGCCGAAGCCGACCATCACGAAGAAGGAGATGACGCCCAGCACGTAGACATCGCGGGGCAACCGCGGCTTCGACCCGACTCGGCGGATATCAGTGCCGCCGTGCCGGAAAGATCTCATCCGACCAGCGTAATCGCTCGGGCTCTCAGGGGTGCAGGGGCGCTTTTGTCGGCAGGGTGAGGATCTCGGCTCCGTCGTCGGTGATGGCAATGGTGTGCTCGCTGTGCGCTGTGCGGCAGCCTGTCGCACTACGGAGCGTCCACCCGTCAGCATCGGTGACGAGCTCAGCGGTGTCCACCATGACCCACGGTTCCAGCGCGAGCAACAGCCCAGGGCGCAGCGTGTAGCCGCGGCCGGGCCGCCCGTCGTTTGAGACATGGGGGTCCTGGTGCATCGTCGTTCCGATGCCATGACCGCCGAACTCCATGTTGATCGGGTATCCGGCCTCGCTGAGAACCGTACCGATGGCGTGCGAGATGTCGCCGATGCGAGCGCCTGGTCCTGCGGCGGCAATTCCCGCGCTCAACGCGCGTTCGGTCGCGCTGATCAACGCGACGCTCTCCGGGGGCTTCGATTCGCCCACGATGAAGCTGATGGCAGAGTCTGCGGCGACTCCGCCGAGCAAGACGGCGAGGTCCAGGGTCAGCAGGTCGCCGTCGGCAAGCGCGTAGTCGTGTGGCAGTCCGTGGAGCACAGCGTCATTGACGGACGTGCAGATGTAGTGGCCGAACGGCCCGCGTCCGAAGGAGGGCTCGTAGTCCACGTAGCAGGACTGCGCTCCGGCCTCGATGATCATGGCCTTGGTCCACCGATCAATGTCGAGGAGGTTCGTGCCGACTGCGCTGCGACTCTTCATGGCCTGCAGGATGTCGGCGACCAGGCCGCCTGTGGCCTTCGCTTTGGCCAGTTCAGTGGGGTTCAGTATCTCGATCATGCGGTGCCTTCCTCGTGGAACCAATAACTATACCGGCCATATTATCCCGGTACTAGAATCGGAGCCATGGTCAGGTTGCCGCTTACTCCCGCAGAGGTCGAGCGTGGAGAGCGCCTTGGGGCCCTGTTGCGGCGAGCCAGGGGCGAGCGTTCGATGCTCCAGACCGCGCTCGACGCCCGAGTGTCCCCGGAGACCCTCCGGAAGATCGAGTCTGGCCGTGTGGCGACCCCTGCATTCCCGACGATCGCCGCCATCGCGGATGTCGTCGGCCTCTCCCTCGATGCGGTGTGGGCCGAGATCAACGAGCCCGATCACGTCGGTGAGCCGGAGCACTCCGGTCACCACCCACATGAGCGGTTGGTCTCGTAACCCACAACCCGAGCAGCCGGCGAACGGCTGCCCAGGCGGCTACAGGTGCGGCTAGATGCCCTGCCAGGCGGGCTTGTGCGCCCAGGCGTGCTTGTAATACGGCAGGTTGGCGAGCTGGCTGGCTGCGGCCTCATCGACCACGACCGTCACCCGCGGGTGCAGCTGGATCGCGGTGCCCGGCTGGCTGGCAGAGAGCGCACCCTCGACGGCCTCAGCGATCGCGTGGGCCTTGGCCTCACCGAACGCGAGCAGCACGAGGTGCTTGGCCCGCAGGATGGTGCCGAGTCCCTGGGTGATGCAGTGCATGGGCACGTCGTCGGGGGAATCGAAGAACCGTGCGTTGTCTTCCCTGGTCTTCTCGGTGAGCGTCTTGATGCGGGTGGTCGACGCGAACGACGATCCGGGCTCGTTGAAACCGAGGTGGCCGGTGCGACCGATCCCGAGGATCTGCACGTCGACCCCACCGGCTTCGGTGATCGCACGCTCGTAGTCGTCGCCAGCGGTGGCGATGGTGGCCAGGTCGCCGTTCGGCACGTGGATGTTCGCTGCGGTCAGGCCGAGGGGCTCAACGACATCGCGCGTGATGACCGCGCGGTAGCTCTCCGGGTGTCCGGCCGGCAGGCCAACGTACTCGTCAAGCGCAAAGCCGCGCACGCGGGATACGTCGAGAGGATCGGCCGCAAACGACTCTGCGAGCGCGCGATAAACAGGCAGCGGCGTTGACCCCGTGGCCAGGCCGAGCACGGCATCCGGCTTGTGCGCGATCAAATCCCGAATGGATGCTGCAATCAGCTCACCGGCTGCCCACTCATTTTCTACAACGACAACCTCAGCCATTACCCAACTCCAACCACATAACTCTGACTTTCCTTGCGCTAATCCTATCTTTACCAATCAGAATCAATCACATCGTCGCCGGCCAGAATTCGCCCGGTGGCGCCGCTGCGCGGCGTCGTTGGTGGAAACAAACCACCGCCCCGTTGGTCGAGGAGGCCGGCAGCGGCCGTCTCGAGACCCATAGCGCAGGGATCGGCCGACAGATTTCGAGACACTCGCTGGCGCTCGCTCCTCAATCAACGGGGGTATTTACCAGCAGCGCCAACAGTGCTCGGCCCACCAGCCGCGACGCCCCGAAGGTGGCGATATCGGCGTACGCCAGGTCATCAGAGGGCCAGCCCATGTCGACGACAAGTACCTCGCGCCCCTCTGCTCGCAGCCGATCGATGATCGCCCTGGCGAATTCGTGCCTGTGGTTGTCCTTGCCGATCACGAGCACCGGGGCCAGGCCGGCGAGCACGATCTCGCGTTCACTGTCGACCGTGCAGGTCACGACCGGGTGCGAAGCCCACGCCTCGACCGACGGAGATTCTGGGTGCTCCGCCGCCTCGGCGAATGGCCCCCACGGTGCCACTCCAACGGCGATGTTCGCGACCGTCTCGAGCCGCACCACCGAGTAGGCCGCAGGGGCGGAAGCCAGCCAGGTCGCCGCCGCCTCATTCACCGCAAACGAATCCACGATCAAGCGGATGTCGAACTCAGGCTCATCGACGGAATTCACGCCGGCCGGGATCGGCAGCTCCACCGCAGCGGCCCGTGTCGTCTCTGCCAGGGCGAGCACTCGCGCGGCGGCCTCGGCCACCCGGTCGGTGTCCAGTTCGCCGGACTCGATCGCGCCGAGCACCGCAGCCTCAATCTCATCGAGCTGGGCGTCGGTGTTCTCTGTACCGATGCAGAGCAGGTCACAGCCGGCGGCCAGCGCTGCGGCAGCCGCAGCCGGAATGCCCAGCTGCGCGCTTGCCCCTGCCATGTCGAGCGCATCGCTCACGATGACGCCGTCAAAGCCGAGTTCGTCGCGCAGCAATCCGAGCAGGATGCGCTTGGACAGCGTGGCCGGGTACACCGGATCCACCTGGGGCAGCAGAATGTGCGACGTCATGACGGTCAGAGCACCCGCGGCGATCGCTGCCCTGAACGGCACCAGCTCCCGCTCCTGCAGCTCAGCGAGGGTCAGATCGACAACCGGCATCGCCAGGTGCGAGTCCTGGGCGGTGTCGCCGTGGCCAGGGAAGTGCTTCGGGCTCGACGCGACGCCCGTCGACTGCAGCCCGCGCACCCACGCCGCGCTGTGGGCAGCCACGTGCTCAGGGTCAGTGCCGAAGCTCCGCACCCCGATGACGGGGTTGTCCGCGTTGGAGTTGATGTCGACATCCGGTGCGAATGTCAGGGTGCAGCCGGTCTGCCGCAGATCCCAGCCGACCATGCGCCCGACGCGTTCGGTGCGCTCCAGATCGTCGAGTCGACCAAGAATGGCGTTGCCGGGGTACGGCGACCCCGATTCGTAGTACAGCCGGGTGACATCGCCACCCTCCTCGTCGATGGCGATGACGGCATTCGGATTCGCGGCCAGGATCTCAGCCGTCAGCCGACGCAGCTGCGTGCGCGAGACGATGTTGGGCCCGAAGATGCACACCGCACCGAGTCCGCCCCGCAGGCGACGCTCCAGCCAGGCCGGGAGGGTGGTGCCGACGAAGCCGGGCATGAGTGTTGTGGCGATCTGTCGACGCAGCACGTCGCGCTCCACCGCCGTGTCCACGAGGCTCAACCCTTGACCGCCCCGCTGACCAGCCCGCTGGTCATCCGCCCCTGCACGAAGAGGAAGAAGATGATGACGGGTACGGCGACCAGCGTCGATGCGGCCATGACCTGGCCCCAGTCGATCGCCCTGCTCGCGCTGGCCTGGATGAAGCCGCGCAGCCACAGCGGCAGCGTCTGGTCTGAATTGTTCTGCAGCAACACCAGCGCCACCGTGAACTCGTTCCAGGCCTGCAGGAACGCATAGACACCGGATGCCACGAGCCCAGGGGCCAGCAACGGGAACGTAATTCGCATGAACGCCTGCGTACGGCTGAGCCCGTCGATCATGCCGGCCTCCTCGAGGTCGGCTGGCACGCCGGCGACGAAGCCGCGCAGCATCCAGATCGTGAATGGCACAACGGCGGCAATGTAGATGATGCTCACGCCGACGATGGAGTTGAGCAGGTTGAGGCTGCCCATCAGCTTGTACTGGGCGATGAACAGGCCTTCGGCCGGCAGCATCTGGATCAGCAGCACCGCGAGCACGAACGACTTCCGCCCCCTGAATCGGAACCGGCTGATTGCCAGTGCGCCGAAGAAGGCGAACAGCAGGCAGAACGTCACAGTGATGAACGCAATCGCCACGCTCATGCCGAGCGCAGGCAGGAAGCTTCCCCCCTCGACGACCGCGACGAAGTTGTCGAGGGATCCGCCGAACGGCAGCCAGGTCGGTGTGGTGTTCTGCAGCACGACGTTCGGCAGCAGCGACGAGTTGACCATCCAGTACACCGGGAACACCCAGATGAGCGAGACGACGATCCCGACGACGCCGAGGAGTACTTTGGTGGGCTTGAAACGGCGGTTGCCGCTCCGTGCCCCCTGGGTTCCACTGGCGCCAGCAGGGCGATAACCCTGTCGCGCGGGCGCTGTGCCCGCTGCACCATCTTCGGTGCGGGGCGAGGTCAGTTCTGAGGTCATGATTCGTCCTCCTTGAGCATGCTGCGCACGTAGAACCAGCTGAGTGCGACGGTCAGGATCAGCACGAAGATCGAGACGGCGCTGGCCATGGCGAAGTCGCTGGAGCCAACGCCGAGCTGGTAGATGTACGTGCCGAGCAGGTTGGTTTCGGATGCGATCGAGCCGGCATCCTGCAACAACCGAATTTGGGTGAAGACGCGCAGGTCCCAGATCACCTGCAGCAGCATGATGATCGCAAGCACGGGACGGATGATCGGCACGATGATGAACCGCAGCCGCTGCGCGGGCCGCGCGCCGTCCATCTGGGCCGCTTCCAGCACCTCGGTTGACACCTGTGTCAGGCCGGCATAGATGGAGAAAGCCACGAACGGCACGCTCATCCAGACCACGATCACCATGGCGATGAAGAAGAAGGAAAGCGGTTCGGCCAGCCAATTGTGGTTCTGGAAGTCGAGGCCCATGCTCACCAGCACCGAGTTGAGCACGCCACGACGCCAGTCGATGAGCCAGTTCCAGACCGTCATGGCCGCGACGACGGGCATCGCCCATGCCAGCAGCATGGCGATCTGCAGGGTGATGCGCACCACGGCGTTGACGGCGTTCATCAGCAGCGCGAGCAGGGTGCCGACGACCATGGTGACGCCGGCGGTGACGAGGCAGAACGCCACAGACCTGGCGACGACTGCCCACATGTACGGGTCGGTGAAGAGGGTGATGTAGTTGTCGAACCAGACGAATTCAGGGGGCTGCCCGAACTGCTGGGCAAGGCCGAACTTCTGCATCGAGGTGACGAACTGCCAGACCAGCGGATAGCCGAGTGCCAGCACGAGGATGGCGATGGCGGGGACGATGAGCAGGTAGGGGGTGAATCGGCCCCTTTTCCTGCGTGGCCTCTCGGCCAACACGAGGTTCTGCGTTGTCACGCTGTCCCTCCTTTCATGTGGTGACTGACACGTCGCTGGTTGAGGAGGGCCGCCAGGCCCGTCTCGAAACCATCACGAGGTTTCGAGACGGCCGTGAACGGCCTCCTCAACCAACGACGGCGTGGTGCGGTGTTACTTGCCGTTCAACATCGGGGTCAGCTTCTTGTCGTACTCGGTGGCGAGCGCCTTCAGGTCGGGTGCGTCCTTGATCTTGCTGAAGAACTCTTCCATCACGAGCGACCCTTCGACCGTTGCCCACCCGGGTGCTGCAGGGGTGAGCTTCGAGTTGGAGGCTGACTCGATCAGTGCCTGTGCGAACTGGTCGTCACCGAGTGAGTTCACGTAGTCGCTGTTTGCCGGGCCGAGGCCGTTCTCGCCGAGCATGGTCTGGTAGTCCTCTGAGTAGATGATCTTCAGAAGGGTCTTAGCCAGTTCAGGGTTCTTGCTCGTGGCGGAGATACCGATGTTGGAGCCACCGGCGAAGACCGGTGCCGGCTTGCCATCGTTGCCCGGCAGTGCGAAGACGGCGTTCTTGGTGTCATCCCAGGTGCGGGTGGCCTTGCCGTCGGCATCCGTTCCCAGCGTTCCGATCGACCAGTGCGCCCAGGTCGGCGCCATGATCGTCGCGGCGGAAAGTGAGGTGCTCGACGTGACGTTTCCGTCGGCGTCTTTGATCTCGTCGCTGTCGTTCAGGTAGATGTACTGGTTGGAGTCCTTGGCGTCGTTCGGCGCGTTGGACGCCGTGTTGTACAGCTCCTGAAGCTGCTCGAGGCCCTTCTGGGTGTTTTCAGACGCGAGTGTCGACGTCCAGGTGCCGTCCTTCACCGTGGCGAGCTCTCCGTCGTTGGCGAAGATCCAGGAGATACCGTTCCGCCAGTCCTGTCCCCCCAGATAGAAGCCAGAGAAGCCGGGGATGTTCAGCGGGTTGGCTGCGTTGACGGCTGCAACCGCGGTGTTGAACTCATCGAGCGTGGTGGGCTGGGCAACGCCGGCAGCTTCCCACACGTCTGAGCGAGTGAAGACGGCACGCGACCCGAAGTAGTACGGCAGCGTGTAGTTCTTGTCGCCCACCTTGCCGGCGTCAACGAAGGACTGCAGCAGCTTGTCGCCGCCGAGCTCGTCGTACATGTCGGAGATGTCGAGGAACGCACCGACGTTCGTGAACGTTGGCGACTGCGTGTTGCCCATCTCCGTGACATCCGGCGTGTTGTTGGCGTCTGGGAGCGAGGTCGTCAGCTTGGTGACGAGGTCTCCCCAGTCCTGCTGCTGAATATTCAGTGTTGCGCCGGTCTCCTTGTTGAACTCCGTCTTCAGGTAGTCCCGGAGCGTGTCTGGAGTGTCGCCGCCCGCCAGCCACAACGTGATTGTCTTGCCTGCGCCGTCTGTGCTGGCGTCATCGCCAGGCGCGGCGGAGGAGCATCCTGCAAGAACGAGGGCGGACGCTGTCGCCACTGCGGCGAGCGTGATGAGCTTTCTCTTCATGAGAGGTTCCTTTCTTGGATTGCCGGCGTATGCGGATGCCACACCGAGTGGAGCAGGGAAAAGCTGTGTTAAGAAACCCCGAGTCGGCCGGACAAGACCATCACGGCTGCGCCGCGAAGTACGATGTCCGCTCCTTGCGAGGTCATCCGAAGCGTGAGGTCGCTGTGAAAATCGACCATGGTTCTGCTTCGAAGCGTCTCGATGGTTGCCGCTGCCAGCGGCCCATCAAGAAGTGAGGTGGGGCCGCTCAACACGATTTCGTGCAGGTTGAGGGCGCCGACGACGGGAGCGAGCACGATGCCGAGGCGTCGGCCTGCTTCCGCAAGAATGTGGTCACGGGCCTCTGCCGCATTCGCCTGGTCAGCGGATGCCATGGCCAGCTTGATCTCCTGGGTCAGGCGGGGAGCGGCCAGCCAGGCTTCGAGGCAACCGGTCTTGCCGCAGGCGCACAGCGGACCACCGTCTGTGCCGACGACCACGTGACCGATCTCACCGGCTGCGAACCGGCCGCCGAAGACCGGGCGCCCGCCGATGATGAGCCCGGCACCGACGCCGTGACCGACCTTGACCAGCAGGAGGTCGTGATCCGCTCCCCCGAAGCTGTGCTCAGCGAGCACGGCGGCGTTCGCGTCGTTGGCAACGATGACCGGGAGGTCGGTGTGCTGCTCGAGAAGCGCGCAGAGCGGCAGGTTCTCCCAGCCGAGGTTTGGGGCGCTGCGCACGACACCATCGAGGTCGACGATGCCTGGGGACCCGATGCCGACGCCAAGGATTGGAGCCGTGGCGAGCGCGATCACCGCATCGAGCAGGGCGATCACCTGGGCTACCGCGCTGTCGCCCGTCGCAGCCCCGAGTGCGACCTCTGATCGCTCCAGCACGGTGCCGTCGAGGCTGAGGACGCCGCCGCGCAGCATCCGGTGCTCCGACAGGTCGAGGGAGATGATCTGGAAGGCTGCCCTGTCGATGTCGACGAGGGTGGCCGGCTTGCCAGGACGCACTGACTCGCGCTGCCCGAGCTCAATGACGAGCTTGTCGGCGATGAGGTCAGAGACCAGGTCGGAGATGGTCACCCGCGTCAGGCCCGTCTCGCGAGCCAGGTCGGCCCTGCTCTGGGACCCGGCGTGATAGAGGGTCTGCAGCACGAGAGCGCGGTTATGCCCACGGGCATGCTCCGGCAACACCTTGGAGGTGGTGCGTAGCGCCCGACTGTGAATCAGTCGTTGGGCATCCGTTGCCGTCATGTTTGTTAGTAAAGCTTACGAACTAAAGGAAGGCAAGAAAAAGATCCGCCGATTCGGGTTCTTTACCCAGTTGTAACATTCGGCAGTCACACTGCACGGGTGGTCGCGCCAGGTTCGCGATTCGAGAGAGGGCGGGAATGTCGTACTCGTGCGCCCGGCATCTGCCAGTTCAGAGGTAATCGTCGTATGCTGGCTCACCGCACGCACGTCATGCGCAGGCACCACTCGTTACACGCAACTCGTTACACGCAACTCGTTACAAGAATTGAGGCAGGTCGTTCGTGAGGGTCATCAGCTATAACCTCCGCAAGAACCGCGCAGTCGGCGAACTAGTCGCACTGACAGAGGACTACCGGCCAGACGTTCTCTGCCTGCAGGAATGCGACACCGTCGACCTCCCGGCAGAGATCGGCAACCTGCACCTGGCAGACTCCACGAGCCGCAACCGGCTGGGCCTTGCCGTGTATTACCGCAAGGACAGGTTCGACGCTGTCACCACACAGGCCTTCGAGCTCAAGAAGTCATTGCACGACCGTGTGCTGAAGCCTGCCCACGAGCGCCTCATCGGCACGCGCCTCATTGACAGGGAAGCCGAACGCGAACTTGTCGTCGCCTCCTTCCACGCCGCGCCACTCACGGCGCTCAACTCCCTGCGGCGCAAGCAGATCCACACGGCGCTCCACGAGCTGCGGCTGCTGGGCCCAGGACTGCCCACTCTCATGGTCGGCGACTACAACTACCCAATCTTCAAAGCGCACCTCAGCGATCGAGTCAAGGAGTCTGGCTACGACCTCACACTGAGCGACAACCGAACGTACACGCGATACAAGTTCTTCCGTGGCCACTTCGACCTCGCCACGTCTGTCGGTCTCACCATCGACAACATCGAGACGCTGGCTCGTGGCACGAGCGACCACATGCCGATCCTGGTCACCTCGTCATACACGACGGGCAAGCAGGGCGCCGGACACGAGGAAGCCGTGCGGGAGAGCGTGACTCACGAGCCAGCCGGACGTGTTGCCCCGCCGAAGGCGGAGCCAACGGACGACGACTTCGTGCTCTAACCAAACGGCGATCCTGAGGAATCTCTCACGTCGTACCGGCGAATTGGTACCGAGCGGATGCGACGCGCGCCTCACGACCGGGCTGCTGGCACGCGCGACGGGCTGGGGCTCGGCAGCAGCTTCCCGGCCGCATCGCGGCGCGCACCGATGGCCCGCAGTGCGTTCAGGATCGTGGCGAGGTCGACCAGCTCCTGAAGCAAGGCGCCGATCGTGGCCGGAATCAGGCCGAATGCCGCGATGATCATCAGGCCGATGCTGAGCGCGATGCCGAGCCAGATGCTCTGCAGGGCGATGCGCACGGTGTCCTGCCCGATGATGACAGCGCGGGCGGCGCGGGAGATGTCATCGAGCATGATGACGACATCCGCTGATTCGCTGGCCGCTGTCGAACCCTTAGCCCCCATCGCAATGCCGACATCGGCAACGGCCAGCACCGGGGCGTCATTCACGCCGTCGCCGACCATGATGACCGGGCGAAGGGTCAACCCGCGCACGGTGTCGACCTTGTCGCTGGGGAGGCATTCTGCCTGAACCTGGTCGATGCCGACATCCTTGGCAATGTGCTCCGCCGTCACGCGGGCATCGCCGGTGAGCATCATGGTGTTCCGCACGCCGTGAGCGGCGAGGTTCTCGATGGTGGCGCGCGCGTTGTCACGCACCCGGTCGCTGGCCACGATGCTGCCGGCAAAGGAATCATCGACGGCGACGTAAATGGCCAGTTCTCCGCTCTGCAGTTCGGTCGTAACAGCATCGCTCGCCCGCTGGGCGATGAAGGCGAATTTGCCGATGGCCACCTCGCGACCGTGGATCCTCGCCACCACGCCGTTGGTGGCCACCTCGCTGGCTGCATCAGCCGGTTCGAGCGCGAGTCCGCGGGCGTGGGCTTCGGCGATGATCGACGCCGCCAACACGTGCGACGAATACTGCTCAGCGGATGCGGCCAGCCTCAGCAGCTCGCTCTCGGCATCTGGCCGTTCGGCGACGGCACCGGCCGGGTTGATGCGGTTGATCGACGGCTGCCCATACGTGAGGGTGCCGGTCTTGTCGAAGACCACCGTCTTGGCGCGAGACAACTGCTCGAGCACTCCCCCGCCCTTCACGATGATGCCGTTGCGAGCCGA
Source organism: Leifsonia sp. Y878 (assembly GCF_057669685.1). Classification (NCBI taxonomy): domain Bacteria; kingdom Bacillati; phylum Actinomycetota; class Actinomycetes; order Micrococcales; family Microbacteriaceae; genus Leifsonia; species Leifsonia sp. Y878. The sequence continues at coordinate 219,577 of NZ_JBYHFS010000003.1, read as the reverse complement.
CCTGCTCATGCCACCCATGAATGCGACGGGAGCTGCGATGAGCAGCGGGCACGGCGTGGCAACGACGAGCACCTCCGCGAAGCGCACGGGGTCACCGGTGACGATCCAGGCCGTCGCCGCGATCAGCAGGGACACGACCGTGAATGGCACCGCGTAGCGGTCGGCCAGGCGCACAACGGGTGCGCGGCTCTCAGAGGCCTCTGCGACCAGGGCGACGATGCGCTGGTACTGGCTGTTCGCGGCCGAGGCCGTCGCCCGCATCGTCACCGCTGACTGGCCGTTGATCGACCCGCTCAGGATACTGTCGCCGGTGACGTGCTCAACGGGGATGCTTTCCCCGGTCAGCGACGACTCGTCGAAGGACGCGCTCGGCGAGAGGAGGTCGCCGTCGACGGGAACGATTTCTGCGGGGCGGAGCAGCAGGATGTCTCCTGGCCGCACCTGCGTGGCCGGCACGTCTTCGACATCCGTTTCGCCGCTGCCAGTTTCGACGCTGCCGGTACCGGTGCTGCCAGTTTCGACGCTGCCGGTTTCGGTGCTGCCGGTTTCGGTGCTGCCGATCCGGTGCGCGATCTGTGGCGCCCGACTGAGCAGCGCAGTCAGTTCACGCTTGGCCCTGCCGGCCGCATAATCCTCCAGCGCCTCGCCGCCCGTGAGCATGAGCACGATGAGCAGGCTGGCCACGTATTCGCCGACGAGCACGGTGGCGATGATCGCCGTGACGGCGAGGATGTCGATTCCCCAGCTGCCGCTCTTCAGCTCCCTGAGCATGTCGATGAACGACCTGGCCGCCACCAGAAGCGCAAAGAGGCTGAAAATCCAGGGGATCGGCTCGGTAAATCCGATCGCCCACAGCACCAGGCCAAGGATGCCGATGACGATGGTCGCCGCGACCAGCGGATACCGACGCATGAGTGAGAGCACTTCTCGCATGACTCCAGTGTCGTCACTCGTGGCGGGTTGCGCCAGCGAGGACAGGCTCGCCTCGGTGTCCTCACTCACGACGCACTGCAACACAAAGGGCCCCGATCGAATCGATCGAGGCCCTTCGGGGTGTCACAGGTGCGAAGCGACCGTGACGAGAGACGAACTACGCCAGGCGAGCCTGCAGGTTCTCCGCGATGGCCGCGAGGAACTCTTCGGTGGTCTGGTACGCCTGGTCAGGTCCGACCAGGAGCGCGAGGTCCTTGGTCATCTTGCCGCTCTCAACGGTCTTGGTGACGACATCCTCGAGGATGTGCGAGAACTCGATGAGTGCGTCGTTGTTGTCCAGCTTTCCGCGGTGCGCGAGCCCACGGGTCCAGGCGTAGATCGACGCGATCGGGTTGGTCGACGTGGGCTTGCCCTGCTGGTGCTGGCGGTAGTGACGGGTCACGGTGCCGTGAGCAGCCTCAGCCTCGACGACCTTTCCGTCTGGCGTGGCCAGCACGGAGGTCATCAGGCCGAGCGAGCCGAAGCCCTGTGCAACGGTGTCGGACTGCACGTCGCCGTCGTAGTTCTTGCAGGCCCAGACGTAGCCGCCCTCCCACTTCATGGCGGATGCCACCATGTCGTCGATGAGACGGTGCTCGTAGGTCAGCCCTGCTTCTTCGAACGCAGCCTTGAACTCGGTGTCGAAGACTTCCTGGAACAGGTCCTTGAAGCGACCGTCGTATGCCTTGAGGATGGTGTTCTTGGTCGAGAGGTAGACCGGGTAGTTGCGGGAGATGCCGTAGTTGAGCGATGCACGAGCGAAGTCGCGGATCGAGTCATCCAGGTTGTACATACCCATGGCGACGCCGCTGCCCGGTGACTGGAAGACCTCGAACGACTGGGCCTCGCTGCCATCCTTCGGCGTGAACGTCATGGTGAGGGTGCCTTCACCCTCGAAGCGGAAGTCGGTGGCGCGGTACTGGTCGCCGAACGCGTGACGGCCGATGATGATCGGCTTGTTCCAGCCGGGAACCAGGCGCGGGATGTTGCTGATGATGATCGGCTCGCGGAAGATCGTGCCGCCGAGGATGTTGCGGATGGTGCCGTTCGGCGAGCGCCACATCTTCTTCAGGCCGAACTCTTCGACGCGTGCCTCGTCGGGGGTGATCGTCGCGCACTTGACGCCAACGCCGTGCTTCTGGATGGCGTGGGCCGCGTCGATCGTGATCTGGTCGTCGGTCTCGTCACGCTTCTGGATCGAGAGGTCGTAGTACTCGAGGTTGATGTCGAGGTACGGGTGAATGAGCGTGTCCTTGATGGCCTGCCAGATGATGCGGGTCATCTCGTCGCCGTCGAGTTCGACGACTGTGCCTTCAACCTTGATCTTCGACAATTATTTCTCCTCAGGAAAGTGGGCCGCGCTGGCCAGCGTCAAGCTTACCTGAGCCAGTCAAGTATCTCGACATCGAGACAGTTTTCAGCTGAATGCAGCCAAACATCCGCTGTGCGTCGTCTAAGGTTTGCGGTGAAGTAGCAAGGATTCGCTGTGAACGGCAGATGTCATCCCTACGGACGACTACCACCAGCCCCACCGGCACGTTAGCCTGTTCACATGCCTGAGCTGAGACTGGAAGAACTGTCCGCACGCAACATCGTTGCTGCCAACAACCTGAGCTTGAAGCCCGGCCAGGAGCAATTCATCGCCCCTGTCACGTACTCCGTCGCCGCGTCGACTATCAACCCGGCCACCTCCTGGCAGCGCGTTGTGCTGAGCGAAGAAAAGGTCGTTGGCTTCATTCACGGCAACTTCGACCCAGAGTCTCCCCAGGAAGAACTGCGCGCCTGCATCTGGCGCATCAACGTCGACGCCGACGCGCAGGGCCAGGGTGTCGGCAAGTTTGCCGCGCACGCCCTCGCCGAAGAAGCGCGGAAGCGTGGCTTCAACCGCATCACCGTCATCTGGGAGCCGGGCGAAGACGGCCCTGAAGCGTTCTTCCACCGCATCGGCTTCACCGACGTCGGCGAGACCCAGTACGGCGAGACCATCGGCGCGCTCGAACTCTAGCGCCCTCCCCCAGCGATGCGCCTCGGCCCCGACAGCCCGTTCGTGGCCAGCGTGCTCGACATCGTCGACTCAATTCCAGCCGGCCGCGTGATGACCTATGGGGATGTCGCGGCTGTACTCGGCTCACGCGGTGCTCGTCTCGTGGGCCAGGTGATGTCGCACTACGGAGCGGATGTCGCGTGGTGGCGCGTCATCCGCGCCGGCGGGCATCCGCCGATTGAGCACGAGCAGCGCGCCCTGCAGCACTACCTGGCGGAGAAGACGCCACTGGTGCTGGCGTCGGGGACGGGCACGTGCATCAGCACAGACACACGCACGGCCACGTATCGCATTGCTCCCGCCGCACGCTGGTTCCCGCCCAACGACGACCTCGGCTGACGACGAACGCCTGAGGGACGAGGTCGGGCCTCGACACCACGCGCGCCGATCTCGAAACGTGCTGAGCTCGACATGGAACCCACCCCCGGTGGTCGAGGAGCGAGCGCCAGCGAGCGTCTCGAGACCTCTCGGCCGGCGCCAGAGAGGCCTCCTCCACATGTCACCCCTCGCGACAGTTGTCCACAGCAGAATACCCAGATCAGGGCTTATTTCTGTTACCTAAGAATGTCGGTGGTGCCGAGGATAATTCAGGGCATGAACCCCCTCATGAAACAACTCGGCAGAGAAGTCGAGGAGGCCGCCCGATTACATCGGAGCCTCGCGACGATCGCGGCGGAAGAGGCCGTCGCGATCGACCGGGCCCGCCTGACTAGCGAATCCATGACCACCGCCCCGATCACCGCCCCACTAGTCGAACAGGCCTGGGCGAACGAGCGGCTGCTCGTCACCGAACTGGCCTGCGCGTTCCGCGTGCCGGAGCGCACCATGGAAACGACGATCGCCGTCAGCAAGATCCTCGTGCACCAGCTGCCCACCACCCTGGCCGTGTTGCAGGCCGGGGACATCAGTTACCGGCACGCCACCACCCTCGTCGACCAGAGCATCGGGCTGTCCCCGGAGAACACGGCTGCCCTTGAGGGGGCCGTGCTGCCGGATGCCGGCCGGCTCACCGTGGCGAAGTTCGCGCAGAAGACCCGGCGAGTGCGGGAACGGCTCGACGCGGAGTCAATCACCGCTCGGCATGAGCGCAGCGTCGCGGACCGAGCGGTATTCTTCGAACCCGCCCAGGACGGTATGTGCTGGGTCAGCGCATTCCTGCCGGCAGCGAAAGGACAGGCGATCGTGAACCGGGTGACGAACTTCGCGATGAGTTTGCAGGGTTCGGATGAGTCCCGCACGCTGACGCAGTTGAAGGCAGACGTACTCGTCGATCTCATCCTCGACTCGGACTGCGGTGATAGCGACGGTGCTGGTGCTGGTACTCGTGGCATCAAAGCCGATGTCGCCATCCTGGTGCCAGCACTGACGCTCCTTGGGCGAAGCGACGAACCCGCCATCCTCGAGGGCTACGGGCCGATCGACCTCGACACCGCCAAGGAGTTGGTCGGCGACGCGACGAGCTTCCTCCGCATCCTCACCAACCCCGAGACCGGAGCATTCCTGTCCGTGGGGCGGGATCGCTACCGGCCGCCAGCCGATCTCCGCACGGTATTGCAGCTACGGGACGGCACCTGCCGGTTTCCCGGCTGCAACCGGGCGGCCAGGCAGAGCGATATCGATCACACTGTTCCATTCGCGGAGAACGGTTACCAGGGCGAGACAAGGCTGACGAACATGGCCTGCCTCTGCGCGAAGAACCACCGCGACAAACACGAAATCGGCTGGCAGGTCAGCCAGGCAGACGACGGAATCCTCCACTGGACATCACCAACCGGCAACAAGTACGACACCGAACCTGAGAACGAGATCGGGCCAACCGCTCTGCCTACAGGCTCGGTCTCGGTCTCGGTCCCGGTCCTAGTCTCGGTCTCGGTCGAACCGGACGCCAGCATCCCGCCGTTCTAGCATCGCTGCGCCGCGCCAGCGGTGCCATTGCTCGACACCGCAGCGAACACGCCCGCATGTCAGAGCAACGGTCACAACTGGAACTACGATCAAAGCCATGAGTGTCGATATCTACGAGCAGCTGCGCGACGCCATTGCGACCGGGCAGCTGCACCCCAATGAGCGCCTGGTCGAAGCCGACCTCAGCGCCCGCTACGCCGCGTCGCGCAGCGCGGTGCGCACGGCACTCGTCCGCCTCGAGCAGGAAGGGCTCGTCGAGCACGAACGCAACCGCGGAGCCAGGGTGCGATTCATCGGCGAGGCAGAGGCGATCGAGATCTACGAGGTGCGCGCCCTGCTCGAAGGACTCGCCGCGCGGAAGGCCGCAGAGCTCGCCACCGATGCCGACCTCGCCCGTCTGAATGCGCTCGTCTCCGACATCCGCTCACGCCTCGACGCCGATGACCTGATGGGCGCCTCAGAGGTCAACATGCAGTTGCACAGCGAGATCATGGAGCTGGCTGGGCACACGACGGCCTCGCGCCTCGTCGCCAACCTCAATTCACACCTGGTGCGGTACCACTACCGCACCATCATGCAGCCGGGCAGGCCGGAGAAATCGTTCGCGGAGCACAGCGCCGTCGTCGATGCCATCGTGCGGCGTGATCCGGATGCCGCAGAGCAGGCCATGCGCAGCCACCTCGCCCAGCTGACCAGAACCCTCTCAGACCCGCTGCGCACCGCCGACGTCTAGACCCGCCGACCTCTAGACAGGGACGACCGGCGTGCCGTGCGTGTGGAACGTGTCGATCGTCTTCAGGCCCCAGGCCTGACCCTTCGCGCGTTCGGCAGCCGTCCAGCTGACGGTTCGCCAGTCCGGCGCCAGTATCAGCCGCGCGCCGGCGTTGCACAGCTCGATGCGATTGCCGCCCGGCTCCCAGACATAGAGGAAGAACGTCTGCTGGATGGCGTGCTTGTGCGGGCCGGTCTCGATGTGGATGCCGGCCTCCAGGAACACGTCTGCCGCCCGCAGGATGTCCTCGCGGGTGTCCGTCGCGAAGGCGACGTGGTGCAGCCGCCCTGAGGCTCCCGTCCAGTCGCCCGTGTAGACGAGGTCGTATGACTTGTTGCAGACGGAGTACCAGATCGCTGCCGGCTCACCGTCGTCCGTGACGATCCGCTCCGTGCAGCGAGCGCCAAGCACATCGCCGAGGAAATCGGCAACCGGCGGCACATCGCCCGTCAGGTAATTGACGTGGTCGAGCCTGCGCACATTCGCGCCGCGCCCGGGGAAGGCGGCCGCCTGGTTCTTCAGGGCCGGCCGGTCTGAGTCGTCTGCCTGGTAGCGCTCGACCTCCCAGTACAGTCCCATCGGGTGGCCGTCAGGGTCGTCAAACAGGTAGACGGGTCCGAGCCCGCGCACCGACGTGTCCCATCCCATCCCCCTGCCGCTGGCCTCGATATCGGCGACTTCGCGATCCAGCGCCTGGGGGCTCGCTGCCCGCAGGAACGTGCGTCCGATGCCGGCCGCCTCCCGCTGGATAAGCCGCACGGTATAGCTCTGGTAGTCATCCCAGGTGTGCAGGTACACCGACTCTGCGTCGCGGTACACCTCACGCAACGCCATCAGATTCACGAAGAAATCGCGCGATTCCTCCAGCACAGGCGTGTACAGCTCGATCGGCCCCACGTGCGCGATGTCGCGGGAACGCGCAGGGTCGTGCGTCAGCTTCGGCGCAGCGATGTCGACGAGTGGAGCGGTTGCGGGGCTGTCTGTCACGGTGTCAGTGTCCTTGCGTACGGGGCCAGACGCGGCCGTCGAAGAGCTTGCGAGCAGTGCGGATGACGGCGCTCCTGGTGAGCTGTAGCTCACCAGTGTGCGTCGCGAGTTCGACCTCGACGTCGAAGTACCCGGTTGGATGTTCGATGCGGAATGCCCCGCTAGCCGTGCGCGCACCGACCAGGTCCGCGGCGACAGAGCCGGGCACCAGCGCGCCAGCGGCCACCGAGATGGCGCCGACGACACCGATGGAGGTATGCACCCGCTTCGGAATGAACGTGCGGGTGGACAGGGTGCCACCGTGCTGGGGCGCCGACAGAATGGACATCTTCGGCACCGTGCTGTCGCGCACATCACCGAGTCCCATCGCGGGGCCGGCGAGCAACCGGATCTCCTCAACCAGCGCAGTGAGCGTGCCATTCTCCTCAAGCTCTGTGGGGCTCTCCGCACCGGAGACGTCGAGGTCCTCTGCTCGCAGCAACACGACGGGCATACCGGCGTCAACGCAGGTGACCTCCACCCCCGCGAACGTGTCCCTGGCATTGCCGGTCGGCAGCAGCGGCGAGCCAGTGCTCGGAAACTCGAGTGGCACCCCTGCGGCAGGGAACGGCACCCCGTCGATCAGCACATCGCCGGCGTAGTTCACCCGTCCATCCGGGGTCGACACGCGCGCGGTTGCCGTGCCCCCACCGCGGTTCAGGATGCGGATGCGCACGGCAGTGACGGCATCCGCTCCCCCGCCCAGCGCCGGCAGCAGCCCGCGTTCGAGCGCGAACGGCGCCACCCCGGCCAGGAGGTTGCCACAGGTCTGCTGGTCAGACACCAGCGGCGCATCGACCTGCACCTGCAGGAACAGGTAGTCGATGTCGATGTCCGGCTCGGCAGAGCGGGAGATCACCGCGACCTTGCTGGTGAGCGGATGCCCGCCGCCAATTCCGTCGATCTGCCGCGGATCGGGCGAACCCATGATGCGCAGTAACAGGTCGTCGCGCTCTACGGCATCCGCTGGCAGGTCATCGGCGAGAAAGTAGGCCCCCTTCGAGGTGCCTCCGCGCATGAGCATGCACGGGATGCCATCGGCCTCGCCGGACGCGGTCATCGCAGCACACCGCCCCGTGGAATGCTGACGGCGCCCACCGACATGAGCGTTTCAACGGTGCCACGCGTCATCACCGCAGAGATGCCTTCTCCCTCCACCATCTCAACGGCCGCCTGCATCTCGTGCACGCGGCGAGCGCTGTGCTGCATGGTTCCGTCGAGGAGCCGACCGAGCACCGCAGGGGTCAATCCGGTCAGGGTCTCTGTGACGTGGTCGGAGAACCAGTCGAGCTGGTCATAGGCCTCCGCCGTGCGCAGCGACTCGACCAGGAGCGCGGTGACGCCCTTGACCACGATGCTGCGAAGAAGCTTCCGCGTTGCGGCCGCCCCAGCCTCGCCACCCAGGGACTCGATCACCATGCCGTGCGGGGCGAGCTCATCGGCCAGCCGGTCTGCGCCGGGGCCGGACGCCAGCACAGGGGTCGCCAGCCCGGCCAATGTCACCGGTGCCATCAACACCGCGTCGACGAAGCTGATGCCGTGTTCGCTCGCGGTGCGGGCGAGGTCGGCCTTCAGGTGCGGGCTCGAACTGGAGAAGTCAACGTAGAGAGCACCGGGGCTGGCCGCCCCAAGCACCGATTCCAGTGCAGAGACGGCATCAGGAGCAGCGGTCAGGGCGAAGATGACCGCGGCGCCTGCCACGGCCTCGACGGCAGAGGACGCCGTCGTGTACCGGGTGGATTCGGGCGCAACCGCGGGGTCGTAGCCACTCACGCTGGCCGTCGCACCGAGGCCATCGGCCAGGACGCGACCGGCCTCACCGAGCCCCAGGACGGCAACGACCATCGTGTCTGGCATCAGAGCTCGCGAGCGGGAAGGCGGTCGACGTACTCCACGCCGAGCTCGGCCAGCAGCGGGCGCAAGCTGTACATATCAACGCCCAGGATGCCATCGGCCAGTTTCCGGCGCTTGGTCGCCTCGTTTGCCACCCGCGCTTCGGAGGCGGCGAGCACTGCAGCGCTGTCGACGCGGTCCACCCGCATCACCCCATCGTCGTCGGCGATGATCACGTCGCCGGGGTTGATCAGCTGGCCGGCGCACACGACGGGCACGTTCACAGAACCCGGCGTCGCCTTGACGGTGCCCTGCGAGTGCACGGCACGCGACCAGACCGGGAAGCCCATCTCACGCAGGGTGGCGATGTCGCGCACTCCGGCATCAATCACGAGGCCGCGCACCCCTCTCGCGAGCAACGACGTCGCCAGAAGGTCGCCGAACATGCCGTGCACGGACGGCGACGTTGTGGTGACGACCAGGATGTCTCCTGGCCTGCACACCTCAACGGCGGCGTGGATCATCAGGTTGTCGCCGGGGTGAGCAGAGACGGTGACCGCGCTGCCGGCTATGGCCGCGCCGTCCTGTCTGGCCTGGATCTCTGGTCCGAGGAGTCCGATACGACCAGCCGCTTCGTGCGCGGTTGCGACACCGACGCTGGCGAGTCCGTCGATCGTCTCCTGGTCAGCGCGGTCGATGGTGCGCACAACGAGGTGTTGCGACATCCGCTTCCCCCTAAGCCAGCTCTGAGGTGACCTGCGGATAGACCCGCTGGTACGCCTCGGCGAATGTATTGACCGGTAACCCGAGATTCGGCCCGCTGTTGCGTTTGGCCTGCACACCTCTTCGGCGTCCGAGGTCACTGTAGTACTCGACCAGGTGCCCCTGGGCGCCCAGGCTCTGCATGGCGGCGAGCTTGGTCTCCCAGACGGACGTGATGTCGAGCAGTACGTCTGGCACGAAGCCGGAGACCTCGCTCTGGTGCGGTTCGAAGCAGAACACCGGCGGAGCGCCGATGACATCGCCGGCCCCGACCACACCGGCCGCCTGGGCGAGGATGCGTGCCTTGCGCGCGATCTCGCCGGCGGCAGGGTGGTCGACGTTGTACGGATCGCCCGGCGTGTGGGTGAGTACGGCGCTCGGCTGCAGTTCACGGTAGAGCTCGACCAGCTGGGTGAGCAGTTCAGGGGTTTCCACCAGCGGATAGTCGCCGGCGTCGTAGAACCGCACCTCTGCGCCGAGATGGGAAGCGGCGACTTCGCCCTCTTCCCGACGTACGGCCTTGACCTCGTCCATGCTCTTCCCTGCGCGCCACAGGCTGGCGGACTCCCCCCGCTCCCCATAGCTCAGGCAGGCGATGACGGCACGCTGTCCGCGTGACACGGCCAGGGCCAGTGCGCCACCGGCCCGCCAGACAAAGTCACCAGGGTGAGCGGTGATGGCAAGCAGCGGACCAGGCTCGGTCATGGAATCTCCTCGGTGAGATAGGTGAGATGCAGGTGCGAATGGCGTGAAGCAGAAATTGGTACTGGACACACGCTACAAAGTCGTAACATAATTGTCAACAATCTCGTAGCACACCCTTAGCTCCCTCACACAACAGCCTCAACACAATGGAGTGTCATGAAGAAAACGCTTGTGATCGGACTCGCCTCTGCGGCCCTCATCGCCCTGAGCGCGTGCTCAAACACGCCCGCCGATACGCCAGAGTCGAATGCCGCCTCTGACGCCGCTCCCATCGCCGTGAAGGTCGGCGTCATCCCCATCGCAGATACCGCAGCCCTGTACCTCGGCGTTGACAAGGGTTTCTTCGCCGATGAGGGCCTGGACGTCACCATCGAGACAGCGACGGGCGGCGCGGCCATCGTGCCATCCGTGGTCAGCGGTGACTACCAGTTCGGCTTCAGCAACCTGCTCTCGCTCATGGTTGCCGAGGAGAAGGGGCTTCCGCTCCAGGTCGTCAGTGCAGCCGTTGCCTCGACCGGCGACACCGAAAGCGACTTCGGCGCGGTCATCGTGCCAGGGGACTCCCCCATCACCTCGATGAAGGACCTCGAAGGCAAGACGGTCTCCAGCAACAGCCTCGGTAACATCAACGACACCGTCGTGCGCACCCTTGTCGACGAAGACGGTGGAGACTCATCCACCATTGAATTCGTCGAGGTCGCGTTCCCCGATGCCGGCGCTGCCGTCGCCAACAAGCAGGTCGATGCAGCCTACGTCGTCGAACCCTTCGTCACGGCCGCCCTGGCCGCCGGCGATCGCGTGGTCTCTTATGCATACGCCGACTTCGACCCGAACCTCAACGTCGCCGGCTACTTCGCCACGTCCGACACCGTCGACAACGATCCTGAGCTCGTCTCCAAGTTCCAGAGCGCCATGAAGAAGTCGCTCGAATACGCAGAGGCCAACCCCGACGAGGTGCGCGCCATCATCGCGACGTACACCAAGACACCGGCCGACGTGCTGGCGACGATCGTCCTCCCCTCGTTCCCGACCGAGATCGACGCCGACGCGACAGAGAAGCTGGGTGAGGCCGCCGCCAAGTACGGTGTCCTGAAGAGCGCACCGGATATGAGCACCTTCCTGCCGTAGCCCGTCGCATCGCCCATCACCGGATACACACAACGAAGTGGCTTCCCAGTATGAGTAGTAGCAGTGACCAGAGTCAGAGGCGCAAGCCACGTGGCTCCGCCGGCATCACCCGGGCATCCAGCCTGGCCCTCGGTGCCGGCGGAATCATCCTGTTCCTGCTTATCTGGGAAGCCGCCCCGCGGCTCGGCCTGGTCAACGAACGGTTCCTGCCGCCGGCCAGCGAGGTACTGGCCCAGCTCGGCCAGTACCTCGTCGAACCGGAGTTCTGGGGCGACGTCGCCGACACCATGACCAGCTGGGCACTCGGCCTGGCCATTGCCAGCATCGCGGCGGTCGTGATCGGCCTCATCATCGGCTCCAGCCAATTCCTGCGGCGCGCCACCCACACCACGATCGAGTTCCTCCGGCCCATCCCGTCGGTCGCCCTCATCCCCCTGGCCGTGCTCCTGTTCGGCCAACGGATCGAATCAACCCTCCTGCTCGTCGTCTACGCGGCGTTCTGGCAGGTGTTGCTCCAGGTGCTGTACGGCATAGCGGATGTCGACAAAGTTGCTGACGACACCGCCAGGAGTTACGGGCTCGGCCGACTGGCACGCATCCGCTACGTTGTCTGGCCGACGACCCTCCCCTACCTGATGACAGGCCTTCGCCTGGCCGCCGCCGTGGCCCTGATCCTCGCCATCACGGCCGAACTGATCATCGGCACGCCAGGTCTCGGCAAGCAGATCGCTGACACCCAGGCCGGGGGCGCCGTCACCTCGATGTACGCCCTGGTGCTCGCGACCGGGATGATCGGGGTTCTGATCAACCTTGTCGCCCGCGCTGTCGAACGACGCGTCCTGGCCTGGCATCAATCCGTTCGAGGAGAGGTGATCGTATGAGCATGCTCAAGCGGATCGCGTATTTCATCGGCCTCCCCGTCATCCTCATCGCGCTCTGGGCAATTCTCACCGCCGGATCCACCAACTTCTATGTGCCGAAGCCGGGCCAGCTCGTTGAGACGTTTTGGGTCACCTGGTCGGGCGAGCGGTTCTGGGAGGACGTGCTCCCGAGTCTGGGCCGCCTGGCCATCGGCTTGATCTGCGCCATCGTCTTCGGCGTTGCACTCGGCGTGCTGATCGGGTCGAGCCAGTTCTTACGGAAGCTCCTGGAGCCGCTGCTCGAGTTCTTTCGCGCCATCCCTCCGCCCGTGCTTGTACCGCTGCTGCTGCTCATCATCGGCGTCAATGACCAGATGAAGATCGCCGTCATCATCTCCGGCTCGATCTGGCCGGTGCTGCTCAATACGGTCGAAGGGGTGCGGAGCGTCGATGCCACCCTCTCAGACAACTGCCGCAGTTACGGCATCACCGGCTTTGCGCGGGTGCGCTACCTTGTGCTGCCCGGCGCGAGCCCGCAGATCATGACCGGGGTGCGCCAGTGCCTGTCGATCGGCCTCATCCTCATGGTGATTTCAGAGATGTTCGCCTCGTCGTCTGGCCTCGGGTACACAATCGTGGCATTCCAGCGCAACTTCGCCATCCCAGAGATGTGGAGCGGCATCGTGGTGCTCGGCCTGATCGGCCTGGCGCTTGCCCTCATCTTCCAGTTCGTCGAGCGCCGGGTATTGCAGTGGTACCACGGCCTGAAAGAGGCCCAAAATGACAGTTAGCGAGTTCCCCATGCCCGTGTCTCCACCCACAGCGGCCAGCACCGCTGTTCCGATGCTCTCGGTGCGCGGCGTGCAGAAGATCTACAAGTCCCCCTCCGGCGACGTCGAGGCGGTGCGGAACCTCACCTTCGATCTGGCGGCCGGCGAACTGGTCTGCCTCGTCGGGCCGTCTGGTTCTGGCAAGACCACGCTGCTCAAGTGCATCGCCGGCCTGATGAGCCCAACGACGGGGTCCGTCGAGCTGAACGGCACGACGGTGGCAGGGCCGCCCAAGGCGATGGCCGTGGTGTTCCAGGAGTATGGGCGAAGTCTCTTCCCGTGGATGACAGTTCGGGCCAACGTCGAGCTGCCGCTCAAGAACCAGAAGGTTCCGAAGGCGGAGCGCACCCGCGTTGTCGACGAAGCCCTCGCCGCTGTCGGGCTCGACCACGTGCCGAAGAGCTTCCCCTGGCAGCTGTCTGGCGGCATGCAGCAGCGCGTGGCCATCGCTCGCGCTGTCGCGTACAAGCCGCAAGTGCTCCTGATGGACGAGCCGTTCGCCGCCGTAGACGCGCAGACGCGTGCCGACCTTGAGGACCTCATCCGCACGATCTGGAAGCAGCTCGGCGTGACCATCCTGTTCGTCACGCACGACATCGACGAATCGGTGTATCTCGGCGAGCGCGTGATCGTGCTGTCGAACTCGCCAACGGTGGTGCAGGAGGACCTCCGCATCGACCTGCCGGACGAGCGCGACCAGCTCACCACGCGCTCACTGCCGCGCTTCACAGAGCTGCGCTCACACGTGTATGCCCAGATTCAGCGGGCGAAGAGCGGCCAGGGCGCCCCTGACCAGCCAGCACCTCACTAGCCAGCACCTCGCTATCCAGCGGAGTGACGAGGCGGCGCGACATCAGCAGATGCGCGCCGCCTCGCTAACGACTAACTGCTACGGTTTGGTGCCTTGGCCGTGCCCGTTCGAGCCGCCCTTCGACGGATGGTGGGCCCCACCGCCGTTGTTGCCACCGCCGTTGTGGCCGCCACCGTTGCCGTGGCCGGAGTCCTCGTCGTCCGCTGCAGCGACCGCGTCAGCGATCCATTTCATCGCTTCCGGCACGTCGTAGTTTCCGGAGTGCGGCTGGTTCCACGCCAGGTGGAAGTTGACGTCCTCGACATCCGAATCGTCTGCCAGCGCACGGTCGAGGTTGATCGATACCGTGAATGCGGTGTCGCGGTCGCGCGTGCCGTGCCGGACGTACCAGTACGGCGCGGTGTCTGCCTTCGTGCCGATGTAGTGCATCGGATCGATGAGGTCCACCTGTTCATCCACGATGGTGCCGCGCTTCTGCACGAACTGCGCCCAGGTGAGCCCGGTGTCATCCAGCCCTGACCCGTCGCCGGCCACACTGTTGTGGTCCCAGCTGTACTCGGTGAAGTTCGAGTACAGCTGCGTCGCAGTGCCGAAGAGCGTCGACTCACCCATGGTCAGCGCGTTCACGCCACTCTGGTCGAATGCGGGCGCCGGCTTCAGCGTGGCCTGCGTTGCAACGAATGCGAGGTACCGCGTCATGTCGACGGAGACGACGGTATTCGCGTCGTTGTCGACGTCAATCCAGTCGTTCGTGTACGTCCCGGTCTTGGGCGGCGAGCCCGGCGACCCGGGGCTGGTGTAGACGATCTCTTCTCCGAGGTCGGGGATCGTGTTTGCCGGGTCTGCATTCAGGTAGATCTCTGCGGCCCTGATGACCTCGTCCTGGATGGTGGCGATCATGGTGTCAGCGGTCAGCGGCTCACCGTCGGGGTTCGTGAGCCCGAGGCTCTCCTGGTAGGCCGCGAACTTCGCCGCCAGCTCTGCCGTGGTGGCCGGGTTCGGGTCAGATCCCACCGTTGCGCGGGTGGCGAGCACGGAGTACAACCATTCGTAGGCGATGTCGGCGTTGCCGAGGTCGGTGATTGGGCAGTACGCGTTGATCGCGAACACGTCGTCGCGAATGGCGTTCTTGCCCTTGGTCGATGTTCCTGCGGCGCCGATCTCAGCGAGGTATGGGTCGTAATCGCGGCTGTTGCCAGAGGCGCCAAGCGCCACAGAGAGCGCTCCGCCGCCGCTCGTGCCGTTGACCACGATGCGTTCAGCACTGCCGGGCATGACCGTGTCGTTCAGTCGCAGGTAGCGCACTGCAGCCTTTGCATCGACAACGGCCGCCGGGGATTTGCCGGGAAACGTTCCATCGGCCGCCACGACCCCACGGGAGCGCGATGCGACATCAACGAATACGTAGCCGGCCTTCAGCGCAGCACCAACGTTGCTGGTGGCGCTGTCGTAGCTGGCGCCGTCCTTCACGGATGCCCGGATGTAACTCGCGAACCATCCGCTGTTATTGACTGCGAAATAGATCGCGCTGTCGGTGTCGTCGAACGCGCTCTCTGGGACGAAGATGTTCATGCTCTGGTAGCCGCACTCCGGGTTGGCGATCGTCGCCTGGCCCTGTGTGCTGCTCATCAGAATCGGCTTCGCGACGTAGCAGACCTCCTGGTACCAGCGAACGCTGGTCGGGGCACCATCGATGATGACCGAGATGGTCGAATAGGCGCTGCTGTCGAAGGCCAGCGCGGCATCCCCCTGACCCGGCTTCACGGGGTTTCGCCCCGTGGAGACGTCCGCGTGGGCAGCCGGGATCGTGCCGAGCGTCAACACGAGCGATGCGCCGATCGCGGTCCAGAGACGCCACGCTGAGCGTGCCGTTCGCCAAACCAATGGGTGGGGAGTTCGATACTCGCGCGAGTCATTCAGCGCTTGATTGCCTGGCAGCACACTGTTCCTCTCCGTTGGGGAACTCGCCTCACATGTTGTGAAGTGAGCGTCGCCTCGAACCTAACTCGACGTCGACAATGTGACAACCACTTTGGTTGACAATCCTGCTGACGAGATTCGAGCGGCAGGGAACCCGCGTGCGCCCTTCACCGCGCCCGTAACCGATGACCGCGCCCGCTGTAGCGGGCGCGGTCAGCGATAGCGAGCGCGATGATCACCGACTAGACCAGCGACTCCCGCCAGGCGGCGTGCAACTTGGCGAAGCGTCCGGTGCCGGAGATCAGGGCATCCGGTGTGCCGTCCTCGACGATCACACCGTGCTCCATGACCAGTACGCGGTCGGCGATCGCCACCGTCGACAACCGGTGCGCAATGATCACGGCGGTGCGGTCGGCCAGCAGCGTGGTCAGCCCCTCCTGCACGAGGCGCTCGCTCGGAATGTCGAGTGATGACGTCGCCTCGTCAAGGATCAGCACAGCTGGGTTGGCCAGGAACGCCCGCGCAAACGAGATCAGCTGGCGCTGTCCGGCAGACACGCGCCCGCCGCGCTTGTTCACGTCGGTGTTGTACCCGTTCGGCAGCCCCTCGATGAACTCGTGCGCCCCGACGGCGCGCGCCGCCGCGACGATCTCGTCGAAGGTGGCATCCGGTTTGCCGATCGCGATGTTGTCAGACACCGAGCCGCTGAAGAGGTATGACTCCTGGGTGACCATGACGATCGCCCTGCGCAGGTCCTTCGGGTGGAGGTCGCGCAGGTCGATGCCATCGAGCGTCACCTGGCCGTCTGACGGGTCGTAGAACCGAGAGATCAGCTTGGCGAGGGTTGTCTTCCCAGCCCCTGTCGACCCGACAAGGGCAATGGTCTGCCCAGCCGGAATCTCGAGGTCGAAGTGCGGCAGGATGACGCGATCGGCCCTGTAGGCGAACTGCACGTTGTCGAAGCCAATGGTTCCCTGGGCTACGAGGTGGTCGACGGGCTTCAACGGGTCCGGCACGCTCTGGCGCTCTTCGAGCACCCCAGAGATCTTCTCAAGCGCCGCGGCCGCCGACTGGTAGGAGTTGTAGAACATCGCCATCTCCTCCATGGGGTCGAAGAAGCGCCGGGTGTACAGCAGGGCCGCAAGCAGCGCACCGATCGCGAGCTGGCCATCCGCTACCCGGATTCCTCCGACGAGCAGCACACCGGCCACCGTCACGTTGCCGATCAGCACGAGTCCCGGGTCGAAGACACCGAACAACTGGATGACCTTGGCGTTGACATCGCGGTAGTCCTCGACGAACTCGCCGAACTCCTTCTCGTTGCGCTTCTCCTTGCGGAATGCCTTCACCGCACGGATGCCGGTCATCGTCTCGACGAACTGGACGATCAGGCGAGCGGATGCCACCCGCGACTGCCGGAACAGTGTCTGCGAGCGCGACTGGAACCAGCGCGTCAGGAAGAACAGTGGCACCAGCGATACGAACAGCACCAGGCCGCTCACCCAGTCGAGCGAGAACAGCGCGATGGCGACGAACACCATGTACAGCACGCCCTGCACGAGCTGGTTGATGCCGGAGTCCAGCAGCTCCTTGATCGAGTCGAGGTCACTGGTCTGGCGCGAGATGATGCGCCCTGAGGTGTACGACTCGTGGAACTCCAGGCTCAACTTCTGCGTGTGCAGGAAGACGCGCTTGCGCAGGTCGATCAGCACGGCCTGGCTGATACGGGCAGACAGCACGGTGTACCAGGCGATCAGCACAGCCCCGATCACGCCGGTGCCGAGGTAGATGATGCCGGTCGCCATGAGCGGCACCCAGTCCTGCTTCATCAAAGCAGGCAGGCCCTGGTCAATTCCGAAGGCGATCAGGGCTGGCCCTGCAACCTGCGCTGCCGTCGACACGACGACGACAACCATCGCCAGCAGCACCTTCCAGCGCACCGGGTACAGCAGCGAACGCAACAGCACCAGCGATCGGGAACGAATCTGCGCGCTTTCCTCCTTGGTGAAGTCGTTGCGCTCTTCACCCTCTACTCCGGTCACACTCACAGTGATGCCCCCTCTCGGCGTGCTTCGCGTCGTTGTTCGTCTTCCAGGCTGGAAATGACGAACCGGTAGTGGTCGTTCGCGGCCAACAGTTCGGCGTGGGTGCCAACTGCTGTGACCCGGCCGTCCTGCAACAGCGCCACCCGGTCGGCCATCATCACCGTGGATGGGCGGTGGGCGACGATCAACGCGGTGGTGGCCGCCAGTACACGACGGAGGCCGGCCTCGACCTTTGCTTCGGTGTTCACGTCGAGTGCGGACAACGGGTCGTCCAGCACAAGCACGGCCGGCTTGGCCGCCACGGCACGCGCCAGGGCGAGCCGCTGACGCTGACCACCGGACAGGCTCATGCCTTCTTCACCGACCTTGGTGTCTGCGCCCTCTGGCAGGTCGTAGACGAACGAGGCCTGGGCGATCTCGAGCGCCTCGTCCAGTGCGGCATCCGCTTCTGGACTGCGTTCGGCGAACTCGGGCCTGCCGAGCAGCACGTTGTCCCTGACGGATGTCGAGAACAGCGTTGCGTCTTCGAACGCCATGGCGAGGTGGCTGCGCAGCTCCTCCCTGCTGAAGTCGCGCACGTCGATGCCATCGAGCTTCACCGCGCCGCCCGTGACGTCGTAGAGGCGGGTGGTCAGCGCTGTCAGCGTCGACTTCCCAGATCCAGTGAGGCCGACAAGCGCCATCGTCTCGCCAGGCTCGAGCACCAGGTCGATGCCGTCGAGCAGGTCAGAGAACCGTTCTGGAGAGTCGTGGTACCTGAAGTGCACATTCTCGAACGACAGGCGGCCCTTCGGGTCGGCCAGTGTCCGGGGCGCCTCGGGGTCGGTGATCTCGTTCGGGGTGTCGAGGATGTCGAAGAACCTGTCGGTCGCGGTGCGCGCGTCGAACGTCATCGACAGCAGGAAGCCGATCGACTCAACGGGGAAGCGCAGCACGGTTGCCGTCGCGAAGAACGCGACGAGCTCGCCCACGCTGAGCTGGCCCTGGCTGGCCAGCCAGACGCCGGCCATCAGGCAGAGTGCGAATGCAACATCCGGCACCAGCAGCAGCCACAACCAGATCCCGGCGATCGCCTGGGCCTTCTCGATCTCGGTGCCGCGCAGGCTTTCGGCTTGGGTCTCAAAGTTCTTCAGCGCGAACTTGCCGCGCCCAAACGCCTTGAGCACCCGGATGCCGTGCACCGACTCCTCGACGGCTGTCGCGAGGTCGCCTGACTGGTCCTGGCTGCGCCTGGCGATCTCCGAGTACTTGTTCTCGAAGATGTACCCGTAGATCCAGACCGGAATCGAGCAGACCAGGAAGATCAGACCGAGGATCCAGTTCATCGAGATCAGGATGACAAATCCGACCAGAATCGTGAGGAAGTTGACCACGAGCAACACCAGGCCGAATGAGATCCAGCGCCTGATGAGGTTGAGGTCGCTGACCGCACGCGAGAGCAGCTGGCCGCTCGGCCAGCGGTCGTGGAAGGTCACGGGCAGATCCTGCAGACGCGCGTAGAGACCGTTGCGCATGCGCGCCTCGATGTGCGTGCCCGGCGTGAGCACGAACCAGCGTCGGAGGGCGATCATGATGGCTTCGAGCACGCCGAGCGCCAGCACGATGCCGACGGCAGGCCAGATCTCGCTCACGTCGCCGTCGGACAGCGGACCGTCAACGAGGCCGGCGAGCACCTGCGGGATCGCCAGGGCGACCAGTCCGGCAAGTAGCGCTGCGAGCATGCCGAGGTAGATCCGGGGCAGTGCGGGCTTGGCAAAGGGATACAGGCGCACGAGCGTCTGGAAGGTGTTCTTGCGCGCAGGTACTGGTGTGCCTGCGGGTTGTGGCGGATGGGAGTGTTCTGCGGTCGCAGTCATGGTGGGAATCCTGAATGTAAGAAAAAGCACGTGAACGCCGCGTCAGAGAGCAAGCCAGTGGCCGCGAGCGGCAGCGATCAGGAAGCGCAAGCTTCCTATAAGTGGGCAGCGAATGCTGCAAGGGATCCGAGACGGATGGGCCTTAATCGATGGACGGTGTACCAGGGCGACGCCGATAGGCGAGCACGGCAGAGAATGTGCCAGTGTTCGCAATCTCCACGATCGTGAGCTGTGCAGTCTTTGTCATGTCGTCCCCCAGTGCGTTTCGATTCATCGTCATGCCTTGTTCAGGCAGCCTTCCAGAATAGGGGCACGGAGCGGATGACCGCAAGCACTTTTTCGCGGGCGCGCTACTTCACCAGGTCGCGCTGCTTCACCAGGTCGCTGTGGTGAACCTCGGCCACATTCGGGTGTGCGCGCAGACGGTAGCGCAGCGCGTTGTCGCCATACGTCTCCAGGATCGGGCTGTTCGTCGGGTCGACGGACAGACCACGCGTCTGTGCCTCCAGCTCTGGCGAGAGCTCGAGGCGGGGCATGGTCGCATCAAGCGCCGGGTTGAAGAAGAACGGGATGGAGATTCTGTCGTCGCCGAGCAGCGGGGAGATCACCCGGTGCAGTGTCGCCTTGAGGTAGCCGTGAGTAGCCAGCTCGAGCATCTCTCCGATGTTCACCACGAACGCCCCGGGAACCGAGGGCGCCTCGATCCACTCGCCGTCGTGCTCAACCTGCAGGCCGCCCTTGCCTGGCTCGACGAGCAGCAGTGTCAGCACTCCGCCGTCGCGGTGGGCACCGACGCCCTGCTTCGGCTCCGGGTTGGACTCCCCCGGATAGCGCACGATCTTGGTCAACGAGAACGGATGCGTTGCGAAGCCCGCATCGAACACGTCCTCAGGGGCGCCGAGAGAGACCGCCCATGCCCGCAGGAGGCGGAGTGCGAGCGTGTTCAGCTCGTCATTCCAGCGCACGGCGACCTCGCGTAGTTCGGGGAGGGCATCCGGCCAGAGGTTCGGGCCTTCGAGCCGCCAGTAGTCGTCCACTCCTGACCCAGGCTCGACGGTCTCGCGCTCGACGCCGATGTCGATCTGTTCGCGCCAGTCGATGTCGCCGTGAGTGAGCTCCCCGCCCACACGCGTGTAACCGCGGAACTGCGGGCTGTTCACGTTTTCGATCGCCAGCTTCGCTTCGGCCGGAAGCTCGAAGAAACGCCGCGACACCGCGAGGAGTTCGTCGATCAGTTCTTGATCGACGCCATGGCCGACCAGATAGAAGAATCCGACCTCATGGGTGACGCGACGAAGTTCTGCGCGAAATGCGTCGGCCTCAGCGGGGCCGGCGTCGAGGCGGGAGAGATCGAGAATGGGGAGGGAGGCCAGCATGCTGCCATTCTGGCAGCGCGAGAATGACTCGAGAGGCATGTTACGACGCATCCGCGACATCGTTTCGGATTCGACACAAAACGGGTGAACCGGGCCCCGAAAAGCCCGTGTTCACCCGCTCGTTTTGTTGCGGTCCTAGTGGAAGAAGTGACGCTCTCCCGTGAAGTACATGGCGACGCCGGCTGCGGTGGCCGCGGCGATGACCTCTTCATCGCGCACAGACCCACCGGGCTGTACGACAGCCTTCACACCGGCGTCGAGCAGCACCTGCAGGCCGTCGGCGAACGGGAAGAACGCGTCTGAGGCTGCAACGGATCCCGCTGCACGCTCGCCGGCGCGGCTCACCGCGAGGTGGCAGGAGTCGACCCGGTTGACCTGGCCCATGCCAACACCCACGGATGCCCCGTCGTGCGCCAGCAGGATGGCGTTCGACTTCACAGAGCGGCACGCCTTCCAGGCGAACTCGAGGTCGGCGCGGGTGGCCGCGTCCACCTCCTCGCCGGAGACGAGGGTCCAGTCGGCGGAGGAGAACTCCTCGAACGTGTCGGCTTCCTGCACGAGCAGGCCACCGGAGATCTGACGCAGCTCGAGCGATGAACGACGGAACCCGTCTGGCAGCTCAAGCAGGCGGATGTTCTTCTTGGCGCTCAGCAGCTCGAAGGCTTCCTGCTCGAAGCCAGGAGCGACCAGCACCTCGGTGAAGATGGTGCTGACGGTCTCTGCCATCGCGAGGGTCACGGTGCGGTTGGCCGCGATGACGCCGCCGTATGCCGACACAGGGTCGCAGGCGTGCGCCCTGCGGTGCGCATCCGCGATGGCGTCAGCAGCACCCTCGCTCGACACGGCGATGCCGCACGGGTTGGCGTGCTTGATGATCGCAACGGCCGGCTGGTCGAAGTCGTATGCGGCGCGCACGGCGGCATCCGCGTCAACGTAGTTGTTGTACGACATTTCCTTGCCGTGCAGCACGTCGGCCTGCGCGATGCCGGCGCCGCCCTCGCCGAGGTAGAGCGCCGCAGCCTGGTGCGAGTTCTCGCCGTAGCGCAGCACAGAGCCGCGTTCAGCTTCGATCACGAGGGTGTCTGGGAAAGCGGATTCAGAGTCGAGGTTGTCAGCGGTGGTGCCGAGCAACGCGTCGAACTGTTCCAGGATGTCGTCGGCGAGCGACTCGTTGTCGTCCTGCCACTGGTCGTAGACGTTCTCGGTGAACCAGGCTGAGACGCTGAGGTCGTAGCTGGCGGTGTGTTCGAAGGCCAGCGAGGCGAACTTCTGGCGGAGCTTCAGGGTGGTGCCGCCGGCAGTGACGGCAGCGATCAGCTCGCCGTAATTGGCCGGGTCGACCACGATTGCGACGTTGGCGTGGTTCTTGGCCGAGGCGCGAACGAGGGCTGGACCGCCGATGTCGATCTGTTCGATGACGTCGGCGGGGGCAGCACCAGACTCAACGGTCTCCACGAACGGGTACAGGTTCACGACGACGAGCTCGAAGGGCGCGATCGACAGGTCTGCCAGCTGGTTCTCGTGCGCTTCGAGGCGCAGGTCGGCCAGGATGCCGGCGTGTACAGACGGGTGCAGCGTCTTGACGCGTCCGTCGAGGGACTCGGGGAAACCGGTGACGGCTGACACATCCGTCACCTCGAAGCCGGCAGCGCGGATGGTGGCCGCCGTCGATCCGGTCGAGACGATCTCGACGCCGGACCCTGCCAGCGCGGTGGCGAGCTCAACGAGGCCGGTCTTGTCGCTCACGGAGATCAGGGCGCGCGTCACGGGCACGAGATCGCGCTCACGGTAAAGGCTCTGCGGGGTGGTGTGGCCGCTCATGCGTGTGAAAGCTCCTTGAGGTTGACGTGTCCGGTGGCGATGTCGAGTACGGCCTGAACCAACAGGCGGCGTTCGACGGGTTTGATGCGGTCGTGGAGGGAGCTTTCGGTGTCTCCGGGCAAGACGGGCACCCGCTCCTGGGAGATGATCGGTCCTGCGTCAACGCCGGAATCGACGACGATGAGGCTGGCTCCGGTTTCGGTGACGCCGGCGGCGATGGCGTCGCGCACGCCGTGGGCGCCGGGGAATTCAGGCAGGTAGGCAGGGTGCGTGTTGATCAGGTTCGGCGACAGCGCGTCAACGACGGCGGCGGGCAGCAGCCGCATGAGGCCGCTCAGGATGACGACGTCAGGTGTCCATGTCTGGATCTGTGCCAGCAGCTCCTCGCCCCAGGCTTCGCGGCCGGGGTAGGCGGAGTACGGCACGGCGAAGGTCGGGATACCGAACTCCTCGCCGAGCGCGAGGCCGTCAGCGTTGCGGTCGGCGCCAATGGCGACGATCCTGGCGGGGAAATCAGCGTCCCTTGACGCCTCGAGCAGGGCGCGGAGGTTGGAACCGCCGCCGGAGATGAGCACGACCAGTGAGAGCACGTGACTGAGTTTATCCCGCGGTTTATCCCGCACGGGACGCTGCCCCTATTTGTGAACGGATGCCGCGCGAGCGGATGCCGTCAGCGGCAGTTTTCGGCCGCCGACCAGCATTCCGGCGACGGCGCCGATGCCGGTCTCCACGAAGGCGAGCGCGCCGACAATCAGCGGTGCAGGCCCGATCTCTGCGAGCTGCCCCGGTCCCATCGCACCGGCCGACCACCAGGCGAGCAGGCCGATCAGCACGGCGGCGACGAGGCCCATGGCCACACCGGAGAGCACGAACTCCCTGGTGCGAGACGCCGAGGCTGCCGAGGGGCCGGGCTCCGGCATCCGCTGCCTGATCAACACGGCGCAGACGAAGCCGGCGAGCACGGGAACGAGGAGTCCGAGGAAGCCCATGGCCGGGCTCCCCTGTGGCAGCGCGCCCAGGATGGGCAGGCCGGGCACCGTGCCGAGCACCGTTCCGACGGGTGACACGCTGGTTCCAACACCGACGGCGATTCCGGGACCAATGAGCCAGGCGACAGCCCAGAACACCAGGTTGGGGATGAGTGCGAGCTGGGCGAGCGTGATGACGATTCCGCCCATGATGCCGGCCTGCAGCGTTTCGTAGAGGCTGATGATGGTGGCGTAGTTCACGACGATGAGCACCGCGACGATTACGCCGGCCACGGCGACGACGGCAGCGACAATGGCGGTTCCGCCGCGGAGTGCTGCGGCGATGATGGCCCGCGCTTCGCTCGGGAGCCGCCGATACTGCGCTTCAACGGCCTCGGTGAGCCGGGAGATGAGGCCCTCATCGTCGCTCACAGACTGTCGACGGCCGAGCTCTGAGCCGATGACCACGCCGAGCGCATAGATCGCGGTTGGCAGCACGATGCCCTGCACGAGCGCTGGCGTCACCGCGGCAGCCCCCGCAGACAGCGTGAGCAGGGTGGCCAGGATGCCGTAGGCCACGATCGCGGCGGTGACTCCCACGGTGCGGTGCGCGGATTCAGCGGCGCGAGTTCCGGTGCGAACGCCCAGCAGCACGGCGAGCGTGGCAAAGCCGAGCAATGCCATCGTGAGTTCGAACGGGGCCTCTGCTCCGGGCACGCCGAGGGCCGCCACCATGACGGGGTCGAGAGTCACCGTGAGGTCGACGCCGTTGCCGAGCAGCCAGATGTCGACGGCAGCGCGCCAGAAGACCAGCCAGTCCACGGCGAGGTCGAAGTGGGTGGCCCACAGGATGGTGAGCGGAACCAGCGCGATGCCGACGCCGATAGCGACGACGATCACCGCCTCGAGTGCGGCAAGCATCGCGGTCGTTGTGCGGTTCATGGGCTGGTTCGTCGCCTGGTTCATCTGCTGGTTCATCGGCTTTTGAGCCTACCTGCCGACAACAGCGAAGGGCCCACCGACAAGCGGTGAGCCCTTCATGCGGATGCCGATTATCGACATCCGGTCATGCAATGGTTCTGCAGTTCTGCAGCCCTACAGGCTGGCGAGAACCTCGCGCAGCAGCGTAGCGGTCTCGCTCGGCGTCTTGCCGACCTTGACGCCTGCAGCCTCGAGGGCTTCCTTCTTGCCCTGGGCGGTTCCGGCTCCGTCGGAGACGATGGCGCCGGCGTGGCCCATAGTCTTTCCTTCAGGAGCGGTGAACCCTGCCACGTAGCCGACGACCGGCTTGGTGACGTGCGCCTTGATGTAGTCGGCGGCCTTCTCTTCAGCGTCGCCGCCGATTTCACCGATCATGACGATGGCGAGGGTCTCAGGGTCGTTCTCGAATGCTTCGAGAGCGTCGATGTGCGTGGTGCCGATGATGGGGTCGCCACCGATACCGATCGCGGTCGAGAAGCCGAGGTCGCGCAGTTCATACATCATCTGGTAGGTCAGGGTGCCCGACTTCGAGACGAGGCCGATGGGGCCCTTGCCGGTGATGGTCGCCGGGGTGATGCCGACGAGCGCTTCACCCGGCGTGATGATGCCGGGGCAGTTCGGACCGATGATGCGGGTCTTGTTGCCCTTGGCCTTGTTGTATGCCCAGAACTCAGCCGAGTCCTGCACGGGAACGCCCTCAGTGATGATGACGAGCAGCGGGATCTCGGCGTCGATGGCTTCGATCACGGCATCCTTGGTGAAGGCCGGCGGAACGAACGCGATGGAGACATCCGCGCCGGTCTTCTCGATGGCCTCTGCAACCGTGCCGAAGACAGGCAGCTCGACGTCGCCGTGTACGACACTGGTGCCGGCCTTGCGAGCGTTGACGCCACCGACGACCTGGGTGCCGGCCTTCAGCATGAGGGCGGTGTGCTTGGTGCCCTCACCGCCGGTGATGCCCTGCACGATGACCTTGGAGTCTTTGTTGAGGAAGATTGACATATTCGAAAATCCCTTACTTCGCGGCGTTGGCGAGTTCGGCGGCCTTGTCGGCGCCCTCGTCCATGGTGGCGGCCAGTGTGACAAGCGGGTGGTTCGCCTCGGCGAGGATACGACGGCCCTCTTCGACGTTGTTGCCATCGAGGCGCACGACGAGCGGCTTGTTCGCAGCGGAGCCGAGCTCGGCGAGTGCGCCGACGATGCCCTTGGCAACGGCGTCACAGGCGGTGATGCCGCCGAAGACGTTGACGAACACGCTCTTGACCTGCGGGTCGCCGAGGATGACGTCGAGACCGGCAGCCATGACCTCAGCGGATGCTCCGCCGCCGATGTCGAGGAAGTTGGCCGGCTTCACGCCGCCGTGGTTCTCGCCGGCGTATGCGACGACATCCAGCGTCGACATGACGAGGCCTGCACCGTTTCCGATGACACCGACCTCACCGTCGAGCTTGACGTAGTTGAGGTCGTTCTCCTTGGCCTTCGCCTCGAGCGGGTCTGCTGCTGCAGCGTCTTCGAGTGCGGCGTGCTTCGGGTGGCGGAAGTCAGCGTTCTCGTCGAGGGTGACCTTGCCGTCGAGAGCAATGATGTCGCCCTCTTCGGTGAGAACGAGCGGGTTGACCTCGACGAGCGTCGCGTCTTCACCCTTATAGACGTTGTAGAGCTGCACGAAAACGGGTGCAACCTTCTCAACGAGCTCTGCGGGGAACTTCGCGGCGATCGCGATCGCACGGGCTGTGTCCAGATCGATTCCGGTGTTCGGGTCGATCGACGTGTACGCGAGAGCCTCAGGCTTCTCAACGGCGAGCACCTCGATCTCGACGCCACCTTCGTAGCTGGCGAGCGAGAGGTATGAGCGGTTCGACCGGTCGAGCAGCACCGAGAAGTAGAACTCCTGCGCGATGCGTGCGCCGCCGGCGACCATGACGCGGTTGACGGTGTGACCCTTGATGTCGAGTCCGAGAATGGCGCGGCCTGCTGCCTCTGCCTCATCGGGAGTCTTGGCGACCTTGACGCCGCCGGCCTTGCCGCGACCGCCGACCTTGACCTGGGCCTTGACGACTACAACGCCGCCGAGCTTCTCGGCAGCTGCGCGCACCTCCTCTGGAGTGTCCGCGATGATGCCCGGAAGAACCGGGACTCCATACTGTTCAAACAGGTCTCTGGCCTGGTATTCGTAAAGATCCACGCTGCTCTTCCAATCCGCGTCTTAGCGTTCGTGCATGGGTGAGGTTGATGTGGTCGAGCGAATGACGTCGAAACTAGCTCGATATCAAGACAACTGACCCTGAAGAACTCTACCGCCTGATCGCGACGTGAAACGGTCACGCTCACGCTGATGCCCGGCCGCCGCTAGGAGGCCGGGCGGGCGGCGGGCGCTGCCGCTGCCGGGAACTGCTCACGTACCACCCGGCGTAACGTCTTTCCGATCAGGGATTTCGGCAGCTCATCCACCTGCACGATGCGCCTCGGCACCTTGTACGCCGCCAGGCGCTCGCGGAGGAAATCACGGAGCGCCTGTTCGTCGAAGTGTGCACCGGCAGCCAGCTGCACCGCGGCGACCACATCTTCGCCGCCATTCGGGCTCGGAAGACCGACCACGGCAGCATCGAGCACGCCTGTGGCGTGACGGAGCGCGTCCTCAACTTCGGACGGCGACACGTTGAAGCCACCGGTGATGATGAGTTCTTTGATGCGGTCAACGATGGTGAAGAAGCCGTCATCGTCCATGGTGGCGATGTCTCCGGTGCGGAACCAGTCGCCGTCCACGAACACGGCGGCCGTCTCCTCTGGCTTCTGGAAGTAGCCGCGGAAAACCTGCGGGCCGCGCACGATGAGTTCGCCTTCGGCACCCGTGGCGACATCCTGAGTGGGGTTCGCCGGATCGACGATGCGCGCCTCTGTCCCTGGCACAGGAAGGCCAACAGTGCCGGTCTTGCGGCCATCGCTGACCGGATTGACCATCAGCACCGGTGACGTCTCAGACAGCCCGTAGCCTTCGACGAGGTAGCCGCAGCTCTGGAACTCCCAGGGATCCACGATGGATGTCGGCAGGTTCATGGCACCAGATATCGAGATGCTGATGCCCTCAAGTGACACGCCCTTCTCAAGCGCCCGCGCCGCGAGTCGTGCGTAGATCGGGGGGACGGCTGGCAGGAACGTCGGCGGATGCTTCTTGATGGCCTTGAGCACCAGGTCTGCGTCGAATTTCGGGAACAGCACGAGCGTCGCGCCCATGCTCAGGGCGAAGGTGAGGCAGAGGGTGAGCCCATAGGCATGGAACATGGGAAGCACCGCGTACACGACGCAATTACCGCGCTCGATGGCAGGCACCCATGCTCGCGACTGCGCCGCATTGGCGGTGAGGTTGCCGTGCGTGAGTTCTGCGCCCTTCGGCCGGCTGATGGTGCCGCTGGTGTACTGGATCACGGCCAGATCGGCCTGTGCAGGGGAGATATGGTCAGGGTCGAGCAGCGGACTCGCGACGATCGCCGACCACGCCGTGGCTCCGCTGGTGCGCGCGGTGAGCGCATTCCTCGACTCACGGGCCTTCCGCACGGGAAGCAGCAGCGCCGCACGCGTGGCGAGCGACATGCCCTTGGTGATGTCAACGGAGATGATGGTTGGCACGCCGATGTCGTCTGTCATGTCCTGCAGGGTCGGCACAACCTTGTCCCAGGCGATGGCGAATTGTGCGCCATGGTCTTCGAACTGGTGGCGAAGCTCACGCGGCGTGTACAGCGGATTGTGCTCGACGACTATCGCGCCGAGGCGCAGCACCGCATAGAACGCCACAACGTGCTCCGGGCAGTTCGGCAGGATGAGGGCGACGGGGTCTCCCCGCTTCACGCCCAGCAGGCGAAGCCCCTCTGCCGCGCGGTTGATCCGCTCACCGAGTTCGGCATAGGTCACGGTGCCGCCGAAGAACTCGAGGGCCACCCTGGTCGGGAACTGGGTGACGGATGCCTCCACCAGGTCGATCAGGGATCCTTCGGGGGCGATGAACTCGGTCGGGACGCTCGGGGCGTAGTGGGCCAACCAGGGCTGTGCGGCTTCAATAGTCACCGGTCAACTCTAAGTGGGCAGACAGGTACACGCCGCGCAGCCCCGATGAGCTGCGCGGCGCCGGAATATGCCTAGACCAGAATGTTGAGTCCGGTGTTCCAGTTGAAGGTGTCGAAAGCCGGGTTGGCCTGCAGCGTCATGATGACGAACTGGATGCCTTCGAGCTCGCGAGCGCGGCGGAGCGGGCCGACTTCGATCGGTCGGAGTCCGGCATCCGCCACGAACGCGGCAACGGCGTTCGACGCCTCGGTGGAGTCTGAGGCGATGAAAACGTCGAGCGGCACACCGGCGACCGTGCCGCCGGCGAGCGACCCGGCGAAAGTGGTGTTGAAGGCCTTGACCACGGTGGACTCCGGGATCAGGGCTGCGATCTCTTCGGCTGCCGAACTGCCCGGTGCCACAACAAGAGAGTCGAACGTCTCGAAGTTGACCGGGTTCGAGATGTCAATGACAGTCTTGCCTGCGAGCACCTGGCGCTCTGCACCCGCAACCTCCTTCGCGGCATCGAACGGCAGGGCGAGAACGACGAGAGCACCGGAGATCTCGGAGCCGAGCTGCCCGGCCGTCACGGCAGAACCGAGCTCGCTGGCGAGCGCTGCTGCCTTGGCCGCGTCGCGGTCGAGGATCTGCAGGCTGCGCCCAGCTGCCACGGCGCGCGTTCCGATGCCGCGGGCCATGTTGCCGCTGCCGATGATGGTGATGTCAGTCATGAGTGCTCCTTCGGAGGAATTGTGTGTCACCTGGTGCTATTAGTTGAAGCGACAACTAAAAAGCTACCCCGCCTTACTTGAAGCGTCAAGTTAAATGTTAGAATGGCGTCATGACAGAGACTCGATGGCTCAACGACGATGAACGCCAGGCATGGCTGCGCCTGATGGCCGTCACCATGCTGCTGCCGAGCCGCCTTGAAGCTGAGCTGAAGCGCGACTCCGGACTCACACACTTCGAGTACTACGTGCTCGCGATGATTTCGGAGAGCCCGCACCGCTCCGCGCCGCTGACGAGTGTGGCGGCGAAAACCAATTCGTCGCTGTCTCGGCTGTCGCACGTGATTTCCCGCCTGGAGAAGAACGGCTACCTCACCCGCAGCGCGTCATCCACAGACGGGCGCACGTCTATCGCCACCCTGACGGATGCCGGTTGGCAGAAAGTGGTCGCCAGTGCGCCAGGCCACGTCGAGGAAGTCCGGTCGCTGGTCTTCGACTCGCTCACGCCAGGTCAGGTGACGCAACTCAATGACATCTGCGCGCGCCTGCTGACCACCCTCGACCCCGAGCATCGACTGCTCGGCATTGAGAGCGAACTGAGCTGACGCCGCAGTAGCAAACGCTAGACATCCGGGTCGTTCAAGGCTTCGACAGGGCGATCGTCTGCGTCGACCTTCACCTCGTCAAATTCCGGATCCTCCTCATCGAGGGCGGCAAGCGCCTCATCGACTTCCCGTTGCTCATCGATGCCATCACTGCCAGCGTCTGTGACGCGTGGCCAGAGTTCCTCATCCTTAACCATGAATCCGCCCTCCTCTAATGAGTTGGTGAGTCGGTGTGACTGGGTCGTTCGTGGTCGGTGCTGCCAACGCTACGCTCAGCCCCATCGGGTCACAAGGTCACAGATGAGAGACAAATGACCTATTCAGGTGGCGGTCAGGATGCCGGGGTCGCGCCCGCCGCAACGGGCTTCGCCGGCGGGAACAGCCACCGGGCGAGCAGCACCAGACCGATGGCGATCGCGCCGCCCAGCGCCGTTTCAACCGCGCGATCGACGAGCAGGCCGGTCACCGGCACGGGAGCCGCCAGGTGCGCAACGGTGAGTGCCAAAGGCGTGATGAACAGCAGCGCGGCCCCATAGTGACGCCCGACGAGGATCTCTGCACCGAATTGGCTCACGATGATCACGGCAACCAGAACACCGAGCGGCGGGCCCGGGAACAACACCAGGCCCGTCACAATCACACCGAGACAGGTGCCGACAATGCGGTGAATGGCCCGCACGATGGAGTGCGCAGCCCCTGGGGGTGGGATAACCGCCACCACGCTGACCACCGCCCAGTACGGATGTCCAATTCCCACGGCCATAGCGAGCCAACCGGCCAGCAGGGCTCCGACGACGTTCTGCACAATGGCCAGCCACACGCGCCGGTCACGGAATGCGCCGAAGCGGAGGTCTCTGCCCTCCTTGAGCGGCTTGAAGACGGCTTCTGTTCGGTCGCCGGAGAGTCGACGCAGCCACCACCCAGACATCGTGACCAGCCACGCGAAGGCCGCCGCGGCAACCGCGACCGCAAGTCGAACCACGACCTCATCGGCGGGGGTCGGCGACTGGGCACAGACCACATAGGCGAACACGAAGAAGATCGGGGTGGGGGGAAACAGCCCGCCGACCGCACCGACCAGCAGGCCGCCAGCGATCACGACAACCAAGCCGAGCACCAGCACGATGAGCGGCGCGTTCGTCACCGCCATCAGGATGCCGAGAGCGATGCAGACGAGGAGGGATACCCCACCGATCGTGACCGTGCGCATCCGCACCCGATACCGCTCCGTCCGACCGTACAGCGCCGTCATGGCACCGAACGATGCATACGCAATCCAGTCGATGTGCCCGATCGCCACAAGCACGATGAGGGGAAGCGCGACGGCGAGCGCGGCGCGCGACGCCACCTCGAGATCGAGTGCGCGCAACGACCGAAGCCAGTCGCGCAGGCTCTCTGGTTTGGCCGGCTGTGAGAGCTCTGGCTTGGCCGGCTGCGCGCCAGACTCCTCTGCCGCTGACCCGGGCTGAGGGCCGACGGCCATTAGATCTTCTCGATCGGAGCGATCTTGATCAGGAGCTTCTTTGCGCCCGCGGTGTCGAACTGTACGTGCGCGATGCGCTTGGTCCCATCACCGGTCACCTGGTTCACGCGCCCCTCGCCGAAATCGACGTGACGGATGCGGTCCCCGGCTTCCAGGGTGAGGTCGCCGTTGTCGCGCACCTGCGCGGTCACCCGGTTTGCCCACTCCGTCTTCGGCTTGGGCGATGGCGGCAGGCTCTGCTGGCCGTCGTATTGGTTGCCCCCACTGCGACTGCCGAAGCCGCCGTTGAATCCAGGCCTGGCATTCAGCGCGCGCGGCTGGGTGCCGCCACGTGAGTTCGCCATGCCTGGCGACTGGCGCCATTCGATGAGGTTGGCTGGGATCTCCTGCAGGTAGCGACTCGGCATCGCAACGTTGACGTCGCCGAACTGCGCACGCGTCATGGCCAGCGACAGGTAGAGGCGCTTGCGGGCCCTGGTGATTCCCACGTAGAAGAGACGACGCTCTTCGGCGGGGCCACCGGGTTCGCTGGCCGACATCTGGTGCGGGAGAAGGCCTTCTTCGATGCCGGTGAGGAACACCGCATCGTATTCAAGGCCCTTGGCCGTGTGCAGTGTCATGAGCGACACTGTGCCGGAGGCATCGTCGAGGTCATCCGCTGCGGCCACGAGGGAGACCTGGGTGAGGAAGTCGACCAGGCCGGCATCCGGATTCTCGCGGTTGAAGTCCTTGGTCTGCGCGACAAGTTCTTCGATGTTCTCTGCACGCGCTTCGTCTTGCGGGTCGCGACTGCTGCGCAGCACGGTGAGCAGGGTGCTCTGCTCCAGCAGGAACACCAGTACGTCGGAGACGCTCGAGACGCCGGCCGGGTTCTCTGGGTCGAGCATGAGCGCGGCCTCGTCGAGCAGGCGGGCCAGCTGCAGGATCGCTCCTGTCACCTTCGGGCCGAGCCCGAGGGATGCGGCGTTGCGCATTGCCTGTCGGTAGCTGATGCCGTTGTCTTCGGCGAAGCTGCCGATCTGGGTTTCTGTCGCAGGCCCGATGCCACGCTTGGGCGTGTTCAGGATGCGGCGAAGCGCCAGCTCGTCTTGTGGGTTCGCCACGGCAATCAGGTACGCGAGGGCATCCTTGATCTCGGCGCGCTCGTAGAACTTGGTGCCGCCGACAACGCGGTATGGCACGGCGGCGCGCACGAGGATCTCTTCGAGTGCACGCGTCTGGGCGTTGGTTCGATAGAACACGGCCATGTCGCGGTATGCCATGCCGCCCTGGTGCAGCACTTCGATCTCGTCTGCGACGAACTGCGCCTCATCGTGCCCTGAGTAGCCCGTGTAGCCGACGATCTTCTCGCCGTCGCCGTCTGCGGTCCACAGCTTCTTGTCTTTGCGGTCGAAGTTGTTGCCGATGACGGCGTTCGCCGCAGAGAGGATGTTCTGGGTCGACCGATAGTTCTGCTCGAGCAGCACCACCTTGGCCCCTGGGAAATCGCGTTCGAATTCGCTGATGTTGCGGATGTCGGCGCCACGGAAGGCGTAGATGGACTGGTCTGAGTCACCGACGACGGTGAGCGAGGCGCCTGGAATGGCACCGGTGGCATCCTGCACATTGCGCACGTGCAGGCCCTGGGCTTCGAGTTCTTCTGCCAGGTCTGGCTCCACAGGGCGAGTGAGCTCGCGTACGAGCGAGTACTGCGCGTGGTTGGTGTCCTGGTATTCGTCGACCAGCACGTGGCGGAACCGGCGCCTGTACAGCGCGGCGACGCGCGGGAAGGCGCGGAACAGGTAGACGGTCTCGCCGATGAGGTCGTCGAAGTCGAGCGCGCTGGCGGCCCGCAGCCGCTGCGTGTACTGCCGGAAGATCTCCACGAACATGACCTCTTGCGGGTCGCTCATGTTGGCGTCGCGAGAGTATGCGTCGGCGTCGATCAGTTCGTTCTTCAGCTTGGAGATCTTGGATGACGCACTGGCCGGGGTGAAGCCGAGGGTGTCGGCGTCGAGCGACTTGATGATGCGCTTCAGGGTGATCCTGGTGTCTGAGGAGTCGTAGATGCTGAACGTGCTGCTGAGCCCGGCCTTCTCGGCTTCCTGGCGCAGGATGCGCACGCAAGCGGAGTGGAAGGTGGAAATCCACATGCCACGGGCGCTCTGCCCCACCAGGCTCTCGACCCGCTCGCGCATTTCCGCTGCAGCCTTGTTGGTGAACGTGATGGCGAGGATCTGGCTCGGCCAGGCTTCGCGGCTCTCGAGCAGGCTGGCCACGCGGCGGGTGAGCACGCTGGTCTTGCCAGAGCCGGCCCCAGCGATGATGAGCAGCGCTGGCCCGCGGTACTGCACGGCCACGAGCTGTTGCGGGTTCAGGCCGTCGAGCAGCGAACTCCCGTTGTAGTCGCGCCCCTGTTCGCCCACGATGATGGGCGCGCCCACGACCTGCGTTGCGGTGGATTCGTCAGGGTTAGAGAGCGTCGTCATATCGTCTTCAATTCTAGGCGCTGCCACTGACAGCCAGCCGAGGACGCTGGACGCGACTGCAGCCCCCGATTCGGCTCACTCCCCGAGCTCGTCACGCACGGTCACAGCAAGGTCGGGATAGTCGGCGAATACACCGTCGATGCCCGTCGACATGATGGTGCGGAACTCGCCCTGCCAGTTGCCGAAGTTCGCACGCACCGTGCCCTGCCTGAATGACTTCGCCAGATATTTGTTCTCTGGGCGCAGCGTCCAACAGTAGATTTCCAGGCCGGCGGCATGGGCGTCGTCGACGAGCTCCGAAGCGCCCGTCACGGTGTGCTCTTCGTCCTCCTGCAGGATGAGCGATTTGTCCACGCTGACACCGTCGACCTGTCCGGCGAGGGAATACAGCCCCTCCTTCGTCAACGATGCCGAGTAGTCGGCGGCGGCACCACCTCGCGCGCTGACCTCGTCGAAGGGGGCGCCGGATGCCTCGATCAGGTAGATCCGTTTGGCTGTGATGCCGCGGTCGTCGATCGCTGTGAGCACCGTGCGTTCGAAGCTCTCCACGATCAGCCGTCCGTCACCGGTGTCCCACCCTGCGCGCCGCACCTCATCGACGAACAGTTCGTCGATGGGCAGCCCGATCGAGTCGAAATACGTGGCGTGCTTGATCTCCGCCACGATTCCCCGCCACAACCCGCTCGACTCCGCTGCGGCATCGACGATATCGAACAGGTCGCGGAGCCTCAGCAACGGGAACAGCCCGTCAAACGTCGCGCTGGAATGGCGGACAGCGGGGAGGCGTTCCCTGGCCCTGAGGGTACTGAGCTCTGCCCAGGTGAAGTCTTCGGTGAACCAGCCGGTCTGTGTGACACCGTCAATGCTCTTCGTGGCACGTCGGTCGGCGAATTCGGGCCGGGAGGCGACATCCGTTGTGCCTGAGATCTCGTTCTCGTGCCGAATCACCAGCACACCATCCTTGGTCGCCACCAGGTCTGGTTCAACGGCGTCTGCGCCGAGGGCGAATGCCAGGTCGTATGCGGCGCGGGTGTGCTCAGGGCGATAGCCGGGGGCGCCACGGTGGCCGATGACGAGGGGAAGCGAGAGTGGGTGCCGGGGCATGAGTCCAAGATATCCGTGCGACTGCCAGAATTGATGCAATGACTACCGCGACCCAGCCCACGACTACTGTCCAGCCCGTGCTGGACAGGCGTCGCGTCCGCTTCTGGGTGGGCCTGTCCCTGATTCTCATCGGCGTCGGCCTCTCCAACCTGATGAGCTCCTACACGCTCGCGCTGCTCGGTATCGGCCCGTTCGTGCAGCTCATCGGCTGGCTCGTGATGCCAGGCGCGCTCTGGCGGCGACTGATCGTGCTGCTCCCCTGCCTGCTGGCCGGCCTCGTGCTGCGGGCCGGCCCCGACTTCGCCGGCGCATTCACCGTGCTCCTGGCCGGATGGCTGCTGGTACGGCATCGGCCGCTGCTGAGCTACGTCACTCTGATACTCCCGATCATGGCGAGTTTCGTGTTCAAAGCCACCCTCGACTCCTATTCGCTCAGCTGGGTCATGCTGCTCTTCGGTTCACTCGTGACGATCGCCGCAGCATGGGCCGGCTGGTGGCTGGCAACTATTCGGCGAATACCCAGAAAATCTGTAAGGACTCTCAGGTAGATTGGTCGTGCGCGCTGACTACGGTGCGTACATACCCCAGCTGTTTGTGAGCAGAGGAAACCATGGCACTCGACAATCCCGCATTCTCGCGCAATCCCGCGTTCAACTCCTCGTCGGCATCGACGGTGGCCACGGTGTCTGCAGCGGAACTGCAGGACATCTACAACCGCCCGGCCGCGAATTCGTCTGACACCGACCGCATGACGGTTGAAGACACCGTTGTGAAGTCGGCGCTCACCTTCGTGGTGCTGCTCGCCGGCGCCGCCCTCGGCTGGATCTTCGCGTCTCCCGGCATCATGATCGTCGCCGGCATCATCGGCTTCGTCCTTGCCATGGTCAACATCTTCAAGAAGGAACCGTCACCGGCGCTCATCCTGGCCTACTCGGCCGCCCAGGGTGTTTTCGTCGGCGGTATCTCCGCCATCTACGAGGCGGCTTTCGACGGCATCGTGATCCAGGCTGTGCTCGCCACCCTCGTGGTCGTCGGAGTCACGCTCGCACTATTCGCGAGCGGCAAGATCCGTGCCTCCAAGAAGGCCACCAAGGTCTTCCTGATCGCCATGGTCGGCTACCTGGTGTTCTCGCTGGTCAACTTCGGCCTCAGCGCATTCGGCGCCATCGACAACCCGTTCGGCCTGCGCGGCAGCCTTGAGATCTTCGGCATTCCGTTCGGCCTGATCCTGGGTGTGCTCGTTGTCATCATGGCCGCGTACTCGCTGGTGCTCGACTTCGACTACATCCAGCGCGGCGTCAAGAACCGCGCTCCCCGCAAGTACGGCTGGAGCGGCGCCTTCGGCATCATGGTCACCGTCATCTGGCTGTACCTCGAGATCCTGCGCATGTTCGCCATCGCGCGCGACTAACACGCAGCACAGCGTTACCGAAGGGCCGGTCTGGTACAGACCGGCCCTTCGTCATTCTCCCCAGAGGGTGAGGAAAGCCACCAGCAGTGAGATGCGCTCGGCGAGCCCTGCGCGGGTCATACGCAGCCGCGCGGGTAGTACAGCTCCCGCGCAGCTGCGCACCTGCAGCGCAGCGCTAAACCGGCACGCCCACAGCGGCGACGGCCGCGAGGATTGCGTCGATGGTGACCGATGGTTGCGACACCATTGAGACGTGCGAGGCCGCCACTTCAGTGATGGTCGCTCCGGCGCGCTCTGCCATGCTGCGCTGGGTTGCCGGCGGAATCACCTTGTCTTCGGTGCCGACTACCGCCCAACTGGGAATGGTCTTCCACGCGGGTGCGGCAGAGGGTGACGTGTTGGCGCTGAGGGTGATCGGTCGCTGAGTTGCGACGATGAGGCTACGGTCTGCCTCTGCGAGGTCTTGCGCGAAGGAGTTATGCACAGTGGCGGGCTTGAGGAATGCTTCGGCGTCGCCCTCTGGCGCGCCGGGATACCCGACAACGTCGAGGACGGTGGTGGGATCGGGAACGGCGAGCGCCGATCCGGAGCCGCCGAGGATTTGAAAGACGAACTCGCCTTCATCGGGGATGAACGCATCCACATACACGAGCGCACGCACGTCTCCGCCGTTGGCCGCGGCATTGGTGATGACGAACCCGCCGTAGGAGTGGCCAACGAGCACCACAGGGCCGACCGTGCGTTGGCTGAGGAATGACGCGATGTAGGCGGCGTCAGAGGCGACACCACGCAACAGGTTCGGCGGAGCAAAGACCGTGAAGCCCTGGTTCTGCAGTTCGGTTGCAACGGCGTTCCAACTAGACGCGTCGGCCCACGCTCCGTGGACGAGAACGATCGTAGGTTTGGTCACAGCGGTGCCTTTCTATCCGGGATAGCCGCGAGGCCGCGGCCATTGCCCCGCATGGTATTCCTGCGACGCATGAAGGAACAGCCGCAGCCAACCGCGCTCAACGCACTCATTGCGCTCAACGTGACCCACGCACCCAACTCTCCGCGCGCCCAGCTCTCCGCGCAGAGCTCATCGCGAAGCGGTGGCGTCGCCATCCGCGGGGTGCCGAGTTATGACGAAGAAGGCCGGGCCACGTGCCTGCAGTTCGTAACCCGATCTGCAAACCGGTGTGGCCCGGCCTTCTTCGTCATTGTCTGAGCTGAGGAGCGGATGACGACGCCACCGCTCCCCCGCGGAGAGCTAAAAGCCCTCCACTACTCCCATTCGATAGTTCCCGGCGGCTTCGACGTGACGTCGAGCACGACGCGGTTGACCCCATCGACCTCATTGGTGATGCGGTTCGAGATCTTCGCCAGCACGTCGTACGGCAGGCGGGTCCAGTCGGCGGTCATCGCGTCTTCAGACGAGACAGGGCGCAGCACGATCGGGTGACCGTATGTACGGCCGTCGCCCTGAACGCCCACCGAGCGAACGTCGGCCAGCAGCACGACGGGGCACTGCCAGATCTCGCGGTCGAGGCCGGCGTTTGTCAGCTCTTCGCGAGCAATGGCATCCGCTTTACGCAGCAGGTCGAGACGTTCCTGGGTGACCTCGCCGACGATGCGGATTCCGAGGCCTGGGCCGGGGAACGGCTGGCGCTGCACGATGACGTCTGGCAGGCCGAGTTCAGAACCGATTGCGCGAACCTCGTCCTTGAACAAGGTGCGCAGCGGCTCGACGAGCTCGAACTGCAGGTCCTCTGGGAGGCCGCCAACGTTGTGGTGGCTCTTGATGTTCGCGGTGCCGCTTCCGCCGCCCGATTCGACGACATCCGGGTACAGGGTGCCCTGCACGAGGAAGCGGATCGGGTCGCCGTCTGCCGCTGATTCCGCGATGAGGTCGGCCTGGGCCTTCTCGAAGCTGCGAATGAACTCGCGGCCGATGATCTTGCGCTTCTGCTCCGGGTCGCTGACTCCGGCGAGGGCTGTGATGAACTGCTCACGGGCATCGACGGTGACGAGGCGCACACCGGTTGCCTTGACGTAGTCTTCCTCAACCTGGCGGCGCTCATCCTGGCGGAGCAGACCGTGGTCGACGAAGACGCAGACGAGCTGGTCGCCGACTGCCTTGTGCACGAGGGCTGCGGCCACGGCGGAGTCGACTCCACCGGACAGGCCACAGATGACCTTGCCGGTGCCGACCTGTGCCTGGATGCGAGCTACCTGCTCTGCGATGACGTTGCCGCTGTTCCAGTCTGCCGGGATGCCGGCGGCGCGGTGCAGGAAGTTCTCGAGAACGTGCTGGCCGTGCTCTGAGTGCTTCACCTCTGGGTGCCACTGCACGCCGTAGAGGCGACGCTCGTCGTTGGCGAACGCTGCGACGGGGGTCGATGCGGTCGAGGCCAGAACGGTGAAGCCTTCAGGAGCCTTCGACACAGAGTCGCCGTGGCTCATCCACACCGTCTGGTCGCTCGGCTGGTCGGCCAGGAGGGCGTTGCCACCATCCGTGACGGTGACCGGTGTCGAGCCGTACTCGCGAGCGCCGGTGTGCGCGACTTCGCCGCCGAGCGCCGTTGCCATCACCTGGAAGCCGTAGCAAATGCCAAGAATCGGCACGTCGAGGTCGAAGATCGCCGGGTCGAACGTTGGCGCACCTTCTGCGTACACGCTGGAGGGGCCGCCACTCAGCACGATGCCGATCGGATTCTTCGCGCGGACCTCCGCTGCGGTCACCGAATGCGGCACGATCTCTGAATAAACGGATGCCTCGCGCACGCGCCGTGCGATCAGCTGCGCGTACTGCGCGCCGAAGTCAACGACCAGCACGGGGCGCTGGGTTGTCGACGGCTCGCTCGGCTGCGGGCTTGTCTGCTCGCTCATTACTTGTTATGCCTCCACATTTGTTGCCGTGACTCCGGCATTGGTAGCGATGCTCTCTCGTGCGGCCAGGTAAGCAGTGACATCCTTGGCGACCTTCACTTCAACAAAGAACGACAGGGTGGGCACGATACCGCCGAGAGCGATCAGGATAAAACGAGAGAATGGCCAGCGCATCAAGCTCCACAGGTGGAAGTCACTGAAGAGGTAGAGCACGTAGAACCAACCGTGGGCCATCAGGATGCCGGTGCTGAGGTTGACCGCGGTGACGGTGTCGTTCGGGACCAGGGCCAGGAAGCCGTTCGGGCCGCCTAGTTCGAGTTCGTAGCCGAATGCGTACTTGGCAATCATTTCGGCGCAGAGCAGCAGCAACATGACACCGGTGATGATGGACGAAACTTTGTACAGCTTGAGCGCGCCAGGAATCCTCAGAAGGTCGGCGGGCTTTGGTTCGAGAGGCATTAGTCCAGTTTACGTGCCGGGTGGAGGAGGTGTGCCCTCGCCTGCTGCCAGGGCGGCGGCCTCGGCTTCCTCTTCTTCACGTTCCAGCGCGTCCTTCACGAGTCGATACCAGAGGAACACGGCAAAACCGGCAAAAACTGCCCATTCGACGGCGTAGAAAATATTCAGCCAGTTCACGGATAGTTCCTTCTCCGGAGCCGGAGAATGCACGGTTTCGAGCCCTGCTGGGGCCGTCGAGTCGAGCACGTAGCCGAAGTACACCGACTGGTCGGTGAAGTCGGTCCACAGGTTGATGAGCGCGGCCACAGACACGGTCGTCATGATGAACGGATCGCCACCCTTTTCGGGCAGCACTGGCGCGTTGCTCGACAGGAATCGGCCGGTGACCGTGACGGATGCCCCATCCTGGTCAGACTTGGCCAGTGCGTCCGCTGCCGCCAGGGCCTTCTCCTCCGTGGCGGCCCAGCCGCGCACGATCGGGATGTTCACGTCGTCGTCCGTTACGAAGCGGCTGACGACCCACCAGCCGAGTGCATCGTCCTGGTGCGCCTCTGCGACGAGCTGCTCGTCTCCGGCGATGTAGTGACCGGAGAGCGTCACGATCTGGGCTTCTGCCGCGATGGGCGTCGGACCGTCAGGTTGCACCAGGTCGGTCAGCGGCTGCACCTCTTCTGTCGCGCGCTCTTCCACCTGGATCGACGCCATCGCTCGCTCAAGTTGCCACTGACCGAGCAGCGCGAAAGCTGCGGCGATCGCGAGGGCAAGGAGAAGAGCGCCCACCCAGCGTGGGCGCAACATCATTTTGATCACGAGTAGTCCGTTGTCCGTTCGTCTCGCTTCGGCTTGTCGCCTGCGAGTTTGTCTGTGATGAACTCAGCCATCGGGTCTGTCTTGGGGGCTGATGCGCTTGGTGACGGCGCATCGCTTGGGGGTATACGAGCTGCTGGCGTACGAGCTGCTGGCGTGCGTGCTGCGGCAGAGCCGTAGCCGGTCTGGCTCTTGGCCTGTTCGACCACGCGCGCTACCGCCCGCTCTGTCGAATCCTTGCCGCGCGAGTTGCCCACGGCTTCGACGAGGGCGATTTCTTCCTCGCGCATGCGATCACGAGTCGGCGGCGTCGGCGGTCGACGCTTCCCGCCACGGAACAGGGCACCGATTTTTTCAGAGTTCGAGGCGAACAGCGGCCCGAGCACGGCCATCAGCAGCACGTAGAGGCCGGCGAACGGTTGCAGCAGATGGTTGAGTCCAGCTCCCACCGAGAGCGTGGCCAGAATCAGCGTGAACTCCCCACGATTCACCAGGATGGCTGCGGCGTTGATGGCTTCTGGCGGGCCCATCTTGTGCAGGCCGGCCAACAGCGCCCCCGACACCAGATTCAGCGCAAAGGTCATAACGACGGCGATCAGCACCACACCGATGACGGAACCGAATTCGTCGATGTGCAGGGCCAATCCGAAGTTCAGGAAGAAGAAGGCCGCGAAGACGTCGCGCAGTGGCACAGCGACGCGTTCGATCTTTGCCCGGTAGCTGCTCGCGCCGAGCACGACGCCGATGAGGAACGCGCCGATGGCATCCGTCACCCCGATGATCTCTCCGATGCCGGCGAAGAGCACCGCGAGGCCGAAGAAGAGGATGGTGAACAGCTCATCGTCCTTGGTGCGCACCAGTCGCGACACCACTTTCCCGCCCCACCTCGCCAGGGAGAACATGACGACGAGGAAGAGGAATGCGATGGTGAGTTGCAGCACGATCGGCCACACCTCGGTCTCTCCCCTCAGCACGACGGAGACGATGGAGAGGTAGATGGCGATGAAGATGTCGCCGACGACCGTGACCCCGAGGATCATCGGCGTCTCTTTGTTGGCCAGCCTGCGCAACTCAATGAGGAGTTTGGTGATGATGGCGCTCGACGATGTGCCGGTCATACCGGCAATGACCAGGGCTTCTCTTGTTCCCCAGCCGACCATCATGCCGAACGCGAAGCCAAGTCCCATGTTCAGCAGCACGTAGGTGCCGCCCGATATCAGGAGTTTTCCGGCGTTATTGAAGAACTCTTCCTGGTCGAACTCGAGGCCAAGGCTGAAGAGGAGCAGGATCAGGCCGAACACAGCAATGAGTTCGATGTCCGCCGCGTGGAAGTCGAGCGGGAACCAGCCGGTGTACGGGCTCGCGAGCAATCCAACGACCATGTAGATCGGGATCGACGGCAACCCGACGAGTTTGCCGAGGCGTCCTAGGACATAGGCGACAACCAGGAGGACGCCGAGGGTGATGAGGTCTTCGCCGAGGTGCATACTCAGCCCCCTGGCGGAGCGTCGACGGACTTCGCTTTGACTTCACCTTTACGGAAGAACGCGAAGGCCTTCGCAACTTTTTCGGGCGACCCTGCGACGACAAGGGTGTCACCAGGGAACACCTTGAAGTCGGCGGCGGGCGCGGGGCTTGCGGACTCGCCACGAACGACGGCCACCACGGTGAGACCGGCGATGCCGCGCTCTGCTGGGTTGCCGAGCGGCTGCCCGGCAATGTGGTCGTCGTAGTCGACGGTGAACCAGTCGATGGACAAGCCGGGGATCTGGTCGAGCGCGGTCAGCGACTCGGTGATCTGGGTTCCGCCGAGCAGCTCGGCGAGCGTGTGCGCCTCGTCCTCGCTGAGGCGCAATGACACCTTGCTGGCGTCAGGTCCGCCCTCGTCATCCGCGAATGTAATGAGATCGCTGTGACCGGAACGGTGGGCGATAACGCCGACCTTGCCCCCGTCATCCGTCACGAAGGTGTGCAGCACACCTACGCCGGGAAGTTTGACCCGCCGAACGTCAACCATGGTTTGGGCTCCTGGGGGCTAGAGGGTGGTTCACCCATTGTATCCGAGGGTTTTTGTGTCATCGCCCAGTGCCGGGCCGTGCTCCAGCGGCGTCGCTGGCGAGTGCTCCGGCAGGCGCGGCCCCTGTGCGTCGCTGCCGATCGCTGCGAAGATGAAGCCATGACTGGAAACCTGCATATCACCGGAGACGCCGCTGCTGACCAGCTGCTGTCGACCGATCCGCTTGCACTGCTGATCGGCATGCTCCTCGACCAGCAGATCGCAATGGAGACCGCGTTCTCCGGCCCGCTGAAGATCAAGGAGCGGCTGGGATCCCTTGACGCAGCCACCATCGCACACCAGGACGCCGATGCGTTCGCCGAGCTCTTCCGCCAGCCGCCTGCCGTGCACCGCTACCCCGCCAGCATGGCCGGACGCGTGCAGGCCCTGTGCCAGGCGATCGTCGATGACTGGGACGGCGACGCATCCGCTCTCTGGACCCGCGACGAGCCGAACGGCGCAGAGGTGTTCAAGCGCCTGAAAGCGTTGCCGGGGTTCGGCGACCAGAAGGCCAAAATCT
Source organism: Leifsonia sp. Y878 (assembly GCF_057669685.1). Classification (NCBI taxonomy): domain Bacteria; kingdom Bacillati; phylum Actinomycetota; class Actinomycetes; order Micrococcales; family Microbacteriaceae; genus Leifsonia; species Leifsonia sp. Y878. The sequence continues at coordinate 176,412 of NZ_JBYHFS010000003.1, read as the reverse complement.
TCGTGGCCCTGCTCGGCAAACAGTATGGCTTCACGGGCAGCGGATGGCAGGACGCCGCAGGGGCATACGGGGAGACCGGCAGCCACCGGTCAGTAGCCGACATCGTCGACCCTGAATCGCTGGCCACTGTGCGCGAAACGAAGAAGGCAATGAAGGCCGCAGCCAAGGCCAAGTGAGCCCTGGATAGCGACTGCAGGTACCGGTCCTAAGACTGCGTGACGATGTCCGGGGCCTCCAGGCGAACCCGATCAGCGGATGCGTCATCAGGCTGCTCCTGCGATCCACGCTCCGCCGCAACCCGTTTCAGGTAGACCGCCACTTCGCGTTCTTCCCGCTCCTTGTCCCAGCCGAGTGCTTCAGCCATGAGCCTGGCAGCAACGGGGGCAGCCGACACACCGCGGTCCCACGCCTCGATGGAGATGCGCGTGCGCCTGGCCAGCGCATCCTCCAGGTGCAGGGCGCCCTCGTGCGTGGCCGCGTACACAATTTCCGCGCCCACGTAGTCGTCGGCGCCCGGCAGCGGATCCGCCAGGGACGGGTCGTCCCGAATCAGATCGAGGATCTCATCCGTCAGCGTGCCGTAGCGGTTGAGCAGGTGTTCGACGCGGGCAGGGTGCAGTCCGAACGCGCGAGCAATCTTGCCGCGCTTGTTCCACGCCGCCTGGTAACCCTCTGCGCCAAGCAACGGAATCGTCTCCGTCGTCGACTCCGGGATCTTCCCGTCGAGCGCGTCGACAGCAGCGTCGATCGCGTCCTTCGCCATCACCCGGTATGTGGTCCACTTGCCGCCGGCGATGACGACGAGCCCAGGCACAGAATGCCCGACCAGGTGCTCTCGCGACAGCTTCGACGTCTGGTCTGACTCGCCGGCCAGCAGCGGTCGAAGCCCGGCGTACACGCCTTCAACGTCTTCGCGGGTCAGCGGCACCGTGAGCACAGAGTTCACGTGTTCGAGCAGGTAGTCGATATCGGCAGCCGTGGCCGCCGGATGCGCCTTGTCGAGGTGCCAGTCAGTGTCTGTGGTGCCGATCAGCCAGTGCCGACCCCACGGAATCACGAACAGCACGCTCTTCTCGGTGCGAAGCAGCAACCCCATGGCCGACTGGAACCTGTCACGCGGCACCACGAGGTGGATGCCCTTCGACGCACGCACCTTGAACGTGCCGCGTTCGCCGACCATCCGCTGGGTGTCGTCCGTCCAGACGCCGGTGGCGTTGACGACCTGCTTGGCGCGAACCTCGAACCGTTCGCCGGTCTGCAGGTCATGCGCCTGCACGCCGACCACCCGCTCGCCGACCTTGATAAAGCCCTCGACGCGCACCCGGCTCATGGCGTGGGCGCCATAGAACGAAGCGGTTCGCACCAGCGACGCCACAAAGCGCGCATCGTCGACCTGGGCGTCGTAGTAGGTGATGCCGCCGACCAGCGCATCGTTGGACAGGCTCGGCATGAGCCGCTGCACCTGTCGCTTCGACAGGTGGCGGTGGTGCGGCACCCCTGGGGAGCGCCCGCCCGTGTAGCTGAAGATGTCGTAGAGCAGCATGCCAGCGCCCACGTAGACCCGTTCCGTAACCCGCTTCTTCAGCGGGTACAGGAAGCGCACGGGCTTCACGAGGTGCGGCGCGAGCACCTGCAACAGCAGTCCGCGTTCAATCAGCGCTTCACGCACCAGCCGAAAGTCGAGCTGTTCCAGGTAGCGGATGCCGCCATGCACCAATTTGGATGACCGGCTCGACGTGCCGGATGCCCAGTCCCGCGCTTCCAGGATTCCGACGCTCAATCCGCGCGTGACAGCATCCATGGCTGCGCCGGCACCGACGATGCCACCACCAACCACCAGGATGTCCAGCTCTTTTTCCTTGAGCCTGGCCAGCGCGGCCTCGCGCTCTTCAGGCCCCAGTTTTGCCGACCGTGTCACCGAATTAAGCGTGCCCATGCTGACTCCCATCCTGAAAGGTGGTGGTACTTACATCGACGCTAGTTCACTTGGTACGGCGCTACAACTACTTCGACGCGCTGGAATTCCTTCAGGTCTGAGTAACCGGTCGTCGCCATCGACCGACGGAGTGCGCCGACCAGGTTGGCGGTGCCGTCTGCGACGGGGGCGGGGCCGTACAGGATCTCTTCAAGCGGGGCAACGCTGCCGACCTCGACGCGCTTGCCACGGGGCAGCTGCGAGTGGTGCGCCTCAGCACCCCAGTGGTATCCGCCGCCTGGAGCATCCGTTGCGCGCGCCAGCGTCGATCCGAGCATCACGGCGTCTGCACCGCAGGCGATGGCCTTGACGATGTCGCCCGACGTTCCGAGGCCGCCGTCGGCGATGACGTGTACGTAACGTCCGCCCGACTCGTCCATGTAGTCGCGACGAGCGCCGGCGACATCCGCTACGGCCGTGGCCATGGGAGCGTGGATACCGAGGGTGGCGCGTGTGGTGGATGCGGCTCCCCCGCCGAAACCGACGAGAACGCCGGCGGCACCGGTGCGCATCAGGTGCAGGGCAGCGGTGTATGTGGATGCGCCGCCGACGATGACGGGAACGTCGAGTTCGTAGATGAACTTCTTGAGGTTCAGCGGTTCCTGGGTCTTCGAGACGTGCTCGGCAGAAACGGTGGTGCCACGGATGACGAAGAGGTCGACACCGGCGGCGACGACGGTCTCGTACAGTTCCTGGGTGCGCTGCGGGGAGAGTGCTCCGGCAACGGTGACGCCTGCGGCACGAATCTCGGCCAGGCGCTGGGTGACGAGTTCAGGCTTGATCGGCTCTGAGTAGATCTCCTGCATGCGCGCTGTCGCCTTGTTGGCTGGCAGCGTACGAATCTCCGCGAGGAGGCTTTCGGGGTTCTCGTACCGGGTCCAGAGGCCCTCGAGGTCGAGAACGCCAAGTCCGCCGAGCTGGCCCATCATGATCGCCGTCTGCGGGGACACCACGGAATCCATGGGAGCCGCAATGAAGGGGATATCGAACTGGTAGGCGTCAATCCCCCAGCTGACCGATACATCTTCTGGGTCTCTGGTTCGACGACTGGGAACAATCGCAATGTCATCGAAGGCGTACACACGACGAGCGCGCTTGGAGCGGCCGATTTCAATCTCCATACTCACCCGTCCATTCTAGGTGCCACAGCCAGCCCATTCCGCCCCTCGACCGCGCCGGGCGATTGCGGCATCCTGATGCTATGGATGTCACCGCCGATCCCCTCCTGTTGCTCCGCGAACGCACCAGCCTGAAATGGCGGAACTACGACACTGACGTCCTTCCACTGTTCGTCGCCGAAATGGACTATCCGCTCGCCCCGGTGATCGGCGACGCGCTCATTGCCGCGGTGCGCCGGAGTGATACCGGATACGTGGCGCCAGACAATCCGCTCGCCGAGGCGTTCGCGGGCTTTGCGCTCCGGCGCTGGGGATGGTCCGTCGATCCCGGCCACGTGACCAGTACAACGGATGTCAGTGTGGCGATCGTCGAGACAATCCGCCGGGTGATCTCCCCCGGCGACGGCGTCGTCATCAACCCTCCGGTCTACCCGCCGTTCTTTGACCTGATTCCAGAGGCGGGCGGGACCATTGTCGAGGTACCGCTGTTGGACGGCCTCGGCGGCTGGGCACTCGACCTCGGAGGACTTGAGCGCGCGTTCGCCGCTGGCGCCCGCACCTATCTGTTGTGCAATCCGCACAACCCCATCGGGCATCCGCACACCGTCGAAGACCTGGTTGCGGTTGCCGACCTGGCCGCACGGTACGGCGTCACCGTTATCAGCGATGAGGTGCACGGGCCACTCACGCACTCCGATGGCATATTCACGCCCTTCCTCACGGTGTCGCCTGAGGCCACTGAACACGGCATCTGCCTGACGTCGGCGAGCAAGGCCTGGAACCTGGCGGGGTTGAAGTGCGCGCTCATGGTCACCGCTTCCTCACAGATGCGCGCCGTGGTGGCCGGGATGCCGGACGAGGTGGAGTGGCGAACGAGCCAGTTCGGTCTTATCGCCAGCGTTGCCGCGTACACAGAGGGCGAACCGTGGCTGGATGGGGTGATCGCGGCCATCGAGACCAACAGAAATCTGCTGTCACAGCTTCTCGCCCTGCAGCTGCCGGGCGTCGAGCACACGCCGCCGCGCGCCAGCTATCTGGCTTGGCTCGACTTCCGCGTGCTCGGCTGGGGCGACGACCCTGCAGCCGTCGCCCTGGAGCGGGCGAAGGTCGCACTGCACTCAGGGCCCATGTTCGGCAGGCAGGGAGCAGGCTTCGCGCGCTTGAACTTCGCCTGTTCGACGGACGTTCTCACCGAGGCTGTGTCACGGCTGGCCGCAGTGGTTTAGCGGTGGCTTAAACGAAACGGGGTGGAATCGCCCAGCGATTCCACCCCGTCAGTATCGGCGTATTGACTACCTGCGGTAGTTGGGCGCCTCAACTACGATCTGCACGTCGTGCGGGTGCGATTCCTTCAGCCCAGCCGGTGTGATCCGAACGAACTTACCCTTGTTCTTCAGTTCTTCGATGGTGCGAGCGCCCACGTAGAACATCGACTGGCGGAGTCCGCCGATCAGCTGGTACGCGACAGCGGAGACCGGTCCGCGGTACGGAACCTGGCCTTCGATGCCCTCTGGAATCAGCTTGTCGTCGGTGGGAACGTCCGACTGGAAGTAGCGGTCCTTCGAGTACGAGGTCTTGTTGCCGCGGGTCTGCAGCGCGCCAAGCGAGCCCATGCCGCGGTACGCCTTGAACTGCTTGCCGTTCACGAAGACGAGTTCGCCGGGGCTTTCGTCTGTTCCTGCCAGCAGCGAACCGAGCATGACGGTGTCTGCACCGGCGACGAGCGCCTTGGCGATGTCACCGGAGTACTGCAGTCCGCCATCGGCGATGACCGGGATGCCGGCCTCGCGTGCCGCAAGCGACGCCTGGTAGACGGCGGTGATCTGCGGAACGCCCACACCGGCGACGATGCGCGTGGTGCAGATGGAACCGGGTCCGACGCCGACCTTGATTGCGTCTGCGCCGGCCTCAATGAGGGCCTGGGCGCCCGAACGGGTCGCAACGTTTCCACCGATCACGTCAACACCGGCGAATGCAGGGTCTGACTTGAGCTTGCGGATGATGTCGAGCACACCGGCACTGTCGCCGTTGGCGGTGTCGACGACGAGCACGTCGACTCCGGCGTCGAGCAATGAGGAGGCGCGCTGCCACGCGTCGCCGAAGAAACCGATGGCTGCTCCGACGCGCAGGCGTCCGCCGTCATCCTTCGTGGCGTTCGGGAACTCCTCTGACTTGTCGAAGTCCTTCACCGTGATGAGGCCGGTCAGCTTGCCCGACTCGTCGATCAGCGGCAGCTTCTCGATCTTGTGCTTGGCGAAAATCGCCACAGCATCGAGCGGCGCCATGCCGACCTTGCCGGTGATCAGCGGTGAGGTGGTCATAACCTCGCGCACCAGGGTGGTGTGCTTTTTCGTGTCAGAGACGAAGCGCATGTCACGGTTGGTGATGATGCCGACCAGGATTCCCTTGGAATCAACGACCGGAAGCCCGCTGATGCGGAACTGGCCGCACAGGGCGTCCACTTCGGCGACAGTGGCGTCGGGAGTCGTCGTGACCGGGTTGGTGATCATGCCCGACTCATTGCGCTTGACGAGGTCGACCTGCTCGGCCTGGTCATCAATCGACAGGTTGCGGTGCAGGATGCCGAGGCCGCCTTCACGCGCCATGGCGATCGCCATGCGCGTTTCGGTCACGGTATCCATGGCACTGGAGAGCAGGGGCGTAGCCACATTGATCCGTCGCGTAAGTCGCGACGTGGTCTCCGCCTCGCTCGGGATGACGTCCGTGTGTCCTGGAAGGAGCAAGACGTCGTCGTAGGTGAGCCCGGTGAAACCGAACGGATCTGGCTGATCCATGTGTCCCCTTTGCATATGCGCATTAAGTGTGGTGTGTGCCGGCCCATGGAGCAGAGCCGGTCCTTCAATGTTAAGCGAAATAACGGGCAGAACATTCCGCCTCAGACCAATCGATACATCCCATCGAAACGTCGGCGGCGTGCAGCGTAAATCGCCGTGAAACCGCTCTCTGGCGCAACTGATTTGACAGTTCACGGCCCGCGCCACATATTCCGCTTATGTCACGATGTGGGCAGGCCGGTATCTTCCTGTACTCACCGCCGAAACATTTGCGACATAATCGGCACGTACTGTCAACATCGATGTCGGCAGGTGATACCCGGGGCCCGCTCGGAAGTGTTCATGCGGGCGCCCCCATGGAGGTGCGGTGAAGTTCATTCATACGGCTCGCAGATTCTCGCCCAGAGCAGTTGTGCTGCTTCTGGGTGTTCTGTTCGCAGCCCTGACCCTGTCCATGCTCTCCGTCGCTCCGGCACACGCCGATTCGATCGGTACAGACGAATACGACTATCTCATCGCGGGAAACGTCCAGTTCGACGGCGACCCCATCGATGGCGTGCTCATCACCGTGACCGACGGCGACTTCAAGTCTGAGGTGAAAACCGGCGACGATGGCAAGTGGGCGGTTGGCGTCCCTGAGAAGGCCACATACACGGTGACCCTCGACGAGGACACCCTGCCGGACGGTGTTGTTGTGGCCAAGGGCGGCAGCAGCATCGAAGCTGAGTTCGGCCTCACCAAGACGAAGTCGGTGAACTTCTTTCTCGGAGAAGGCGTCAGAACTACTGTCAGCTTCTTCGACCAGTTCCTCAACCGCCTGGTCAACGGCCTGAACTTCGGCCTCCTGCTCGCGCTGGCTGCCATCGGCCTGTCGCTGATCTTCGGCACCACAGGACTCAGCAACTTCGCGCACGCCGAGATGATCACCTTCGGCGCACTGATGGCGTTGACGTTCAGCGTCAACATCGGTTGGCCGATCTGGCTGGCGATCATCATGGCCATCATCCTGAGCGGCGTGCTGGGCTGGGGCATGGATGCCGCATTGTGGCGGCCCCTTCGGAAGAGGGGCGTGGGTTTGATCCCGCTGATGATCGTGAGCATCGGCCTCTCGCTGGCGCTGCGCTATCTGTTCCAGTTCTACTACGGTGGCGCAACGCAGCAGCTGCCAGGGTCGGGACTCGCCGACCTGCAGCTAGGCCCTGTCAGGCTCTCGCCGATCGACATCGCGAGCATGGCCATCAGCATCGTCGTTCTGCTCGCCGTCTCCTACTTCCTGTTGCGCACCCGCATCGGCAAGGCGACTCGTGCGGTGTCCGACAACCCGAGTCTGGCCTCAGCCAGTGGAATCGACGTAGACCGTGTCATCCGCATCGTCTGGATTCTCGGCGGTTCGCTTGCCGGCCTGAGCGGCGTGCTCTGGGCGTACTTCCGCCCAGGCGTCAGCTGGGACATGGGCTTCCAGATCCTGCTGCTGGTGTTCGCCGCGACAACACTTGGCGGGCTCGGCACGGCATTCGGCGCCCTGATCGGATCGATCATCGTTGGCCTCTTCGTTGAGCTGTCGACGCTGTGGCTTCCCTCCGACCTGAAGTACGTCGGCGCACTTGTCGTCTTGATCCTGGTCCTGCTGCTTCGGCCGCAGGGAATCCTGGGTCGCAAAGAGAGAATTGGCTAGAGGGGCATCCGATGGACTGGGGAGCAATTTTCAACAACGCGGCCGTCGAGCTGATCAGCCCGACCACCGCGGCTTACGCCCTTGCCGCACTGGGGCTCGCCGTGCACTTCGGGTACACCGGACTGCTGAACTTCGGCCAGGCCGGGTTCATGGCACTCGGTGCATATGGCTACGCCATCTCGATTCTCACGTTTGGTTTCCCCGTGTGGGGAGCCGTGCTTGTGGGCATCGGGGCATCCGTCATCTTTGCCTTGATTCTCGGCATTCCGACGCTTCGGTTGCGGGCTGACTATCTCGCGATCGTCACGATTGCCGCCGCAGAGATCGTGCGGTTGCTGTTCACGACGAACACCTTCATTGCGGTCACTGGTTCGGCCAACGGCCTGAGCGGCTACAAGGGCGGGTTCGCGGCGCTGAACCCGATTCCGGAAGGCACGTACGGATTCGGACCGTTCACGTTCAATGCCTACGACCTGTGGCTGCGGATTGTGGCCTGGACCATCGTCGTCCTGGCCTGCCTGTTCACCTGGCAGCTGATGCGCAGCCCGTGGGGCCGCGTGATCAAGGGAATTCGTGAAGACGAGGACGCTGTCAGGGCCCTCGGCAAGAACGTCTACTCGTACAAGATGCAGTCGCTCATTCTCGGTGGCGTCTTCGGCACCATCGCGGGAATGATCTTCATCCTGCCGCGCGCCGTTGTGCCGTCGAACTACCAGACGTCGCTGACCTTCTTCGTCTACGCGATCCTGCTCCTCGGTGGGGCTGCAACGATCCTGGGGCCCGTCATCGGGTCGATGATCTTCTGGGTGTTGCTGTCATTCTTCTCCGGCTTCATCGCCAGGGCCGTCGAGGCCGGCTGGCTGCCGTTCATGTCGAGCATCCAGGCTGGCCAGTTGCGCTTCATCCTGGTTGGAGTCGCGATCATGTTGATCGTGGTGTTCAGGCCGCAAGGCATCTTCGGAAACAAGAAGGAGTTGGCCTTTGTCAAGTGACACGATTCCCACGCAAAAGCCGGTCAAGTCTGTCGACCTGCACATCGGCGAGGCCGTCCCCGGCTGCAAGAAGCGCGACCCCATCGTCGTAGCCGACAACGTGAGTCGCACCTTCGGCGGATTGAAGGCAGTGGATGTCGCCCACCTCGAAATCCCGCGCGGCGCGATCACCGCGTTGATCGGTCCGAACGGTGCCGGCAAGACCACGCTGTTCAACCTGCTCACCGGCTTCGACAAGCCCGATACCGGCACCTGGGACTTCGAAGGGCGTCCGCTACACGGCGTCCCAGCCTACAAGGTGGCCCGCATGGGTCAGATCCGTACCTTCCAGCTGACCAAGGCACTCGGCCTGCTCACTGTCATGGACAACATGCTACTTGGGGCGAAGGCGCAGATCGGCGAGAACTTCTTCCGAGCAATACTTCCGTTCCTATGGCGTCAGCAGGAGGCCGCAAACAGGGAGAAGGCCATAGAGCTCCTCGCCCGGTTCAAGCTCGACACCAAGAAGGACGACTACGCCGCCAGCCTCTCCGGCGGCCAGCGCAAGCTCCTCGAAATGGCCAGGGCGCTCATGAGCGACCCGACGCTCGTAATGCTCGATGAGCCGATGGCCGGCGTGAACCCGGCGCTCACGCAGTCGCTGCTCGATCACATCCTGAATTTGAAGGCCCAGGGAATGAGCGTGCTGTTCGTTGAGCACGACATGCACATGGTCCGTCACATCGCTGACTGGGTCGTCGTCATGGCTGAGGGACGTGTCGTCGCAGAGGGCGACCCGCACACGGTCATGCAGAACCCGGCCGTGATCGATGCCTACCTCGGGCAGCACCACGATGAAGACCTCGGCACAGACGAGCCAGAGCACGTTGAAGCAATTAAGGAGCTGCTCGATGACACTCTCTAACCCGGTGATCGCCGACGCCCCTATTGAGACACGCGTGCCCGTCGTCGACGTGCAGGCCATCACCGCCGGGTACCTGCCCGGCGTGAACATCCTGAATGACTGTTCCCTCACGGCATACGACGGTGAACTGATCGGCATCATCGGCCCGAACGGCGCCGGCAAGTCGACGCTGCTGAAGTCGATCTTCGGCCAGGTCAAGGTGCGCGAAGGCGACATCATGCTCCGCGGCGAGAAGATCACGAACCTGAAGGCCAACAAGCTCGTGGCCAAGGGTGTCGGCTTCGTGCCGCAGACGAACAACGTGTTCCCCACCCTGACCATCCAGGAGAACCTGGAAATGGGAATGTTCCAGAAGCCGAAGGGCCTGGCGGAACGACTGGAGTTCGTGACCGAGATCTTCCCAGAGCTCAGCAAGCGCCTCGGCCAGCGGGCAGGGTCACTCTCTGGCGGTGAACGCCAGATGGTCGCGATGTCCCGTGCACTGATGATGGGTCCGCACGTGCTGCTGCTTGATGAGCCGTCTGCCGGACTCTCCCCCGTGCGCCAGGACGAGGCTTTCCTGCGCGTCAAGGAGATCAACAAGGCCGGTGTCACCACGATCATGGTCGAGCAGAACGCCAGGCGCTGCCTGCAGATCTGTGACCGTGGCTACGTACTCGACCAGGGTACGGACGCCTACACGGGTACCGGCCGCGAACTGTTGCGGGACCCGAAGGTCATCGGCCTCTACCTCGGTACCCTCGGCCAGGACTAACCACCGCCACCATCGTCATCCGTTGCCCCGCGCTCGCCCAGAGCGCGGGGCAACGTTTGCATGTGCCCGCTGCGCTCCCCCACGTCGAACGAGCGACGTCCTCCGGCGTCCACAGCCGTCCATCGCTCCCCCACGTGGAACGGCAGACACATCCTGGCGCGCGATAGAGCGCAGGCCAGAGGCGTTGTAGCCCGTTGACGGCCACGATGGCCATTCGCCCAAGAGACCCTCGCTGGGTCTCGAGACGGCCGTGAACGGCCTCCTCGACCAACGGTGCGAGCGCCACGGGTACGCGAGCGGAAGCACGCTGTCGCCTCCCCCCGCACACGCCTCCCCCCGCACACGCCTCTCCCCACACACGCCTCTCCCCACACACGACGAAAGGCCCCGGCCGAAGCCGGGGCCTTCCTACATGCGTTGCTGCCTAGTTGATGCGGCTGTACGTGTTGTCTGGGTTGAACTGGAAGATACCGATCGTTGCTTCGGTCGGGTCGCCGTTCTCGTCGAACGTGATCGGGCCGGAGTAACCGTCGTAGTCGATCTGCTCGCCCTTCTTCAGCAGGTCAACTGCTGCTGCGAAGTCGGTGACCTTGGTGCCTTCACCGGTTCCGCCGGAGACCTGGCGGAGGTACTTGCCGATAGACACACCGTCGGTGTCGTTCCCAGCGTATGCAGCGAGCGCGATGAGGATGACGGCGTCGTACGACTCAGCTGCGTAGCTGAAGTCGGTGAGCGTCGGGTCGATGGCCAGCAGGCGCTCGGTGAAGTCACCGAGCGTTGCGGTGTCGAGTCCGGGCAGCGTGCCCTTCGAGCCGGCGATGAGGCCAGCGGGGAAGTCAGCGCTGTAGTCGGCCAGGTTTCCGTCGACGAAGTAGAGCTTGTCGCCGGCGAATCCGGATCCGACCAGGGCCGGGGTGATGACCTTGGCCTGGTCGAACGTGATCAGTGCGATCGCATCGGGGTTGGCCGCCGTCACTTCAGAGATCTGCGATGCGAAGTTGGAGTCACCTTCGTTGAAGAGCGACTGAGCGACAACCTTGCCGCCGGCGCCTTCAAATGCTGCGGTAACGGACTCGGCGAGGCCGGTTCCGTAGGAGTCGTTCAGCACGATGAGGCCGAGGGTGGAGTTTCCGTCTTCAGCGATCAGGTTACCGAGTACTTCACCCTGCAACACGTCGGAGGGAGCCGTACGCCAGAACAGGCCGTTGTCGGGGTAGTCGGTGAAGTCTGCCGAGGTGTTAGCCGGCGAGAACTGCACGACGCCGGCACCGGTGATGGTGTCGATGACGGTCTTGGAGACGCCGGACGATGCTGCTCCGACAATCGCCGAAACCTTCTGCGACAGCAGGTCGGTGACCGAGACAGTTGCTGTGTCTGTGGTGGTGTCACCGGAGTCACGCAGGATGGCTTCGATGTCGATGCCGAGGCCTGCCTCGTTGATTTCCTGAACGGCCAGGTTGACACCGGCTTCTTCGGGCGGGCCGAGGAACGCGAGAGCGCCACTCTGGGGAAGAATCGTGCCGATCTTCAGTGCGAGATCGCGGTCGCCGGCTGTGATCGGCTGCGCGTCACCGCTCGCGGCGGGCGAAGCGGTCTCGCCGGGTGTCTCGGCCGTGCTGTTGCTGCATCCAGTGAGCAGGAGTGCGCTGACGCCGACCATGGCGATACCAGTGACTACTGCCCGTACTGAGCGGGAGGCCGAGGCCTTCGCGAATACGCTCATGTTGCTCCTTGGGGCTAGGGATACTAAAGAGAACACAGCAGCCAACTAGCTACCGTCCTGTCACAGTATTGACAGGAAGCACCTGAAACAAGACAACGATGTAACAACCGTGTAAACCGACCCAAATCGTTACGATTTGTGATCTGAGCGAGTATTTATTGCGTGAGAGCTGTGAGCGTCCCGCTCGCGCCGCCGTAGCTGATGTGCTGGTCGTCGGCCAAAATGCTCAGGCATTCCCCCCACGACGCGCAGTCAACCTCTCCTGAGGCCACCTGTCGCAGTCCAGCTGCAACGGATGCGCCGCCATCGTCGTCGCTGACCACGGCAGCCAGGGCGCTCACCACGACAGCGTCGTAGGCTTCGGACCCTCCGGTCGTCTCCGCGAGCCCCGGATCGGCGCTGTTCAGTCGGATCCCGAACTCGCCGCTGGCCGCAAGCGCAGTGCCACCATTCACGAGGTCATACAGTGAGATGACGGCCATACCTGACGAGCGAGCGGATGACGCCACATCGGCAGGCAACTCTCGTGTCACATCCCACACCAGCACGTCGACGCCGCGCGCGACAAGGTCGGCCAGCGCGGTCACGAGATCCCCGGCCGAATTGCGGTGGATGATCTCGAGCGGTTGCCCGCGCACCCCGCCCTGCTCAGCGATTTCACGGGCGGCCAGCTGGGCTCCCGCGACCTGCGCGGCGCCGGATCCGGCGGCGTCGCCCGTCATCGGGAAGAGCGTTCCGATGCGGAGCACGCCGTCGCCGGATGGAACGACCCTGGCGGTCGCACTCGTCGGCGTTGGCGTCGGCGCCAACGGCTCTGACGAGCAGGCGGTCACAGCCAGCGGAATGACGACGGCAAGACCCAGGAGGGCGGCAACGGTGCGGCGAAGCATCATGGTCCTTTCGGTGGCTGGTGCATCCAGAGCGTATCGGCCGCTTAGACCGGTTCGAGCGATACGCGCCGCGGCGCGCGACCGGAGACGATCATGTCGATCGTCAGCACAATCAACGCGACCCAGACCAGAGCGAAACCGATGAGCCGTTCTGGCGGCATCTCTTCTCCCAGCACGAACACCCCAACCAGGAACTGCAGCACGGGAGCGATGTACTGGGTCAAGCCCAGGAAGGTGAGCGGCAGTCGGCTGGCCGCCGCTGCGAAGAAGAGGAGCGGAACCGCTGTCGCGACGCCCGCCGCAAGCAGTCCCATCGTGTGCCATGGAGAGATGGTGCCGATGGTCAACCCAGACAGCGCGGCGACGACGATGAGCTGGATGATGGCGATCGGAGCGAGCCACGCGGTCTCCAGCGTGAGGCCCGTCACGGCATCCACGTCGTTGCCGACGCGCTTCTTGATCAGGCCGTACGAGCCGAAGGAGAAGGCGAGGATCAGGGATATCCAGGGCACGGAGCCGTAGCCGACGGTGAGAACGCCGACGGCGATCACGCTGATTCCCACCGCGATCCACTGCACCACGCGCAGGCGCTCCCTGAGCACGATGACGCCGAGGAAGATCGTGACGATCGGGTTGATGAAATAGCCGAGCGCGGCCTCAAGGACGTGCCCGCTGACCGCAGCGAAGACGTAGGTCTGCCAGTTGACATAGATAAGAGCACCGGCCAGCCCCATCGTCCACACGACCCGCGGCTTCGCGAACACCGCGGTGAGAGCTCCCCACTTGCGCGTGACTGTGATCAGCAGCGCACAGAAGACGAGCGAGAACAGCACGCGCCACGCGACGATCTCGAAGGCACCTGTCGGCACGAGCAGCAGGAAGTACAGCGGCAGCAGGCCCCACAACGCATACGCAGAGACCGCATAGGTCAGCCCCTTGCTCTGCTCACTCCTGGCCGGTCGGCCGGCGGCGGCGAGTGCGGCGGAGGGAGCGGCAGGGGTTTTGAGGGGGTCTGCGGACATCTGTCAATCCTAGGGTCGGCGATTCGCCTGCCGCGCACAAAAAAGTCGGGCCCCCGATGCTGTGCATCAGGGGCCCGACGAGAAAAGCGAGAAACTATCGAACGACCACTGCGAGGACGTCGCGTGCCGAGAGGACCAGCAGGTCTTCCCCACCGAACTTGACCTCGGTTCCGCCGTACTTGGAATAGATGACCTTGTCGCCGACAGCGACGTCGAGCGGGATGCGGTTGCCGTTGTCGTCAATGCGGCCGGGGCCTACTGCAACGACTTCACCCTCCTGGGGCTTCTCCTTGGCAGTGTCAGGAATGACAAGACCTGAAGCAGTAGTCTGCTCTGCCTCGACCTGCTTGATGACGATGCGATCCTCGAGCGGCTTGATGGAGACCGACACGGTTGACCTCTTTCTTAACTAAGACATAAGGGTTGGCAGACTCACGTCGAGAGTGCTAATTCGAGTTTAGGGCGCATCTGGCACTCACGCAATGTGAGTGCCAGACAATGACGGCACCGACATCGGTGCTACCGTGACGTAATGGATCGCTCAGAGCTCGTCGAGCTGTTATCACCAGAGGGCCTGCGTCTTCTTGACTCACTTCCCCCCTTCGAATCCAGCGCAGATGTCGTACGCCTGGTCGCCGACCTGCGCAAGGCAGGGCACTCCCCTGGGCTCGTCGCAGCCGTCCTCACTCAATCCAAATTGCGCGCGAAGGCGCAGGGCAAGTTCGGCGAGTTCGCGCAGCGCATGCTGTTCACCGAAGCTGGTCTCGAGCAGGCCACCCGGTTGCGCGTTGCCGCACTGCACGCCGGCCGATTCGCAGGGGCGGGCCTCCATCGAGTCGCCGACCTCGGGTGCGGAATCGGGGGCGACGCAATGGCGATGGCTGCCATGGACATCGCGGTGACCGCCGTCGACGCCGACGAAGTGACAGCGACCGTCGCGAGTTTCAACCTGGCGCCGTTCCCGCAGGCCCACGTCGAGCACGCTGACGCTGAGACGTTCGACCTCACCGGATTCGACGCTGCCTGGTTCGATCCGGCCAGGCGCACCTCCGGCCACAAGAACACGTCTCGCCTGACGAGACCGGAGGACTACTCGCCCTCCCTCGACTACGTGTTCGGCCTCGCGAAAACCCTCCCCATCGGCGTCAAGCTCGGCCCCGGCCACGATCGCGACCTGATTCCAGCTGAGGCAGAAGCGCAGTGGATCTCGGTCGACGGGCAGCTCGTTGAAATGGGGCTGTGGTTCGGCGTATTGACCAGGGAGGGCATCCGACGTTCCGCGCTCATCCTCACGCCTGGCGGCGTTGCTGAGATGACAGCGGATGCCGACGCAGACGACGTGGATGTCGCCGAACTGGGCCAGTACATTTACGAGCCCGATGGCGCGGTCATTCGCGCCAGGCTCATCGGAGACCTGGCCCGATCCGCTGACGCCGGCATGGTGAGCGATGGGATCGCCTACTTCACGTCTGACACGCTGATCGAATCACCGTTCGCCACGGCATTCCGTGTCATCGACGAGTTGCCGTTCGACGAAAAGAAACTCAAGCAGGCACTCAAAGCCCGCGATATCGGCACCATCGAAATCAAGAAGCGCGGCGTTGACCTTGACCCGGCTGCCCTGCGGGTGCGGCTGAAGCCAACCGGAAGCGCCTCAGCCACGCTGATCATGACGAGGCGTGCTGGAAAGCGCGTTGCATTGCTGGTGGAGCGCGTGGCCAGCTCGGTATAGGCCGAGGCACGGCTCACAGCGGGGCAGGGCCGCGGCTACACGCGGCCGGGGAAGACCGCGGTGATCAGCACGATCCAGCCCGCTGCAACGACGACGCCGACGATGCCGGCGACCAAACCGAGCAGCCAGGTTCGCCCGGCCATCCGCTCAGTGCGCCGCGCGATGAGCGCCAGGATGATGGCAGCGAGTGAGACCAGGATGCCCCACATGCCGAACACCGCGATCACCAGGCCGAGCACGCCACAGACGACGGACGCGTTCGAGAGCTGTCGTCGCTCGGTGAGCGCCTGGATCTCCGAGTTCGTGTAGACGTACGGCACCCATTCGGTGGGGGCCGTCACCGTCGATTCGTAATCGAGCTGACCTTCAACCGGCGCTGGAGGACGGGTGAGATCCAGACTGAATTCATCCCTGGGCACCCCAGACTCGCTCTGTTGCCCGTTCATTGACGCGACCTCCGGGTTTAAGCACAACGCACGCACGAGGCGGCGCTCGCGTAACGCAGGATGGCGCCCCGAGTTCTGGCGCCCACCGTCGAAACTACGGCCACACTGGCCGGCTAGTTATAGTACCGGTAGCCACCGGGGGGAATCGTCGCGATGACGATGGCCCAACCGATGATGCTGATCACGGCGATCGCCAGGCCTACGAATCCGGTGATGATTCCGGTCAGCCACATGGCCTTGGCCCGCGGCTCCTTTGACCTGCCGAGGAAGCCGAGCACGACGGCGGCGGCGGGAATGATCAGGCCGAGGATGCCGCCGATGATCGGCAGGAAGACGACGGGAAAGCCGAGCAGGCCGACGATTCCGGCGATCAGCGAGATGATGCTGAGCACCGGCTGCTTGGCGGCGGGTGTCCCGTATGGAGCGGCACCCGGTGCGCCGTAGCCTGGTGCACCGTAGCCTGGTGCACCGTTGCCGGGCGGCGGCGGAGTCGGCGCACCGTATGACGGCGGTGCGGCCGGGCCGCCGTATGGCGAGCCGGACTGCGGTGTCGATGATCCGGATGGCGTGGACGGTTCGGACGGCGTGGAAGACGCGGTCGCTGCCGCGCGGGAATCTGCAGCTGAAGCGGATGCCGCAGTTGGCCTGTCGTCCAGCGGGTTGGGAATGTCGGGAACCTGCGGCGCATCCGGCCCCGGAATGTCCGGAACCTGGGGAACGTCTGGCACGTCGGGCACGTCCGGGACGTCGGGCACCTCTGGGACGCGCGGAGCGTCAGGGTTCTGTGGGTCGCTCATGATGGTGTCTTCCTTTCAACACGCTGATCGCGGTCGACGCCGGACAAGCGGGCGCGACCGCACACACTGCGCTAGTTGGTGTAAAGGTTGTCCGGGTTGAACGTGCCTGGGTACATGCTGGCCATATATGGCAGGAATGCAAACACAAGGATGATTCCCACGATGGTGGCAAGAATCCCGAGGTAGCCGAGCACCAGTCCCGCGATCGCGAGACCGCGACCGAGTTCGCCGGTGCGCTTGATCTGGCTCAGGGCGATGTGGCCGGTGATCACCGCGACGAGCGAGATGAAGAAGGCGGACACCAGAGAGACGATGGCGAGCGCGTTGTACTTGTTCTGCGGTACCTGCTCACCGTACGCTGGCTGCCCGTATGGCTGGGCGTAAGGCTGACCGTACGGCTGGCTAGGCGCACCTTGCTGGTATCCAGGTGCGGATGGTGGGGTTGTGGCAGGACGATTCGGGTCAGTCATGTCGAGGCTCCTTCCGAAAGCCGGGCATTCGCGGTGCCAGCGTGACACCCGAGAGTCAATCAGGTGTCATTCAACCATTTCGGCTGGTTACCCCCTCAATCAGGATAGTCTCAGTCCGCGCTGAACGGGAAGAATGCGCCGTTACACCTGAATCTGGGTGACGGGAAGCGTCGAATCCGCGCCGAATTCCAGTGTCGACGGTTCGTGGCCGGCCATGATCAACTGCGCGCCAAGTGCCGCAATCATGGCGCCGTTGTCCGTGCACAGCAACAGTGGCGGAATGCGCAGTGAAATTCCTGCCGCCCGCGTGCGTTCCTCTGCCACCGCGCGCAGCCTGGCGTTGGCGACGACACCGCCACCGAGCAGGAGACGCGGAACGCCATAGTCGTTACAGGCAGCGACCGCCTTGGTGAGCAGCACGTCAACAACGGCTTCCCTGAAGCTGGCAGCGACATCGGCCACCGGCACCGGCTCTCCGGCATCCTGACGCTGTTCGACCCACCGGGCGACTGCGGTCTTCAGCCCGGAGAACGAGAAATCGTAGCGGTGCTTGGCCATGTCCTTGGGGAGGCTGAGTCCGCGGGGAAACCGGATTGCCTTGGGGTTGCCGTCTGCGGCGACCCTGTCGATCTGCGGTCCGCCCGGATACGGCAGTCCGAGAACCCGCGCGACCTTGTCGAACGCCTCCCCTGCCGCGTCGTCGATGGTCTCCCCAAGCAACACGACGTCTGACACGAGGTCGCGCACGAGCAACAGCGACGTGTGGCCGCCAGAGACCAGCAGTGCGATGGTCGGATACGCCAGCGGTTCGGTGTCGGCCACCGCGTGGTCGGAATCCGTGGGGTCGGCATCCGCTGAGCCTGCTGCCCCTGCGTCCGTCACCCTGAGGACGTCTGCGCCCACGTGACCGACCAGGTGGTTGACCGCATAGATCGGCTTGCCGAGCGAGACGGCGAGCGCCTTGGCCGCGCCAACGCCGACCATGAGTGCGCCAGCAAGTCCGGGACCACTGGTGACAGCGATAGCGTCGATGTCGGCGAGGCTGATCCGGGCTTCGGCGAGCGCAGCGTTGATGGAGGGGACGAGCTCGTCGAGATGCGCCCTGGCCGCGACCTCAGGTACCACTCCCCCGTAACGCGCATGCTCTGCCATCGACGACGCAATCGTGTTCGACAGCAGCGTCGTTCCCCGCACGATGCCGATGCCGGTCTCGTCACAGGATGTCTCGATGCCGAGCACCAGCGGATTGGTGCGATTCAGTTGTTCGGTGTCACTCATTGATTTCATGCCTCTGCTGCAAGTGTCGCCGTTGGTTCGACGATGTGGAGTCGCATGACGACCGCATCGACGTTGTCCGGCTGGTAGTAGCCGCGGCGGGTGCCGACTGCCTCGAAGCCCAACCGGTCGTAGAGTCCCTGGGCGGTTGGATTGTCAGCGCGCACCTCGAGGAAGATCTCTCGCGCACCCCGTTTCCGGGCCTCAGCGATGAGGCTCTGCATGAGCACCCGGCCAAGGCCATGGCCCCTGGCGTCCTCGTGCACCGCGATGGTCTGGATGTCGCCCTCCCGCGCGCCCCTCGGGGCCAGCAGCCCGGCGTATGCCACGATGCGCTTCTGGTCATCGGGAACCGCTTCGTCCGGATCGACGGCGACCAGGTAGTAGCAGGCAGGGTCAGCGACGTCCCTGGCCATCATCGTCGGCGACCAGGCGTCGTTCTCGAAGATGCTCGTCTCCAGCAGCATGATGCCGTCAACGTCGGCCAGGTGGGCACGGCGCAGCTGCCAACTCACTCAGCTCACCCGTTTCGGGCCAGCGGAGAGCGTGACGTCGGGCGATCGCAGATACAACGGTTCGTCGGCCGCGAACGGTCGCCCGTTGGCAAACGTCAATTCGGCGACCATGCCGAGGTCACCGGCGGAGATCACCGCGGCATCGAAGCGGGGCATGCCGGCGTGAACGAAGTTCGCTTCGAGGAGCTCGGCAGGTTTGGACAGGCTTGGACCGTCTACACGCACCGGCAGCCCGGCATCGTCGCTGCCACTGTACGCAGACCAATAGACCTCTTTGCGGCGGGCGTCGGTGACGACGAGCAACGGACCCGCCTCCCCTGCACGGTAGCGCCCATAGGCAATGGCGTCGTGACTCACGATCGGAACGAGCGGCTTGCCTGACCCGAGTGCAAACACGCGCGCGGCGGCGATGCCGACCCTGAGACCGGTGAACGGCCCAGGTCCCATGCCGGCGACGACACCGGACAACGCAGAGACGGCGATGCCGGCCTCTGCCAGGCACTGTTCGATGAGGTCGCCGATCACTTCGGCGTGCCGCATGGTGTCTGGGATGCCGCGTTCAGCGATCACCCCAGCCTCGCGGTCGACGACGGCAACGCTGGTTCCTGCTGAGGTATCAATGGCGAGAAGCACTGGTTAAGCCTATGCCCAGCTCGCGTCTGCCCATCGAGGCCCGTATGCCCTGATGGTGACGGTGCGAGGTTCGTCGAGGTCGAGGCCCAGCTCATCGGCATCCGCTGCCGACTCGGCGGGCTGTGCCTCCGCTTGTGAAGCGCCCACCGGCCTCTCGATCTCAATGTCGAGCCAGGAGTCTGTGATGCCATCGAGCATGCCGCGGCCCCACTCCACCACCACGATGGAACGGGCGAAGTCAATGTCGAGGTCGTCGAGTTCAACCGCGCTGGTGAGCCGGTAGGCGTCGACGTGCACCAGCGGCGGGCCGCCGATCGTGCTCGGGTGGGTGCGCGCGAGCACGAACGTCGGGCTGGTCACGGCACCGCGCACCGCGAGGGCCTCGCCCAACCCCCTGGTGAACGTGGTCTTCCCTGCGCCGAGGGGGCCAGTGAGCACGATGAGGTCGCCAGCCCGCAGGATGCCGGCCATCTCGCGGCCGAAGTCATGCATGGCATCCGCGTCGGGGATGACCCTCGTCGCAGCGTGGGATGACTGCTCAGCGTTGGATGACTGCTCAGGGCTGGATGACGGGGTCATCGGTCGACCACCGGCAGGTAGCTGCGGGCGACCCGATTGCCGATTCGCGTGACGATCTCGTAATTCACGGTGCCAGCGGCATCCGCCCAGTCTGTCGCACTCGGTACGCCCGTTGCCGGGTCGCCGAAGAGCACGGCCTCGTCGCCGACGCTGACGGGGTCTTGACCGACGCTGACAACGAACTGGTCCATCGCGATGCGGCCGGCGACCTGGTAGGTCTTCCCGCTGATCGACACCGGTGCCCGGCCTGACGCCTGCCGCGGGATGCCGTCTGCGTAGCCGAGCGGCACGAGCGCCAGGGTGACCTCTTCTGGCGCACGCCAGGTGTAGTCGTACGAGACGCCGGTTCCTGGCGCAACCCGGCGCACAGCGGCCACCCTGGTGCGGAGGGTCATGGCAGGGATGAGCCCGAGCTCGGCAGAGGTGGCGTCGTCGAACGGCGACAACCCGTACAACCCGATGCCGATGCGCACCATCGAGTAGCGGGCAGCCGGGAGCCGGATAGCGGCAGCGGTGGAAGCCAGGTGCACCAGGGTTGGCGCCAGCCCTGCGCTGGTAGCGGCGGCCAGGCCGCGGTCGAAGCAGGCGATTGCTGCTGCGTCGTCGGCGGCAGACGCGTTCGAGAGATGACTGAAGATTCCACGCACACGGATGCTGCCTGCCGCTTCGAGCAGGGCAGCAGTCGCGAATGTCTCTGGCCAGTCGCCCTCTGAGACGCCGTTCCGGCTGAGGCCGGTCTCCAGTTTGATCTGCACGTTAGCGGTACGGCCATGCGCGTCGGCTGCACGAGCAATGCCCTGCAACTGCGCGCTGGAGGATGCCCCCAGGTCGATGTCGGCCAGGATGGCCGGCGTCCAGTCGGTCAGAGGGTCGTGCAGCCAGGCCAGGATCGGGGCGTGGATGCCACCGTCACGCAGCGCGAGGCCCTCCGCGATGTCGGCGACCCCCAGCCAGTCTGCTCCCGCCGCCAGCGCGGTCTCTGCGACGGGGATGGCGCCGTGCCCGTATGCGTTGGCCTTGACGACGGCCATGGTGTGTGGCGTGCCGGCCAGCGTGCGCAGCCGCGTGACGTTCGCTGCTATCGCAGTGAGGTCGATGACTGCTTCTCTGAAACTACTCATGAGTCGCCCTCCGCGACGACGAATGCGCAGGCAACGCCTGCATCGTGGGTCATGCTGAGATGAACGCTGGTGATCCCGCGGACGGTCAGCGCATCTAGCGCCTTACCCTGCAGCCTGAACTCCGGGTTGCCGCCGGCACCGCTGATCACTTCCAGCTCGTGCCAGGTGACGCCTGCGCTGTCCCCCATCGCCTTGATCAGCGCTTCCTTCGCCGCGAATCGCGCAGCGAGCGAATGCACGGGAAGCGTGCGTTCGCTCTCGGTGAACAGACGAGGGATGAGTCCCGGCGTCCGCTCAACCTGACGTGCGAAGCGGGCGAGGTCGACGATGTCGACGCCAATGCCCTTGATCATCGTCTGGCTATTCGACGGTGACGGATTTCGCGAGGTTGCGCGGCTGGTCGACGTCGAGTCCCTTGGCCGTGGCCAGTTCCATCGCGAAGATCTGCAGCGGCACGACGGCGAGCAGCGGCTCGAACAACGGCGCGGCCAGTGGAATGTGCAGCACCGTGTCGGCGAAGGGAAGCACTGCGGCATCCCCCTGCTCGGCGATCGCGATGATGCGAGCGCCCCTGGCGCGGATCTCCTGGATGTTCGAGACCACCTTGGGGTGCAGGTGGGCAGACCCGCGCGGGCTCGGCACGACGACGAACACCGGCTGGCCGGGCTCGATCAGCGCAATGGGGCCGTGCTTGAGCTCACCGGCGGCGAAGCCTTCTGCGTGGATGTAGGCCAGTTCCTTGAGCTTGAGCGCGCCCTCGAGTGCGATCGGGAACCCGACGTGACGGCCGAGGAACAGCACGGCCCTGGTGTCTGACATCCACTTGGCCAGCTGGCTGACTGCTTCGGCCTGCCCGAGCGTGGTCTCGATCTTCTCCGGGATCGCCAACAGTTCAGCGGTCTGCTCGGCGAGCTCTGCATGGCTCAGCGTGCCGCGCACGCGCGCCAGGTGCAGGGCGAAGAGGTAGAGGGCGGCGATCTGGGCGACGAATGCCTTGGTGGATGCCACGGCGACCTCAGGCCCGGCGTGTGTGTACACGACGGCGTCTGACTCGCGCGGAATCGTCGAACCCTGCGTGTTGCAGATCGAGACGGCCTTTGCGCCGGCTTCGCGGGCGTACTTGACGGCCATCAGCGTGTCCATGGTCTCGCCGGACTGGCTGATGGAGATCACCAGCGTGTCGGCGGTGAGTACGGGGTCGCGGTAGCGGAATTCGTGGCTGAGCTCCACGTCGACGGGCACCTTCGCCCACTTCTCGATGGCGTACTTGGCCGTCTGGCCTGCGTACGCCGCTGTACCGCAGGCGATGATGACGATGCGCTTGATGCCGGCGAGCACGTCGTCGCCAAATTCGACGAGTTCTGGAACGACGACGACGCCATCCACGATGCGGCCGCGCAGTGTGTTCGCAACGGCGTCCGGCTGCTCGGAGACTTCCTTGGCCATGAAGCTCGACCAGCCGCCCTTCTCAGACGCGGAGGCGTCCCAGGCGATGTCGAATTCTTCGGTCTCGACGGCGTTACCGTCGAAGTCGGTTACCGTGACGGCATCCGCTGTGATCTGGACGATCTGGTCCTGGCCGATGGCCATGGCGCGACGAGTGTATTCGACGAAGGCGGCGACGTCTGAGCCGAGGAAGTTCTCACCATCACCCAGCCCGATCACGAGCGGGGAGTTGCGGCGGGCGCCGACGACGAGGCCTGGGGAGTCCTGGTGCACGGCGAGCAGGGTGAATGCACCGTCGAGGCGGGAGACCACGGCGCGGAATGCCTCAGCCAGGTCACCGACGCGCTGGTACTCACGGCCGAGGAGCACTGCGGCGACCTCGGTGTCTGTCTCGCTCTCGAAGGTGAAGCCCTCCGCGAGCAGCTCGTCTTTCAACGGAGCGAAGTTTTCGATGATCCCGTTGTGGATCAGGGCGAGGCGGCCGTTGTCACCCAGGTGCGGGTGCGCGTTGCGGTCTGTTGGACCGCCGTGCGTCGCCCAGCGGGTGTGGCCGATGCCGGTGCTGCCGTTGTTGATGGGGTGCAGTTCAAGCTCCTGCGAGAGCATGGCAAGCTTTCCGGCGCGCTTGACCGTGTTCAGCGTGCCCGCGTCATCGATCACCGCGATCCCTGCGGAGTCGTATCCGCGATATTCGAGGCGACGCAGCCCTCCCATGAGTACTTCGACGCTCTTGTTGTCTCCGACATATCCCACAATTCCGCACATGGGGACGATTTTAGTCCGACTAAGCTTGGGAAAATGCCCGAGTCGCTGATGAGCCATGGATTCAATGGTCACAGCACCCCATTCGTGGAGCTCGATCGAGCCGCATGGGCCGTCCTCGGCCCCACGATGCCCCTCCCACTGCGTGAGACAGAGATCGTGCAATTGCGCGGTATTGGAGAGCCTCTCGAGCTGAGCGAGGTGACGGATGTCTACCTCCCCCTCTCGAGACTCCTCAACCTGTACGCGGCCGGCGCCAGCCAACTGCACAGGGCGACGAGCGACTTCCTGGGGGAACGCGCCAAGCGCACACCATTCGTGATCGGCGTCGCAGGGTCGGTTGCCGTCGGCAAGTCGACGATTGCCCGCCTGCTCCGTGAGCTGCTCGCCCGGTGGGAAGACACGCCCCGCGTCGAGCTCGTCACCACAGACGGTTTCCTCTTTCCGAACGCTGAACTCGAGCGCCGCGGGCTGATGGACCGTAAGGGCTTTCCAGAGTCGTACGACAGGCGAGCGCTGTTGCGCTTCGTCAGCGCAGTGAAGAGCGGTGCAGAAGAAGTACGGGCACCGTTCTACTCGCACCTCAGCTACGACATCGTTCCCGATGCGCAGATTGTGGTGCGGCAGCCCGACATCCTGATCGTCGAAGGGCTGAACGTACTGCAGCCGCCCGCCAAGGGCCATGGCCTGTCGGTCAGTGACCTGTTTGACTTCACCATCTACGTGGACGCCCGCACGGCGGACATCGCCAGGTGGTACGAAGAACGCTTCCTCAAGCTGCAGCGCGGTGCGTTCAGCAACCCGAACTCCTATTTCCACCGCTACGCCACGCTCGACGAAGAGCAGGCACGAGCACGCGCCCGCTCCATTTGGTCGAGCATCAACGAGCCGAACCTGCTGCAGAACGTCCGGCCTACCCGCTCACGGGCGACACTCGTGCTGCGCAAGGGGTCGAATCACGCCGTGTCGACGGTGTTGCTCCGCAAGGTTTAGCAGGCTCGCTGGTTGAGGGCCGCCCGAGGAACGAGGCCGCGTCTCGAAACCAGGTCTCGAGATGGCCTGGCGGCCTCCTCGACCAACGGAGGGGTGGACACCAACGCCAGAGCTGTTAGAGCGCGAGCTGTGCGCTGACGACATCCGCCAGCTGGTGAGCCAGACGATCGGCGGTCGGCTGGTTGGCCGCCTCGACCATAACGCGAACCATTGGCTCGGTGCCCGAGGGGCGCAGCAGCACCCGTCCGGTGTCGCCGAGTTCGATCGTGGCCTCGAGTACGGCCTGCGCGATGGTGTCGTTCTGGGCCAGTGCGTGGTGGTTGACACCGCGCACGTTGACGAGAATCTGCGGGAAGACCGTCATGACGGATGCCAGTTCGGCCAGCGTCTTCTTCGTTCTGGCCATCTCTGCCACCAGGTGAAGTCCGGTCAGGATTCCGTCACCGGTCGTGGCGTACTTGGTCATGATCACGTGGCCGGACTGCTCGCCGCCCAGTGAGTATCCGCCGGCGTTCAGCTCTTCGAGCACGTAGCGGTCGCCCACCTTGGTCTCGATCACCTTGATGTCGTTGGCGGCCATGGCCTTGCGAAGGCCGAGGTTGCTCATCACGGTGGCGACGAGGGTGCGGTCAGCCAGCACGCCGCGCTCTGCCATGGAGACCGCGAGGATCGCCATGATCTGGTCGCCGTCGACGATGTTGCCCTCAGCGTCGACCGCGAGGCAACGGTCAGCGTCGCCGTCGTGGGCGATTCCGACATCGGCACCGTGCGCGAGGACAGCCCGTGCGAGGTTGTCGAGGTGCGTTGAGCCGACACCGTCGTTGATGTTGATGCCGTCAGGGTCAGCGCCGATCAGCGTGATCTTCGCGCCTGCGTCGGTGAACACCTGAGGGGAAATGCCGGACGCAGCGCCGTGAGCGCAGTCGAGGACGACGTGAATGCCGTCCAGGCGATGCGGCAGCGTGGAGAGCAAGTGAATGATGTAACGGTCTTCGGCGTCGGCGAACCGACGGATACGACCGACATCGCCGCCCACGGGGGTCAGCTTGTCTTCGTCGAGATGCGCTTCAATGCGGTCTTCGACGTCGTCAGGAAGTTTGGTGCCGCCAAAGGCGAAGAATTTGATCCCGTTGTCGGGAGCAGGGTTGTGCGAGGCGGATACCATCACGCCGAAGTCCGCGCCGATGTCTGAGATCAGGAACGCGGCAGCGGGCGTGGGGATGACACCAGCGTCGAGCACATCAACACCGGAGCTGGCGAGGCCTGCTGCAACGGCGGATGAAATGAATTCGCCGGAGATCCGGGGATCCCTGGCGACGACGGCAACCGGCCTGCGGCCTTCTGCGCGTCGTTGTTCTGCACGTCGTCCCTGGGTCAGGACGACAGCGCTTGCTTGGGCGAGGCCCAGGGCCAGGCCAGCCGTGAGATCACGGTTGGCCAGGCCCCGAACACCGTCGGTACCAAAAAGTCGAGGCACGTGTGTTTGCTTGAGTCGACTTGCTGGTTAGCGCTTGGAGAACTGAGGAGCCTTGCGGGCCTTCTTGAGACCAGCCTTCTTGCGCTCCTTGACACGAGCGTCACGGCTCAGGAAGCCGTTCTTCTTCAGGATCGCGCGGTTGTTCTCTTCGTCGATCTGGTTCAGCGAGCGAGCGATGCCGAGACGCAGTGCGCCGGCCTGGCCCGAGGGGCCACCACCGGAGATACGTGCGATGACGTCGTAGCCGCCCATGAGGTCGAGGACCTTGAACGGGTCGTTGATCAGCTGCTGGTGCAGCTTGTTCGGGAAGTAGTCCGCGATGTCGCGGCCGTTCACCGTGATGGTGCCCGAACCGGGAACGAGACGCACGCGGGCGATAGCCTGCTTGCGACGGCCAACGGCTGCGCCGGGGACGGTGAGTGCGGCGCGGGGCGCCTTGGTTACAGCTTCAACGGGAGTCTCTGTCGAGTAGCTCTCCGGAGCCGCGTCAATCTGGTCTGCGATCTTCGCCACGATGGTGTGAATCCTTTTTCTTAGAGTCGAGAAGTCTGGGGGCCGACGCTACTGCGCGACCTGGCCGAGGGTGTACGGCTTCGGCTGCTGTGCAGCGTGCGGGTGCTCTGCGCCTTCGTAGACCTTGAGCTTCAGCAGCTGTGCGCGGCCGAGCGAGTTCTTCGGCAGCATGCCGCGAATCGCCTTCTCAACTGCACGAGTCGGGTGCTTCTCGAGCATCTCGGAGTAGTTCTGTGCCGACAGTCCGCCCGGGTAACCGGAGTGGCGGTAGGCGATCTTCTGGTCGAGCTTCTTGCCGGTCAGGGCAATCTTCTCGGCGTTGATGATGATGACGAAGTCTCCCATGTCCATGTGGGGAGAGAACGTTGCCTTGTGCTTTCCGCGGAGGAGAACGGCTGCGTGGCTGGCGAGACGGCCAAGAACGATGTCGGTGGCGTCAATGACGACCCAATCGTGCTGGACTTCACTTGCCTTGGGGGTGTAGGTGCGCGTCACTATAGTGCTGCTTTCTTGTTCGAACGGAGGTGTTCGTGAATCCCGCTCCGGGTGTGTTCTAGAAGAAGAACACGATCGATGGAGGGCTCACGTTCGTGTGCCTGGCTGCAACGCACAGACACCAAGGGTCCATGCTAGCCGATTGAGGCCCGATGCACAATCCTGTGGCGCAGTGAACCGACTACGCAGCGGGCAGTGCGCGCCGCGCCCTGGTCTCGACCGCACGGATGGCGAGTTCGACGTCTTCGGGATATCCGACCTGCATCAGCGTGAGGCCGCGGGCCTGCATGACCTTGAAC
Source organism: Leifsonia sp. Y878 (assembly GCF_057669685.1). Taxonomy (NCBI): domain Bacteria; kingdom Bacillati; phylum Actinomycetota; class Actinomycetes; order Micrococcales; family Microbacteriaceae; genus Leifsonia; species Leifsonia sp. Y878. The sequence continues at coordinate 149,011 of NZ_JBYHFS010000003.1, read as the reverse complement.
TCGCTGGTGCGCGCCCGATCCACGCGCAGGTCGGCGAGGTGTTCACCGTCGAGCTTGCCCTCTCCCACAGAGACGGTTGCGCCGACGAGGGCACGCACCATGCTGTGGCAGAAAGCATCGGCGCGGAGCGAGCCCACCAGGACACCGTCGGAATCACGGCGCCAGGTGAAGTCCTGCAGCGTGCGGATGGTGGTGGCTCCTGGCCGCGGCTTGCAGTACGACGCGAAGTCATGCAGGCCGACCATGGACGCGGCAGCGGCATCCATCAGTTCGACGTCTAACGTGCCGTGGTACCACGTGGTGCGCAGCCGTTGCAGCGGGTCGTGGAACGATTCCGTGTCGGCGATGCGGTACTCGTACTGACGCCAGACCGCGGAGAAGCGGGCATCGAAGCCGACAGGCGCGATGGAGACGTTCCTGATGACGATGTCCGGCTGGCTGTTCAGGATGCCTGACAGTCGCTTCTTCAGGGCAGCGGCCAGGGTCAGCGGCGGCTTGGGCTTGCCGAGGCCACGCTTCTGCCTGACCAGGGCGGCTGCTTGCTCGTCGGTGAGGTCGAGGTGTACGACCTGGCCGAGTGCGTGCACGCCGGCATCCGTTCTGCCTGCGACGGACAGCTGTGGGGTCGCCGGGTGTCGGCGGAGAATCGTGGCGAGTGCGCCCTCGATTTCGCCCTGGACGGTGCGCTGGTCTGGCTGCTTCGCCCAGCCGTTGAAGAGCGTGCCGTCGTAGGCGATGTCCAACCGCATCCGGGTGAGCCCGGCGTTCTCCGTGGCCGGTGGTCCCGCGAAAGCGTCGGAGAGGGCTGGGAGTGTCACCACGGTAGTTTATGCGGCGGTCGCGTTCAGCGCACACCCAGCAACGGTGCTCTCGGGGGTGGGTTATCGTTGAGGCCGGGCTCGAGCCCACTTTGTTATGAAACGCGCTTACCCCACTCCGCCTCGTTCCCTTGGCACAGCTCTCGCAGTTGGCGGGCCACGTCGACTTGCCGGCCTCGATGGGCTTCGCGCCCTCGCTGTGACCGGCGTACTGCTCTACCACTTCTTCCCTGCGCTGCTGCCAGGCGGCTTCGTCGGCGTCGATGTCTTCTTCGTCATCAGCGGCTTCCTCATCACCTGGCTGTTGCTCACAGAGCGAACCAGAACCGGCCATATCTCGCTGCCGCGCTTCTGGCAGCGCCGTCTCCGTCGCCTCGTTCCGCCGCTGGTGCCACTCATTCTGGTGTGTGCGAGCGCCGCCTTCCTGATCGGCGGTGATGTGCTCATCGCGCTCGGTCGCCAGCTGATCGGTGCGTTCACCTTCAGCTACAACTGGATCTCGATTGCAAGCAACGCCAGCTACTTCGCCGCCGACCAGCCGGAGCTGTTCCGCAATCTCTGGTCACTTGCCGTCGAGGAGCAGTTCTACGTCATCTGGCCGCTGCTGCTCACCGCGCTGCTGCTGATTCGTCGACCGGGCATTCGCCTGGCCATCGTTCTCGTGTTGGCCGCGGCATCCGCTGTCTGGATGGGCGTGCTGGTGGAGCCGGGCGCCGATGCCACCCGCGTCTACTTCGGTTCGGACACCCACAGCTTCGGCCTGGCTATCGGCGCGGCTCTCGCACTGCTGCTCGGCCGCCCTGCCATGCCGCACGGCCAGCTGCCGCGCGCCCGCCCGCTGATCGGTCTCGGCGCCCTGCTCGGCCTCGGGGTGTTGTCGGTCGTGCTCACCTCCGACGGCATCTTCACCTACCGGGGCGGCCTCGTGCTCGCCTGCGTGCTCACCGCCGTGGCGATCTGGGCCGCCGTGCAGGGCGGCCGCTTCGGCCAGCTGCTCGACCTTCCGCCGCTTCGCGCCATCGGCATCCGTTCATACGGCATCTACCTCTGGCATTGGCCGGTTCTCGTGCTCGTGCAGCTCGCCTGGCCGACCACGACACCAGCGGATGCCGCCGGCCGAGTCATCGCCATCGGCGTTGTCACCCTGATTCTCACCCTGCTCGCCGCTGAGGCCTCGTATCGCTGGGTCGAGCAGCCCATTCGCCGGCTCGGCTACCGCGGCGCCCTGAGCCGCCTGCGCGCCCGACTGCGCGGCTCGCGCGTGCAGCGCCAGGTCGTGCTGGCCGGTATGGCTGCCGTCGTGGTGCTCGGCCTCGGAACGACGGCTGCCGTCGTCTCTGCACCCACCAGCAGCAGCGCGGAAGCCGTGATCGAACGCGGCCAGCAGGCGCTGGCGGCCGCACAGGCAGACGCGGAAGCGGCAGCGGCAGCGGACGCAGCGGCAGCGGACGCAGCAGCACCTGCCGCTCCGGCTCCGGCCTCGGGTACCGCTGCCGATTCCTCGGCGAGCGGCGCACCTGGCGCGTCGGGGCTGGCCCCCACAGCCGTACCATCGCCTGAGGCAACCGCTCCCCCGGCTGGCGAACGGATCACCGCAGTCGGCGACTCGGTGATGCTGGCCTCTGCACCTGAACTCCAGGAGGAGTTCCCCGGCATCGTCATCGACGCAGCCGTTTCGCGCGGCATGCGGGCCGCGCCCGAGATCCTGGCGGGCCTCGAACAGGCAGGACAGCTGCGCCCCGTCGTGGTGATCGGCCTCGGCACGAATGGCCCCATCGACGCGGAAGACCTCGTCGGCATCCGCTCTGCCATCGGACCAGACCGGCAACTGATCATGGTCAACGCCTTCGCTGAGCGCACGTGGACCCCCGGCGTGAACGAGACGCTGGCCGACTTCGCCGCGCGGTCCTCGCGCATTGAGCTGGCCGACTGGTCAAGCGCGATCGCACCGCACACCGATGTTCTGGCCGATGACAATATCCACCCAGGCCCAACGGGCGGGCACATCTACGCGGACTGCGTCCAGGCCGCCCTTCAGCGCCTGGATGAACTTCCGCCTGCCCAACAGCCTGGCCCCAACCGGCTGATCCTGAAGCCGAAGCACTAGCGCCGGCGCCTGCCGCTGCGGCTGCCGCACCGCCTGCCGCTGCCTCAGGCGCTGCGCTAACGCACCGCCTGACCTCCTGCACCGCTGCACCGCTGCTCGCCGGCTCCGCACCAGCTGCCAGCCGTCGCGAAAACAGGATGAATCGGCCATCTGTAAGCGAAAACAGGACAGAACGACCGCTTTCAGGCATCCGTTCCTGTATTCGCGACACTGCGCACGACACGACACGACACGACGCAGCCCTGCCCCTGGCGCGCAAAAAAGGGGCCCGACCGAAGTCGGGCCCCTCAATTCAAGCGGTGAAGACTACTTGGCTTCCTCAGCGGATGCCTCTGCAGCGTCAGCCTCGGGTGCGTCAGCAACCTCAGCCTCAACTACCTCAGCCTCTTCGGCTGCGGGAGCTTCTTCGACGACCTCAGCGGCAGCGGGCTTCTCAGCAGCTGCAGCCTTGTTCTTCTTCGGCTTCGGGTTGACGGGCTCGAGAACGAGCTCGATCTGCACCATCGAAGCGTTGTCTCCCTTACGGAAACCAAGCTTGGTGATGCGGGTGTAGCCGCCCTCACGCTCAGCGACCAGCGGTGCGATCTCCGTGAACAGCTCGTGTACGACGGTCTTGTCACCAATGGTGGCGAGAACGCGACGGCGAGCGTGCAGGTCGCCCTGCTTTGCAAACGTGATCAGACGCTCAGCGACCGGACGGAGGCGCTTGGCCTTCGTCTCAGTCGTCTTGATCGACTTGTGTGTGAACAGGGCAGCTGCCAGGTTGGCAAGCATGAGGCGCTCGTGCGCCGGTCCACCGCCGAGGCGGGGTCCCTTAGTGGGTGTAGGCATTTTTGGTTTTCTCCAGTATCAAAAGGCAGTCGGGAACGACAGGCCTTAGACGGTCTCTTCGTCGTAACCGCTGTAGAAGTGGGCGCCGTCGAAGCCAGGAACTGAATCCTTCAGCGACAGACCCAGCTCAACGAGCTTGTCTTTGACTTCATCCACTGACTTCTGACCGAAGTTGCGGATATTCATGAGCTGAGTCTCCGAAAGGGCGACCAGTTCGCTGACGTTGTTGATTCCCTCGCGCTTGAGGCAGTTGTACGAGCGGACGGACAGGTCGAGGTCCTCAATCGGAATCGACAGTTCGTTCGACAGCACAGCATCAACCGGCGCTGGGCCGATCTCAATGCCTTCAGCAGCAGTGTTCAACTCGCGAGCCAGACCGAACAGCTCGGTCAGCGTACGACCGGCGGATGCGATGGCGTCACGGGGAGTGATAGCCGACTTGGTCTCAACGTCAACGACGAGGCGATCGAAGTCAGTGCGCTCACCGGCACGAGTTGCCTCGACGCGGTAGGTCACCTTGAGCACGGGCGAGTAGATCGAGTCGACCGGAATCTGGCCAGCCTCTGCGTACTCTGCACGGTTCTGGGTCGCGGAAACATATCCACGTCCACGCTCAATGGTCAGTTCAAGTTCGAACTTGGCCTTGTCGTTGAGGGTTGCGATAACCAGTTCAGGGTTGTGGATTTCGACACCGGCCGGAGCCGAGATGTCTGCAGCCGTGACCTGGCCGGCACCCTGCTTGCGCAGGTACGCGGTGATGGGCTCATCGTGCTCGCTGGAGACGACGAGACCCTTGATGTTCAGGATGATCTCGGTGACATCTTCCTTCACACCGGGAACGGTGCTGAACTCGTGCAGCACACCATCGATACGGATGCTGGTGACAGCAGCGCCGGGAATCGAGGAAAGCAGGGTGCGGCGAAGCGAGTTACCGAGGGTGTATCCGAAACCAGGTTCCAGCGGCTCGATGACGAACCGTGAACGGAACTCCGAAATGTTCTCTTCGGTGAGCGTTGGACGCTGTGCAATAAGCACTATTGATTCCTTTCGGCTAAGTGTCCGCTATATGACACTTCTGTAGCGAGGTTTTAAGTTGTGATCAAAGCCCGACCCCCAGCCAGAGGCTGGGAATCGAGCTTCTCGTGCTGAACGGGCAGACCCTCGAAAGGGCCCACCCGGTCAACGAAAGGAATTAAACGCGGCGACGCTTCGGCGGGCGGCAACCGTTGTGCGCCTGCGGGGTGACATCGTTGATCGAGCCGACCTCCAGGCCAGCGGCCTGAAGTGAACGGATCGCAGTTTCGCGACCTGAACCCGGTCCCTTGACGAAGACGTCAACCTTCTTCATACCGTGCTCCTGGGCCTGGCGAGCTGCAGACTCTGCAGCAAGCTGAGCGGCGAACGGGGTCGACTTACGTGAACCCTTGAAGCCAACTCCACCTGAGGACGCCCACGCGATGACAGCACCAGTGGTGTCTGTGATCGAGACGATTGTGTTGTTGAACGTTGACTTGATGTGGGCCTGGCCCACAGCAACGTTCTTCTTTTCTTTCTTACGCGGCTTCCGTACGGCCGACTTGGGTGCTGCCATGATTTCTCCTGAATCCTAAAGGCGAGACGGGCTAGGCGAGGCCTAGCGCGCCTTCTTCTTGCCGGCTACGGTGCGCTTCGGGCCCTTGCGAGTACGAGCGTTGGTCTTGGTGCGCTGTCCGCGGACGGGCAGGCCCTTGCGGTGGCGAATACCCTCGTAGCTACCGATCTCGACCTTGCGGCGGATGTCAGCGGCAACCTCACGGCGGAGGTCACCCTCAACCTTGAAGGTTCCTTCGATGTAATCGCGAAGGGCGACGAGCTGCTCGTCGGTCAGATCCTTAACGCGAATGTTTCCATCGATTTCGGTGTCGGCGAGGGTCTTGAGGGCCCTCGTACGGCCAACACCAAAGATGTAAGTCAGTGCAACTTCCACGCGCTTTTCGCGAGGAATGTCAACGCCGGCTAGACGTGCCATTGTGGCTTCTCCTGTGAGTGAGTGGAGGTCTGTAACAACTCCTGTGCATCGGCCTCCAACCGATGGTGTCTCCCCTGGGGGATCCCGGAATTGCTATTTTGATACTGCTGGTTGAGCTTGTCGGGGCTACTGGAGCCCCAGAAACCGGTTGAGCCTGTCGAGAATCGACACGCTCAACAATCGGTTAGCCCTGGCGCTGCTTGTGACGCGGGTTCTCGCAGATGACCATCACGTTGCCGTTACGGCGGATGACCTTGCACTTGTCACAGATCTTCTTGACGCTGGGGTTGACCTTCATGGTGATTCCTTGTGTTCGCTGTCTTCGTGCCCGCAGGATGCCGCGGGCCGTTACTTACAGCAGCCGTTACTTGTAGCGGTAAACGATCCGGCCACGGGTCAAGTCGTATGGGCTCAGCTCAACAATCACGCGGTCCTCTGGGAGGATGCGGATGTAGTGCTGACGCATCTTGCCCGAAATGTGGGCAAGGACTTTGTGGCCGTTCGTCAACTCAACGCGAAACATCGCGTTAGGAAGAGCTTCGACTACTGCGCCCTCGATTTCGATGACACCGTCTTTTTTGGCCATTTACTCACTGTCGCTCAAGTTGTTGGTTGCTGGTCATGCGTGGACTTCGGTGAACGCCATCTCCACAAGGAGATGCCAGACACCAAGGGTCTATCCTATGCGACGGATGCGCGGTTTCGCAATCCGCCCCTATAATCCCTCACCACGTTCCCAGCTAACGCCCCGCTGCCTCTTTACAGCGCGTCGATGTACGGGTTGTCCTGCACAGACGCGACAACGAGCACCACATCGGGAAACAGCGGATGCCCCTCCTCCAGCCCGCACACTTCCGTCACGAATCCTTCCGCAGAGAGCCGGGCGAGCATGTGCTGCATTTCGACGCTCTGCTGGTCGCTGTCGACGTCGAAGCGCAGCACAGCGCCAATCGCCTCAAGCAGTGCCGTCGGCCGCGTACCGGATTCGGCAATCTCCGCGGCAGGCTTGATGAAGCGCTCGTTTCGACCCAGTTTTCGGAGCGGCTCGCGGCCCACCCTGTCCACGTTGTCTGGCAGGGCAGGATTCGCGAACCGCACCAGGATCTTCTCCCGGTAGTCGTGCAGCTCCTCCGCGTCGAGGCCGTGCTTCGACGCCAGCAGCGTCGACGTCTCCTCGAGAACGCGCCTGACGACATCCGCTACCTCTGGCTTGCCCATGGCGTCAGAGATTTTGTACGCACCATTGATGTGGCCGAAATACGCGATCGTGGCGTGCCCGGTGTTCACCATGAACAGCTTGCGCTCGATGTATGGTTCGAGGTCGTCGACGAACCTGGCACCGGGGATCGTCGGTGGGTTGCCGCCGAATGCGCCCTGTTCGATGACCCACTCGTAGAAGGCCTCGACCGTGACGTCGAGCCCGGCATGGGCCGCCTGGGTCGGCACAATCCGGTCGACGGCAGTATTGGCGAATGCCGCCCTGGGGGCAACCTCGTCCCAGCCGTCAGGCGCGACATTCGCCCAGACGTGTTTGGCCAGGGCATCGGTGGCGTTGATGGCGTTCTCGCAGGCCATGATGACCAGCGGCGGCAGGGCGGAATCACGCCGTTCCAGCCCTGCGGCGATCACGGGCGCGACGAACCGAAGCACGTTTGGCCCGACGGCGGTGGTCACCACATCGGCCGTCGCGATCTCCTCGATCAGTTGCTCTTCCTGGGTGGCGCTGTTGAGCGCCCGAAAGTTGTCGACGGTCTGTGTCGTGGTCGGGATGCCGGCTTCCACGACCTCGTAGTGGCCGGTGGAGGCCAGCTGATTGATCAGTTCGGAGTTCACATCCGCGAAGACGACCTCGTAGCCCGCCTCATGCAGGAGAAGTCCGACGAAACCGCGACCGATGTTGCCGGCCCCGAAATGTACGGCCTTCATTCTTCGTTCACATCCTCGAGCAGGGCGTAGATCTCAGCGGCCGACGCGGCATCGATGAGCTTCTGCACCTCGTCTTCATCCGAGAACACGGTGGCGATCTTCGCCAGGATCTCGAGGTGCTCGTTGTTCAGGCCGGCAATGCCCACTGCGAACCGCACAGGTTCACCGTTCCAGTCGATCGGCTCCGCGTAGCGCACCAGCGACAGCGCGGAACGCAGAATCGAATCCTTGGCCTCATTGGTGCCGTGCGGGATGGCGAGAAAATTGCCCATGTAGGTCGAGACGGATGATTCTCGCTCCAGCATCGACGGGATGTAGCTGTCGTTCACCGCCCCGACTGCCTCCAGTAGTGCTCCGGCTTCGCGGATCGCATCGTCGCGCGTCGTTGCCACTCCCGCAGCAACAATCGTGGACGGCTGCAGGATGTCCTGGCTCATCGCTACGCTCCCTCGTTGGTGTTCGTCTGCTGCACGAGGCTCACAACCTCGTCATACTTCGGGCTGTTCATGAAGTTGTCGACCGACACGTGGATCGAGTTCGGCGAGATCTGCTTCGCCCGTGGCGTGAGGTCCTGGTGCGTGATCACCAGGTCGGCGTTGCCGTCGAGGTTGGCGATGGCCTGGTTGGTGACCGTCACTCCCCCGATGCCCGCCTTCTTGAGCTTGTTGCGCAACACGGACGCCCCCATCGCGCTTGACCCCATGCCGGCGTCACACGCGAAGACGATATTCGTGAGCGGATGATCGGCGACGGCTGTCGCAGATCCAGCCCCGGTCGCGGCCGCACCGACAGCGCCAGCGCCCGCAGCAGCAGCCCCAGCAGCACCCGCACCGACAGTGGCCGAGGTGGCCGTGCCGGCCGCAGCGGCACCGTCAGCGGCATCCGCTGTCAGGTTGCCAAGCACGGCACTCGACTTGCCCTTATTGGCCTCTGTCTGGGCGATCGCTGCGGTCAGGTCGCCCGCTCCCTCTGCCGCGAGGTCTCGCTTCCTGCTTGCCCGCAGGATGACGGCACCGACCAGGAACGACACCGTCGCCGACGCGATCACCGAGAGAATCACCCCGACGTAACTGTCAGGGGCCGTTTGGATGAGGATCGCGAAGATACTGCCTGGGGACGCCGGCGCCCGCAGCCCTGTCTGGAACAACACGTTCACGAAGACGCCGGTCATGCCGCCAGCGATCGCGGCCAGGATCATCATCGGCTTCATCAGCACGTACGGGAAGTAGATCTCGTGGATGCCGCCGAAGAACTGGATGATGATGGCGCCCGGCGCACTCGCCTTGGCCAACCCGACGCCGAAGAACGCGAACGCTAACAGGATGCCGAGGCCTGGACCGGGGTTCGCCTCCAGCAGGAACAGAACGGACTTTCCGGTTTCCTGCGCCTGCTGCACGCCAAGCGGTGTCAGCACGCCGTGGTTGATGGCGTTGTTCAGGAACAGGATCTTGCCCGGTTCGATCAGCACGCTGGCCAGCGGCAGCAGGGAGGCGGCGATCAGCCAGTCAACCGCGGTGGAGAGCACGTTGCTGATCCACTCAACGGCGGGGGCGATTGCGTAGAAGCCGATGACGGCCAGGATGGTGCCGAGGATGCCGGAGGCGAAATTGTCGACCAGCATTTCGAAGCCGGGTTTGATCTTTCCTGCCCAGATGGCGTCGACCTTCTTCAGCAGCCACGCGGCCAGCGGGCCCATGATCATGGCGCCGATGAACATCGGAATGCCGCTGCCGACGATGACGCCCATGGTCGCGATCGCCGCGATCACGCCACCCCTGGTGCCGTAGATCATGCGCCCACCGGTGTATGCGATGAGCAACGGCAACAGGTACGTGATCATCGGGCCGACCAGGCCGACGTACTCGGTGCCGTCCGCAGCGGGGAAGCCGCCGATCTGGGGAACCAGGATCCCCCAGATCTGCGCCAGCCAGCCGGTTTGGATGAAGATGGCGGTGATGAGACCCCATGCGATGAACGCCGCGATGTTGGGCATCACCATGCCGCTGAGGAAGGTGCCGAATTTCTGCACCGCCACGCGGAAACCGCCTGGTTTCTGATCGGAGTGAGCTGACGTCGTTGTCATGATCGTTCTCTTCCAGCTAAGGGATGGATGCGGCATGCACCGCGGCTCTCGCGCTGGCCGCGTCTTCGGCGTCCAGCGCGATCCTGGCGAAGCGTCGAGCTTCATCCAGTGAGTATTTGGCCAGCTCTGCGCGCACGTCGGCGAGGGCTGGGGGCGACATCGAGAGGGAGGTCACGCCGAGGCCGACGAGCACGACGGCGAGCAGGGGATCTGCGGCAGCCTCACCACAGACTCCGACAGGCTTCCCGAGGTCGGCGCCAGCGGCGCCGACCTCGGCGACGAGACGGAGCACGGCAGGGTGCCATGGGTCCTGGAATGCGGCCACGGTGCCCAGCATCCGGTCGGCTGCCAGGGTGTACTGGGTCAGGTCATTTGTGCCGATGGAGGCGAAGTCGGCGTTCGCCAGTACCCGGTCGGCCAGGAGTGCCAGCGCGGGAACCTCCACCATGACGCCAGCCGTCTTCAGGCCGAGTTCGTGGGCCAGAGCTACGAAATAGCGTGTCTCTTCGACGGTGGACACCATGGGCGCCATCACCCACACATCGGCATCCGTCTCTGCATCGGCCTTCGCTAATGCCGTGAGCTGGTCGCGCAGGATGTCCTCAGCGATCCGCAGGGCGCGGAGCCCCCGCAGCCCGAGGGCCGGGTTCTCCTCTTTGGCGTCGTTCAGGAAGGCCAGCGGCTTGTCCGCGCCGGCGTCGAGGGCACGAACGACAACTTTCTTCCCTGGAAAGTTCGTCAGCATGCGGGTGTACTGCTCTTGCTGCTCCTGGGCCGTCGGGGCTGACGTCGCGCCGAGGAAGAGGAACTCGGTCCTGAACAGGCCGACGCCCTCTGCCCCGAGTTCAACCGCGTTGGCAGCGCCATCGGCAGAGCCGAGATTGGCCAGCAACGGAATGGGAGTTCCGTCTGCAAGCGCGCCAGGGCTGAGCGGCGCGTTGATACGAGCGGCGCGAGCGGCGATTCGGGCCTCAGCATCGGCCACCTCCGCCGAACCGGGTCCGGTCACCACGACGTCGTTCGCAGCGTCGATGATGACGTTGTCTCCGTTGGAGAGCTTGCCGGCATCCTGCACACCAACGAGGGCGACGATCGACTTCTCCCTGGCCAGGATGGCCGTGTGTGAGGTCGGGCCACCCTCGATCGTGATCAACCCGAGCACCGTGTCGAGGTCGAGAAGTGCGGTATCGGCGGGGGCAAGGTCACGAGCGACGAGGATGAACGGGTGGCCGGGATCCGGAACGCCAGGTGCAGGCAGACCGGCCAACTCAGCGACAACGCGCTGGGAGACATCGTCGAGGTCAGTGGCGCGCTCTGCCATGTAGCCGCCCATGCCAACGAGCAGGTCGCGGTAGGCGGCGAATGCCTCGAACACCGCACGTTCGCCGGTCTTGCCCGTTGAGAGCCGAGCTGCGATGTCGTCGGCAAGGGAGGGATCCTCGGCCATCATGGCCTGGGCTTCCAACACGTCCTGTGCAGCGCCACCGGCTCGGGCGCCGCGATCGTTGAGGTCAGCGGCGACGGCGGAGAGAGCCGCGTGTGTGCGGTCGGTCTCCTCTTGCGGCGTGCGGATGCTCGGCTCGTCACGCGGTTCAGGCAACGGATCTGACATCCGCACCACCGGCCCGATGACGATGCCCTGGCCAATTCCAATTCCACGCAGTTCCATCACAGCTCCTCTAAGACTGTCGGGTGTGAGCTGGTCGTGCCGGCGAGAGTGCTGGTGCTATCCGTCGTGATCGGTGAGCAAAAGTTCAACGAGGTCGTCGAGAACCGCATCAGCGCTGTCGCCCTCGACCACGAGGGTGACCTCGTCGCCGTGGTCGATTCCCAGTGAGATGACACCGAGAATGCTGGCCGCGTTGACCGGCTTTCCTTCTGCTTTGGCGATCGTGACTGATGCTCCAGACTCGGCTGCGGCTTGGGTGAAGAGCTTCGCGGGCCTGGCGTGCAACCCGTGCGCTGATCCGATTCGAACAGTGCGTTCAACCATTCCGTGGCTTTCCATTCCGGACGTCCAATCTGTGATTCACCATAGCGATGATTGCCGAGAAGGCATATGCAGGCGGGCGTGCGGCCGCTCTCCTGCGAGGTCATGATGCGCTCCATACAGAAGCGAGCGCGAGGTCGAGAGCCAGGGCACCCTCCCTGGCGGTGAACACCGTCGCAGGCAGCAGGGCAATCCCCACCTCACTCGCACGAGCACTCACCGCGATGGCGTCATAGCGGTCTGCGAGGTGTGGGCCGACGAGCACGACGTCGAGGTCACCGAATGCGGCAGGGAGGTTGGCCTCCGTGCCGGCGGAGATCTCAACAGCCAAGTGGCGCTCGGCTGCGGTCCTCCGCATACGGAGCGCGACGAAGGTGCTCGACGCACCGGCACCGCACACCACCATGATCTTCATCGATCGCCCTTTCACCAGGTACGTCGATCCTCGCAACGTGCCGGTGGGCCACGCCACCAGTTCTCCTTCCGCACCCCCGGAAGACTTCTGGTATTTCCGGCGGGGCCCAAGCGAAAGTGATTGACTGTCAGCTACGACACTGGAGTTGTACGTGATGAGCGACAGACGCGCACGGATGCTGGACTACCTGACCCTCGCGCCCGCCTGGGTCACGGCAGGCGAGCTTGCCGACCACCTCGGGGTGACGCCCCGAAGCGTGCGCAGTTACGTCACGAGTGTGAAGGCTGCGGCGCATCCGCTCGATGTCATCGAGTCTGGCCCCGCCGGCTACCGACTCGACCGCGACGCGTACGCCGCATTCAGGGCAGCGACGGAGTCTCGGTCGACAGACGTTCCTACCCCGCACGCTCGGCTGTACGACATTGTGCGTCGCCTCAGCGATGCCCCGACCGGGCTCGACGTCTACGATCTGGCCGCAACCCTGTTCGTGAGTGAATCGACGATCGAGGGCGACCTCGCCAAGGTGCGCGCCCTCCTGCCAGACACAGCACTCACGCTGGAGCGGCGCGACGGTGTGGTGTCGCTCTGTGGTCCGGAGACCGAGCGACGCCGTCTGCTCAGCCGAATGTTCCGCGAGGAGAGCGCCAGGGGGCTCGTGCAGCTGGAGGCCATTCAACGGGAGTTCTCCGCCGACGCGCTCGGCGACTTCAAGACCGACCTCATCGAGCTGCTCGGGTCGCAGGGCTACTTTGTGAACGAATTCGGTCTAGACAATGTGCTGCTCCACCTCGCGATCGCGCTCGACAGGGTTGCGAAACGCGCGCCGGAGGCGTCAGGGCATGCGTCGGGGCCTGTGGCAGGGGTTGATGCCGCAGCGCCGCGCATTCCCGGCGAATCGCTGGCCACCGGACTCGCACTGCTGACGGCGACCCACTTCGCCGTTGAGCTCAGTGCGCTCGACCTCGACTACCTCACCTTGCTGTTGACGAGCAGGGTGATCACACCAGGCAACAACCTGTCGCTCACCTCGCTCGTCGATAGTTTCGTGTCGCCAGGAGACCTGGCCATCGTGCGCCGCATCGTGCAGCAGACGAGTGAGGCCTACCTCATCGACCTCGCCGACGAGGACTTCATCGTGCGACTCACCATGCACGTGCGCAACCTCATCAATCGCGCCCAGGAGAAGTCGTACTCCCGCAATCCGCTGACCAGGTCGATCAAGACTGCGTACCCGATGACCTACGAATTGGCGGTCTACATCGCCAGCGAACTCCAACGCCAGCAGCAGGTGGTCATTACCGACGACGAGATCGCCTACATCGCGATGCATGTGGGCGCCCACCTTGAACAGCAGTCACGGCGCACAGAGCTCATCAGTTGCGCCATCGTCATCCCGAACTACTACGACATGCACCTCGTGTTCCTCCAGCGTCTTGAGCGAGCCCTCGGCACCGAGTTGAACGTGGTCACGATCATCACGCGCACCGATGTCGATTGGGCGCTGCTCGACGCCGACCTGGTGCTCACCACGATCGTTCCCCCTGTCCCGTCCGAGCATACGATCGTGGTTCAACCGTTCCTGACCGACAGCGACGTCGACAGGATCAGGCAGGCCGGTAGTCGGGTGCGGCGCCAGCGCAGGCGTGCGCAGATCAGGGATGAACTGCGCCAATTCGTCGACCCGGGCCTGTTTCTGCACAATTTCCACGCGACGGACGAGATCGCCATGATCAACGCGCTTGGGAGCCGGATGATGTCGGCCGGCATCATCGACCAGCGCTACATCGACGGCGCAATCGAACGAGAGCGGATGTCGTCAACGGCGTTCACGGACAGCCTGGCCGTCCCGCACTCCATGACTATGAGCGCCGTACGCACGTCCATCGCAATCGTCGTCAATGACGTGCCGATGTCCTGGGGCGAGAACAGGGTCAATGTCGTCGCGTTCATCGCGTTCAGCGAGTCTGGCCGCAAGACGTTCCAGAACATCTTCGATCAGTTCGTCGAAGTCTTCGCGGACCGCACCATCGTGCAGGAGCTCATCAAACGCACCCACGATTTCACGTCGTTCATCGACGAGCTCGTGCGGGTGATGGATCAGTAGCGGCGCCGAACAGCGCTACTGCAGGTCAGGCCAGCGGGGTCGGCTTCACGCCGAATGCTGCGAGCCCTGCTGCACCGCCGTCTTCTGCCGTGAGCACCCAGATGCCGTCCTTGTGAACGGCAACGCTGTGTTCCCAGTGAGCGGATGCCAAGCCGTCGTCCGTCGCAACAGTCCAGTCGTCCTCGCGCACGTGGGTATCGATGCTGCCGAGTACCACCATCGGTTCAATGGCGACGACGAGTCCTGGCTTCACGTCAGGACCCTTCTGGCGCACCCGGTAGTTGAAGACGGGCGGGTCTTCGTGCATCGAGCGACCAATGCCGTGTCCGACATAGTCCGTGAGGATGCCGTAGGTGCCACGGTCCTCGATGTACTCCTCGATTGCATGACCGACCTCATTGAGGTGGCGTGCTGTTGCAAGGCGCGCGATGCCGGCCCAGAGAGACCCCTCGGTCACATCGGAGAGCTTCTGGCGTTCTGCAACCAGCTCCGGACGCGTCGGGTCCGGTACGACGACGGTGAATGCGGCGTCGCCGTTCCAGCCCTCGATGATGGCCCCACTGTCAATGGAGACGATGTCGCCGGGGACAAGTACGCGACTCGTCGGGATGCCGTGGACGACATCCTCGTTGACCGAAGCACACACCGTGTGGTTGTAGCCAGGCTCCAGTTTGAAATTCGAGCTACCACCGAGGGCGATGATCGCGGCCTCAGCTGCAGCATCGACCTCCAGGAGCGTTGCACCGGCCTTGATCACGCGACGGGCGGCCTGCAGCGATGCCGCTGTGGCCAGCCCCGGCGCGATCATGAGGCGCATCTGCGCCGGCGACTTGTAAATCGAACGACGGAGACTCATGAACTTACTTTTCCTTGCAGGTTAATAGCGTGACGCCAGATTATTCGGCCGAGCCGATGCCGCGCGTGGCCAGTGCCTCGCGGATACGGGTGGCAACCTCGTCGATCTCGCCGAGTCCGTCGACCTCCACCAGCAAGCCCTGCGTGCGGTAGACATCGATGAGGGGCTCTGTCTCGCGAACGTAGACTTCCTGGCGGTGCCTGATGGCCTCTTCGGAGTCGTCGACACGGCCCTGTTCGAGCGCGCGCTTGGTGAGGCGTCCGACAATTTCATCCTGGTCGGCGACGAGGCGCACGACGGCTTCCAGCGGGCGACCCTGCTTCTCGAGCAGCTCGTTCAGGAAGGTGACCTGATCAAGCGTGCGCGGGTAGCCGTCGAGCAGGAAACCGTTCTTCGCGTCGTCGTGCTCAAGACGCTCGGCCACGATCTCGTTGGTGAGTGAGTCGGGGACATAGTCGCCGGAATCGACGATTGCCTTGATCTTCAGCCCGAGCGGGGTTTCGTTCTTGATGTTGTACCGGAAGATATCGCCCGTCGAGATGGCCGGGATTCCGAATGCGTCGCCGATGAAAGCGGCCTGGGTGCCCTTGCCTGCCCCTGGAGGGCCAACGATCAGGAGTCGTGCTCCGCGTGCCTTGGTACGTTCGGTTGTGGTGTCGCTCATCGCAGCAACCCTTCATAGTGACGCTGTTGCAGTTGCGAGTCGATCTGCTTCACCGTCTCGAGACCGACACCGACGATGATCAGGATGCTGGCGCCACCGAACGGGAAGTTCTGGTCTGCACCGATCGCGGTGAACGCGATCAGTGGCAGCAGGGCGATGATACCGAGGTAGAGGGAACCGGGGAGGGTGACGCGGGTCAACACGTAGTCGAGGTATTCGGCGGTGGGGCGTCCGGCACGGATGCCCGGAATGAATCCGCCGTATTTCTTCATGTTGTCTGCGACCTCTTCAGGGTTGAAGGTGATCGCGACGTAGAAGTAGGTGAACCCGACAATCAGCAGGAAGTACATGAGCATGTACAGCGGGTGATTACCCGTGGTGAGGTTGTTGGTGACCCACACGACCCAGCCAGCAGGTTCTTCGCCGGCAGCCGGCTGGTTGAACTGGGCGATGAGCGCGGGCAGGTACAGCAACGACGAGGCGAAGATAACCGGGATCACGCCCGCCATGTTGACCTTGATGGGGATGTAGGTGTTGTTGCCGCCATACGTGCGTCGGCCAACCATCCGCTTGGCATATTGCACAGGGATGCGTCTCTGCGATTGCTCGACGAACACCACGGCGAAGATGATCAGGATGCCGATGGCGATCGTGATCGCCAGGATGTCCCAACCCTTCTGCTGTCCGATGGAGCTCAGGGAGCCGGGGAAGCGAGCGGCGATCGACGTGAAGATGAGGAGCGACATTCCGTTACCGATGCCGCGCTCGGTGATCATCTCACCGAACCACATGATGACTCCGGTACCGGCAGTCATGGTGATGACCATGAGCATGATCGCGTACCAGGCGTCGTTGGTGATGAGCTGCGAGCACTCTGCGCTTGACGACGTGCCGAACAAAGCACCGCTTCGTGCAACTGTGATCAGCGTCGTTGACTGCAGGACTGCGAGGGCAATCGTGAGGTAACGGGTGTACTGAGTGAGCGTGCTCTGGCCGCTCTGACCCTCTTTGTACAGGGTCTCGAAGTGTGGGATGACCACACGGAGCAACTGGATGATGATCGATGCCGTGATGTACGGCATGATCCCCAGCGCGAAGACTGAGAGCTGCAGCAGTGCGCCACCGCTGAACAGGTTGACCAGCTCATAGAGGCCGCTGGCGTTTTGGTTGGCTGCAAGACAAGCCTGAACGTTGCCGAAGTCCACAAACGGGCTAGGGATGAACGAGCCCAGACGGAACAAGGCAACAATGCCCAGGGTGAATCCGATCTTCCGGCGAAGGTCGGGAGTGCGGAAAATCCGCGCAATGGCGCTAAACAACAAAGGCCTCCAGTTAATTGCGTTAGTCGAGCTTGTCGAGAATCCACCACCGAATGACTCGATAGGTGGCCCTCGACAAGCTCGACCAGCGTCTAGGACTTACTTGATTGAGCCACCTGCGGCGACGATCTTCTGCTCAGCTGAGCTGGAGACCTTGTCGACTGCAACGTTCAGCTTAACCGTAATGTCTCCATTACCGAGAACCTTGACCTTCTCGTTGTTCCGGACAGCACCCTTGGCAACCAGGTCGGCAACGGTTACGTCGCCACCCTTCGGGTACAGCTCGTTGAGCTTCTCCAGGTTTACAACCTGGTACTCAACGCGGAACGGGTTCTTGAATCCGCGCAGCTTCGGGGTGCGCATGTGCAGAGGCATCTGCCCACCCTCAAAGCCGATACGAACGGTGTAGCGGGCCTTGGTGCCCTTGGTGCCACGACCCGCGGTCTTACCCTTGGATCCCTCACCACGACCAACGCGCTGCTTAGCCTTCTTCGCTCCGGGAGCGGGGCGAAGGTGGTGTACCTTCAGCACGTGCTCACGGGTCTCAGCGGGCTCAGCCTTCGCGGCGGCCTTCTTGGGGGCAGCGGCCTTGGCCGGTGCCTTCTCAGCGGCAGCCTTGGCCGGAGCCTTGGTTGCTGCTGCCTTGGCCGGTGCCTTCTCAGCGGCAGCCTTGGGAGCTGCAGCCTTCTTAGCGGTCTTTACTTCAGTGGCGGGCTTGTCGGCTGTCTTCTTGACAGCGTCCTTCTCGTCAGCCATTAGTCAATCTCCTCGACCTTCACCAGGTGAGCAACAGTATTGACGTAGCCACGGTTCTGCGAGTTGTCCTCGCGGATCGTGACGGCGCCAATGCGACGCAGGCCCAGGCTGCGAAGCGTGTCGCGCTGGTTCTGCTTCTCACTAATTTTGGACTTGATCTGCGTAATCTTCAGCTGAGCCATTAGGCACCTGCCTTTGCAGTAGCTGCAGCAGCAGCTGCGTCGGCGTCGGCACGCAGGAAGCGGGCCGGAGCCACGTCTTCATAAGCAAGGCCACGACGAGCAGCCACAGCACGCGGCTCCTCGAGCTGGTGCAGGGCCTCGACCGTTGCGTGCACGATGTTGATGGTGTTCGACGAACCGAGCGACTTGCTCAGAACGTCGTGGATGCCTGCACACTCGAGTACGGCGCGAACCGGACCACCGGCGATAACACCGGTACCGGCAGCAGCCGGACGAAGCAGAACAACGCCTGCGGCGGCCTCACCCTGGACGGGGTGGGGAATGGTCAGGCCGATGCGGGGAACGCGGAAGAAGTTCTTCTTCGCTTCCTCGACGCCCTTGGAGATAGCGGTCGGGACCTCGCGGGCCTTACCGTATCCAACGCCAACCATGCCGTTACCGTCTCCGACGACGACCAGAGCGGTGAAGCTGAAGCGACGACCACCCTTGACCACCTTGGAAACGCGGTTGATGGTGACAACGCGCTCCAGGAACTGGCTCTTCTCCGCGTCGCGACTTCCGCGCTCACGGTTCGGGTTACGCTCGCGGCCGCCGCGACGAGCCTCACGAGGCTCGTTCTGTGCGGGAGCAGTCGACGCAGCGGTCTCCACGGGTGCCTCTACAGCCACCTCAGGCTCCTTGTTAGTAGGTTCAGTAGTGCTCACAGGTTCAATCCACCCTCTCGAGCTCCCTCGGCGATAGCAGCTACGCGACCCGCGTACTTGCTTCCACCACGGTCAAATACAACTGCTTCGATACCTGCAGCCTTGGCGCGCTCTGCAACAAGCTCGCCGACCTTGTGTGCCTTGGCAGTCTTGTCACCATCGAAGGTGCGCATGTCTGTTTCAAGCGTTGATGCCGATGCGAGGGTGATGCCCTTGCTGTCGTCGACGACCTGCACGAATACGTGACGAGCCGAACGGTTGACAACGAGGCGCGGACGAACCGCGGTGCCCTCAATCTTCTTGCGAAGACGCGTGTGCCTGCGTGTGCGGGCAGCCGACTTGCTCTTACCTCTAGTTCCGAGACCCATGGTTACTTACCACTCTTTCCGGCCTTGCGGCGAACAATCTCGCCGGCGTAACGCACACCCTTGCCCTTGTAGGGCTCAGGCTTACGAATCTTACGGATGTTGGCGGCTACCTCGCCGACGGCCTGCTTGTCAATTCCGCTGACCGTGAGCTTGGTGTTGCCATCAACGGTGAGTGAGATGCCTGCAGGCGGGTCGATGAGAACCGGGTGCGAGAAGCCGAGGGCGAACTCAACAGAGTTACCCTTCTGGGCTACGCGGTAACCGGTACCGACGATTTCGAGGCCCTTGCTGTAGCCCTGGGTCACACCGATGATCTGGTTGGAGATCAGGGTGCGGGTCAGGCCGTGGAGCGAACGCGAAGCGCGCTCGTCGTCCGGACGGGTGACCAGAACCTGGGCATCCTCGATGTTGACCTCGATGGGACGCGAAACGGTGAGCGACAGCTCGCCCTTCGGGCCCTTGACGGTGACGAGCTGGCCGTCAGCCGTTACTGTGACCCCGGCAGGGATCTCAATGGGGAGTCTTCCAATACGCGACATTGTTGGCTACCACACGTAGGCGAGAACTTCTCCGCCTACGCCCTTCTTCTCTGCCTGACGGTCGGTGAGCAGACCGCTGGAGGTGGACAGGATAGCAACGCCGAGGCCGCCGAGAACCGTGGGGATCTCAGTCGACTTTGCGTATACGCGGAGACCAGGCTTGGATACGCGCTTGATGCCAACGATTGAACGTTCGCGGTTCGGGCCGAACTTGAGGGTCAGCGTCAGGGTCTGGCCGACCTTTGCGTCGGTCACGTCCCAAGCCGAGATGTAACCCTGGGCCTTCAGAATGTCCGCAATGTGGGACTTGAGCTTGCTGTGCGGCATAGACACTGTCTCGTGGTACGCCGAGTTAGCGTTGCGCAGTCTGGTCAGCATGTCTGCGACCGGATCTGTCATTGTCATGATTTGTTGCCTTTCTCGCCTGGTTTCGTGCATCCGTTACACGGATGACGACCTGTGGTGGTGGTGGGGCTGGACGATTGTCCAGCCCCGGTGGTACAGCTTATTAGACCTGAGCGTCGTTCGACTTGAACGGGAAGCCGAGCGCCTTGAGCAGTGCGCGGCCTTCTTCGTTGTTCTTGGCGGACGTCACAACAGTGATGTCCATTCCGCGAATACGGTCGATACGGTCCTGGTCGATTTCGTGGAACATTACCTGCTCGGTCAGACCGAACGTGTAGTTTCCATTTCCATCGAACTGCTTGTCCGACAGTCCGCGGAAGTCGCGGATGCGGGGCAGTGCCAGGCTGAGCAGGCGGTCAAGGAACTCCCACATGCGGTCGCCACGAAGTGTGACGTGCGCGCCAATGGGCTGGCCCTCACGCAGTTTGAACTGCGCGATGGACTTGCGTGCCTTGTTGATCTGCGGCTTCTGGCCGGTGATCTTGGTGAGGTCTGCAACGGCGCCGTCAATGATCTTGCCGTCGCGAGCAGCCTCTCCGACACCCATGTTGACGACGATCTTCACCAAGTTCGGCACCTGGTGCACGTTGGTGAAGCCGAGGTCCTTCGTGAGCTGTGCGGAGATCTCGTCGCTGTACTTCTGCTTGAGACGCGGCTGGATTTTGCCAGCTGCAACTGCGGTGTCAGTCATTACAGGTCCTTACCTGACTTCTTGGCGTAACGAACGCGGACCGTCTTGGTGACGCCGTCCTTCGTTACTTCCTCAATGCGAACGCCAACCTTGGTCGGCTTCTTGGTCTCCGGGTCAACGATCGCGACGTTGGAAACGTGGATTGCGGCTTCCTGGGTCTCGATGCCACCGGTCTTCGTTCCACGCTGGGTCTGGCCAACGCGAACGTGCTTGGTGACGAAGTTGATGCCCTCTACGAGGACGCGGTTCTTTTCAACCTGTACCTCGAGGACACGACCCTGCTTGCCACGGTCTCCGCCGCGAGCCTGGCTGCGACCGGTGATGACCTCTACGAGGTCACCCTTCTTGATTCTGGCCATGACTTAGATAACCTCCGGAGCCAACGAAATGATCTTCATGAACTTCTTGTCGCGAAGCTCGCGACCGACCGGTCCGAAGATGCGGGTACCGCGGGGGTCACCGTCATTCTTCAAGATCACTGCGGCGTTCTCATCGAACTTGATGTACGAACCGTCTGGACGACGGGTCTGCTTTTTGACGCGAACGATGACAGCCTTGACGACGTCACCCTTCTTGACGTTTCCGCCAGGGATCGCGTCTTTGACGGTGGCAACGATCGTGTCGCCCAGTCCTGCGTAGCGACGGCCGGAGCCACCGAGTACGCGGATGGTCAACAGTTCCTTGGCACCCGTGTTATCGGCAACTTTGAGCCGTGATTCTTGCTGAAGCACTTTCTAACTCCTTCATTCAAGTAAGCGCGAGGCTTACTTGGCCTTCTCGAGAATCTCGACCAGGCGCCAGCGCTTTGAGGCGCTGAGCGGACGGGTTTCACTGATCAGGACCAGGTCGCCGATGCCGGCGGAGTTCGCCTCATCGTGAGCCTTCAGCTTGGACGTACGGCGGATGACCTTGCCGTACAGCGGGTGCTTTACGCGGTCTTCAACCTCAACAACGATGGTCTTATCCATCTTGTCGCTGGTGACGTAACCACGCACCGTCTTGCGGTAGCCGCGCACGAGAGCCTCGGCAGCGACGACCTTTTCGTCAGACTTCGCCATGGCTAGGCCTCCTTCGTCTCGGTCTCAACTGCAGCGTCTTCGACGACTGCGGTCTTGGCCTTCTTGGTCTTCTTCTCGTCCTTGGCTGCAACAGGTGCAGCAACCGGAGTCGCACGAATACCCAGCTCGCGCTCACGGAGAACCGTGTAGATGCGAGCGATGTCGCGCTTGACAGCGCGCAGGCGTCCGTGGCTCTCCAGCTGGCCGGTTGCCGACTGGAAGCGCAGGTTGAACAGCTCTTCCTTAGCCTTCTTCAGCTCTTCGAAGAGTCGTTCATTTTCAAAAGTGTCGAGCTCGTGCGAGGCGAGCTCCTTGGATCCGATCGCCATTATGCGTCGCCCTCCTCGCGCTTGATGATGCGTGCCTTAAGGGGCAGCTTGTGAATTGCACGGGTCAGTGCCTCACGAGCAACGGTGTCAGAAACACCGCTGAGCTCGAAGAGAACGCGACCCGGCTTGACGTTCGCAACCCACCACTCGACGGAACCCTTACCGGAACCCATGCGGGTTTCAGCAGGCTTCTTGGTCAGCGGGCGGTCAGGATAAATGTTGATCCAGACCTTTCCGCCACGCTTGATGTGACGCGTCATCGCGATACGAGCGGACTCGATCTGACGGTTGGTCACGTAAGCGGGAGTGATTGCCTGGATACCGTACTCACCGAAGGTGACCTTGGTACCACCGGTGGCGTGGCCGCTACGGCCGGGGTGGTGCTGCTTGCGGTGCTTGACTCTGCGTGGAATCAACATGGTTATGCCTCAACTCCTGCTGCAACCGGTGCCGTAGCCTCTGCACGAGGTGCACGGCGCGGACGGTCGTCACGGCGCTCGGGGCGAGACGACTTAGCGTTCGCCTGCTCGCGAGCGAGTTCCTTGTTGGTGATGTCGCCCTTGTAGATCCAGACCTTCACGCCGATGCGGCCGAAGGTGGTCTTCGCTTCGTAGAAGCCGTAGTCGATGTTCGCGCGGAGGGTGTGCAGCGGCACGCGACCTTCGCGGTAGAACTCGGAACGGCTCATTTCAGCGCCACCAAGACGGCCGGAAACCTGGATGCGAACACCCTTGGCGCCGGCGCGCTGTGCACCCTGCATACCCTTACGCATTGCGCGGCGGAAAGCCACACGTGCGGAGAGCTGCTCGGCGATGCCCTGTGCGACGAGCTGAGCGTCAGCCTCGGGGTTCTTGACCTCGAGGATGTTCAGCTGGATCTGCTTCTTCGTGAGCTTCTCGAGGTCTGAGCGAATACGCTCGGCCTCTGCACCACGACGGCCAATCACGATGCCCGGGCGGGCGGTGTGAATGTCAACGCGGACACGGTCACGGGTGCGCTCGATCTCGATACGGGAAACTCCCGCGCGGTCGAGGCTCGTGCTCAGCAGGCTGCGGATCTTGACGTCTTCAGCAACAAAGTCGCTGTAACGCTGACCCGGCTTCGTGCTGTCGGAGAACCAACGCGACACGTGGTCGGTGGTGATTCCCAGACGGAAGCCATAGGGGTTTACTTTCTGACCCATTACTTCGTACCCTCCTCAGGAGTGGCGAGCACAACAGTTATGTGGCTGGTGCGCTTCAGAATCTGGAATGCGCGGCCCTGTGCACGCGGCTGGAAACGCTTGAGGGTCGTGCCCTCATCAACGAATGCCTGCGAGATGTACAGGTCCTGCTCGTCCAGGAAGGTGTTGTCAGCATCTGCCTTGACCCTCGCGTTAGCGATGGCCGAAGCAACCAACTTGTACACCGGCTCGCTCGCACCCTGGGGTGCGAACTTCAGGATTGCCAAAGCTTCCTGTGCCTGCTTGCCGCGGATCAAGTTGACAACGCGACGAGCCTTCTGGGGGGTAACGCGGATGTGACGCACACGTGCGATCGACTCCACCATTTCTTATCCTCCTTCACGTCACCGCGTTAGCGGCGACGGCCCTTCTTGTCGTCCTTCACGTGTCCACGGAAGGTGCGGGTGGGTGCAAACTCGCCGAGCTTGTGCCCAACCATTGACTCGGTGACGAACACCGGGATGTGCTTGCGACCGTCGTGCACCGCGATGGTGTGGCCCAGCATGGCTGGGATGATCATCGACCGGCGTGACCAGGTCTTGATGACGTTTTTGCTTGCGGCTTCATTCGCCGTGACAACCTTGCGAAGCAGGTGGTCGTCAACGAATGGGCCTTTCTTGAGACTGCGTGGCATCGTCTACTCCTACTTACGCTTCTTGCCGACGGTACGGCGACGAACGATGAGCTTGTCGCTTTCCTTGTTGATGTGGCGGGTGCGCCCTTCCTTCTGGCCCCAGGGGGAGACAGGGTGACGTCCACCGGAAGTCTTACCTTCACCACCACCGTGCGGGTGGTCGACCGGGTTCATAGCGACACCACGAACTGTCGGGCGAACGCCCTTCCAGCGCATGCGGCCGGCCTTACCCCAGTTGATGTTCGACTGCTCGGCGTTGCCGACCTCGCCGATGGTCGCGCGGCAGCGCGCATCAACGTTGCGGATTTCACCGGACGGCAAACGCAGCTGGGCGTAGGGGCCATCCTTCGCGACGAGGCGAACTGACGCACCGGCTGAACGAGCCATCTTGGCTCCTCCACCTGGGCGAAGCTCGATCGCGTGAATGATGGTACCGGTGGGGATGTTCTTCAAGGGCAGGTTGTTACCTGGCTTGATGTCCGCGCCGGCGCCCGACTCAACGATGTCGCCCTGGTTCAGCTTGTTCGGAGCGATGATGTAGCGCTTGGAACCATCGACGAAGTGCAGCAACGCGATGCGTGCCGTACGGTTCGGGTCGTACTCGATGTGAGCGACCTTGGCGTTGACGCCGTCTTTGTCGTTGCGCTTGAAGTCGATCACGCGGTACTGGCGCTTGTGGCCACCACCGATGTGACGAGTAGTGATGCGACCCTGGTTGTTACGACCACCGGTCTTGGACAGGGGACGAAGCAGCGACTTTTCAGGCGTCGAACGGGTGATCTCTGCGAAGTCCGCAACAGAAGAACCGCGACGACCTGGGGTCGTGGGCTTGTACTTACGAATAGCCATTTCTTATTCCTCTAACCCGTGCCGTTAGCCGACGGCCGTGAAGATGTCGATGGAACCGGACTTCAGCGTGACAATGGCACGCTTGGTGTCCTTGCGCTTGCCCATGCCGAACTTGGTGCGACGTGTCTTGCCCTGACGGTTCAGGGTGTTGATCGAAGCGACCTGGACCTTGAAGATTGACTCGATAGCGAGCTTGATCTCGGTCTTGTTCGAACGGGGGTCGACAAGGAAGGTGTACTTGCCTTCGTCGATCAGACCGTAGCTCTTCTCAGAGACGACCGGAGCGATGATGATCTCGCGGGGGTCCTTGTTGATAGCGGTAGCCATTATGCGGACACCTCTTCCTTCTTGGTCTTGCTCGCCACGAACGCCTCAAGGGCGCCCTTGGTGAAGACGATGTCGTCGCTGACGAGCACGTCGTAGGCGTTCAGCTGGTCCCACGCAAGAACGTGAACCGTCGGAACGTTGCGGATGCTGCGAAGCGTGAGCTCGTCTGAGCGCTCCAGAACGACCAGGACGTGCTTGCTGCTCGCCACAGTGTTCAGCAGCTCGAGAGCGGCCTTCGTGCTGGGGGTCTCACCCGTGAAGAGGGCTTCGACCACGTGCACGCGTGAACCACGGGCGCGGTCAGACAGCGATCCGAGGAGTGCTGCAGCGATCATCTTCTTGGGGGTGCGCTGGTCGTAGCTGCGCGGCGTCGGGCCGTGCACGATGCCACCACCGGTCATCTGAGGTGCGCGGATCGAGCCCTGACGAGCGCGACCGGTTCCCTTCTGCTTGAACGGCTTGCGGCCTGCACCGGAAACTTCGCCACGACTCTTGGTCGAGTGCGTTCCCTGGCGTGCGGCAGCGAGCTGCGCGACAACGACCTGGTGGATCAGCGGGATGTTGGTCTGAACGTCAAAAAGCTCAGCAGGAAGCTCAACGGAGCCAGCCTTCTTGCCCTTGGCGTCGACGATGTCGAGTGCGGTAGCCATGGACTACGCTCCCTTCACTGCGTTGCGGACGAATACGAGGCGGCCCTTGGCACCGGGAACGGCACCCTTGACCAGCAGCAGGCCCTTCTCGGCGTCGACTGCGTGAACCTTGAGGTTCAGCACGGTCACGCGCTCTCCACCCATACGACCGGCCATGCGCATGCCCTTGAAGACACGGCTCGGGGTCGAGGAAGCACCGATTGAACCGGGCTTACGGTGGTTACGGTGTGAACCGTGTGAGGCGGAGACACCCTTGAAGTTGTGACGCTTCATGACACCGGCGAAACCCTTGCCCTTGCTGGTGCCCATGACATCAACCTTGGTACCGGCTTCGAACACACCGTCAACGGTGAGTTCCTGGCCCAGGGAGTAGTCAGCGGCATCCGCAGTGCGGAGTTCGGTGAGGTGGCGGCGAGGCGTAACGCCTGCCTTGTCGAAGTGGCCTGAAGCCGGCTTGTTGACCTTGCGCGGGTCGATGGCCCCAGCCGCAATCTGAACGCCGGCGTAGCCGTCTTTTTCAGTGGTGCGAATCTGGGTCACGACGTTCGGCGTGATCTCGATGACAGTTACGGGAACGAGCTTGTTGTTCTCGTCCCAAACCTGGGTCATGCCGAGCTTCTTGCCGAGCAGACCCTTTGTGGTCTTGGTATCGGAGTAAGACATGGGTTCCCTTAGAGCTTGATCTCGATGTTGACGTCTGCCGGCAGGTCGAGTCGCATAAGCGAGTCGACAGCCTTGGGCGTCGGGTCGATGATGTCGATCAGCCTCTTGTGGGTGCGCATCTCAAAGTGCTCCCGGCTGTCCTTGTACTTGTGAGGCGAACGGATGACACACACCACGTTCTTCTCAGTGGGAAGCGGCACCGGGCCGACGACAGTTGCACCCGCGCGGGTTACAGTGTCGACGATCTTGCGCGCCGAGGTGTCAATGACCTCGTGGTCATATGACTTAAGTCGAATGCGGATCTTTTGTCCCGCCATGTCGAACTCTCTTTCTTGTCAAGGCTTCTTACCTTCCCCGAATGTGTCGGGGACTGCATTGGACGCCGTCGTAGTACTACTGCTGTCGCACCACTATTCTTCTGTCAATTTCGGCCGATGAGATTGCTCCCAACAGCCGGCCAACGCCCGCTCCCGGAACGAATCCCGGGGGAAGACATGGTTTTACCCACTTCTTCCGTGCAGTTGGTTTAAGCTATGTTCTTCTCCCCGCGGCCTAGCCCAAACTTCAGAAGAAGCGGCTATGCACTGACTGGCAGTGATCCCGTCGCTGCGCGCAGCGCACGAACGGAAATGTTGAACTAGACGATTCTGCCATAGGACAGGGGGTTAATGCAACCCGGGCGTGTCGCGTTGGGCGTGTCGTGAGTTCCCCGTCATTCTGCGGAACTTGCCGCCTCTGCACGATGCACAGAAGGCTCCCGATCGCCACTATCCGAGCATCGAATCTGCTGCCAATTCTGGATGCCATTCTGAGTCCAATTCGTCGTGGGCTCGGGCCTATTCCGATCTGATGACGTGGTCGCAGGAGCCATTCGAACGGTTGTCGTACGCCCCGCTACACGAACGCAGCTGCGCGGGTGCTGCAGCTCCCGCGTAGCTGCGTTCAACCCGCGCAGCGCCGGCGGAATGGGGTCAGCTGGAAGCCAGGCTCAGTGGGAGCGTGGCGCGCCCAGTAGGGAGCCCCAGCTCGAGTAGGCGCGCCCGTAAGCGCGGTCGACTCATCGCGATACGTGAGTCCCAGCGCCCAAAGCTCAACACCTGTCGCCGAATCCGGTCTTCCCTGACCTTCTCCGCTTTCACGATGTCGAACGGCGTTCTCCCGGCCAGGAGTGCCGGATCGGAGTACTTCGAGTCGCCATCGCATTCGCCGACCGCGCTGAAGTCCGGCCAGAAGAAGTCGGTGTCGTAGGTGCAGCCGTCGACGACGAACTCCTGCTGCAGCACAGGCTCCGGAAACCCGCTCAGCGCCATATTCACTCTGCTGCCCGACTCTCCCGTCGATCCAGACAAGTGCGTGCCGAATGTGATGAAGGCCAAAGCTCGCGCTGAGCCATTGAACGGCAGCATCCGTTGCCACGTCGCGAGGAGTTCAGGTTTCGTCGTGAGAGGAGGTCTGCGCCCGAACTTGTCCACGGCCAGAGCGCTGTCGATAACACCTACCGCCGCCTTGATCTCCAAAATCGCAGCCAGATCGACAGTTGTGCGTGCCACTGACGTGACTAGTACGCCCTTGTGAAGCGTGACATCCTGTGCGTCGAAGCCAATGCCATGAACCCTGGTGCCCCGTGAGGACCGCCCGCCCGAACGTCGCTCGGTCACGAAATGCACATCTTCCGGCCAATGTCCGATGAGTGGGAGCCCCCACAGCACTGCGCTTGAATAGTGGCTGAGCGGCGGCGGCCCTGATCGTGAGAGAGCCGCTGCCAGGACCCTGACCTCGTATTTCTGATCGTCTCCAAGCGCCTGCCAGTCTGCCGCTGGAAAGTACTGACCGCGATTGATGCGGACTAGTTCGTGCCGCTTCACCTGGTCCCGCAGGCGCAGGTCAGCGCCGAAAGAATCCCTGATGTCCGAGGCGAAGATGAGCGAGTCAGAATGAGTGGGCATGAGCGAATCCTGGGTGACCGCCGAAAAACCGTCGTGCCAGAGGCGACATCGGTGGAGAAGCCAACGTCTGCGCTCCTGTGGAGGACAGCGACGGGGACGCACGGGTCGGCAGCGTGACGCCACGCTGAGCTACGCGGGTCAGACGCAGCTTCGCTGTGGTTGCAACACCCGCGCAGCTGCGTTCAGCCCGCGCAGCGCCCCGTCGGAGCCGATGGCCCTGGTGTCAGGAACTATCCGAACCGCCTGTGTGCAGCTCCACGATCTCGCGCTGTCGTGCCATGGCCAGCAGCGTTGTTCCTATCCCCATCACCACGGCAGCACAGATGAGGGCGACAGCGCCGCTCGTCCACAGGATGAGGAACGCT
Organism: Leifsonia sp. Y878; assembly: GCF_057669685.1. Classification (NCBI taxonomy): domain Bacteria; kingdom Bacillati; phylum Actinomycetota; class Actinomycetes; order Micrococcales; family Microbacteriaceae; genus Leifsonia; species Leifsonia sp. Y878. The sequence goes on along the minus strand of NZ_JBYHFS010000003.1, from coordinate 120,202 downwards.
CCCAGCGCCCCGCCGCAGCCCATGGCGAGCACAGCGCCCAGCCGTCGAGGCCACCGATCGCCCTTTCCACCAGCCAGGTGGCTCTGCATAGCCAGGTTCACGAGTGTGCTCGTCACCACAACCGTGTTGACATCGTTGACGCCAGCCGCGCGGATGCTGACGGCCTGCATTCCCATGCTGAGCGCCAACAGCCCGGTCGTGACCAGGAGCGTCTGCTGCGGCAGCTCCCCCAGGATTCGCCACCACGCGCCGATGGCAAGCACGACCATGGCTGAACAGACCAACACCACCAGGTTGGCGGTGGGGAACCGGCTGGCGTGGGTTCGCCCCTTGACTATGCGTCCGCTGGTCACGGCGCCGATCACGAAGGCCACCAGGGCGAGGGTGTTGTTCAACAGGGGCACATCGGTGTCCCCCGCGACGCCGAAGCCGATGAACAGCACGTTGCCGGTCATGTTCCCCGTGAAGACCCGGTCGAGGGCGAGATAGCTCACGGCGTCGACGATGCCGGTCGAAAGCGTCAGAACAACGAGCCCCGGCAGGTAGAGCGGGTCGAGCGCGGCCTTCACCGGCGACTCAGCCATGCGGAATCCTCTCGCCCTGTCCCCCCACGCCCAAGCGGGGTCACACACGAGTGCGACCCCGCCTTTGCCTTATCTGAGCTGCGGACTACTCATTCCCGACGGCTTTGTCTGCCTTGTCCTTGGCCGTGTTGATTTGCTCGTTGAACTTGCCTCCTGTGACCTTGTTTGCCGCGTCTGCGACAGCGTTGAGCAGCTTGTCGCTCACGTCTTCGGCTTTCTCGCCCTTGAGCGCCTCCTTGAACTTGTTGTCTTTGAGCAAGTCCTGTGCCTTCTTGGTGACGTCGTCCAGTCCCACGATCTTCTCCATTTCTGGCTGCTCACATGCAGTCGTTTTTTCCACGATATGACGGCTCCCCGCCCTGCGCAATCGTCGGCTCACGGCAGGATAAAGGTATGACTGATTCTTCTCTCCCCCAGAGCACTCGCGTCGCACGCGGAAGCGTCTCTGTTCGCCGCACCGGTTCGCGCACCTATTCCGGCAGCAACGAACGCGGCGACACCGTGTTGATCGGCCCAGCAGATGCCGCCGGCCACTTCACGCCAGGCGAACTGTTAAAGCTCGCCCTGGCCGGTTGCGCCGGCATGAGCTCTGACCACTCGATCGCCCGGCGCCTCGGCGACGACTACGAGGCCACCATCTGGGCACACGGCCAGTCGGATCCGAAGGAGGAACGCTACTTCGCGATCGATGAGGAAATGCTGCTGAACCTGGACGGGCTAGAGCCAGCCGACGTGGAGAAGCTGCTCACCGTCATCCGGAATTCGATTGAGCGCAGCTGCACGATTGCCCGGAGCGTGAAGGACAGCATCGAGCTGACGAAGAGCGTGAACGGGATGCCGCTCTCGCACTAGGCGGGTCAGGGCGCCGCGCCCGCCTTGGTGGCTGGCCTGCTCAACCCGCGAAACGGGCGGTTAAACAAACAACGGGGCCGGACCCGAAGGCCCGACCCCGTTGCGTGAAACGCAAGTAGTGGAAACTACTTGATGATCTTCGTTACCGTTCCAGCGCCGACGGTGCGGCCACCTTCACGAATAGCGTAGCCGAGGCCCTCTTCCATGGCGATCGGCTGAATCAGCGCGACAGTCATGTCGGTGGTGTCGCCAGGCATGACCATCTCGGTGCCCTCGGGCAGCGTGATGACGCCGGTGACGTCGGTGGTGCGGAAGTAGAACTGCGGACGGTAGTTCGCGTAGAACGGGTTGTGACGACCGCCCTCTTCCTTTGACAGGATGTACGCGGTGCCCTCGAAGTCGGTGTGCGGCGTAACCGAACCCGGCTTGACGACAACCTGGCCGCGCTCTACGTCTTCGCGCTTGATACCGCGAAGCAGCAGACCACAGTTCTCGCCGGCCCAAGCCTCGTCGAGCTGCTTGTGGAACATCTCGATACCCGTAACCGTGGTCTTCTGCGTCGGGCGGATGCCAACGATTTCGACCTCAGAGTTGATAGCAAGGGTTCCACGCTCGGCGCGGCCCGTAACGACGGTTCCACGACCGGTGATCGTGAAGACGTCCTCGATCGGCATCAAGAACGGCTTGTCCTTGTCGCGGATCGGGTCGGGGATGAACGAGTCAACGGCCTCCATGAGGTCGAGGATGCTCTTGGTCCACTTCTCGTCGCCCTCAAGAGCCTTGAGACCGGAGACCTGGACAACAGGAGCGTTGTCGCCATCGAAGCCCTGGCTGGAGAGGAGTTCGCGAACCTCGAGCTCAACGAGCTCAAGGATCTCTTCGTCGTCAACCATGTCGGACTTGTTCAGTGCAACGAGCAGCGACGGAACGCCGACCTGCTTCGCGAGCAGAACGTGCTCACGGGTCTGAGCCATCGGGCCGTCAGTAGCGGCAACCACGAGGATTGCGCCGTCCATCTGTGCAGCACCGGTGATCATGTTCTTGATGTAGTCAGCGTGACCAGGAGCATCAACGTGAGCGTAGTGACGCTTAGGCGTCTCGTACTCAACGTGGGAGATGTTGATGGTAATACCGCGCTGGCGCTCTTCGGGAGCGGAGTCAATCGACGCGAAGTCGCGCTGCACGTTGGTAGCGGACGGGTACGTGTCAGCCAGGACCTTCGAGATCGCTGCCGTCAGCGTGGTCTTTCCGTGGTCAACGTGACCGATTGTTCCGATGTTTACGTGCGGCTTTGTCCGCTCGAACTTGGCCTTGGCCACTGTGGGTCCTCCTCAGGACTCGAGTGATCCACCGCCTGCAAAAATTTGCGTGCGGTGCATCAGCTGGATATGTGTATTCATGTTACTCGGGCCAGGTGGCCTAAGCGATTTGGGCACGAATGCCCAGGGGCTATTCGCCCTTGTTCTTCTGAATGATCTCGTCGGCGACTGCCTTCGGGACCTCAGCGTAGCTCTGGAAAGTCATCGAGTACACGGCGCGACCAGAGGTCTTCGACCGCAGGTCACCGATGTATCCGAACATTTCCGAGAGGGGAACATGGGCGCGAATAACCTTCACACCGCTTGCGTCCTCCATGTCCTGGATCTGACCACGACGCGAGTTGAGGTCGCCGATTACGTCACCCATGTACTCCATGGGCGTACGAACCTCAACAGCCATCAACGGCTCGAGCAGAACCGGGTTTGCCTTACGAGCGGCTTCCTTGAAGCCCATCGATCCAGCAATCTTGAACGCCATCTCCGAGGAGTCGACGTCGTGTGCGGCGCCGTCGAGCAAGCTCGCCCGAACGCCGACCATTGGGTAGCCCGCAAGTACACCGACCTGCAGGGCATCCTGGATACCCGCATCAACCGAGGGGATGTACTCCCGCGGGATACGGCCACCAGTGACCTTGTTGACAAACTCGTAGGTCTTGTCCACAGTGATTTCCATCGGCTCGATGGCAATCTGAATCTTTGCGAACTGACCTGAACCACCGGTCTGCTTCTTGTGAGTGAAGTCGTGACGCTCGACGGCCTTCTTGATCGTCTCGCGGTACGCAACCTGGGGCTTGCCCACGTTTGCTTCGACGTTGAACTCACGCTTCATGCGGTCGACGAGGATGTCGAGGTGAAGTTCACCCATTCCCTTGATAACCGTCTGGCCAGTTTCCTGGTTCTGCTCGGTACGGAAGGTGGGGTCTTCTTCAGCAAGCTTCTGAATAGCAAGGCCCAGCTTTTCCTGGTCCTGCTTGGTCTTCGGCTCGATAGCGACCTCGATGACGGGCTCAGGGAACGTCATCGACTCAAGAACGACCTGGTGGTTCGGGTCGCACAGGGTGTCACCCGTGGTGGTGTCCTTCAGACCGATGACCGCGTAGATGTGGCCAGCGGTGACGAAGTCAACCGGGTTCTCCTTGTTGGCGTGCATCTGGAAGATCTTTCCGATGCGCTCCTTCTTGCCCTTGGTCGAGTTGATGATCTGGGCACCACTGTCGAGGCGACCGGAGTAAACGCGAACGTAGGTGAGGCGACCGAAGAACGGGTGCACGGCAACCTTGAACGCGAGGGCCGCGAACGGCTCGTCTGCGTTCGGGTGCAGCGTGACGACCTTCTCTTCGTCGCGAGCGTCCAGCGCCTCAATGGCGGGAACGTCAAGCGGCGTCGGGAGGTAGTCGACAACAGCATCGAGCATCGGCTGAACGCCGCGGTTCTTGAACGCTGAACCACAGAGAACCGGGTAGATCTCGCTGGCTACGGTGAGCTTGCGGATCGCGCCCTTGATCTCAGCAACGGTCAGCTCTTCGCCACCGAAGTACTTCTCCATGAGTGCGTCGTCGGTCTCTGCAACGGCTTCGAGGAGCTTGGTGCGGTATTCCGCAGCCTTCTCAACGAGGTCGGCAGGGATCTCTTCGATGGCGTACTTCGCGCCCATCTCGACGTCACCCTTGGAGTCTCCGCGCCAGGTGAGTGCGCGCATCTCGACGAGGTCGACAACACCCTCGAAGTTCGACTCTGCACCGATCGGCAGCTGGATGACCAGCGGCTTGGCGCCGAGGCGGTTGATGATGGTGTCTACGGTGAAGTAGAAGTCAGCACCGAGCTTGTCCATCTTGTTGACGAAGCAAATGCGCGGTACGTCGTACTTGTCAGCCTGACGCCACACGGTCTCGGACTGGGGCTCAACGCCCTCCTTGCCGTCGAACACGGCAACAGCACCATCGAGAACGCGGAGCGAACGCTCCACCTCGACCGTGAAGTCAACGTGACCGGGGGTGTCGATGATGTTGATCTGGTTGTTGTCCCAGAAACAGGTCGTCGCAGCGGACGTGATGGTGATACCACGTTCCTGCTCCTGCGCCATCCAGTCCATCGTCGAGGCGCCGTCGTGCGTCTCACCGATCTTGTGGTTTACACCCGTGTAGAACAGGATGCGCTCAGTCGTGGTGGTCTTGCCAGCATCAATGTGAGCCATGATGCCAATGTTGCGGACCTTACTCAGGTCCGTGAGCACGTCAAGTGCCACAGGTGTCCTCCGGAAGTTTTGATTGTGGTGTGGTCGAACAGGCTAAAGGAGCGCGATCGGCGGAAGCTGAGCATCCGCCGATCACGCTCCGGCTCGCTACCAGCGGTAGTGAGCGAAGGCCTTGTTCGACTCGGCCATCTTGTGCGTGTCTTCGCGACGCTTCACTGCGGCACCGAGGCCGTTGGATGCGTCAAGAATCTCGTTGGTGAGGCGCTCGGTCATGGTCTTCTCGCGACGCGCCTTGGCGTAGCTGGTCAACCAGCGAAGTGCCAGCGTGTTGGCGCGGTGCGGCTTGACTTCAACCGGAACCTGGTAGGTGGATCCACCGACGCGGCGCGAACGCACCTCGAGGGTCGGACGAACGTTGTCGAGTGCCTTCTTCAGCGTGACAACTGCATCGGCGCCGTTCTTGGCGGTGACGCCTTCGAGTGCATCGTAAACAATGCGCTCAGCGAGGCCCTTCTTGCCATCAAGAAGAATCTTGTTGACAAGCTGGCTAACGATGGGGGCGCCGTATACCGGGTCAGCAACTACGGGACGCTTGGGAGCTGGTCCTTTACGGGGCATTACTTCTTCTCCATCTTCGCGCCGTAGCGGCTGCGAGCCTGCTTGCGGTTCTTGACAGCCTGGGTGTCCAGTGCGCCACGAACGATCTTGTAGCGAACACCCGGGAGGTCCTTTACACGACCGCCGCGTACGAGCACCATCGAGTGCTCCTGCAGGTTGTGGCCCTCACCGGGAATGTAGGCGGTGACCTCTGTACCGTTCGACAGCTTGACGCGGGCGACCTTGCGGAGAGCCGAGTTCGGCTTCTTCGGCGTGGTGGTGTACACACGGGTGCATACGCCGCGCTGCTGCGGGTTGGACTTCAGGGCGGGAGCCTTGGTCTTTGTGACCTTGGGGCTGCGGCCCTTCCGAACCAACTGCTGAATGGTTGGCACTAATTACTCCTTGTTATTGCTGCACGGTGACAGCGTGTTGATGGTTAGCATTCGATCTGCGCCTGTTGCCAGGCCGTTCGAGTTCATCTGGACCCGCGAACCATTACAAAACGGATTCTGTATGTGTTGTTGGGTATGCCGTGGGGGCTGCTCGGAGAGCAAACCCTGCATGAGTGCGTCACGAATGCTTGAGGCCTTTCCGATGCAAAACACCAGAGGGCAGAATTCAAGCGCACGACAAAGCGCACACCGGAAAATACTAACCTGCCGGCGGTACCCCAGTCAACTGAAACCGGGCCTGTGCAGTGGCCTCACAGCAACCTCACGACCCCGGCGGCCACACCGGAGAATCAAGGCTGCGCTCCAGATCGGCGAGCAGCGCCTGCACCTGTGGTTCAACGTATGCAGCGACTCCCGCGTGGATGCGATCACGATGTGACACCAGCTCGGTGCAGATCTGTTTTCCCACCAGATTTGCGTGGTCGTCGGCGAGCTTCAGCTCCACTCTCATGGCGGCTTTTTCCTCCGCGCTGAACGGCGGTGGTGGCGTTGGCGCCACGCCAGTTTCTTCAGCGGATCGCGCGAGTTCACCAAGGGTGAAGAGGTACGGGGCGTCTGGGGCTGCCGGCGGGTCGAGCTCAAGGCCCTTGAATTCGGGCTCAAGGCCCTCAGCCGGCCGGTACGACTCCGCGGCTTTGCGATTCTCCGTCATCCGCATCTCACGGCTGAGCAGCGGGAGGTTCTTGTCGGTGTATTCGTCGACGTCTGCGTCGATCACCAGCTTCATGCGCATGGTGAGTGCGTGCTGAACCGCGTGGGGGACATCCGTTGTGAGGCCGGCCGCCGCCATGATGGGCGACCCGACGCATTGGGGGCACGGCCGCGTGCGACTGCGATGCGTGCCGGGGCGCCAGCGCGGAAGCCAACGCAACCAGTTGTCAACCTCATGGCTGACGCGTGAGTGGATGGACCCGTCCATGACACCCAACGTTAGTGCTCTCACCCGTAAATCAGGTGGGACCGCGCGGATGCCTGCCGTGGCTCTCTTCCACCGCCACACTCTGGCCTACTCGCGGCCTCCTCGCGGCCTACTCCCCGCGGCGCTCCCACGGCCAGAGGGGACGACCGTTCTCTCCCACGTGGGAGGCGAGCACGATTGAGTACAGCAGCGTCACGACGAACGCGAGGATGCCGACTGCCCAGGTGAAGACACTGCCGAGCCTGGCGCCGGCGAACAGCACGATCTCGACGGCCTCCCCCAGGCCCACCCCGTAGAGGATCCCGCCGGTTGCCACGAACGCGACGAATGCGACGACACCGGAGATGAGCGCTGCCACGACGGCCACGCGCTGCCGCTCCGGAGACGTGCGGATGCCGATAACCACCATGAACAGGAGCACGACAACGGTGGCGGCGCCCACCATGAACGGGCCGACGAGGGGACCGGCATCCGCTTCGGTGATGACGTCGGTGTTCGTGAAGAGACTGATCATGCCAAACGCCGCGACGACCACAGCGACGTAGAGCATGGTGGCGAAGATGGCCACGATGATCGCGTATCGCTGGTAATCGCGCATGGTGTGGCTAGGCGGTGCGCGTGAGCTGCGGACCCTCAGCGATCTGACGGTCGTATTCGCGACGTGCCTCAAGGTTGCGCTCGGTGACCTTGCGGCCGCGGTTCGCGATCCACGCGCCGAACCACACCGGCACCTCACGGGCGATGACGGCCGCGGCGATTGCCCCTGGGTTCAGCCACTGGGTGTTGACGAACTGCGCGGCTTCGGTGGGGGTGAGGTTCCAGGCGCTCACGGTGAGCAGCGCTCCCCCGATGTACGAGAAGTACACCACGACCGCAACGAGGAAGCTGAAGAGCACGTATGCCCACCAGCCGCCGCGGTTCACGATTGCGATGAGAGCTGCGAAGGCGAGGAAGAAGAAGATGATCGGGATGTAGAACACCGGGCGAACGACGAACGCGGCGAACGTCTCCGTGGCGGCTTCGACGGTGGGGCTGGTGAGGCCCGCGATGATAAAGACGGCGATCGCGTAGATCACGGTGTATGCCACGGTGGCTATCAAAGCGATCAGGATGCCGCCGGCCCGGTTTCCCTTGGTGTGCGGCGGGGTGGGTGCCTGCACGTAAATCGGGCTGGCTGCGGCGGCTGGCGCGGTGTACGACGGGTACTGCGTGGTCGGCGTCGCGGTTGCGACCGTCGCTGCGGCTGCGGTTCCCTGCTCGTCGGTGAGCGTGGCAGCGCTGCCGACTGGCGCGTAGGTGTCGCGGGTGATGGTGTCGTCGGCGGTTGGCGCGGGCACCGGGTATGACGCGGTCGGGGCAGCCTCAGCTACCTCTTCGGTGCGAACGACCTTGACCGGCCTGGCGTCGGGGTCGGGGTCGACATCCGCATCGGCTCCAACGGTGTAATCAACCTCCGTGTAGTCGACCTGCGTGTCGTCAACCTCGGTGTGGCCAACCGGCGTGCGGTCGACATCCGAGCCATTGACCTCAGCGGCGTTGACACTCTCTGCCGTCTCGGGAGCCCGATCCTCGGCATCCGTTGACGGGGTGATTCTGTCGTCGTGCGGCGTGTTTTCGCTCATGCTGTACTCCTTGTTGACCGGGTGGCCGTACCGTTCAGGAGCAACCTTAGCAATCCGGGTTGAGCGCGTCGCGGCACCCCGCGGAGGAAACGCCTAGCCAAGTCTGCGGGCTATCCGGCTCCCACCTCGGTTGCGGGGGTTGCGGAGACCAGTGAGTAGATGAGGCCGGTAACGGTTGCATCAACCTGGTCGGGCGCGTCAGGCGTTGCCGCGGTCGTCAAGCCCGTGACCAGGAAGAGCCGTGTGCCCACCTGCAGACCGTTGACGAAGTTCAGCACGTTTGCGTAGCTGCCTGACACGCTGACCGTCACTGCCATCGAGGCGAAGTTGTCGGGGGTGATGAGCGCGTTCGTGACCGGAGGGACGCCTGCAGTGTCGACCGGCGCAGCCTCGGGCACTTGCTCAGTGCTCGACTCGGTGGATGTTTCGGTGGACTCCGAAGAGTCGGCGGCCACCGGCACAGCGGCTGCAGGGGGCACGACCGGCGTGTACGCCAGCGGGTCTGCCATCGTCATGCCCTTGAGCGTCACGCCGTGCGCACTGGCAAGCGCGTCAAGCTGGCTGACGAAGGCGGGTGCTTCGGTTCCTGCGGGCACAGATTCGGAGAGGGACGCCAGTTCGGCGTTCAGTTTGTCGATGCCCTTGAAATCTTCTTTGAGCTTGACCAGCGCGGCTTCCTGCAACGCGTTCGTCTCCTCAACACTGGCGCGCTGTTCGTTGGCCTGTGCAATCGCGGTGAGCTGCGGCTGGATGCCGACTATCCAGCCGAGCACGAGCACCACGACCATGACCAGCACCGAGCCAATGATCCAGATTCTGTTCTTGTCCATGACTAGTTCCCCTCGGTCACGAAGCGCTGAGCGAACGCGGCATCGTTGACGTGCATTGTGATGTCAACCGTGTAGGTATTGGTCGCGGCATCCAGGTTGACCGATCCCGGCAGGGCATCCGCATAACCGGGCAAGGTCTTGAGCGCGGTGAGCCACGTCGGCACGTCGGGCAGCACCGCGCTCTTGGCGGTGAAGTTCACCGTGGCGACGCGGTCACCCTGCAATGGCGCAGTCGACTGGGCGTAAAGGGCCATGGGTGAAGCTGAATCAACACTTACCGTGTCGATCGTCACGCTGGCCGGGAGGATGGCCTGAACGCCTTCGAGGTACTTCTTCCAGTCGATCTCAGTCGAAACCCCGACCTGTTGTCCGGCCTCCGCGACTGCAACCTGCTCCTGCACCTTGCGCACCTCAATGTACTGGCCCTGTTCGGCGAGGAGGTCGGTCGTTCGGGTCTGTGCCTCAAGCAATTGCAGCTGTGCCTGGATCGACAGCAATACTGTGCCGCCGCTGGCGAGAACAACGAGCAATAGCACTCCGACAACGCCAAACCCGAGGCGACGACGTACGACCTTTGCTTTGCGCCCGTTGCGCACCTCTTGTGGCAGCAGATCGACGCGGGGTTCTCCACCGATGACCAACTCATCGGCTTTTGCTTGACGGCTCATGCTGCGCTCCCCAATGCCAGCCCAAGCGCGACAGTGAGAGCTGGCGCGTTTCGCCGTAAGTGTTCGGCATCAACTGATTTGGCAACGGCAACAGTCGAGAACGGGTCGCCGGCGACCACATGCAACCTGGTCATTTCAGCCAAGGCAGCGGGAAGACCCGGCAGCATTGCACCGCCCCCACTCAAGACGATCTGGGTCACTGAGTCGCCTGGGCGCGTGTTGATGAAGTAGTTGATGGTGTTCCGCAGGCTGGTCAGCTGCTCACTAGCCACCTGATAGATGATCTCGATGGCCTGCTTTTCCTCAAGCGAGGCAACCTGGGAGGCGAGACCGAGGGAGCGTTTGATGTGTTCTGCCTGTGCGGCATCCACATCAAGTCCGTTGCGAAGTGCCTGCGTCAGGTCTTCGCCACCAGTCGGGATGATGCGCACGAACTGGGGCACGCCGTCCTTGGCGATCACCACACTGGTGGTGTTTGCCCCGATGTCAACGAGGGCCACGATGCCAGCGACCTGAGGGCGGGAAATAAGCACGCGGCTGAGCGCGAAGGGAATCAGGTCAACGTCGACCGTCGTGAGACCCGCGAGCTGAGTGGCCTTGACGTTGCCAAGTACCGCTTCCTTCACCGCCGCGATGAGCAGCCCGTTTACAGTGGGGCCGTGCTCACCGACGCCCTCAGAGATCGGGTAGAAGTCCAGCAGCGCGTCGGCGACAGGGACAGGCAACATCGATTGCACTTCGAATGGCAACGACTCGCGAATGCGCTTCAATGACATCTTCGGCACCGTCAGGTCACGGGCGAGCACCCGCTGGTTGCCAACGCCGAGCACGACGTCTTTACTTTTGAACCCACCCTTCGACCACAGCTCCTTGAGCGCCCCCGCGACAGTATTGGGTTCAATCACCTCTCCACGGCTCACCGCGCCTTCGGGCAGAGCTACCTCGTAGTACCGCACCACCGTCGCTTTCGGCTTGGCGGGGTCGACGACTTCGACAGCGCGTAGCGCGAGGTTGCCGATATCTATTCCTACGACACTCGTTGCCATGGGTTACTCCTCTGTATTGCGTGCGGTGCGTTTTTTGTATTGCGTGCGGTGCGTTTGTGCAGATGTGGGGGTTGTCACAGACCGAGGATCGACAGGTAGTCGGTCCAGATCCTGGTGCCGAAGAAGATTCCTATCCAGGCGCCCGCGAGCATCCATGGCCCGAAGGGGATACCGCTTTTGCGAGTGGCGCGTTTGGAGAGCATGAGGCCGACGGCGAAAAGCCCGCCGAGCAGGAAGGCCGCGAACGCACCAACGGCGAGTGGGCCCCAGCCGAGATAGCCGAGAAACAGGCCAAGCACGCCGGCGAGCTTCACGTCGCCGAAGCCCATGCCGCCGGGGTAGGCGAGCGCCATGACTAGGTACGCGACCCACAAGATGACGAGGCCGATCCCGCCGCGCATCAGCGCCTCGTAGTCGCCGGTCAGGATGCTTGCGGTGCCGAGCAGCACGATGCCGACGATGTAGCTGGGCAGCACGATCACGTTTGGCAAGCGGTGCACGTCGAGGTCGATGAGGGCGAGGGCAATGCTGATTGCGGCTAGGTAGAGGAACGCGATGAGGGTGAGGATGTCGGCGACCGCACCAGCTGATCCTGCTGCCATCCCGGCACCGTAGGTGGATCTTGTCGAAGCCCACCACATCACCGCAGCAAAAACGACGCCCGTACCGATTTCAACTAGCGGATACCGCGCAGAAATCGGTTCGCTGCAACGCCGACATTTGCCTCGCAATACCAACCACGACACCACCGGCACGTTGTCGTATGGCTTGATCTGGCTACCGCAGTGCGGGCACGCGCTCGGAGGCGCCACGATCGAGAGCCCGTTTGGCACCCGATACACGACGACGTTGAGGAAGGAGCCGACCAGAAGACCGAGTACGCCGGCGACGATCGTGAGAATCGCCGTTGGGTCAGTTTCAGCAACGGCGATCACTACCGCACCGACCCAGCAGCATTGAATGCCGCGGCAACATCGGCGTATTGCGTCACACCGTAAGTCGTCGACGTCGGGGCAAGAAATTTGGGTGGAGCAATATTCAACAGTCGAGTATCGTACGAGTATTTCTTCTTGTAACCCGACACAACGTCCGGCGTCCCAGTGCCTACCGAGCCTCGAAACTTCTGCGCGATCGCTCCCAACACGATGAGGTCCCCACGGACGCCGCCCACCGTATTGTTCTGAACCTGAAAAGTGTGTTGAACGGACAAGATAGCTGCATCAATCTCAACGTTGGCGGCGGCATCCAGCGCTACACAGTTGGTACGGGCCCCGGTAGACGGGTTTACCGTGCAACCCATTGGATTTGCGACCCATACAGCATTCTGACCCACTAGGCCAAGAAGGTCGGAGCTCTTGTCGACGTACTTCACGCTGCCTGTGACATAGATGAAATTGTCGGACGCAACGGTCACAGCGCCTTTTAGATCCCCCTTGACGAAAGCGTCTCCATGTTTGCACTGATATGCAGGGGATGCGGAGGTAGACGTAAGCGGGACGAGTTCACCTACCCGCGGATAGGAGGTGCTCCCATAACCCCATCCTGCCGATGCGCCTGATCCGGTGCAGCTGAATCCGCCAGGAATGGTCGCCGAGTAGTTCGGGTCAGTTGGCGATGGCGGCACAGTCTGCACAAAAATGAGGTTTCGATCTGGCACCGCTACCAGCGCACCAGCGACTGAATTCAATTCGCTGATCTTGCCGCACTCGTCTGGACTCTTGCTACTAGTGCCCGGGGTAAGAGAGGGTTGGGTCACTTTGGTCCATGGCGAGACAACCCGCATCTGTCCGTCGTCTATGAACGTGATCGATGTTGGCCCTGTATACATACATCCTGGGCGGGTGACTGAATCGAGGTCGACTCTCGTCTCGCTTGCCATCTCCTGATTCGTGGGAGGCATGTCGACCTTGGCCTTGTAGCCGGGAGCTGTGCTGAGCGCGGCGCAGCCACTAGGCGTTACATAGTTCGGGCTCAGAGTGCTGTACGTGGTCAGAGCGCCGTTGAACGTAGCCCCACACACACGCATTGCATCGTTTGAGTGCGCGGGTCCATCGATAACATCGTTGGCACTAAACGAAATCTCCGTGCAGTTTGCATTGTGTTTTGTCACGCCGCCTGATCTGAAAGCGTAGCTCGGCACGCAGGAGGTGTCCGAGAGCAACGGGTCAGAGATCTCATAATCGGTGAAGTACAGAAAGTTGATAAATCCCTGCTGTTTGAGATCTGCGACGACGCTTCGGGTCTGATCGCCTACCCGTCCCGTCGATCGAACGCGGATGACACCCGAACGAGAGTAGCTGGAGTTGTCGACCTCGTAGCGGAAGGATGCGCGATTGTCCGCGCCTTCAATCTCGGCCCACGTTCCCGACGAATCGATACCAAATGCCGCGTTTTCGCTTCCGCTAGGAGGCAATGTGACGGTCAATGCGCTGCCGGTCTGAACAGTAAATGCCGCTGCCGGATTGCCATACTTTTGATAGGTGCTGTCATTCGACAGCCGACTGCTGTACTCATCAACGCCGGCGTACGCTGCCGCTAGTGCAGCGTTCCAATTCTGGTCATTGCGCGCTTTGACCATCCCGCTTGTCGAAAAGGCGAGCGCGGATGCCACAAGAATCAGCATGACCATCGACAGCCCGATGACTGCGACCAGCGCCACTCCCTCCTCGTCATCGCGCAAGCGCTGCTGTGAGAACTGTTGGCTCACGGAGTTGCCACCTTCACTATCGAGAGGTTTGGAATCATCACAGCGTTCTGGAGAACAACTGGCTCCGCTGAGCCGTTCGAGCCCTGCACGCGAACGGTTACTAGCACCGACGCAATATCGCCAAGAGAGGCCGCATCGATGCTGCCCGTAATCGGAGCAACGATCTCGACGCCCGCGGCTGAGTAGTAGCTGAACAGAGCAGTCCCCGATCCAGGCGCCACAACCGTCCCGCCTAAATTACGACTGGAAGTGGGCCGCGCGGTGGCAGGATCCCCGAACACCCAGAATTTTCCCGAGGCGGTCGGTGCCCATCTCGTCTCAACGAGTTGGCGGCTCCCGTTGAGAGCAAACTCGACCATCGTCGGCTTGGGAGGAAGCGTTGCGACGCTGACGTACGCATCGACATCGACATTGCTGTAGACGATCAAAGACTCTCGTCCGGCGTAGCGGAATGCTGGGTCGCCATTGGTCTGACCTGACACCGCGTTGTCGGAGCCGACTCGAATCACGCGGGTGAGTTCGTTCATAGCATTCGACGCCGAACTCGAACTCTCATGGATAGATTGGCTGAGGTTCACAGACTTGGTAACGCTCATGAATAGCGAAGTCACCATCGCAAGGATCATTCCAAGGAGCATCATCGTGACCAATAGCTCAACAAGGCTGATGCCGCGATCCCCCTCTCGTTGCCCATCGCTCCCATAGCCGTGAACTCCAGAGCTCGACAGGGTTCTCATCCTCGTGGGTCCAGAACCAAGAGTCCACCTGCAATTGGAGCAACGCCCGGGCTGGCCAACGAGATACGGCTAATGGCCAAAAGCGTTTTTGTCCCGGTGGCAGTAGAACTTGAATAGAGCTTCCAGGAGCCATAGGGCAGTGCGATTTGCACTGCGGCAGACGATGAAAGTATCGAGCCGAAAGTGTAGGTCACACCGGTCGCACAGCCCGGCTGCCCAGGAACCGGGGCAGCAGAATCCTGTGTCGCATAGAGGAACGTACCACCGGAAGCTGCGGCCAGTTTCACAAGTCCCATGGAAATCCCGATCGACGCCGGGTTTCCGGGGGATGCAGGGACAATCGTCTGGCGTACGCCAACCTTAGCCGGCGTCACCCGGGTATCGGGCTCCCAGGCTTCAGGGTCAACAGATGGGCAGCCCGTGACAGTGTCTGTCTTCGCCACGTAGGCCCCAGCAACCGCCTGGTAACCAGGGTAGGGGTGCAGATTCACGACGCCTTTTGTCGCTCCGGAAGCCGGTGCCGTGAGCGTGGGGCTAAGCGGGAAAACACCGTAGGAATTGATGAAGCTGGTCACAAGGTTCGTCGGAACCTTTGCCGTCCCCGTCGCGTTTGAGGCATACGTGACAGTGAATTTTGAAGCCTTGTCGTACTGGAAAGAAAACAACGCTGAGCTCCCGGCTGCAACGTCTGCTGACTTATCGGGATTCGCTCTCTGATCAGAACCCGCATAGCCGGTGTTCGTCAAAGTGACCGTGTAGTTTCCCGGGTTCGCCCTCAAAATGAAGCTGCATCCGTCGGCGTCGGTAGCGGTCGTAGTTACTGCGCCGGACACCGACGTGGCGGTGAACGTTACACCTGGGAGCCCCAGACCGCTGGCATTTTTCACGGAAACAAGAATCGTGCCCTTGTCCGGATCGTTGATTCGAGTGCTGGGTGTGACAAGCGTGTCTGTCTTTACGGCAGCTGTAGTCGACCGCATGTTTGTCCACGTCACCTTCACACTTACCCTCTTATATTGCAGGGCTCCACCACTCGTGCCACAGGTCTCGTCAGCACCAGCCGGTGATGCCCACGCATACGTGCGAAATATTGTGTACGTACCACTTGAGGGCACGGTCACTGTGCGCGTCACCTCAAAAATCTTGAATGGATCGCCTATCGCTCGAACTGCATCGATTTCTTCCGAGGCGAGGTTTGACGCGATTTCACGAGACTTGTTGTCACGGGTCATGCTGAGGGTTGTGGTGAGCGCGTAGGCCACGCCAACAGCGATCATTGAGAAAATCATCATGGCCACGAGAATCTCGATCAGGCTGAGACCAGCGTCGCGCGGGGAGTCGAGGCCCAGACGGGCTCGGACAATCTTCATGATTCACCTCCCCCTGGTTCGTGTGTTGGGTGGCCGGTTGGTTGGTTGCTGAGAATGCAAACAAGCGGGGCTCCACATAGGTGAGGCCCCGCTTGCTCTAGCTAGTGACTACGGAGTTGCAGCGACGAATGCGCCGGCAGCACAAGTGCCTGCCTTGGCAGCGACCGAATCGCTGATAGCGAACGACGTCCCGGTTGCGCTAGTAGCTGCGATGCAGAAGGCAGTAGCGCCGGCGCCAGCTGCCGGTGCATAGGCCGGACGGGTGGTGGCACTCGCGTAGTTCTTGGCGTCAGGTAAAACGTAGCCAGGAATGGCACCGGCGGCAGGAAGGGCGCCGTTTCCAGTGGTCTGAGCGGCAATCACTGCGGTCTTCGCATTCGTGAGGTCAGACTGGACTGCGCTGTCCTTCGCGGAGTTCTGAATGCCCAGGTACACCGGGATGGCGATGGCGGCGAGGATGCCGATGATGATGACGACGACGAGAAGCTCGATCAGGGTGAAGCCCTTTTCCTTCTCGGTCAGCTGCTTGCGGCGAAGGGCCAGTGAGTTGAGAATTCGTGAAACCACAGTGAAGTCCATTCGGTAGGTGGCAAGGAATCGGACTAGGGGTCCCGATCGGATTCTCACTGTATTGGCAGGTGACTTCCAGCACTGGCCCACAGGAGGGGGGTATTATGCGCATTTACGCCCCCATTGCAGGGGACAACTTGTAGCGTTTCGGTGGTCAAGAATCGTGCCACATTCTCCGCAACCTATTTGATCGCGGTGGCGATACCGAAGATCGGCATGTAAAGCGCGATGACCATGCCGCCGATAATCACGCCGAGGAACGCGATCATGAGCGGCTCGATTGCCGCCGTGAGCTGCTCCGTGGCCGCCTGCACCTCATCGTCGTAGAAGTCCGCGATCTTGTTCAGCATCAGTTCCAGGGAGCCGGCATCCTCACCGACGGCAATCATCTGGGTTACCATCGGCGGAAAGACCGGCTGGGCGAGCAGCGGCGCCGCGATCGATTGCCCCTGCCGCACTGACTCAGCGACTTCGTTGAGTGCGTTCTCGATCACCCAGTTGCCAGACGTCTCCCCCACGATCTTGAGCGCCTGCAAGATGGGGACGCCGGCGCCAATCATGTTTGAGAAGTTGCGCGCAAACCGGGCGACCGCGATCTTCTTGAGCAGAGATCCGAAAACCGGAAGTTTGAGCATGATTGGGTCTTTGAACTGCCGCACCTTGAGCGTGTTCTTGTTTTTGCTCCACCACACGGCGAACGCGATGCCCACTACGAGCAGTACCGGAACCACGAACACCATCGACTTTGACAATGTCACCAGGATTTGGGTTGGCAACGGCAGGCCACCGCCCATGCCGGAGAACATCTCCTCAAAGATCGGCACGATGAAGATGAGCATGATGAGTACCGCACCCAGCGACATGAGCAGCACGATGATCGGATACGTCATCGCCGACTTGATCGTGTTGCGCAGCTTCACTTCCTTCTCGAAGTTCTGCGCAATCGACTCAAGTGCCCCGTCGAGGAAACCGCCGGTCTCACCCGCCCGCACCATGTTGATCATGATCGGCGGGAAGTCCTTGCCATGTTTCCCGAAGGCATCCGAAATCGAGGTACCCGTCTCGACGTCGTCGCGCACTTTGGCCAAAATCCTGGCCAGCGGCTTGCTCTCGGTCTGCCCCGCGAGAATGTTAAGTGTGCGCAACAGCGACAGCCCAGATCCGATCATGGTCGCCATCTGGCGGCTCATGATGGCAAGGTCCTTCAGGCCGACTCCTTTGCTGAAGCCCGGGATGCTGATCTCTTTGTTGAGCCCTGTCCCTTCCGTCGATTCGGTGATCGAGATGGGAGAAATGCCCATGGTATTCAGGCGTGAGGCGACAGCAGACTCGCTGGAGGCATCCACTTTGCCCTTGACCGTCTTGCCCTTAAAATCCCGCCCGACGTACGCGTACGCCTGCGCAGTGGCCACTAGCGCGCCACCTGCGAGTACGAGTCACCGAAGTCGATGCCGCTGGCCGCGATTGCACGAGCGGATGCCTCGGTGGGCGACTCCACTCGGTTGATCAACTGGCTCAGACCCTCGGGGTCATGGGCCTTCTCCTCGGCAGCCCTGCGGGTGATCTGGCCTGAGTCGACGAGATCAGCCAGGTGCTGGTCCATGGTGTGCATGCCGGAGTCCCGGCCGGCCTGCATCATCGAGGAGATTTGGTACGTCTTACCCTCACGGATGAGATTGGCGATGGCTGGGGTCGTGATGAGCACCTCGGTGGCGACGACGCGTCCCCGGCCGTTGGCCTTCTTGACCAGGGTCTGGCAGACCACGCCTTGCAGGGTCGCGGCGAGCTGCGCTCGCACCTGGTCCTGGGCGTGCGGCGGGAAAACGTCGATGACACGGTCGATGGTCTGCGCGGCATCCTGGGTGTGCAGGGTGGCGAAGACGAGGTGGCCGGTCTCGGCTGCGGTCAGCGCAACGGAGATGGTCTCCAGGTCGCGAAGCTCACCGATGAGGATGATGTCGGGGTCCTGCCGAAGCACGTGCTTGAGCGCAGCCGAGAAGCTGTGCGTGTCGTGGCCGACCTCACGCTGGTTCACCAGCGAGAGCTGGTGTTTGTGCAGGAACTCGATCGGGTCTTCGACCGTGACAATGTGGTCTGTCCTGGTGCGGTTGGCGAGGTCGATGAGCGCCGCGAGTGTGGTCGACTTGCCCGACCCTGTGGGGCCGGTGACCAGCACCAGGCCGCGCGGAAGCTGCGCAAACTGCCCGATTGAATCCGGCACCCCGAGATCCCCGAGCTGCTTGATCTCCTGCGGAATCAGTCGGAAGGCAGCACCGATTGTGTTGCGCTGCTGGTAATAGTTGACACGGAATCTCGCTCGGCCCGCGGTGTACGCAAAGTCGAGTTCGAGCTCTCGTTCAAAGTGCTCCCGCTGATCGTCAGTGAGGAGACTGTGGAGGGCGGACGTGACCTTTTCCGGCATCCAGCGAGCTTCGCCCTCAATGGGGCGGAGGCTGCCGTCGACGCGGAGGCTCGGCGGCGCTCCTGCTGTCACATGCAAGTCGGACGCCCCCTGCAGCACGACGGTTTCCAGGGCGCGAATGAGATCGAGGTCGGCGCCGCCGAAGGCCAAGCGTTCGGTCTCGGTCAGTGACTCGTCCGTCTTGAGTTGAGCAATGGGGGCGCTCATCGCCTCCATCGCCACCTCTGACGGGGCAGCCGCGCGACGACCTGCCGGAACCAAGCGCGGTGTGTCGAAGTCGGATGCCGGCGGAGCCGAGACCGGGAGGGCGAATGCCTCGCCCACGATGTCGATTGCTTCCGTCGGCAGGTCGTGTGACGCAGCTGACAGCACGTCGGGACCGGGGATGACGTACGCATCCAGAGGAAGCGGCACGGCTGTCGCCGAACCGAAGATGGCGGCCGCCTCTGCGGCGAGCTGTGCTGCCGCTGAATCGGGGTGAATTTCGGGAAGCAACGTCGTTGGCGGGTTGAACTCGCCGCTGGGTGCGTCGATGTCGGCAGGTGCGCTGAAGTTGTCGAGTGAAAACACCTGCGTCGGTGCCGGCAGTACGTAGTCATCGATCTCGTACGTCGGCTGAGTGAGCGGGGGCGCGTAGATGTCGGGCGCGAACGAGTCAGCGCCCTCTGCGTCGAGCGCCCAGGTGCCAGTGGTCGTGTCGGCGAAGTCGGCTTCAGCGGCGTCAGCGGCCGCCACATCGGCACCCTGCGGCTCGAACGTCGGTGGTACCAGGGCAGGCGGGAAGAACAACGTCGGAGGGGTCAGCGCGGCTGAGACCTCAGGGTTGAGCGGCACTCCCCCGAACGCCGGGGCACCTACAGGCGGAACGGAGTACGAGGGCGCCTCGAATGCTGCCGCGTCTGCCGCCGGGGCGCCAAAGGCAGCAGGGTCGAAGGTCGGCGGGGTCAGCGTTGGCGGCTCATCAGCCGACGTTGAATCCGGCGAGAACAAGTCACGGAACATCTCGATGCCGGCCGGCACATCCGACTCATCGGCCGGTGCCGGGGGCGTGAGTCCCGGTGGCGTGATGCCAGGCGCAGTAAGGCCAGACGCCTGCGGGTCGAACAGGATCGAGTCGAACGGCGATGCGGCATCTGTGTTCTGTGGGGTGTGCGACGGCCCCGCGGCCGGCACGGGAGACCAGCCGTCTGCGTCATCCCCAGGAGGAGTGAGCGGAATCTCGAAAATAGGCTTGTCCATATTGGCTCCCCATTCGTTCGCGGCGGGCACTATGCAACCACGCGCAAAATCTCTTCGATGGACGTGAGGCCCATCTTTACCTTTTCCCAGCCGTCTTCGCGGAGGGTGATCATGCCTTGCTCGCGGGCGGTGCGGCCGATTTCGGCGCTGGAAGCTCGGGCAACGGCCATCCGCTCAATCTCTTCGCTGACGGTCATCACCTCGTGAACGGCGATTCGACCGCGGTAGCCCGTGTTCGAACAGTTCGTGCAACCGATCGGCTGGTACACCGTGGGCAGCGGCAGGTAGGGATCGTAGGAGAACCGCAGCCTGGTGAGGTACTCGGGGTCGATCGCCGCGGGCTGCTTGCACCGGTCGCACAGCCGTCGAGCCAGTCGCTGGGCGACAACGCAATCCAGTGCTGAGCCGACCAGGAAGGGTTCGATGTCCATCTCGGTCAGACGGGTGATGGCGCTTGGTGCGTCATTGGTGTGCAGCGTCGAGAGCACGAGGTGGCCGGTGAGCGATGCTTCGATGGCGATCTGCGCTGTCTCGTGGTCACGGATCTCACCGAGCAGCACGACGTCGGGGTCGCTTCGCAGGATGGAGCGCAGCGCACTGGCGAAGGTGAGCCCGGCCTTGGGGTTCACCTGCACCTGGTTGATGCCCTTCATGCGGTACTCGACCGGGTCCTCAACCGTGATGACGTTGATCTCCGGCCTGGCGACCGCGCCCAGCGTCGTGTACAGCGTGGTCGACTTGCCAGACCCGGTCGGGCCGGTGACCAGGATCATGCCGTATGGCTTGGTGTATGAGGTCTTGTACGCCTCGAAGTTGCGCTCGAGCAGGGCCAGATCGCGCACGTTGAGGCTGGTGTTCGAGTTGTCGAGGATTCGCATGACAACTTTCTCACCCCAGACCGTCGGCAGCGTCGCGACGCGGAGGTCGATCTTGCGGCCACCGTGACTGACCGACATAC
Source organism: Leifsonia sp. Y878 (assembly GCF_057669685.1). Classification (NCBI taxonomy): domain Bacteria; kingdom Bacillati; phylum Actinomycetota; class Actinomycetes; order Micrococcales; family Microbacteriaceae; genus Leifsonia; species Leifsonia sp. Y878. Next base: position 99,113 of record NZ_JBYHFS010000003.1, on the reverse strand, counting down.
GGCCGTCCTGGGGCTTCCTACGCTCGGCGATATCGATATCGCTCATGATCTTGAGACGTGAAATCACGCCATTCTGGATGCTCTTGGGTGCGCTCTGCATTTCGTGCAGTACGCCGTCGATACGGTAACGCACGCGCATATCGTGTTCGGCCGGCTCGATGTGGATATCGGATGCCTTGTCCTGGATGGCCTGGCTCACCAGCAGGTTTACGAACCGCACAATGGGAGCGTCGTCGTCGACGGAGTCCGTGTTGCCGAAGGTGGTTGTCTCCGCAGGGGCACTCTCTTCTTCGAGGGTGCTGGTGAGGTTGCTGAGCTCGTCGTCGGCGCGGTGGTAGCGAGCGATTGCGGCCAGGAGGTCGGCACGTTCGGCAACGATGGGGTAGACCGGCATGTGGGCGGCAGCTCGCACATCATCGATGGCGAAAACGTTGCCGGGGTCGACCATGGCCAGGAGAAGCCTGCCCTGGTCTATGCCGATGGGGATAATCTCGTGGCGGCGGCATACCGCAGCGCTGACCAGTGCGACCGCAATGCGGTCAACGGGGTATTCCATCAGTTCAACGAACGGCAGGTTGGCCTGCGCGGCGCGCGCCTTCGCGAACTGCATCTCGGTGATCACCCCCGAATCAACCAGGGTGCGCACAGCGCTTTCGTCTGCCGGGTCACCGGACATGAGCGTATCGAGATGCTCAATGGGCAGTAGGCCGTGCAGAATCAGGATTTCGGTGAGTGTTGCCATGCGATCCTCCCCCGGGAAGAGAGTTGCTTTTGGTGACCATCGGGGGCCAGCACGAATGCTGGGTAAGCAGGCCACCCGAGGCCGTTGCCGTTACGAAACGCGAAGTTAAGAAACCACGGAGTTAAGTAACAGCCGAGCGTAGCTCTGGCGGGCACGTCTCCAATAGGACCCCGATCAGGGGGTGAAAGTGACGGGTGGGACAGACGTGATTGCTGTTACTGCTGTTACTGAAGTGGCTGGTGGGGCTGGAGTGGCTCGTCGATGTGAGGATTCGAACCGAGCAGGAATGGAGAAGCACCCCGCGTGCGCTCCGGCTTAGCCTGTCTACAACAACCGAGGGCGACGACGTCGGCCCCGCACATCCGGGTGAAACGTAAGCGCCCATCACGAAGGAGAGTCCACCATGCTCACGAAAGATGCCAGCGCCGAATCCACCGGTTTCACCGCAGCGGAGCACGCCGCAATCAAGCAGCGCGCTGCAGAGCTGCGCGCCGAAGGCAGGACAGGCGCCAAGAAAGCAGACGGACTGCAGGCGGTCCTCGATGCCATCGCCAAGATGGCGCCAGACGATCGCGCACTCGCCGAACGCGTACACATGGTGACAACAGCCAATGCCCCAGAGCTGTCACCCAAGACCTGGTACGGGATGCCCGCGTACACGGACGCGGATGGCAAGGTCGTCTTCTGCTTCAAGAACGCGGGCAAGTTCAGCACCCGCTACTCAACCCTGGAGTTTCAGGATGCCGCGCACCTCGACGACGGCGAGATCTGGCCGGTGTCGTTCGCGCTCCACACGTGGAGCCCCGTGGTGGAGAAGCGCGTCGCCGAACTCGTCACGGCCGCGATTTCCTGACGCAGCCGCAGCCGCGGCGCTACCGCTACGCGGTGCCGAAGATCGTCGAGACCATGTCATGCGTGTAGCCGTCAGGGCTCACGTTGATCCACCGCGTCGCGAGCCAGATCCCGTCACGGATGAAGTGCGATTCTCCCCATGCCGCACCGTCGTCGCTCCTCTCGTTGACGCACCGCAAGCCGTCGAGCTCGTCATAACAGGTGTAGCCAATCCCGCCGATGTAGGCAGTGAGGCTCGCCTGCTGCTCGTCCGTGAGTGCCGCAACGTTTGTGACGAGACCGAGGTCACTACCACCCGCGGGCTTCGCCCAATGGCAGGTCAGCAGGGTGGTGGAGGCGAGCTGCGTCATCAGCCCGCTGTCGTTGGATCCGCGGGCTTCGCTGGCGGGACTGTCCTTCGTCCAGGCCGGGTTCAGTACCAACACAGGCCCGAGGGATGCCGCCCAGTCGGTCGCGTAGAGCTGCTCGCAGTCGGCGGGGATCCGGGAATCGGCAGGGGCGGCATCCGTTGCGGATGGAGTAGGGGTGCTGCTTACTGCGATCGGCGCCTGCGTCTCGCTCGGCTGCGGGCGATCGGTGGCACCGCTCGCGCTCGGAACCTCTGCTCCCCCGCGCCACACTACGAGAACCACCAGAATCACCACGACCAGCACGCTGGCGAAAATGGCGAGCAACGCCCAGCCACGACGCTTCCGTGAATCAGGGGGGATCGGTGAATTCTCTGTACTCATCGGGAGCGCCTTCCTCGGGATTCCGTCCACCTTAGCGTTGCGATCGCTGTGCTCGGCCTGCAGCACGCGGCGCTGCGCAGCATCCGCTTTTGTGCGCCAACGGCCGCTACACGGCGGACGACGACGTCGCTACAGGCCAACGACGAACACGATGGCGGCGACGGCCGCAACCGCAACAATCACCGTCGTACCGACGACGACGCTTACTGCGACCAGACTCCGGCCTCGCGCACGCGTGGAACCTGCGCGTCGGATTTCTTCCGCGCTGCGCGGGAGCACGACGACTGGATCGTCGGCGGAGTGGTCCACTCGGTGAACGGGCGTTGTGTGGACGCTCGGCGCGCGAACCCCATAGCGGGCGGTGGAGCCAAGAGGAGTCTCCGGCTGCCGATGGGTGTGCGCGAGGATATCGGCGTGTACTGCCGAGCGACCTGCCTGCGGTGGTCGCTGGCTGACGATCCGCGTCTCGTCGGATTCTTCTCGGCTGACAATCCTGGTCTCATCGCTCTCGCGAGCGACCCGCCGGGTGGCATTGTCTGGGTCTGTCTTGCGAACCATGCGGGTGGCATCGTCAAGGTCTGCCGCCCGGCGAACCAACCGGGTGTCGGCGTCGTCGGCGTCGGTATCGGTGTCGCCGGTGTCGGTGTCGCCGGTGTCGGTGTCGCCGGTGTCGGTGTCGTCAGCGGCGCCCACCCGGCGAGTGTCATCATCGGGCAGCACGGGGTCGCCCCCTTCGTCCGGGGATTTCCGCCGTGTCATCCAGCCGCACATCGGCGGTGTCGTCGTCAGCATTCAGGAGCGACGTGGTCGACGCTCCCTCCTGACCCGATTCCCCGCCGGCAACGACGTCGACGACGATGATGGAGATGTTGTCTCGTCCCCCGCGCTCGAGAGCCTGAGTGAGTAAGAGGTCTGCAGTCTGTTCTGTGCCACCACCCAGAGTCAGCCCGGCTCGAATCGACTCATCACTCAGTTCGCCGGTCAGCCCGTCTGAGCAGACCAGAAGCCGCTCACCGGTGGTCACCGGGTACAGCCAATAGTCCGCGGGGCTATCGGGTGCGCCGACTGCCCTGGTGATGACGTTGCGGCGTGAATAGGTGGCAACTTCATCAGCTCTCATCGTGCCAGCCGCAACACGCTCTTGCGCAAGCGAGTGATCGACGGTCAACTGCACAAGTGATGTGCCGACGAGCCGATACACCCGCGAGTCGCCAATGTTGAGCACCAACCAGCAGGGCCTGTCGTTCTGGGTAACCAAAACGATTCCGGTCACTGTGCTGCCTGCGCCGCGCGTTGTTCCATCCGCGATCACCTGCACGGCCGCGTGCGCCCTGTCGACCACCGCAGCGACCTCATCAACCGCGATGTTCCCCCGGCCGGCCAGCGTACGAAACTCCGCGACGACGGCCTCGCTCGCACGATCGCCGGCTTCATGGCCGCCCATGCCGTCTGCGACGATAAACACGGGGGCGGATGCCAACACTGCGTCTTCATTGGCGGCCCGCCTGTGCCCGACATCGGTACGAAAGCCCACGGAGAGACTGACGGCAGAGGTGTGCTCCGTGGGACTGAACACCATGTCTACTTCCGCTCCTGGTAGATCCGCGCCGGCAACTCTCCCAGAATGAATTCCTCGGTCAGATCAGCGCTGGCACCGGCTTCGAGCTCGATGTCCAGCCCGCCCTGCCCCTTCAAGATGACGCCGTTCGTCGAGTGCAGGTCCGTGATAGTCCAGGTGGTCCCGACGAGTTCAATCTGGGCGTGCGTCTTCGATACCGTCTTGCCGGCATCGGTGACGCTGATCAGCTGGGCCTCGTCGTGCAGCGGACCGCGTGAGGGGTTTCGACCGAGCAACACGAGAGGTTTCGTCAACACCACTTTCTGTGCTCCGTCAGTTTCGAAGATCCAGGGCTGCACGCGTCGCGCCGCGACTACCGTGGCATCGAAGGCGTCATCGCTGTCGGGTACGTCATCGGAGGCGGGTGCGTGCCCGGTGATGATGGTTTCGCCGTCCGCGATGGCGGAGGCGCGATCAGAATTCCACTGGTCAGAATTCGAGTAGTCAGAATTCGAGTGGTCCGCATTCGAGTGGTCAGAACTCGACGGGTCGGGCGTCGCAGCGCTGGGCTTCGCATTGTCAGCCATAACGAGGCCGGGAATGGTGTCGATCGGCGGAGCCCATGGGCTGTATCCCACAGGCGCCGGGGCGGCTGAGGCAGTGGGAGGGGTGCCGGCCACCGGAGCGCTCAACCCGAATGGCGCCGGTGGAAGTGATTGGCCGTTCGGGAACGATGAGACCGGCAGGTCATGCACCGAGATTGGGCGGTCGACCCACGCAACGGGCGGGCGGGAAGGCACAATCAACGGAACAGGTTCACTTTCGCGAGCATGCCCGTTCGCGCCAGCCCTGAGCTTGGAATGGCCACCGATCTGGTGGAGGGCAACGGCGTTCATGATCGGCACCCAGGCCGTCCACGTCTTTTCGCCACGCCGCCTGAAGGCCGCGCTGAGCACGATCGCGATCCAGATGTAGTAGCCGATACCGAGCCCCACGATGACGGCGAGGCCGCCCATGATCATTCCGCCTGCATTGTCCATTGTTACCTCGCGCGCGTCTGAGACGAGCGCTCCCCCATTTCGATGCTCGGTGCGGCATCCCTGACCAAACCGAGTCCACTGTAGCCGAACGCGCCAACCTCTTGCGTCTCTGGATGTGGCCACGAGGTTTCGAGACGGCCTGGCGGCCTCCTCAACCAGCGGAAGGGGCGCCGCAGATATGACACCTAGCGAATGGCCCGCGCGAATGACCGCACGGAAATTGCTGCCTTCAGGCGCTTGCGTTTCGTCGCGTCACGCCGGAGAGCCGCTCGCTCAGCGTCAACCAGCGCCCAGAACGCGTCGCTGTCCGCAGGTGCCGGTGGCACCGGCCCGAAGACCGCTTCATCGGCCAACGTTGCAAGCATCCCGCTGCCTTCGCTGCCCTGGAGCGCCGCAAACTCGGTACGGGTCATGCTTCCTGGCGCGCGCATGCCGTGATCGATAGTCGCGTCGACGTACTCGTCCCAGCCACTCGCGATCCGAGCAGCGCTGGTACGACCGCGCTTACGCTCCCTGCGGCGTTGGAACTTGGCACCGATGATCGCCAGGAACGGAGTGAGGACGACCATTATCACCAGCAGCGAGATGCCGACGATTTTGAGGAGGCCGACCAACCAGCTGAGGTCGACGGCCTCCGGCTTGTCTTCGGTCGCCTTTTCGTCGCCACCTGTCGGGTTGGCCTCCGGCGGCGCCTGCTCCGCCGCATCCGCCTGCAACACCTCTGTGGGCACCTGAGGGTCGCGCAGTTGATCGTCGCTCGGCGAGAGCGGATGCTCATGCTGCGGAGTCACGTCGACGGGCGCCCAGCGGCCGTCGGTTCCCTGCACCTCAATCCACGCGGTGAGGTTCTTCCCCTCACACACCCCTGCCGTGCATGCCGGGATCGCGCTGCTGTCTCCCGCTGCGGCCGTCAGTGCGAAGCCCAGCACGACCCGTGAGGGAAATCCGAGGTGCGACGCGATCAGGGCAGCGGCGACCGCGAACTGCTCATCGTCACCGACCGCGGCAACGAGTGCGGTGTTGTCTGGAGAGGTGGCGGCATCCGGTTGGAGTGCATTCTGCTTGGTCAGCAGAGCGGTGAAGAGTGCGTCAATTCGGTCGACAGAGTGTCCGGAGAGTGACGGAGCGAATGTGTACCCGCCCAGATCGCTCGTCCAGCCGGCATCGGCGGCCGGCGCGTCGAGCGAGTGGGAGAGGTAACCACGCTCACGAAGTCGTGAGATCAGCTCTGCGAGTGCAGCTCCGTCGGAACCGAGACCTTGGGCACTCACCCAGGCGACAAGACTGTCGGGAATCAGGTCGTCGTTCACGAGGCCTTCAGCTCCGACGGGGGCTTCCAGGTCGGTCACCGGTGTCACGTTGTCGTCGATCCGCGTCTCGAAGGTATAGCTGTCTCCGGCACTGAGCGTCCGCAGCTCCACCCCCGCGTCGGTCGTGCCACTGTAGTAGAAGGCATCCATCAGGGAATCCCGGTTGGCCCCCGCGAAATCGATCCGGGTCACTGACCCGGCCAGCGGCAACCACACGCCGTCGTAGTCACCCGCCGTGATCGTGGCCGACGCCGCTACACCGTCATCACCGTCAACCACACGGATGTTCGGCACCCGGGCGAAGGCTGTGGACTGGTCATCCTGGCCGCTCACCGGGTCCACCACCCGATAGACCTGCCCGTCGTAGTGGCTAAGGACGGCGAGCCGCAGCCGCGACACCTCATTGTTCGCCCCGGCAACCGAGAACAGCGTGGCGTCATAGAGCGAGCCCGTCAGGAAGCTGCGGTACTGGCTCAGCGGACTGACGTATTCGCGCAACGTCACCGCAGGGTCAATTCCCGTGCGCACCACCTCCCGATCCGCCGAGCGCACAGTGGATGCCGCAAGCGGAATCGCCAGCGCGGTTGCCAGAATCAGGGTGCCGACCACGAGCCCGCCCCTGCGTGCTCTGGTCAACCATCCGCTATTCATTTGTCGCACGCCCGTCGCCCGCCGCGCGAGCCGCACTGCAGAGCGCCGAGCATCCTGGGCACGCCAGGCCAGAAAACCAACCGCGAGCAGAAAGGCAGAAAGACCGATGAGGCTCTCCCGCGGCGCCGGAACGCTTACCGGTCCGAATACTGCCGGGCTGCTCACCTGCCGGGGTCCGGCCAGCAACCCGAACAGCTGCAGCGCCAGCACGACAGGGATGGTGAGCACGTGCATCCGTTCAGACCGCCAGGCAAGCGACAGTGCCGCCGTTGTGGCCCCCAGCGTCAGGATGAACAGGGGAACAAGCATGGTCTGATAGCTGCCGACCGGGATCGAGATCGTGACGAGCTCTTTCCAGCTGAGCACCGTCGCCGCGAGGAGGGTGCCGAAGCCGTTACCTGCTGCCCCAATGCTCGTCAACGCCGACGGGATGGCTGCGGGCACACCGAGCAGCAGGTACGCTCCCACCGTCACCAGGAGAAGCGTGAAACCTGACCAGGAGCGTTGCAGCCCGATCCAGGCGATGGCACTGCCAGCCCCCATGGCGACGCCTGCTGTGATGAAGAAGTGAGCCCCCTGGTAGATGGGCCACGCCGCCCAGAGGCCTACCCCGATCATGCCGAACACGAACAGCGCGTTCATCAGCAAGAAGGCGGGCGGCTCTGGCGAGGCCCAGCGACGCAGCTCTGCGCGTGAGTCGGACCGAAGCTCGGAATGCGACCCGAAACGCGGCTTCCGGCGTCTTCCCTGGCGCATCAGCCGGCCCGCCTTGCGAGCAGCGAACGGAAATCGTCGAGAACGGCGATGGTCAGCACGCCAGTTCCGGCGAGATCGCGAAACGAGGGTTCCGCCGTCGGGTCACACAACACGGCCACGATCGATACCGACATCGGAAATTTGAGCGTCAGTGCGTGGAGCCGGGCGGCGGTCATCGTCGACCCACAGATGACGAACGCGATCGAGATGTCGGGAATCGCCTGTGAGGCCAGCATGCACACGTCCTCGATCGCCATCGCATTCTGGGTGGATGCGATTTCGCTGAGGTCGTCGAGCAGGGTGCGGGTTGACACCACGTTAAGGGTGCGGATCGAGCGGATGGCGCCACGCACGAACTCCGGAATGTCCTCACTGGCAAACGCCGTCACATCCCTGCCGTCTCGAATGGCGCGCACGCCCAGTGACCCCGCCGCGCTCACGGCCATCTCGAATTCGTCGTCTGAACCGTATTCGTCGGCACGAAGGCTGAGCGCGATGGCAAGCCGCGAGCGCCGACTCTCCTCGAACTGGCGCACCATGAGCGTGCCGGTCTTGGCGGTTGACTTCCAGTGGATATTGCGCTGGCCGTCGCCAGAGGCGTATTCGCGGATGGCGTGGAAGGAAATGTCAGAGTCGACGATATCGCTTGTCGGGTTCCCCTCAAGGTCCCGCACGAACCCGGCGCTGGTGCTCGGAATCGGCACCGTGACCGGATGAACGTAGAGACGGTGGATATCGGCCCACGACACCTCACGCTTCAGCACGCCGAGCGGGTCGGTGCGCACCGTCGTGACGGGGCCGACATCGATCACCCCGCGGCGGTACGCGGGAACGACGACCACTTCTTCGTGGATGGCGCCCGCACGCATAAGCGGCACATGCACGTCGCTGAGACCCTGGCCGATCGGCACATCAATGCGACCGGGCAGCTCAAGACGCCCGGAAATGTTCGTCACCCTCAGCGCGCCGGTGACCTCGCCTCCCGCGACGACCCGATCGACAGGAAGGGTGAAGTCCACACTGTAGGCGCGCCCGCCAAGCAGGAACGGCAACGCGATCAGCAACAATGCAGTGCCGACAATGCCCGCGACGATGAACTCGGCCCAGCCGAACGTCAGCCCGAGCGGAAGGAGAAGCACAACGGCGACCACGACCCACCCGGCCGGTGTAACGGTTTCGCCCAACCAGCGCACCGCAGCCTGCCCCTGCCGCTTGATGCGCCGCCAGGCGCTCACCCACCACACGACAGCGCCGACAAGCGCACTCGACCGTGTCGTCGAGTAGCGCGTGTGCGTCGATGTGCCAGTGGATGTTGCGGTGTGCGATATCCGCGACTCGCTGTCGAGCGTCACATCAGGTCGCTTCGGCTGGGCGGCACGATGTCGAGCAGAATTTGACCGATCACGGCGCTGGCGGTGACACCGTCGAATTCCGCCTCAGGGTCGAGCACTATGCGGTGCGCCAGCACCTGCTCTGCCAGGCCCTTGATGTCATCGGGAGTGACGTAGGTTCTTCCCCGCGCTGCCGCCCACGTCTTCGACGCCTTGGTCAACGCCCTGGCACCGCGCACGCTCACGCCCATACGCACCTGGCGTGCACTGCGGGTTGCCTCGACGATGCGCGCGATGTAGTCGAACAGCAGCGGGTTCACAAAGACCGACCTGGCCAGGTCACTCATGCCAACGAGTGCCTGCGGGGTGATGACGGGCTGCAGGTCGTGGTGCACCTCGCTCGTTCCCTCGAGAATGCGAATTGTGCTGGCGATGTCTGGGTAGCCCAGCGACGTCTTCATCATGAACCGGTCGAGCTGGGCCTCCGGCAGCCGGTAGGTTCCGGCTTGCTCGATCGGGTTCTGCGTGGCGATCACGAGGAACGGAGTGCCGGTCGAGCGGGTCACGCCATCGACGGTCACTTTGCCTTCCTCCATCGCTTCGAGAAGCGCTGACTGGGTCTTCGGACTCGCCCGGTTGATCTCATCGGCAAGCACGACGTTCGCGAAGATCGGTCCGCTGTGAAATTCGAACTCGCCCTTCTTCTGGTCGTACACCGTGATGCCCGTCACGTCACCTGGCAGCAGGTCGGGCGTGAACTGGATGCGGGAGCTGACACCCTGCACGCTCTGCGACATAGCCCTGGCCAAAGAGGTCTTGCCCGTTCCCGGAAAGTCTTCGAGCAACAGGTGCCCCTCGCTGACCATTGCCGTGAATGCCAGCTCAATGACGTGCCGCTTGCCAAGCAGGGCCGTCTCGACGTTGTCGACCATGGTCGAAAACGTCGAGGCGAACCAGGTGGACTGTTCCGGGGTGATTGTCATTGCGGTGTTGTCTCTCTCGTTGTCGTTATCCACATGCGACGGTGGCCGCTGTCGATCCGGTATATGGGTCCAGTCGGGCTTCGCTGGCGAAGTCCACGCTCCAGCTGACGTCGCGTACCTTGATAGCTCCGGTCGGCACCACCATTGCGCCGTCGGCGACAGTACCGGCGACCCATTTTTCTTCATACTTAGGTTCTGCGGCCGCTGGCGGAGCCACGACCACCGGTACGCCATCCTCATCGACAGGCGGAACCGGATCTGGCACCGGTTCGGGAATGAGAGTCCGAACCAGGAACTCCGCAGCCGTAACCGACGCCACGGCGGCGCCGACGCCACGACCCGTGACCCCGAGTCCGAGCGGGCTAGCGACAACACACGTCGTTACCGTGACAGCATCAACCTGCGTCTGCCAGGCCGGTGACGTGGCCGCTGCCGTGGCCAGGCTTGACGGACCACACCGGTCTGGCCGCCACGTCAAGCAGAATTTCACTCCAATGCCAGGATCCGCACCCCAGATGTCTGACGGGAAGTTCTCGAAGACCGCGGTGAATCCATCCGGCGCCCCCGTCGGCGATGTCGGTTTCTGTGCGGTGAAGGTGCCCCGTTGCGATCCTGCAGCGATGACAAATGTGTAGTCCGTGGGAGCTGCGGGGGCGTCCCAGGTGAGATCGCTGCCCAGCTCGAGTTCTGCCACACCGAAGCTGTTCGAGTAGCACGCCTTCACCAGGTAGATCTTGTTTGGTTTCAGACCACCGATCGTCGTCGCCGTCGTTCCGCCTGCCACCGAGAGATTGCCACCGCTGGCGTCGATGGTGCATCTCGGCGACGGTGCACCCTCGAGGTACGCGGCGTACTGCACGGGCAACGAGGTGCCGCCGTTCGCGCTGACCGTCGGGGCACTCACCGTGATGGAGTTCTTCGTCACCGTGAGACCGCCGCCGGTGGCCGCCATCGAGGGCGACCCGGCGACGCTGGCGCTGGCCTGGACCGTCTTATCGGCCGGCCCTGTCCCCTGCGGGCGCTGAACAGCGCTGAGCGGCAGGATGCTGATGGCGGCCGGTCCGATCGGGAAGGTGAGTGGGACAACAGTGGTACCGCTGCCCTGTGCAGCAACCTCCTGGACACCGTTCACCAGGTAACCGCGCGTCGTGGCATCCGTTGTCTCGATGGTCAGATCGACGGCACCCTGGGTGGCCGTCGTACGTTTCGGGTCGAAGACAGCCTTCGCCGTGACAGAGCCGACGCCGGGGATGCCATACGACCAGGCCATCACGCTCACCGCAGACGGAGAGTCGCCAACGGTATTCCGCGCCCGCACCTCATAGGTCTGCCGGTCGCCGTTCTTCAGACCGGTCAGCGGAGCACAGCTGCCCGACGTGTCGCACGACCCGACCTCCTGGCCAGCGCGGAAGATCGCGAATCCCTGCAGGGCCGGGTAGGCGCTTGCTGCGCCGCTCGGGTTGACCGCGAGGGTCAGCGTGCCGTTGTCGTAAGCCGTCTGGGTCACCGAGCTGGGGGCCTGCGGGTATCCCTGCAGGTCAACGGTCACCGACCCGTTGCGGCCCCCTGCACTCTGTCGGTTCTGGGCATCAGACACCACGAAGCTCGCCTGGCACTTTCCCCCCGCGGTGCCCGCAGCCCAACTGGCCTTCACTTTGTTGCCCTCAACGCTGAAATTCACCCCGGTACAGGTACTGGCCGACGAGACGGAGACGAGCGTGAGCGGTGTCGCGGGAAACAGATTGACCTCGCCGCCGCCACCGATGACATCGATGACGCAGCTGGAGCCCGCCGACTGGCTGCATTCCTGCGCGACGGTTCCGCCCTTCGGCAGCTCGCTGGGTGCAGGGCCGACTTTGAGGGAGAGAACGGCGGCGACCGCATCCGGATGGCTGCTCAGCCGCACGGTCACCGCATTCTCGCGACCCGGCTGGGCGCTGTCTGCGGCGTGGATGCTCAGGCTGGCGCCCACCTGCTCCACCGTGAACTGGTCACCGCTGAACTCGGTGGAGTACACGAGAGCGGCCGGTTCGCTTTCTCCTGGCCAGACCACCATCTGGCCGAGATCGTACGTCACCGCTGCTGCCCCTGGGCTGACCGTGACGGCCGCCGCCCGCAGTTCAGGCTGCGGGTCAAGTGCCTCGATCGCGATCTGCACCGGCAGTTGGGTGTAGTCGTCTTGCCCCGCGACCCGCACCGGCACCGTGCACGCGTCCGTCCATGGCGCGCCAGCACCAGCCGTGTACGTGACCCTGGTTCCGCCGGCGATCCGGCAGCTGGCATCCGCTCGCTGCCCTGACGCCCGCATCCCGGTAGACCCGAGTTCCAGGGTCTCCCGAGCTGGGACCGCGACCAGGTTGGCCATATCGAAGGTGACGGATGCCTTCTCCGCGACTTTCTGAGGCACCCCACCCTGTTTCAGGGCCAGGATGATCGCATTCTGCGCCGGAATTCGCACGAACCCGTAGGTGGTGACGCTCTCGCCTAGGAAATTGCGGCCGGTCAGTGCGAACGGAAGTAAGAGTCCTTCATCCGGCGCGCTGCCACTGATCTTCCATCCTGAGACGTTCACTCCATCCGGAGTGCCCCACAGGCTCAGTTTCAGGCCGCTCACGTCGCCGGATGCCCACGACACTTTTCCGGTGACAACATCGATCCCGTCGGGGAATTTCGCGCGATCCTCCAGGGTGACGAGCGTGTCGGTGACAACCGGATAGTCAGGAACAGAGCTGCGCACAATACGCATCACAATCAAGCCGAGGGCGATGTCCCCCTGGGCATTGCTCACCTCGTAGACGAAGGTCATCGTGCCAGGCTCGTCACCGGGCGTCAGCACGACGAGGTTGCCGTCCAACGTCCCAATGCGCTCCACCAGCGCCGCATATTCGGCGCTGTCTGGCGCGGCATCCGGTCGAACAGCCGTGAGAGCCAGCTCGCCGCCCGCTGGATCGACATCGTTCGCAGCAGGGTCGACCACCACTTGGTTTCCCTCGCCGACCTGCACTTCAACATAGTCACTGAAGGTGATCGGACTCGGGTCGGACTGGCGATCAAGCACGCCGATGCGCACGAGGCCCTCGCCGGTCTCTCCCCCCGAATCGCGAACGCGGTAGGGAAACTCGATGGCTCCCTTGAATCCGGTGACGCTGCTGTAAACGATGGCATCACCCTCGGCAGAGAGCGATGCGGTGCCGCTCGCCGGCTGGCCAAGGACGCGGTCGATGACAACATCGTCACCGTCAGGGTCAACGCCGAACGCGTTGAACGGAATGCGGATCGACTCACCAGAGAGCACCCGGCCGGTCAGCGTGTGCGGCAGCGGGGCGCGGTTCTCCCCGGTCGGCAACACCTGGACGGCCACGGCCGCAGCATCAACCAGGTCGGGAGAGCCGGCAATCGACACGGTGTAGCGCAGCTCGTACTGTCCGGCGACGGTGGGTGCGAGGTAACGCAGTGTTGATCCGGAGACGAAGGCGAGGCCTTCACCGGAGGCATTCTGCACCGACTCGGGGTTCAGTACGAGCACGTTGCCGTCGGGGGCGACGTCGTTGGCCAGCACCGGGATGTCGATCTGCGCGCCAGCACGCACGACGATGCTGTCGTTGACGGCGATCGGCGGCTGCGGCACGGATGCCGAGAGCAGGTACACCGTTGCGGTACCCCGCACGGTGTACGCCGGATTTCCCGTGCCATCCGAGACCGTGTAGCCCACGACGCCCAGCAGTCCAGGCTGCTCGTCTGCCGTCGTCCCGCGCACGCGCAGCTGGCTCTGGCCGACGACATCGACATCGAGGGAGGCGCCTGGCGTGGGTTCCGGCAACGCCTCGCTCAGCAGCAATACCCGGCGCGCGGGGTTCGACACCGCCGTGAACACGTCGACGCTGGTGTCGGCTCTCGGCCGCACGAAGACGGTGACAGGCGCGGTGGACAGCAATGCGGCATCCGCTGCCACAACCTGGATTCGAACGAACGAGACGACCTCGTTCGAGTCGTCTGCGACAGTGAATTCCACGCGGTAGTCGCCCGGTACCGTAGCGGTCACGTCAAACGTCGCGCTGCCGCTGTTGACACCGACCGTGACACCGTCGGCGCTCGTCGGCGCCGTCGCAGAGACGATCCGGTGCGCGCCGTCAACGCCTGTGAGATGGTCAGCCGGGTCGACGGTCAGATGCTCGCCGACGGCGGAGACCAGGGCGAACGGGGTGACGGTCAGCCGCGGAGTCTGTGTGACCAGAATCGTCAACACCTTGTCAGATGTCGCCCCCAACGTGTCAGAGACGGTCACCAGGATCGAGACGGTGAGGTTCTCCTGCACGCTGGGATCGGGATGCCGGTAGACCAGCACTCCCGCCGGCGTCGCGCTGACCGATCCGACGCCGGTCTGGTTTGTCACCGCTCTGACGAAGATCGGGTCGCCATCAGGGTCGACCCACCCTGGCAGCAACGGGACGCTCACGGTTCCGCCTGGAGCGACCTCTGGCGACGGCCAGTCCTGGAGGCATCCGTCGACGCCACACCAGGCGGGGGCGGAATTCTCGGCGGGATCGTGCACCGTGAGGGTGACAGTTGCTGGCGTTGAGGTCAGGCCGTCTTGCCGGGTGCCGTCGGTCACCATGTAGGTGAAGGTGGCAGTGCCACGCGCGTCTGCCGCCACCTGCACCGTAATCGTCTGCGAGTTGTCGGTGACGCTCAGCGTGCCGACGTTCGCGGCCAGACCGGTGACCGATGCAGGAACGACGGTGAGCACGTCGTCGTTCGCATCGTGGTCGTTCAGCAGCACCGGCAGCGTCACGAGCGCGCCGGCCCGCACCCCGAAGTTGTCGGCTTCGGCGACGGGCGCCTGCGGTTCGACGACCTGCGCGACGTCGTCGACGTTGTCGTCTTTCTGCTGTTGCTGCTCGGTGGCGATGCCCCAGTTTTGCGAGCTCGGCACGAGGGCCCCGTCTGGGATGGTCCAGACCCATCCGCTCTGGGTGTCGTTGAGGATCATGCGCTGGCCATTGTCCTGGAACACCGGAACCGGTTCATTGCTGGGCGTGGCGCCCGCGAAGTCCAGCCCCTGCTCGCCGCCAGTGCTGCTCCACAGGGTTCCAGCGGTTCCGTTGGCCGGCAGCCAGGCGGCGTACTGTGCAGAATCAAACGTCGTGGGTCGGGCTGGGGTGCCGAGCTGGGCGCCGTCATCACCCACCATCCGCTCGAATGATCCGTCATCCAGCGAGACGGAGAACAATCCGGTGTCGTCGGCGATCACAACGACATCGGCGGCTGCAGAGGGTTTCTGCACCAGGTACGACTCGTTCAGTGGCGTCTCGACCGCGTCGCCACCTGCGATCCAGAGGTTCTCGCCGGGCTTGTCGGCCAGCACCCAGGTGCTTCCCACGACGGTCAGTTGAGTGCCGGCATCCGTTGGAGCGGATGTCACTGAGTCGTTGCCCAGCACCTCGTGCGACTCGAGCTGGTAGCGAAGAACCGCCCTGTCCTCACTGGAATAGCTGTACAGCACGCCATCCGTGCCCAGCGCGATCGAATCGCTGCGGTAGCGTTGCGGCTCCTCCTCGTCTGGAGTGACCTCGTCGGCATACGGGTCGACCTGCGTGGGCGAACCCGCGGCGCCCTGCACGATCGGGGCGACGAAAACGGTGCCGGTGCTGGTCAGGTAGCCGATCTGGGTTGCCGACGTGACCACGTCGACGGTGCCGGCGGGCGTGTTGCCATATTCAGAGGCATCATCGCCGAGGTCAACCGGCCTGGCGGCGTCAACGTCAACGACCTTCTCGTTGTTCTGCGTGAACAGCATGGCTGCGGTGTCCGTCTGCACCAGGCCGCTCGGACTGCGCACGTTCTTAATGGTGTCGAGTTCACCGAGGTCGGTATTGACCCTGGCGTACCGATTTCCGGCACCGCTTTGCAACGCCCAGATGGAACTCCCGTTCAACGGTGTCTGCTTCACGTCGAAGCCGGCGGCGATGATCGCAGTGCCGGCAAACAGTGCCGTCAGTGCAGCAACCGCCGAGACCTTGACCCAGACCGAGCGTCGGCGCGGTTCCCTGGCTGTGCGAATTCCCGCCACCTACACGACGCCCATCAACACAAGTGCGCCTACCGCTGCGCCAGCTCCGACGACGATGCCGCCACCGATGAGGAGGCCAGGCCAGGCCCTCGATCCACGGCGCGGCCGAGTGGCGAGCGCAAGTCTGGTGCCGTCGTCTGTCAGGGACCGCACGAGGGGAGCTGCCGCGCGGCGGCCGGCACGCGGCGACGCCACAGCGACCGCCGATCTGATGGGTCCGCGCACGCTCACGTTGTCGAAGTCGATCGGTGCGCCCGCTGCTGCCCACTCATCGACGGCAACCTCGAGGACTGTCGGTTGAATTCCCATTTCGTATTGCGCATGCTGCAGGTCTTCGGCGAACTCCAGCAGGCTTGACTGCCGATCCGCTGGATCCTTGCTCATGGAGCGCGCGAGAATCTGCTCCAACGTCGGAGAGACGTCTGGTCGCCCAATCGGCGTGTATTTCGCTCGCAGGATGCGTTGCCGAATGTGTTGGCTGGAGTTCGCTCCCCCGTCGACTGCTTCGAACGGCGATCGCCCGGTGAGGAACGAGTAGATGGTGGCGCCGAGCGCCCAGACCTCCGTCTGCACAGTCCCGGTCGTTTCTTCCTTGATGACTTCCGGCGCACTCCACGGCACTGACATGGCGAAAAGCTGCTCCTGTTGCGAGGAGGCCAGTGATGTTGCGATGCCGAAGTCAGCGAGAACCGGCGTGCCGAACGAGGTGGTGAGAATGTTGGAAGGCTTGATATCGCGGTGCAATACTCCCGTACGGTGTGCCGTCTCCAGGGCACACGCGATCTTCACTGCCAGGTTCAAGACTTCGGCGACGGGCAGGATCTCACGTCGGAACCTATTGCCGAGTGAGCTCGGGCAGAATTCCATCACCAGGTAAGGTCGACCGTCGGCCGAGATGCTGGCGTTGTAGACGGTGAGGATCGACGGATGCGAGCTGAGCCGAGCCATGACATCCGCTTCGGCATTGAACATGCGCAGTACGTCGGTATCGACGATGTCGCGCAGCAGCACCTTCACCGCGACGGAGCGCCTGGGCATGTTCTGTTCGAACAGGAAGACGTCGGCAAAGCCACCGGTGCCGAGAGGTCGAATGTAGGTGTAGCCGTCGAGGGCGGGCGGTGCCGACGGTAGACGACTCGCCATGCCGCCCCCTCATGCTCTCAACCTGATCGCTACCCCCTGGCTGCGATGCACTCATAGCTAGAGTAGCGAGGTGGCGGCGACTCCCCGCACACCTGCCCCGAACTGGAGGTGGGATTACTACTCGAGAGTCTCACAAAACGAGCTGCGCGGTCACGGCCTCCAACCTCAGGCCGACCGCGGCGTTTCGGATCAGCGGCCGCCGACCGCGAGTCGTCTGACTCGACCGTTGTGGGTCAGCTTTCGAGAGCCGACGACAATGAGCAGAACGCCAACGACGACGATCACGGTTCCGAAGATCAGGCCGCCGAGGGCGAAGGGGAGCTCATCGGGATACTGGGTGGCCGCCAGGACAGTGCGAGCGATCCCGCCGAGAAACGGTGCGGTACCGATGAGCGTGACAATGATGCCCGCAATCAGTAGTGCAACTCCTCCGCGCTTGATCGAGGTGGAATCCTCGCCTTTGGGAGCGAGCGATCGCGGCTGCTTGAAAGTTGGGGTCGTCATGCGCTCATGCTAGTGGAGAGGTTTGCTGAGCGGGTTTGCCGAGCGGAGGGCGGCCCGTCGATAGTTCCGGACACAATTGCGTGTGATGTCGGGTGGTGGACTGATTCGCAGGGCACCGGCCGCGTTAACGCACAATGGCCCCCTGCCGAAGCAGGAGGCCATTGCACTGGAGTGACTAGGTCACACGCTGGTTAGTTGTACGTACCGGGCGTGAAGTCATCCGAGCTGAAGCTGTCGAAATCGACGAAGCTCAGGTCGCCTTCGTTGAAGGCAGCCTCATCCGTGAAGATGCGGTTCGGGTAACGCTCAGCCTTGGCTTCTTCGGTTGCCTCGACGGTGACGTCGCGGTAACGCGGGAGACCAGTACCGGCCGGGATCAACTTACCGATGATCACGTTCTCCTTGAGGCCCATCAGCGGGTCGCTCTTGCCTTCCATGGCCGCCTGGGTCAGAACCCGGGTGGTCTCCTGGAAGGAAGCGGCCGACAGCCACGACTCGGTTGCCAGTGAAGCCTTGGTGATACCCATGACTTCCTGACGAGCCGAAGCCGTCTTCTTGCCCTCAGTGAGTGCGGTGCGGTTGAGCTCGTTGTACTTCAAACGGTCGACCATTTCACCAGGCAGCAGGCCTGTGTCGCCGTGCTCGACGACAGTCACCTTGCGAAGCATCTGACGAACGATGACCTCGATGTGCTTGTCGTGAATCGGTACACCCTGCGAGCGGTAGACATCCTGGACGCCACCGACGAGGTGCTTCTGCACCTCACGGACACCCTTGACGCGAAGAACTTCCTTCGGGTCAACAGCACCGACGATGATCTGCGTGCCGAGCTCGACGTGCTGGCCATCCTCAACGAGGAGGGTCGAACGCTTGAGCACGGGGTACGCAATCGCTTCGTCGCCGTTGTCTGGCGTCAGGATCACCTTGCGGCTGCGGTCCGTGTCTTCGATCGTGATACGACCTGAAGCCTCAACGATCGGCGACGCACCCTTGGGGGTACGAGCCTCGAAGAGCTCCTGAACACGGGGCAGACCCTGGGTGATGTCATCAGCGGATGCCGAACCACCAGTGTGGAACGTACGCATCGTCAGCTGGGTACCAGGCTCACCGATGGACTGTGCGGCGATAATACCGACGGCTTCACCGATGTCGACGAGCTTTCCAGTGGCGAGCGAGCGGCCGTAGCAGACTGCACACACACCGACGGCTGACTCACAGGTCAGAACGGAGCGAACCTTGATGTTCTCCACGCCGGCTTCAACCAGCTTGTCGATCATCACGTCTCCGACGTCGTCTCCGGCGTCAGCGACGACCTCGCCCTTGGCGTTGACCGCGGCTGCGGCCAGGCTGCGAGCGTAGACCGCGTTTTCGACGTTCGGGTGACGCGAGAGCGCTCCCGTCGAGTCGACCGTGGCGATCGGCAGTTCGAGACCCTTGGTCGTACCGCAGTCGTCTTCGCGGATGATGACATCCTGCGAGACGTCCACGAGACGACGCGTGAGGTAACCAGAGTCAGCGGTACGGAGAGCCGTGTCGGCCAGACCCTTACGAGCACCGTGAGTAGCAATAAAGTACTCGGCGACGGACAGGCCTTCGCGGTAGCTCGAGATGATCGGGCGAGGGATGATCTCACCCTTCGGGTTGTTCACCAGGCCTCGCATACCGGCGATGTTACGAACCTGCAGCCAGTTACCACGAGCACCAGAGGTGACCATCCGGTTGATCGTGTTGTCGGCCGGGAAGTTCGCCTGCATGGCCGCAGCAACGTCTTCGGTTGCCTTGGTCCAGATCTGGATGAGCTCCTGGCGACGCTCGAGGTCGGTCGTGAGACCCTTCTCGAACTGCGACTGGACCTTTGCGGCCAGCTTCTCGTAGGTTGCAACGATCTGCGGCTTGTTCGGCGGGGTCAGGATGTCGCTGAGCGCCACCGTGACACCTGAACGAGTTGCCCAGTGGAAACCGGCGTCCTTGATGTTGTCAAGGGCGGCAGCAACCTCCACCTTCGGGTACCGCTCTGCGAGGTCGTTGACGATCGCGGAGAGGCTGCCCTTGTCGGCGACCGCTTCGAAGTACGGGTAGTCGGTCGGAAGCGTCTCGTTGAACAGTGCGCGACCGAGGGTGGTGTTCACCAGAACGGTGCCCTCTGCCTTGCCGTCGACCAGCTCGACACCTTCGGGCTGCGTGCCCTCGGTGAAGTACTTGTCGGTGAGGCGGATGCGAACCTTGGCGTTCAGATCGAGCGACTTCTGGTCGAAAGCGAGGATCGCCTCTGAAACAGAGGAGAACGCACGGCCTTCGCCGACGACGCCTTCCTTGAGCGTGGTCAGGTGGTGCAGACCGATGATCATGTCCTGTGTTGGCAGGGTCACCGGGCGGCCGTCTGACGGCTTCAGGATGTTGTTCGATGCGAGCATCAGGATGCGGGCTTCAGCCTGTGCCTCAACGGACAGCGGCAGGTGAACTGCCATCTGGTCACCGTCGAAGTCAGCGTTGAATGCAGCACACACGAGCGGGTGCAGCTGAATGGCCTTACCCTCAACGAGCTGAGGCTCGAAGGCCTGGATGCCCAGGCGGTGCAGGGTTGGTGCGCGGTTCAGCAGTACCGGACGCTCGCGGATGATCTCTTCGAGCACGTCCCAGACCTGCGGACGTGAACGCTCAACCATGCGCTTCGCAGCCTTGATGTTCTGAGCGTGGCTCAGGTCGATCAGGCGCTTGATGACGAACGGCTTGAAGAGCTCCAGAGCCATCTGCTTGGGCAGACCACACTGGTGCAGCTTCAGCTGCGGGCCGACGATGATGACCGAACGGCCAGAGTAGTCAACGCGCTTACCGAGCAGGTTCTGACGGAAACGACCCTGCTTACCCTTGAGCATGTCGCTCAGGGACTTGAGGGCGCGGTTACCGGTACCGGTGACCGGGCGACCACGGCGACCGTTGTCGAACAGTGCGTCGACGGCCTCCTGCAGCATCCGCTTCTCGTTGTTCACGATGATCTCGGGGGCACCGAGGTCAAGGAGACGACGCAGACGGTTGTTGCGGTTGATCACACGACGGTAGAGGTCGTTGAGGTCAGAGGTCGCGAAGCGGCCACCGTCGAGCTGCACCATCGGGCGCAGTTCCGGCGGGATGACCGGTACGACGTCGAGCACCATCGCGGCCGGCGAGTGGCCGGTCATGATGAATGCGTTGACGACGCGCAGACGCTTGATCGCACGGATCTTCTTCTGGCCCTTGCCCTCAGCGATCTGCAGGTGCAGGTTTTCGCTTTCGGTGACCAGGTCGAAGGCCTCAAGACGCTTCTTGATGGCTTCGGCGCCCATGAAGGCCTCGAAGTACATGCCGAAGCGGTCCTGCAGCTCGTGGAAGACCGAGTCCTCAGGCTTCAGGTCGCCGACCTTCAGCGTGCGGAAGTCTTCCCAGACGCGCTCGAGGTGAGCGATCTGCTCGTCGAGAGACTTGCGGACCTGGCTCATCTCCTTCTCAGCAGCGTCCTTGGTGCGCTTCTTCTGGTCGCTCTTCGCACCCTCAGCCTCAAGGGCTGCGAGGTCGGTCTCAAGGCGCTGCAGACGGTCAGCGATACGTGAGTCGCGCTGGCCTTCCAGGGTCTTGATCTCGAGGCGAAGTTCGTTCTCCAGGCCAGGCATGTCCTGGTGGCGGCCGTCTTCGTCAACGCTGATGACCATGTACGCAGCGAAGTAGATGACCTTTTCGAGGTCCTTCGGTGCCATGTCCAGCAGGTAGCCGAGGCGTGACGGAACACCCTTGAAGTACCAGATGTGGGTGACAGGAGCGGCGAGCTCGATGTGGCCCATGCGCTCACGGCGCACAGACGACTTCGTGACCTCTACGCCACAGCGCTCACAAACGATGCCCTTGAAGCGAACACGCTTGTACTTGCCGCATGAGCACTCCCAGTCACGGGAAGGACCGAAGATCTGTTCACCGAACAGACCGTCCTTCTCGGGCTTGAGGGTGCGGTAGTTGATTGTTTCGGGCTTCTTGACCTCACCATGTGACCAACGACGAATGTCGTCAGCGGTAGCCAGGCCAATGCGAAGCTCGTCAAAAGTTGTTACGTCGAGCAATTTCTCTCCTTGGAAAGTTTTTCGGAGTCGATTCAGTGGCCAGGCTTAGATGTCGTCGATTGACGACGACTCAAACCGGGTGGAAATGTTGATGCCCAGCTCCTCCGCAGCGCGGAAGACTTCGTCATCCGTGTCGCGCAGGCTGACTGCCGTGCCGTCGGCCGAGAGAACCTCGACGTTCAAGCACAGTGACTGCATTTCCTTGATCAGAACCTTGAAGCTCTCTGGGATACCAGGTTCCTGAATGTTCTCGCCCTTGACGATTGCTTCGTACACCTTGACGCGGCCGAGGATATCGTCGGACTTGATGGTCAGGAGTTCCTGCAGTGCGTAAGCGGCGCCGTATGCTTCGAGCGCCCACACCTCCATCTCACCGAAACGCTGTCCACCGAACTGTGCCTTACCACCCAGCGGCTGCTGCGTGATCATGGAGTACGGGCCGGTCGAACGAGCGTGGATCTTGTCGTCGACGAGGTGGTGGAGCTTCAGGATGTACATGTAACCGACCGAAACAGGGTTCGGGAACGGCTCGCCGGAGCGGCCGTCGAACAGCTGAGTCTTACCGGTGCGGTCGATCAGGCGGTCACCGTCACGCGTCACGGTCGTTGAATCGAGGAGTCCCTCGATTTCCTGCTCGAGAGCGCCGTCGAATACCGGGGTTGCAACCTTGGTGCCTGGAGCTGCGCTGTGCGCGGCCTCTGGGAGCTTTGCAGCCCACTTCGGCTTGCCCTCGACCTTCCAGCCCTGCTTGGCGATCCACCCGAGGTGGGTTTCAAGTACCTGACCGAAGTTCATTCGACCAGGGATACCGAGCGGGTTGAGGATGATGTCAACCGGGGTACCGTCCGCGAGGAACGGCATGTCTTCAACGGGGAGAATCTTGGAGATAACACCCTTGTTGCCGTGACGACCAGCGAGCTTGTCACCTTCGGTGATCTTGCGCTTCTGGGCGATGAATACGACAACGCGCTGGTTGACGCCGGAGCCGAGCTCGTCGTCGCCGTCCTGCGAGTCGAAGACCTTGACGCCGATGATCGTTCCACGCTCACCGTGGGGAACCTTGAGGCTCGTGTCGCGAACTTCGCGGCTCTTCTCGTTGAAGATCGCGCGGAGCAGGCGCTCCTCAGCGGAGAGCTCGGTCTCACCCTTAGGCGTGACCTTGCCGACGAGGATATCGCCGGGGCGAACCTCTGCACCGATGCGGATGATGCCACGCTCGTCGAGGTCTGCAAGCAGATCCGGCGAAACGTTGGGCAGGTCGCGAGTGATCTCTTCCTTGCCCAGCTTGGTGTCGCGGGCGTCAACTTCGTACTCTTCGATGTGAATCGAGGAGAGAACGTCGTCCTTCACCAGGTTCTGGCTCAGGATGATCGCGTCCTCGAAGTTGTGGCCTTCCCACGGCATGAATGCCACGAGGAGGTTCTTTCCGAGTGCGAGCTCACCGTTGTCGGTAGCCGGACCATCAGCGATAACCTCGCCGACCTCAACGCGGTCGCCCGCGTTGACGATGACACGGTTGTTGTAGCTGGTGCCCTGGTTGGCGCGGTTGAACTTGCGCAGGAAGTAGTCCTGCGTTCCGCCCTCATCGAGCTGCACGGTGACCTGGTCTGCCGATACTTCGGAGACAACGCCGGCCTTGAGCGCGGTGACAACGTCGCCGGCGTCGATGGCTGCGTAGCCCTCCATACCGGTTCCGACGAGCGGGCTGTCGCTGCGAAGCAGGGGGACGGCCTGACGCTGCATGTTGGCACCCATGAGTGCGCGGTTAGCATCGTCGTGCTCGAGGAACGGAATGAGGGACGTACCGACCGACACCATCTGGCGCGGCGAGACATCCATGTAGCCGATTCCCTCGTGCGGGAAGAGGTCGACCTCTCCACCCTTCTTACGGGCAAGAACACGGTCTTCAGCGAAGCGTGCGTCCTTGGTAAGCGGGGCGTTGGCCTGCGCGACGATGTACTCGTCTTCTTCGCTGGCCGTGAGGTAGTCGATCGTTGCGGTGACGACGCCATCAACAACGCGGCGGTACGGAGTCTCAATGAAACCGAAGGCGTTGATGCGAGCGAACGATGCCAGTGAACCGATCAGACCGATGTTCGGGCCTTCAGGGGTTTCAATGGGGCACATGCGGCCGTAGTGCGACGGGTGAACGTCTCGCACCTCGACACCTGCGCGGTCACGGGACAGACCACCCGGGCCCAGCGCGGACAGACGACGCTTGTGCGTCAGGCCGGCGAGCGGGTTGTTCTGGTCCATGAACTGCGACAGCTGCGACGTACCGAAGAACTCCTTGATCGCAGCGACGACGGGGCGCACGTTGATCAGGGTCTGCGGGGTGATCGCTTCGATGTCCTGCGTGGTCATGCGCTCGCGAACGACGCGCTCCATGCGGGACAGGCCGGTGCGGACCTGGTTCTGGATCAGTTCGCCAACGGCGCGGATGCGACGGTTGCCGAAGTGGTCGATGTCATCGACGTCGAGACGGATGTCGACCGGCTTGCCCTCACGGGTGCCGGGGAACGTCGTCTGGTTGTCGTGCAGTGCGACGAGGTACTTGATGGTCGACAGGATGTCCTGAAGAGTCAGTACGGAGTCGGACAGCGGAGCCTCAAGGCCGAGCTTGCGGTTGATCTTGTAACGACCCACCTTTGCCAGGTCGTAACGCTTCGAGTTGAAGTAGAAGTTGTCCAGCAGGGCGCGGGCAGCTTCAGCAGCAACCTGCTCGCCCGGGCGGAGCTTGCGGTAGATGTCCTTGAGCGCCTCTTCCTTCGTGAGGATGGCATCCTTCTCAAGAGTCAGTTCGATGGACGCGTAGCCCTTGAACTCTTCGAGGATCTCTTCGCTCGTCAGGCCGAGGGCCTTCAGGAACACCGTGACCGACTGCTTGCGCTTGCGGTCGATGCGAACGCCGACCTGGTCGCGCTTGTCGATCTCGAATTCAAGCCATGCACCACGGCTCGGGATGACGCGAGCGGAGTAGATGTCCTTGTCAGACGTCTTCTCCTGCTGGCGCTCGAAGTACACACCCGGTGAACGGACGAGCTGCGAGACAACGACACGCTCGGTGCCGTTGATCACGAAGGTGCCCTTGGGGGTCATCAACGGGAAGTCGCCCATGAAAACCGTCTGGGTCTTGATCTCACCGGTGAGGTGGTTCATGAACTCAGCGTTGACATAGAGCGGAGCGGAGTAGGTCTTACCCTTTTCCTTGCACTCGTCGATGGTGTACTTTTCCGGCTCGAGCTCCGGGTTCGTGAACGACAGCTGCATCGTTTCGCCGAGGTCTTCGATCGGAGAGATCTCTTCGAAGATCTCGTCGAGTCCGGTGCGGCTCGGCAGGTCTTGACGACCGGCCTTCTGCCCCTCGGCGACGCGCTGTTTCCAGCCGTCGTTCCCAACGAGCCAGTCAAAGCTCTCGGTCTGCAATGCGAGCAGATCCGGAACAGTGAGAGTATCGGTGATCTTTGCGAACGAAAGACGCCCAGCTGAGCGGCCGTTCTTGGGTGAGTTGGTGGATGCGTTGCGCGCAGCAGCCAAGGAAATAACCTCCGTGGACCCCGTCAGGTCTAGTTACTGGTAGTAATGGAGAACTCCACAGACCCTCTGAGAGGATTAACCCTCAATGAGAGATGTGCTGCAAGGTGGCTTGAGCACGCAAAGCCGACCGCAATATGAAGGCAGAGGTTTGTCTGGGAGCGCAAAGATCAAGCATAGGCGCACAGACGCGCCGTGTCTAGCCGATTCTTGACCTCATCCGAATTCTCGGGTATAACCCAGCTTCGCGCCCACCAGCATCCGCTCCATGACAGGGATCCGTGCGTCAGAGCCGCCTGCTGAGAGCTCGCTAAATGGCCGCGAAAGCCCACTTTGTGTCGTTTTCTCCCGCGGGTCGCGACCAAAAATGTGCTTTCGCGTTCTCGGTGCAGGATGCATGCCGCAGACTTGAGGGATGAGCAGGGCCGAGCACGAACATCCGTCAACCACTCTCAAGATGAGCGGATACACCGCAACCATTGAGCCGGACCGCTTCGCGCCCGGGTATCAGCTGGTCGTCGACGGCACACCGCAGTCGCACGTGAACCTCGACGACCCGAGCGAATTGTTCTTCGAATACGTGCAGCGGATCGGGCATGTCATCGACCTGCTCGGCGACCCTGGCGAGCCCATCACGGCCGTGCACCTCGGTGCCGGCGCCCTCACCCTGCCGCGCTACGTCGAGGCTACGCGGCCCGGCTCCCGCCAGCAGGTCGTCGAGATCGAGAGCGACCTGATCGACCTGGTGCGCGCCGAACTGCCGTGGGACAAGCGCGCCCAGCTGCGCGTGCGGCACGGGGACGCCCGTGAGGTGCTCGGCAAGCTGCCGACAGGGCTGCACGGGGCTGTCGACCTCGTCGTCGTCGACATCTTCTCCGGCGCCCGCACACCGGCACACGTCACGAGCAAGGAGTTCTACGCGCTCGCCTCTCCCCTGCTCTCGCAGCGCGGCGTTCTCGCCGTGAACGTCGCCGATGGCCCAGGCCTGGCGTTCGCGCGCGCCCAGGCCGCCACACTGGCCGCCGTCTTCCCGCACGTGATTGGACTCGCGGAGACGCAGGTGCTGAAGGGCAGGCGGTTCGGCAACATCGTGTTCGTGGCCGCTCACACCCCGATCGACCTGCACTGGGTGACCAGGCTGCTCGCGAGCGGGCCGCACCCGGCCAAGGCCATCGAGGGCGCGGAGTTCGCGCAGTTCATGGCGTCAGCGAGCGTTGTGACAGACAGTACGGCGACACAGTCCCCGCTGCCCGGCCGCACCGTCTTCCAGATCGGGCGCTAGGGCACGATCGCACCCCCCAAAGGCGGGTTATCCTGAAAGGGAACCTGACCCATCCGCGGGGCTGACCCGGCTCCACTCTCAGCACTGGACTTCTCCTGAGCATCATCATTGGCCACGACGCAGTCACCCTGCGCGAAATTGTTGACATCCCCGCCGCGGAGGCGCGCCTTGACGAGCTTGGTCCGTTGCGCAGCCTGTCCGCCCTGAACGAGAAGGTCACGCTGCTGCGGCTGCTCGGGCGCCTCGACGAAGCCGAAGCGATCGGCAGCGAGGCCGTCCGCCAGGCCCGCTTCACCGGGGATCGCGAGCAGGTCGTTGCCACGCGCATTCGTCGCGCGCAGGTGCAGCACTACCAGGGCAAGCTTGACGACGCGGTCGTCGAGCTCGGCCACTGCATCGACGAGGCCGAGACGCATGAGTGGTCGGCCGTCGCCGGGCACGCACGCCAGCAGCGGGGAACCGTTCACCTCGAACAGGGCGACCTTGAGGCAGCGCTGGCCGATTTCAAGGCCGCGGTGTTTCTGCGACAGGCGGCAGGGGCATCCGCTCGTGAAGTGGAGGATTCCCTGATCGCGGTCACAATCATGGAGTCGAATATCGCCCGGCAGAGCCTGCCGCTTTAAGTGCCGGTCTCAGGGCTGTGCTCAGGGCTGCTCTCAGGGCTGCTCGAGTCGCAGTTTCAGCCCGGCTCCGGCATAACTCCTGCGCTGCCCATGCCACCGATGCAAAAGCTGGGCTTTTCCCTGCGAAGTGGGCAGAATTGCAGGAGTTGTACAGGGTCACGAGGTGATCGCATGGGTAAGAACGGCAGCCGCGGCGCTCACCGACGGGCGCGCACGGTACGCAGGGCAGCCAGGACCGTCAGGGGTGACGAGTCTGGCGCTGGAGGCTGCCTGCGCGGCTGGGGCGACGTGGGGTCGGCGTCGCGCACACGGCAGCGGCTCCTGCTGGGGCCGGCGCTGACAGTGGGCCTGCTCGTCGCGCTGACGGGCTGCACGAGCGGGTCGGGCGCCTCATCGAGCGGAGCGTCATCAGGTGCTGTGCAGCCATCGCCGACGACCGCCGCAGTGGCCACGCCCACCCAGGTCGCCGCGCCGATTCAGCCCGTTCAACCAGTCGGCGAGCCGGTTGCCATTGCGTCTGACCTCGATGCGCCATGGTCGATCCTGCGCCTGGCGACAGGCGGCACCCTCGTCAGCCTGCGGGACGAGGCAGACATCGTCGAGCTTCTTCCCGACGGCACCCAGCGGGTCGTCTCGAACGTCTCTGAAGCCACGCCGGCCGGGGAAGGCGGACTCCTCGGCCTCGCCTTCCTGCCCGACGCTGCTGCCGCAGGGGGTCTCGGCTGGGTATACGCCTACTTCACGGCGGATACCGACAACCGGATAGTGCGGATGGCCCTGCTCGGCACCGAGGGCAGCTACACGCTCGGCGCCCCAGAAAGCGTGCTGACGGGCATCCCGAAAGCGGGCAATCATGATGGCGGTCGCATCGCCTTCGGCCCGGACGGCTTGCTCTACGCCACGGCAGGCGACGCTGGAAACACCGATAACGCGCAGAACCTCGACGCGCTTGGCGGCAAGATCCTGCGGATGACGCCCACGGGCGATGTGCCGGCCGGGAACCCGTTCGGCACGCTCGTCTACTCGTATGGCCACCGCAACCCGCAGGGCATCGCCTGGGATTCGCGCGGCCAGCTCTGGGCGAGCGAGTTCGGGCAGAACACCTGGGACGAGCTGAACCTCATCACGCCAGGCGGAAACTATGGCTGGCCGATCGTGGAGGGCATGGGCACCGACGGGTCATTCATCAATCCTGTGCACGTCTGGCCGACGTCGGAGGCCAGCCCGAGCGGCATCGCGATCGTGGCAGACACGATCTTCATGGCGAGCCTTCGCGGCGAACGACTGCGGCGGATTGTCTCCTCGACAGGGGCGGTTGATGAGTGGTTTGCCCACAGCTACGGACGTCTTCGCGACGTGGTGTCAGGACCAGATGGCACACTGTGGTTTGTGAGCAATAACACGGATGGGCGAGGCGACCCGAGCAGCGGTGACGACCGGCTCTATCAGGTACAGGTGGCGCCCTGATGGCCGATCTCGTACGCGTGCGGCACTGGGCAGAGGCGCTGCTTGCCCTGCATCTCGATTCGTCATGGTCGTTCGGCTTCGACAACGCGAAGAAGCGGGCGGGGCTCTGCAACTTCACGGCAAAGCACATCACGGTCTCCCGTTACCTGGCTGCCCGGTACGACGACGATGAAATCCACCAGATTTTGCTGCACGAGGTGGCCCACGCCCTCGCTGGTCCTCGTGCGGGCCACGGGCCCAAGTGGAAAGCCGTCGCGATCGGTCTCGGCTACGACGGTGGCCGCACGCACGACGGTGAGATTGCCAATGAACTCGCCCCATGGGTAGGAACCTGCGCGGCCGGCCACACTCACTACCGGTATCGTGAGCCGACCAGGCCACTCGCCTGTGGCGTGTGTGGCCGTGGCTTCAACCGGGCGCACCTCATCTCATGGAACCGCCGCACGATCACGGCAGCGACCAGGCGTCGCGCCGCGGCATCCAGCGGCGGGTGAGGCAGCGATACCCGGTAACTTGATACGCTGGTTACCCCATGAGTAGCAGAACAGACACCAGTCAGACCGGGCAATGGTTCGATTCCAGCGATGGTCAACGCTGGTGGTTCGATTCCGGCTCCACCGCACTTGATTTCGCATACTCCGGCTCGATGGGCGACGGAACGGTCACGGAGCGACTGCACACCGAACACGACCTCGCCGGCTGGCTGAACGAGCGCTTCACGCCCGCGGCGGCGGAAACGGTTGCCGCGGCATCCGCTGGCACTGCTGGTGGCCCTGCTGGCGTCGCGTCTGGCGCGGCCCAGAATGCTGCCGGCGCCGGTGCCAGCGTGGGTCTGGCCACCAGCTCAATCGTGTTCCCCGGTGCTATCTCGGCAACTGAACGAGACCTTGTCGATGCCAAGGCACTGCGCGACGCGATCGCTAACCTCGCGAATGCCGCTGCTGCCCGGGCGGAGTTCAGTACGCGGGATATCGACATCCTCAACCTGTTCGCCGCGACCCCTGACATCCCGCCATCGCTGGGCGGCGGGTCCCGCCAGGCTGGGCGCACCGCGCCGCGGGCCGGCCAGGCGTTGTCGACTCTGGCGCGCACGGCGATCGAGTTGTTCGATCCGATCGAGGTCGTGCGGATTCGTGAGTGCTCAGCCGACGACTGCTCCATGATCTATTTCGACACGTCGCGCTCGGCGAATCGACGCTGGTGCTCGATGCAGCGCTGCGGAAACAGGGCGAAGATTCGCGCCTATCGGGAGCGCCTCGCGAAGCAGGAAAGCCGCCCCAGCTTCTAGCCGCGGCCTTCCGCGCGCCCCTGAGGGCGAACGTCCGCCTGCCAGACGGCTAGGCCGGCAAGGATGCGGCGTGGGGCTCCTCGATCGTCGTCGACGAGTCGAGCGCACTGGCAGCCCTGACCTCATCGCCGCGGCCGAGAGCGATCAGCGCCTGGCCAGTTTCCGACGCACTGACGAGGTGCCTCAGCGCCTGCCGCAGACCGACGAAGGCAGCGGATGCCGCGGCCGCCTCAGGCGAGCAGTGGTCGATTCCCAGCGTGGTCAGCGCGTCGATCACGGCGCCAGCCGCCAGCAGGTCTTCGACGCTCGGAGCGAAGGATCCGTCAGCTCGCGCCTCGCCCGCAGCGATGATGGCAACCGAGAACCGGCCGCCCTTCTCTGTCTGGCGGGCGAGCACCCATTCGGCGACGGCCGTTCGGTTGGTGAGGTTCGCCGCGATGACGCGCGGTGCGGACGGGGCTACCGCCTGCGCCGAGGCGG
The DNA here is from genome assembly GCF_057669685.1 of Leifsonia sp. Y878. Taxonomy (NCBI): domain Bacteria; kingdom Bacillati; phylum Actinomycetota; class Actinomycetes; order Micrococcales; family Microbacteriaceae; genus Leifsonia; species Leifsonia sp. Y878. The sequence goes on along the minus strand of NZ_JBYHFS010000003.1, from coordinate 68,680 downwards.
CGGGTGTGGCGGGCGCGGCGGGTGTGGCGGGCGCACCGGCGGGGGCGAGGGCGTCGGCGAGGATCACGACATCCGCTGAATCGGCCAACGCGCGGAATCCGCCGAGTCCCCAATCGAACCGAACCTGGTATTTCTGCTGGGGAGTCGCGTCAGTCACTCAACCAGCGTAACGGCAGCAGATGCGCCCGTTACGGCGTGTGGCGCCCGCTACAGCGGGCGCGATCGGCCACAACGGGCGCGGTGAACGCAGAAACCCGCGTCGGCGGCTAGCGGCGAGCGACTGCGCGCGGCAAGCGACTGCGCGCAGCGGGCGACTACGGGCGGCGGCGGAGCGAGCGCTGGGCTCAGCGCACGTCAAAGCGGGCGAGGGCGTCGGCATCCGTCGCGTGCGTCATCGCGCGGCGAGCGGTGTCGAGCGCGGTCACGGGGTCAGCTTCGGCTTCGGCCAGGGCCAGCTGGCGCTCCGCCTCGGCGAGACGGGTGCGGGCCGCTGCGCCGACGCGCGCGCGGTTGGGCGTGATGAACTCGCGCGTGACCTGAATCTGGCTGCGGGCGGTCAGCAGTGCGCCGCTCAGGGCAGTCCGGGCGTTCTCGAGGCGCAGCTGGCGGTTGCGCGCCTCTGAGCGGGTGATGTCGAGGCCCTCCATCGCGCTCCGCAGGGTGGCGAGGTCGCCGACCGGGTCGCTGAGGCGGTTGGGGTCGCGGAGTGTCTGGATGACGGCATCCGCTCTGGCAATCACCTGGTTGAGTTCTGAGCTGGCCTCGGCTTCCTCGTGGCGATCACGGAGCGCCCTGGCCTCGGCGAGCTCAGCGTCTGCATGCTCAAGGGCGCCGCGCAGCGTCGCGTACTGCACGTGCAGCTGGTCTTCGCCGGTTTCGATGGCGTCGAGCAGCTGCGTTGCCCGGAATAGTCCCTGCTCGATGGCGGTGAGGTACTCGCCGACGGGCTCTGCGCTGCCGGCTTCGAGCCTGCTGGAGACGATGTTCTGAGCGGCCCGGGCTTCAACCAGCGCGGCGAGGGCGAGCTCGACGTTGCCGCTGATGCCCGCGAGCGCGTTCGGCGAGTAGCTCAGTGACAGCCGGTCGATGGTGGCAGCTCCGCTCGCAATGCGGTCTGCGGCGCGGTCGAGGCGGCGGGTCAGCTGCTGGACGGTGAACGGGGCGTCGCGTTCGGCGCTGCGTCGCGCCGAGAAGTCGCGGGTCAGGTTGGTGAGCCGGGTCGTTGCCTCGTCGGCGAGCGCGATGATCTGTTCGTTCCAGCGGCGACGTTCAGCGTCGGTGTCCGGCACGGCATCGTCGAGCTTCTGCTGCAGGGCGAACGCCTCGCTCAGCTGGCGACGGGACGCCACGAGCGCCTCCCCGAACTCCCGCGTGGCCTGCTCGCCGAACTGGGCGTAGGCGAACGCGAGCTCGTCTGCGCTGGCCTGCACGATGTCATCCGCTCGAACCAGGCTGATGGCGGCGTCACGGGCGAGGGCGGCATCCGCTGCGGTAATGCCGGCGAGCCGCTGCTTCCCACGGCGTCGGAATGCCCGGATGATCAGGGCTGCTGCAATTCCGGCGAGGGCAAAAACGACGACAGACGGTACCCACCAGAGATCGCCTGCCATGACTAGAAGTCTAGTTGAGGCTGACTACCCGCTCAGGACGAGCGAGCGGATGCGTTGACGAGCGGATGCGCGTCAGCGGCGGCGATCGTCGGCTGACGGACGGCGCATCTGCTGCCGAATCTCATCGAAATCGTGCTTCGAGATCTCGATGAGGCCGCGGCGCAGCTGGTAGCCCCAGTTCGGATTGCCGCGGGTGAAGTCCAGCACCGGGATCAACGGCCGGATCGAGGTCTCGACGGCGGCATGGTCGTAGTCAACGCGGCGACGCCATGGACGGTAGTCGCTGGCCGACTCTCCAGCCTGGTACACGTCGTCATCGGCAATCCAGCCGATCGCGGTGAACGACTTGAGCGAATCTCCCTCGATATCCGTCTTCGGCGAGTAATAGACAATGCCGTCAGACTCGCCCATCTGCTCAAGTGCGGTGCGGGCTCCATGGTTGGTCTGGGCGGTCCCCATCGCGACACCGCGCAGCACATGCTCGCGCTGCACAACGCCCAGCCAGTATCGGATTGCCACGCTCTAGTTCTACTGCATTCCGAGGCCGCCATTTTCCGCAGCACGGGCGGCACACTTGCTGTTCACCCAACGGCACCGCACACTGGCAGCATGCGAGTCCTCCTGAAAGACATCCTCGATTGCGACCCGGAAACCGCATGGCGAGCCATCCGCAGCCCCGCCGTGCTGCGTGAAGTCTCCTCGCCCGTCTTCAGCATGACGTCGCTGTCCGCCGACGGATTCCCGACAATCTGGGGGCCAGGCGACCACCCGATCTCGCTGCGCGGGCTCGGGCTCGTGCCCCTCGGCACCCAGGTCATCCGCCTCAATGTGGAGGAACGACGAGAAACGGATGCCCGCGGCAACGACGTGCGCATCCTGCGAGACACGGGCCGCCCGCTGACGGGGCCGTTGGCCTCCCTCACGCTGTGGGACCACCGGATGGCGATCTCCGCCGCCCCCGGTCGTCCAGACAAGACGCTCTACCGCGACCAGTTGAGGTTCGACGCCGGCGCACTGACCCTGCCGATGTGGCCGGCCTTCTGGTCGTTCTGGCAATGGCGGATGCGCCAGCTCAAACGCCTCGCCCCCGGGTGGCGGTTCGACATCGGCGTTGATGCGCCGGCGGATACGGGCGCCCCTGTGGGCGACAGCCCCGACGGCACCTCCCCGAGCGTGGCGCCGTGAGTTCGACCATCGGCGCGCTACAGGTAGCCGACTGGCGCCGCCGCATCTTCGGCCTCTACGCCGGCGTGCGGCAGCTCAGCGCAGCCAACCCGGCAGCGGGCCATGAGCTGTGGCGCTCAGGGCGCGATGAGCTGTTTGCCGGGCATCCGTCATCGCCGCTGCTGCCGGACGACCGCGCCAGCTTCACGGGGCTACCCATCGCAGGCTACGACCCAGACTGGCGGTTCGAAGTCGAGGTGCACCGCACAGAGGAGCCGCACCGCATCGCCGTTGAGACGGGAACGGATGGCACTGTGCCGTTCGATCTCGTCGGCTCTGTGCGCCTGCCATACGTCGGCTCCCTCGACGTGTGGCGCCTGGCCAGCTACGCCGGCGGGCTCTTTTTGCCGCTGAAAGACGGCCTCGCGGGCAAGCCTGGCGGAACCTACGGCGGCGGGCGCTACCTGATCGACACCGTCAAGGGCGCAGACCTGGGTGCCGGCCTCGGCGACGACACCCTGGTGCTCGACTTCAACTTCGCTTACAACCCGTCATGCGCATACGACCCGATGTGGGCGTGCCCGCTCCCGCAGAGCGGCAACATCGTGACGGCCGAGATCCCGGTCGGCGAGCTGTACCACCCCAGGCACTGAGACACCCACGCACTGAGAGACCCACGCACTGAGAGACCCAGGCACTGAGACACCCACGCACTGAGCGGCGTCTACTCCCCCAGGATCACCCTGGTCAGGCGCTGGGTCGGCCGCGTCATCGCCACGTACAGCGCAGCTGCTCCACGGGGAGACTCTGCGACAAGGCCATCCGGATCGGCCAGCACAACAGAGTCGAACTCCAGGCCTTTCGATTCGTGAGCGGTGAGCACGGCGATGCGGCGTTCCAGCCCGCGGGCTCCCGCGCCGACCTCTGACCCGAAGGAGCGGATGAGGTGCTCGAGTACCGCGTCGCGACGGTCGACAGGCACGATGACGGCAAGGGTGCCGATCGCATCAATCTCGATGTCGGCGGAGACGGCGCCCTCGACGGCTGCGGGCAAGCCGGCAACGTCGGGAACGACAACGTCGATGATCGGCCAGTCGCCCTCCCGCACAGAGCGGGTCGGCGTGATCGGCAAGCCATGCTCTGCGGCGACCTTCTCGGCTTCGCGGGCGATCTGCGCCGGCGTGCGGTAGTTGACGGTGAGCTCTTCGAGGTCCCAGCGGTCGGCGAAGTGCGGGTCAAGCGCTTCGTTCCAGCTGGATGCCGCAGCCGCGGAGCTGGCCTGCGCGATGTCACCGACGATGGTGAACGACCGCATCGGCGAGCGCCGCACCAACAGGCGCCACTGCATCGGCGACAGCTCCTGCGCTTCATCGACGACGACGTGGCCGAAGGTCCACGTGCGGTCAGACGCCGCGCGCTCCGCCGTCGTGCCCCGGTACTCAGACTCAGCAAAGTTGTCGGCCAGCTGCTCTGCGGTCACCATGCCCTGCACTCCGGCATTGCGGATGGCCTGCTCAGCGTTCTCGAGGTCGTTGGCGCGCTGCAGGTCCCGCTCGCGTTGACCGGCATCCGGTGCGGCCGTCGACTCACCGAGGAGCTCTGCTGCCTCGTCGAGCAGCGGCACATCGGAGATGGTGAACGGCTGGTCGCGGTCGCGGCGCAGCAGCGCACGGCGCTCAGGCGACCAGCGCAGCGTGAGGCCGGCGAGCCAGTTCGGCCTCGCATAGAGGTCCTGGATCAGCTTCTCGGCGGTAAGCGGCATCCAGGCGGTGTTCAGCACCACCCGCACGTCGTATGCCCCGCGGATGTCTTCACGGAGCGCCGCGAGGTCTGAGTCGTCGAGCGCGCCACCGTCGGAGCGCAGCTGCTTGGCCAGCTGGCTGACCATCTGCTCGATCGCGTAGTTGACGAAGAGCGCCCTGGCCTCGTTGTGCACCTTGCCGCTGGCCTGGGCCCGTGCCATGGCGCGGGCGATCAGCTGCGGCTGCACGACGATGCGATCGCCGTTCACGTCGACGGTCTGCGGGGTCGTCGGCGCGATCTGGCGTGATTTCACGGCACGGGCGATGAGGGTGACCATGCTCGCGGAGCCCTTGAGCTTGGCGACCTCCGTGCGGTCCTCCGTCGTGGCCGTCACGCCGGGGAACAGCTCGCCGAGCGACTGCATAACGACGCCGGTCTCGCCGAGCGACGGCAGCACGGACTCGATGTAAGTGAGGAATGCGCTCGACGGGCCAACGACCAGCACGCCGGCCGACCCCAGTCGGTCCCTGTGCGTGTAGAGCAGGTAGGCGGCACGGTGCAGCGCAACGGCGGTCTTGCCGGTGCCAGGTCCGCCCTGTACAACGAGAGCTCCACGCATTTCTGAGCGGATGATGCGATCCTGCTCAGCCTGGATCGTTGCGACGATATCGTGCATCCGACCGGTGCGCTGCACGGTGAGTGCGGCCATCAGCGCGCCCTCACCCTGCACCTCTGCTGTGCCGGGTTCGGTGAGCATGTCGACGTCGAACACCTCGTCGTCGAGGCGCACCACGTCACGTTCGCGCATGATCAGGTGGCGGCGAGCGGCGACACCGAGCGGCGTTGCCGCGGTCGCCTGGTAGAACGAACTGGCCTGTGGGGCACGCCAGTCGATCAGCATCGAACGCTGGTCGCGGTCGCGCAGGCCGATTCGGCCGATGTAGCGGATGGTGTCGCTGTCGACGGCGGAATCGTCTGCCGTGTCTGCGACGGCGCGTTCACCGTTGGCTGCCGCATTCGCGTCCGACTTCAGTCGGAGGCGCCCGAAGACGAGCCGGGAATCGACGTCGCGCAGCTGGTGCAACCGGTCTTCGTGCATGCGCGCGAATGAGTCGCGTTCGCTGCGCATCTGGTGGTTGCCACCGACTGTCTGTGACCGAATCGAGTCAAGGCGCCTGGTCTCCTCGTTGAGGAGTTCATCGAGCCGGTTGTACAACCGGGCGACGTGCGCTCGCTCGCGTTCGAGTTCGTTCTCTACCACTCGACTCCCGCGTGCCTGATAAACATTCGTCCAACGACTTTACAGGGATACGGGCATCGTCTGGGACCCCCCGTTCGTTCTCCCACCCGCGAAACGAACCGTCGAGGCGATCTGGGGCCATTCCCAGCTCAGCTTGACAGCATCCGGTAGACTGGAATTACTTGTGAGTGCATAACTGCATTCCCTGCGTCGTAGAACGCCCTCTTCTTGTCGCGACAGCCAGTCTCTGGCCGCCGACGATTTGCGAATGAAACATTCTTACGGCGAACGGATGTGCCCATCGGCACCTTCGCCATGTGAATCCTCATGATTCGAATGTTGCATTGTGCGCTCTATCGCACTGCGCCGCGTTCGAGTACGCGAGGCACTGATGCCCGAAAGGCACCACTTTGTCTGATATCTCCTTTGGCGCGCTTGGCGTGCCAGCTCCCGTCGTTGCAGTTCTCGCTGCACAGGGACTCACCACTGCTTTTCCCATCCAGGTAGACACCCTGCCGGACACCCTGAACGGCCGCGACGTACTCGGCCGCGGTAAGACCGGCTCCGGCAAGACCCTGGCCTTCTCCATCCCGATGATCTCGCGCCTCGGCGGCAAGCTCGCCGGTGGCAAGCGTCGTCCTGGGCGCCCGCTCGGCCTGATCCTGGCGCCGACCCGTGAGCTGGCCACCCAGATTTCCGCAGCCCTCACCCCGATGGCTGAGGCGTACAACCTCACCACGACGACCATCTTCGGTGGCGTCTCGCAGAACCGTCAGGTCGCAGCCCTCAAGGCCGGCGTCGACATCGTCGTGGCCTGCCCCGGCCGCCTCGAGGACCTCATGAAGCAGGGCTTCGTGAACCTCGACTCCGTTGAGATCACCGTGCTCGACGAGGCCGACCACATGGCAGACCTCGGCTTCCTGCCCGTCGTCACGCGCATCCTCGACAAGACGCCGTCCAACGGACAGCGCCTCCTCTTCTCGGCAACGCTCGACAACGGCGTTGACAAGATCGTGCGTCGCTTCCTGCACAACGAGGTTCTGCACTCCGTCGACGAGGCCACCAGCCACGTCTCGGCCATGACCCACCACGTGTTCGAGGTCGACAACGCCGAGTCGAAGAAGGAGCTCATCGAGAAGCTCGCTTCTGGCAGCGGCCGCCGCATCCTCTTCATGCGCACCAAGCACCACGCCAAGAAGCTGGCCAAGGCACTGACCGACTCCGGCATCCCTTCCGTTGACCTGCACGGCAACCTGTCGCAGGTTGCTCGCGACCGCAACTTGGCCGCATTCTCCGCCGGTGACGTTCGCGTCCTCGTCGCAACGGATGTCGCAGCTCGCGGCGTGCACGTCGACGACATCGAACTCGTTATCCACGTTGACCCGCCGGCAGAGCACAAGGCATACCTGCACCGCTCTGGCCGCACGGCTCGTGCAGGCAGCGCCGGTGACGTTGTCACCATCATGCTTCCTGCCCAGCGCAAGGACACCGAGGCGCTGCTGCGCAAGGCAGCCATCGCTGTCACCCCGCAGCGTGTGAACGCCAACTCCCCCGCAGTCATCACCCTCACCGGTGATGTTGCTGCATACGTCAAGCCGCTTCCCCGCCAGGAGCAGCCGCAGCGCGGCCAGTCACAGGGTGGTCGCTCGCAGGGTGCAAACGCCCAGCGCAAGCGTTCAAACCGTGACGACCGTGACGGCCGCAGCGCCGGCAGCCGCGAGGGTGGCCGCCCAGCACGCAGCGGTGACGCAGCATCAGCTGGCGCTCCTCGCCGCGACCGTTCAGGTCGTCCGGCAACGGCCGGCTCAGGTGCTGGTGCAGGTGCAGCTCGCAGCGGTGCACCGCGCCAGGGCGGCGCCGGCGGCCAGGGTCGCAGTGGCGGCCAGGGCGGCGGCGCAGGCTCAGGTCGCTCAGGCGGCCTGCAGGTCGGCGGCCTCGTTCGTGGCAACTCGGCTTCAGCCGGCGGCGCTCGTCGCTCGGCTCCGCGCCGCGCACAGGGCTAATCGCTCGCAGTCTTTCAACGGGTCGGTCTCTTCGGAGGCCGGCCCGTTGTGGTTTAACTGCCGATGTGGCCCATCTCTGACGACGATCGCTTCCGATCCCTCAGCGACATCCGTCCCCCGTGCGAGCTACACGGAAGTGTCCACCACAGGGTGACGACTCCGAAACCGCGGATCCGTAGCGTGAATTGATGTCGCGACACGTTGGTCGCGATGTCAATCACGGAGGACCTGATGAAATACATTGTGCAATTGATTGCCGTCATTGCGGTCGCCTTCCTGGGGAACCTCGCCCTCCAGGCCGTGAACGGGATGCCATGGCTCACGCTGACGGCCGGTGTGGCTGTCGCGGCGATCGCGGTGTTCGTATACCGCCAGGTAGTGCAGCGCACTGAGCGGCGCGCGCCCACCGAGCTGGCGGCCCCTGGCGCCGTCCGCGCCGCCGTCCGCGGCACGACCGTTGGCATCGTGCTGTTCGCCGCTGTCATTGGCGCCATCGCGGCCTTCGGCGGCTACGAGATCGTCGGGATCGGTTCGGTGGCTGGAGCGGTGGGACTGATCGGAGTCATGTGCACCGTAGCGGTGACGGAGGAACTGATGTTTCGGGGCGTCCTGTATCGATGGGTCGAGAACCATGGCGGAACCTGGCTCGCCCTCGTTCTGACCGGGTCACTGTTCGGTCTTATCCACCTGCTCAATCCCAACGCCTCCCTCTGGGGTGCCATCGCGATCGCCGTTGAAGCCGGCGGAATGCTCACCGCCGCCTACATCGCCACACGCAGCCTCTGGTTGCCGATCGGATTGCACTTTGGCTGGAATATTGCAGCCTCCGCCCTCTTCAGCACCGAGGTCTCTGGGAACAACACCCCGCAGGGGATCCTGGACGCAGTGATGTCGGGCCCCATGCTCCTCACGGGCGGGGACTTCGGACCTGAGGGGAGTGTAATCGCCGTCCTCCTCTGCGGACTGGCCACGGTGGTCTTCCTGCTTATAGCCGCACGGCGCGGCAACATCGTGTCATTCGGCGCGGCCCGTGCTGCCGCCAGGGATGCTGCGCGGAATGCTTCAGCCCGGGATAGAGTAGCGCAGTGACTGACGGCCGGAGGATCGCAGACGCGTGGCGCCGGCAGGGCGTCGTCCTGCGCGATCTGCCCCTTTCGGCCGGGCTGTTCCTGATGTCAGTGCTGCCGGTAAGCCACGCGTACGGAACCGTGCTCGGCGGCCTCCCCGACCGGCCGTTCGATGCCCTCGCCGCGGCGGCGGTCGCCCTGCAGTCTCTTCCACTCGCCTTCCGGCGCCGGTGGCCTCTGTTGTGCCTGAGCCTCGTGTCGGCGGGCTTCGCGATTGACCAGCTGGCCGGCTACCACACCTTCGCGGGCACGGGGCTTTTCGTCGCCCTGCTGAGCGCCGGCTCGTATATTGAGCGGCATCGCAAGATTGTCGTGCTCGTCTTCTCCGCTGCCTACATCGCCCTTGCTGTCGGTCTGTACCGTATGGGTTCGACCGAGCCGTTCAGCGAATTTGCGACGTTCTACGTTGCTCTGGCCTTCGCCGTCGGGATCGGAGTTTGGCAGCGGGCCGGACGACTGGCCGAGCAGGACCGGCTGGACCGCATCGCCGGCGACACACGGTCGATGGAGCGCACCCGGATCGCGCGCGACCTGCATGACGTCGTCACCCATCACGTGACAGCGATGGTGGTACAGGCGGAAGCCGCGCGATACCTCACCGACGCTCCCGACCGGGTCGACGACGCCTTGGACACCATCGCGGGCACCGGGCGGCGGGCTATCGCGGATCTGCGGCAGGTGCTCGACGTGCTCAATCCCGACCATGAGGAGGCCAGCCGCACCCCTGGCCCCACTGATGTGCGCGATCTCGTGGAGCACTCACGCCGCGCCGGCCTGCGGGTTGAATTCACCGAAGAGGGCAGTCCTCGGAGTCCGGCCGGTGGTGCGGAGCTCGTTGTCTACCGGGTGGTGCAGGAAGCACTCACGAACGCGCGAAAACACGCACCGGGCGGCCGCACCGCCGTCGACATCCGCCACCAGGCAGAGGAGACCACAGTCGAGATTCTCTCGCACGCCACAGTGCCCGCCACAGTGCACGCCACAATGCCGGCCACAGCGCAGACCACAGTGCATCCAGCGCCCACATCCACTCGACTACCGGACGGCAGCGGCCGTGGGCTCGCCGGGCTTCGTGAGCGGGTGACGGCTCTTGGGGGCGATTTCAGCGCCGGACCGCGGGAGGGCGGCGGCTTCGCTGTCCTCGCCCGCGTACCGACGGGAAGCCGGGTATGAGCTCACCGATCAGGGTGCTGGTGTGCGATGACCAGCCGCTTATTCGCACCGGCTTTGCAACGATTATCGGCGCGCAGCCGGATCTGGAGGTGGTTGCCGAGTGCGGTGACGGCCGTGCCGCCGTCGAGCTCGCCCGGCGCCTGCTTCCTGACGTCGTAGTGATGGACATACGGATGCCGCTGCTGGACGGCATTGCGGCGACCCGTGAGCTAGCTGGCGCCGCTGTCACCAACCCCGTCAAAGTGCTCGTGGTCACGACCTTCAACCTGGACGAATATGTCTACGAGGCCCTGCGCGCGGGTGCCAGCGGGTTCCTGCTCAAAGACGCACCCCCTGCACAGTTGCTGAACGGCATCCGCACGGTCGCGTCTGGGGCCGCGCTGCTGGCGCCTGAGGTGACGCGGCAGCTCGTCGGGCGTTATGCCGAGCGCATCCGCCCCGCCGGCATCGCGCCCGATGACACTCCCCTGACTCCACGCGAACTCGACGTGCTCCGCCTCATTGCCGCCGGGTTGTCGAACACCGAGATCGCGGCGGCGCTCGTGATCAGCCAGGAGACCGTCAAGACCTTTGTCTCGCGGATCCTCAGCAAGCTCGCCCTCCGCGATCGTGTCCAGGCCGTGGTGTACGCCTACCGGCACGGCCTGGTCTCCTGAGGCGGGACACCGCATCTCCCAGCTCGGTGAAAACCGGTGCCGGTGATGGATGTTGAGGGCACACTGGTGTCGTGAGCGGAGACCAGTGGGTGCTGCACGTCGACCTCGACCAGTTCATTGCTGCGGTCGAGGTGCTCCGGCACCCCGAACTTGCGGGCAAGCCGATCATCGTCGGCGGCCGGGGCGACCCCACCGAACGGGCCGTGGTGTCCACGGCGTCCTACGAAGCACGGGTGTTCGGCGTAGGTTCCGGCATGCCTCTGCGGATTGCAGCCAGGAAGGTGCCAGACGCCGTGATCCTGCCTGTGGACTCCGAGGCCTACCTCGCCGCGTCGGACACGGTGATGACGACCCTGCGGGGCCAGCCCGGTGCCGTCGTGCAGGTGCTGGGGTGGGATGAGGCCTTTGTGGGCATCCAGACGGAGGATCCAGAAGCCTACGCCAGGGATATCCAGGCTGCTGTCCTGGAGCAGACGCAGCTGCACTGCAGCGTGGGCATCGGAGACACGCTGGTCAGGGCCAAGAACGCCACCGATCTCGGCAAGCCGGCTGGCGTCTTCCGCCTCACCGCCGAGAACTGGCTCGAGGTAATGGGCGGCCGGCCCACCAAGGAGCTGTGGGGCATCGGGGCGAAGGTGTCTGGTCGATTGGCCACGCTCGGTATCACGACGGTTGCCGAGCTCGCCGCGTCGGATCCGCAGGATCTGGTTCCGGAGTTCGGCCCCAAGATGGGTCCCTGGTACGCGCAGCTCGGCAGAGGAGACGGCGCCAGCGTCGTGGACGACACTCCATGGGTGGCCCGCGGGCACAGCCGCGAGACCACCTTCCAAGTCGACCTCACAGAGCCGGCCCAGGTGGACGAGGCTGTGCGGGAGCTGGTCGCAAACGTCCTAAAAGACGTGGCGGCTGAAGGACGGCCGGTGATCGGGCTGACCCTGAAAGTTCGGTATGCGCCGTTTACGACCACGACACACGCACGGAAGATTCCCGCGACCTTCAACGAAGACGAAATCCTCGCCCGCGCCCTGGACCTCGCTGGCGAGATCGAGGCCGGCCGTCCGATCCGGCTCCTGGGGCTGCGTGCCGAAATGGCCATGCCCGACGATGCGCGGAAGGGCCACACGCCAACGCGCGGGGGTTGGTGAGGGCCCAGAGCCGGCCGCGAAAACGAGGGTGGTCGAGAGGCGAATTATTCTCGGCTAGTGTCGGATCATGGACACCACAGTTGTTGTTCGGCCCGTTCGCGACGCCGATGCTGAAGCCCTCGGTCGCGTGCATGCGGCCTGTTGGCACGAAACGTACGACCACCTGATCAGTGAGGCCGTGCTCTCCTCCGTGTCACCGCGCCGGTTGGCCGACCTCTGGACGCACTGGATGAACCAGGGCGACGGCTATCGCCAGGTCGCGGCCCTCGTAGACGGGGAGATCATCGGATTCTCCGGCGCCGGCCCTGCCAGAGACGCTGACGCGCCCCGCGAGCGCGAACTGCACCTCATCTACCTGCTCGACAAGTACCACGGCACGGGGATCGGCCAGCAGCTCTTCGACGCCGTGTGCGGAGAGGAGCAGGCCTACCTGTGGGTCGCAGCAGACAACCCGCGGGCCCACGGCTTCTACACGCGCAACGGCTTCATCCCTGATGGCAGTGAGCAGCTGCAGCCGTTCCTGGGCGAGGAGATCCGTGAGGTGCGGCTCGTCCGCTAGCCGGCGCGACGGGTAGCCCCGTTGCGGTCGCCAGCCTGATGGGTGGCCCGCGGCGGTCGCCCGCCTGATCGGCAGCCCCGTGGCCGGTAGCCGCCGCGAGGGCGGCAGCCTGCGGCAAACTAGGCTTAGCGGATGACCTCACTTCCCGTCATCCTCGACGTCGACACCGGCGTAGACGACGCCCTCGCCATCCTGTTCGCCGTAGCCCACCCCGACATCAACGTGCTCGGAATCAGCTGCGTCGCCGGCAACGCCTCCCTGGAGCGCGTTGTCGACAACACCCTGCGCATCCTGGACGTGGCCGGCGCCGGGAACATTCCCGTCGCCGCCGGCGCCCGCCGCCCCCTGATCGAGCCGGCCCGCGACGCATCTCACGTTCATGGCGAAGGCGGCCTCGGCACGCTGCACCTGCCGGCCACAGAGCGGATGCCGGTGCCCGGCAGCTCGATCGAGCTGATGCACCGGCTGATCGCCGAGAGCCCGCAGCCGGTCACCCTCGTCGCGCTCGCCCCGCAGACCAACCTCGCGCTCCTGCTGCGCCAGTACCCCGATGACGCCGACAACATCGAGCGCATTGTCTTCATGGGCGGATCAGCCAGCGTCGGAAACGCGACGGCCGTCGCCGAGTTCAACGTGTGGCATGACCCTGAGGCCGCGGCCATCGTGCTCGACTCCGGCGTGCCGACGTACATGTATGGGCTCGACGTCTTCAACCGGGTGGGTGTTGACGAAGCCGTCGCCACCGCTCTGATGTCGCACGAGACGGCGCGCGGCCGCGCTGTCGGCGCGCTGATCGCCAACCGCGTCGCCGGTCGCGGAGACACCGGCTCGATCTACACCGGCCTGATCGGTGACGCCGGCGCGGTCTGCGCCCTCGTCAACCCCGACGCGATCCACACCCAGATTCGGCCCGTGCGCGTGCAGCTGTCTGGATACGGCCGCGGCCAGACTCTCGTCGACCTCCGCCAGTTCCCCGGCGAAGACATCATGCACGGTCTCGCTGAAGAGTGGGCGAGCGTCGAGGTTGCCCTCGACATCGACGTCGACAGCATCATCGCCACGTTCCTCGGGGCGCTTGACCTCGCGTAATTCGCACTGACCAGAACGGCCCCTGATCCGCACGCACAGTGCCGAACCAGGGGCCGTTCTTCGTGTGGTTGAGGAGCGGGCCACCCGTTGGTCGAGGAGCGAGCGCCAGCGAGCGTCTCGAGACCCGGCAACCCGAACCCTGCAGCGGGTCTGGAGACGGCCGTGACGGCCTCCGCGACTAGCAAGGAGGGCTGGGCTAGCGCAGCAGTCCGACAGAGGCCAGAGCGGCGCGCAGCAACGTCCGATGTCGCGAAAACCGGAAACGTTGCCGCAGAGAGCGCGATCCGTCCTGTATTCGGTGACAGTTGCTCGATTCATCCTGTATTCGCTACAGAAGGGCACCCAGGCGCGATGGCCTCGAGAAGGCCGTGAACGGCCTCCTCGACCAACGGAGGGCGCCCAGCGCGCGGAATGGCCTCGAGACGGCAGTGAACGGCCTCCGCGACTAGCGGGGAGGGCTGGCTAGCGCAGCAGTCCGACAGAGGCCAGAGCGGCGCGCAGCAGCGAACCGCGACCGCCGACCATTTCCAGCGATACGGCCTCTGAGGCGGCTTCCGCGGGGGTCATCCAGGTGACCTCAAGCGCGTCCTGCCGCGGATCGCACGTTCCCGTGACGGGAACGACGTAGGCCAGCGAGACAGCGTGTTGGCGATCATCCGTGAATGGCGTCAAGCCGGGAAGCGGAAAGTACTCTGCGACCGAGAACGGCACAGGACTGGTGGGCAGCTGCGGGAAGGCCATCGGCCCGAGGTCCTTCTCGAGGTGACGGAAGAGCGCGTCGCGCAGCGTCTCGCCGTACATCACGCGGCCGGAGACGAGGGTGCGGGTCATTTCCCCTTCGGGAGTGGCGCGCAGCAGCACGCCGACCTCGACGACCTGGCCGAGCCCATCCACGCGCACCGGTACGGCCTCGACGTAGAGCAGCGGCAGCCGACGGCGCACCTCTGCCAGTTCGAAATCGCTGAGCCAGCCAGGGTTCGTGCTGGGCGGCGGGGCGTCATCGGGGCCAGGCGTCCAGTCCGGATCGGGGTCGGGGGTGCGCACGCTCATGCACTCATTCTCACCCACCTCGGCGACGGATGCACGCCGTCGCGTCGGAATGCGCGCGTCACACCCTGCGTTGTCCTTGTCCAGCAGGGGCGAATGCGGCCGCTGCGTAAAACTGCTGGCTGCGGGAAAGTCTCCGGCCGCATGAAAGTATTGACGACATCGAGCGCCTGCCTCGACTGCGAAAGGCGAGAACCCCCATGAACAACAGCGAACGCATCGAAGCGATCGACTCTGAGGCCGTGCTCTGGTCCGCCGGTGGCGCTGACCGCGTCGGGCGGCCCCTCCTGCTGATTCTGCACGGCTTCGGTTCGCACGAAGGCGACCTGTTCTCGCTTGCGCCGCACCTGCCGCTCGAACCGGTGCTCGCGGCGCTCCGTGCGCCCCTTCCCGCCGGCCAGGGATGGGCGTGGTTCCCGATCAGCGAGCCGGGGAATCCCGACAGCACCGCCATCGACGCCGCAGCCCGTGGCGTGCTCGACTGGCTTGACGCGCAGGAGGTGCAGCCGACATCCGTTGGATTGCTCGGGTTCTCGCAGGGTGGCGCCATGGCTCTGCAGCTGTTGCGACTGGCACCGGAGCGGTTCTCGTTCGCCGTGCAGCTGTCAGGTTTCGTCGGCAGCGGCGAACAGCCTGGTGACGCGCGCCTGGCGGAGCTCGGCACGCCGGTGTTCTGGGGGCGTGGCACGGCCGACCCCGTGATTCCGCGCAGCGCCGTCAACCGCACTCAGGTGTGGCTGCCCACGCACTCCACACTGACCGAACGCATTTATGAGGGGATGCCGCACTCCATCTCCCAGCCTGAGCTGGTCGACATCGTGACCTTCCTGCGCGAGCAGTACCCGGCGTAGCGCGCCGGCATCCGTCAAGAATCGCCGTTTCGCCCGAGAGTCGCCGTTGCAACGGCGACTCTCGGTACTAACGGCGACTCTCGGTACTAACGGCGACTCTCGGTACTACTGGGGTACTACTCGCCCCGGTGTGCTGCGCGCTGGGCGGCTCCGCGTGCGGCGCGTTCCTTCTTGGCGGCTTTCTCGGCCTTGGCGTCCTTGTCGCGAATCTGCTCTGCACGCACCTCAGCCTGCGTCGCACGCTCGGTCACCAGCCATGCCGGCGGCTGCTGCAGCAGTTCCTTGATCTCGGCGGTGGTGAGCGGTTCGTCAACGCCCGCGCGGGCAAGTCCTGAGATAGAGACGCCGAGCTTGGCGGCGACAACCTGGCGGGGGTGCGGGCCGTTGGCGCGCAGGTCGACGAGCCACTCCGGCGGGTTCTCGTTCAGTTCAGCAACGGCGTCGCGGGTGATGAGGTTGTTCTGGAATTCCTCTGGGGCTGCCTGAAGCAGAATCCCGAGCTTCTGTGCCGCCGTGGCGGGCTTCATGGTCTGGGTCTTCTTTTCCGAGGTCATCCCTCCAGCGTATAGCCTGAGAGTACCGCCGCATTGGCGAGATGACGCCTGAGAAAGGATGCCGATGAGCTTTTCAATCGGTTTCGTCGCGGGTGTAACCCCCACGAAGTGGACACGGATCTGGGCCGATCGATTCCCAGACACACCCCTTGAGGTCTTTCGCACCGAACCCGGTGAACAGACAGGGGTCCTTCTGGACGAACGCGCTGACGTCAGCTTCGTTCGCCTGCCCATCGACCGCGATGGCCTCAGCGTCATCATGCTCTACGACGAGATCCCCGTGGTCGTCGCCGCCAAAGACCATGCCATTGCCGCGGCGGAGACCGTCGCCATCGGAGACCTGGCCGGTGAGCATCTGCTGCAAAACCCTGATGAGCTGCCGGAATGGCGCGACATCGCCACCGAGATCGCCGACGGAACCCGTCGCGAGCTACCGAAGATGCGTGACCTCGATGAGGCCATGGAGCAGGTGGCTGCCGGGGTCGGCATCCTCATCCTTCCGCACTCCCTCGCCCGCCTGCACAGCCGAAAAGATGTCATTTCGCGACCGGTCGACGGCGTCGCCGACACCCAGATCGCGCTGGCATGGCCCACGGCCAAGACAACGGATGACGTCGAGGAGTTCATCGGGATCGTGCGCGGTCGCTCTGCGGCCAGCTCACGCAGCGAGACCGTCGTGGTACGCGGAGAACCCGTAAAAAAAGTGAAAGCGACTGCAAAAGCGAAGGCCGCCGCCAAGGAAGCACGCGAGGTCGCAGCCAAGAAGAAGCCTGCCCAGCCCAAGAAGAAGGCGGGCCTCGCGCCCGGTCGCGTTCGCACGGCGTCGAGTTCGCGCAACAAGCGCCGCGGGAGCCGCTGACCCTATCCGCGCACAGCGACCGGCTGCCGCACCACCGTTTTCAGCCTGGCAGGCTCCGTCTTGCGGGGGTCGCCGAGGTAGACCTCGTGGTGGTGTCCGGTCGGCTCCAGATTGTGTCCGGGCATGAACTCGTCATGCAGGCGCGCGAGCGTCGGTGCCTCCTCGTCGTAGGAGCCGATGTGCAGCACCTGGGCTGAAAGACCTTCGTCGAGATTCACGATCCGGAGTCGATCGAGGGCGGCCGACCCTTTTTTCTTGGAACGGACGGCCGCCTGCGCGTCGGTGATCATGGCATCCGTTACCCAGTCGGGTTGGGTGATCAGCATGGTCCAGCTCCAGAGCTCCTTGGCGCGGACGGTGAAGACCGACATGTCAGCGGCATACCAGAGGCCCTCGAGCGGGCCAACGACGAAATCGCGGTCGGGTGACTCACGCTTGCAGGCGAACTTGACGGTGTACGCGACGCCATAGAGCGCCTCGACGGCCTCGACATAGGCGGGCGCCGTGTTTGGATTGCCCTCACCATCGACGGCGATGAACCGCTGCGGAGGCACGGTGAGCAGCTCCCAGTCTCGGTTGGACGGGGCGTATAGCTGCTTGAGGTCGTGCTTCACGTCGTAGGGAGGCATGCGCTCACCTTAGGGAAGCGACACTGGTCTCCTCAAGACTTCAGGGTCTTCGGGCGCGGACCTACGAGCTGGAGGACGAGTCCTGCAACACCGCCAGGATGTTCCCAGACGGATCGGTGAACCAGGCGATTGACGGGCCGTTTCCCCTGGCGATGCCCGTGTCGTCTTGCTCGAACCCCTCGTAGCGCAGGAGTTCGACACCCCGAGCGGTGAGCTCGTCTGCCGACAGGTCAATGTCGTTGGTCTCCAGGTTGAGGATCGTGTATGTCGCCGGGATGTGGTCTGGCTTGGGGTAGACGAGCACCTCTGTGCCGCCCGGCAGCTGCACCGAGATGAGCCCCATCATCCGATCGCTGACCTGCAGCCCAAGGACATCGCCGTAGAACGCCTTCGCCGCGTCGATGTCTCTAACGGCGAACGCACTGTAACCGTGCACAAACCCGAGATCGCTGGTGGCCATGATGTGCTCCTTCTGTTCACGTGTTTTAAGCGGATGCCTCATCGTGAGCTGATCGCGGCAAACTTCCGGATGCACAGCGGCACGAACACGACAAGCATGATGACGATGCCAACCACGACCGTGATGATCGGGTTTTGGAGGGGCCAGACATCCGGAACGGGAGCCGTGCCCAGGTTGCCGAACAACTGCCTGGCCGCCTGCACGAGCGCGGACACCGGGTTCCATTCCGCGATGGTCTGCAGCACGGCCGGCATGGTGTCGAGCGGCACGAAGGCGTTCGACACGAAAGTGATCGGGAACAAGATGATGAATGAGGCGTTGTTGATCACCTCTGGGTTGGCCACGCTCATGCCGAGCAATGCCATCACCCAGCTGAATGCGTAGCCGAACATCAGGAGCAGTGCGGTCCCGGCAAGAAACTCCGGGAACGACGAGTTGACACGCCAGCCGACGAGCAGGCCGGTCAGCATCATGATGGCCATCGAAATGGTGTTAAGCACCAGGTCGCTATTCGTGCGTCCGATCAGCACCGCAGACGAACTCATCGGCAGACTGCGGAAGCGGTCGATGATGCCCGATTGCAAGTCTTGTGCCATGGCCGCCCCCGAGAAGGTCGAGCCGAACACGACGGTCTGCGCGAAAATGCCGGCCAGGAGAAACTGGGTGTAGTCGGAGCCCTGAACCTGGATCGCGCCCCCGTACACCTGGCTGAAGAGCAGCACGAACATGATCGGCTGGATCACGGCGAACACGAGCATGTCGGGTGAGCGCTTGAGCTTGTAGAGGTTGCGCTTGGTGACGGTCCAGCCATCCGAGTACCAGAGCGCGAAGGGGTTGAAGGATGGCGCACGGTCGATGGGAGCGGTGAGAGTGCTCATCGGGTCTTCTCCAGTTCCTTTTCCTCGTCCTGCTCTGTTGCCTTGTCTGCCTTGTGCCCGGTGAGCTTGAGGAAGACATCATCGAGCGTCGGCCGGCGCATACCTGCGTCATGCAGTGGGATTCCCGCGTCTCCCAGGTCGGCCAACGCCGACTGCAGAGCACGCGGCCCGTTGGTCACCGCAACCTCTATGCCACGCCCGTCACTGGAGAGCGTTGGTTCACCGTCCCCGTACCTGGCGAGTACGCCAAGCGCTGCCCCGCTGTCAGCGGCGTCGACGAGGGCAACGACGAGGCGGTGCCCACCGATCTGCGCCTTGAGGTGGTCAGAGGTCCCCTCAGCGATGATGCGGCCGTCGTCGATCACGGCGATATCGTCGGCCAGCTGGTCGGCCTCTTCGAGGTACTGCGTGGTGAGCAGCACCGTCGTTCCGTTGTTGACCAGGTCGGTGATGACGTCCCACAGCGCGAGCCGACTGCGCGGGTCGAGCCCTGTCGTCGGCTCGTCGAGAAAGAGCACTTTGGGATTGATGACGAGCGCGCCGGCGAGGTCGATGCGGCGCCTCATACCGCCGGAAAACCCCTTGACCGGCCGGTTCCCAGCGGCGGTCAGTTCGAACATGTCGATGAGTTCCTGCGCCCGACGTCTCGCGGTCGCCGCCCTCAGGTGATAGAGCCGGCCCACCATCTCCAGGTTTTCAAAGCCGGTGAGATTCTCGTCGACGGCCGCGTACTGCCCGGAGACCCCGATGATGCGCCGCACCTCTTTCGGATGCTCGACCACATCGAGGCCGTCGATCGATGCCCGCCCTGCGTCGGGCTTGATCAGTGTGGTCAGCATCTTGACCACGGTGGTCTTGCCCGCTCCGTTCGGGCCCAGCATCGCCTTCACCGTGCCCTCTGGCACGCTGAGGTCAAGGCCGGCCAACGCATGCACAGGGCCACTCTTTGACTTGTAGGTCTTGGTCAGTCCTGTCGCTTCAACAATGCTCATGCGAATGTCCTTCGCTATGTCTGCTGCCTGATATCTATTGTCTGAAATTGACGCCACTGTGGCCGCGCCGCAGCAACAACTGTGCGGGAGTTGGGGAGCCACTGCGCGAGAGTCCGTTGAGAGTTACACTCATGTGGACGTTGTACACATTATGAGGTTTTATCGTACGAGGCGGGCAGGCATTTGACAACGGTTCGGCAGATTTCAGGTCGCGAGACGTATCGGCATGGCGATCTTCGCCAGGCCTTGATCGCCGCCGGTCTCGAACTGGCACGCGAAGGCGGTCCATCGGCCGTCGTCCTGCGCGAAACCACCCGCCGCGCAGGCGTCTCCCCCAACGCCGCCTACCGACACTTCGCCGACCACAGGGCGCTGCTCGACGCTGTCTGTTCGGCCTGCCAGGCCCAGGTGGCCATCGCCATCGAAGATGAGCAGGCGCGGCAACCGGATGCCGCTGATCCCCTCTCACAGGCTCGCTTGCGCTTGCGAGGGGTCGGCGTCGGCTACCTCAACTTCGCCCGCGCGGAGCCGGGGCTCTTCCAGACAGCGTTCTCCGCATCGTCCGACCTGGAGAGCGCAACGAGCGCGGACAGGGCCGGCCACAGCGGGCGCACACCCTTCCAGCTGCTCACCGACGCCATCGACGGCCTCGCTGCCGAAGGCGGTCTGCCCGCCGAACGACGGCAGGGCGCAGAGTTCCTGGCCTGGTCGTCAGTGCACGGCCTGGCCACGCTGCTGATCGATGGTCCGCTGCGTGTGCTGCCTGAACCGGTGGTCGACCACCTGGTCACCCGCCTGATCGACATGGTGGAACAGGGACTCTAGCCCGGTCAGTACGCGGACTGAGAGTGCGCTGACTACAGGGTGCACTGGACTGCAGGGTGTGCGGACTGCAGGGTGTGCTGACTGCGGGGTGCGCTGACGGCGACTACACCGCGGTACGGGCTGTGGCTGCCTTGGTCGCGATGGCGGCGATTCCACGCCAGCCAATCAGGAAGATTCCGAGAACGATCGCGGTGACGATCACAAAGCTGGGCTGAACACCCTGACCGCTGACCGCTCGCAGCACGATCCCCACCACGACAGTGGCCAGCCAGATGCCGATGCCGGTCCACACCACACGGCGTGGCGCGCTCCACGCCCGCATAACCAGCCAGCCGATCGCCGCACCGACGATGAACGGCCACGCTGTCGTGAACGCACCAGCGATACTGAACGTCTCGTCGTGGCTGCCCCGCCCGATCACGACGAACACCAAGATCAGCACAATGTCACACACTGCAGGAAGGACCGATTTTCTGCCGGAGACATGCGTTTTGCTCATTACTCAAGCGTACGTGCTCGCTGGAGTCAGATACGTGCCGGGAGGCCCCGCACTTCGCGGGATGGACGGAATCCCGCTACGAAAGCCAGATACCGAAGACCATCCACATCGCAGATCTCGGCGAATACCGTGAAGACTGCCGGATTGCGTTCATGCACCCAACGCAGGACTTCATCGGCGTCCTTCGCGCCCGTGATCCGCCACTCCTCTGTTGCGTCGTTCGTGCCCGCCGGCTCCCGTGGTTCCCTGTCATACAGGTTCACCTGGTACGCCGGTTCGAAGCCCGTCACCGACAGGTCCTCCCGCGCGAACTGGACCGCTTTCATCCCCCCAAAGTAGTTCGGCAGCCACCGCATGCAAATCCCTTTCTCCGCCCCCGTTTGCGGGGTACTATGCTGGCGCCAATGGACTCCTTGCGGCAGTTTTGGGGAACGGTGGAACCATGGGTACTTTGTTTTATGG
This sequence comes from Leifsonia sp. Y878, assembly GCF_057669685.1. Taxonomy (NCBI): domain Bacteria; kingdom Bacillati; phylum Actinomycetota; class Actinomycetes; order Micrococcales; family Microbacteriaceae; genus Leifsonia; species Leifsonia sp. Y878. The sequence continues at coordinate 47,115 of NZ_JBYHFS010000003.1, read as the reverse complement.
AGCAGCTCGCACCGCGATCGACCTTGATGATCGAGTGCTGGCTCATATCCAGATCGTCGTGATCTCGAAACTCAGGCGACGAGAGTCATTCGCGCTGACCTGGAGCGACGGCGCCAATGTCGGTTATGGCCGGAGCACGGTATGGATCAGCCCGAGTACAGACCTCCACTTTCGATTCTCTGGCAGCCGACCACCCGCGATTGACCGGGAGTGGTTGGAAACCATGGTCACGTCTGCGAACTCCGCAACCGGGCTGCACATTGAGGAAGCCACGCTCGCCGAAGCGCCGCATCCGTCGTCGCGCGGGCCGCAATTCGAATAGGCCGTGCATCCAGCCGCGGTCAGTGCTGACCGTAGGCTTGATGCACAATGACTATCGCCATCGCCCTCATCCTGTTCTTGAATGCCGTGTTCAATGTGGTGGCGTGGCCCCGCTTCTATACTCGCGTCGCCAATGACCCCCGCGCCCGCGACGACGCAGGCCGCCCCACGACGTTCCTGACCGTGCACCGCGTGCTCGTGGCCATCGCACTGGTACTTGCGACGGCATCCGCCATCGCCGGTGTCAGCATCCTGGTGTGGAATTGAGTTATGAAGCCTCAACTCAGTAAAGACACCACACTTTGCATTTCGCTGGCAGCCCGCCCCAGCAATCTGGGTACGCGCTTCCATAACTACCTATACGACGAGCTGGGCCTCGACTTCATCTACAAGGCGTTCACGACCACCGACATCGCCGCGGCGATCGGCGGAGTTCGCGCATTGGGCATTCGCGGCTGCTCGGTGTCGATGCCGTTCAAGGAAGACGTGATCGCCCTCGTCGACGACATCGACGCCTCGGCGACGGCCATCCAGTCGGTAAACACCATCGTGAATGACAATGGCGTGTTGCGTGCTTCGAACACCGACTACATCGCGGCCGCATCCCTCATCCGCGACCACGACATCGATCCGTCAACCCCGTTCCTGCTTCGCGGCAGCGGCGGCATGGCCAAGGCCGTGGCTGCAGCACTTCGCGACTCCGGATTCGAACACGGCACACTCATCGCCCGGAACGAGGAGCGAGGAAGGGCGCTGGCACAGGAACTCGGCTACCGCTGGATTGCTGACCCCGGCCATGAGTCTGCGCCCCTCATCATCAATGTGACGCCGATCGGAATGGCCGGCGGTGCAGAGGCCGATGACCTGTCGTATCCGCTTGAGACGATCCAGGCCGCGACAACCGTCTTCGACGTCGTCGCACTCCCCGTTGAGACTCCCCTGATCCTGGCGGCTCGCGCGGCGGGCAAGCCGGTGATCACGGGCGCCGAGGTCATCGCCCTGCAGGCCGCGGAGCAATTCGAGCGCTATACCGGCGTGCGCCCGAGCGCCGAGCAGATCCACGCCGCGTCTGAGTATTCCAGGCGCTAGGCACCGCTGCCGTCCTGCGCCCCGGCTCTAATCGCCAGTGGGAACGAAGATCAGCGCGATCGACACAATCAGGGCGACAGTACCGATGCCCAGGAACAGCCAGGTGAGCAGGCGCATCAACTTCTCGCCGTGGCCGATCCGCTCGAAGCGATAACGGTGCGGGTTGCGGGCGCTGTAGTACACCGGGATGCCATCGACCGACTGGAACTCGCGGCGGTCACCCTCGTGTATTGCGTGCTCGTGCAGGCCCTCTGACGACATCCATCGCAGCCGTGGTTCGCCAGCGGAGTCGATGACGACGGCATCCGTTTCGATCCACCGCCCTGCGGCCGCCTGCATGATGACCAGGCTGATCAAGCACAGGCCGCCAACTACCAGCCCGATCCACGACAGGATTTCCGCGAGGTTTTCGAGGATATCCAGGGTGTTCACGAACCAATGTTATCGGGCAGAGACGGCGCCGGACCGCAGAGAGCAGTTTGTACGCACCGGTCTTACGCTGTGGCCGTCTAGAAACTGCTGATTCCGTTGCCGATCACCACGAATCCAAACACCAGCAACAGCACTCCCATCAGCACGGATTCGTTCCGCACCAGCCAGTCGCGGATCGTCTCGAGTGGCGTCGTCATCCGCTCGTGGAAAATCGCGTAACCAAGCACAGGCAGCACCACCGTGATCGATGCGACAGCTGTGTAGAAAGCGATTGCGCCGATCGCTTGCCCCTGCGTCAGGTCGCCGGTGCCGATCGAGACGGCGGCAGCGGCGGTCAGCAGCAGGTTCTTCGGGTTGGCACCGGCCAGCAGGAGACCGGTCACCAGACTCCGGCCCGGCGTCGTCTTGTCGATGGACGACATCCATGAGGGGAGCGCCACCTCCGCCCCAGGTGCCGGCCGTTTCTGCCACTTCCGGAGCGCGAGAAACAGCAACCCAGCGCCGAGCACGATGCGGACCACGCCGGCCGCCGGGTTGGGCGCATCAGGGTTCGACTGCTCGATGTACGTCGAGACGACCGTCAGCACGGTGATGACGACGGTCACTGCGATGATCCAGCCGAGCAGGAAGACCACGCTGTTGATCCTGGCTCGCGGCGCCAGCAGCATCAGCACGGTCACAATGATGGGGAACGGGCTGAGCGATACCGCCAGGGCAAGCGGCAGCAGGCTGCCCAGCACTTCGTACACGTCGCTCCCTTTGGTGGTGGACACAGCTCGGTGGTGGTCACAGCTCCCGACGGCACATGATGCTGGCGACTCCGAATTCGCCCCATGCTATCGGAGCCAGAGGTATCGAGACGTGTCGGCGGGCGTCCCAACCGACGACCGCGCCCGGTGTGGCTGGTTGCGCCCGCTACAGCGGGCGCGGTTCGCCATAGCGGACGCGGCGAATCCCCCGATTCCAAGGGATTGACTTCGCACTCTGCCGGTGACACCGTCAGGAGCGGATGCCTCCGACGATAGGAGAGAGCGGATGCCAGCACGTTGGAGCGGGGCGACGGGAGCGCAGTATCGGGCCCGGATGACGCCGAAGCATCCTGCGTCGTCGCTGGCTGAGCGCTGGACCACCATCGACGGCATCGACGTGTTCTATCGGGAGTCGCCCGATCGGTCGGCTGCTCCGGCTGCTATTCCTGCGGGTCCGGCTGCGACTGACAGGCCTGAGGCTCTGGCCCCAGATGCCCCTGCCATGCTGCACCTGCACGGGTTCGGACTCTCCGGGCGCTACCTCCTGCCCACGGCCGAACGCCTCGCCGACGAGTTTCACACCTTCGTGCCAGACCTCCCGGGGTTCGGCCGAAGCGGCAAGCCGCGCGACCCGCTCGATGTCCCCGACCTCGCACATGCGGCCGCCCGCTTTCTCGACGATCGCCAGGTGGAGTCGGCGACGCTGGTCGGCAACTCGATGGGGTGCCCGGTCATCTGCGAGTTCGCCTACCGCCATCCAGACCGCATCGATCGCGCCGTGCTCGTCTCGCCGGCCGGAGGGCTGCACAACCAGCCGCTGCGTCGCGCCGTCGGACAGCTGGCCCGCGACGGCAGGCGTGAACCACCCCAAATGATCACCGTGGCCACCCCCGACTACCTGCGGTTCGGCGTGCCCAGCACCGTCAGGATGTTCCGCGCACTCACCCAATACCCGTCGCTCGAGCGGCTGCTGGCCCTCAACATTCCGACGCTCGTGGTCATCGGCAACCGGGATCCGTTGATGCCGGGTCCGACGCGCATTCGCGAGATTGCCGGCCAGACCGACAACCATGTGCTCGTGGTCCTGATCGAGGGAGCCGCGCATGCGATCAACTTCAGCCATCCGGGCGAGCTTGCCCACGTCATCCGCTTATTCATGGCCGACCAGCCCATCATCGACGACCCGCACTCGCCAGGGCATTCGCGCGCCTTCGAGATTCATCGGGGAACGCTGCATCCGCCGGCGCGCGACGACTCCGACGTGTGACGACTCAGACCAGTGACAACTCAGCCCAGTGACAACTCAGCCCAGTAGCGAGCGGAGGGGCGGCCCGCTCTCGACTACTGCAGCGCCGACGTGAGGCGGGCGACGCCGTCAAGGAACGTCGCAGAGGCGGGTTCTTTCTCCCACTCCTCGAGCGTGAGCTGCCGCCCGGCATCGCGATAGCCCTGCTCCACGGCTCGCATCTGCTGCACGAACGACGCGCTCCGCACCAGCAAGGTCACCTCTGAGTTGAGGGCGAATGAGCGGATGTCCATATTGCTCGATCCGATCACGGCAACGTCGTCGTCGATCGACAGGTGCTTCGAGTGCAGAATGAACGGCGCCGGGTACAGCCAGATCTGCACTCCCGCCCTGAGCAATGGCCCGTAGTACGACCGCTGCGCATGCCAGACGGAGCCCTGATCGCCGATCTCAGAGACGAACAACTGCACATCCAGGCCTCGGTGACAGGCGGAGGTGATCGCGTACATCATCGCCTCATCTGGCACGAAGTAGGGACTCGTGATAATCACCTTGCGCTGGGCGGAGGTGACCAGGGTGAGGAACTGGCGCAGGTTGTTCTCCCCGTCGTAGCCGGGCCCGCTCGGCACCACCTGGCAGTCGAGCGCATCCGGCGACGGATCGGCCGGCACCTCAACAGCTGGCACGTTCGCGTCAGGGCCGAGCAGCAGCTCGTCGGTCTCCGAATACCAGTCGGAGAGGAACACGCCGTTCATCGCCGTCACGGTCGGCCCGGTAACCCTGGCCACCAGTTCCTGCCACTGCAGGCCGCGCGCCAGATTCTTCTTCGTGTTGTAGCTGCGGTCGGTGAGGTTCTGCGAGCCCATGTAGCCCACCCGACCGTCCACGACGACGATCTTGCGATGGTTGCGGAGATCTGGCCTCGAGTACTCCCCCTTGAACGGGCGCACCGGCAGCATGTAGTGCCAGGCCACCCCGATGCGGTCGAGCTCTGCGAAAGTCTCCTTGCTGCCGACCGCACGACGAGATGCCACATAGTCGGCTAGCAGCCGCACGGGTACGCCACGCTGCACCGCCCGTTCGAGCGCCGCGAAGAACCCCTTCGTCGTGGCGTCGAACGAGACGATGAAGTACTCCACGTGCACGAATCGCTCTGCTGTGTCGATCTCGGCGGTCATCGCATCGATCGACGCCTGGTAGTCACCGATGAGCGTCGCGGTATTGCCGCCGACCGCGGGCAATGACCCCAGGTCCTGGTTCTGGCGCACCAAGGAGGCGAACCAGACCGGCCAGCTCGAGCGGTCGCCGACCAGGTCGAGACCGGCGGCGCGTTGCTGGATGATCTGGTTCAGCTCGTCCTGTTTCTCCTTCCGCCTCTTCGGCAGTTTCGGACTCCCGATGATCAGGAACAGGATGATGCCGACAAACGGGATGAGGAAGATGGCGAGGAGCCACGCCATCGCCGCGGTTGGCTTACGATCCCGCGGCACGATGATGAGCGCGGCGATGCGAATGGCGAAGTCAATGAGGATGACAATGCCGCCGATGATCGCGGTGAGTTCCCCATTCATCGGCGACCTCCGTCCAGCGTCGGCCATACCGGCACGGCAGTGGGAACGCTATCGGCTGGCTGGCGCCGACACATCACCCAGAGTGGATGAGCGCGGCAGCCAGACCGGTCGAAGGGCTAGGCGGGTCAGGCGGGCAGGGCGGGTCAGGCGGGCAGCGACGTGTGCGCCGCCGCCGGCGCCAGGTGTTCGGCCGCCCGGGATTCTGCCTTGATCTGTTCGAGCACGGCGTATTCCAGCTCTCCGAATTCCGGGGAGCGGATGAGGTCTTCCGTGCGTGGCCGTGGCAGGTTGATGGGGATGTCGGCCTTGATGCTGCCCGGCCGGTTCGTCATCACGAGCACGCGGTCGGAGAGGAATACCGCCTCTGCGATGTCGTGCGTGATGAACAGCACCGTGAGGTCGGACTGCTCCCAGATCTTCACGAGCAGTTCCTGCATGAGCCCGCGGGTGAGGGCGTCGAGGGCGCCGAACGGCTCATCCATCAGCAGGATCGACGGCCGATAGGACAACGACCTGGCAATGGCGACCCGCTGCCGCATGCCGCCAGAGAGCTCCGACGGATACTTGTCGGCGAAGTCGGCCAGTCCGACCGCCGCCAGCATTTCGCGGGCGCGATCTGTGCGATCGGCGGCGCGAGTGGTGCCCGTCTCTTTCAGCACGAACTCGATGTTCTGTTGCGCCGTGAGCCACGGGAACAGGCTGTAGTTCTGAAAGACCATGCCGCGGTCGAGTCCTGGCTTCGTGATCGGCTGGCCATCGACGGATGCCGTGCCGTCCGTTGGACTCAGCAGCCCGCCAACCACAGACAGCAGAGTGCTCTTGCCGCAGCCAGAGGTGCCGACAATGGAGACGAACTGGTTCTTCTCAATGGTCAGCGAGGCATCTTTGACGGCCCAGACGGCTGTGTCGCCGCTGCCGAACCGCATGCCGATGTTGTCGAGTTGGATGGACATCCGCTTCTCGCTTACTTTGCGTGGGTGTACATAAGGCGGCCGGCCAGGCGCATGAGCTGGTCGGTGATGAGCCCGAGCAGACCGAGCACCAGGATGTAGCCGATGATGAGGTCGGTGTCGAGGAAGCGCTGCCCGAGGGTGATGCGGTAGCCAATGCCGGAGGTCGCAGCCAGCAGTTCGCCGAGGACCAACCAGGTCCAGCACCAGCCGAGCGCGAGCCGGAACGAATCCCAAATCGTCGGGGCGGCGGCTGGAAACACGATCCGCCAGAGAATGCGTGACTCCGACATGCCGAAGGTGCGCCCGCTCTCTACGAACTCCTTCGGGGCGCGATGCACGTTGTCCATGATCATCAGCAGCAGGGCGAAGAAGGTGCCGATGAAGATCAGCACGAGCTTCTGCAACTCGCCGACGCCCACCCAGACGATCGTCAGCGGGGTAAATGCCACCACCGGCATATATCGAATGAACTCGGTGATCGGCACGAGCAGCGCCTCAAAGAAGCGGATGCGTCCCATCAGAAGTCCAAGCGGCAACGCGAGGGCCGCCGACACGAGGAACGCACCCATGATGCGCAACACAGAGATGCCGATGTCGGCCATGAGCTGGCCGTTGGCCACTTGCTCGCCGAGTCGCACGGCGACGGCACCTGGGCTCGGCAGGAAGATCGACTTGACCATGCCAGAGGCCGAGATCGCCCACCAGACCAGCCCGACACCCACGAACATCGCGACCGCGACTGCCGTGTAGGTGCGTGCGGAGATCGTGCCGTCGAGCCGGAACAGGTTCCCAGGGGTGCGTTGCGCTGCCATGGCGTGACCTACTTGAGCGCTGACTGGGCGAAGCTCGTGTTGATTGCCTTCGCGAGATCGGGCTCCGACGTGATCTGGCCGGTCGCTTTGAGAGCGTCGAGGATCATCGGGGCTGTCACGTTCGGGAAGTCATTCGAGAACTGTTCGACGTTGTCGGCGGCCGTGTAGTAGGTGACACCGTCGAAGGCGGACTTGAGGTCTTCGATCGGCGTGCCGAGGGCATCCGCTACGATCTGCCGACCCTTGTCGGGGTTGGCGGCGAGGTAGGCGACGCCGCGGTCCCATGCTTTGATCACCGCGGTGACGACGTCGGGGTTCGCCTTCACGTAGGAGGAGTTCACGGCGAGGACGTCGCCGATGATCCCGGGGTTCTCGCCGGCGGTGTAGATGCTGGTGAGGCTCGGGTCTGCGGCAAGCGCAGCCGAGATGTGCGGTTCGTACATGACGGCGGCGTCGGCCTGCCCGGACACCAGCGCGGCGGCGGACTGCTCAACGGGGATCTCGACCTGCGTGACGTCGTCGAGAGTAAGGCCGTTCTGCTTCAGCGCGGTGTCAAACATGATCTCGTTGAATTCGCCGGTCTGGTAGGCGACGCGCTTGCCCTTGAGGTCGGCCGGAGACGAGATGCCAGCCGCGGCGACAATGGCGTCGGCGCCGGTGGAGACGTCCTGCAGCAGCACCACAGGCATGTCGAGCTTGTCGAAGTTCTTCAGCCAGTCGCTCGTGGCGAAGTTGGCGCCGTCAACGTCTCCGCTGAGCGCGGCGGCACGGAAAGCGCTGGGGTCTTCGATCTCGACCAGGTCGAGGGAAACGCCTTCCTCGGTGTCGAAGCCCTGGTCCATGGCGACGTACCAGGGGCCGTAGCCGATCCAGGCGTTCGTCGCGATCGTGAAGGTGGGCGTTCCGGCGGCGTCAGTGTCGGCTGCGGCGCACCCGGTGAGCGTCGTGGCCAGGGCTGCGCCAAGCGCGACAGCGGCCAGAGCAATTCGTCTTCTCATCGATCGATTCCTTCTATCAAATGGGGTCAGGTCAAAATCAGTGGTTCAGGCCACGCTGGCGCAGGCTCAGCGCGCCGTGCGGCATGCTGTGCGGCACACTGTCGCGGCACTGGGTCGCGACACAGTGCGCGGTGAATATCCCTGCATGTGCGAGGCCTCCGAGGTGACGGTGGCATCTGCGCCGATGCGGCGGGAAAACTGGTGCGGGACAGGCATCACCCGGTCGGGGTGCAGACTGACAAATCCCGCTCGTCAAGGATACCGGCGGCCTCGCACCAGCCATGACCGCTTCGGGGCTGCCGACCAGTGCCGCACTCTCAGGAACCCACCGATACCCCGCCGATACCCCTAGACTCATCACGTCTGACGGCCATCGGCCGTCGCGTCCGGAAAAGGGGCGCTGAGCGGTGGTAATCGCATCGCGAGACATATACGGACATCACTCCCGCATATGACTCGTTGAGGATTCACCATGACCACTGTGTCAACCCGCGTTGCCGACGCCATTTCCGCCCACGTAACCGACGTCTTCGGCGTCATGGGCAACGGAAACGCCCACTTCATCAACGCGCTGTTCACCACACACTCCGAGCTCGTTCGGTACACCGCCGTGCGCCACGAGACGGCCGCCGTCGCTGCTGCCGACGCCTACTATCGGGCGGCGGGGCGCATCGCAGTGGCCACTGCGACCTATGGCGCCGGCTTCACCAACATGGTGACCGCGCTTGCCGAGTCGGTTCGCGCCGGCATCCCGGTCGTCATTGTGGTGGGCGAAGCACCCACTGGAGGTCCCCGCCACTGGGACATCGACCAGGTCGGCCTCGCCACCTCGGTTGGCGCCACGACGTTCACCGTCGGCGCCGACAACGCCGGGCGCACGACCATCGCGGCGCTGGAGTACGCGCTGAACAATCGCACCGCCGTTGTACTGGCCATTCCCTACGACCTGGCCACCGTCACGGCCGGTGACGAATCACTGCCGAGCGCCCTCTCGCTCACGGCTCCCCATGCCCCGAGCAGCGTCGAAACGGATGCCGCAGCCGCGGTGCTCGCACAGGCCAGGCGCCCGTTCATCCTGGCCGGGCGTGGCGCATGGGTCTCCGGCGCAGCCGACGCCCTCGGCGACCTCGCGGCGGCGCTCGGCGCGGTGACCGCGTCCAGCGCACTCGGCCGCGGCATCTTCCCGAACCAGGGCTTCGACCTCGGCGTCGCCGGCGGATTCGGCCAGGACGAGGCCATGGACCTCGTCCGCACCGCAGATGTCGTGCTCGTCGTCGGTGCCGGCATGAACCAGTTCACGATGAGCTTCGGCGCGCTGCTGGCACCCGACGCGATCGTCATCCGCATTGACGATGTGGCCGAGGTGCGGCATCCGCTGGTCGGCTCGTTGATCGTCGGCGACGCGCGCCTCACCGTCGAGGCGATCGTGGCCGCGCTCGCCTCCATCGATGCCCCTGCATCCGGCTGGCGCGAATCGGTTACCGGCTTCACCTCCGGGTCTTTTCAGCTGCGCCACGCTGGCGAGGAGAGCCTGCCAGACGGATTGCTCGACCCACGCCGCGTCGCCACACGCCTGGCCGAACTGCTCCCCGACGACCGCGTTGTCGTCTCCGACGGCGGGCACTTCATCGGCTGGGCAAACACCTATTGGCCGGTCGCAGCCCCGAACCGGATGATGATGGTCGGCGCCGCCTACCAGACCATCGGCCTCGGCTTTCCGAGCGCTGTTGGCGCGACGACGGCACTGCCAGACTCCCTGCTCGTCGTCACGACAGGCGACGGCGGCGGCCTGATGGCACTGGCTGATCTCGACTCCGTCATCCGCTCTACCCGACGTGGCGTCATCGTGGTGTGGAACGACGCTGCCTACGGCGCGGAGATCCATCTGTACGGGCGCATGGGCCTCGACACCCGCCCAATGATGATCGAGCAGGCCGACTTCGCGGCACTCTCCCGTGCTCTCGGCGGCCACGGTGACATCATCAACACCCTGGACGACCTCGACGCGTTCGAGCAGTGGCTGGAATCAGGCGCAGACGGCGTCTATCTGCTCGACTGCCGCATCTCCGGCACGGTGATGGCGCCGCACCAGCGTGAGATCTATGCGCACGCGACGGGAACGAACTAGCTCCCTCGTGTTGGTCGAGGAACGAGCGCCAGCGAGGACTACGACCTCCGTTGATTGAGGAACGTACGCCAGCGAGCAGCGATCTCGAGACGGCCTGGCGGCCTCCTCGATCAACGAACTTCGAGCTGCGCGGGTTGAACGCAGCTATGCGCATGTTGCAACTACCGCGCAACTGCGTTCGATGCGCGCGACGCATCCCGCCGGCCTCCTCGATCAACGAGGACAACGTCCGTCCTCTTGCACTGAACGTCGGATCGTATATCATTTGCGATACAACGACCGACGAGGATGTCATGAGCGCAGAGACCTTCAACACACCGCGGACCTTCATCACTCCGCGCAAGATCATTGCGGTCCACCTGAACTATCGCTCCCGCGCCGAACAGCGTGGACGCATCCCCGCCCAGCCGTCGTACTTCCTCAAGCCGAGCTCCTCGATGGCGGCCAGCGGCGACAGTCTCGAACAGCCGGCCGGCACCGAACTTCTCGCCTACGAAGGCGAGATCGCACTCATCATCGGCGAGCGCACCCGCCGCGTCTCCCCCGCCGACGGCTGGTCGAAGGTCTCCGGGGTGACAGCCGCCAACGACTTAGGCCTATACGACCTGCGTGCCGCCGACAAGGGCTCGAATGTGCGCTCAAAAGGTGGCGACGGTTTCACCCCAATCGGTCCTGACGTCATTCCGGCAGGTGACATTGACCCCGACGCCCTCCGCGTGCGCACCTGGGTCAACGGCGCCCTGGTGCAGGAAGACACCACAGACACCCTCCTCTTTCCCTTCGGCCAGCTCATCGCCGACCTCTCCCAGCTGATGACGCTGGAACCCGGCGACATGATCCTCACCGGCACACCCGCAGGGTCATCCGTCGCCCGCCCAGGAGATGTTGTCGAGGTCGAAGTGGATGCCCCCACAGCAGTGGGCGCCCCGACCACCGGCCGCCTCGTCACCACCATCACCGCCGGCACCGAGCCGTTCGGCGACTTCGGCGCCAAGCCGAGCGTCGACGACCTGCAGCGCACCGAAGCCTGGGGCAGCGCGGCAGCCGCCGGACTCGTAGAGCCGCAACCGTCCGCCGCATTCGAACTCACCCCAGAGCTCTGCGAGCGCATCCTCAGCGTCGGTGTCGCCACCCTCAGCGTGCAGCTGCGCCGCCGCGGCTACATCGATGTCTCGATCGACGGCGTCGCAGCCAACAAGACGGGCGTGAAGATGGTGGGACGCGCCCGCACCCTCCGCTTCATCCCCTTCCGCCCCGACCTGTTCGAGTCGCACGGTGGCGGGTTCAACGCCCAGAAGCGTGCGTTCGACACCGTCAACGCCGGGGAGGTGCTCGTCATCGAGGCCCGTGGCGAGCGCGGAACCGGCACCGTCGGTGACGTGCTCGCGCTGCGCGCCCAGGTACGCGGAGCGGCGGGAATCGTGACGGATGGCGGCGTGCGCGACTTCGACATCGTGGCGTCCCTCGACATCCCGACCTTCTCCCAGGGCCCGCACCCCTCAGTGCTCGGCCGTCGTCATGTGCCGTGGGAGAGCGACGTCACCATCGGCTGCGGCGGGGCGGCCATCCAGCCTGGCGACGTGATCGTGGGCGATGGCGACGGTGTCATCGTCATCCCCCCAGCCCTCGTAGAGGAGGTCGTCGACGCCGCGATCATTCAGGAGCGCGAGGAGACCTTCATTGCGGAGATGGTTGCTGCCGGTGAAGCCGTCGACGGCCTGTTCCCGCTGAACGCCACCTGGAAGAAGCGCTACCTCGAATGGACGGGCGAATGATGGTTACCCTCAGCAAAGCCCAGCTCGCCCACCAGTGGATCAGCGAGCGCATCAACGACGGGCGCTTCGTCCCAGGCTTCCGCCTGGTGCTCGGCCAGATCGCCAAAGAACTCGGCGTCAGCGTCGTTCCGGTGCGCGAAGCCATTCGCCTGCTGGAGGCCGAGGGCCTCGTCACCTTCGAGCGCAACGTCGGCGCCCAGGTCGCGATGATCAAAGAGACCGAATACCTGCACACCATGCAGACGCTGAGCATTGTCGAGGGGGCTGCGACCGCGCTGTCTGCGCCGACCCTCAGCATCGATCATTTCGCACGGGCGCGGGCGATCAATGAGCAGATGATCGCCTGCCTCGACGACTTCAATCCGCGCCGGTTCACCGAGCTCAACCTCGAGTTCCATTCCGTGCTCTTCGAAGAATGCCCGAATCCGCACATTCTCGATCTCGTGCACCGCGGCTGGAACCGGATGACGGTGCTGCGCGATTCCAGCTTCAGTTTCGTTCCCGGCCGCTCACGGGCGTCTGTGCAGGAGCACGAAGCCCTGCTGCAGCTGATCGAGGGCGGGGCAGATTCGCTCGAGATCGAGCTGGCAGCCCGCGCGCATCGCACGGCCACGCTCGACGCGATGCTGGAGTACCAGGCCACGCACCGGCATCCGTCACCTGCCCACATGGCACAGAACAGCCAGGCGACGTACTAGCCGCGCCCCGATTGTCCTCGCCCACAACAGGGCGCAGGTCGCAGGCTCTGCCTTACCAATGGAGGAAAGACACAGATGACCCACCACATTCCGGCCGGACTCCCTCGCTCGATTCAGCATTTCATCGGCGGCCAGTTCGTCGACAGCGTGAACGGTGAAACCTTCGAGGTGCTTGACCCTGTGTCGAACCAGACCTACGTGACGGCCGCGGCCGGCCAGCAGGCTGACATCGATCTGGCCGTGGCCGCGGCGAAGGACGCGTTCGACAACGGCCCGTGGCCGCGCATGAAGCCGCGGGAGCGCTCGCGCATCCTGAACAGGATTGCGGATGCGATCGAAGCGCAGGATGCCCGCCTCGCCGAACTCGAATGCTTCGACACCGGCTTGCCGATCACCCAGGCGCTCGGCCAGGCGCAGCGCGCTGCGGAGAACTTCCGCTTCTTCGCCGACCTCATCGTTGCCCAGGCCGACGACACCTACAAAGTGCCTGGGAGCCAGGTGAACTACGTCAACCGCAAGCCGGTCGGGGTGGCCGGGCTGATCACACCGTGGAACACCCCGTTCATGCTCGAGAGCTGGAAGCTCGCACCCGCCCTCGCCTCCGGCTGCACCGTCGTGCTGAAGCCAGCCGAGTTCACGCCGCTCTCTGCCAGCCTCTGGGCCGAGATCTTCCGTTCGGCCGGCCTGCCAGACGGCGTCTTCAACCTCGTCAACGGCCTCGGCGAAGAGGCCGGCGACGCGCTCGTCAAGCACCCGGATGTGCCGCTGATCTCGTTCACCGGTGAGACCACCACCGGCCAGACCATCTACCGCAACTGTGCCGCGAACCTCAAGGGCATGTCGATGGAGCTCGGCGGCAAGTCTCCGGCCGTCGTCTTCGCCGACGCCGACATCGAGGCCGCCATTGACTCCACCCTGTTCGGTGTCTTCTCGCTGAACGGCGAGCGCTGCACCGCCGGCAGCCGGATCCTCGTCGAACGCTCCATCTACGACGACTTCTGCGCCCGCTACGCCGCTCGCGCCCAGAAAATCGTCGTCGGTGACCCGCACGACCCTGCGACAGAGGTCGGCGCGCTCGTGCACCCTGAGCACTACGCCAAGGTCATGAGCTATGTCGAGATCGGCAAGGGAGAAGGCCGGCTGCTCGCTGGTGGCGGACGCCCCGCGAACCTGCCCGCCGGTTCTGAGCATGGCAACTACGTGGCGCCGACGGTGTTCGCCGATGTCGCTCCCAGCGCCCGCATCTTCCAGGAAGAGATCTTCGGACCCGTCGTATCGATCACTTCGTTCGACAGCGACGACGAGGCGCTTGAGCTCGCCAACGGCGTGAAGTACGGCCTCGCCGCCTACATCTGGACGAACAACCTGCAGCGCGCCCACACCTTCGCCCAGTCGGTCGAAGCTGGCATGGTCTGGTTGAACTCACACAATGTGCGCGACCTCCGCACCCCATTCGGCGGAGTTAAGGCCTCCGGCCTCGGCCACGAGGGCGGCTACCGCTCGATCGACTTCTACACCGACCAGCAGGCCGTGCACATCACGCTCGGCAGTGTGCACACCGCGCGTTTCGGCATCCGCTAAATCCCTTTCAGCAGCACCTCACTCATCACGCAGCACTCTCAACGAGGAGACCTCAGTGGTAAACCCCAACCCCAACCCGATCGCCACCCCCAGCTCGGCGCCGCCCGACATCCTGCGCTGCGCGTACATGGAGATCGTCGTCACCGACCTCGCGAAGTCGCGGGAGTTCTACGTCGACATTCTCGGCCTGGTTGTGACATACGAAACGGATGCCGAGATCTACCTGCGCTCGTTCGAGGAGTTCATCCACCACAACCTCGTGCTGCGCCAGGGTCCGGTGGCCGCCGTCGCCGCGTTCTCCTACCGGGTGCGGAGCCCGGAAGACCTCGACCTGGCTGTCGCCTTCTACACCGAGCTCGGTTGCAGGGTCGAACGTCGTACCGCTGGTTTCGTCAGGGGAATCGGCGACTCGGTGCGCGTTGAGGATCCGCTCGGCTTCCCGTACGAGTTCTTCTATGACGTCGAGCACGTCGAGCGGCTGGCCTGGCGCTACGACCTCTATGGCCCTGGCGCGCTCGTGCGGCTCGACCACTTCAACCAGGTGACACCCGACGTCCCGCGGGCCAGGGCGTACATGGAAGACCTCGGCTTCCGGGTGACCGAAGACATCCAGGATGCCGACGGCGTGACGTACGCGGCCTGGATGCGTCGCAAGTCCACCGTGCACGACACCGCCATGACCGGCGGCGACGGGCCACGGATGCACCACGTTGCGTTCTCGACGCACGAGAAGCACAACATCCTCTACATCTGCGACAAGCTCGGTGCGCTGCGCAAGTCCGACCTGATCGAGCGCGGTCCTGGGCGCCACGGCGTCTCGAACGCGTTCTACCTGTACCTGCTCGACCCAGATGGCCACCGCGTCGAGATCTACACCCAGGACTACTACACCGGTGACCCTGACAACCCCGTCGTCACCTGGGATGTGCACGACAACCAGCGCCGCGACTGGTGGGGCAATGCCGTCGTGCCGAGCTGGTACACGGAGGCGTCGCTCGTACTCGACCTCGATCGCAATCCGCAGCCGGTCGTGGCGCGAACCGACGCCAGCGAGATGGCGGTGACGGTCGGCGCCGATGGCTTCTCGTATACCCGCGAAGGTGACGTGGAGAAGGGCTTCAAGCTCGGCAACACTCTCTAGGCCCTCCACACCCTCCAGGGGCGAGCGACTGCGTCAGGACGCAGCCATGCCCTAGGGTGCACGAAAGCCCGAAACCATCCAGAAGTCAGGCCGGCGCTGCCGCGACCACGCGCAGCTCCGGCCGAGAGCGAAAGTGATTCGCGCATGCTTGAACAGTCAGTCATCCATTCGATTGCCGACGAGCTTTTCCGGGCCGACGAGACCCGAACGACCATTCCGCTCCTCACGGCCCGCTACCCCGACATGACCGTCGACGACGCCTACGCCGTGCAGAGCGTGTGGAAAGAGCGCGGCATCGCGGCCGGGCGCACCCTCGTCGGCCGCAAGATCGGGCTGACGTCCAAGGTCATGCAGGTCGCCACCGGGATCACGGAGCCCGACTACGGCGTGATCTTCGGCGACATGGTCTACGAGAATGGCGCGAGCATCCGCCATGACGATTTTTCGAATGTGCGCATCGAGGTCGAACTCGCCTTCGTGCTCGGCAAGCCGCTGTCCGGCCCGAACTGCACCCTGTTCGACGTGCTGGATGCCACGGACTACGTCGTTCCGGCCCTTGAGATCCTCAGCTCCCGGATTGAGATGCCCGGCCGCACGATCGTCGACACCATCTCAGACAACGCCGCCATGGGCGGGATGATCCTCGGCGGCACCCCCGTGAAGGTGGGCGACGTTGACCTGCGCTGGGTGTCAGCGCTGCTTTACCGCAACCAGACCATCGAGGAGTCGGGCGTGGCCGCAGCCGTGCTCAACCACCCGGCGGCCGGGGTCTACTGGCTGGCCAACAAGCTCGCCCAGCACGACACCGGCCTGGCCGCGGGAGAAATCATTCTGGCGGGGTCGTTCACCCGCCCGATGTGGGTGGAGAAGGGCGATGTCGTGCACGCAGACTACGGACAGCTAGGAGCAATCACATGCCGATTCGAGTGACACCCGACGCCTCGTTCCGCGAGGTGCTCGCGGACGCAACCCGACCGCAGATCGGCATGTGGGTGTGCTCCGGCAGCGCCCTCGTCGCCGAGATCTGCGCCGGGAGCGGCCTCGACTGGCTGCTCATCGATACCGAGCACAGCCCCAACAGCCTCGAATCGACACTCAGCCAGCTGCAGGCTGTGCACGGGTACCCGATCGTCCCCCTCGTGCGCGCGCCGATCGGCGACCGGGTCATCGTGAAGCAACTGCTCGACCTCGGCGCGCAGAACCTGCTCATTCCCATGGTCGACACCATCGAGCAGGCCCGCGACATGGTCGCCGCCGTGCGCTACCCACCCCACGGCGTGCGCGGCGTGGGCAGCGCCCTGGCCAGGGCCTCACGCTGGAACCGCATCGACAACTACCTCGACCAGGCTGACACGACGATCTCGCTCATCGTGCAGATCGAGACGACGGATGCCGTCGCCAACCTCGTGGAAATCGCCAGCGTCGACGGCGTCGACGCCCTGTTCATCGGCCCATCCGACCTCGCCGCATCTATGGGTCTGCTCGGGCAGCAGGATCACCCAGACGTTGTGGCATCCGTTGAGCACTGCATCCGCACCGTCTCAGCCCTCGGCAAACCGGTCGGCGTGAATGCCTTCGCACCGGAGACGGCCGAGCGCTACATTGCTGCCGGCGCCGACTTCGTGCTGGTCGGGGCCGACGTTGCCATCCTCGCCCGCGCCTCGGAGAACCTGGCCGCGGCCTACATCGGCGACGGCGCACACGACCCGGCACCGGTGGGTGACAGGCCTAGCTACTGACCGGCGTTTGCGGCCAGCCTGAGCGCTACGTGCGGCTGCGGAGGCGCGGGCCGAGCTCCGACTCGAAGAAGTCAAAGAAGCCATCCATGTCAGGGCCGACGTTCATAATCGCCACATGGTCGAACCCCGCATCGACAAATGCCGAGATTGCCTCGACGTGGGCGTCGATGTCTGGACCGTGCGAGAACTTCTCTGCGACATCCTCGCGCCGAACCAGGGCGGCGGCCGCGTCGAAATTCACGGGGTTGGGGAGCTCGCTCATCACCTTCCAGCCCGACAATCCCCACCGGCTGGTGCGCCAGGCGGCCTCAATCGCCGCCTCATCCGTTTCCGCCCATGCCAGCCCGACCTCGCCGTAGCGATCACCCGTCCCGCCGAGCCTGGCGTACTCAGCGGTGAGATCGGCCGATGGCTCCACCGCAAAGATGCCGTCGCCCAGCTCTGCTGCGATGGCCGCTGATTTTGATCCGCTTCCGGCCACCACGATGGGCGGCGCAGTGTCTGGCAGGTCGAAAACACGGGCATCCTCCAACTGCAGGAATCGCCCGTCGTACGACCGGTATCCGCCCTGCCACAGCAGGCGAATGATCTCGAGGGCTTCGCGCAGCATGAGATGCCGTTTACCGACGGCGGGGAATCCGTTGCCGACGATGTGTTCGTTAAGGCGCTCGCCCGCACCGACGCCGAGGGTGAAGCGTCCTTCAGAGAGGAGCGCAATCGTGGCGGCGGCCTGGGCGATGATCGCCGGGTGGTAACGCACTGTGGGGCAGGTGACACCCGTCGCCAAGCCGATCGCCTCTGTTCGTTCGGCGATGGACCCGAGAACAGACCAGACGAATGGCGAGTGTCCCTGCTCTTCGAGCCACGGGTGGTAGTGATCGCTGATCTCGACGAAATCGAATCCGGCCGCCTCGGCGCGGATCGCCTGCCGCACCAGTTCACGGGGCCCGAACGCCTCAGCAATGAGTTTGAAACCGTATTTCATGTCAGCTCCTCGGTGTCTCGGTGGCGTCGTTATGGACCAGTTAACGCCGGAGTTCCGAAATGCCAAGCGCCCTGCTCTCACCACGCACTACTGCGCCGGCGCATCCTCTTTCACCTCTGGCTTCAGGTCGTCTGTCTCGTGCTTGCGTAGCGCCTGGTCGACGGCTTCCTGCACGCGGATGTCCTCCCGCAGAGCGCGCTGGCGACGCCGACGCCGCGCACCGAGGATGGACACAAGAATCGCAGCAGCGACGAGAAGGATGAACGCGAGCAGCGACCACGGAACAGCCCAGGTTCCCGCCGAGGTCGCGACAGCGTCAATCCCGGGGGTCGTCCCTGCCACGACAGCTAGCTCTGGCGACAGGACGCTCGTCGCCGTGAGCCAGAACGCGGGGAACACCCCTGACACCGACACGGAGACGTCCCAGGACTCGCCGGGCAGCAGCTCAGGAACCGCGTCAACGCCTGTTGCGTCGGTGGCCAGCAGTCCGAACGGGCCGGCGAGCGACACAGCCTGGCCGGCAGCGACGCGAACATTGCCGGTGTTGTGCACGGTGTACGTGACGGTGGCGTCGCCCGTGCCGAGCGGGTTCAGCGTTCCCTGGTAGTCGACGCGCATGTCTTCGATGGCAAGGCCGGGAGCGAGATCGCCGGTGACACGAACGTGCATCCGGATGCCCAATCGTCGGTCGACGGTGATGCCCTGTTCCTGCGCGGCTTGCGGGAGCGAGGTGAGGATGCCTCCGGCGTAGTCGCCTGGTGTGGCATCCGCTGGGATGGTGACAGTGAACGGCACCTCGACGGTCTCCCCCGCCGGCACCTGCAGGTGGCCGTTGGCCAACGTTGTCCAGGCGCCGACCGCAACCGCCGGGGTGTCTGTGGTCTGGAGGTCCAGTTGCCCGCTGGTGGTGGTGAAGCCGTCTGCTGCATACACGTCAAGGTCGAGGGGCGCAGCGTTGTGGTTGCTGATGACCAGGGCATCGCTGAGCTCTGCGCCGGGGTCAATCGTGTAGGTGAAGTTGTCTCTGCCCGTGCCGTTCTCGTTCGAGGAGGTTCGCACACCCCAGGTGACGGCGCCGTCACCCTCGGCCGCGACGGCCGGGCTCACCGTGGCGAATCCAATCGCGAGAACCAACGCCAGGAGCACGGCATGAGTCAGGCTGGCGATAGCGCGGGCGCTGCGTGCGGTGCGTGCTGGTCTGGCGTTCATCTGGCTGTCCTTTGTTGCATGAGAGCTATTGCATGAGAGCTGTTGCATGAGAGTGCGGGTCGGGGTGGGCACGCTTGGCACCCACCCCGATGGTTGGTCGAGCTGGTTAGCTCAGCGCGGTGAGCGTGAGCGTTGCCTTGTACGTGCCGTTGGTGACATCGACGGGGATCTTCAGGTCGAGGGCGGCGCCGAGCTTCGCCGCGCCAAGGGCGTGCCCGCTAGCAGCGTGACCGAGGGTCGAGGAGACCGACAGGCCGTCTCCGCTGACGAAGCCGGACTGCACGGCTGCACCGGCAACTGCGTCGCCACCGGCCTGGATGACGGCAGGAGTCCAGCCCAGGTACTTGCCGGAGAACGACGTCGCGCCCGATGCGAAGTCACTGACCTGCGCGGAGACAGACCATTCGGGTCGTGACGCGCGCGTGTCCGTCACTCGTACCGGGTTGATCGTGCCGATCGCGGCGTAGTGGTCGCCGGACTCGATGGCCGTGCCAAGGTTGACGAGGTTGTTGGTGCCGTCGACGTTCCAGACGAATTCGCCCGGTGCCGCCTTGGGAACCGTGACCTGCAGCTCCTGGCTGTTCGTGTCGGCAACGGCGGCGCGGGTCAGGGTGACCTGGTCGACGATGCTGTTCACCGGCTTGTCTGCGCCGTTGGCCTGGCTGCGCAGGGTCTTGATGGTGATCCCTGAATCGCTGATGTCGATGGCCGAGTAGTTGCGCACCTTCTCCTGGTTCTGCACGGAGAGCCACTCGAAGCCCTTGTTCTGCAGGTCGTAGTACTTCGAGCCTGAGGCCGAGTTGGCCGTCACGTACAGCACGCCACCGGGGCCGGCAACGACGGAATCTGCACCGGCAGCCTCATCGACGTTCGCCTTTGCCCCGTTGTGCATGAGGTAGCTGCGTGCGTAGCTGTGGTCGTGGCCCTGGAGAACCAGGTCAATACCGAGATTGGAGATTGCCGTCGGCAGCACGCTGCGGCGATCGGCGACGTCGGAGTCGGTGGCGTGCGGGCCCGATGAGTAGATCGAGTGGTGGAAGGCGAGCACCTTCCACTTGGCGTCGGCGCCGTGTTCGGCGACGATCTGGTTCATCCAGGTGATGTGCGACGCATCGCGGCTGTTCGAGTTGATGTCCATGAAGAGGACGTCGTTGTAAATGAACCAGTAGTCGCCTCCCGATCCGGTGCCGGACGACGCAGCGCCCGACGCGCGGTCGGTGTTCGGCGTGTTGAAGTGCTGCTCGTATGCCTTCGATCCGACGTCGTGGTTACCGTTGGTTGCCACGAACGGAATCTGGCGCAGCTTGTCTGACTGCAGGAATGCCTCGTACTGGGCCTCATTGGCGGCGGATTCCACCTGGTCGCCGGCCGAGAACAACATCTCGGCATCCGGGTATGCAGCGGAGGCGACGTTCAGAGTGTCTACCCAGCCTGCTGTGTCGTTGGCGAGGTTGCCGGAGGATCCGATCTGCGGGTCGCCGAAGAACAGGAAGTTGAAGTCTCCGTCGAAGTCCTGCGTGCGGAAGGAGTAGGTGGCCGACCAGTTGCCCTCTGTGCCGACGCGGTACACGTACGCCGTGTTCTCCTTCAGCCCGGTGACCGTGGCGAAGCGGTTGAATTCACCGCTCGTGGTGGCGGCGCCTGTTCCTGCGAAGCTGGTAGCGGATGCCGGGAAAACGCCATCGACGACCTGTGCGGCGAGCGCGACCTGAGCGACCTGGCTCGTGTCGGTCGAGGAGTACCAGGCGAGGTTGCGCTGGGTCTCGTTCGAGCCGACACCCAGCACGATGTCGGACTGGGTGGAGGGGGCCGCGTACGCGGGCGATGCCAGCAGTGCGCCGCCCCCTACTGCTACGGAGAGGCAGACGATTGCGGCTGCGAGGCGCGTGGCTCCGCGGCGGTGTGCGGGCCTGAAGGCCTGCATTGTGTCGTTATTCGACATGTGTGATTCCAATGCCTTTCGGATGTTGGACAAGGGTGGATACGCGAGTGCGCGCCCTCACTGTGCTCGGCTCGTGTGAATCCTGTGTGAATGGAAAGGGGTGGCCCGGTAGCGCGCGGGCCAATTGCAAGTTGTCACCCGAGTGGGGGGTGCCGTGGCGCGCGGCGGCTGTCAGCCCAGCCCAAGCACGCGTTCCACGAACCAGATCAGGCCCGTGGCGGCCACGAGCCCGGCCACGACGACGCCGGTCCAGAGCCCCACCCGTGGCGCGCGGCGGCGGAGGATTGCGAGCAGCGGGAACACGATGGCGATGATGCCCAGCTGCACTGCCTCGATGCCCACGTTGAAGACCAGCAGCGACCAGAGCAGCGACCACGACCATGCTTCGTCGATGCCCAGCGCCCCGGCGAATCCCAGGCCGTGTACGAGGCCGAAGCCGAACACGACGGCGAGTCGTACGGCATCCGCTCTGCTTTGGCCGAGCGGGCCCGTGCGTATCGAATCGACATTCGTCAGGTACGGCTTGCGCCGACTATTCCACTCGCCCCAGATATACCAGGCGGCGACGACGGCGATCGAGAGCGCGATGATCGGCTCGACGATGGCGGCGGGTATCGCGACCACCCCGAGCGCAGCCAGCATGAACGTCACGGAGTGCGCCACCGTGAAGGTCGTCGCCGCGAGGACCACGTCGCGCAGGCGGCGCGAGCCGACGATCAGGGCGAGCAGGAACAAGATGTGGTCGAGCCCCCCAAGCAGGTGCTCAGCGCCAAGCAGGAAGAACTCTCCGGCGCTGTCAGCTTCGCTCTGGCCGGTCGAGAACGACGGATGCGCTGCGTCGAGGGCAGCGCTGCCGGCCTGTCCATCGAGCTCGTAGGTGACGATCGTCTTGGTGTCGGTCACATAGTCTTCGGCATCGGGGAACAGGGTGCTGCGAAGCTCGTGGGTAGCGTGGTGCTCTCCCTCAGCTGCGGATGCCGTCGCGGTGCAGTCGTAGTCGAGAACCAGCCGCGCGTAGGGCACCGTGTCTCGCTCTGCCACGGTGAAATCGCCGACCTGCGTTGGCACGCACGCTGCGTCGTCTGCCGTGACGATGAGGCGCTCGGTGACGTAGGCCACGACGCTGTCGGCGTGCGCGTTCAGCGCCGTCGCCTCCTCGCCCGTTTCGAAGAGGTCCATACCGTCGTCGAACAGCGCCTGGTCATCGTTGTTCTCTGCGGCCGAGACGACGAGCAGGTCGTACTCCAGGTCGACATCCGCTTGCACGTGGCCGTCGGTCGGCGAGGTCACGTCGACGTAGACGCTCGATGTGAAGCCATGGGCCGAGGCTGGACTGGCGCCGAGGACGACACCCGACGCCAGGGCGATCAACCCCAGAGTTGCGGTGATCTTGGGCAGGCGGCGGAAGAGAGTTTGGAGTCGCGGCGAGCGCGGCGCAGGTGCGTGGTTCACCCGGCCAACGTGCCCGAGCCGGATGAACGCGACACGGACCGCAGGCAAACCCCAGGAGAACACGGCATCCCTCGCGTTGGTCGAGGAGGCCGCCCACGGCGATGTCGCGCTCTGATGTCGCACACTGATCGCGCGCTGATTTCATCTGGGCGCGCGCTTTTCCGCTGGGCGCGCGGTTAAGCGCGCGCCCAGCGCGTTTTCGCGCGCCAAGATGAGTCCGCGGGCCGATTTCGAGACGCGTGCTCGTTCCTCGCGCGCTCCTCAATCAGCGGATGACGGCCCCGACGATTGTTCGCCCGCCGTTCACCCGGGCGGCACCAGGCTGACATCAGCGCGCCTGTTCCGGCCGGGAAGCTCGTTGAAGACGCAATAGGCGCGGCCGCTCTGGGCAACCAGCAGCCTGCCCGCCGTTCGATGACAACTGAGGATGAGTTCATTGCCACACCGTTCACTCTCCCGGTTGCTTGCACTTGCGGCATCCGCTGTCGCGCTTCTCGCTGTGGCGACCGGATGCGCCGCCGGTGCTGACGACAGCCTGCCGCCTAGTT
This sequence comes from Leifsonia sp. Y878, assembly GCF_057669685.1. Taxonomy (NCBI): domain Bacteria; kingdom Bacillati; phylum Actinomycetota; class Actinomycetes; order Micrococcales; family Microbacteriaceae; genus Leifsonia; species Leifsonia sp. Y878. The sequence goes on along the minus strand of NZ_JBYHFS010000003.1, from coordinate 23,746 downwards.
CGACGCCCGGCTCTGAGTCCTCGGCGCGTGCACAGCTCAGCGACGGTTTTCTCGGTGATGTCACGTCGCCCACTCCTGAGGCCACGGTGAGCCCGGAACCCGGCTCGTGGGACGGCGTGGAGCCACCAGCCGGATATCGTGTCGTTCTCATCACCGCAGGCAATGACCGAGCGACCACGACGCTCTCCACCGCGGTAAGCGACTGGGCGAAGCGCCAGGACGTAGAGCTTGAGGTGCTCAGCGCGGCCACCGATGACGAGGTGGAGGCACGCGCCCTCGAAGCAACAGCGACCAGCCCTGACCTCGTGGTCGGCGCAGGGACCGGCGTCATCGATGTGCTCGCGCTCGTCACGCCGCAGCACCTGGCGCAGCAGTTCCTCATCGTTGGCGCGGAGCTGCCGGAGCCCACCGAGAACGTGACCTCGGTGGTGTGGGATGGGGCGACCTTCCGCGGCACCGGTCTCAGCGCAGCTGGCGATCAGGATGCGGCATCCGTCACTCCGCAACGCGCTGGTGATGCCGTTGCGGCGGGAGTGGCGAGCGTACTGAGCGGTCTGACCGGGATCGTGCTGCATCTGTCGCTCTGAGCGTCCTGCTGCAAGGCCGACTACCCGACGCAGAACCAGGCTGGTCGAACCGATAGTCCCGTATTTGGAGGGCCATCCTTCGAAATGCTGTCGCCCCGTATGAGGAACGCCCACCGGGCACGATCCTTTTACTTGCGCCCGGCGGGTGTGTGGTCAGAGGCGGACAACGGGCTGCTGTAGCTCTGTCACCCAGTTCTCCTGAGGCTCCGGTTCGGACACGACGTACAGCTCGCGGCAGACGCTGGCGAGTTCATAGCCGTTGTCCTCGATCCACGCGTGAAGTGCCTCCCACGAGTCTCCGATGGTTTCCATCGAGCCGTAGTGAATGGTGGTGGCGGCCAGTTCGACCGCCGGCACGTCCGCGACGGTAAAACCGGCACCCGCGGCGACATCGTCACCGACCTGGAACGCTGCGTACGCTCGCGCTCCTTCGCCGTCACCTGATTCGATCGCCTCGTACATCGCGAGCGACTGAGGCCCCGGTCGGACTCCGGCCGCCTTGAGATCGCGATAGAGACGGTCGAACAGCGGGCCGATGACTGGACTGATGTTCTCCGGCCCAAACCCCGGGGCGACGGCGCTTGCCTGCGCGACGTGCTGCGCCGGTAGGGGCTTGAGTTCTGCAGTGATAGCGGACACGAGCGGTTCTCCTTTGATGTGACGGATGCGCGCGTCGAGTCGGCGCAGCCTCGCTGCGTCGAGGTCGAGCTGCTGGGCGAGCTCCGTGCGCCGTGCGGCGAGCATCTCGTGCAGGGCATCGCCGTTGACGTCGCCGTGCACAATCTGCGCCACCTCATCGAGCCGGAATCCGAGGTCCTTGAACGCCAAGATGCCGCCAAGCACAGCGAACTGCCTTCCCTCGTATGAGCGGTATCCGCTGTAGGGATCCACTCTGGCCGGGGGGAGCAAGCCGATCTCGTCGTAGTGCCTGAGCATCCGGACGGACACTCTGCCTATCGACGCGAACACTCCGATACTGAACATGATGTCTCCGAGGATTCCGCCTCACATTGTGTGAGAGTCAAGATTTCCATTCTGGAGCAGCTACCGGGATTCGCTCGCTTAGGACATCGCCTCGAAGGCGGTGCCCACTGCTGAGGTCAGTTCCGACAACACAAACGCGCAAGAAGACCGCCCGCTGCACATGGAAAGCGCGCCTTCACCCTCTGCGCTTCACTCCGTTCCCCGAGACACCCCGACGAGCCGCGCGATCTCTCGCTTCGAGTGCTGCCCCGTCGAATTCAGGTGGCGAATCTCTGCCCAATCATCCAATTTGATCACCTTCCATAATGGTTGGTGGCCCTATTTTCAGTTGGCGTTTCTGCCCTATTTTCGGTTGGCGTTAACAACGCTGGTTGAGTTCGGCACCGCAGAGGCCAGGGGATGCGGCAGCGACTAGCGTGTAGCGGAAAGTGAAGCGGCGAAGTCCGCCCAGGAACCAACAGCAACAATGATCGCGCCCATGGTGAGGAAGCTCCATCCCATCGCCTGGCGGTCATAAGCTTTGGACTGCAGCAGTTCGCTTCTTGACAACACGATCTTAGATTCAGCAAGCGCCTCTTTCGTGGCCCGCCGTCGCGTCTGGATGCGCCAACGTGGGAACTGTTCAGCCCTACGGTTCGACTCCTCCTTCGCTAGTACATTGAAATCGCCGAGGAAGGACTCCATCTCGTCGATCGAGTTGAGCGCCGCCACCACCATTTGCCACGCCGTGCCGACGAATGTGAGAGTCGCGGCAATCGCCAACCAGATCTGCATCGAATGATCATGGCATATGCGACAGGCTACCTGCCGCCTACAGATAGGCTCCGGTCATGGACGAACTTGGCTCGATCGACGCGCCAAACTGCCCACGCTGCGTAGTGCGCTGCGTAGTCGTTGGCACTGACGCGCACCCGTACTGGATGTGTGGCCGACCTGCCGTACATCGTTCCTGGCCGCAGAATAGACACGTCGACGAGGTGACCAGCGAGGGCCGGGACGACGCGACCGCGAAGACTGCAGCGGAAGCGAAGATCCCCGAAGGCTGGAAGCGGCTGTTCATCGATGCGCAGTCGCGCCCTGAACCACCACGACAATCGCCTTGCTGATCTATTGAGGCTTTGTGCCAGTTGGTACGACTCACTCGGCCGCTGTCGTTAATCGTCGGTGTTCGAGTCTTCCTGGCCGAAAGAGATTTGCCCCTCGTGAAAACAGGCATGACAATCGCCGTGCCAAACACTCGCTGCGTAAGATTCCAAACCGTTTCACGGACAAACGGAATCAGCGTCGTGATTCCGATCTCGTTTGCGAATGACAGGTGAATTGCCTCCGAAAGCTCTATTGGCATCGGCGTCTCGTAGTTGGCCGCGAGATCAACTTCGACACGTCCCAGGTCACCCGCAAGCTTAACGCTCAACCGGACTCCGATCTCCAAGGGCGCCCTCTCCAGGGCGCCTCTGGGGTCACGCTCCTAGGCATAACAAAGCACCACCCTATGGATCCGTGCCTGGTCACGTACAAAGGAGTTCCACCTATGAACGCAGGAAACTGCTCTCATTGTGGCGCCGCACCGCGTAAACGTTTCGCGATTGGGGTAGCTGTTAACGCAGCTGTCCATGCTGTCGTCTCGACCGCACGCGAGTGGTTGACTGTGCTCTTCTAGGAAGTCGAGGGCCCGTCACCGTCTTGGTGGCGGGCCCTTCCCAGTCAGCCGGCGCGCGGCCCTGGTGAGTCTCGCCACCCTGGTAACCGCTCGTCGAGCAGGGTTTGGCGAGCGTCTGTCATCCAGCCTCGATCTCCGCACGAACGTTGTCGATCTGCTTCTCGAACGAGGGCACCCAGCGTGTGAGCGCTGGGAGGTCATCCCATCGCACCACCAGCGTGATTCCCGGCTTCTTCCGCTTCCCGATGGTCAGCACCTCGACGCGAACGAAGTACGGAATCTCCAGAGCGTCGAAGTGCGCGCTGAGCTCCGGAATCCCGTTTCCCCACTCCGTTGACGCGCGCTCGTCTCTCCAGATGCAGAACTCGCCGTTGGGCTCGAACCACATGCCGCTCTTGAGGGTCAACGTACCGACGATCTTCCGCTGCGCTGCGCGCTGCTCTAGGGTGAGGGCCATGTGCCCCACGCTAGGGGATGCTTCGCTGCGGCAGAAGCCGTTGGCTAACAAAACGCCGAGCCTAACCTCACTCCATCGCAGCCTGGATGCGCCGGTCGAGATCGTCGAGCTCGGCCAGCACTTCAGATGCAGCCCAGACCCGGTTCTTCTTGCGCCCCGTGATCTCCGTGAGGTACCCAGCCTCTACGAGCCGATCGATGGCACGGTATGCCTGGGAAGCAACCGAGCCCGAACGGGTCTCGATCTCGTCAGCGCTCATCACCGGGTGGTCGTAGAACGCCTGAATCAACGCGGCGGCCGCAGACCCGGCGCGTGGGCGTAGCTCTGCGGTCCACTCATCGGGCATCGCCTTCAGGCGAGCGATGGTGTCACGCGAGCACTCGGCGGCAGCGCGCGCCGAACGCGCAAAGAGGTCAATGATCGGCGCGGGGTCGCCGCGGCGGTACGTGCCGAGCGATGCAAAGTAGTCATCGCGGCGCGCGAGGAGACCACTGGCGAGCGGCACGACGGCGTTACGGGTTACTCCGCGGCGACGCAGCACAGCAGATACCAGCGCGCGTCCGATGCGACCATTACCGTCCGTGAAGGCGTGGATCGACTCGAACTGGGCATGACCGATCGCGGCCTGCACCATCACCGGAACGTCGTCGCGGTTGAGGTACTCCACGAGATCCGTCATAAGCTCAGCGACTCGCTCGGGCGCCGGCGGCACATGGAGAGCACCGCGGGGCGAGTAGTCGCTCCCGCCTATCCAGTTCTGCATGTCTCGCAGAAGGCCGGCGTAGTTGGCCTCGTCTGGGTCGTCCTCCATCAGCGCGCGGTGCGCGCTCGTGATGTGTTCAAGCTCGAAGCGCCCACTCTCATCGACTGTCGTAATCAGCTCATGCAGCGCGGACGAGGCGGCGACCATGCTCACCGCAGAGGCGTTGCCCCGATTGCCTGCGATCGCTTTGGCGTAGTCAACCGCGGTTGCGGTGATTCGCTCGATCTTCGAGGAGGCCACAGATTCCGAACGCATCATGAACCGACTGGGCGCCGCAGAGTGACCTTCGGCATCAGTATTGGCCTGCGCAACAGCGAGGAGGGCCTTCTCAGTTGCCAGCAGCACGGGCAGCGGCGGCACATAGTCGAGCGTCTTGATCAGTGGCGGGATTGTTGCGTCGACCGCACTGAACATCCGGTCTTCGCGCGTGCCACCGCGCACCTGCTGACGCCAGGGCAGGGTCTCAACCCCGTGCGGAGGCCAAGCCAGACTGGTGACATCGCTGTGCATAATCACAAGCCTACTACTCATAAGTGGTGTTTACGCCTGTTAAACACAATCTTACCCTGGTTAGTGGTGATTATTCAGGCACTGAGCGAACCAGGACTCCTGAGGGCCCATGGCTTCGAATAGCGCGACTGGCGCAGCTACACAGCGGCCCGCCGGTCACACTTCACCCTTCGCCGATGAATGTCGTGCAAGGATTGCGCTTTCCGGAGAGCTTCAGCTAGGGTAAATATAAACCAAGCACAAGCCAGCCTCTTCCTGGCCCGCATCTATAGGAGAAATTCATGACGATCAACTTCAAGCTCGGAGACAAGCGGCAGCACGATCCCCAGAATGACCACATGTCCCGCACGTGGGTTGGCTGGGATCCCGCCCTCTCTCCCGAGGACAATTTCGCGCAGAACCGGGGCGTCTGGGCCCTTGGCCGACGCGTGCACAAAGAGAAGACCGCCACGTACTCGTACGACTCCGAAGTGGTCATGGTCGTGAAACTCGACCGCAAGGGCGGCAAGATCGAATTCGACGAGTTCCCGGACCCCGATGGTGGCCGGACGAAGTTTGCAGTACGAGGGAAAGTGCTCGGCCCCGGCGACGCAGACTACGACGCGCTGATCGGCACCACCGTCGACAACTTCCGCAACCCAGTCACCTACCCGCCTCGTCCATTGGACCTCGGACCTCGGACCTGTGGATGTGGATGCGGCGGAGAGGTCGCCGGCAATCGCGACTTCCTCCCCGGGCACGACCAGCGCGCGGTTCACGAGCGCATCTCCCAGGAGTGGGGCACCACTCTCGGCTTCATCGAGTGGTTCGACGCAACCCATGGCGCACCGGGCGAAGCCGAGCTGGAAGCCGCCAAATAGGGACTCGGTCGATGGCCTCTGCCGAGAGCATCAGTCCACACAGCAAGTCAGAAGCCCCGTTGTCGCAATTCGTGGCACGGGGCTTCTGTGTCCCCACGCGCGGCGCTCACGCAGGACCTCGACGGGACCTCTCTCCCTGAAACGAAACCTGTGTTCTCAGTGGAGGACTTCTTTGCCGCTAAGCATGCTGCAGGCGCATCAGCCCGAAGCCGTTGAGTGCTCCTCGCCCATCGCAATTGCTCAACCTACTGCCGATATGGACGGCTGACTTCCCTGACCGTGACAGAGCTAAAAATCACGGCCGAGTAGGCCGCCAACTTCGGTGTCAAGGACGGTTCGCACGACTCCGTCCCGGAACCAGGGTTCGCCGAGCAACTCATCCGGGATGTCGTTGCTGTTGATAGTGCAAATGTATTGACCGCCGGTCGACTCCACCATGTCTTGAGCGAATCTGAGTGCCTTTGCCAACTGACGCGGATCGACCCCGTCGAACACGATGGAGTCGTGCACCAAAAAGTCGGGGTGGCGCAAGGTGACGGCGCCTTCTTCAAGCATTGTCAGGTCGAAGCAAAACAACTTCATTCGGTCCACGCCCGTGCTCCCGGAGCCCGGCACTTTGACGGTGAACTTATAGCCGGCATTGTCAACGTCAACGATGAGCGCTGCGTCTTTGCCGTATAGGCGGTGCATCTTCTGGCTGAACTGGAGTCCGATGTGATCCAGCTTCGTTCGGGAGTCGGCAAGCTGCTCATTCGCCAATTTGCGACTAGTCGACTGCTGCAGCTTCAGGTCCTCTCGCTTGGTGACCAATTCACGTGCCTGCTCGATTTGGAGGTCGACTGCTGCCACCCGGGCCTGAACATCGGCCAATTCGTTCCGCATGGCGTTCAGCTCTTCGAGCGCTCCGCCCGCATCTAGCGCCCGAAGCGTTCCGTCTCGCTGCTCGTCCAAGCGAGAAAGCTCGGCCTTACGGGCTTCGATACGGCCGTCGAGGGTCTCAATCTCTGCTCGAAGGAAAACGCGTCGGTTGGTGACCAGGGCGGTGTGAAATGCGGCGACGTCGTGCATCTGACGCTTGAAACCGTCTGCCAGTATCGCACCCGCTGCAGCAAACAATGACTCGACGCTGATTGCGGTGACGGGCGAGTCAGCGTCATCGCTGAGCGAGGCGAAGTAAAGCGCACGCATACGGCCGTCGACGACGGCGTCATCGCGCAGGCCAGAAATCGTCGCGGTAAGGGCATCCGCACGTGCGACGAGCGAATTGGGGTCCTCGAGGATACGAAAGCCTGATACTCGACTTTCCCACTCTTCCACTTCATTCAGAAGCGCTGCACGCTGAAGCACCAGCTCACTTTCCGGTCTCAGGGTCGCGACCAGTCCATCGCGAGCCGCGCCGGTGATTGTCTTGAGCTGCTCGAGTCCCTTCGCGATATCCGCGAGCTCACGGACAACCATCCAGTCGAGGTCGAGAAGGAACGCGACGTGTTCGCGGCTGCTGGTGGCGCTCTGCATCGTCGCCACCTTCAACGGGTCTTTGGGAGCGTCGGTACGAATCACGTACGAAAGCAAAATACGAACGGAAATGCCGCCCGTGACTTTTTCCTCGGGCGGCTCCAAACGGAATAGTGCGAGTCCAAGCAGCGCCTTCCAGTCGTCGAGCGCGACCTGCCCTTCGTTGAGCCAGGATGCGATGACATCGTTTGCTGGCCCAGTCGCCACAAGGGGCAACTTCTTGCCGTCCGCAAGAGCTCGGGTCGCGCGAACCGTACCGCCAAACATCTCTAACTCGAGCGTAAACTCCCAGCCATCGTCCGCGAGCGGCTGCAGTCGCGCATCCAGATTGCCACCCAAAACATAGTTGAGCAGGAGCAGAAGCGTCGACTTACCTCGCGCATTGCGGCTGTCCTGCTCCGTCGATTCCGGAGCTCGTTCCGCAACAACCGCATTGAACCCGGGCTTGAAGTCGATAGGGATGAACTCAGGCATATTTGAGCTAAGGCGAAGAAGCATCAGGCAGCCCTCACGATTCCCTCGTTGTGGTCAAGGACTCCAGCACCGTAAAGCAGAGTCAGGGCAGCGGCGAACGAATCGTATGGCGTGGTCGGTGCAGCAGCCCGAAACTCGACAAACAGTTGGCCCACGCTCAAGCCGCGGCGACCGAGAACGGCGAGCACGACGGATGCTTCACCCACAAGCGTCCTGCCGATAGGAGTGAATTTGTCGGGGAAGAGCTCACTCACGTTCGAAGACCTCACATATTTCGAAAAGATAAGCAACCACGGCAAGGGCTGCCGCTCTCAGCCGCGGGCTGTCCTTGGAACCGGCGTTGTCGGAGGCCCGTTGAACGAGGAAGTCGAAAACCTCGTCAGGGAGCAGCCCATCCGCGATCGCCAAGTAGTAGTCGCTCTTGCAGCGCGCAGCGAGCGACCGGCCGAATCCCGGCGTGTACTCCGTCTGAAACGAGATGAAGCTCTCGACGCGGCGCGCCTGGGATAAGCCCGCGCTGATGCGGTCGACCGATGCCGGTCCGAGCTGGTTGAGCTCAATCTTTTTGCCAAGGGGCAGGGCGACTTTAACTTGTGTGGCATCTAGTGGAACCGTGGCGTTCACGAGGACGCCGCACACCAGAATCAGCTCCTCATAACTGACGTCACCAATCCCGGCCCGAAGTGCTCTTGCCACTTGAGTCTCATGTGCGTACTTGGCTTCCCGCAGGAACGTCTTCGTGTGGAGTTCGAGCTGTGAGTCCACGGCGTCGTGGTGAGGTCCGCATAGGTAGATGAGATTGTCTGCCGAACCGCGCTGCACCTTCGTCATCACCTCGTCGTATCGAGGCCCTCCTGGGCTAGCGGCGCAGATGTGGGCCACCTTGCCGGTCGCCTTCGGCCGATCTCCACTGGCGTGCGCATCGATAGTAAGCGTTAGTCCACATCCGGGGTAGGCGCAGATGTTCCCACTCCGAGCAATGACGACCTTCTCTTGCGCGGGAGGCACAGGCTCACGTGACGAAGGTTTGGACATGGTCACAGAGTATCGGTCCGGGTGGAGCGGAGGGGGACGCTCGCTGCGGTGCCAGTCCGTTTTCACAGCCTGCTTCCTCGGTGACGACCGTTCAATAAACGGTCGTTCGATGATGCTTTTGAAGGGTGCTCGAAAACACCCAATTCAGGCTCGCACGTCGTTCAGCAACTCGTTCAACAACAGGTAGGCTTGAAAGCAATAACTGAACACGTTTATTGAACGGATTATTGTCATGGCACTGGTAGGACTTGTACGAGTAAGCACTAAGGGTCAGGACACTGCCCGGCAGCACGACGCGCTGGACCCGATCTGCGTCAAGGTCTTCGAAGAGAAGGTCAGCGGGAGCCTGAAGCTGGACAAGCGACCGGGGCTGCAGGCGGCGCTTGAGTACATCCGGCCCGGCGACATGCTCGCTGTACAAGAGGTCGACCGGCTTGGGCGCAACCTCATCGAGGGCTTAATCGTCTTGGAGGACCTGTTCAAGCAGGGCATCCTCGTCAAGGTACTCGAAGGCATTGCCGCCGGCGAGCACAAGGAGCGCAGCTTCCTGCTTGACCTCACGTTCGCTCTGGCCGAAGACCGCCGCCGCGACATCGTGAAGAAGACCAAGAACGGCCTGGAAGCCGCACGCACGCGAGGGAAGGTCGGAGGCCGTCCCCGTGTGGTCGATGAGGACAAGCGCACAGTAATCCTGGCTCGTCGAGAAAAGGGCGAGTCGATCAGGGTTATTGCCGAGGCCGTGGGCGTCTCTGTCGGCACCGTGTCAGGTGTCCTCAAGGAAGCAACCCAGAAAGAATGTGAGGTCGTCTGATGGCGCAGGACATCAGCGAGCAACTGATCCTCGCAGAGTGGCTCTTCGTCGAGACGGTCGACGACCTTCGCCGGCGGAGCACTAATCCTGAGACACGAACCAGATATGAGCTGTTGGGTATTGCGCCTCTGTTGCGAAAGCTACTGACCGATGGGAAGGCCCTACTCAACACAGTGAAGGCCACACGGCCCGAAGTTCCGATTGAATTTCACATCCGCTCTTGGAATGAGCTCGAGGACAAGCTTGCCGCTGCGGGATTGCCGCGCCAACTCGGGATCGGAGGTGAGCGGATCATCGGCGGACAGAACACCCCTTCCTCTGATCTCGAACAGTTCCTCAAGACTGTCATCGGCATTGCCGAAGACAATGAGCTAACCGTGAAGAGCGTGATCCGCTACTACGCTCACGTCGAAGGTGGGGTGCACTTCGGCAAGCCAGCTGAGCCAGGAGAATCCACTTTGAGCGGCATTGCACCGTTGCTGCTCGGACACTCAACTGGTCAGGTCCAAATCCTGGGCAGCCTTGGGCAGATAGCCGTCGAGGCGATGGAGCCATTGCGCCAATCCATCTTGTCTGAACCAACGATTCATAGGCTGTGGCACCTCAAGGACGATCGTGGGTGCTTCTTGAACCACTGGACGACTGAGTACCTTGGACGACAGCCGGACTAGCCCATCTTGTCAGGCCACCGAGGCGATGTCGCCCGATAGCCTAGGGCCATGCTGAGCTTATTCGTAGATACTTCCACTTGGCTTGATCTCTCTAAGCGGCGCGATGGTCAGCGGTGGATCGCAAGTCTGCGACATCTGGTGAGCAATGGCGAGGTGCGACTCTTAGTCCCCACCCTGATCGTCGACGAGTTCGAGCGAAATCGGGAACGGATCGAGCAGTCAATGACTGCGACGATCAATCAAAGGTTCAAGCTGATGAAGCAGGACCTCGACGAGTACGGAACCTCTCACATGCAGCAAGCTGCCGAGATGGTCTCAGATCTTGCGAGAGACCTCCCGCTCATAGGCGCTATGACCACCCGCAACTTCGACGACGTGCTAGCGCTGCTGCGCGGTGGACTGATCCTGGAGCCTACTCAGCGCGAGCACGCGGCTGTCGTCAGCCGGGGCCTAGACAAGCGCGCTCCGCTGCATCGCTCGCGCAACAGCGTCGCCGACGCGCTGCTTATCGAGCTGTACGTCATGGCAATAATGGACGCCGACGTTAGTTCAGACCCGCACGCGTTCGTCACTTCGAACAGCGAGGACTTCTCAGACGCGGCGGGTGACAAGAGGAAACCTCATGCGGACATCGCTGACGTATTCGAAGCCGACGGGTCGACCTATGCGCTCGGCGTTAATGGCTTGAACAGCGTTCTCCTCCAACATTTCGGCGAAGAGATTGAAGAGCTTTTCGCGGACCTGGACTTCCTTGAGGAGCCACGCAGACTGGGCGAGATTTCAGACGCGGAGAAGGTGCTCTTTGACCGGATCTGGTACCACCGTTCGCTAGAGCACGACTACCGTCTCGAATCGACCGGAGACACGGTCGAGCTCGATCGGATGCGGGGCATCGCTGGGCCGGGGCGCAGTCGAGTCAAAGCGACGTATACAGAGCCCGGGCAGCTCGGGCCCTACACAGATTTTGAACTTGGCATGCTGAACGGCAAGCTCTCTGCGTTGCGATGGGTACTGGGGAGCGAGTGGGACTTTCTGGATACGTAGAGGGTGAGTCCCCGCTCGTCAACGCTCGCACAGTAACCCCGCTTAAAGAAGCAAAGGCACATTCATGAAGATCAAATACCCGGCTGGGCAGGAGCCCGACTTCTGGGAGCCGAATCCAGGCATGCTGTCACACCGTCTTGCTTTGGGGAACGTCGCAAACGTAGCCGTCGACACCCAACCACTCATCGTGATCGGCATGAACCCATCGCATGCGCAAGAGTCACAAGCCGACAAGACGGTCAATCGGATCATCGAAGCCAGCGAGCGTCACGGCTATACCGGCTGGATCATGCTCAACCTCTATCCAGAGCGATCCCCCAAGCCGAGCAAGCTTACTGAGTTCGATGCGACCCTGTCGGCACTGAACTGCGCTGCGATCGAACAAGTGCTTCTACTTCATGGCGCGACCGAGGTGCTCGGTGCATGGGGAAATATGCCGCACGCAACGCTGAGACGGGCGAAGGTCGACGTCCAGGCGCTGCTCGATCGGATGGGCGTCCGGGTGTTCACGTGGGATCCTCTGACCAACGAGGATAATCCAAGGCACCCGAGTCCACCCGGAAGGCCACTGCCGATGCTCGGCCCGAAGGTTTTTCTGAGCTGAACTGTGGTGACCCCTGCTGCCTGGCGAGTTCGGTGCAGCACGGTCAACGTACTTTTGAGCTGCCGAGCGAGCTGGTGCTGGTAATCCCTGAAATGCTTGACAGGCCAGAGTGGCCCCTGCGTAGGCTGAGCTCGAGGGCCCCGACGGTGCAGTGATCCGAGTGCCCAAGGATGAGAGTTACCGAACGTGCCCAGCGTGCGGCGGTGACTGTGAGCCTGAGCCGACTACTGTTTCGGGCATGGGTGTCCGCGCCTCATAGTCAGGTGCGCGTTGCCAAGGTGCGCCCGATTCCCTGAACCAATCGACAGGGCGCTAGCACTCCCCTGCGAGCAGTTGTGGCGGGAGCCATGAGCCGGTCTTCAGCCAAACAGGAAAATACCTTTTTTCCAGCCCCTATTTTGAAGCCAGCAAGGCACACATTCCATGCGAATTTCCCCGGATTTCCGCGGATCTCGCATGGCTGTACCGCGTGTGCCGTTTGTACCGCCGCTTTTCAAACCTTTGCGATTTTGCTCCCACCCACCAGAAGTATGTGTACAGATGTGCACCCTTCCCCCCACTCCGTTGAATTCATGCGCACCCGGGGGTTCCTGAACTTGAGTTGTCGTCGCGAGGATGTGTACGACGCTTGATGCTGGATGAGCTCGCTTCCCTTGTCTCGTATGGGTTGCACAGTCTCCAGACGCGTACACATTTCGACGAGAGAAAAAGTGTACGGGTGTGCATTTGGAAGACATCAGCCGCACAGCGCGCTCCCACACACGTTGGGCACGTCGAGGCCGCGTATCTCTCTGCGCTCACCAGCAGCGCACGCTCGACGCGGTGACCGCTGCGAGGACCTTGAATCGGCCGCTCTCGAGCCGCCACGGCGCACCATGGAGATCTTCGCCAGGCCGGTACCTGCTACCCGCCAGTCGAGCGGGTCACCACGTACCGCATGCTTCAACTCGCACTTGCTCACAGATGCTTCGTTACCGCTGTGTTACCGCTGGGTCAATCGCGGCAAACAAAAACCCCCTGCTTCCCAGTGTTTACAAGGGAAGCAGGGGGTTTTCTGTGGCGGTACCGGTGGGATTTGAACCCACGGTGGAGTCTCCCCCACACAACTTTTCGAGAGTTGCACCTTCGGCCGCTCGGACACGGTACCGAGGACGATTCTAGTTGAGAAAGCCGCTCGGGAGCGAATCGAGCGTTTTGCGTGCCGTGGCCTCGGCGACAGCCTGGACCAAGCCCCAACTCCACTGACCGCCCACTGTCAGCCGTCCGCTGTACTCTCGGCTAGTGACATCCGTTCAACGACCACTCCGAAATCTCGCCGTCACCGCCGGCTCCCTGGGCGCCGCCATCGGCCTGGGCTACGCCGCCCGCGCCGGCTATCGCGAGTTCCGCCGCCGTATCGCCGAAAACGCGGTGGTGCTCAATGAGACGCTGCCCATCAACTCGAAATGGTGGCGCGATCACGCCAAGGAGAAGGGCGAACTGCTCTACGTCGCCATCGGCGACAGCGCCGGGCAGGGAATCGGCGCCAGCGCCCCCAACCGCGGCTATGTCGGGCTGCTGGCCGACCACATCCGACTCCTGACGAACCGCACGGTACGCGTGCTCAACCTCAGCGTGTCCGGCGCCACCGTCGCCCTCGCCGTGCGCGACCAGCTCCCCCGGTTCGTGAAACTGCAGCCCGACATTGTCACCGTCGCCATTGGCGCCAACGACATCGCGAATTGGGATGCAGAGGTCTTCGAGAGCGGCATCCGTGAGATCTTCGCCGCGCTGCCAGAGCACGCCATCGTCGCCGACCTGCCCTGCTTCCACCTGCCGCCCAACGAACGCAAGGTTGCCGTGGCCAACCAGATCGTGCGCCGCGTGGCCGCCGAGCACGGGCTCACCGTTGCCCCGCTGCACGCCACCACGCATCGGCAGGGCCTCCGCAGTGTCGCCACCCAGTTCGCGAACGACATGTTCCACCCCAACGACCGCGGCTACCGGGTGTGGGCAGAGGCATTCCTGCCTGCCCTCAGTGCGGATGTCGCCGCGCGCTTTCCCCAGGCACGCCCGGCCGACGAGACTCCACCGCATCTCCCGCTGACCGAGAGTGTCAGCGGCCAGAACTAGGCTCTGAAGTATGGCTAAGCCCGCATCAAACTTCCGCTGTACTGAGTGTGGCTGGGCCACCGCAAAATGGGCCGGCCGCTGCGGCGAATGCCAGCAGTGGGGCACCGTGACAGACGTCGTCGAGAAGGCCGGCCTCGGCCGCGCCGTCAAGGCCACCGCCGTCGCCGGCGCCAACGTTGCCCGTCCCATCACCCACGTCGACACCACCGCGGTTGAGCACTGGCCGAGCGGCATTGATGAGTTCGACCGCGTGCTCGGCGGCGGCATCGTCCCCGGCGCCGTCATCCTGCTGAGCGGCGAGCCCGGCGTCGGCAAGTCCACCCTGCTGCTCGAGGTGGCGTCGAAGGCCGCAGCTGCCAAGTCGCGGGTGCTCTACGTCAGCGCCGAAGAATCCGTCAGCCAGGTGCGCTTGCGAGCCGAACGCACCGGGGCCCTCCAGCCAGAGCTCTTCCTCACCTCCGAGACCGACCTCGGCACCATCCTCGGCCAGATCGACGCCGTCAAACCAGACCTCGTCATCGTCGACTCCGTGCAGACCGTCGCCAGCGCCCTCTCCGATGGCCTCCCCGGCCAGCCAGCCCAGGTGCGCGAGGTGGCCTCCACGCTCATCCGCGTCGCCAAAGACCGTGACCTGCCCATCCTGCTCGTCGGTCACGTCACCAAAGACGGCTCCATCGCCGGCCCCCGGCTGCTGGAGCACATCGTCGACGTGGTCTGCCAGTTCGAGGGTGACCGCCAGACCGCCCTGCGGTTCATCCGAGCGCTCAAGAACCGCTTTGGCCCAACGGATGAGGTGGGCTGCTTTGAAATGACCGGTGACGGTATCGCAGAGGTCGCCGACCCCAGCGGGCTGTTCCTCAGCCGCGGCACGGCGCCGGTCTCTGGCACGTGTGTCACCGTCGCGCTCGAGGGCCGCAGGGCTATGCCCGTTGAAGTGCAGGCGCTCGTTTCGCCCACCACTGCGCCCAACCCGCGGCGGGTCACGAACGGCGTGGATCCGTCCCGTGTTGCCATGCTGCTCGCCGTGCTGGAGAAGCGTGCGGGCATCAAACTGTCCGACCAGGACGTCTACGTCTCCACCGTCGGCGGCGTGCGCCTCACCGAACCGGCAGCCGACCTCGCGATCGCGCTGGCCATTGCATCGGCCGCGCGCGACAAGCCCATCGCGCACCACATTGCGGCGTTCGGGGAGATCAGCCTGGCCGGTGAGATCCGCCCGGTGACCGCGGCCAAGCAGCGTGCGGCAGAAGGAACCCGGCTCGGCTTCACCCACCGCATCGACGCCACCAGTGTGACGATCAGCACGGCCGTCGGTCGCGCACTGATGAGCGGCGCAAGTGCGCGGGACGCCGAGCTCGACCGCGCGTTCTAGCTAGTTCTCGATGCCGGCGCGGAGCTTGCGCTGCTTGATCGAATCCTGTCCCCACGACAGCCAAATCAGCGCGCCAAAGAATGGGAAGGCCAGGATCACCACCACCCAGAGCACACGTTCGATGGGCTCCATCGGCGCAGCGAAGAGTGTGCCGAACACATAGAGCACGAGGGCGAGGAAAACCACGCCAACGATGATTGCGATTACGACCGAGCCCACGTCCATAACATCCCCCTTAGTCAGCGAGTATGGCAGCGGGCAAGGGCGTCCACAAGGACGGGAGAGCCGCACGCGGTGTGATCACACGGCCGGGGGTCATTTCGAGACGCGACCTCGTTCCTCGGGCGCTCCTCAATCAGCGGGGGCGGCAAAGAAGGGTGGAGACGGATCAGGCCTTGTCGGGGCTCGGTGTGGCGTCGTCGCCGGTGTCAGTCCCGTCCGCGTCATCAGCCACGTCGCCTGCGTCCTCCGCCGCGGTGTCCTCTTCGTCGAAGTCGTCGAGGGCCGCGAGCACCGCATCGTCGGCATCCGCTTTGAAGTCCACCGGCAGCGGACCGAGCGCACCCAGCAACTCGGCGGGCGAGGCCTGCATCGGGTGCGGACCGGCGATGTCGAGGAAGACGGTGGTGATCTCATCGGCGTGCGCGGTGAGGAATGAGGCCAGCCACTGCGGGCTCTGCAGACCGACAGCGGGCGGCAGGTTGGCGGGCTTGTGTGCCGCATCGCTGAACAGCAGCAGGGCAACCTCTTCGGTGGCGGGGTCGCGGTACGTCCAGATTTCGCCGGGCTCCAGCGGGCGGTCCTTGTCGGCGGCCTTCTTCAACGGCACAACCGTATTTCCGTTGCGGAGCGCGAAGGCGACGGCCGCCATATCCTGGCGTTCGAGGGCCTGGGCCAACGCCTCTGAACGGAACTGGAGGGGTCGCTTCAGCCCCTTCTTTTTCGAGACTGCTCTGGAGGGCTTGCGCGACTTGGGTGCCATGAGACCAGCCTATCCGGCGCACTCCAGTCGGTGCCCGGCGTGCGGGCTCGTTGAGCGGATAGCGAAACCGTGTCGGCATCCAGCAGCGTCACTGCGGCGAGGTCGCTCGACGAACGGGCGCGGTCCGCTGCGTTAGTAGAGCAGGAACTGCGTCGGTGACTCTGACTCCACGCCATCAACACTCACGGTGAGGTAGTACGACGCTCCACCGCCCGGGGCGGCATCGCGGGATGCATCGCAGGTGTCTTTGGCCGAGCGGGTACGGTCCCAGGCGATCGCTTCGGACGAGCTCACCGCGACACCCGGTTCCAGGGTGACGTCGGCGTCCGTGGCATCCGTCTGGCAATCGGTCGAGGTCCAGTAGACATCGTCACCGCTCGAAATCGTGAAGACCTGGGCGGCCGTTCCCGCGTTGATTGTGCAGGGAGCCGGACCCGTATTGGTGATGCTCAGCGTGAGCTGCGGCAGGAGCCCTGGGTCATACGAATCAGCGTCGGTGATGGCGTCAACCTGGATGGTGTTCGGGTTGCAGGTGCCCGACGCACTGCCCGATGCCGGCGGCGTTGCGGCATCCGTTTGGGCGTCTGTGGCCTGCTCGGTCGCGGCGGGCGAGGTGGTGCTGACCGGGTCGCCCGTGCTGGAGCCGGGGCGCACGATGATGAGAATGATGATGACCAGAACGGCCAGAAGACCGAGGCCAACTACGAGACGTCGGCGCCAGTACACATTGCTGGACTGGGGGCCGACCGGATGCTTGATCGTCGACATGACATCAGAGTATGTCTGTGCCAGACGAACACCGGTCATTTGCGCGGTGGTTCACCGACGCGTGTGCCCCCAGCCCTGCAGATTCACAGCGAAAGCCGTGTTGAGGCGCTGCTAGAGACGCTTGACCATTCGAGTGTTGCCCAGGGTGTTCGGCTTCACCCTGGCCAGGTCGAGGAACTCGGCGACACCTTCGTCGGGAGAGCGCACGAGTTCGGCGTAAATCGACGGGTCAACGGTCTCGGTTCCCATATCGACGAAGCCGTGGCGGCTGAAGAAGCCGACCTCGAAGGTCAGGCAGAACAAGCGGCTGAGTCCAAGCTCGCGGGCGTCATCTTCGAGGCGGTCGATGATGGCGTGGCCGACGCCTTTGCCGAGCCAGTGTTCCTCCACGGCGAGAGTGCGTACCTCGCCGAGGTCCTCCCACATCACGTGCAGGGCGCCGCAGCCGATCAGCGCTCCGTTGGCGTCCTCAGCCACGCGAAACTCCTGGACGGCCTCGTAGAAGACAACGGTCTCCTTGCCGAGGAGGATGCGCTTCTGCACCAGAGGCTCGACGAGCTCCTTGATGCGCGGCACATCGCTGGTGCGCGCTCGTCGTACCGAATACCCCTGATCGTTCACGCCCACCGTCCTTTCATCGCTGCAAGTGTTCCGTGCACGTTCAGTCTAGGAGCGCTGGCCAACCCCGTTGGTCGAGGAGCGAGCGCAGCGGGTGCCGGGCACGCGAAAGGGCCCGGCGGTCGAAACCGCCGGGCCCTTCGTGCAACTCAGTGAGTGTGTGCCTAGTCGCTTGAGATAGCGAGGTCTGGCGTCACCGGACCCGTGCCGATGGCAGCGGATGAGTTGACACCGACCGAAACCGCATTCTCACGCGCCGACGTGGTGAAGACGAATTCGCCGTCCTTGAAGTCGACGTGCACGTGGTCGCCAGCGTTCAGCTCGCCGTGCAGGATCTTCTCTGAGAGGCGGTCTTCCACCTCGTGCTGGATCGCACGACGCAGCGGACGAGCACCCAGTGTCGGGTCGAAGCCGACCTCGATGAGGCGCTCCTTGGCGGACTGCGTGAGCTCGACGGTCATGTCGCGGTCAAGCATCCGCTCGCTGAGGCGCTTGATGAACAGGTCGACGATCTGCAACAGTTCGGGCTTCGACAGCTGCGGGAAGACGATGATCTCGTCAACACGGTTCAGGAACTCGGGCTTGAAGTGCTTCTTCAGTTCCTCGTTCACCTTGCCGCGCATGCGGTCGTAGCTGGTGGCCGTGTCGCCCTCGAGCTGGAAGCCAACGGGCGAGCCGCTGATGTCCCTCGTACCGAGGTTGGTGGTCATGATGATCACGGTGTTCTTGAAGTCGATCACGCGACCCTGGCCATCCGTCAGGCGTCCCTCTTCCAGAATCTGGAGGAGCGAGTTGAAGATGTCGGGGTGCGCCTTCTCGATCTCGTCGAACAGCACGACGCTGAACGGCTTGCGGCGCACCTTCTCGGTGAGCTGGCCGCCCTCTTCGAAGCCGACGAATCCGGGAGGAGCACCGAACAGTCGTGAGACCGTGTGCTTCTCGCCGTACTCACTCATGTCGAGCGAGATCATGGCGGCTTCGTCGTCGAACAGGAACTCAGCGAGTGCCTTGGCGAGCTCGGTCTTTCCGACACCGGTCGGGCCGGCGAAGATGAACGAGCCGGAGGGACGCTTCGGGTCCTTCAGGCCGGCACGGGTGCGACGGATGGTCTTGGAGAGCGCCGAGATGGCCTCTTCCTGACCGATGACGCGCTGGTGCAGTGCCTTCTCCATGAAGACGAGGCGCGAGGACTCTTCTTCGGTGAGCTTGAACACGGGGATGCCGGTCGCCTGGGCGAGCACCTCTGCGATCAGGCCCTCGTCGACGACAGCTGTCGTCTTGACGTCGCCTGACTTCCACTTCTTCTCGAGGCGCAGACGCTCGCCGAGGAGGTTCTTCTCCTCATCGCGCAGGCTGGCAGCCTTCTCGAAGTCCTGGTCTTCAATTGCGGTTTCCTTGGCGGAGCGAACCACGGCGATCTTCTCGTCGAATTCGCGCAGCTCTGGGGGGCTCGACAGGATCGACAGGCGCAGGCGAGCGCCGGCCTCATCGATCAGGTCAATGGCCTTGTCGGGCAGGAAGCGGTCAGACACGTAGCGGTCTGACAGGTTCGCGGCAGCCACGAGTGCGCCATCCGTGATGGACACCTTGTGGTGTGCCTCGTACCGGTCGCGCAGACCCTTGAGGATGTTGATGGTGTGGGCCAGCGACGGCTCCGCAACCTGGATCGGCTGGAAGCGGCGCTCAAGCGCGGCATCCTTCTCGAAGTGCTTGCGGTACTCGTCGAGCGTGGTCGCACCGATGGTCTGCAGCTCGCCGCGGGCAAGCAGCGGCTTCAGGATGCTGGCAGCGTCGATGGCACCTTCAGCGGCACCGGCTCCGACGAGCGTGTGGATCTCGTCGATGAAGACGATGATGTCACCGCGCGTGCGGATCTCCTTGGTGACCTTCTTCAGGCGCTCTTCGAAGTCACCGCGGTAGCGGCTACCGGCGATGAGCGAACCGAGGTCAAGCGAGTAGAGCTGCTTGTCCTTCAGCGTCTCAGGCACATCGCCCTTGACGATGGCCTGGGCCAGTCCTTCAACCACAGCGGTCTTACCGACGCCGGGCTCACCGATGAGAACAGGGTTGTTCTTGGAACGGCGAGACAGGATCTGCATGACCCGCTCGATTTCCTTCTCACGGCCGATGACCGGGTCGAGCTTGTTGTCGCGCGCGGCCTGCGTGAGGTTGCGACCGAACTGGTCGAGAACCTGGCTGCCCGCCTGGGATCCGGACTGCTCGTTCGCTCCGACCTGTACCTGCTCCTTGCCCTGGTAGCCAGAGAGAAGCTGGATGACCTGCTGGCGCACCCGGTTGAGGTCGGCGCCGAGCTTGACGAGTACCTGGGCTGCGACGCCCTCGCCCTCGCGGATCAGGCCGAGAAGAATGTGTTCGGTGCCAATGTAGTTGTGGCCGAGCTGCAACGCCTCACGGAGGCTCAGCTCAAGCACCTTCTTGGCACGCGGAGTGAAGGGGATGTGTCCGGTCGGCTGCTGCTGGCCCTGACCGATGATGTCCTGGACCTGCTCGCGCACAGCGTCGAGGGAAATGCCAAGGCTCTCCAGAGCCTTCGCCGCGACACCCTCACCCTCATGGATCAGTCCGAGCAGAATGTGCTCAGTACCGATGTAGTTGTGGTTGAGCATCTTGGCCTCTTCCTGGGCCAAAACGACGACGCGACGAGCTCGGTCGGTAAATCTCTCAAACATATGAATACTCCCTTAGCACCTGGGCAGTTATGGTGCCGATACATCGAGAGTAACCAGCGTTTGCCCTCTTGCATGCCCCTGTTCGCTCCCGGCGTGATGGTCCTGGCAGTATTCCCCGAGCAAGTATCAACTTAAGACGCGCGCGCGTTGCCCCATATGCGCGATAGTGGCACTCTCAGTGATAAACATCGTCGACCCCGGCGACCTGGATGGAGCATTCAGATGGCGAACCTCGACAGGCCAGAAGATCAGATCGGTCCAGATCACCAGATCAGTGCCGACGACAGGGTCGCGCAGTTGCTCGCAGAGAACGAACGGCTTCGCGCGCAACTAGTCAGCGGTGCACCTCCAGTCGTGCTCGCGCCAGCGCCGCCCCATCCAGGGCGGTGGCGTGCTCCCGTGGCCTTCATTCTCATCCTTCTCGGTCTGCTCCTGGCGCCGACGGCCGTCGTCGCGTCCTGGGTCAAGGCCGAAGTCACGGATACGACGCGGTTCGTCGAGACGCTCGGCCCGTTGGCAGAGGATCCAGCCGTGCAGGCCGTTCTTGTCGATGAGATCGTCAAGGTCGTCAATGAAAACGTTGACTTTGAGTCGATTGCCACAGACGTCTTCGACGGCATCGCGTCGCTGAACCTGCCGCCTCGCGCAGCGGCGGCACTGCAACTGCTGAAGCAACCAGCCGTTGAGGGCATGCAATCCCTGGTACGGAGCGCCACAGAGCGGGTGATTGAATCGCCTGCCTTCGCCGAGCTGTGGCAACGGACGCTGCAGGTCACTCACACTCAGCTTCTCAACGTGTTGGAAGGTGACACCTCTGGAGCGCTGGTCTTGAACGACAAGGGTGAACTGGGCATCCAGTTGAAACCCGTCATCGCCGCCGTGAAGGATCAACTGGTGTCGCAGGGGCTCACCTTCGCCTCGAATATTCCAGAGGTCGATCGCACGATCGTGATCGCCCAAGCCGATGGCCTGCTCCAGGCCAGGACCGGGTACACGATCCTCAACGCGCTGGGCTACTGGCTGCCGATCATCAGCATCGTGCTCATGGCCGCCGGCGTGTTGATCGCCAGGAAACGGGCTCGTGCCCTGATCTGGACCGGCGTCGGACTCGCTGTCATGATGCTGATCCTCGGCAGCGGCATCGCAGTTGGGCGCGTGCTGTTTGTGGGCTCTGTGGCGCCCGCGTATATCCCCTCTAACGCCGCACGCGCCATCTATGACGCCATACTGCCGTTCATCACCAATACAACAATCTCAGTGGGTGTCGTCGGCATTGGACTGGCGATAGTGGCGTACCTGGCCGGCCCGTTCCGCGGCTCAGCTAGCATCCGTCGGGCGACGGTCTCCACCGCCGCCAAGCTGCGGACCAGCGCAGAGCGCAACGGCATCACCACGGGTCGGTTCGGCGAGTTCCTCTACCGCGGACGGCGCTGGATTCGGGTCATCATCGCCCTGTGCGTTGCGGCCGTCATCCTGTTCTGGCGTCCGCTCGCCGTGCCGGTGATCATCTGGACGGCCGTCATCGCGCTGATCCTGATACTGCTGCTCGAACTCCTACTGCGCCCTGTTTCGACCGATCCGGCGGCTCCGGCAGCGCCGGGCGACGGCACGCACGGTGGCCGTGGCGGCCCTCGTGGTCATGGCGGGCGCGGCGGGCACGGGGCCACGACTCCGCCGGCCGAGGCGTCGGCTTCGGCAGCTGAGGGGTCGGTTTCGGCGTCAGCTGGGGGGTCGGTGGCACCTCAAGCGGATGCCGACGCTGCAGCCAACCGCACCACAGAGGTTCTCGACGGGCTGCCGGTTGTGTCGCCGCAGGCACCAGCACAGGCTGCGACCGGTCCCACCCTGCCTCTACCGCGAACAACGGATGGGCCAGCCGAGACCGAGAGGCGCAGCTGACCCACAGCTGACCCACTCTTACCGTGGATATGGCGCCGCCGCCGGAGCGGACATCCGCTGACTTCATTCACCGCCGACCATGAGTGCCGCACCGCAGACGGATGAGCACCGGGCGAATAGGCTGCCGTCATGAGCAATCTCGAGACCGAACCCGTTGAGCGCATCTGCCTCGACAGCCCTGCCGTGACCGACGGCATCGAGATTCTCGAGCCGCGCATGGTTCCACTCGGCGGTCCGCGCGCGATGACCGTGCGCCGCACGCTGCCGCAGCGTTCCCGTTCGCTGATCGGTGCGTGGTGCTTCGTCGACCACTACGGCCCCGATGACGTCGCCACCCGCGGCATGAACGTGCCCCCGCACCCCCACACCGGCCTGCAGACCGTCAGCTGGCTGTTCGCCGGCGACATCGAGCACCGCGATTCCACCGGCGCGCACGCCATCGTGCGTCCGGGCGAGCTCAATCTGATGACGGCCGGTCGCGGTGTGCAACACTCCGAAGTCTCGCTTCCGGCCACCACCGTTCTGCACGGCGCCCAGCTGTGGACCGCGCTTCCGGATTCCGCCAGGCACGTCGCTCCCTTCTTCGAGAGCTATGCCCCTCCCGTCATTTCTCACCAGGGCGCGAGTATCAGCGTCTTTATCGGCAGCCTGCTCGGCCAGCAGTCCCCCGCGACGACGTTCAGTCCCCTCGTCGGCGCCCAGATCGATCTGCCGCCACACACCGAGATCGCTCTCCCGGTCGATCCGGATTTCGAGCACGGCGTGCTCGTCGATTCCGGTGCGGTCACCGTCGATGACGAGGTCGTTCCCCTGCACTCCATCGGCTACCGGCCTCCCGGCGCCGAGACCCTCGTCATCGCGAGCGGCCCAGCGCCCGCCCGCGTGCTGCTCATCGGCGGCGCGCCCCTGGCAGAGCAGATCGTGATGTGGTGGAACTTCATCGGCCGCACCCACGACGAGATCGAGGCATTCAGGGCCGAGTGGCAGTCAGACGTGATCGGCGAAACGGATGCCGCCAGCTCAGCCGCAGCTGACGACATCCGCTTCGCTGGTACCCCAGACGGTTTCGCTGGTACCGCAGACGGTGTCGGCGTCGACCGCTCCGAAACGGGGCGCTCAGACGAGGGACGGTTCGGCACCGTGGTCGGCTACCCGGGCGCGCCGCTGCCGGCACCGACGCTGCCGACCGTGAGACTCAAACCGCGCGGCTGACGCATCACTTCACGTCGTTCGCGCATCCGCTTGGCTGCCAGCTCTCCTGAGAATCGCCGTTTGTGCCGAGAGTCGCCGTTACAACGGCGACTCTCGGCACAAACGGCGACTCTCGGCG